>NZ_JBIAJQ010000005.1:0-286554 GCF_042872045.1 Streptomyces sp. NPDC005496
AACATATCTGGCGTTGATTTTTGGCACGCTGTTGAGTTCTCAAGGAACGGACGCTTCCTTTGTACTCACCCTCTCGGGCTTTCCTCCGGGCGCTTCCCTTCGGTCTTGCGTTTCCGACTCTATCAGACCGTTTCCGGTTCCGATTTCCTCGGTGCTTTCCAGGTTTCCGCTTTCGCGTTTCCCTTTCCGGCGGTTCCGACTCTATCAGATCCTTTCGGGCCTGATTCCCAGTCAGGGGGCTTGTCCTCACGGCTTTCGGGCCGTTCCGACGAGTGAGACTTTAGCGGAATCTCGGCTCCCGAGCTAATCGGGCCGGCGTCCTTTCGAACGCGGATTCCTCATTTCGCAAACGCGCATGGAAACAACGCGACGACTGAACGTCGTTCGTTGAGTGCTTGCTGCGGAATGGCTGTCCGGGGACCGACCGGAGTCGGCGCTCACGTCGGACAGCCCGGAGAACATTACGTAGGGGGTGGAGGCGTGTCAACTCCGCTCCTCAGGGCGGCTCGCAGGCGTACGCTCGACCCATGACTACGCATGCGTGCACCCAGCAGTGGTGGGCCGCCTGAGGGCGGCCGTGCTCACGTATGCACCCAACGGCCGCCGCCTCGGCGGCCGTTTTTGTGTCTCCCTCCGGGAGGACCGGCCGGCGGACGCGGCGGTCTCGACCAGGAGGTGGAGAGATGACGCGCATCTTCAGCGGGATCAAGCCGACCGGGCATCTGACGCTGGGGAACTATCTGGGGGCCGTGCGCCGGTGGGCCGAGGTCGACCAGCACCGGGCCGACGCCCTGTTCTGTGTCGTGGACCTGCACGCGCTGACCGTGGACCACGATCCGGCGCGCGTGCGCAGACTCAGCAGGCAGGCGGCCACGCTGCTGCTGGCGTCGGGGCTGGATCCCGAGCTGTGCACCGTGTTCGTACAGAGTCATGTGGACGAGCACACGCGGCTGTCGTACCTGCTGGAGTGCGTCGCGACCGACGGGGAGATGCGACGGATGATCCAGTACAAGGAGAAGGCCGCCCGGGAACGGGCGCGGGGCGGGAGTGTGCGGCTGTCGCTGCTCACGTATCCCGCGCTGATGGCGGCGGACATCCTGGCGTACGGGACGGACGAGGTGCCGGTCGGGGACGACCAGACCCAGCATGTCGAGCTGACGCGTGATCTCGCCGTGCGCTTCAACCAGCGGTACGGGCACACGTTCGTGGTGCCGCGGGCCACGCGCCCCGAGGTCGCGGCGCGGGTCATGAACCTCCAGGAACCGCTTTCGAAGATGGGGAAGAGCGACGACTCCGGGCCCGGGATCGTGTACCTGCTCGACGAGCCCGACACCGTGCGGAAGAAGGTCGCGCGGGCCGTCACGGACAGCGGCCAGGATGTGGCGTACGACCGGGAGAAGCAGCCCGGGATCGCCAACCTGCTGGAGATCCTCGCGAGCTGCACCGGCGGGAGCCCCGAGGCGCTGAGCGGGGAGTACCGGTCGTACGGCGCGCTGAAGAAGGACACCGCCGAGGCGGTGGTCGAGGTGCTGCGGCCCGTGCGGGAGAGGCACCAGGCGCTGTGCGCGGATCCCGCCCACGTGGACGACGTGCTGCGGCGGGGTGCGGAGCGGGCCAGGGAGCTGGCGCGGCCGACGGTGGACGCGGCGTACCGGGCGATCGGGCTGCTGCCTGCGGCCGGGTAGCCGGGGCCGGTGCTGGATCCGGGGCCGGGGGCGTCCCCCGGCCCCGGCGGCGTCAGCTGCTGCCGGAGGCGAGGGCGCGGCTGCGGTCGCGGGCCGCTTCCAGCGCGGCGATGAGGGCCGCGCGCACGCCGTGGTTCTCCAGCTCGCGGATGGCGTTGATCGTGGTGCCCGCGGGGGACGTGACGTTCTCGCGGAGCTTCACGGGGTGCTCGCCGCTGTCGCGGAGCATCACGGCGGCGCCGATCGCGGACTGGACGATCAGGTCGTGGGCCTTGTCGCGGGGCAGGCCGAGCAGGATGCCGGCGTCCGTCATGGCCTCGACCAGGTAGAAGAAGTACGCGGGTCCCGAGCCGGAGAGCGCGGTGCAGGCGTCCTGCTGGGACTCCGGGACGCGGAGCGTCTTGCCCACGGCGCCGAAGATCTCCTCGGCGTGGGCGAGGTGCTCGGCGGTGGCGTGGCTGCCGGCGGAGATGACGGACATCGCCTCGTCGACCAGCGCGGGGGTGTTCGTCATGACGCGGACGACGGGGGTGCCCCGGGTGAGGCGCTCCTCGAAGAACGAGGTGGGGATGCCCGCGGCGCCGCTGATGACGAGGCGGTCGACCGGGACGTGCGGGGCGAGTTCGTCCAGGAGGCTTCCCATGTCCTGCGGCTTGACCGTGAGGATGAGGGTGTCCGCGGTCTTGGCCGCCTCGGCGTTGCCGACCGGGGTGACGCCGTGGCGCTCGTGGAGTTCCCTGGCGCGCTCGGGGCGGCGGGCGGTGACCAGCAGGTCGGCGGGCGCCCAGCCGGCTCGGATCATGCCGCTGAGCAGCGCTTCGCCGATCTTGCCGGTGCCGAGGACTGCGACTTTCTGGCTCATGTGCGGGTGCCCTCCCGAGGGTGCGTCGTCCGGGGTCCATCCTCGCACCCGGGGTGCCGGGAGGGCTTCGCCGTCCGTTGGGCGGGACGCGCGCCGGGGTCGCGGCCCCTGCTACGAGGTTCGCCTGCGGAGGGTGGCGGCGCCGAGGCCCAGGACCAGCAGGGCGCAGCCCGCGACGATCAGGACGTCGCGGACGAAGGTGGCCGTCAGGTCGGTGTGCCTGAGGACCTCGTTCATTCCGTCGACGGCGTAGGACATGGGGAGGACGTCGGAGACGGCTTCCAGGGCGGGGTGCATCTCGGAGCGCGGGGTGAACAGGCCGCAGAGGAGGAGCTGGGGGAAGATCACCGCCGGCATGAACTGGACCGCCTGGAACTCCGAGGCGGCGAAGGCCGAGACGAAGAGGCCGAGGGCCGTGCCGAGGAGCGCGTCGAGCAGGGCGACCAGCAGGAGCAGCCAGGGTGAGCCGGTGACGTCCAGGCCGAGGATCCAGACGGCGAGTCCGGTGGCGAGCGCGGACTGGACGATCGCGACGGCTCCGAAGGCGAGGCCGTAGCCGGCGATGAGGTCGCCCTTGCCGAGGGGCATGGCGAGGAGGCGTTCGAGGGTGCCGGAGGTGCGTTCGCGCAGGGTGGCGATGGAGGTGACGAGGAACATCGTGATCAGCGGGAAGACCCCGAGCAGCGAGGCGCCGATGGAGTCGAAGGTGCGCGGGCTGCCGTCGAACACGTAGCGCAGCAGCAGGAGCATCACGCACGGGACGAGGACCATCAGCGCGATGGTGCGGGGGTCGTGGCGGAGCTGGCGCAGGACGCGGGTCGCGGTCGCGGTGGTGCGGGAGAGGTTCAGGGCGCTCGGACGGGTCGCCGGACCGGTGCCGGGGCGGGTGTCGGTCGCGGTGCTCATCGGGCGGTCTCCTTGCGGGGCCGGTCGCCGTTCCGGGCCTGGGTGGCGGGAACGGGTGTCGAGGACTTCTTGCCGGCGGCGACCGCCTCGTCGACCAGGTGGAGGAAGGCGGCCTCGACGGTGTCGGAGCCGGTGCGCTCGCGCAGGGCGTCGGGGGTCTCTCCGCCGTCCTCCGGCCGGGAGGTGCCCCCGCCGAGGATCTCGCCCTCGCGCATCAGGAGCAGCCGGTGGCAGCGCTCGGCCTCGTCCATGACGTGCGAGGAGACGAGGAGGGTGGCGCCGCGGTCGGCGGCGATGGAGTGGAACAGGTTCCACAGGTCGCGGCGCAGCACGGGGTCGAGGCCGACGGTCGGTTCGTCGAGGACGAGGAGTTCGGGGGTGCCGAGGAGGGCGACGGCGAGGGAGACCCGGCTGCGCTGGCCGCCGGACAGGTTGCCGGCCAGGGAGTCGGCGTGCGAGGTGAGGTCCACCTCGGCGACGGCCTGGCTGACGCGCTCGTGGCGGCGGTCGGCGGCGGCCCGGCCCGGGTCGAGGATCGCGGCGAAGTAGTCGAGGTTCTGCCGGACCGACAGGTCGTCGTAGACCGAGGGGGCCTGGGTGACGTAGCCGATCCGGGAGCGGAGGGTGGCGTCGCCCGCGGGGCGACCCAGGACCTCAAGGGTGCCGGACACCTTGGCCTGGGTGCCTACGACCGCGCGCATCAGGGTCGACTTGCCGCAGCCGGAGGGGCCGAGCAACCCGGTGATCTGGCCGCGCGGGACGGCGAAGTCGAGCCCTCGCAGGACCGTGCGGGTGCCGCGTACGACCGTGAGTCCCTCGGCGCGGACGGCGGGGGCGGAGACGTCGTCCGGCGACGGCGTGCCGGGGGTGCCGTCGGGCGGACGGGGGCCGATATTCATCATGTGCTGATTATCGCGCCTCCGGGGGCTCGGGCGTCAAGGCCGGGGACGGGTGTTCGACGGGTGATGCGCTCGGTCACCGGGGGCGGGAGTGCGTCGAGCCCCGGGGTCCGCACGGCGGAGGGCGCGCGGAGACCGGGGCTCGGGAGGGCCGGCGGGCTGGGCGGGGTCAGGGGCGGGAGCGCGTGTGCGGGGTCGAGTCGCCTGGGCGCGCAGGGGCTGCGGGCACGGGCGCGAGTGCGGGACGGGCGGGGCGTACGGGCGTACGGGTCCGCGGTGTCCGGGCTCGCGCCGGAGGTGCGTACGGGGTCAGGGGCGGGTGGCGACGATCAGCATGACGTCGTAGACCTCTTCGACCTGGCCGTGCGGGAAGACCTCCAGGAGGTGGGCGCGCTCCTCGGCGAGGAAGGCCGCGGTGCCCTCTTCGCCGAGGACCAGGAAGAGGGAGTGGCTGCCGATGTTGGCGAGGTGGGTGTCGAGGGGGACGGTGCGGCTCCAGCGGACCCGGCGCTGAGCGAAGTCGGGGACGCGCGGCGCGCCGGTGAACGCCAGCTCGGCGCGCGGGCCGCCGCCGCTCTTCTTGCCGATGCCGGCCCCGAAGCGGCGCTCCACCCGGCCCGCCTGGGCGGCGATCCACGGGACGTCCTGCGCGTCCATGTTCCACCACAGCGCGAGGGCGCCGCCGGGGCGCAGTACGCGCATCGCCTCCGGTACCGCCCGGGCCGGGTCGGTCCAGTGCCAGGCCTGCGCGTAGGTGAGGAGGTCGGCGCAGGCGTCGGCGAGCGGGAGCGCGTTGCCGTCGCCGCGTACGAGCGGGACGTCGGGAAGGGTGCGGCGGAATTCGGCCGCCATGCCCGCGCCGGGTTCGACGGCGACCACGTCCGCGCCCCTCTCGCGCAGCAGCGTGGTCGCGATCCCCGTACCCGCTCCGACGTCGACGACCCGGGAGCCGGCGAGGGGGCGGCCCGCCAGGTCCTCGACCGCGTCGAGGAGGGCGGGCGGGTAGGAGGGGCGGCTCGCGGCGTACTGCGCGGCGGCGGCGTTGAAGGAGTGCGCCCGGATGTGGTGCGCAGGGGGGTGGGCCGGGGCTGCGGGGTTCGCGTCGCGGTCCGAGTCGTGTGCGGGGGCGGCCATACGGCCATGGTGACCGGGGTGGGGCGCGAGTGGGAGGTGCTTTCCCGTCCGTCGCGGTGGACGGGCGGGGTGATCAGCCCGTCCGCTTCTTGGAGGGGTTGCGGGTACGGCGCTTGGAGCGGCGCTCGTACTGGGTGCGGGCCGCCTCGAACTCCTCGCGGTGCAGCCGCTCGCCGGGGGCCTCGGTGAGGGAGCGGAGGAAGTAGGCGAGGAGCGAGCCGATGAAGCCGATCGCGAGAAGCCCGCGCAGCGAGGCCTGCCGGTCGGGGTCGGGGCGCTTGGAGAACGTCTCCAGGGTGTGGCGGAACGCGAGCGCGCTGCACACCGCGAACATCACCACGAGCAGCAGCGTCACCAGCCGGCCGACGTCCGCGATCGCGAGGCCCTGGTAGGCGAAGCGCAGGACGAAGCAGGCGGCGACCGCGGCGGCCAGGGAGCCGGCGGCCACGCCGGCCCGGCGGGCCGCGTAGCCGCCGTCGTGCTCCACCCACGTCGTCCCGAAGAAACGGATGGGCTCGGGCTGGGGGCCCGCGGGGGTACCGGTCTCGTCACTCACGCGACGATTATCGCCCCGGCGACCCGGTACCCCGCGAACCCCGCCCACCGGTGCTCAGCCGCAGCGCGGGGCGACGTACCCGTCGCTGCCGGTCCTCACGTACGCGTCCGAGACGTACTCGCCGCTCGCGATGTTGTCCCAGATGTTCGTCGTGCCGTACGGGCCGCTGATCGTCTCGCCCGGACGCTGGCAGAAGATCGCCACCCGGGAGCCCTCGGGCAGGACCCGGACGATGCGGTACGAGGTGCCGGGGCCGCTGCGGACGTTCACCGTGGTCCCGGGTGCGATCGGGTAGTACGTGAGCGCCGCCGCCATCGTGCTCGCGGCCGCCGTGGTGTTCGCGGCCGCCGTCGTGGACGCGCTCTCCTCTTCGGTGCTCTCGATGCGGTCAACAGCCATGAAGGCCTCCCCCGTTGAATCTGACATGGGACGTCGCACGCGCCTCACGGACGCCGTCGACATCACGCCAGGCACAGATGTTCACCTGTCGCACGCGGAGGCTAGCAAGCCGCCTCTGTATCGCACGAAGCATCGACTAGGCTCCGTGCGTCGCGCGCGCGGACGAACAGCACGGGGGTGGGTCCATGGCGCCACAGCGGAACACCGGAGCGGATGCGGAAGCGGAACTTCCCGAGTACGCCGGTCAGTACCACCTGGAAGAACGCCTCGGGTCCGGCGGTATGGGCGTCGTGCACCTGGCGCGCAGTGAGTCGGGGCTGCGGCTCGCGGTGAAGGTCGTGCACGCCGAGTTCGCCAGGGACCCCGAGTTCAGGGGCCGGTTCCGGCAGGAGATCGCCGCCGCGCGCCGGGTGAGCGGCGCGTTCACCGCGCCCGTCGTCGACGCGGACGCCGACGGCGGGCGCCCGTGGATGGCCACCCTGTTCATCCCCGGGCCGACCCTCGCCGAGCACGTGAAGCGGAACGGGCCCATGCCCACCGGGCAGTTGCGCCGCCTGATGGCCGGACTCGCCGAGGCCCTGCGGGACATCCACCGGGTGGGCGTCGTGCACCGCGACCTCAAACCGAGCAACGTCCTGCTCGCCGACGACGGCCCCAAGGTCATCGACTTCGGCATCTCCCGGCCATCGGACAGCGAACTGCGCACCGAGACCGGCAAGTTGATCGGCACCCCGCCCTTCATGGCGCCCGAGCAGTTCCGGCGCCCGCGGGAGGTGGGACCGGCGGCGGACATCTTCGCCCTCGGGTCGGTGATGGTGCACGCGGCGACCGGCCGCGGCCCCTTCGACTCGGACAGCCCGTACGTCGTCGCGTACCAGGTCGTGCACGACGAGCCCGACCTGACCGGAGTGCCGGAGAACCTCGCGCCGTTCGTCGCGCGCTGCCTGGCCAAGGAGCCGGAGGACCGGCCCACCCCCGACGAACTCATGCGGGAACTGCGCTCGGTGGCCGCCTCGTACGACACCCAGGCGTTCATACCGGCCCAGCGCGCGATGCCGTCGAGCCCGACGGGCGCGGACGGTCCGGCGGACGGCTCGCGGGAGGCCGGCACCGGCGACACCGACGCCGACGCCGACGACTGGCGATTCGGTGCGGGGGCGTTCGGCGCTGAGGGCTCCGGGGCGGGGAGGCTCGGTGAGCTGGGTTCGCGTGCGGACGGCGGAGGCGGGGGCAGCAGCGGTCCGGGGAGTGGCGGCCCGCCTCGGCGGGGTGAGCCGCGGGCCGGCCTGGCGCGTGGACTCGCGGGGCGGCGGAGACTGCTCCTCGTCGCCGGGGCCGTCGCCCTGGCCGTGGCCGGTGGCCTGGTCTCGCACCAGCTGTTCGTCGAGGACGGCGGTGCTCCGTCCGACGGCCGGCCCCAGTCCGCGTCGACGGTCGTCGAGGCCTGGGACAGCAGGCCCGCGGCCGACCCGTCCGGCAGCGGCGGCACCGACCCGTCCGGCGTCGACGGGCCCGACGGCTCCCGTGCGGCCCCCGTCTCCGGTGAGCCCTTCGGGACGCCTCAGTGCGCCTACGCCTCCAAGCAACTGTTCTGCGCCCAGCCGGGGTTGGTCTCCGCGCTCGACCCGGCCGACGGCCGGGTGCTGTGGCAGCACCCCTCCGAGGAGCGCGACGGCACCTCCGGCGAGCCGGGAGGCCCCGTGCCGCCGCCGGCCGTGTCGGGCGGGCTGGTGCACTCCGTGACGCACGAGGGCCGGCGGCTGGAGGCGCTCGACCCCGCCACGGGCAGGACGCGCTGGAAGCTGGACCTCTCGGCGTACAACGGGGTGGGGCACGCGGGCGGCACCGTCCTGCTCACCGGCGCCGACGGGACGCTCACCGGGCTCGACGGCGCCTCGGGAGAGAAGCGCTGGAGCCACCGGCTGCCCGGGCACCTCTCGCCGTCCGTCGTCTCCTTCCCCGGCAACGGGCCCGCGTACGCCACGAGCCTGGCGGCCGACGGATCGCGTACGCACGTCACCGCGGTGGACCCGGCGACCGGCGAGGTGCGCTGGGACACCCGGCTGGACGGCCAGCTGACGCCGGTCGGCACGCGGCGGGGCGCGCTCGTCCTGACCGCCGCCGACCTGAACGGCGAGACGAACGCCGTCGTCAGGTACGACCCCCGCACCGACGCCTCGCGCCGGGTCCCCCTCGCCGTGGCGCTCCCGCAGGCCCAGGCCGCCGTGCGCGGCGACACCGGTTACCTGCTGGCCACCGGCGGTGGCATGGTCGCCGTCGACCTGGACACGCTGAAGCAGCGGTGGCGGCTGGAGACGTCCGTGAGCCGGGGCTCCACGCCGGTCGCCGACGCCCAGCACGTGTACTTCACCTCCGCGGACGGGCGGCTGCTCGCCGTGGACACCCGCGTGGGCCGGCTCGTCGGGCAGACCTCGATCCGGCTCGGCGCCCACTCCGACCGGGTCGTCGCCCAGCTCCCGGCACCCTCGGTGGCCGACGGCCGCGTCTTCGCCGGCGCACCGGACGGGACCGTGTTCGCCGTGCCGGGAGGCGATCCGGCTGGGTGGTGAGGGGCGCCTCCGCGGGCGTTTCGGAGGCGCGTTCCGGGGACGTTCGGGGGCGCGCTTCGGGGGCTTTGCGCCTCCGTGGTGCGGTGCGGTGGCTCGTAAGCAGGGTGCGTTGCGGCTGGGGGCGGCTCCGGGCCGACGGCTGGGAAGGCGGCGGGCACCGAGATACGTGAAGGGGGCCGCTCCCCCGAGGAGCGGCCCCCTTCACGTCTACCTTGTGGCGGGCGTGGCCCGGATCCGGGGCGTCAGCCGAGCTTCGACACGTCCCGGACTGCGCCCTTGTCCGCGCTCGTGGCCATCGCCGCGTAGGCGCGCAGCGCGGCGGAGACCTTGCGCTCACGGCCGACGGGCGCGTACACGCCGTTCAGCGCCTCGCGGCGGGCCGCCAGGTCGGCGTCGGAGACGAGCAGCTCGATCGAGCGGTTCGGGATGTCGATCCGGATGCGGTCCCCGTCCTCGACGAGGGCGATGGTGCCGCCGGACGCCGCCTCGGGCGAGGCGTGCCCGATCGACAGGCCCGACGTGCCGCCGGAGAAACGGCCGTCCGTGATCAGCGCGCAGGTCTTGCCCAGTCCGCGGCCCTTGAGGAACGACGTCGGGTAGAGCATCTCCTGCATGCCGGGGCCGCCCTTGGGGCCCTCGTAGCGGATGACCACCACGTCGCCGTGCGTGATCTGCTTGTTCAGGATCTTCTCGACGGCCTGCTCCTGCGACTCGCAGACGACCGCCGGGCCCTCGAACGTCCAGATCGACTCGTCGACGCCCGCCGTCTTCACGACGCAGCCGTCCACGGCCAGGTTCCCCTTCAGGACCGCCAGACCGCCGTCCTTGGAGTACGCGTGCTCCGCCGAGCGGATGCAGCCGTTCTCCGCGTCCTCGTCCAGGGCCTCCCAGCGCTCCGACTGGGAGAAGGCCTCGGCGGAGCGGACGCAGCCGGGGGCCGCGTGCCACAGCTCGACGGCCTTCGGCGACGGGGAGCCGCCGCGCACGTCCCACGTCTTCAGCCAGTCCGACAGCGACGGGCTGTGCACCGAGTGCACGTCCTCGTTCAGGAGGCCGGCCCGGTGCAGCTCGCCCAGCAGGGCCGGGATGCCGCCCGCGCGGTGGACGTCCTCCATGTAGTACGTACGGTCCTTGGCGACGTTCGGCGCGACCTTGGCGAGGCAGGGCACGCGGCGCGAGACCTCGTTGATCTCCTCCAGGCCGAAGGGGACGCCCGCCTCCTGGGCCGCGGCCAGCAGGTGCAGGATCGTGTTCGTCGAGCCGCCCATGGCGATGTCCAGCGCCATCGCGTTCTCGAAGGCCGCGAGGGTGGCGACGTTGCGCGGCAGGACCGACTCGTCGTCCTGCTCGTAGTAGCGGCGGGTCACGTCCATGACCGTGCGCGCGGCGTCCTCGTACAGGCCCTTGCGGGCGGTGTGCGTGGCCAGCACCGAGCCGTTGCCCGGCAGGGACAGGCCGATGGCCTCCGTGAGGCAGTTCATCGAGTTGGCGGTGAACATGCCGGAACAGGAGCCGCAGGTCGGGCAGGCGTTCTCCTCGATACGGAGGATGTCCTCGTCCGAGATCTTGTCGTTCACCGCGTCCGAGATCGCGTCGACGAGGTCCAGCGTGCGGACGGTGCCGTCGACCAGGGTCGCCCGGCCGGACTCCATCGGGCCGCCGGAGACGAAGACCGTCGGGATGTTCAGCCGCAGGGCGGCCATCAGCATGCCGGGGGTGATCTTGTCGCAGTTCGAGATGCAGATCAGGGCGTCCGCGCAGTGCGCCTCGACCATGTACTCGACGCTGTCCGCGATCAGGTCGCGGGACGGCAGCGAGTACAGCATGCCGCCGTGGCCCATCGCGATGCCGTCGTCCACCGCGATGGTGTTGAACTCCCGGGGGATGCCGCCCGCGGCCGTGATGGCCTCGCTGACGATCCGGCCGACCGGCTGGAGGTGCGTGTGGCCCGGCACGAACTCCGTGAACGAGTTGGCGACCGCGATGATCGGCTTCCGTCCGATGTCCGCGCCCGGTACACCGGAGGCGCGCATAAGGGCGCGTGCGCCCGCCATGTTGCGGCCGTGGGTGACTGTGCGGGACCTCAGCTCGGGCATCGTCGCTCGCTCCTTCGGAGAGTAATGACTGCCGTCGAGCCTACGCCCGTGCTCCAGGATCCGGACGGGGTGTCCGGAATGCGGGATGGGTGTCTCGGCGGGCGGTTATGGGTGGCGGGTGGGGTTCGGGGGGTGGGGCTAGGGCGGGGGTGCTCTGGTGGTGTGGGGACGGGGCTCGGGGGTGTGGGGCTCGGGGTGTGAGGCTCGGGGTGTGAGGCTCGGGAGGTGCGGGGGTGGGTGGGGCGCGGTGTGGGGTGCGAACCTGGTCAGGGGCTCGTGAGGTGGCTCTGGACCACCGGGGCGATCCTCGCGATGACCTGTTCCGGGTCCGCCGACGCCAGCGGCTCCACCTTGATCACGTACCGCAGCATCGCGACCCCTACCAGCTGCGCCGCCGCCAGTTCCGCCCGCAGCTCCGGGTCCGGGACCTCCAGCTGCCGGGCGATGCGGCGCAGCAGCTGGGTGGCGATCAGGCGCCGGAAGACCGCCGCCGCGGACTCGTTGTTCACCGCCGAACGGACGATCGCCAGCAGTGGCGTACGCGTCGCCGGGTTCTCCCAGACACCGAAGACGAAGCGGGTCAGGCGCTCGCCCACGCCCTCCAGCGGGCCCTCCTCGACGGTGCTCGGTGCCTCCAGGGCGGGCGCGAAGGCGACCGCCACGGCCGCCTCGAAGACCTGCTCCTTGGTGCCGAAGTAGTGGTGCACCAGCGCCGGGTCGACGCCGGCCGTCTTGGCGATGCCCCGTACCGACGTCTTCTCGTAGCCCCGCTCGGAGAACTCCTCCCTCGCCGCCGCGAGGATGACCTCCCTCGTGGCCGGGGACGCCGCCGTCTCCGTACGGGAGGGGCGTCCGCGGCGGCGGGGGGCCGGGGTCGCCGCGCTCACGACCGGGGGACCCGGACCGCGGAGGCCAGGTGGAGGCGGGTGAACGCGAGGGCCTCGGCGAGGTCGGCCTCGCGCTCCGCGCTGGACATCGCGCGGCGGGTGTTGACCTCGATGACGACGTGGCCGTCGAAGCCGGTGGTCGCGAGGCGCTCCAGCACCTCGGCGCAGGGCTGGGTCCCGCGGCCCGGGACCAGGTGCTCGTCCTTGTTGGAGCCGTTGCCGTCGGCGAGGTGCACGTGGCCGAGGCGGTCGCCCATGCGGTCGATCATCTGTACGGCGTCCGTGCGGGCCGTGGCGGTGTGGCTGAGGTCGATGGTGAAGTGACGGTAGTCCTCCTTCGTCACGTCCCAGTCGGGTGCGTACGCCAGCATCTCGCGGTCGCGGTAGCGCCAGGGGTACATGTTCTCGACCGCGAAGCGGACGTCCGTCTCGTTCGCCATGCGCCAGATGCCGTCGACGAAGTCCTTCGCGTACTGGCGCTGCCAGCGGAAGGGCGGGTGCACGACGACCGTGCCGGCGCCGAGCTTCTCCGCGGCCGCCTGGGCGCGCTGGAGCTTGGTCCACGGGTCGGTGGACCAGACGCGCTGCGTGATCAGCAGGCAGGGGGCGTGGACGGCGAGGATCGGGATGCGGTGGTAGTCGCTGAGTCTGCGCAGGGATTCGATGTCCTGGCTGACCGGGTCCGTCCAGACCATGACCTCGACGCCGTCGTAGCCGAGGCGCGCGGCGATCTCGAAGGCCGTCGCCGTGGACTCCGGATACACGGAGGCCGTGGACAGCGCGACCTTCGCATCCGGGATGCGCACCACTGGTTCTGCCACGAGGGACAGGGTACGGGGCGCGAGCGGCCCGGGTGGGGGGCGGGGGCGGAGTCCGGCCGGTGCCGTTCTGTGGGCGTCGGTCGCCTTCGGTCCGGTGGGTGGGTCGGGGCCGTGCCGGTACATCCGGCCGTCGGTAGTTGATGTCGGCGTCCGTCACCAGCGTTCCTCGGTCGGGTACGTCCCCGTCTCCACGGCCATTTGATGTACCGGCACGGCCCCTTCGGTGCGATCGCGACTGCGGGCCGTGGGGGGCCGAGCCGCGGGGGCGCGGGCCCGGGGGCTCCGGTGCGGGCCGGTGGGCGGCGCCACCTGGCGGACGGGCGTGCGGCGAGGGGTGGCGCCCACCCACCCGGCTGGCGCCGGCGGGCCGCCCGCCCCAGCTGCGGGCAATCGTGCCGCTGGGGCGATGGGGGCCCCCGCTCGAGCGGAGCCGAGAGTGGGGGAGGGTGGGCGCAGGCGGCTCCCTGTTGGCGCCGGGCTCGCCGTCCCACCTTGGCCTCGGTCGCAGCGCCGGTGCTGGATGTACGGGGGGACAGGGGGCCCACCCAGGCGGCACACCGTTTCGGTCCCCTCGTCTCGACGCCGGGGCAGATGGCGGGCGTTCGTGGGCTGCGGCCGGGTGGGGAGGTGACGTTGGTCACCTTGGGGGGTTACGTGGGGGGCATGTGGTCGAGGTGGCGGAGGATCACGCCTTCTCGTAGCGCCCACGGGCAGATGTCGACCGTCTCCACACCGAACAGATCCATCGCCGCCTCGGCCACCAACGCCCCCGCGACGAGCTGCCCGGCGCGTCCCTCGGACACACCCGGGAGCTCGGCACGCTCGGCCGTGGTCATCCCGGCGAGGCGGGGCACCCACCCCTCCAGCGACTCCCGCTTCAGCTCGCGCTGGACGTACAGCCCCTCGGCGGAGCGGGCGGCGCCGGCCAGGCGGGCCAGCTGCTTGAAGGTCTTGGACGTGGCGACCACGTGGTCCGGCGCCCCGAGCCGGGTGAACTCACCGACCGTACGGGCGATCTGCGCCCGCACGTGCCGGCGCAGCGACTTCACGGCGGCCGGGTCCGGCGGGTCCCCGGGCAGCCACCCGGCGGTCAGCCGCCCCGCCCCCAGCGGCAGCGACACCGCGGTGTCCGGCTCCTCGTCCATCCCGTAGGCGATCTCCAGGGACCCGCCCCCGATGTCCAGGACGAGCAGTTTTCCCGCCGACCAGCCGAACCAGCGGCGGGCGGCGAGAAAGGTGAGCCGGGCCTCCTCGGCGCCGGTGAGGACCTGGAGCTCGACGCCGGTCTCGGTGTGCACGCGCGTCAGGACGTCGTCCGCGTTGCTCGCCTCGCGCACCGCCGAGGTCGCGAACGGCAGCAGGTCCTCGACGCCCTTGTCCTCGGCGGCCTGCATGGCCTCCTTGACGACGGATATCAGCCGGTCGACCCCCTCCGGGCCGATCGCACCGTCCGCGTCGAGGAGTTGCGCGAGCCGCAGCTCCACCTTGTGCGAGTGCGCGGGCAGCGGGCGCGCGCCGGGGTGAGCGTCCACCACCAGCAGATGCACCGTGTTCGAACCCACGTCGAGGACACCGAGTCTCATGTACGGAACGCTACTGCCCGCCGCACGGGTGGCAGTCCCCGGAGCGGCTTCCGGCGACTTACCCTGGACGGGTGCCAAAGACGAAAAAGGCGAAGCCCGACAAATCCGCCAAGGAGCCTTCGCAGGCGAAGGCGCCCAAGTCCCGGAAGTCCCCGAAGAAGGCGGACGAACAGGGGCTCGACTTCGCCCGTGCCTGGGTGGAATTCCCGGATCCGGCCGACGACGAGCAGGTGTTCCGCTGTGACCTGACATGGCTGACCTCCCGCTGGAACTGCATCTTCGGGAGCGGCTGCCAGGGCATCCAGGCGGGCCGCGCGGACGACGGGTGCTGCACGCTGGGCGCGCACTTCTCCGACGAGGACGACGAGAAGCGCGTCGCGGGGTACGTGGCACGCCTCACGCCGGACATCTGGCAGCACCACGACATCGGCACCACGAGCGGCTGGGTGTCCGAGGACGAGGACGGCGAGCGCCAGACCCGGCCGTACAACGGCTCGTGCATCTTCCAGAACCGGCCCGGCTTCGAGGGCGGCATGGGCTGCTCGCTGCACATCCTGGCGCTCAAGGAGGGCCGCGAGCCGCTGGAGACCAAGCCGGACGTCTGCTGGCAGCTCCCGGTGCGCCGGACGTACGAGTGGATCGACCGGCCCGACGACACGCGTGTGCTCCAGGTCTCCATCGGTGAGTACGACCGGCGCGGCTGGGGTCCGGGCGGCCACGACCTGCACTGGTGGTGCACCTCGGCGACCTCCGCGCACGGCGCCGGCGACCCCGTCTACGTCTCGTACCGCCCGGAGCTCGTCGAGCTGATGGGCAAGGCCGGGTACGACCGGCTGGTCGAGCTCTGCGAGCAGCGCCTGGCCTCCCAGCTCCCCCTGATCGCTCCGCACCCCGCGGACCCCGTGGGCTGAGTCCCGCCCCTACGAGGCCGGGCTCGGCTCGCCGCTCGACGGCGACGGGTCCGGGCTCGCCGAGCCGCTGGGCGTCGGCGTCGGGTCGCTCGGGCTCGGGTTCCCCGGCGTCGGATGCGGGTCCGAGGGCGTCGGGTCGCTCGGCCGGGGACCCGGGGCGGACGGCGTCGGGTGGCTCGGGCGCGGATCGGGGTCGGACGGGCCGGCGTCGCCGTACCCGGAGATCGTGACCACCGCTCCCGCCGGGGCGATCGCCACCCGGGCGGTCCAGGCGCCGACGGGCTCGCGCAGATGGTCGACGTACACCCGGACCGTCAGCGACTCGCCCGGCTTGAGCGTCCCGGAGGACTGGCTCAGGTAGAGCCAGGGGGCCGCGGTGGACGCCGACCAGCGCACCGGTGAACTCCCGGACGCGGTCAGCGTGATGAGGGTCGTGTCGCCGGTGTTCCCGGCCGTCACCGCGAGCTGCCCCGCGCCCTTCTTCCCGCCGGTCTTGGCGCTGACGACCTCCACGGACACGTCGGACGAGCCGTCGCCGTCGCCGAACCGGCCGTCGGGCCTGGTGCTGGCGTTGCCCGCGTTCTCGTAGCCGGTCTCGTCGCTCCCGAGTCCGTCGGGGCCGTGCACCTCGCTCGCCGTGACCGGGCGGCCGTCCGCGCCCTCCCCGGTGAGCGGCGCCCCCCGGTACGCCGCCCAGAGCGCGAGGACGGGCGCGGCGACGACCGTGGCGACCACCGTCGTCGTCACGGCGCGCGCCCGGAGCCGGTCCCTGCGCGCGGCGTGGTCCTTGGGGTCCATCGGGAAGCCTCGGCGGTCGAAGCGCGGGCCGTGGCTCCGCGCGCGCGGCACGTGCGCCATCGCCAGGTGCAGGCTCGCGCGCGGGGCCTCCAGGACGGGGAGCGCGGCGGGGGTGACGCTGGTCCCGGGCCAGGCGCCGGGGACCGCGCGCTCGGCGGTACGGCGGCAGCGCGGGCAGTCGTCGACGTGCCGGACGAGTTCGCGGCGCAGGGTGGCGCTCAGGACGAGCTGGTTGTCGCCGGTGAGGCGGGCCACGCTCGGGCAGGCCCCGGTCTCCACGACGGCCAGCGCGGCGCGGGTGCGCTCCACCTCGCAGGCCGCGGCGGCGAGCAGTTCCCGCGCCGCGGCCAGGTCCATGCCGAGCACCGCGGCGACCTCGTGGGCGGCGAGCTGGTGCCGGACGGCCAGTTCGAGCGCCTCCCGCTGCTCCGGGGTGGTCCCGGCGGCCTCCGGCCAGGCCAGCAGGGCCAGTTCGCGGCGGCGCTGCCGCTGGACCTCCTCGGAGACGGCGGAGGCGCTCACCGCCTCGGCCGCGCGCCGGTCGGCGGCCTCCTTGTGACCGCCCCGCGGACCTCCCTGCGGGCCGCCTTCCCTCGGCGCGCGCCGGCCCGCGGCGTGGGCCGCCTGCCGTCGGCGCCGGGTCTCGGCGAGCTTGCGCAGACAGGCCCAGCGCGCGAGCGCGTACAGCCAGGCCCTGCGGTCGTCCGCGGAGTCCGGCCCCCGCGCGCCCCGGCGCTCGGCCAGCACCAGGACGTCGCCCAGCGCCGCGGTCGCCGCGTCGTGGTCGCAGAGCACGGACAGGCAGTACGTGAACAGGCCGTCCAGATACGGCTCGTAGCGCGCGGGAGGACGGTGCGTCAGGGTGCGGCTCGACGCGGCGCGGGACACGGCCCCCCGCTTGCGCGCGTCTGGGTGCGCCCGGTGTGCGCCGGTGGTGTGCGTGGAGGTCTCCGGACTGCTGCTCATCACCCTCGCGACCGTAGGCGCCGAGTGGTGGCCCCTTCCTCCCCCTTGAGCACATTTAATCCGTACGGGTGAAACGATCCCTCATAAGGGGACAGCAGGCCCGTATCCCATGGCCCACACCCTCACGGGCGGCGATCAAGGGGCACCCGCGCGGGCCGCGGCGCACGAGCGTCGCGCCGTACGAACACGCCCTCGACGGCGTTCCCGGCGGCACCCCGTCCACACCCGCACACCCGCCCCAGCCCGGGCGTCCCAGCCGTGAAAAGGGCGCTGTCGGTGGCCTCGGCTACGGTTCCCCCCATGGTTGCCCGTACGAAAACCGCGAAGGACCGGCCGTCCTACCGCTGCACCGAATGCGGCTGGCAGACGGCCAAGTGGCTCGGCCGCTGCCCCGAGTGCCAGGCATGGGGCACGGTCGAGGAGTACGGCGCCCCCGCGGTCCGCACGACGGCACCGGGCCGCGTCACCACCTCCGCCGTCCCGATCGGACAGGTCGACGCCCGTCAGGCCACCGCGCGCAGCACCGGCGTACCGGAGCTGGACCGTGTCCTCGGCGGCGGCCTGGTCCCCGGCGCGGTCGTCCTCGTCGCGGGCGAACCGGGCGTCGGCAAGTCGACGCTGCTGCTGGACGTGGCGGCGAAGTCGGCGAGCGACGAGCACCGCACCCTGTACGTTACGGGTGAGGAGTCGGCGAGCCAGGTCCGGGCGCGCGCCGACCGGATCAAGGCGATCGACGACCACCTGTACCTGGCCGCGGAGACCGACCTGGCCGCGGTGCTGGGCCACTTGGACGCCGTCAAGCCGTCGCTGCTGATCCTCGACTCCGTGCAGACCGTCGCCTCGCCGGAGATCGACGGCGCCCCGGGCGGCATGGCCCAGGTCCGCGAGGTGGCGGGCGCCCTGATCCGCGCCTCGAAGGACCGCGGGATGGCCACGCTGCTGGTGGGCCATGTCACGAAGGACGGCGCGATCGCGGGACCGCGCCTGCTGGAGCACCTCGTGGACGTGGTGCTGAGCTTCGAGGGCGACCGGCACGCGCGGCTGCGTCTGGTCCGAGGGGTGAAGAACCGCTACGGCACGACGGACGAGGTCGGCTGCTTCGAGCTGCACGACGAGGGCATCACGGGCCTGGCCGACCCGTCCGGGCTGTTCCTCACCCGCCGCGCCGAGCCGGTCCCGGGCACCTGTCTGACGGTGACGCTGGAGGGCCGCCGCCCGCTGGTGGCCGAGGTCCAGGCGCTGACCGTCGACTCGCAGATCCCCTCGCCCCGGCGCACCACGTCGGGCCTTGAGACCTCCCGGGTGTCGATGATGCTCGCCGTCCTGGAGCAGCGGGGCCGGATCACCGCCCTCGGAAAGCGGGACATCTACTCCGCGACGGTCGGCGGCGTGAAGCTCTCGGAGCCGGCTGCGGACCTGGCGATCGCGCTCGCGCTGGCCTCCGCGGCGAGTGACACCCCGCTGCCGAAGAACCTCGTCGCGATCGGCGAGGTGGGCCTCGCGGGCGAGGTCAGAAGGGTGACGGGCGTCCAGCGGCGGCTGGCCGAGGCGCACCGTCTGGGCTTCACGCACGCCCTCGTACCGGCCGATCCGGGCAGGATTCCACCCGGTATGAAGGTGGTCGAGGTGGCCGACATGGGCGACGCCCTGCGCGTCCTTCCGCGCTCCCGTCGGAGAGAGGCCCCACGGGAGGACGAAGAGCGCCGGTAGACTTTGCCCAGGTCTCGCCCGTCCGTACGAACCGAGGGCGACCGGAAACCTGCGACCGGAGGAGTGCAGTGGCAGCCAACGACCGGGCAGCAGCTCCCGGAAAATCCGGTGGGAGCTCCGGTGCCGATGGCCTGATGCGCGCCTCACTGAGTGCCGTGGCACCCGGCACGGCACTGCGCGACGGGCTCGAGCGGATCCTCCGCGGCAACACCGGAGGACTCATCGTGCTCGGGTCCGACAAGACCGTCGAGGCGATGTGCACCGGTGGCTTCGTGCTGGACGTCGAGTTCACGGCGACGCGGCTGCGTGAGCTGTGCAAGCTCGACGGCGGCATCGTGCTCGACAAGGACATCACCAAGATCCTGCGGGCGGGCGTGCAGCTGGTGCCCGACCCGACGATTCCCACGGAGGAGACCGGCACCCGGCACCGCACCGCCGACCGCGTGTCCAAGCAGGTCGGCTTCCCGGTCGTCTCGGTCTCCCAGTCGATGCGTCTGATCGCCCTGTACGTGGACGGCCAGCGCCGCGTCCTGGAGGACTCGGCGGCGATCCTGTCCCGCGCGAACCAGGCGCTCGCCACGCTGGAGCGCTACAAGCTCCGGCTGGACGAGGTCGCGGGCACGCTGTCGGCGCTGGAGATCGAGGACCTGGTCACCGTCCGGGACGTCTCGGCGGTGGCCCAGCGCCTGGAGATGGTGCGCCGGATCGCCACCGAGATCGCCGAGTACGTCGTCGAACTGGGCACGGACGGACGGCTTCTGGCGCTCCAGCTGGACGAGCTGATCGCCGGCGTGGAGCCCGAGCGCGAGCTGGTCGTACGGGACTACGTGCCCGAGCCGACCGCCAAGCGCTCGCGCACGGTGGACGAGGCGCTCTTCGAGCTGGACGCCCTGTCGCACGCGGAGCTGCTGGAAATGCCGACGGTGGCACGGGCGTTGGGCTACACCGGCTCTCCCGAGGCGCTCGACTCCGCGGTGTCGCCGCGCGGCTTCCGGCTGCTGGCGAAGGTGCCCCGGCTGCCCGGCGCGATCATCGACCGGCTCGTGGAGCACTTCGGCGGTCTGCAGAAGCTGCTCGCCGCGAGCGTGGACGACCTCCAGACGGTCGACGGCGTCGGCGAGGCGCGGGCCCGCAGCGTCCGCGAGGGCCTCTCGCGGCTGGCGGAGTCCTCGATCCTGGAGCGGTACGTCTGAGCCTTCGGGTCTCCGCGGACGCCACCCAGGGGCCGAGACGCCCCTGGGTTCTCCGTTTCCGCCGGTCCCGCGTCAGTCCTTCTCCAGGACGAACGACGTCTGGGCCTTGGCCAGACCCGGCGCCTTCGCCTCCACCAGGTAGGTGCCGGCGGACGCCGAACCCGCCGGGGGCGTCGCGCACTCGGGGGCGCTCGCCTTGCGGTCCCACTCGACGGTGTGCGTCACACGCCCGTCGGCGGGGACGCGGAAGAGGAGGCTGCCGGAGCCCTTGGGGCAGTCCTTCGAGGACCAGAAGGCGTCGTCGCTGCCCGCCTGAGTGATCGTCAGAACGGTGTTCTTCGGGCCGAGATCGACCTTGCAGTCGCCGGACGAGGTGTTCTTGGCGATCAGCTCGATGGCGGGCTTCTTACCGGGCGCGTAGGTGTTGTGGACGCTGCGCACCGTCAACTTGACGGCTCCCGGCGTGCAGTTGGGGAGTCCGGAGCCGGCCGGGAGCTGTCCGCCCGAGCCTCCCCCGCCCTTGGACCCGTCGTCCGAGCCACCGGCGGAACCCGCCGAGCCCGCGCCGCCACCGGAGCCCGCGCCGCCGCCGTCCGCGCCGGAACCGTCGCCGCCGTCGCCCGTACCGCTCGACTCGTCGCGCCCGCCGGGGTGTTGGCTGATGGCGGGTCCCGTGCTGGAGGGCCCCGGGGTGATCGAGGGCGCCGGGTTCTTGCCGTTGGAGCCGTCTCCGTTGCCGCCCCCGCCTCCGCCGCCGTTGGTGACCACCCACAGGATGAGCAGCGCCAACAAGCCGACCACGGACAGCAGAACGGCCCTCCGTCGCCAGTAGATGGAGGAGGGAAGCGGCCCGACCGGATTGCGCAGAGATCCCACGGCGCAAACTGTACGAGAGATCGCCGCCTTCCCTGGCCCCACATGCCGCCCGGCGCACCAACTTTTCCGGATCATCATCCCGGTGGGACGCCGTACGTGTCGAGTCGCACCCCACCGGGCCGCCCTTGATCGCGGGGAGTGACGAAAACGGGGTGGCGGACACGTTCCGTGATCTCGAACTCGGCGCGGTGACACGGCCGTCGAGGTGCCCTCGCTCCCGGCGCGCGGGTGCCGGACCGGGCGGCAGAGGACCCCGTCCACCCCGGCTCGGTCACACCCTGCGAGAAGAGGGCGGGGACGAGGGTGGAGCGCGTGCCCGCCGGCACCCCGCGGCCGTCCGCCCGGGCCCGGGGGTCTCGTGCCGGCCGGGCGTCGGCGGCGCGGGCGGGCCGGACCCGGACGCCCCGGCCGATCGTCAGGTCTTACGACCCGCCCCCGTGGCTGGCCGCGCCCGGGCGCCCGCCCGTGGCAGGATCGGATACGTCATGACTGCACCCACCTTGCCCACGCCCAGCACCCCGTCGGCCGCAGCGCCCGGCGCTCCCGGTGCATCCCTGCACGAGCCGGTCATCGACTGGTTCGACGAGCACGCCCGTGACCTGCCGTGGCGGCGCCCCGACGCCGGCCCCTGGGGCGTGATGGTCAGTGAGTTCATGCTGCAGCAGACGCCGGTGAACCGCGTGCTGCCCGTCTACGAGCAGTGGCTGGCCCGCTGGCCGCGCCCCGCCGACCTCGCCAAGGAGGCACCCGGCGAGGCCGTCCGCGCCTGGGGCCGCCTCGGCTACCCGCGCCGCGCGCTGCGGCTGCACGGCGCCGCGGTCGCCATAACGGAACGGCACGGCGGCGACGTACCGGCCGAGCACGCCCAGCTGCTGGCGCTGCCCGGGATCGGCGAGTACACGGCGGCCGCCGTGGCGTCGTTCGCGTACGGGCAGCGGCACGCCGTCCTGGACACGAACGTGCGGCGGGTCTTCGCCCGCGCGGTCGCCGGCACCCAGTACCCGCCGAACGCCACGACCGCCGCCGAGCGCAAGCTCGCCCGCGCCCTGCTCCCCGAGGACGAGCGCACGGCCTCGCGCTGGGCCGCCGCCTCCATGGAGCTCGGCGCGCTGGTGTGCACGGCGAAGAACGAGTCGTGCCACCGCTGCCCGATCGCCGCGCTGTGCGCCTGGCGGCTGGCCGGGAAGCCGGAGCACCAGGGCCCGCCGCGCCGCGGTCAGACGTACGCGGGTACCGACCGCCAGGTCCGCGGGCGGCTGCTGGCGGTGCTGCGGGAGGCCGTGACCCCGGTGCCGCAGGCGGCGCTCGACGGGGTGTGGGACGAGCCGGTGCAGCGCGCCCGCGCCCTGGACGGCCTCGTCTCCGACGGGCTGGTCGAACCCGTGGCGGGCGGCCTCTACCGGCTGCCCCTCAGCTGACCCACAGCTCCCGGCGGCCCCGTGACACGCACCCGGCCGCCGAAAACACCCGCAATCCCGACAACCCGGCACGCCCGCTTACCCCTCTCCTACATCCGTTACACAACCGACGTACAGCCGAGCGCTCGCCGCAGGCTGCCTCGGACAACCCCGTGACAACGCCTCCGTAGCTTCATTCCCGTACCGCGGGGACAGCGGCACACAGGCAACGGACAGCCGGCAGCGGGCGGGCCGGCAACGGGGATGGAGGCGGTCGGCATGGCGCAGGGAGAGGTGCTCGAGTTCGAGGAGTACGTCCGTACCCGGCAGGACGCGCTGCTGCGCAGTGCCCGCCGCCTGGTCCCCGACCCGGTCGACGCCCAGGACCTGCTCCAGACCGCGCTCGTACGGACGTACGGCCGCTGGGACGGCATAGCGGACAAGCGGCTCGCCGACGCCTACCTGCGCCGCGTCATGATCAACACGCGGACCGAGTGGTGGCGGGCCCGCAAGCTCGAAGAGGTGCCGACCGAGCAGCTTCCCGACGCGAGCGTCGACGACGCCACCGAGCAGCACGCGGACCGCGCCCTGCTGATGGACATCATGAAGGTGCTGGCTCCCAAGCAGCGCAGTGTCGTCGTGCTGCGACACTGGGAGCAGATGTCCACGGAGGAGACGGCCGCCGCGCTCGGCATGTCGGCCGGAACGGTCAAGAGCACGCTGCACCGGGCGCTGGCCCGGCTCCGCGAGGAGCTGGAGAGCCGGGACCGTGAGGAGCGCGGCGCCCGCGCGCTCGAACGTGAGGAGCGGGAGCGTTGCGCGGCCTAGGTTCAGGGGCCACCGGGCCCGGTGGGGCCCCCAAGGCGGTGATGACGGCGTCGGCCGTGATCGCCGCCCTCGCCCTTTTCGCCTCGGCGTGCGCCACCGGAGGCACCGGCGCCCGGGACGAGGGTCCGGCGGGCGCCGACTCGGTCGCGAGCACCACCACCCCGGCCTCCACGCCGTCCAGGCGCAGCGGGCGCGTCGACGCGGTGCGGCTCGTGCGCCAGGACCCGAAGGTCAGCGCGGCCGTCAAGCGCGACCTGAAGCCGTGCGTGGCCGACGAGTACCCGGTCGACGTCTCCTACGGGAACCTGACCGGCGGATCCGCGGACGACATCGTGGTGAACGTGATGACCTGCGGTGACGCGGTCGGCATCGGCTCGTACGTGTACCGCGCGGAGGGCGGCGGATACCGCAACGTCTTCCGCGCCGAGGAGCCGCCGGTGTACGCGGAGATCGACCGCGGCGACCTGGTGGTCACCCAGCAGCTGTACGGGAAGGACGACCCGGTGTCGTACCCCTCCAGCGAAGAGGTGATCACCTACGGCTGGTCCGCGGGCCGTTTCGCCGTGGAGTCCCGGATCCACAACGACTACAGCAACGCGGTGGGCGGCGCCGACTCGCCCGCCCCCGACGCGAACTGAGAGCAGAGGGATGGCAGAGCAGACCCACGTCCTGTTCGTCGAGGACGACGACGTCATCCGCGAGGCCACGCAGCTCGCCCTGGAGCGCGACGGTTTCGCGGTCACCGCCATGCCCGACGGACTCTCGGGGCTGGAGGCCTTCCGCGCCGACCGGCCCGACATCGCGCTGCTCGACGTCATGGTGCCGGGTCTCGACGGGGTCAGTCTGTGCCGCCGTATCCGCGACGAGTCCACCGTGCCGGTGATCATGCTGTCGGCGCGGGCCGACTCGATCGACGTGGTGCTGGGCCTGGAGGCGGGCGCCGACGACTACGTCACCAAGCCCTTCGACGGCGCCGTCCTGGTGGCCCGGATCCGCGCGGTGCTGCGGCGCTTCGGGCACGCGAGCGGTCCCGCGGGGCCCGCCTCGGCCGAGCCGGATCGGCTCGACGGCGGGGTCCTGTCCTTCGGGGACCTGGAGATCGACACCGAGGGCATGGAGGTGCGGCGCGACGGGCGGCCGGTGTCGCTCACCCCCACCGAGATGCGGCTGCTGCTGGAGTTCTCGGCCGCGCCCGGCACGGTACTGTCCCGCGACAAGCTCCTGGAACGCGTGTGGGACTACGGATGGGGCGGTGACACACGGGTGGTCGACGTCCATGTGCAGCGGCTGCGTACGAAGATCGGCCAGGACCGGATCGAGACGGTCCGCGGCTTCGGCTACAAGTTGAAGGCCTGAGCAGGGGTATGCGGGGGATATTTCGACGCCTGGTCCAGGCCGGCACCGGGGCGGTCGGGAGCAGGGACATCCGCACCGGCATCCGGTGGAAGCTGAGCGCGGCGATCGCGCTCGTCGGCGCGCTGGTGGCGATCGCGCTGAGCCTGGTCGTGCACAACGCGGCCCGCGTCTCGATGCTCGACAACTCGCGCGATCTCGCCGACGAGCGCATCCAGGTCGCGCAGCGCATGTACGAGTCGGGCCGCACGCAGTCCTTCGGCGTCGAGGTCGACGACCCGACCATCCCGCGTGACCTGCTGCTCAAGGTCGCCCAGGGGCGCCGCGCCACGTTCGTGGCCGAGGGGCACAACGGCGTGCCGGACATCTGGGCGGCCGTGCCGCTCAAGGACGGCAGGGTGCTGTCGCTGCACACGCGGTTCACCGACCGCAGCGCGACCGTGATGACGGACCTCGACCAGGCGCTGATCATCGGCTCCATCGCGGTGGTCTTCGGCGGCTGCGCCCTCGGTGTCCTCATCGGGGGCCAGCTCTCGCGCCGGCTGCGCAAGGCGGCGGCGGCCGCGAACCAGGTCGCGAGGGGCGACACGGACGTCCGGGTGCGGGACGCCATCGGCGGTGTCGTACGCGACGAGACCGACGATCTGGCGCGCGCGGTGGACGCCATGGCGGACGCGCTCCAGCAGCGCATCGAGGCCGAGCGCCGGGTGACCGCCGACATCGCGCACGAGCTGCGCACTCCGGTGACCGGGCTGCTGACGGCCGCCGAGCTGCTGCCCCCGGGCCGTCCGACGGAGCTGGTACGGGACCGGGCGCAGGCCATGCGGACCCTGGTCGAGGACGTCCTGGAGGTCGCGCGGCTCGACGGGGCGTCGGAGCGGGCGGAGCTGCAGGACATCATGCTGGGCGAGTTCGTGTCCCGGAGGGTGGCCGCGAAGGACCCGGACATCGCGGTGCTCGTGGTGCACGAGTCCGAGGTGACCACCGATCCGCGGCGACTGGAGCGGGTGCTGTTCAACCTGCTGGCCAACGCGGCCCGGCACGGCAAGCCGCCGATCGAGGTGTCCGTCGAGGGGCGGGTCATCCGCGTCCGCGACCACGGGCCGGGTTTCCCCGAGAAGCTTCTGCACGAGGGGCCCAGCCGTTTCCGTACCGGCAGCAGCGACCGCGCGGGCCGCGGCCACGGTCTCGGCCTGACCATCGCCACCGGCCAGGCCCGGGTGCTCGGCGCCCGCCTCACCTTCCGCAACGTCCGCCCCGCCGGCGCCCCGCCCGAGGTGCCGGCCGAGGGCGCGGTGGCGGTCCTGTGGCTGCCGGAGCACGCGCCCACCAACACGGGGAGCTATCCGATGCTGCCCATGCCGGGCGCCCGGGACGGGTGACGCGGCCGGTCCGCGGACGTGGAAAGGCCCCCGGGGCGGACAACGCCGGGGGCCTTTCCTGACCGGGGTGGACGTCGGCTCAGACGGCCTCTGCCACCGTCGGGGCCGCGCCCGCGGCATCCCCGTCCGCGTCCCCGGCCGGCTTCTGCGGTCCCGCGCCCTTGAGCGGGACCTCCTTCACGAACACCGCGGCGACCAGCGCGACGATCGCCACGACCGAGCCGAGCAGGAACGCGGAGTGCGTACCGGACGCCACCGCGTGCTGGTAGGCCTCGCGGGCCACGGCCGGCAGCTTGGCGAGGCTGGCCGCGTCCAGCTGCGCGGACTGCTCGGTCACCTTGGAGCCGATGGCGCCGGCCCGCTCGGTCATCACGTCCTGGACCCGGTGGTTGAACAGCGCGCCCATGATCGCGACACCGAACGAGGAGCCGAGCGTACGGAACAGGGTGGTCGAGGAGGACGCGACGCCCATGTCCTTCATCTCGACGCTGTTCTGCGCGACCAGCATCGTGATCTGCATCAGGCAGCCCATGCCGGCGCCGAGGACCGCCATGTACAGACCGGAGGTGAGCCGGCTCGTGTCGGTGTCCATCTGGGCGAGCAGGAACAGCCCCACCGTCATCAGCACGCTGCCGACGACCGGGAAGACCTTGTACTTGCCGCTGTTGGTGGTGACCCGTCCGGCCACCATCGAGACGACGAGCATCGCGCCGAGCATGGGCAGGAGCAGCAGTCCGGAGTTGGTGGCGGACGCGCCCTGCACCGACTGCTGGTACAGCGGCAGGAAGAGCACGGCACCGAACATCACGAAGCCGGTGATGAAGCCGATGACCGACATCAGCGTGAAGTTGCGGCTGCGGAAGATGTGCAGCGGCACGATCGGCGCGGCGGCCTTGGTCTGCACGAAGAGGAAGCCGACGAGCGCGGCGACGCCGATCCCGATGAGCTCCATGATCCGGGCCGAGCCCCACGGGTACTCGCTGCCGCCCCAGGTGGTGACGAGCACGATGGCCGTGATGCCGAGCGCCAGCAGCCCGGCGCCCAGGTAGTCGATCCGGCTGTCAACCCGCTTCTTCGGCAGGTGCAGCACGGCACTGACGGCGATCAGCGCGACGATGCCGAGCGGCAGGTTGATGTAGAAGGACCAGCGCCAGCCCCAGTGGTCGGTGATGGTGCCTCCCACGAGCGGTCCGGCGATCATGGCGAGCGCCATCACACCGGCGATCATGCCCTGGTACTTACCGCGCTCCCGGGGCGGGATCAGGTCACCGATGATCGCCATGACGCCGACCATCAGGCCGCCGGCGCCGAGGCCCTGGATCGCGCGGAAGCCGATCAGCTGCCCCATGTCCTGGGCCATGCCGCTGAGCGCCGACCCGATCAGGAAGACCACGATCGAGGTCATGAAGACGCCCTTGCGCCCGTACATGTCGCCGAGCTTGCCCCAGATCGGGGTGGAGGCCGCGGTGGCGAGGGTGTAGCCGGTGACGACCCACGACAGGTGTTCGAGGCCGCCCAGTTCGCCCACGATCGTCGGCATGGCCGTGCCCACGATCATGTTGTCGAGCATCGCGAGCATCATCGCGATCAGCAGCGCGCCGAGGACGACCCGCACGCTGCGCGCCTGCGGTCCGTCCGGTACCGCGTCCTGCGGTGGTTTCCCGGTCTGTACGGCCGCTTCGGTGTTGTCCGCCATGGTGTCCACTCCCCTGACCGGCCGTCCCCTCGGTTTCGGCCGATCCCGCTCGGTCTACTTACTTGCCGCCCGGCAAGTTCACTACACTGAGGAAAGTAGACCGCTAACTAGCCGGGCGTCAAGTAAGTTTGTGGTGGCTTTACCGGTCGGCCGTCAGCTAGGTTTTCGGGGAGCGCGAGGAGTACGAGGATGGGCGGCACCATGGACGGCACCAGGCGACAGCGCCGCGGCGACACCCGCCAGCGCATCCAGGACGTGGCCCTCGAACTCTTCTCCGAGCGGGGCTACGAGAAGACGTCCCTGCGCGAGATCGCCGAGCACCTGGACGTCACCAAGGCGGCCCTCTACTACCACTTCAAGAGCAAGGAAGAGATCCTCATCAGCCTCTTCGAGGATCTGACGAGGCCCCTGGACGAGCTGATCGACTGGGGCAAGCAGCAGCCGCACTCCCTGGACACCAAGCAGGAGGTGCTGCGCCGCTACAGCCAGGCCCTCACCGGCGCCGCGCCGCTCTTCCGCTTCATGCAGGAGAACCAGGCGACGGTACGCGAGCTGAGCGTCGGCGAGACGTTCAAGGACCGCATGATGGCCATGCTCGACATCATCAAGGAGCCCGAGGCGGCGCTGCCCGACCAGGTGCGCTGCATCAGCGCGCTCTTCACGATGCACGCCGGGATGTTCGTCCTCAAGGACGTCGAAGGCGACCCCGAGGAGAAGCGCAAGGCCGTCCTCGAGGTCGCGATCGATCTGGTGACGCGGGCGCACGGCGCCTCCACGTCGTAGTCACGGGCGCCCCGGCACCGGTGGTGCCCCGGGCGCCCTCGACGGGCTCCGTCAGACGGTGACGCCCTTGGCGCGCAGGAAGCTGACCGGGTCGACGGCCGAGCCGTAGTTCGGGGTCGTGCGGATCTCGAAGTGCAGGTGGGGTCCGCTGGAGTTCCCGGTGTTGCCGGAGAGCGCTATGTGCTGGCCGGTGGAGACGACCTGGCCGACCCGCACGTCGACGCGGGACAGGTGCGCGTACTGCGAGTAGGTGCCGTTGCCGTGCTTGATGACGACGGCGTTGCCGTACGCGGGACCGTCACCGGCGCCGTTGCCGCCGGTCTTGACGACGGTGCCGCCGTGGGCGGCGACGACCTCGGTGCCCTGCGGCACGGCGTAGTCCTGGCCGGAGTGCTTGTGCGACCACATGCCGCCGGCCTGGTTGAAGCTGGCGGAGAGCTTGTACTTCTTCACCGGGTCGACCCAGGAGACGGCGCTCTTCTTGGCGGCGGCCTTCTTGGCGGCCGCCTTCTGGGCAGCGGCCTTCTTCGCCGTGTCGGCGGCCTTCTTGTTCTTGGCGGCCGTGTCGGCGGCGGCCTTGGCCTGGGCGGCGGCCTGGGTCTGCACCGCGCTGGCCGTGGTGCCGGGGGCGGCGGTGGTCAGCGTGGTGTCGGCGGCGGCCGCGACCCCGGCGCCCAGAGCGACCGAGGCACCCAGCCCGACGGCCAGGGCGGCCGCCCGCATACGGAGCTGGGACGCACGGGAGTGACGGGGCGTGACGCGCTTCGACATGTAGACCTCTTCGAGACGGGGACGGGGCAGAAAAGAACACCCGGCGCTCTGGCATCTGCCGGATGGACTCCACATTGGTAACCCGCCGTCTCGGCAAGCCCCAAACCCCCCATCTACGACCCAAGGCCGTAGTTCGTCTCAAAACTTTCGACTCCTTGACAGACCGTTCGTCGGCCTAAGAATCTTGTTCATTTCGGTCACATGGGGAGGTTTATCCCCACTTCGAGGCCTCGTCCCCTTGGGAAACACCGCCCGCACTGCCCGGCCCCGCCCGCCGGGAGTCGGCCGCCCACAGCCATGGGCCAAAGGTCCCTTTTGTCCCTCCACGTCCGACCACTATTCCACCTAGTACCGGCCATATCGCCTGTGCGTCATGTCACCGGAGGGCCGGATCGGGACCCCGGCGAATGTGACGCGGGCTACGCCGTTCACCCTGCCGGGAGCGGGGCCCGGGGCCCGATCCGGCGGACCGAGCGGGCGCCGGACGCCGGCTGTCGGAGGCCCGGAGGGGGCCGTCCGCCGGTCCGGTGGGCGTCGGGGCGCTGTCGGTTCGGTGGGTGGGGCGGGGCCGTGCCGGTACATCCGGCCGTCGGTAGTGGGTGTCGGCGTCCGTCACCAGCGTTCCTCGGTCGGGTACGTCCCCGTCTCGACGGCCATTTGATGTACCGGCACGGCCCCTTCGGTGCGATCGCGACTGCGGGCCGTGGGGGGCCGAGCCGCGGGGGCTGGGGGCCGGGGGCTCCGGTAGGGCCGGTGGGCGACGCTCGGCCCCTTCGGTCGCAGGGCGACTGCGGGCCGTGGAGGCTGAGCCGCGGGGACTGGGGCCGGAGGCTCGGTAGGGCCGATGGGCGACGCACGGCCCCTTCCCTCCGGAGGGCGGCTGCGGGCCGTGGAGGCTGAGCCGCGGGGGCACGGGGGCGCCGGTGGCGACGCGCGCCTCTTCCGCCGGAGGGCGGCTGCGGGCCGTGGGGGCTGAGGTGCGGGCCCGGTGGCTTCGGTGGGCGACGTGCGCTTTGAGGGCGCGAAAAGGGGCTGCCCCGGGACCGGAGTCCCGGGGCAGCCCCTTGGTGCGGCGAAACCGGAGGTTACGCGTCCTTGCTCAGGTTCGGACCGGCGCCGCCGGCGGCCTGCTCGATCGGCGGGACGTCGGGAAGGGCCGACTTCTCCTCACCCCGGAAGGTGAAGGTCTTGGCCTCGCCCTCGCCCTCCGTGTCCACGACCACGATGTGGCCCGGACGCAGCTCGCCGAAGAGGATCTTCTCGGACAGCGTGTCCTCGACCTCGCGCTGGATCGTGCGCCGCAGCGGACGCGCGCCCAGCACCGGGTCGTAGCCCTTCTTGGCGAGGAGCTCCTTCGCGGACTGGGAGAGCTCGATGCCCATGTCCCGGTCCTTCAGGCGCTCGTCCACCTTGCTGACCATCAGGTCGACGATCTGGAGGATGTCGTCCTGGGTGAGCTGCGGGAAGACGACGACGTCGTCCACACGGTTGAGGAACTCGGGCCGGAAGTGCTGCTTGAGCTCGTCCGAGACCTTGTTCTTCATGCGCTCGTAGTTGGTCTTCGTGTCACCCTGCGCCGCGAAGCCCAGGTTGAAGCCCTTCGAGATGTCCCGCGTGCCGAGGTTGGTCGTCATGATGATGACCGTGTTCTTGAAGTCCACGACCCGGCCCTGGGAGTCGGTCAGACGACCGTCCTCCAGGATCTGCAGCAGCGAGTTGAAGATGTCCGGGTGGGCCTTCTCCACCTCGTCGAAGAGGACGACGGAGAACGGCTTGCGGCGGACCTTCTCGGTCAGCTGGCCGCCCTCTTCGTAGCCCACGTAGCCGGGGGGCGAACCGAAGAGACGCGAGACCGTGTGCTTCTCGCTGAACTCCGACATGTCGAGGGAGATCAGCGCGTCCTCGTCACCGAAGAGGAACTCGGCGAGCGCCTTGGACAGCTCCGTCTTACCGACACCGGACGGACCGGCGAAGATGAACGAACCACCCGGACGCTTCGGGTCCTTCAGACCGGCGCGCGTACGGCGGATCGCCTTCGAGAGCGCCTTGACGGCGTCCTTCTGGCCGATGACCCGCTTGTGGAGCTCGTCCTCCATGCGCAGCAGACGCGAGGACTCCTCCTCGGTCAGCTTGAAGACCGGGATGCCGGTGGCCGTCGCGAGGACCTCGGCGATCAGCTCGCCGTCGACCTCGGCCACGACGTCCATGTCGCCGGCCTTCCACTCCTTCTCGCGCTTGGCCTTCGCCGCGAGGAGCTGCTTCTCCTTGTCACGGAGAGAGGCGGCCTTCTCGAAGTCCTGCGAGTCGATCGCGGACTCCTTGTCGCGGCGGACGCCGGCGATCTTCTCGTCGAACTCGCGGAGGTCCGGCGGCGCCGTCATCCGACGGATGCGCATCCGGGAGCCCGCCTCGTCGATCAGGTCGATCGCCTTGTCGGGGAGGAACCGGTCCGAGATGTAGCGGTCCGCGAGCGTCGCGGCCTGGACCAGGGCCTCGTCCGTGATCGAGACACGGTGGTGCGCCTCGTAGCGGTCGCGCAGGCCCTTGAGGATCTCGATGGTGTGCGGGAGGGAAGGCTCCGCCACCTGGATCGGCTGGAAGCGGCGCTCGAGGGCCGCGTCCTTCTCGAGGTGCTTGCGGTACTCGTCCAGGGTCGTGGCACCGATGGTCTGGAGCTCACCGCGGGCCAGCATCGGCTTCAGGATCGAGGCCGCGTCGATGGCGCCCTCGGCGGCACCCGCGCCGACGAGCGTGTGCAGCTCGTCGATGAACAGGATGATGTCGCCGCGGGTGCGGATCTCCTTGAGGACCTTCTTCAGGCGCTCCTCGAAGTCACCGCGGTAGCGGGAGCCGGCGACCAGCGCGCCCAGGTCGAGGGTGTAGAGGTGCTTGTCCTTGAGGGTCTCGGGCACCTCGCCCTTGACGATGGCCTGCGCCAGCCCCTCGACGACGGCGGTCTTGCCGACGCCGGGCTCGCCGATGAGGACCGGGTTGTTCTTGGTGCGGCGGGACAGCACCTGCATGACCCGCTCGATCTCCTTCTCGCGCCCGATGACCGGGTCGAGCTTGGACTCACGAGCGGCCTGGGTGAGGTTCCGGCCGAACTGGTCGAGGACCAGGGACGTGGAGGGCGTGCCCTCGGCAGGACCACCGGCGGTGGCGGTCTCCTTGCCCTGGTAACCGGAGAGCAGCTGGATCACCTGCTGCCGCACGCGGTTGAGGTCTGCGCCCAGCTTGACCAGGACCTGGGCGGCGACGCCCTCGCCCTCACGGATCAGGCCGAGCAGGATGTGCTCCGTGCCGATGTAGTTGTGGCCCAGCTGAAGGGCCTCGCGGAGCGACAGCTCCAGGACCTTCTTGGCACGGGGGGTGAAGGGGATGTGCCCGGACGGGGCCTGCTGCCCCTGCCCGATGATCTCCTCCACCTGCTGGCGGACCGCCTCGAGCGAAATCCCGAGGCTCTCCAGGGCCTTAGCGGCGACACCCTCACCCTCGTGGATCAGGCCCAGGAGGATGTGCTCGGTGCCGATGTAGTTGTGGTTGAGCATCCGGGCTTCTTCCTGAGCCAGGACGACAACCCGCCGCGCGCGGTCGGTGAACCTCTCGAACATCGTTAATCGCTCCTCAGAGCGGTCAGGCAGTAAGGGGACGCTCCCCTCCCTGTCCTTCCGCAGCTTAGTCCCGCAAGCGGGGACCGCTCATTCCAACTGCCGACACCGTCCTTGGCCTCCTGACCCCGAACGCCGACATCTGCCTCAACCCGATGGTGCGAGACGATGTTCCCGCAGGCCAGGCAGTTACCCCCACCATCAGTACGCCGATGGCGAACGTGAGACCGCCTTTCCTTGCGTGTCGCCCCCTCCCACTAGGGATGTCTTACCCGTACGCACGGACACTCCATGCCGCGCGCACCGGTTCCCTCCGCTATGGGCGAACACCCGCGCGCCGGTGGGCACCGACGCGCGCCCCCGCCTCCGGCACGCTTCGCGTTCGTCGAAACACACAGCGTAACTCCAGGGCTCTCCGGACGGTTGCTCCTGACATGGCTCTCACCGTTCCCCCTCCTCGCCGGCCGCCGGGGTCCCGCCGCGCCGGTGACACCGCAGATCCGGTGCGGCACTGGTACGAGAACGAACTGGGCTGGCAGACCGTGCCCGGAACGCCGACGGGACTGGTCACCGGGCTGCGCTTCGACGTCCTGGAGGTGCCGGCGGAGGCCGGGGCGGCGGCGCTGCGGCATCTGCGGCCGACGTCTCCGGTGGCCCTTCAGGGGGACCGGATGCGGCTGCTGGTGGCCGAGGGCAGCGCGGACGAGCTGCCGGGGCTGCTGGACTGGCTGGAGTGGGGCGCTCTGACGCTGGATCTCACAGCGATCGGCGCGGGCGGGCGCATCGAGGCGCCGGTGCCGCCGGGAGGGGCCGGCGGCCGTCCGCCGGTCGGCGGGGGTGGTCCGCAGGGGGCCGCCGTGTGGCTGCGGCCCCCCGAGCCGGGGTGCGAGGTCGAACCCTCACTGCCGACGCTGTCGGCCGTGGGGGGCGGTGGGGGCGCCCCCGATCTCGTACGAGTCGTGGACACGATGGCAACCCACTGCCACCGTGTCCGGCTGCGGCGCTCGTGCGCTCAGCCGTTGGCCTTCTCGTAGGCCTCGCGAATGGCTGCGGGAACTCGGCCACGGTCGTTGACGTCGTGGCCGTTCTCCTTCGCCCACGCGCGAATCTGCGCGGTGTCCTGGCTGCCGCCGGAAGTGGCGCGCGCCTTTCCACGTCCACCCGAAGTGCGGCCCCCGGTGCGACGGCCACCCTTCACGTAGGGCTCGAGAAGGCCGCGAAGCTTGTCCGCATTGGCAGTCGTGAGATCGATCTCGTACGTCTTGCCGTCCAGCGCGAACGTCACGGTCTCGTCCGCCTCGCCACCGTCGAGGTCGTCGACAAGAAGGACCTGAACCTTCTGTGCCACCGGATTTCCTTTCATCGATAACCATGGGGCGGAGGGCCTGCGGCGTGCGCCGCTGTTTCGCGTCCCCTGTTATATGCAGTACTGCAGTACGTCGGAAAGCAAACCGCTTTTGCCGGAAAAACACAAACCCCTGGCGGGGACTCACAGCCCTGGGGTAGACCGGAAACGTGCGCGTTTCGGACATAGGGACCCGGGGCATGCCTCCCCGCCGGAATAGTCGGCGGCGATCACAGATGCAGAAGCATCCGACTGTTGCCCAAGGTGTTCGGTTTCACTCGTTCGAGACCGAGGAACTCTGCCACGCCCTCGTCATAGGAACGCAGCAGCTCCGCGTAGACATCGGTGTCCACGGGCGTCTCGCCGATCTCCGTGAAGCCGTGCTTGGCGAAGAAGTCGACTTCGAAGGTCAGACAGAAAACCCGGCGAACGCCGAGCCAGCGGGCGGTCTGCAGCAACTTCCCGAGCAGCTGATGACCCACGCCCAGCCCTCTGACCGTCGGGTTCACCGCGAGGGTGCGGACTTCCGCGAGGTCTTCCCACATCACGTGCAGCGCCCCGCAGCCCACCACCTCGGCGTTGTCATCGCGTTCCGCGACCCAGAACTCCTGGATGTCCTCGTAAAGCGTCACCGTCGCTTTGTCGAGCAGGATGCGGCGCTCCACGTACGAGTCGAGGAGGCGGCGCACCGCCTGGACATCGCTGGTCCTGGCCCGGCGGACGGTGATGGCTTTTGCGGTGGGTTCGGGATGCTCTGCGGGATGCTCTGCTGGCATGGGCGGACGCTATCGCCCGGTGTCGTCCTGAGACGCGGCGGGGTTCTCGTCCGGCGGCGCGGGGGTTTCCTCCGGCGTTTCAGCCGTTTCCGGGCCCTGGACGATGGCCACCGCGTTGCGCAGGGCGAGACGCTGTTCCTCGCTCATCATCCCGAAGAACGCCACGAGTGCGGCTGCCGGGTTGTCGCTCTGCGACCAGGCGTCGTTCATCAGCGCCGCGGCGTAGGCGGCCCGTGTGGAGACCGCTTCATATCGATAGGCCCGACCTTCGGCCTCGCGGCGCACCCAGCCCTTCTGATGGAGATTGTCCAAAACGGTCATCACCGTGGTGTACGCGATGGACCGTTCCTGCTGAAGGTCTTCCAGGACTTCTCGAACGGTCACCGGGCGGTTCCACTTCCACACCCGCGTCATGACCGCGTCTTCGAGTTCTCCCAATGGGCGAGGCACAGCCAGAACAATAGTGGGAGAAGTCGCCGATGGCGTGCCGGACGTGCGTCTTCTTCCACAAACGGCAACAAAAAGGGCGTACGACTCGAAAATCGTACGAGTCGTACGCCCTGGTGAGCTGCGGTGCGGTGGATCGCTGCGGTGCGGTGCGGTGCCGTGGATAGGTCTCTCAGGACTCGGTGTCCCGGGTGGCCTGGCGGGCGCCCTCGGCTCGGGCGAGCGCCGCGTCGACCACGGCGTCCTCCTTGGCCTTGTTGGCCCCGCCCTGGGTCTTCACGATCGTCACGATCAGCCCGATGAAGAACACGGCCATCACGACGGGGGGCACGAGCGCGGAGACGTAGTCCATGCCTCCAGAGTAGCTAGCCCGCCGCCAGCTCCTGATGCGGGTCGGCCGTCGGCGGACCCGGTTTGCGCTTCGGCGGGAAGACCTCGCCGGGCGTGGGGATGGGGCGGTCCGGGCGGGGACTCTTCACCGGGGTCTGGGGCCTTGGCTCCGCCGGTCTGCCGGCCGGCTTCTTGGCGGGCTGTCCGGCTGCCTCGCGGGCGCGTCCGGCTCCTTGGACCGCCAGGCCGCCCGGGAGGGCCAGGAGGTGGCTGCGGGACGCCGGCACGGTGGGTGTGCGGCCCGCGAGGCGGGCACGGACGTCCTGCTCGGCGAGGACACGGCAGCGGTCCAGGAGGACGGCGGCGGCCGGGGTGCCGCGGAGGGCGCGCAGGGCGGCCAGGTCGTCCGGGACCGGGCGATAGCCGGCGCCCAGGACGTCCTCCAGGAGGGCGAGATAGCCGGTCGTGGTGCCGGGCAGGGCGGCCCGGTAGCGGGCCAGGTCGGCCAGCATGAAGGCGCGGAGCCTCTCTCCCTCACGGGTCGCCTCGTCGAGGGACTCGGCGAGACGGAGACAGTCCTGGACGTCTTCGGCCGAGGCGGGACCGGGGTGGAGGGCGAGGGCGAGGGCGAGGGCACGTCGGAGCACACGCAGCTCCTCCGTGCCGAACGCCATGCCGCCTCGGGATCCATATGGCGTGGGCATGCGGCGACGATACGCGCTAATCAGACAAAATTCGCATACCGGGTGGTTGTGGCGTGGGGGTTTTGGGTGGTGCGGTGGCCGGCGGGTCGGTGGGCGTCGGGGCGCTGCCTGTCCGGTGGGTGGGTCGGGGCCGTGCCGGTACATCCGGCCGTCGGTAGTGGGTGTCGGCGTCCGTCACCAGCGTTCCTCGGTCGGGTACGTCCCCGTCTCGACGGCCATTTGATGTACCGGCACGGCCCCTTCGGTGCGATCGCGACTGCGGGCCGTGGGGGGCCGAGCCGCGGGGGCGCGGGCCCGGGGGCTCCGGTGCGGGCCGGTGGGCGGCGCCACCTGGCGGACGGGCGTGCGGCGAGGGGCGGCGCCCACCCACCCGGCTGGCGCCGGCGGACCGCCCGCTCCAGCTGCGGACAGGCGTGCGGTGGGGTGCGGCCCGCCCCAACTGCGGGCAATCGTGCCGCTGGGGCGATGGGGGTCCCCCCGCTCGAGCGGAGCCGAGAGTGGGGGAGGGTGGGCGCAGGCGGCAACCCGTAGGCGCCGGGCTCGCCGACCCACCTCGACGTCCCCGCAGCGCAAGGTGGTGGATGTACGTGTGTGAGTAAGTAGGCCCACCCGGGCGGTGCCCCGTGAGCGATGGGGTGGGCCGCCCGGGTTGGGTGCGTCAGGTGCGGGAGACGTTTCGTTCGTAGACCAGGCGGAGGCCGATCAGGGTGAGCCACGGCTCGTGTTCGTCGATGACCGAGGACTCCCCGAGGACCATCGGCGCCAGCCCGCCCGTCGCGATGACGGTGACGTCGTCCGGATCGTCGGCCAGTTCGCGTGCCATCCGGCTGACGACCCCGTCGACCTGGCCGGCGAACCCGTAGATGATGCCGGACTGCATCGCCTCGACCGTGTTCTTGCCGATCACCGCACGCGGCCGGGCCACCTCGATCTTGCGCAGCTGCGCGCCCTTGACGCCGAGCGCGTCGACGGAGATCTCGATGCCGGGGGCGATGACACCGCCCACGTACTCCCCGCGCGCGCTGACCGCGTCGAACGTGGTCGCCGTGCCGAAGTCGACGACGATCGCCGGCCCGCCGTAGAGCTCGACGGCCGCGACGGAGTTGATGATGCGGTCCGCGCCGACCTCCTTGGGGTGGTCGGTCAGGATCGGCACGCCCGTCTTGACGCCGGGCTCCACGAGGACCGCGGGGACGTCGCCGTAGTACCGGCGGGTCACCTCGCGCAGCTCGTGCAGGACCGAGGGGACGGTGGCGCAGATCGCGATGCCGTCGATGCCGTCGCCGAGCTCCTCGCCGAGCAGCGGGTGCATGCCCATCAGCCCCTGGAGGAGCACGGCCAGCTCGTCGGCCGTACGGCGGGCGTCCGTGGAGATGCGCCAGTGCTCGACGATCTCCTCGCCGTCGAAGAGGCCGAGGACGGTGTGGGTGTTGCCGACGTCGATGGTGAGGAGCATCGGTCCTACTCCGCCTCGTCCGTCGACGCCTCGCGCAGGTCGAGGCCGATGTCCAGGATGGGCGCGGAGTGGGTGAGGGCGCCCACCGCCAGGTAGTCGACGCCCGTCTTGGCGTAGACCTCCGCGTTGCCGAGGGTGAGCCGGCCTGACGCCTCCAGGAGCGCGCGGCCCTTGACGAGGGTCACGGCCTCCTCGCACTCGGCGGGCGTGAAGTTGTCCAGGAGGATCAGGTCCGCGCCCGCGTCCACCACTTCGCGCAGTTGGTGCAGGGTGTCGACCTCGACCTCGATCGGCAGCTCCGGGAAGGCCTCGCGGACGGCCTCGAAGGCCTGTGCCACGCCGCCCGCGGCGACCACGTGGTTGTCCTTGACGAGGGCCGCGTCGGACAGCGACATGCGGTGGTTGACGCCGCCGCCCATGCGTACGGCGAACTTCTCCAGGGAGCGCAGTCCCGGTGTCGTCTTGCGGGTGTCGCGCACGCGCGTGGCGGTGCCCTCCAGGGCGTCGGCCCACGCGCGCGTGGCGGTCGCGATGCCGGACAGCCGGCACAGCAGGTTGAGCGCGCTGCGCTCGGCGGTGAGCAGGTCGCGGGTACGGGTGGTGACGCTGAGGAGCTTCTGGCCGGCCTCGACGCGGTCGCCGTCCAGGACGTGCCGCTCGACCTCGAACTCGTCGGTGCAGACCACCGAGATCACGGCCTCGGCGACCCGCAGGCCCGCCACGACGCCGGCCTCCCGGGCGGTGAAGTCGGCGGTGGAGACCGCGTCCTCGGGGATGGTCGCGACGGTCGTCACGTCCACGCCGTGGTCGAGGTCCTCCTGGATGGCCAGGTGCGCGATGTCCTCGACCTCCACGGGGTCGAGCCCCGCGTCGGCCAGGAGCTGGGCGAGCGCGGGGTCGAGCCCGCACTCCAGGTACTCCTCGTCCGTGTCGGCGGCGCAGCCGCAGCCGTCGCCGCAGCCGCCGCTCTGGGCGAGGGGAAGGTCGGGGGTGCTCACTTCGGTCACTGCTCCTGGGGACGGGGCGACGGCTGGGGCGTGGAGGTTCCCGTGGTCCGGGTGGGGCCGGAGTCCTCGGGGAGGGTCGGGGGGAAGTCTGCTGTCTCGGTGGTGCGCACGGCGAGGGTCCGGTCGGGATTCAGCCGTACGACGATGTGGCGCCGCCAGGCCGTGTCGTCCCGGTCGGCGTGGTCCTCGCGCCAGTGGCAGCCGCGGGTCTCCTCGCGCTGCTGGGCGGCGGCGACCAGGACCCGGGCCACGCACAGGAGGTTGGTGGACTCCCAGGTGTCGACGCCGGGCTCGGAGGTCTTGCCGTTCTCGTCGAGCGCGTCGCGGGCGTCCGCGTGCAGGCGCTGGAGGCGGTCGGCCGCGCCGGCCAGGGACTCGGCGGAGCGCAGGACGCCCGCGCCGTCGGTCATGATCCGCTGGATCGCGAAGCGGGCCTCGGGGGCGAGCAGCGGGTGCGCGGGCTTCTCGGGGTGCGGGACGGGCACCGGCACGCGCGCGTGGAGGTGCTCCTGCGCGTGGCGGGTGGCGATGTCGGCCGCGATCCGCTCGGCGTAGACCAGGCCCTCGAGCAGGGAGTTGGAGGCGAGCCGGTTGGCGCCGTGGACGCCGGTGCAGGCGACCTCGCCGCACGCGTACAGGCCGGGGACGGTCGTACGGCCGTGGCGGTCGGTGCGGACGCCTCCGGACGCGTAGTGCGCGGCCGGGGCGACGGGGACGGGCTCGTTGACCGGGTCGATGCCGTGGGCGCGGCAGGCGGCCAGGATGGTCGGGAAGCGGTGCTCCCACATGTCGGCGCCGAAGTGCCGTGCGTCGAGGAACATGTGCTCGGCGTCCTGCTCCTGCATGCGGCGCATGATGCCCTTGGCGACGATGTCCCTGGGGGCCAGCTCGGCCAGCTCGTGCTGCCCGACCATGAAGCGCACGCCGTCGGCGTCGACCAGGTGGGCGCCCTCGCCGCGTACCGCCTCGGAGACGAGCGGCTGCTGGCCCTCCGCGTCCGGGCCGAGGAAGAGCACGGTCGGGTGGAACTGGACGAATTCGAGGTCGCTCACCTCGGCGCCCGCGCGCAGGGCGAGCGCCACGCCGTCGCCCGTGGACACGGAGGGGTTGGTGGTGGCCGAGAAGACCTGCCCCATGCCGCCGGTCGCGAGGACCACGGCGGGGGCGTGGACGGCGCCCACGCCGTCGTGCTGGCCCTCCCCCATGACGTGCAGGGTGACTCCGGCGGTGCGGCCGTCGGCGTCCGTGAGCAGGTCCAGGACCAGCGCGTTCTCGACCGTGCGCAGTCCACGCGCGCGTACCGCGTCGACGAGGGCGCGGGAGATCTCGGCGCCGGTCGCGTCGCCTCCCGCGTGCGCGATGCGGCGCCGGTGGTGGCCGCCCTCGCGGGTCAGCTCCAAGGCGCCCTCGGCGGACTCGTCGAAGTGCGCGCCGGTCGCGATCAGCCGGCGTACGGCGTCGGGGCCCTCGGTGACGAGGATGCGGACGGCTTCCTCGTCGCACAGGCCGGCGCCGGCCACGAGCGTGTCGTCCAGGTGCTGTTCCGGGGTGTCGCCCTCGCCGAGGGCCGCGGCGATGCCACCCTGCGCCCAGCGGGTGGAGCCGTCGTCCAGGCGGGCCTTGGTGACGACGACCGTGCGCAGTCCCGCGGCCTCGCAGCGGAGCGCCGCGGTGAGTCCCGCGACACCGGAGCCGACCACGACGACGTCGGCGTCGACGGACCAGCCGGGGGCGGGGGCGTGCAGGCGTATGCCGGTACCTGTGCCGGTCACGAGGCGGCTCCGAAGGTGAGGGGGATGTTGTCGATCAGCCGGGTCGTGCCGACCCGGGCGGCGACGGCGAGGACCGCCTCGCCGGTGAAGTCGTCCGCGATCTCGGTGAAGTCCGACGGGTCGACCAGTGTCAGGTAGTCCAGGGAGAGCGGCGGCTCCAGGCGCGCCGCGTCGTCCAGGACGAGGCGGGCGGCGGCGCGCACGGCGGCCGGGCCGGAGACGCCCGCGGGGGCGGCCTTGGCGACGGCGTGCGCGTCGGCGGCGGCGCGGGACTCCCCGAGGGCGCTGAGGGCCTCGGCACGCGCACGCGTGGCGGGCACCTCCCGGGCCCGGGCCCGCAGTGCCTCCTGCGCGGCGTGCCGGTCGCGGCCCGCGAACAGGGCCTGGGACAGCGCGAGCGCCGTGCGGCGCTCGTCGGCGGAGAGGTAGCGGTTGCGGCTGGAGAGGGCGAGCCCGTCCTCCTCGCGCACGGTGGGCACGCCGACGATCTCCACGCCGAAGTTCAGGTCGCGCACCATGCGGCGGATCAGGGCGAGCTGCTGGGCGTCCTTCTGCCCGTACAGCGCCACGTCGGGCCGGGTGAGGTGCAGCAGCTTGGCGACGACGGTGAGCATGCCGTCGAAGTGCCCGGGCCGTACGGCGCCCTCCAGGAGGCCGCCCATGGGTCCGGCGCTGACGCGGACCTGGGGTTCGCCGCCGGGGTAGACCTCGTCCACGGCGGGGGCGAACACGACGTCCGCGCCGGCCAGCCCGGCGATCTTGACGTCGGCGTCGAGGGTGCGCGGGTAGCGGTCGAGGTCCTCGCCCGCGCCGAACTGGAGCGGGTTCACGAAGACCGTCACGACGACCTCGCCCGCGTCGCCCGCCAGCTCCCGGGCGGCGCGGATCAGCGTGGCGTGGCCCTCGTGCAGGGCGCCCATGGTCATCACGACGGCGCGGCGGCCGTCGCGTACACGCGCGTGCAGCTCGTCCGCGGTGCGCAGCAGAGCGGTGGTCATCGGTCGCTCCCGTCGTCGGGCAGGGTCGCGCCGTCGGCGAGTACCCCGAGCAGGTCCTCGGCGAGTTCCGGCTTCAGCAGTCCGTGGGCGAGGGCGCGGTCGGCGGTCGCGCGGGCCATCGCCAGGTAGCCGGCGACGGTCTGCGGGGCGTGCCTGCGCAGCTCGGCGACGTGCGCGGCGACCGTGCCCGCGTCGCCGCGCGCCACCGGGCCGGTGAGGGCCGCGTCGCCGGACCTGAGAGCGTTGTCCAGCGCGGCGCCGAGCAGCGGGCCGAGCATGCGGTCGGGGGCCTCCACGCCCGCGGTGCGCAGCAGCTCCATGGACTCGGCGACCAGCGTCACCAGGTGGTTCGCGCCGAGGGCGAGGGCCGCGTGGTAGAGCGGCCGGCTCTCCTCGGCGATCCACTCCGGCTCGCCGCCCATCTCGATCACCAGGGCCTCGGCGGCCAGGCGCAGTTCCTCGGGCGCGGTCACGCCGAAGGAGCAGCCGGCCAGCCGCTGTACGTCCACGGGGGTGCCCGTGAAGGTCATCGCGGGGTGCAGCGCGAGCGGCAGGGCGCCCGCGCGCAGTGCCGGGTCCAGCACCCGCGCGCCGTACCGCCCGGAGGTGTGGACGAGGAGCTGGCCGGGGCGGACGGCACCGGTCTCGGCGAGTCCCTCGACGAGACCGGGCAGGGCGTCGTCCGGGACGGTCAGCAGGACCAGGTCGGCGCGCTCCATGACCTGGGCGGGCGTCACCAGGGGCACGTCGGGCAGCATCCGCGCGGCGCGCCGTACGGAGGCGTCGGACACCCCGGAGACGGCCACCGGACGGTGTCCGGCGAGCTGGAGGGACGCGGCCAGCGCCGGGCCCACGCGACCGGCGCCGACGACGCCGACGGTGAGCCGCGCGGGGCGGTCCTTCGGCTCTGGCTGTTGGAATGTACTCACTCGACGGCGGCCTTCCCGTTCCAGTCCGCTCGGGGTACCGGACGATTTCTCGTCATGTTAACGCGATTGGTTCGAGGCCCGTTCGGTTGTCCACAGGCTGTGGGTTTCCGCGGGCCCCGGCGGCCTGAAACCGGTGTGCCCGTGCGGGCCGCCCCGGGAGATGATCCGGGGATGAGCGATACGGCGGAGCACGGCGAAGAGCAGGACGGCGGAGGGGCGGCCGGGCACGGCTCCGGGGCGGGGCCGGAGCGCGCCCCGGAGTCCGGGGTGGCCACTGCCGAGCGGCGGCGCGAGCGGCGGACCGCCGCCTACCGGAGCGCCCGGCGCGTGCTGGCCCGGTCGGGCCACCGGGCGACGCTGCGGGAGCGGCTGGCGGTCCTGGACGGGGCGGCGGACCTGTACGACCTGGACGCCCCGGTGGACGTCTACGGGAACGGCATCGTGGAGGCCCTGGAGGAGCGCGTCGCCGGACTGCTGGGCACGGAGGACGCCGCCTACTTCCCCACCGGCACGATGGCGCAGCAGGTGGCGCTGCGCTGCTGGGCCGCCCGCACCGGGAACCCGACCGTCGCGCTGCACGCGCTGTCCCATCCCGAGGTGCACGAACGGAACGCGTTCAGCGCGGTCAGCGGGTTGCGCACGGTGCGCGTCACGAGCGAGCCCCGGCTGCCGACCGCCGGGGAGATACGCGACTTCGACGAGCCCTTCGGGGCGCTGATGCTGGAACTGCCGCTCCGGGACGCCGGTTTCGTCCTGCCCACCTGGGAGGAGCTCTCCGAGGTGGTGGAGGCGGCGCGGGAACGCGACGCGGTGGTCCACTTCGACGGGGCGCGGCTGTGGGAGTGCACCCCGCACTTCGGGCGCCCTCTGGACGAGATCGCGGGCCTCGCGGACAGCGTCTACGTGTCGTTCTACAAGTCGCTCGACGGGTACAGCGGCGCGGCGGTGGCCGGACCGCGCTCCCTGGTCGACGAGGCGAAGACCTGGCGCCACCGCTACGGCGGCATGGTCGTCCAGCAGTTCCCCGCGGTGCTGTCCGCGCTCGCCGGCCTGGAGCGCGAGCTGCCCCGGCTGCCCGAGTACGTGGCCCACGCGCGCGTGATCGCCGCCGCCCTGCGCGAGGGGCTGGCGGCGGCCGGGGTGCCGTGGGCACGCGTCCACCCCGAGGTGCCGCACACCCACGACTTCCAGGTCTGGCTGCCGTACGACCCGGACGTGCTGGAGGACGCGGCCGCCGCCCAGGCCGAGGAGACCGGCACGTACCTGTTCGTCAGCCCGTGGGCCCGGGGCGGGCCGGGGGTGTCCTACACCGAGGTGGGCGTGCGGTCCGCGGGCCTCGACTGGACGGCCGACGAGGCCCGGGCGGCCGCCGGGGACTTCGCGGCGCGGCTGCCGGACCTCCGGTAGGGAACCGGCGTCCCGGTCCCGCCCGTGCCGTGGCCCCACGTCAGGGGCCCGGGAGCGGTCCGCCCCGCCGCCACCGGCGCACGGCCCCCCGCAGCCGGCCCGTCGCCGGGCGCCCGGCCAGGACGGAGCGGAACCGCCGCAGGTCGCGCAGCTCACGCAGGGTCTGCCGGTCGTGGGTACCGGGCGCGGGCGGGGCGGGCTCGCCGTGCTGCCGGGCCCGGCAGGTGTCCAGAAGGTACTGCTGGGTGACGCTCACGGCGGATCGCCTCCTCGGGACGGGAGCGGAGGGGACCGGGCGGGCGGTGGACCCGCGGTGCCCGGCGCTTCCGGCACTCCGGCGTCCCGGTCATCCGTGCTCAGGTACTGGGCTGCTCAGGTACTCCGTGTTCGGTACTCCGGCACTCAGGGAACCGGTACTCCGGGTTCCGGTACTCCCAGCCTGCGCCCGCTCGCGGCGTCTGTCCCCTCGATTGACGACCGGTGTCAATCGGGGACGGCGTTGTCAGTGGCCCGGTGCACCATGAGGGCATGAGCGTGAGCATCGAGGTCATCGGGCTGCGGCGGGAGCGGGTGGCCTTCGTGCCGTCCCCGCTGGCCGAGCTCGGGATGGCGCTGCACGCCCTGTCCGAGCCGGGCCACCACCCGGGGCTCCAGGCCTGGGCGACCACCGTGACAGCGGGCCTCGACCCCCACCTCGCCGACCGCATGTGCGAGGCCGACTTCCTGTGGCGTACGACGTTCTCGGACCTCTTCCTGCCCTCCGCCGGCATCCCCGGCGGATTCACCCTGCCCGGGGCCACGCTCGCCGAGGACCTGGACCTGCTGGACAAGCTGAGCGACGAGCAGTTCGTGGCCGCCGCCCTGGAGTTCACCGGCGCCCTGACGTACGACGCTCCCGGGCCCGGCACGCTCTCGGACTCCGGGCTGCGCGCGCGTGCCCTGGACCTGGCGGCGTCCCGCGGGCCGCGCCAGGTGCGGTTCGCCCGGCGGCTGCTGGAGGACCCGCCGGGCGTGCGGACCTGGCTGCGGCAGTTCCTGGAGGACTGCGACGAGGCGTTCTTCGCCGAGGCGTGGTCGCGGCTGCGCCACCAGCTCGCGGTGGACGCCCGGCACAAGACCGACCTGTTCCGGCGCCGGGGCCTGGCCGAGGCGCTCGCCTCGGTCTCCTCCGCCGTGACGCTGGACGAGTCCGCCGGGCGGATCGTCGTGGACAAGCTGGCCGACGGACACACGGCCACGGCCGACGGCGGCCTGCTGCTCGTGCCCACCACCCTCGGCTGGCCCCACCTGATGGTCCTGCACCGCTACGGGTGGCAGCCGGTGCTGCACTACCCGGTCGGCTCCCCCGAACTCGCCGCCCCGCCCTCGGTCGAGCAGCTCACCCTGCGGATGACGGCACTGTCCCACCCGGTCCGGATGCGGATCTGCCGTCATCTGGCCCGCAGCGCCTACACCACGGGCGAGCTGGCGCAGGTGCACGGCATGACGGCCCCCGAGATATCCCGGCACCTCGGCGTCCTCAAGAAGGCCGGCCTGCTCTCCACGCGCCGCCGGGGCCGGTACGTCCTGCACCAGCTCGACGTCACGGCGGTCGCGCGTTTGGGGAGCGACTTCCTGGAGGGCATCCTCCGCTGACCACTTGAGCGCGTCCCGCGCCGGGCCTCAGTCGAAGCGGATGTGCCGCGCGCCCGTCCACGCCCGGCGCAGCCGCCCCCGCAGCACGCCGTCCCGGTTCGGTGCGAGGGTCAGTCCGGCCAGCACAGCGATGCGCTCGGCGGTTCTCGCGACCGTCGTGTGGTCGGTCCACAGGTGCTCGGCGAACTCCGGCTCGCGCAGCCGCTCCAGGCAGTGGTCGAGCCGTTCCACCGCCCAGCTCTCCCGGCGCAGGGGTGCGTCCTTCCCGGCCACGTACCGGAGCAGGTGACCGAAGCCGCGCTCGCGCAGCCGCGCCAGCACGGTCTCCCGCTCGGCGAGGAGGGTGAAGTGCCGTACGTCGTCGCCCAGTTCGCGCAGCCGCCCGACGGTCTCGTCGAAGCAGCGGGGCTCGGTGACCGTCATGGGGGCGATCACAACACCGTCGTGCCCGCTCAGGGCGAGGTCGAGCACCTCGACCACGCCCTGCCGCCAGGACGTCAACTCCTGGAAGTCACCGCGGAGTTCGGGCGGGAGCATGCGGCGCAGACCGAAGCCGGCGTGTTCCGGGTCGCAGATGACGGAGCCGGGCAGCCGCCGCCGGATCTCGTGTGCGGCTGCATCTTGACGGATCACCGCTCCCGTAAGGGCCGTTGATCCACAGGAGCATGCGCAGACCCTAGTGGCCGCCGGTCACACCCTGGTCACGCCCCCGGTCAGCCGTGGCCGCCCGCCCGTACGAGCCCCGTCTCGTAGGCGAGGACGACGACCTGCACCCGGTCGCGCAGCCCCAACTTCGTGAGGATGCGGCCCACATGCGTCTTGACGGTCGCCTCCGACAGGACCAGCCGGGCGGCGATCTCGCCGTTCGACAGACCCTGCGCGACGAGCACCATCACCTCGCGCTCGCGGTCGGTGAGCCGCTCCAGCTCCTTGTGCTGGGGCTGCTTGCCGGCGGTGGGCAGCATCGGCGCGAACCGGTCGAGCAGGCGCCGGGTGGTCGAGGGGGCGACCACCGCGTCGCCGCTGTGCACGGAGCGGATGGCGGTCAGCAGCTCGCCCGGCGGCACGTCCTTGAGCATGAAGCCGGAGGCGCCCGCCTTCAGTCCGGAGAACGCGTACTCGTCGAGGTCGAAGGTGGTCAGGATCAGCACCTTCGGCGGCTCCGCCTGGGAGCAGATGCGGCGGGTCGTCTCGACGCCGTCCAGTTTCGGCATGCGCACGTCCATCAGCACCACGTCGACCTCGGTCCCGCGCAGCACCTCCAGGGCCTCGACGCCGTCGCCCGCCTCGGCCACGACCTCCATGTCCGGCTGGGCGGCGAGCACCATCCGGAAGCCGGTGCGCAGCAGCACCTGGTCGTCGACGAGCATCACGCGGATCGCCATCGGGGGTCCCTCTCAGATTCGTACAGGGGTCATGGGCCGGGTTCGGACGCGTACGGGGTCGGGGCGGCCACGGGACCGCGGGTCGGATGCGTACAAGTGTCTCGGCGAACGTACGTACAGGTGTCAGTGGGCGGCCTTGAGCGGCAGCAGGGCGCTGATGCGGAAGCCGCCGCCGGGGCGCGGTCCCGCGTCCAGGGTGCCGCCCACCATGCCGACGCGCTCACGCATGCCGATCAGGCCGTGCCCCCTGCCGTCGGCGCCGCCCTCCTCGTACAGCTCGTGCGGGGCGCCCTTGCCGTCGTCCTCGACGAGCAGTCCGAGTCCGTCGTCGAAGTACACCAGGCGCACGCTCGCACCGGCGTTCGGGCCACCGTGCTTGCGGGTGTTGGTGAGGGCCTCCTGCACGATGCGGTAGGCGGTGAGCTCGACGCCGCTGGGCAGCGGGCGCGGGGTGCCCTCCACCTTGTAGTCGACGGGCAGCCCCGCGGTGCGCACCTGCTCGATGAGGTCGTCGAGCTGCTCGACGTCGGGCTGCGGCACGTACTCGCCGCCCTCCTGGTGCTCGCCGGTGCGCAGCACGCCCAGCAGGCGGCGCATCTCGGCGAGGGCCTGCCGGCCGGTGCCCGAGATGGTCTCCAGCGCCTTCTTGGCCTGGTCGGGCGCGGCGTCGAGGACGTAGGCGGCACCGTCGGCCTGGACGACCATGACGGACACGTTGTGCGCGACGACGTCGTGCAGTTCCCGGGCGATGCGGGCGCGCTCGGCGGCGACCGCGACCTTGGACTGCGCCTCGCGCTCCTTCTCCAGCCGGGCGGCGCGCTCCTCCAGCTGGGCGAGGTAGGCGCGGCGGGTGCGGATGGAGTCGCCCAGCACCCAGGCCAGCGCGAAGGGCACCGTCTGGAAGACCGCTATCAGGACGACACCCGGGGTGCCCGTCGCCTCCTGCGGCCAGCGCAGCTGGGACAGGGCCGCCGCGCAGAGCCCGCCGACCAGGGCGAATCTGGAGGCCCAGCGGGCGCCGTCCGCCGCGACGGTGTAGATGATCACCAGCATCGCGAAGTCCGCGGGCGACACCCCTACGTCCAGGACGAGCTGTGCGACACCGGTGGCCGCCGCCAGCACGAGCATCTTCTCGGGCATCCGGCGGCGCAGCGCGACGACCAGACACAGGACGACGGCGACCGGGACGGCCACGGGGAGCGGCCCCCGGTGCTCGGACGCCCCGCTGACACTGCTGAGGCTCACGCCGGTGATCCCGAGCAGGACGACGGCCCAGAAGCTGTCGACCCACGTCGGGTACCGGCGGAGAAAGTCATAGAGGCGCTGCACGTAACCCAGAGTAGGGAAGCGTGGTGTGTGCAGGGGTCAACCGGAGGATCGATCCGGAACCCGCACGCGTACTCCCCAAGGTGGAGGGCTTCCAGTCCTCCGCGCCTACCGGACCCGCCCGGCCGGGGCCGGAGCCGCCGCGAAACGGGGCCTAACCTGGCCCGATGACGGACACGACGGCGGACGGCGCGCGCGGCTGGCGGGCGGCGGCCGAGGAGGCGCTGTACGGGCCCGGAGGGTTCTACCGGCGTCCGGAAGGGCCCGCGGGTCATTTCCGGACGTCCGTCCACGCCTCCGCGCTCTTCGCGCGCGCCGTGGCGCGCCTGCTGTGCCGGGTGGACGAGGCCCTGGGGCGCCCGGCCGCGCTCGCCTTCGTCGACATGGCGGCGGGCCGGGGCGAACTCGCGGCGGGGGTCCTCGCCGCGCTGCCCGAGGAGGTCGCCGCCCGCGCGCGGCTGTACGCGGTCGAGCGGGCCGCGCGCCCCAGGGGCCTCGATCACCGCATCGAGTGGCTGTCCGAGCCGCCGCGCGGGGTCACCGGGCTGCTGTTCGCCAACGAGTGGCTCGACAACGTGCCCGTGGACGTGGCCGAGACGGACGCGGAGGGCGTGGCCCGGCTGGTGCTCGTACGACAGGACGGGACGGAGCGGCTCGGGCCGCCGGTCGCGGGGGCCGGCGCCGAGTGGCTCGCGCGCTGGTGGCCGGTCCCGTCCGAGGGCATGCGGGCCGAGATCGGCCTCCCCCGGGACGCCGCCTGGGCCGACGCCGTCGCCGCCCTGGACCGCGGTCTTGCCGTCGCCGCCGACTACGCGCACTTCGCGGGCGCCCGGCCGCCCTTCGGGACGCTCACCGGCTTCCGTGCGGGCCGGGAGACGGTGCCCGTGCCCGACGGGTCGTGCGACATCACGGCGCACGTGGCGCTGGACGCGTGCGCGCTGCCCGGGGCGCTCCTGACGACACAGCGGGCGGCCCTGAGGGCGCTGGGGGTGCGCGGCGGGCGCCCGCCGCTGTCCCTGGCCGCCACGGACCCGGCCGGCTACGTGCGGGCCCTCGCGGAGGCGGGCGAGGCCGCCGAGCTCACCGCGACGGGCGGACTCGGCGACTTCGGCTGGCTGCTCCAGCCCGTCGGCGGCGTGCGGATCGGCCCGCCCGGGGACGCGGCGGACCTACTTGTCGATGTCCCCGACCACGAAGAAGAGTGACCCGAGGATCGCCACCATGTCCGCCACCAGCGTGCCCGGCAGCAGTTCGGTGAGCGCCTGGATGTTGTTGTACGAGGCCGAGCGCAGCTTCAGCCGGTACGGGGTCTTCTCGCCCTTGCTCACCAGGTAGTAGCCGTTGATGCCCAGCGGGTTCTCGGTCCATGCGTACGTGTGCCCCTCGGGGGCCTTGAGGACCTTGGGGAGCCGCTGGTTGACCGGTCCCGGCGCCAGCTCCGCGAGCCGGTCGAGGCAGGCGTCGGCGAGCGCCAGGGCGACGTGCGTCTGCTCCAGGAGGCACTCGAAGCGGGCGAGGCAGTCGCCCTCCTGGCGGGTGACCACCTTCAGCGTGTCCTGGAGCTCCGGGTAGGCGAGGTACGGCTCGTCCCGGCGCAGGTCGAAGTCCACGCCGGAGGCGCGCGCGATCGGGCCGCTCACCCCGTAGGCGTGCACGGCCTCGGGCGACAGCACGCCGACCCCGCGCGTGCGGCCGCGGAAGATCTCGTTGCCGAGGACGAGGTCGTCGTAGACGTCCATCCGCGAGCGCACGGAGGCGACGGCCTCACGCGCGCGGGTGGTCCAGCCGGCCGGCAGGTCCTCCTTGAGGCCGCCGACGCGGTTGAACATGTAGTGCATGCGCCCGCCGGAGATCTCCTCCATGACGTTCTGGAGTTCCTCGCGCTCCCGGAAGGCGTAGAAGACCGGGGTGATCCCGCCCAGCTCCAGGGGGTAGGACCCCAGGAACATCAGGTGGTTGAGGACGCGGTTCAGCTCCGCCAGGAGCGTGCGCATCCACACCGCGCGCTCGGGGACCTCCATGCCGAGCATCCGCTCCACGACGAGGACGACACCCAGCTCGTTCGAGAAGGCGGAGAGCCAGTCGTGGCGGTTGGCGAGCATGATGATCTGGCGGTAGTCGCGGGCCTCGAAGAGCTTCTCCGCGCCGCGGTGCATGTAGCCGATGACCGGCTCCGCGTGCTGGATCCGCTCGCCGTCGAGGACGAGCCGCAGCCTGAGCACGCCGTGCGTGGACGGGTGCTGAGGCCCGATGTTGAGCACCATGTCGGTGCTCTCCGCGGCGCCGCCGATACCGACCATGGTCTCCGTCGTGGGAGTCATGGGGACAGTCTCTCGTACGTACCCTTGCGGCATGGAGACGGGGACCACACGGAACGCGGCGGGCGAGCCCGTCTGGACCGGCCTGCCGCCGGGCCTGCTACGGATGCGACGGCTGTTGCTGGTGGTGTGGGCGGGACTGCTGGCGATCGCCGTGGCCGTGGGGCTCTGGCTGCTCGCCGGTCCCGGCTGGGCCGCCTTCGCCCTGCTGCCCCTCGCCCTGATCCTGTGGGGCTGGGCGATGCTGGGGCGCAACTGGCGCTCCTGGCGGTACGCCGAGCGCGCGGACGACCTGCTGATCAGCAGGGGCGTGCTGTGGCGCGAGGAGACCGTCGTGCCGTACGGGCGCATGCAGCTGGTGGAGGTCACCTCGGGGCCCGTGGAGCGGTACTTCGGGCTGGCGAGCGTGCAGCTGCACACGGCCGCGGCGGCGACCGACGCCCGCATCCCCGGCCTCGACCCCGAGGAGGCCGAGCGGCTGCGCGACCGGCTGACGGAACTCGGCGAGGCCCGATCGGCGGGCCTGTGACCCCGCCGCCGGGCCCGGCGGACCCGGCCGCCGCGGACACGCCCCTGCCGGAACCTTCCAGCACTCCGGGGACACCACTCGCCCCCGGCCCGGTAGAACTCACGGCCGCCGGCGGCAGCGCGCCCGCCCACGGATCGCCGGACTCCGCGGGCTTCCCGGCACCCGCCGCCGCGCCGGGGACGTCCTCGGCGGGTGCCGGGGCGGAGGTGCGGCCGCTCGTGGAGCAGCGCCTGCATCCGGTGACCCCGCTGCGGCGCGCCTGGGCGCCGGTCGCCGTGCTCGCCGGCTGGGCGGTGCACGACCCCAACCAGGCGCAGGCCCAGCTCACCCGGCTGACGACGACCACCCTGCTCGTCGGACTCGCCGTCTTCGTCCCCGCCGCCGCCCTCTACGGCTTCCTGACCTGGTGGTTCACCCACTACGCGGTGACCGGCACCGACCTGCGCATCCGCACCGGACTGGTGTTCCGCCGCACCGCGCACATCCGGCTCGACCGGCTCCAGGCCGTCGACGTCACCCAGCCCCTGCTGGCCCGCGTCGCCGGCGTCGCCAAGCTGAAACTCGACGTCATAGGGACCGACAAGAAGGACGAGCTCGCCTACCTCGGCGAGGACGAGGCCCGCGCCCTGCGCGCCGAACTCCTCGCGCGCGCCGCCGGATTCGCCCCCGACACCGCGCACGAGGTCGGCGAGGCCCCGGCCCGGCGGCTCCTGCACGTGCCCGCCCGCGTCCTCGCCGTCTCCCTCGTGCTCACCGGCGCCACCTGGGGGTCCCTGGTCGCCGCGCTCGTCGTGCCGTCGCTGCTCTGGCTCGCCACGCACAGCGTGTGGACGGTCCTCGCGACCGGTCTGCCGCTGCTCGGCGCGGCGGGCGCGAGCAGCGTGGGCCGCTTCGTCGGCGAGTACGACTGGACGGTGGGCGAGTCCCCGGACGGCCTGCGGATCGACCACGGGCTCCTCGACCGTACGCACGAGACGGTGCCGCCCGGCCGGGTGCAGACCGTGCGGATCGTGGAGCCGCTGCTGTGGCGGCGGCGCGGCTGGGTCCGCGTCGAGCTGGACGTCGCCGGGTCGTCCAACTCCGTGCTCGTGCCGGTGGCGCCGCGCGAGGTCGCGGACGAGGTGATCGCCCGGGTGCTGCCCGGTGTGGTCGTGCCGGGCGTCCTCGCGCGGCCGCCGCGCCGGGCCGGCTGGTGCCTGCCCTTCTGGTGGCGGGGCTACGGCCTCGCCGTCACCGACACCGCCTTCGTCGCCCGCCACGGGCTGCTGCGCCGCAGCCTCGCCCTGGTCCCGCACGCGAAGGTGCAGAGCGTACGGCTGGAGCAGGGGCCCTGGTCGCGCCTCAAGGGACTCGCGGACGTCCACGTGGACACCGGCGCCAACAAGACCGTCACGGCGCGGCTGCGGGACGCGGGCGAGGCGGCGGACCTCCTCCAGTCCCAGGCCGACCGCTCCCGCACGGGCCGCCGGCAGGCCCGCCCCGACCGGTGGATGGCGTGAGCGCCGCCCGGGACCCGCTACGAGGTGAAGGCGGTCACGGGGCTTGGGGTGAGGCACCGGCAGTCCCGGACCCCGCTACGGCGTGAGGGCACCGGCGCTGTCGCCGGTGCCCTCAGGTGAACTCGTGGACCTCCGTGGTCAGGAGACCGCGCTCCGCAGCTCCGCCACGTCGATCTGCTCCGTCTCGTCGTGCGCCGTCAGGTCGATGACCTGGCCGACCCCGCGGGACTCCTCGTCCGCCGGCTTGAACTGGACGGCCTCGGACTCGGCCTTGTGCAGCGCGAGCGCCTCCTGGCCGACCACGTCGGCGAGGTCCTCGTTCTGCACGGCCTCCAGCGCGTCCGGGGAGGTCCCCTTCTGCGTGCCGAAGAAGTCGAACCCGCCCTCGACGCCCTGGCGCCGCCGGGGCGCGGTCGGTACGACGGCCACGGCGGTCGGCACGGTGAAGTGCCCGGACGGCCGGACCGACTTGACGGGCTTCGTCGGCTTCACGGGGGTGAGGGCCGACGCGGCGGACGCGTCCTCGGCGGCGGCCCGCGTCACGGGGGCCGTCTCCGCGGGGCTGCCGGTCGTCGGGCGGGTGGCGGCGGTGGCCTCGGCCGCGGGCACGGCGGCCGCGCGCTGGTGCCCGTCGACCGCCCCCGGCTTCCCCTCGGCCTCGTCCTCCCGGGCGCGCGCCTGCCCGGCGCCGTCCCGCCCGGAGGTGTCCTCCGCCGTGCCGTCCTGCTGCGCGGAGGTGTCCCGCGCGGAGGTGTCCTTCGCCGGGCTCTCCTGCGCGGTGGCCTTGGATGCCGGTGTGCCCGAACCGGCGTCGGCCGAGGGGCCCTTGGCGGGGGCGCCGGGGCCGGGGTCGTCGGTGCTGGGGTCGTCGGTGCCGGGGCCGGGCTCGGTCTGCGCGGCCCGCTCGCCCACGATACGGTCGAGCGCGGAGTTGGCGCGCAGGAAGAGCGAGGAACCCGTCGGGGAGAACGCCTTGTCCGAGTCGGACTCCGGCGCGGCGTCCTCGGGCGCGCTCTCGGTCTCCTGACCGGCGTCCGGACCCGGCGCGTCCTGCGGATCGCCGGCGCGCTCGGAGGCGGGGGAAGCCGCCGGTGCGGGGACGGTAGGCGCCGCCTCCGCGGCCGGTACGGACTCGGGGTCCGCCGACGGGACGGGGGCCGCTCCCGGAGAGGCCACGGCCCCGGGTGCGCGGGAGGCCGCGTCGGACGAGGACGCGGGCAGCGCCCGGGCGGGCACCGAGCTCTCTATCGCGAGCAGCCGGCGGCCCTCCAGCGCGGTCGCGCGCTCCGTCTCCGCCGTGGCGTACCGCCGCAGCAGCGCCGCGTGCTCGTTGCGCAGGTTCGCCAGTTCGGTCCGCTTGGCGCGCAGCCGCTGCTCCAGCTTGGCGCGCAGCTCGCGCGACTCCTCGAGGTCGGTCTCCAGTTCGGCGACCCGCTCCTCGTAGCGCCACTCGTCGCTCGCCCGCGCGCGCGTGAGTTCGGCGACGCGCTTGCCCGCCGCCGTGTCCCAGCGGCGCATGACGACGGAGCCGAGGACGGTCGTCAGCGCGGCTCCCGCGGCGAGCCCGCGGAGCACCGCGGGCTCCGTGAACAGCCAGGGCCCGACGGCGTAGACGAGCGCGACGCCGGCGATCGCCGAAGGGGGCAGCAGCCTGTGCAGAGGCGGGGAATGGCGGTGACGTCCACGTGGCATGGCCAGAAACTTACCGCGCGTAGGCGAATCTTGGAGCCCCGCGAGGTAAAAACACAGCCACCCCGCAGGCTTCTCACGCCCCGGGCACCCGCACCGGCCCCACGCCGACTCCGCGAAGGCCGTGACGGCGTCCTGACGAAGCCCCTCCGCGTCTTCGCGAGAACGCCGCAGGGGCCGTCAGTTCATCTCCGCCGTGAGCCGGTCACTCACTCACGAGAACACCGCATTCCGCCGGAGAGGCGGCACGGTCACTTCTTGATCAAACCCTTCGACTCCAGATACGCCTTGGCCACATCGGCTTCCTTCTGGCGCTCCGCGTCGACCTTGCGGTTGAGTTCCACGAGATCGTCCGTGGTGAGCGTCTCGGTCAACTTCCCGAGGACGTCGGCTATCTCCTTGTCACCCGCGTCCTTCGCGTTCACGACCGGGAGCACGTTGTCCGCGTTCTGGAGGTTCTTGTCGTCCTCCAGGAGCACGAGGTCGAAGTCCTTCAGCGTCGCGTCCGTGGTCGTGGTCAGGACCAGCTGGTCCGTGCCGTTCTTGACCGCCTGCTTGGCCTGGGTGGTCCCGACGCCCTTGGGGTCGATTCCGGCGACGTCGATGCCGTACGTCTTCTCCAGACCCGGCGCGCAGAAGGGCCGCGTCTCGCATTCGTCGCCCGCCGCGATCTTGACCTTGACGCCCGACTTCCCCAAGTCCGAAAGGGTCTTCAGGTCGTGCTTCTTCGCGAATTCGGTGCTGACCGCGAACGCGTTCTGGTCGACCGCCCCGCCGGCCGGCAGCACCTTGAGGCCCTTCGGCTCGGCGAGCTTGCGCAGTGCGCCGACGGTGGCGTCGACATCGCTGGAGGCGACGGGCTTCGCCTTCGCGCCGTTCTCCTTCAGGTTGAGGAATTCCGCGAGCGTCGCCGCGTATTCGGGGACGATGTCGATCGCCCCCTTCTCCAGCTGGGGTTCATAGATCTCGCGGTTCTCGACCGTCTTGACCGAGACGCTGTATCCGGCATTGCCGAGCACCTGCTTGTAGAGCTCGCCGAGGACCTTCGCCTCGGTGAACCCGGCGGCGCCGATCACGAGTTCACCCTTGGCGCCGCCCGACTCCTTTCCGGAGCCGTCGTTCTCCAGGCTGTCCCCGCCGCACGCGGTGAGGCCCGCGGTCAGCGCGCCGACGGCCACCGCCGCGACCGCCATCCGACGCGTTCTGCTGTTCATCGTTACCCCTATCGAGAAGTCGTACGTCGCGGTGCGCCCGCAGGCCGGGAGTCACCGCGCACCCAAGAGAAAACCGACGTCACCGCGTCGTGACCCGGCGTCCGCGCATCGGGTCGAAGACCCGTCCCGCCAGCACCAGCGCGCCTTCGAGCAGCAGCGCGAGCACCGCCACCAGGAGGGCGCCGGCGACCACCTGCGGCGTGTTCTGCAGGCTGAACCCGGCGGTGATGATCCGGCCGAGGCCGCCCTCGCCCGCCGCCGCGGCGAGTGTGGCCGTGGCGATGATCTGCACCGTCGCGGACCGCACCCCGGTCATGATCAGCGGGTACGCCAGCGGCAGCTCGACCTGGCGGAACACCTGGCCGCCGCTCATCCCCATCCCCCGCGCCGCCTCCACGACGGACCGGTCGACCTCGCTCATCCCGATGTACGCGTTCGTCAGCAGTGGCGGGACGGCGAACAGGACCAGCGCGATGAGCGTCGGCAGGTCCCCGTGCCGGCCGAGCGGGGTGAGGGTGAGCAGGACGAGCACGGCCAGCGTGGGCACCGCCCGTCCCACGTTCGAGAGGTTCACGGCGAGCGCGCCTCCCTTGCCGATGTGCCCGAGCCACAGGGCGAGCGGCAGCGCGATCAGGCAGGAGACGGCGAGGGTGACCCCGCTGAAGTACAGGTGCTCGGCGAGCCGGTGCCAGACGCCCTTCTCTCCCTGCCAGTTCGCCCCGGTCGTCAGCCAGTCGAAGGCGCCCGTTATCGCGTTCACGCCGCCTCAGCCACCTTCGCCGGGGCCGGACGCCGCCGTGTCCGGGGAGCGCGGGTCGCCCGCGTCCAGGGGGTCAGCAGCCGCTGGAGGCCGAGCAGCAGCAGGTCGGCCACCAGGGCGAGCAGCACGCAGATCACGGACGCGGTGAGCACCTGCGCCTTGAAGTCGCTGCGCAGCCCGCTGACGATCAGCGTGCCGAGCCCGCCGTAGTCGACGATGTACCCCACCGTCGTCAGGGCCACGGTGGAGACGGTGGCGATGCGCACGCCGGCCAGCACCGAGGGCAGCGCCAGCGGCAGCTCCACCTCCCACAGCAGCCGCCCCGAGCCGTACCCCAGACCCCTGGCGGCCTCGCGGGCCTCCTCGGGGACGGACTGGAGTCCCGCGAGGATGTTCCGCACGAGGATCGTGAGCGAGTACAGGACGAGTCCGGTGACGACCAGGGCGGCCGAGAGCCCGAACACGGGCAGCAGCAGCGAGAACATCGCGAGCGAGGGCACCGAGTACAGGACGGTCGTCAGACCGAGGATCGGGCCGGCGACGGTGCGGAAGCGCCGGGCCAGCAGGGCCAGCGGAAAGGCCACGAGGACGCCGATGGCCACCGAGGCCACCGTGATCCACACGTGCTGCACCGTGGCGTCGATCAACTCCTGGCTGCGGGAGCGGACGTACTCCCCGCAGATCCAGTCGTTCGCCACCAGGCAGTTCTGCTCGCTCACCCGCCTCACCTCCCCCGGATCACCGAACGTATGTCAGTGGACCGCGCACCCGCACATCGTTTTGACTTGCTGGCGACCCTAACGCCCACCACCGACAATGGCCGAGAGTCGCCGTACGAGCGAAACACTGCCTTCACACAACACCCGCCGTCCGCGGCCACAATGGGGAGCCATGATCCGGTTCGAGAACGTCACCAAGCGGTACGCGGACGGCACCACCGCCGTCGACGACCTGTCCTTCGAGGTCGCCGAGGGCGAACTGGTCACGCTGGTCGGCCCCTCGGGCTGCGGCAAGACCACCACCATGAAGATGGTGAACCGCCTCATCGAACCGTCGAGCGGGCGGATATTCCTCGACGGCGACGACATAGCGGACATCGATCCCGTCCAGCTCCGCCGCCGTATCGGCTACGTCATCCAGCAGGTCGGCCTCTTCCCGCACAAGACGGTCCTCGACAACACGGCGACGGTCCCGCACCTGCTCGGCGTCAAGCGTGCCAAGGCCCGGGAGCGCGCGGCCGAACTGCTCGACCTGGTCGGCCTCGACCCCGCCGTCTACGGCGACCGCTACCCCGAGCAGCTCTCCGGCGGCCAGCGCCAGCGCGTCGGCGTCGCCCGGGCCCTGGCCGCGGACCCGCCCGTCCTGCTCATGGACGAGCCGTTCGGCGCGGTCGACCCGGTGGTGCGCGAGCACCTCCAGAACGAGTTCCTGAGGCTCCAGCAGTCCGTGCGCAAGACCGTGCTGTTCGTCACGCACGACATCGAGGAGGCCGTACGCCTCGGCGACCGCATCGCCGTCTACGGCGCCGGCCGCATCGAGCAGTTCGACACCCCGTCCGCCGTCCTGGGCGCTCCGGCGACCCCGTACGTGGCCGACTTCGTGGGTGCCGACCGCGGCCTGAAGCGGCTGTCCGTGACACCCATCGAGGAGAGCGACCTCGAACAGCCGCCGGTGGTGCGCCTCGACGACCCGCTGCCGAGGAAGCTCGACGCGCGCTGGGCGGTGGTCCTGGACGCTCAGGGGGACCTGCACGGCTGGATCTCCGCCGAGCACGCGAACGGGCGGACCGGCACGGTCCGGGAGCACGCCCGCCGGATGGAGGCGTGGCTGCCGGTCGGCGCGTCCCTCAAGCAGGCGTTCTCGACGATGCTCCAGCACGACGCCGGCTGGATCGCCGTCATCGACGGGAACAGCGAGGGCCGGTTCCTCGGCGTGCTCACCCCGGCCCGGCTGCACGAGGCGCTGCGCCGCTCCACGGCCGCGGACGCCCAGGACATCGCCCGCGCGGACGTCGACCTGGAGACGGTCAGCGGCTCCTAGGCAGGCGTCGTCCGTGCCGCCCCCGCGCGCGGGCGGCCGTCCTGACGCGGGTTCAGCGGTCGCTCAGCCGTCCGCTGAGCCACTGGAGGGTGCCCGGGATCTCGCGCCGCCAGGTGTTGAAGTTGTGGCCGCCGCTGTCGAGGATGACCGACGAGATCCGCGTCGGCCGCCTCGACTTCACCAGCTCTATGAACCTCAGCGTGTCCCGGTAGTTCGTCTCCCCCTGCCTGCTGCTGGTGACGAGCAGTGAGGTGTCGGGCGCGGGCCGGTGCTTGAGGTACCACCACAGGTCGGCGTGGTCGCGCAGCGCCCGGTCCCCGTGGAAGAGGTCGCCGGTGGTGGCGTCGTTCGGCGCCGCGTAGTACGGCGACAGACCCGCACCGGCCGCGTAGGTCCCGGGGTGGTGGACGGCGAGCTTCAGCGCGCAGTACCCGCCCGTGGAGTCGCCGACGACACCCCAGCTGCCCGGCTTCCGGCCCACCCGGTAGTGCGCCGCCACGGCGTCCGGGAGGTCCTTGGCGAAGAAGGACTCGGCCTGCGGGCCGTCTGGGACGTCCACGCACTCCGTGTCCCGCGGCGGCGCCACCGTCGGCCGCAGCATGACCAGGATCATCGGCTGGATCTTCCCGTCCTTGGCCAGCGCGTGCGCCGTCTGCGGGTAGTGCAGGCCCTTGATGAGGGCCTCGGCCGTGCCCGGGTAGCCGGTGAGGACCGTGACCGCCGGGAAGGTCCGGGTGCGGTACTGCCGCTGGAAGTACTCCGGCGGCAGATAGACGTACGCGGGCGTGGCGATGTGCGTCGTACGGCCGACGAGGGCGACCTTCTGGATCTGGCCGCCGATCCGCGGGCGCGCCCCGCCGGACACGTTCACCTGCTGGGTGCCGGTGACCCTGAGGGGCCCGCCGCCGGCCCCGCCGGTGCCGTGGTCGACGACCACGCCCTGTCCGCTCTCCCGGCCGAACAGATCCGCCCAACTGGCGTAGAAGCCGAAGGCCTGGTTGGTGCTGAGCCCGATCGAGGCGAGGACCGCGACCTGCGTGGCGAGCAGCAGTCCGACCCGGCCGCCGACGGCCCGCCAGGTGCGGCGCGCCAGCCGCGGCCACAGCCACACCGTGCCGACGAACAGCAGCACGGCGGACGAGACCGCCAGCACCAGCACCTTGTTGCTCGTGAGACCCATGGGCTCTTCCTGCCTGCGCTTTCCGGTCCCGGGCTCGCGCGACGCTCCTTCGCGAACGCTTGCCCGGGACTTTCCCTGCCTTTTGAAACGGCTTTCCGGAAGGGAGTGAACCTCTCTCCCCACGACACCGTCCTAGAGGGCGCAATGTCGCCGGATGCCGGATTGGCACCGGATTCACGGTCTCTCGCGGAACTACGGGATGCGATGTCTGTCAGGATAGATGGCGAATTGTCGGGTGGGGTTCCGGACCGACCGGGCCGGGCACGGCGTCTGCTGCGCGGCCCGAGCCCCGAGGCGGCCCCCGCGCTGGTCGCCCGAGCCTGCACCCTGGTGGGACTCCTGGACGTCTGCGCCGGTGTCTTCCCCCGCTTCCGGCACAGCCGCATGCACAGCGTCGCCGAGGTACTGCCGGGCGCGCTCGGCCCGTTCGCCGCCGCCCTGTCGCTCAGCGCCGGCGTGCTCCTGCTGCTCCTCGCGCACGGCCTGCGCCGGCACAAACGCCGGGCGTGGCGGGCCGCCGTCGTCCTCCTGCCGGCCGGTGCCCTCGCCCAGTTCGCGTACCGCCACTCCCTCGTCGGCGTCGTCATCTCGCTCGCCCTGCTCGCGCCGCTGCTGCGCCACCGGAGTGAGTTCGCCGCCCTGCCCGACCCGCGCAGCCGCTGGCGCGCGCTGGCCAACTTCGTGCTCATGGGCGCCGGTTCCCTGGTCCTCGGGCTGGTCATCGTGAGCGTCCACTCCGACCGGATGACCGGCGACCCCAGCCTCGCCGACCGCATCCAGCACGTGCTCTACGGCCTGTTCGGCTTCTCGGGCCCCGTCGACTACACCGGGCCCACCTCCTGGACGGTCGCCTTCTCCCTCGGCGCCCTCGGCCTCCTGACCGCGGTCACCACGGTCTACCTGGCCTTCCGTCCCGAACACCCGGCCGCGCGGCTGACCCCCGACGACGAGAGCCGGCTGCGCGCCCTGCTGGAGAGGCACGGCGGCCGCGACTCGCTCGGCCACTTCGCCCTCCGCCGCGACAAGGCCGTCGTCTTCTCCCCCAGCGGCAAGGCGGCGGTCACCTACCGCGTCGTCTCGGGCGTGATGCTCGCGAGCGGCGACCCGATCGGCGACGTCGAGGCCTGGCCCGGCGCCATCGAGCGCTTCATGGACGAGGCGAAGGCCCACTCCTGGACGCCCGCCGTCATGGGCTGCTCGGAGACGGGCGGCGAGGTGTGGACGCGCGAGACCGGCCTCGACGCCCTCGAACTGGGGGACGAGGCGGTGGTGGACGTGGCGGATTTCAGCCTCGGCGGGCGCGCGATGCGCAATGTGCGCCAGATGGTGAAGCGCATCGAGCGGGCCGGTTACGAGACCCGGGTACGGCGCGTGCGTGACCTCGGCGAGGGCGAACTCGACCGGATACGGCGCGCGGCCGAGGACTGGCGCGGCACCGACACCGAACGCGGCTTCTCGATGGCGCTCGGCCGCATCGGCGACCCCGCCGACGGGGACTGCCTGATCGCCACCGCCCACCGGGCCGACGCCGAGCCGGGTCCGTACGGCGATCTCAAGGCCGTCCTGCACTTCGTCCCGTGGGGCGCCGACGGCGTCTCCCTCGACCTCATGCGGCGCGACCGCTCGGCCGACCCCGGCATGAACGAACTCCTCATCGTGGCCGCCCTCCAGGCGGCCCCCCGGCTCGGCGTCGCCCGGGTCTCGCTGAACTTCGCGATGTTCCGCTCCGCCCTCGCCCGCGGCGAGAAGATCGGGGCCGGTCCGGTGCTGCGCGCCTGGCGCGGCCTGCTGGTCTTCCTCTCCCGCTGGTTCCAGATCGAGTCCCTGTACAAGTTCAACGCGAAGTTCCGTCCCCGCTGGGAACCCCGTTTCGTCGTCTACCGCTCCTCCGGGGAGCTGCCGCGGATCGGCCTCGCGGCCATGCAGGCGGAGGGCTTCGTGCAGCTCGCCCTGCCCCGGCTGCTGCGCCGCCGCGCCGCGGCCCCCCGCCCGTGCCCGCACGGCGTCACGGAACGCGAGATCAGAGCGGCGTAGCAGCCGCCCACGGGCCCGGGACGAGGTCTGCGCCCGCGCCGCCGAGTCGCCCCGGCCGAGCCGAGGGGTGTCGGGTGGATCACTTCGGATCCGGCCACCGCGTACGGCGGAGTGCCTCACGGACGGCGCGCGACCTACGTACCGGGCGCGACCGGGTCCTGTCACGGCGCCGCCAGGGGCCGTACCGGGCGTCCCGGGCCAGGGGGGATCCGAACGACACCCCCTAGGCTGGACGCATGAGCACGAAGAGCGGGCGCGGCGAAGTGGCGGGACTGCCGGCATGGGACCGCTGCGCGGTGATGGGGGTCGTCAACGTGACGCCCGACTCCTTCTCCGACGGAGGCCGCTGGTTCGACACGACGGCCGCCGTCAAGCACGGTCTCGGCCTGGTCGCCGAGGGCGCCGACCTGGTGGACGTCGGCGGTGAGTCGACCCGCCCCGGCGCCACCCGCGTCGACGAGGCCGAGGAACTGCGGCGCGTCATCCCGGTCGTGCGCGGACTGGCCTCCGAGGGGGTCACCGTCTCCGTCGACACCATGCGCGCCTCCGTCGCCGAGCGGTCCCTCGCCGCCGGGGCCGCCCTCGTGAACGACGTCAGCGGCGGCCTCGCCGACCCCGCGATGATCCCGGTCGTCGCCGCCGCCGGAGCCCCCTTCGTGGTGATGCACTGGCGCGGCTTCCTCGCGGGCGGCAACGTCAAGGGCTCCTACGAGGACGTCGTCTCCGAGGTCGTCGACGAACTGCACGCGCGCGTGGAGGCCGTCCTGGCGGGCGGCATCGCCCCCGACCGGATCGTCGTCGACCCCGGCCTCGGCTTCTCCAAGGAGGCGGAGCACGACCTGACCCTCCTGGCCCACCTCGACCGGTTGCGCGCCCTCGGCCACCCGCTGCTCGTCGCCGCCTCCCGCAAGCGTTTCCTCGGCCGGGTCCTCGCGGGCCCCGAGGGCGCCCCGCCGCCCGCCCGGGAACGGGACGCCGCCACCGCGGCCGTCTCCGCGCTCGCCGCCCAGCAGGGCGCCTGGGCGGTGCGCGTGCACGAGGTGCGGGCCACCGCCGACGCGGTCCGGGTGGCCCGGGCCGTCGAGGGTGCCCGTGCCGCCGGCACCGCCGCGGCCCAGGTCCCCGGCCCCCGCGAGCTGGACGGGGAAGGAGACCGGTGAACGCCCCGCACATCGACGTCGAGCAGGTCGAGCTCGCCAACACCGCGTACTACGAGGCGATGGAGCGGGGCGACTTCGAGGAGCTGTCCTCCCTGTGGATCACGCCGGCCGACCTCGGCATCGACGAGGACGTCCACGACCCGGCGGACGCCGCGGTCATCTCCTGCGTGCACCCCGGCTGGCCGGTGCTCTTCGGCCGCGGCGAGGTCCTCAGGTCGTACGCGCTGATCATGGCGAACACCGAGTACATCCAGTTCTTCCTCACCGACGTGCACGTCTCCGTCACCGGCGACACCGCTTTGGTGACCTGCACGGAGAACATCCTCAGCGGCGGTCCGCCGCCGGAGGACAGCGACGAACTGGGCCCGCTGGTGGGCCAGCTCGTCGTCGCCACCAACGTGTTCCACCGCACACCCGACGGCTGGAAGCTCTGGTCGCACCACGCCTCGCCCGTCCTGGCCGAATCCGATGACGACGAGGGTGAGGACACACCCGGTTGAGTGGGTAGGCGCGCTCCAGCGGTTGGTTCCACCGGGCCCTGGGTAGGGGCGGCTACCAACCCGTGAGCCGCCGTGTTCCCCATGGGAAACATCCGGTGAAGGCCTGTCCGCCCCACACCGGTGTCCCACCCGTGGCCGAGCGCTGTCGGTGCCCGCAGGTAGATTCACCCGAGGCTGGTGTGCCGACCGCACTCGGTACGCACCCGCCGCTACCGACGATTGCAGGAGTGATTCGCGTGGATCGTGTCGCGCTGCGCGGCCTGAAGGCCCGTGGGAACCACGGCGTCTTCCCCAGGGAGCGCGAAGAGGGCCAGACGTTCATCGTGGACCTGACGCTCGGCCTGGACACCCGGCCGGCCGCGGCCGAGGACGACCTGACGAAGACCGTGCACTACGGCATCGTCGCGGAGGAGGTCGTCGCCGTCGTCGAGGGCGAGCCCGTCGACCTCATCGAGACGCTCGCCGAGCGCATCGCCCAGACATGCCTGAAGCACGAAGCGGTCCAGGAGGTCGAGGTCTGCGTCCACAAGCCGGACGCGCCGATCACCGTCCCCTTCGACGACGTGACCGTCACCATCACCCGGAGCCGAGTATGACCGCCTTCTTCACCGGGGGTCAGAGCGACCCGACCGTCCAGCCGGTGCCGCCCTCCGTCGTCGAGCGGGTGGACGCCGCCGACACGACGCTGAGCAACCCCAAGCGTGCGGTGATCTCCCTCGGCGCGAACCTGGGCAACCGCCTGGAGACCCTCCAGGGAGCCGTCGACGCCCTGGAGGACACCCCGGGCGTCCGCGTCAAAGCGGTCTCCCCGGTCTACGAGACCGAGCCCTGGGGAGTCGCCCCCGGCAGCCAGCCGAGCTACTTCAACGCGGTCGTGGTCCTCAAGACCACCCTGCCGCCCTCGTCCCTGCTGGAGCGCGCGCACGCCGTGGAGGAGGCCTTCAACCGCGTCCGCGACGAGCGCTGGGGGCCGCGCACGATCGACGTGGACATCATCGCGTACGACGGTGTCGTCTCCGACGACCCGGTGCTGACGCTCCCCCACCCGCGGGCCCACGAGCGCGCGTTCGTCCTCGCCCCCTGGCACGACGTGGACCCCGAGGCCCAGTTGCCCGGTCACGGCCCGGTGGCCGGACTTCTCGACGCCGTCACCCGAGACGGTGTGACGCCCCGCGCCGACCTGGAACTCCGGCTGCCCGAGTAGTCGTTAAGGTCAGGACGACCGACCAAGGCCGGCTTACCGAAGGGGCAACGTGAAACAGCTGCGCATCAGGACGCTGGCCGCCGTGTTCGTCGTGGCCGGCGTCCTGTCCTGGGCGGGCGCCCGCCTGTGGAACGCGGTGGGGACCCTCCCCCGGGTCCCGCTGGCCGCCCCCGTCGTCCTCGCCCTGATCGCCGTCGTGCTGCTGGCCACGGCGCTCTCGCTGCGCGGCCGGCTCAAGGCCCAGCGCGAGCGCCGCCCCGGCGCCAAGGGCGTCGACCCACTGATGGCGGCCCGCGCGGTCGTCTTCGGCCAGGCGAGCGCCCTGGTGGCCGCCCTGGTCTCCGGGATGTACGGCGGCACGGGCGTCTTCCTGCTCGAATCCCTGGAGGTCCCCGCCCGCCGCGACCAGGCGATCTACGCGGGCTTCTCCGTCGTCGCCGGGATCGGCGTGATAGCGGCCGCCTTCTTCCTGGAGCGCGTCTGCAAGCTCCCGGAGGACGACGACGAGAACGGCGGGACGGCCCCGGCCGCCTAGGCAGTTCCCGACCCCGAACCTGTCGTCCCGCCTGTCCGGGCCCCCACGGACCGGACAGACGGCGGACGGCCGGACAGGCGGCGAATGGCCGGTCGGCGGCCGATGTGCGGTCGGCCGGGCTTCAGCGGGCCATGATCAGGCTCATCGCCTCGTTGCGGGTGGCCGGGTCACGGAGCTGCCCCCGCACCGCCGACGTGATGGTCTTGGCCCCCGGCTTGCGCACACCCCGCATGGACATGCACATGTGCTCGCACTCCACGACGACGATCACCCCGCGCGGCTCCAGGATCTCCATCAGCGAGTCCGCGACCTGCGTCGTCAGCCGCTCCTGCACCTGCGGGCGGCGTGCGTAGACGTCCACCAGCCGGGCCAGCTTCGACAGGCCCGTGATCTTGCCGTCCACGGACGGGATGTACCCGACGTGGGCCACCCCGACGAACGGCACGAGGTGGTGCTCGCAGGAGCTGAGCACCTCGATGTCCTTCACCAGGACCATCTCGTCGTGCCCCAGGTCGAACGTCGTCGTGAGCACGTCCTCGGGCTTCTGCCACAGTCCCGCGAATATCTCCCGGTAGGCCCGGGCGACCCGCCCCGGCGTCTCGCGCAGGCCCTCGCGGTCCGGGTCCTCGCCGACCGCGATCAACAGCTCGCGCACGGCGTTCTCGGCGCGCTTCTCGTCGAACACGCCGATCGCGCCCTCGCCGTCCAGCGTCACGGGGTCGGTCATCTGTTCCTCGTTCCTTGGCCTCTCACGCGTGACAGTCGACGCGTCGGACATCCGGGCATAAGAAATGCCGTACCCCCCAGGCTAGAACCAGGGGGGCACGGCATCCATTCCGGGCCTGGTGAGAGCTCCGGGAGCCGTAACGATCAGCTCTCGGGGCGCTCCTCCGGGGCGGTCTCCGTCGAGGGGACGGACTCCGTCGCGCTGGCGATCGTGGCCGAGGCCCCGTTCGCCCCGTTCGTCAGCGACAGCTCCTTGGGGGAGAGCACCGGCGGGCGGGTGGACGGCGTGCGCCGGGAGGAACCGGTCCACGCGGGGCGGGCCGGACGCTTGACGATCGGAGCGAAGATCTCGGCGATCTGCTCCTTGCCCAGCGTCTCCTTCTCCAGCAGCTGAAGCACCAGGTTGTCGAGGACGTCGCGGTTCTCGACCAGGATCTCCCAGGCCTCGTTGTGCGCGTTCTCGATGAGCTTCTTGACCTCTTCGTCGACGAGCGCGGCGACCTCTTCCGAGTAGTCGCGCTGGTGCGCCATCTCCCGGCCGAGGAACGGCTCGGTGTTGTCGCCGCCGAACTTGATCGCGCCCAGACGCTCGGTCATGCCGTACTGCGTGACCATCGCGCGGGCCGTCGCGGTGGCCTTCTCGATGTCGTTCGCCGCGCCCGTGGTCGGGTCGTGGAAGACCAGCTCCTCCGCGGCGCGGCCGCCCAGCATGTACGCGAGCTGGTCGAGCATCTCGTTGCGCGTGGTGGAGTACTTGTCCTCGTCCGGCAGGACCATCGTGTAACCGAGGGCCCGGCCGCGCGACAGGATGGTGATCTTGTGCACCGGGTCGGAGTTCGGAGACGCCGCCGCGACCAGGGCGTGACCGCCCTCGTGGTACGCGGTGATCTTCTTCTCCTTGTCCGACATGATCCGGGTCCGCTTCTGCGGGCCCGCGACCACACGGTCGATCGCCTCGTCGAGCATGTTGTTGTCGATCAGCTTCTGGTTGCTGCGCGCGGTGAGGAGCGCGGCCTCGTTCAGCACGTTCGCCAGGTCCGCACCGGTGAAGCCCGGGGTGCGGCGCGCGACGGCCGACAGATCGACGTCCGGGGCGACCGGCTTGCCCTTCTGGTGGACCTTGAGGATCTCCAGACGGCCCTGCATGTCCGGGCGGTCGACCGCGATCTGGCGGTCGAAACGGCCGGGACGCAGCAGCGCCGGGTCGAGGATGTCGGGCCGGTTCGTCGCGGCGATGAGGATCACGCCGCCCTTGACGTCGAAGCCGTCCATCTCGACGAGCAGCTGGTTCAGCGTCTGCTCGCGCTCGTCGTGACCGCCGCCGAGGCCGGCGCCGCGATGGCGGCCGACCGCGTCGATCTCGTCGACGAAGACGATCGCCGGGGCGTTCGCCTTGGCCTGCTCGAACAGGTCACGGACCCGGGAGGCACCGACACCGACGAACATCTCGACGAAGTCGGAACCCGAGATCGAGTAGAAGGGCACGCCCGCCTCACCCGCGACGGCGCGGGCGAGCAGCGTCTTGCCGGTTCCAGGAGGCCCGTAGAGGAGCACGCCCTTGGGGATCTTCGCCCCGACGGCCTGGAACTTCGCCGGCTCCTGGAGGAACTCCTTGATCTCGTGGAGTTCCTCGACCGCCTCGTCCGAGCCCGCGACGTCCGAGAACGTCGTCTTCGGGGTGTCCTTGGTGATGAGCTTCGCCTTGGACTTCCCGAAGTTCATGACCCGGGAGCCGCCGCCCTGCATCTGGTTCATCAGGAACAGGAAGACGACGACGATGAGTACGAAGGGAAGCAGGGACAGCAGGATGCCGACGAACGGGTTCTGCTTGGACGGCGAGACGGTGTAGCCGTCCGGAATCTGCTTGTTCTGGTATTTGTCCTGAAGGGTGCCGGCGAGGCTCACGCCCTGGTCGCCGATGTAGCTCGCCTGGATCTTCGAGCTGCCGTCGACCTTTTCGCCGTCCTTGAGCGAGACCTTGATGACCTGCTCGTCGCCGGTGGTGATCTTGGCCGACTCGACCTTGTTCTCATTGATCGCTCGGACGACCTGGCCGGTGTCCACTGTCTTGTAGCCGCCGGACGAGCCGACGACCTGCATCAACACGACCACGGCAAGGACGGCCAGCACGATCCACATGACCGGCCCACGGAAGTATCGCTTCACGTCCATCCATACGGAGCGGAGCCGCCCCGTCCCTCCTGCCATAGTGAGTTTGACAAAGACTTGTAAAGACTGTTCTTCGGACGGTACCCCAGCATTGTCACCCGAAGACGCAGGGGACGACTGACAATCCCGTCCACGCATGCTCCAACGCCGTGAAACCCGCTGGGGTTCCCGATCGTCTTACGAAGACCGGTGGCCCGCTCGCTCAGCCGCCGTAGACATGGGGCGCGAGCGTACCCACGAACGGGAGATTGCGGTACTTCTCGGCGTAGTCGAGGCCGTAGCCGATCACGAACTCGTTCGGGATGTCGAAGCCGACCCACTCCACGTCGATCGCGACCTTGGCCGCCTCCGGCTTGCGCAGCAGCGTGCACACCTTGAGGGAGGCCGGCTCGCGGGAGCCGAGGTTGGAGATCAGCCAGGACAGGGTCAGTCCCGAGTCGATGATGTCCTCGACGATCAGGACGTGCTTGCCCTTGATGTCGGTGTCGAGGTCCTTGAGGATCCGCACCACACCGGAGGACTGGGTGCCCGCGCCGTACGAGGACACGGCCATCCAGTCCATCGTGACGGGGGTGGACAGCGCACGCGCCAGGTCCGCCATGACCATCACCGCGCCCTTGAGCACTCCGACGATCAGCAGGTCCTTGCCCGCGTACTCCGCGTCGATCTTCGCGGCCAGCTCGGCCAGCTTCGCGTCGATCTCTTCCTTGGTGATGAGCACCGACTTGAGGTCGGTGCCCATGTCTTTCGCGTCCACCCGCATCACTTTCGGTCGTCCGTCCCAACGGCCGCTCGGACCGCCCACACCCCGCGTAAGCGGTCCCCAGGAGCCATTGGAGCGGCCCCGGCGGAGGGTCCGGTTTCAGCCTTGCCGGATCACCAGTCTGCCACCCTGCCGACGGGCGACGACTTTGCCCGGGAGATTGATGGCCCCCTGACCGCGCCATCCGGTGATCAGCCGGTCCATCTCCTCGACGTGCCGGGCGAAGAGCGAACCGGCGGGTGCGCCCGCCTCGATGGCGGCACGGCGCAGGATGCGGCGGCGTACGGCGGGCGGCAGGGCGTAGAGCTTGGCGCACTCCAGGAGGCCGGAGGCGTCGCGTACGGAGGCCTCGGCCTGGCGGGCCCAGGAGTCGAGGGCGTCGGCGTCGTCGCGCGAGAGCTGGGCCGTACGGGCGAGCGCCTCGACGACTCCTTTGCCGAGCGCCTTCTCCAGCGCGGGCAGGCCCTCGTGGCGCAGCCGGGAGCGCGTGTAGGCGGGGTCGGCGTTGTGCGGGTCGTCCCAGACCGGGAGCGACTGGACCATGCAGGCCTTGCGGGCGGTCTGCCGGTCGAGGTGCAGGAAGGGGCGCCGGTAACGGCCGTCGGCCCCCGAGACCGCGGCCATTCCGGACAGGGAGCGGATGCCGGAGCCGCGGGCGAGGCCGAGCAGGACGGTCTCGGCCTGGTCGTCGCGGGTGTGGCCGAGCAGGACCGCGGCGGCCCCGTGGCGTTCGGCGGCGGCGTCCAGGGCGGCGTACCGGGCGTCGCGGGCGGCCGCTTCGGGCCCGCCTTCGCGGCCGACGGTGACGGCGACGGACTCCGCGGGGCCGAGGCCGAGCTCGGTCAGGCGCAGGACGACCTCGTCGGCGCGCAGGTCGGAGCCGGGCTGCAGTCCGTGGTCGACGGTGATGCCGCCGGCGCGGATGCCGAGTCTGGGGGCCTCGAAGGCGAGGGCGGAGGCGAGCGCCATGGAGTCGGCGCCGCCGGAGCACGCGACGAGGACGAGGGGCGGCGGCTGTTCGTGCGGGGTGTCCGGGGACGCGCCGGTGGTGCGCCCGCGCCGGGATGCGGGGGCCGGTACGCGCTCGCCGGTGACGGCGGGGCGTACGGCGGTGGTTGCGGGCGCGCACCCGGCGCAGGAGGCGGGCGTACGCCCGGCGCCCGGGGAGGGTGTGTGCTCGGTGAGGATGTCGTGGAGTACGCGGCGAACCGCCAGGCGTATCGCCGCGACCGCAGGATGGGGACCCATGTCCGGTTCCCTTCATGAAGTTTTCGGGGGGTGAACCCGGTGTCGGTCACTCAGAGTGTGTAGATGGTGACAGAACCGGGCCGTTCCCCGAGCATTGCACGCCTACTCATGCCCCACGGTCCCTCGGACGGGTGATTGAAGGGGCGTTCACCTGCCGTCGGCCGGATTCGTCTCACGACCCCGCGGGGCGCTTCACGACTCCGGTTTGCGGTGCACCCGAGTGACCCAGTCCGCCGGTTTGGAGATCTCCGCCTTGGTCGGGAGGGTGTTCGGGGAGGTCCACACACGGTTGAAGCCGTCCATGCCCACCTCGTCGACCACGGCGCGCACGAACCGCTCGCCGTCGCGGTACTGCCTGAGTTTGGCGTCCAGGCCGAGCAGCTTGCGCAGGGCCAGGTCCAGGCGGGAGGCGCCCTTGGCCCGGCGCTGCTGGAACTTCTCGCGGATCTCGGCGACGGACGGGACGACGGCGGGGCCGACGCCGTCCATGACGAAGTCGGCGTGACCTTCGAGCAGGGACATCACGGCGGTGAGGCGGCCGAGGATCTCTCGCTGGGCCGGCGTCTGCACCAGTTCCACGAGGGACCGGCCGTCCTCGCCCTCCTCGCCCTCGGGGCGCCCGCCCGCGAGGGACTGGGCGGCCTCCCTGATCCGCTCCAGGACCGTCATGGGGTCGACCTCGGTCTCCGCCAAGAAAGACTGGATTTCGCCCTCGAGGTGGTCGCGCAGCCAGGGCACGGCCGTGAACTGGGTGCGGTGGGTCTCCTCGTGCAGGCAGACCCACAGCCGGAAGTCGTGGGGCTGGACGTCGAGTTCCCGCTCGACGTGCACGATGTTGGGGGCGACCAGCAGGAGCCTGCCGCCGCCGTTCCCCCCGGCCGGGAGGTCGCGCGTCGCCGGGGCGAAGGTCTCGTACTGCCCGAGGACCCGCGAGGACAGGAACGACAGGAGCATGCCCAGCTCGACGCCGGTCACCTTGCCGCCGACGGCGCCGAAGACGGCTCCGCCCGGCGAACTGCCGCGCCGCTCCTGCATCTTGTCGAGAAGCGGCTTGAGGAGTTCCCGGAATCCGGCGACGTTCGCCCGGACCCAGCCGGGGCGGTCGACGACGAGCACGGGGGTGTCGTGCACCCCGTCCTCACCCAGACGAGTGAATCCCCGGACGTGCTCCTCCGAGGCCTTCGCGTGCCGCCGCAGCTCCGCGACGACGGCCCGGGCCTCGTCGCGGCTCACCTCGGGGCCCGGCCTCACGAGCCGGGTCGCGGTCGCCACCGCGAGATTCCAGTCGACCATCTCGGCACCACCGATGCTCGTCATGCGTCAACCGTACGTGAGGGCGTCCGGCCGCGGTGAGGGGTGAGACGCCGGGTGTGCGTCCCGCGTGGGGCCGGCGGGGCGGCCGGTGGCCCCGGGACGGCAGGGGCGAAGCGGCTTCCGGACACCCCGTGGCGCCTGCCCGGCACGGTCGTCCCGCCCGTTCGCGGGCGCCGCCGGACGGGTCTCAGCGGCAGCCGCACGCCGCCAGCGCGGACGCGGTGCGGTCCAGGGCCGTCTGGGCGGTGGTGCGGTCCGTGGTGCCGTCGGCGAGGAAGGCGAAGGCCAGCAGCCTGCCGTCGGTGTCGACCACCGTGCCGGCCAGCGCGTTGACGCCCGTCAGCGTGCCGGTCTTGGCACGTACGACGCCGGTGGCCGGCCGGACCGCGCCGTCGGCGTAGCGCTGGCTGAGGGTGCCCGTGAATCCCGCGACGGGAAGTCCGGTGAGGGCGGGGCGCAGTTCGGGGTGGGCGGGGTCACCGGCCTTGGCCAGCAGGGCGGTCAGCAGGTCGGCCGAGAGCTTGTCCGAACGATTCAGGCCACTTCCGTCCGCGAAAACGGCGTCCCTCAGCGGAATGTCCAGTTTCTTCAGCTGGGCGCGGATCGCGGTCGCGCCGCCCGCGAAGCTCGCCGGTTCGCCCGCGGCGAGGGCCGTCTGCCGGGCGAGGGCCTCGGCGATGTCGTTGTCGCTGTTGGTGAGCATCCGCTCGACGAGGGCGGACAGCGGCGGGGACTGGACCTCGGCGAGGGGCTTCGAGCGGCCGGTGGCCTTGGAGGGGCCGGGGGACGTCGTCCTGATGCCCTCGTCCTTCAGGAGTCCGGCGAACTTCCGGGCGGCGTCGGCCGCCGGGTCGGGGCTGCGCCCCGCGGCGCCGCTGGTGGAGTCGTCGAGGCGGCCCTCGTCGACCATCAGCGGGGTGACCTGCGCGATGTTGCCCTCGACCCCGGCGGGCGGCTGCCCCGGGCCCGCGTACAGCGAGGTGTCGTAGGAGAGCGTGACCTCGTCCAGCTTGCGCGCCTCCAGGGCGCGGGCGGTACGGGCGGCCAGGGTGCGCAGGCTCGCCCAGTCCCCGTCGCGCTTCTTCCGGGCGGTCAGGGTCGGGTCGCCGCCGCCCACGAGCACGACCTCGCCGGTGTCCGGCTCCAGGGCGGCGCGGGTGGTGATGCGGTGGTCGGCGCCGGCCGCGGTGAGGGCGGCGACGGCGGTGGCGATCTTCGTGGTGGAGGCCGGGGTCAGCGCGTCGGCGGAGCCCGTGCCGTACAGCCGTCTGCCGGTCGCGAGGTCCACGACGGCGGCCGAGTGCCGCGTGCCGAGCGACGGATCCTTCAGGAGCGGGTCCAGGACGTCCGCGAGGGCCCTCTCGGCGGGCGCGGGCGCCGAGACGGTGGCGCCGCCGAGGCCCGCCAGGACGGACGCGGCGCTGGGCGCGGGGCGGGGTCCGCCCGCCGCCGCTCCCGGATCACGGCCGTGATCTGCGCCACCCTGTCCGGGCCGCGATGCGGCCCAGTCGCGCTCCGCCGTACGCTGACCCGAGGAGTCCCAGGGACCGGCGGCGGTCGCCACCGCGGCCGCGAGCGCCAGGCCCACGGTGGCGGAGACGGCTGTGAGCTGCAGAGTCGTCACCTTCACGGGGCGCGGCCGGACGGCTCGGGTGACCCGCACGACGTGCGGTTTCACGGTCCGCGCGACCCGCACCACGTGCGGTCTCGCGGCCCGCCAGGCCCTCAGCTCTGGCACGACCACCAGCCCCTTTCGCGATCACACACCTGCGTGAGGGACACTTAACCACCAGAACTATGTGCTGATCATGGAGGAGCCACCGGTGGAGTTCGACGTCACGATCGAGATTCCGAAGGGTTCGCGGAACAAGTACGAGGTGGACCACGAGACCGGTCGGATCCGCCTGGACCGTCGACTCTTCACCTCGACCAGCTACCCGGCCGACTACGGCTTCGTCGAGAACACCCTCGGCGAGGACGGCGACCCGCTGGACGCGCTGGTCATCCTGGACGAGCCGACCTTCCCGGGCTGCCTCATCCAGTGCCGCACGATCGGCATGTTCCGCATGACCGACGAGGCCGGCGGCGACGACAAGCTGCTGTGCGTCCCGGCGCACGACCCGCGCGTGGAGCACCTGCGCGACATCCACCACGTGTCGGAGTTCGACCGCCTGGAGATCCAGCACTTCTTCGAGGTCTACAAGGACCTGGAGCCCGGCAAGTCCGTCGAGGGCGCCAACTGGGTCGGCCGCACCGACGCCGAGGCCGAGATCGAGCGTTCCTACAAGCGCTTCAAGGAGTCGGGCGGTCACTGACCTGCCTCTTCTCATCGTCCGGGCCGTGCGACCCTGTTCAGGGCCGCACGGCCCGTTCGCGTATCCGTACGCATACTGAGGCCTACGGAAGGTACGCGTGAGGCGTACGGGACGTACGCATACGACGTACGCGCACGGCACGGAAGGCAAGGCGGCAGTTGGTGGCGGACCCGGAGGCGGAAGACCGCAAACCGCAGTCGGACGAGGCGAGGAGCGCGTTCGCCCCGCCGGCCGGGGTGGTGGCGCCGCAGGCCCCGGTGGTCGAGGACGAGTCGTCGACGACGTCGGAGTTCGCCCTCCCCAAGGGCCTCGACGCCCCGCACACGGTTCCCGGCGACACCGAGGGTTCGGCGTTCAGCACCCCGCGCACCTACAGCGCCCAGCACGCGCCGCCCGCCTTCACCCCGCCCGGCGGCATGCCGGTGGTCCGGCTGACCAAGGACGCGCCCTGGCAGGACCGCATGCGCACGATGCTGCGGATGCCGGTGACGGAGCGTCCGGCGCCCGAGCCCGTACAGAAGGAGGACGACGCCGGTCCGGCCGTCCCGCGCGTGCTCGACCTGACGCTGCGTATCGGCGAGCTGCTGCTGGCGGGCGGCGAGGGCGCCGAGGACGTCGAGGCGGCGATGTTCGCGGTCTGCCGCTCGTACGGGCTGGACCGCTGCGAACCGAACGTCACGTTCACCCTGCTGTCGATCTCGTACCAGCCGTCTCTCGTGGACGACCCGGTGACGGCCTCGCGGACGGTACGGCGCCGCGGCACCGACTACACCCGTCTCGCGGCCGTGTACCGGCTCGTGGACGACCTCAGCGACGCGGAGACCACGATCTCCCTGGAGGAGGCCTATGGCCGCCTCGCGGAGATCCGCCGCAACCGCCACCCGTACCCGGGATGGGTGCTCACCGCGGCGGGCGGGCTCCTCGCGGGCGCGGCCTCGGTGCTCGTCGGCGGTGACGTCTTCGTGTTCGTCGCGGCGGCGCTCGGCGCGATGCTGGGCGACCGGCTGGCGTGGCTGTGCGCGGGGCGCGGACTGCCGGAGTTCTACCAGTTCACGGTGGCCGCGATGCCGCCCGCCGCGATCGGGGTGGCGCTCCAGCTGTCCGGGGCCGGGGTCAAGGCGTCCGCCGTGATCACCGGTGGACTGTTCGCCCTGCTGCCGGGAAGAGCGCTGGTCGCGGGCGTCCAGGACGGTCTGACCGGCTTCTACATCACCGCGTCGGCACGCCTGCTGGAGGTCATGTACTTCTTCGTCGGCATCGTCACGGGTGTGCTGCTGATCCTGTACTTCGGGGTGAAGCTGGGCGCCGGGCTCAATCCGGACCAGGCCCTCGGCGTCTCCGAGCGGCCGGTGCTCCAGCTCGTCGCCTCGATGCTGCTGTCGCTCACCTTCGCGGTGCTGCTCCAGCAGGAGCGCTCCACCGTGCTGGCGGTGACCCTCAACGGGGGCGTGGCCTGGGCGGTGTACGGCGCGATGCGCTACGCCGGGGACATCTCGCCGGTCGCCTCCACGGCCGTGGCGGCCGGTCTGGTCGGCCTGTTCGGGCAGCTGCTGTCCCGTTACCGGTTCGCGTCGGCGCTGCCGTACACGACGGCCGCGATCGGGCCGCTGCTGCCCGGTTCGGCCACGTACTTCGGGCTGCTGGCCATCGCGCAGAACGACGTCGACAAGGGGCTCGTGTCGCTGACCAAGGCGGCGGCGCTGGCGATGGCCATCGCCATCGGGGTGAACCTGGGCTCCGAGATCTCCCGGCTGTTCCTGCGGATGCCGGGCGGGGACGCCGCGGGCCGCCGCGCGGCCAAGCGGACACGCGGCTTCTGACGGCTCCCGCCCACCGGGGCGGACGCTCGGCGGCGGCTAGCGCTTGGCGTGGCGCCCGCGCTGGCCCGGAGGGGTCGACGCGGGCGAGGCGGCGGCCGCCTTCTTGTTCTTGCCGCGGGCGCGCAGGTACTCGACGGCGATCGGGACCACCGAGACGAGGACGATCAGGATCAGGATCGCCTCGATGTTCTTGTGCACGAACTCGATGTTGCCGAGCCAGGAGCCGAGCAGCGTGACACCCGCGCCCCAGAGCACGCCGCCGATGACGTTGAACGTGATGAACGAGCGGTACCGCATGCCGCTGACGCCGGCGATGATCGGCGTGAACGTGCGCACGATGGGCACGAAGCGGGCCAGGACCAGGGACTTCGGGCCGTACTTCTCGAAGAACTCGTGGGCCTTGACCACGTTCTCCTGCTTGAAGAGGCGGGAGTCCGGGCGGGTGAAGAGCGAGGGGCCGACCTTCTTGCCGAAGAGGTAACCCGCCTGGTCGCCGGCGATCGCGGCGACGCAGATCAGCACGACGGCCAGCCACAGCGGGAAGTCCAGCTGGTGCGAGGCGATCAGCAGGCCGCAGGTGAACAGCAGCGAGTCGCCCGGCAGGAAGAAGCCGATGAGCAGGCCGGACTCGGCGAAGACGATGAGCAGCAGGCCCCAGATGCCGAAATTGTCCAGGAGCGTGTTCGGATCCAGCCAGCTTGGTCCAAGGGCAAGCGTCGTCACGGTTCCGGGCTCCTGGGGGTGAAGGAAGGGTTCGGCTGTGGTGTCAGGCCGACCCAAAGCTATCAACGTCGCGTGTCCACGCCAGGTTCCACCGGGGTCCCCGGGATGCACTGTGCCCCGACTGGGACAAAGCTGAGAGCCATGGGTATCGAAGACTACGGCGGCGGCACCGGGCCCCGGCCCGACGTGCTGGTCGTCACGACGAACGACGTCCCGGGTCATCGCGTCGAGCGGGTCATCGGGGAGGTGTTCGGCCTCACCGTGCGCTCCCGGCACCTGGGCAGCCAGATCGGCGCGGGCCTGAAGTCGATGATCGGCGGTGAGCTCAAGGGCCTCACCAAGACGCTGGTGGAGACCCGCAACCAGGCCATGGAGCGGCTCGTCGAGCAGGCCCGCGCACGGGGCGCCAACGGCGTGCTGATGTTCCGCTTCGACGTCTCGGAGGCCGCCGACGTCGGCACGGAGGTGTGCGCGTACGGGACGGCGGTGGTCCTGGCCCGGGAGGAGTGAGCCCGGGCCAGGCGCTCAGGAGTTCCGCTCGGCGTTCGCCGCGATCGCGTCCCGCAGGTGCTCGGCGAGACCCGGCCGCATGGAGTCGTAGAACTCCTTGAACCGCTCGTCGGAGACGTACATCTCGCCGAGCCCCCGGTGCGTCTCGTACGGGCACGGGTAGAACCACTCGGCGATGTGCAGGCGGTGCTCCTCGGCCAGGTCCATGGCCGGGCCCCCGGACGGGGGTTCGCCCGCCGCCATGAGGGCGCCGTAGCGCTCGCCCCAGGAGGCGACCTCGGCCTGCATCCGCTTCCAGTCCTCCTTGGTGTAGCGGGCCGCGCGGCGCTGCGACTCGGCGTACGCCTCCGTGCCGCCCCAGCGCCGCTCGGCCTCCTCGGCGTGCTCCTCGGGGTCCTTGTCCCCGAAGACCTCGAACTTCTCCTCGGGTGTGAGATCGATGCCCATCGTGCGTGCCTCCATGGCGTGTTCCACGGCCGCGGCCATCTTCCGCAGCTTCTCGATCCGGGCGGTCAGCAGTTCGTGCTGGCGGCGCAGGTGCGCGCGCGGGTCCGCTTTTCCGGTGGCCAGATCGTCGAGCAGGACCGCGACCTGGTCGAGCGGGAAGCCGAGCTCCCGGTAGAACAGGATCTGCTGGAGCCGGTCGAGGTCGGCGTCGCCGTACCGGCGGTGCCCCGCGCGGCTGCGCTCGCTCGGCACGAGCAGGCCGATCTCGTCGTAGTGGTGCAGCGTGCGCACCGTGACGCCCGCGAAACCGGCGACCCGGCCCACTGAGTAGCTCAACCTTCCGCTCCCTTCTGGGTACGCCCCTCAGCCTGGCCCCTGACGCGACGTGAGGTGCAAGCCGGAATTCCTCGGGATGTTATGCGGCTTTTGCCCACTTAAGGTGTGGCTCGTGAGCACCGAAGCCCCGGCGGCGCCGGGTCCGACCCCCGTCCGGCGGCTGCTGCCGCTGCTCGTGCCCTCCATCCTCGTCGGCATCGCCGCGGCTCTCGTCCTGCTGGGCGTCAGCTGGGTCGCCGACCATCTGCAGGACGTCCTGTGGCAGACCCTGCCGGACGCGCTCGGGATCGGCCGCTACTCCTCGCTCTGGATGATCGTGATGCTCACGGCGACCGGCGTCGCGGTGGGCCTGGTCATCTGGAAGGTGCCGCGGCACGCGGGTCCCGATCCGGCGGCCAGCGGCCTCGTCGACCCTCCGCTGGCACCCGCGGTACTGCCCGGACTGCTCGTCGTCACCGTCCTGGCGCTGGCGGGCGGGGTCAGTCTCGGCCCCGAGAACCCGATCACGGCCACCAACATCGCCCTCGCCTGCTGGCTGGGCGCCCGGATCGCCCCCGGCTCCCCCACCATGCTGTGGCTGTCGCTGGCGGCCGCGGGAACGGTCGGCGCCCTCTTCGGCACCCCGGTGGCGGCCGCACTGATCTTCTCCGAGGTGCTGGCCGAGCGGCCAGGACCCGGCGCCCTCTGGGACCGGCTGCTGCCGCCGCTGCTCGCGGGCGGCATGGGCGCGCTGACCGTCACCCTGCTGGCCCACCCGAGCTTCGACCTCTCGCTGCCCGCGTACTCGGGGCCGCACTGGGGCGACCTGCCCGGCGCCCTGATCGTCGCCTCCGTCGGGGCGCTGATCGGCATGGCGGCGGTCTACGCCCTGCCGTACGTCCACGGCGCCTTCGCGCGGCTCGGACGCCCGTGGCTGGCGCTTCCCCTGGGCGGTCTGGTGCTCGGCCTGCTGGGCGCGCTGGGCGGGCACCTGACCCTCTTCAAGGGCCTGACGGAGATCAAGGTCCTGGCCGAGGACCCGGACGGCTGGTCCTCGGGCGAGTTCGCGCTGATGACCGTGGTGAAACTCGCCGCGCTGGTCGTCGCGACCTCGTGCGGGTTCCGCGGTGGCCGGATCTTCCCGTCGGTCTTCGCGGGGGTGGCCCTCGGCCTGTGCGCCCACGCCCTGGTGCCAGAGGTGGACGTCACCCTCGCCGTCGTCTGCGCCGTGCTCGGGATGCTCATGGCCGTCACCCGGCAGGGCTGGATCAGCCTCTTCACCGCCGCCGTCCTGGCAGCCGACGCGGCAGTGCTGCCGCTGCTCGTCATGGCGTCGGTGCCGGCCTGGCTGCTGGTGACCGGCCGGCCCCTGATGCAGCTCCACGACGACGGGACCCCGCTCCGCTGACCCCCGCTCCCCCACCCCCCTCTCCCCCACCGGAGGCGACATGGCACTGCACAAAGGCCCCGAGTCCGGCGAACGTCCGTTGTCCGTCAACCCCTTCTTCGGCGAGACCAACCCCGTCAGCGGCATGGCCGAGGCGCCGCCCAAGCACCGCATCCCGGACGGGCCGCTGCCGCCCACCACGGCGTACCAGCTGGTCCACGACGAACTCATGCTGGACGGCAACGCCCGGCTGAACCTCGCCACCTTCGTCACCACCTGGATGGAGCCGCAGGCCGGGGTGCTGATGGCGGAATGCCGCGACAAGAACATGATCGACAAGGACGAGTACCCGCGCACCGCCGAACTGGAGCGGCGCTGCGTGGCGATGCTGGCCGACCTGTGGAACGCGCCCGACCCCGGTGCCGCAGTGGGCTGTTCGACGACCGGCTCCAGCGAGGCGTGCATGCTCGCCGGGATGGCCCTCAAACGCCGCTGGTCCAACCGCAACGCCGACCGCTACCCCGGGGCCCGCCCGAACCTCGTGATGGGCGTGAACGTCCAGGTCTGCTGGGAGAAGTTCTGCAACTTCTGGGAGGTCGAGGCGCGCCTGGTGCCCATGGAGGGCGAGCGCTTCCACCTCGACCCGAAGGCCGCCGCCGAGCTGTGCGACGAGAACACCATCGGCGTCGTCGGCATCCTCGGCTCGACCTTCGACGGGTCGTACGAGCCGATCGCCGACCTGTGCGGGGCCCTCGACGAACTCCAGGAGCGCACCGGCCTGGACATCCCCGTCCACGTCGACGGGGCGTCGGGTGCGATGGTGGCGCCCTTCCTCGACGAGGACGTGGTCTGGGACTTCCGGCTGCCGCGGGTGTCGTCCATCAACACCTCGGGGCACAAGTACGGCCTGGTCTACCCCGGCGTCGGCTGGGCGCTGTGGCGGTCGGCCGCCGAACTGCCCGACGAGCTCGTGTTCCGGGTCAACTACCTGGGCGGTGACATGCCGACCTTCGCGCTCAACTTCTCCCGGCCGGGCGCGCAGGTGGTGGCGCAGTACTACACGTTCCTGCGGCTGGGCCGCGAGGGCTACCGGGCCGTGCAGCAGACGACCCGGAACGTGGCCCGGGAACTCGCGGGCCGGATCGAGGAGATGGAGGACTTCCGGCTCCTGACCCGGGGCGACGAGCTGCCGGTCTTCGCCTTCACGACACGGCCGGAGGTGACGTCGTACGACGTCTTCGACGTGTCCCGGCGGATGCGCGAGCGCGGCTGGCTGCTGCCCGCGTACACCTTCCCGCCGAACCGGGAGGACCTGTCCGTGCTGCGCGTGGTGTGCCGCAACGGCTTCTCGGTGGACCTGGCGGAGCTCTTCGTGGACGACCTGAACCGGCTGCTGCCGGAACTGCGCCGGCAGCCGCGCCCGTCGACGCACGACAAGGGCGCGGCCACCGGCTTCCACCACTGAGGCGCGTCAGCGGCTGAGGCGGGCGAACCGGCGCACGGCCAGCGGGAAGAACACCGCGAGCAGGGCGAGCGGCCAGGCGACGGCCGCCCAGACGTGGCCCGGTTCGCCGCCCGGGCCGCCGACGAGGTCCCGTACCGCCGTCGCCGTCTGGGACATCGGGTTCCACTCGACGGCCGTGCCCAGCCAGCCGGGCATGGCGTCCGGGGTCGCGAACGCGTTGGAGAGGAACCCGACCGGCCAGACCAGGATCTGCACCGCTTGGACGAGTTCGGGTCTGCCCGCCACCATCGCCAGCTGGATGCCGATCCACAGCATCGCGAACCGGAAGAGCAGCAGCAGGCCGAGGGCGCCCAGGAAGGCGCCCGGGCCGCCGTGCACGCGCCAGCCGATCGCGTAGCCGACCCCGCACAGCACGAGCAGGGACAGCGCCGACTGGAGCATGTCGGCGGCCGAACGCCCCACGAGGAAGGCCGCGTCGGCCATCGGCATCGACCGGAAGCGGTCCACGACGCCCTTGTTGAGGTCCTGGGTGACCGCGAGCATCGTGCCCTCCAGGCCGAAGGCCATGGTCAGCGCGAGCATGCCCGGCACCAGGAAGTCCACGTAGTCGCCGTCGACCTCCCGGCCGCCGCCGACCAGGTAGCCGAACATCAGCAGCAGCATCACCGGGAAGACCAGGCCGACGAGCACGCGCACCGGCTGCCGTGCCCAGTGGGCGAGTTCGCGGCGGGTCATGGTCCAGCAGTCGGTCAGGGCACGGGCCCCCGAACGGCTCCAGCCGGTCTCGTACGTGGTGCTCATACGGCCTCCTTCACGCGCCGGCCGTCCCCGGTGAGGTGCAGGAACACCTCGTCCAGGGTGGGCCGCCGCAGGGCGATGTCCTCCGCCTCGATGCCGGCCTCCTCCAGGGCGCGCACGACCCCGGAGAGCGCCGCCATCCGGTCGGTGACCGGGGCGCTGAGCAGGCGCCGGTCGACGTCCACCGAGACGTCCTCGGCGGCCAGGGGCAGCAGGGTCGCGGCGGCGCCCAGCAGACCGGCGTCGCGCAGCACCACGTCGATGCGGTCGCCGCCGGTGCGCGCCTTGAGTTCGTCGGCCGTGCCGTCCGCGACGACCCGGCCCCGGTCGACGAGCGAGATGCGGTCGGCCAGCTGGTCCGCCTCCTCCAGGTACTGCGTGGTCAGCAGGACCGTGGTGCCCTCGCCGACCAGGGACCGCACGGCCGCCCACACCTCGGCGCGCCCGCGCGGGTCGAGTCCGGTCGTCGGCTCGTCCAGGAACAGCACCTCCGGCCCGGTGATCAGCGAGGCCGCCAGGTCCAGCCGGCGGCGCATGCCCCCGCTGTACCTCCCGACCGGCTTGCGGCCGGTGTCCGCGAGCCCGAAGCGCTCCAGCAGCTCGCCGGCCCGCACGCGCGCGTGGGAGGCGCCCAGGTGGTACAGCCGCCCGAACATCTCCAGGTTCTGCCTCCCGTCGAGTTCCTCGTCGAGCGCGGCGTGCTGGCCGAGCAGGCCGATGCGGCGCCGTACCCGGGCGGCCTCGCGCACCACGTCGCACCCGGCGACCTCCGCCCGCCCGGCGTCCGGCCGCAGCAGCGTCGTCAGCACCCGCACCGCGGTGGTCTTGCCCGCCCCGTTCGGCCCCAGCAGGCCGTGGACGGTGCCCCGCCGCACCGCCAGGTCCAGTCCGTCCAGCGCCGCCCTCTCCCCGTACCGCTTCTCCACGCCCTCGACTGCGATCGCGTCGGCCATCCGGCTCCCTCCGCCCGAGCACCCCAAGTAGTCAAACTTGACCACTGGCTCGAAGGTACGACCCGGAACCTCATTCGTCAAACTTGATTAGTCGCGGTCCCCGGGATGCGGCGTCCCCGTCGCGTACGGGTTCTCCTCGCCCTCGTGCAGGACCCCGACGAACGGTTCGCCCTCACCGGCGAAGGTGTACGCGCCGCCCTCGATCCGCTCGATCAGGCCCCGGGTCCACTCGGCGTCGGCGTCCGCGCTGTGCACCCAGAGGTTCATGATCTCGCCGATGTGGCCGAGCTGTTCCGGGCCGTCCTCCGGCACGTAGTGCTCGGTCACCGCGGAGCGCCACTCCTCGATCCGGTGGATCCGCTCCTTCAGCAGCCCCACCGCCTCGTCCCGCGGCAGTTCGACGATGAAGCCGATCCCGGCCGACTTCACGTCCATCTTCTGGTCGTACGAGGTCAGCGACTCCCGCAGCAGGGACAGGAACTCCTCGGTACCGCGGTCCGTGATCTCGTACTCGGTGCGCGGCGGCCCGCCGGCCGTGGAGGGGGCGATCTCGTGGGCGTGCAGCAGTCCCTGCTTCGCCATCTGCTTGAGCGCGTGGTAGATCGAACCCGGCTTGGCGTTGGACCACTCGTGCGCGCCCCAGTACTCCAGGTCGTTGCGCACCTGGTAGCCGTGGGCCCGCCCGTGCTGGCGCACCGCGCCCAGCACGAGGAGACGGATCGCTGACATGGGGTCCAGGTTAGGACCCCGCCGCCCGCGGGCCTTCGGCCGGTCCCGTCAGCCCTGGCCGCCGCCCCGCTCCTCGGCGACCAGCTCGAAGGCCGTCCGCCCGTCCAGGGACTCCCGGACGATGTCGGCGTGGCCCGCGTGCCGGGCCGTCTCGGAGATCAGCCGCAGCATCACCCAGCGCATGGACACCCGCTCGTCCGGCGGGAACCAGGGGTCGTTCGGCAGCGCGAACGTGTCGTCCAGACTCGGCACCGAGCGGATGAACGCCTCCGTACTCGCCGCGACCTTCTCCCAGTACGCCAGCACCGACTCCGGGGTCTCGTCCCCGGTCAGCACGAAGCACTCGTGCCAGTTCGACGCGTCCCGCCGGACGGCCGGCGGCTCGCCCTGGGCGCGGGCGATCCAGCCCTGCTCGACCTCGGCGAGATGCTTGACCAGCCCGGCCAGGGACAGCTCGCTCGCGCTCGGCCTGCTGCTCGCCTGCTCCGCGGTGAGCCCGAGCAGGGTGCGCCGGACGCCGCCGCGCTCGCCCTCCAGGAACGCGAGCAGCGCGCCGCGTTCGTCGCCGTGCGCTTCCGCGTGAACGTGAGTGACCATGACGGGCCGCCTTTCGTGGATGCCGTTGCCGTTCTCTGCCGACACCCACGACGCTACGGACCCTTGCGGTCAGGTGCTGTCCGCAAGGGCTCGCGAAACGCGGACAGGCCCTAGAACGGGAAGAAGCTGCGCCCGTGCTGCACGGAGATCCACTTCTGCGTGGTGAACGCCTCGACCGTCGCCTCGCCGTTCAGGCGGCCGATGCCGGAGCGCTTCTCGCCGCCGAAGGCGACCAGCGGCTCGTCGTGCACGGTGCCGTCGTTCACGTGGAACATGCCGGTGTCGATCTGCTTGGCGAAGGCGACACCGCGCTCGACGTCCGCCGTGTGGACGGCGCCGCTGAGGCCGTACGGGGTGTCGTTGACGATGCGCACCGCCTCCTCCTCGCCGTCGAAGGGGACGAGCAGCGCGACCGGGCCGAAGATCTCCTGGCGCAGGACGGCGGAGTCGGCGGGCAGGTCGGTCAGCACGGTCGGCTCGACGAGGTTGTCGGTGGTCGCGCCGCGCAGCAGGGCCGTGGCGCCCTCGGCGAGGGCCTGGTCGACGGCGCCCGTGATCGCGTCCGCCTGGGAGGAGTTGATGACCGGGCCGATGACCGTCTGCGGGTCGCTCGGGTCGCCGGTCTTCAGGCCCTTGACCTTGGTGACGAACTTCTCGGTGAACTCGGCCAGCACGGAACGGTCCACGAGGACGCGGTTGGCCGCCATGCAGACCTGGCCCTGGTGCACGTACCGGCTGAAGACCGCCGCGTCCACGGCGTAGTCGACGTCCGCGTCGTCCAGCACCACGAGCGCGCTGTTGCCGCCGAGTTCGAGCACCGAGCGCTTGAACTGCGAGGCGCAGACGGTGGCGACGTGGCGGCCGACCTTGTCCGAGCCGGTGAAGGAGATGACCTTGGGGACCGGGTGCTCCAGGAAGGCGTCGCCGATCTCGGCGATGTCGGTCATCACGACGTTCAGCAGACCGCCGGGCAGACCCGCGTCCTCGAAGACCTTGGCGACCAGCGAGCCGCCGACGATCGGGGTGTTCTGGTGCGGCTTGAGGACCACGCCGTTGCCGAGCGCGAGGGCGGGCGCGACGGACTTCAGCGACAGCAGGAAGGGGAAGTTGAAGGGGCTGATGACGCCGACCACGCCGACCGGGACGCGGTAGACGCGGTTCTCCTTGCCGTCGACCGGCGAGGGCAGGATGCGTCCCTCGGGCCGCAGCGCCAGCTGGATCGACTCGCGCAGGAACTCCTTGACGAGGTGCAGCTCGAAGCCGGCCTTGAGGTGGGTGCCGCCCAGCTCCGCGATGATCACCTCGGTGATCTCCGCCTCGCGCTCCTCGATGATCCTGAGGGCCCGCTCGAAGACGGCGCGACGCGCGTAGGGGTTGGTCGCGGCCCACTCCTTCTGGGCGCGCTGGGCCGCGCGGTACGCCTCGTCGACCTCGTCGACCGTGGCTATCGTGATCGACGCCAGCTTCTCCCCGTCGTACGGGTTGAAGTCGATGATGTCCCAGGAGCCGGTGCCGGGGCGCCACTCGCCGTCGATGTACTGCTGTGCCAGGTCGGTGAAGTAGGACGACATGTGATCCCTCAATCCCAGGGCTGCCGAGGCAGACATCCGATCAACGTCTGATCACACGTCATCGTACTGGTGTGCAAAGGGAGTTGAGGGACGCTCCGGACAGTCGGCGAGGACTGCCGCACGGCCCCGCAGGACCGCGCGGCACGCCCGGCAGGCCGCGTCAGGAGAGCTGCAGGAGACCCCTCAGCAGGTCCCGGCTCTCGGACGGGCCGGGACTGTCCTGCTGCAGCTCCTTGAGCGCGCCCTCGTACTGGGTGACGTCCTCGCGCTTGTCCAGGTAGAGGGCGCTGGTGAGCTGCTCCAGGTAGACGACGTCCGACAGGTCGGACTCAGGGAAGCTCAGGATGGTGAAGGAGCCGCTCTCGCCCGAGTGGCCGCCGAAGCTGAACGGCATGACCTGGATCTTGATGTTCGGACGCTCCGACAGCTCGATCAGGTGCTGGAGCTGTCCGCGCATCACCTCGCGGTCGCCGTAGGGACGGCGCAGCGCGGCCTCGTCCAGGACGCAGTGGAACTCGGGGGCCCGCTCGGAGACGAGGTGCTTCTGGCGCTCCAGGCGCAGGGCCACCCGCCGGTCGACGTCCGCGGCGCTCGCGCCCTTCATGCCGCGCCGGACGACCGCGTGCGCGTACGCCTCGGTCTGCAACAGGCCGTGCACGAACTGCACTTCGTAGGAGCGGATGACGTGCGCCGCGCCTTCGAGGCCGACATAGGTCGGGAACCAACTGGGCAGGACGTCCGAGTAACTGTGCCACCAGCCCGCGACGTTGGCCTCTTTCGCGAGGGAGATGAGAGACGTCCGCTCGGCCTCGTCGGTGATGCCGTAGAGCGTCAGCAGGTCCTCGACGTCACGCGTCTTGAAGCTCACCCGTCCCAACTCCATGCGGCTGATCTTCGATTCGGAGGCACGGATCGAGTAGCCGGCCGCTTCCCGGGTGATCCCGCGCGTCTCCCGCAGGCGCCTCAGGTGCGACCCCAGCAGCATGCGCCGCACCACCGAGCCTCCCCCAGCCTCAACTGCGGTCGACCGGGGGTACCCCCATGCCTCACCAGCGCTCACGTTCTCCGCCTCCCCAACCGTGTGCAGGGGCCGAAGTCTGCCACTAAAACACTTCAAGCTGTACTCGTTCGGTTACAGAAAGGGAAAGCAACCGAAGCAGCACCATAGGAAAGGATCAGTTGAGGGCAAACAAGTGGGAAGAAGGTGACAGAAGAAATGCGCAGGAATGGGTACCAGAGGTACCGAGTCCGGCGCGTGCACGTGCATCTGCCCTTGCATCTGCTGAACGCTTTCGGAACCATGGCTCCCGCGCCACCGCTGCATCGCCACGACCGCGAACCCCGGGAGTGCCTCGCATGGGGACGAATGGATCGACCATGCTCGAGCCGTTACGGCAGGGGCTTCCGCCGCTCGACCCCGCGGCCGTGTCCAGCGCCGCCTCGTGCGCCCTGCCCGCCCGCTTCGAAGCGGTGCGCGAAGCACGGCAGTTCACCCGCAGGACGCTCGACCAGTGGGAGATCGGCGACCGCTTCGACGACGTCTGTCTGGTCGTCTCCGAACTCGTGACCAACGCCCTGCGGCACGCGCTGCCCGCGGACACCCCGCGCGCCGGCGAGGACTCGCCGGTGCGGCTGCACCTGATGCGCTGGACGACGCGATTGGTGTGCGCCGTGCGCGACCCCAGCAACGAGAGTCCGGTCGCACGCGACTCGGACGACTTCTCGGCGGAGTCGGGGCGCGGCCTCTTCCTGGTCGAGTCGTTCGCCGACGGCTGGGGCTGGCACCCGCTCGCGGGCAGACTCAGCGGCAAGGTCGTATGGGCGCTGTTCCGCCTGCCCACGGCCGGGGCCGCCGCCGAATGACGGACCGCGGCGCTTTTCGGCGCCGCGGTTCTACGCGCGTCACGGCGCGTCGACCGAACGTTACGGAAGGTCGCGCCCGCCCGGCGTCCCGGACCGCCGCGGCCGCACTCAGGCGCCCGCTATCAGGTGGTCGAACTCGCCGTCCTTGATGCCCAGGAGCATGGCCTCTATCTCGGCGCGCGTGTAGACCAGCGCCGGCCCCTCCGGGAAGCGCGAGTTGCGGACGGCGACCTCGCCGCCGGGCAGCCGGGCGAACTCCACGCAGGAACCCTGCGAGTTGCTGTGTCTGCTCTTCTGCCAGTTCACCCCATGCAGCGCCGTGGCCGCCATGCCGTTGTACACGTCGTCCACGTCGCACACGTCGTGGTCCACAGGTTGCTCCCCGGGTGGTGCATTGGCTGATGTGACCATTGGTGTAGCGGTCAACTGTCCCGGATCATAGCCCTGTTCATGTGCAGATGCATGAGCAGATGCACGTGCACGCGGGGTGGTCCCACGGTTACAGCTTTTACCGGTTCTTGACCGCTGCCCGCCGTCCCGGCCGGCTACAGCCGGTCCAGCGTCTGCCCGAGGGAACGCAGCACCTGCGAACGCCAGCCGCCGCCCATGATCTTCCGCGCCGTCAGCTGCGCGGGGTCGTCCGGGTCGAACCCTTCGTGCACTAGGAAGAGACGCGTCCCGCGCCCTTCCTGTTCCAACGTCCACGTGATGGTCCAGTCCGCGGGACGCGCGGGGTCGGCGTCGGCCCACCGGACGCGCAGCATCCGCTCGGGCTCGTAGGCGAGGACCCGCACGTCGACCCTGCCGGAGAAGCCCGTGTTGGGCCGGGGGACCGAGGTCAGCGTGTACCGGTGGCCGACCTCAAGGCGGAAGTCCTCGGAGCCCGGCATCTGCCACTGCGCGAGGAGTCCGGGGTCGGTGAGCGCGCGCCAGACCTTGGCCGGCGGGTGCGGGAAGAACTGGTCGACGCGCACCGTCGTCAGGTCGTCGTCGGCTGCGAAGTCCGGGGCGGGTTCGTCAGCGGGGCTCATGGCTCGTCATGGTCGGGCATGCGGTCCAGCAGATCACCGAGGCCCTTCAGCCTGTCGCGCCAGAACCGCTCGTACGGATGGAGCCAGTCCTGCACCTCGGCGAGCGGGGCGGCCTCCAGCCGGTAGATGCGCCGGCGTCCGGAGCGCTCCTCCGACACCAGACCGGCGTCCCTGAGCACCTTGAGGTGCTCGGAGAGGCTCGGCCGGCGCATGTCGAAGTGGTCGGCGAGGGCCTGGACCGGCTGCGGTCCCTCGTCGCGCAGCAGCCGCAGCACCTCGCGGCGGGTGCCGTTGGCGAGTGCGGCGAAGAGGCGGTCCTCACGGGCCCCGGTGATCGTCATGTCGCGCTCAGAAGCCTTCCTTCTCCGTCAGCAGCATCAGACCGTTGCCGTCCGGGTCCCGGAAGGAGGCCATGCGGCCCCAGGGCAGCTCACCCGGGCCGTCGACCTCGACCCCGGCGGCCGTGAGCCGGGCGCAGTCGGCGTCGACGTCGGTCGTGACCAACATGATCCCCCGGCTCTCACCCGGCACGAAACCACCCATGCCGGGTCCCGAGAGCGTGAAGACGGTCTGCGCGCCCCTCGGCGCGACCTGGAGCCAGCGGCCCGGGGGCATCTCCCGGTCCGCGACGACCTCGAAGCCGAGGACGTCGGTGTAGAAGCGCAGGGCCCGGTCCTGGTCGGCGACGGGGAGGGTGACGAAGGAGGCGTGGGTGATGTTCATGGACACCACGATAGGTAGGAGTTTCCCTACGAGTCAAGCGTAGGGAAACTCCTACCTATTGCGAGGCGCAGGCCACCGGGCGGGACGGGGGCACTCCCGCAAGCGGGTCGGGGCGCGGGTCAGACCTCCAGCAGGGAGTCGAAGGCGGGCGGGAGCAGTTTCCAGGCGTCGGGCCCGGCGGCGTACTCGGCGTCGGTCAGCAGACAGGACTCCAGGAGCGGTTCGAGCCGGTCCCGGTCCAGGCCGGGCGACGTGAAGACGAGGTGCTGGCAGCGGTCGCCGTGCTCGGGATGCCAGTCGAGGACCGCGGCGGCACGGCGGACCGGCGGGACCAGGTCCCAGGCGGCGTCCGGCAGCGATGCGAGCCAGGGCCCCGCGCTCTCCACGCACAGGGCGCCGCCCGCCGCGTCCCAGTGCAGCAGCGTGTCCGGCCGGTCGGCGAGCCAGAACCGCCCCCGGCTGCGGGCCGCCGCGCAGGTCAGGTCCTCCAGTGCCGCGTACAGTCGCTCCGGGTGGAACGGACGCCGCCTGCGCCATACGAAGGTGGCGACCCCGCCCGCGTCGTCCTCGGCCGGCAGCAGCGCGCACGCCGGATGCTGGGCCGCGGCCGCCGCCTCCACGTCGAAGCCCGCGAACGCGGCCCGCACCAGCGCGGAATCGGCCTGACGTGCGGGCGGGACCGGCGTCCCCGGAACCGGCGTTCCCGTGTTCGGCGCCGCCCCCTCCCGGCCCGGGTCCGCCGGGGTCGCGGGCGGACCGAGCGGGACCCGGCGGGCGGTCGGGTGGAGCTGGGTGAGCAGGGCGTGGTCCTCCTCGTCCGCTTCCCCGGAGGCGGTGACGGCGAGGACGGGGGCGTACTCCAGCTGCCGCGCGAAGGTGTCGGCGACCGTGCGCCGGTCGGTGGCGGCGGCGGCCAGACCCCGGTCGGCGAGGTCGTCGCCGTCGGCGAGGCAGGGCAGGACGAGGGCCGGGTCGACGGCGGTGATCACGCCCGTCACCGTCAGCCCGCCGGCCGCCACCACCTCGGCCATCGCCCTGGGCTCGACGGAGTCCCAGAGCTCGACCACCGCGAGCCGGGTGCGCCCCTCGTCCGCGAGCCGTCGCAGCTCGGGCACGAGGTCCTCGCGCAGGGCGCAGCACGCGCAGTCGCCGACGAGGGGCGCCTCCCCCGCCGACACGATGCCGGCCGCGTCCCTGACCGTACGCACGACCGTGCCCCGTACGGCGGAGGCGAGGTCGTGGTGGAGGGCGACGCTGTCCGGCACCTCGGCGAGCAGCTGGGCGACGGCGGCCCGCCGCGCGTCCGCGTGCAGGCCGCCGACGATCACGACGGACAGGCCGCGGGACCCCATCAGCGGTCTCCGCGCTTGCCGTACCGCCGCTCGAAGCGCTCCACCCGGCCCGCTGTGTCCAGGACGCGTGCGGTGCCCGTGTAGAAGGGGTGGCTGACGTTCGAGATCTCCACGTCGACGACCGGGTAGGTCTGCCCGTCCTCCCACTCGACGGTCTTGCCGCTCGTCATCGTGGAACGGGTGAGGAAGGCGTGGCCCGCGGCGCGGTCACGGAAGACCACGTGCCCGTACGGGGGATGGATTCCCTCGCGCATGCCGCTCAGCGCTCCTCTCGGAAGTCGACGTGCCGCCCGGCGACCGGGTCGTACTTGCGCAGCGTCATGCGGTCGGGGTCGTTGCGGCGGTTCTTGCGGGTGACGTAGGTGAAGCCGGTCCCGGCCGTGGACCGGAGCTTGATCACGGGACGGAGTTCGTTGCGTGCCATGCTGCTATCTTACTGAAAACGACTCCCATTACCAATACGCGAACTGGAGAGGTGCGTCACCCGTGTCCGCCCACTGCATGCTGACCGGCGCCCGCCCGGGCTTCGGCAACTCCGTCTCCCACTCCCACCGGCGCACCTCGCGCCGCTTCGACCCCCACGTCCAGCGCAAGCGCTACTGGCTGCCGAGCGAGGGCAGGTTCGTGCGGCTGCGGCTGAGCACGAAGGGGATCAGGACGGTGGACGCCATCGGCGTCGAGGCGGCCGTCGCCCGCATCCGCGCCCGCGGGGTGAGGATCTGATGGCCAAGAAGAGCAAGATCGCGAAGAACGACCGGCGCCGGGAGACCGTCGCGCGGTACGCCGCCCGGCGCGCCGAACTCAAGGAGATCCTGCGCCGGCCCGGCTCCACCGAAGCCGAACGGGAGTCCGCGCGGGCGGAGTTGGGCCGGCAGCCCAGGGACGCCAGTGCCACCCGCGTACGCAACCGGGACGGCGTGGACGGGCGGCCGCGCGGCTACTTCCGGGCCTTCGGCCTCTCCCGGGTGAACCTGCGTGAGCAAGCGCACGCCGGATTTCTCCCCGGTGTCCGCAAGTCGTCCTGGTAGCTTGCTGCGGTCGTCCCGGCGACCTCAGTCATCACCCGCCCACCCTTGGGGGACTTCCAGTGACTTCGGCGACCTTCCCGCGCCAGCGGGTGCGGAGCGCGGCCGCGGCCGCGGGACTGGCGGCCGCACTCGTGCTGACCGCCTGCAGCAGCGACGGCGACTCCGGCTCCGACTCCTCCGCGTCGGCGAGCCCGACGGCCACCGCGAGCGGCGACACCGGCGGCTCCGGGGGCTCCGGGGGCACGGCCGGGTCGGGGAAGCTCCAGGGCAGCTGGCTCGCCACGACCGACGGCAAGGCCGTGGCACTGGTCGTCAACGGCAAGGAGGCGGGCCTCTTCGCCACCGGCGGCACCGTGTGCAGCGGCACCGCGGGCAAGGAGGCGGACATGCAGATGATCCACCTCAAGTGCACCAAGGGCGCCGGCGACCGCACCGACGGCATGGTCGAGTCCTTCGGCGCCACGACCATGAAGGTCAAGTGGGAGGGCGGGCTCGTGGAGACCTACCGCAAGGCCGAGGGCGGCAAGCTGCCCTCCGGGCTGCCTTCGACGGGCCTCGGTTCCTGAACCGCCGCGGCCGCCGTCCATCGGCGGCCGTGTCCTGACCTGCGGGCCGCGCGATCCTCCGGGGTCGGCGGCCCGTCGGCGTCCAGGGCTCGGGGCGCGAGCCGTCCGGGGCCCTGGGCTTTCGGCGGTTGCGACCCGGGGCGCGCAGGGAGCACTGGCATCGGCGTTCACGATTCGGGCGCGTAAAGGTGGGGGCGCGCTGCGTACGCAATGGGAGCGCGGACACCGGCGGCCGCCATTCGGGGCGCGAAAGGGTGGGGGCGCGAGGCGGACACGGACCCGGTTGCGTGATGATCCATGTGCACCGTCACGACCACTGGGGGAACCCATGCGCGCCCTTCCCATCGCCGTCACCGTCCTCACGGCGGCTCTCACCCTGACCGCCTGCGACGACGGCGGCGCAGGCGCCGACACCGACGCCAAGCCCTCCGCGGCCTCCGGGACCTGTACCGCCGACCACGTGGGCATCGAGGTCGGCCCCGGCAACGCCGCTCCGGCCGCCGGCGACACCGGCAACATCCCGGTCACCGTCACCAACCGCGGCCCCGCCGACTGCACCCTGCGGGGCTTCCCGCGCGTAGACCTGCTGGGCGGCTCCGACTCCTGGACCGTCGCCGCGCAGGAGGGGGCGAACCCGGTGAAGGTGAAGCTGAAGCAGGACGAGGCGGCCACCTTCACGATCACGTACGCGCGGGGGCCCGAGGGCGACACCGCGAAGAGCGCCGACGCGAAGAAGGTGCAGATCGGCCTGCCCGGCTCGGACGCCACCCAGTCCTTCCCGTGGACGTACGGCCCGGTCGCCCTGAAGGGCGGGTCCGAGCCGGACGCGTCGGTCAGCCCGTTCCAGACGGCGGGCGACTGAGCGCGGGGCGACAGGACGCCCCGGGGCGGGACCTGCTGACGGGGGGCGGCCCGGGTCAGCCCCGTCGGCAGGTCCGGGTCAGCCCTCGGCAAGTCCGGGTCAGCGCAGTCGGCGGCCCGGGTCAGCGCGGCCGGGGCGAGTCAGCTCGGTCGGGGCCGGGACCCGGGGGCGGCCCGAAGGTCCAGTGGGGATACCGCTCGCCGACCGGCGACTGAGCCCCGGGGCCGCGGGACACCGCGGGCGGAGTCCAGGCGTCCGCGGCGGACCCGGGTCAGCACAGTCGGCAGGCCCGGGTCAGCCGTTCCGGGGCCGGGACCCGGGGGCGCCCGACGGTCCAGCGGGGTAACGCCCGCCGCCGGGCGGCTGAGCGGAGTCCAGGCGTAGGCAGCGAACCCGGGTCAGCACGGTCGGCAGGCCCGGTCAGCGCGGTCGGCAGGTCCGGGTCAGCCCAACTTGGGCCGGGATCTGACCTGGGCTCGGTCGGCTGCCGCCGATCCCTCCTCCCAGCCCGCCGCGTCCGTGATGCCGCGCAGCCGGGTGGTCACCGTCCGCGGGAACATGTCCTCCATCCGGTCCGCGACGGCCACGTCGCGGGCCGCGAGGACCGGCAGCAGCTCACCGGCCGACTCGGACACCTGCCCCTCGGCGGCCGCCGCGAGACGGTCGCCGATCCGGTGCGCGTACGCCGCGAGGAAGGACTGCCGGAACGTCTTCGTGCGCTTGCGGCCGCCCGCCCGCTGCGCGGCCTCCGCCTTCGTCATCGCCGCCGTGGCCTGCACGAGGAGCGAGGTGTAGAGGAGCTCGACGGCCTCCAGATCGGGCTCGAAGCCGACCACCGTGGAGAAGCCGAGGTCGTCGTTCCACACCGCCCGGCAGCGGTTCGCCCGGGCCACCGCGTCCAGCAGCACCGCCTTGGCCGTCTCGTACGGCGCCTCCACCCCGACCCGGCAGGCGCCCGGCGCGTCCTTGGCGTGCGTGCGGGCCGCGAGCAGCGCCTCGTCGATGCTGTGCCGCGCCATCAGCTCCTGCGCCTTGGCGCTCAGCGCCTCCGCCTCCTCCGGGAACCCGGTCGCCTCCGCCTTGGCGAGCAGCGCGCGGATCCGGCCGAGCATCCGGGAGTCCTGGGCGGTCCGCCCGGATTCACGGCCGGAGACCGGCCGGGGTGCGTCGAGCGGCTCGATCGAGGGGAGCCGCAGCAGCAGCCGGTACAGCTCCAGCACGGCCGTCGCGTACGAGAAGCGGTCGGTGCGCGGAGCCTTCTCGCCGGCCGCGAGTTCGTCGAGCTGCGCCGCCCAGCGCGGCCCCCGGGCACCCTCCTGCCGCAGCTTCGACTGCGCCACGATCAGCTCCGACGCCAGCCGCACGTGTACGTCGTCCAGCTCGCGCCGCACCATGCGTACGACGTCGGCGGGCTGCCAGCCCCGGCGCCACGCGGCGGCGACGAACTCCTCGCCGCGCCGGGCCAGTTCGGCGTCCGAGGCGGGGTCGGCGGCGAGCAGCGAGGCGCCCGCGTCGAGGGCGGTGTCGGTGTCGGCGTAGAGGGCCTCGAAGGCGCGCTCCACGGTGCCGGGCGTGCTGCTGGTCATCCCTCGATCGTGCCACGCCGGCGGACCGGTGCCCCGCCTGGCCTGCGGGGGTGGGTCCAGCCCTACCCCGGGGACGCCCGCTGGTGGTCGTGTGCGCGGGCGCGGCGGGCGGTTCGCTGGGAGGCATGACCACCACAGCCGTACGCATCCGATCCCTGCGCCGTCACTACGGCGCCGTCGCCGCCCTGGACGGGGTCGACCTGGACTTCACGGACGGGAGCTTCACCGCCGTGATGGGGCCCTCGGGGTCGGGCAAGTCGACCCTGCTGCACTGCGCGGCGGGACTGGACCGGCCCACCTCCGGGACGGTGACCGTGGCCGGGACCGAGCTGGCCGCGCTCAGCGAACGGCGGCGGACGCTGCTGCGGCGCGAGCGGATCGGGTTCGTGTTCCAGTCCTTCGGCCTGCTGCCCTCGCTCACCGCGGCGCAGAACGTCGCGCTCCCGGCGCGGCTGGCCGGGCGGCGCCCCTCGCGCGGGGCCGTCCGGGAGGCGCTGGAGCGGGTGGGGCTCGCGGGCCGTGCCGGGCACCGCCCCTCGCAGCTGTCGGGCGGCCAGCAGCAGCGGGTCGCCCTGGCCCGGGCCCTGATCACAAGCCCCGCCGTCCTCTTCGCGGACGAGCCGACGGGGGCCCTGGACACCGGGACCGGTCGCGAAGTGCTGCTGCTCCTACGGGAGTTGGTGGACCGCGAGGGGCAGACGACCGTGATGGTCACCCACGACCCGGTGGCCGCCGCGTACGCGGACCGGGTGGTGTTCCTGGTCGACGGCCGGGTGAGCGGGGAGCTGTCGGCGCCGTCGGCGGGGGACGTCGCCGCGCGTCTGACGCGCCTGGAGGGTCCGGCCGCGGCTCCGGCGGGTGCGTCGTGCTGACCGTGTCGTCGCTGCGTACGCGCTGGGCCTCGCTCCTCGGCTCGTTCGTCGCCGTGGCGCTCGGGGTCGGGGTGACGGCGGCGATGGGGCTCTGCCTCGACGCGGCGCACGACGCCGGCGCGCGCGAGCCGCAGCGCTTCGCCGGGTCGCCGGTGGTGGTCATGGGCCGGGACACGCTCACGGTGGAGGTGCGGCGGGGGCCGTCCACCGCGCACGTGTCGAAGAAGCTGGCGCATCCACACCCTGTGGACAGCGAACTGCTGCGCAGACTTCGGGACTTGGGCCCCGTAAGGACGGACGGGGCGGGCCGGGACGCGGTGGGGGTCGACGCGCCCGTCGCGGCCGTGCGCGAGGTGGTCCGCGAGTCCGGTGCCGGGGCCGGGCCCTCGGGTGAGACCGGCGGCGACCGGGTGCGCGTCCTGACGGGAGAGGACCGCCGGCTGGCCGACCCGGCGGCGGCGCGGAACGCCGAGGCGCTGGTCGGGGTCGACGCGCTGCTGGGGACGGCGGCCGGGGTCACGGTGTTCGTCTCCGTCTTCGTGACGGCGTCCACGTTCGCGTTCGCGGTGGCCCTGCGGCGGCGGGAGTTCGGGCTGCTGCGGCTCGCCGGGGCGACGCCCGGGCAGGTCCGGCGGGTGCTGCTCGGGGAGGCCCTCGCGGTGGGCGTCGCGGCCTCGGCGGCGGGGTGCGCGCTGGGGGCGTGGGGAGCGCCGCGGCTGGTGCGGGCGCTGGTGGAGGGCGAGGTGGCGCCGCCGTGGTTCGCGCTGCGGGGGACGACGTACTGGCCGTACGAGGTCGCCTGCGCCGTCGGCCTGTCGGTGGCCGTCATCGGCGCGTGGGCCGCCGCGCGCCGGGCGGGCCGGACCTCTCCCGCCGAGGCGCTGCGCGAGGCGGCGGTGGACACGGGTGTGCTGCCGAGGTCGCGACGGGTGCTCGGGCTCGCGCTGCTGGCGGCCGGGCTGGGCCTGCTGGCCTGGCAGCTCGGGACCGAGCCGGCCGAACTGCTCAAGCGCAAGACGTACACGACCCGGCCGATGCTGCTGATCACGGCGGTGGCCGCGCTGGCGCCCCTGCTGGTCCGCCCGCTCGCGGGGCTGGTCCGGCTGCCCGGCGCCTCCGGCCTGCTGGTCCGCGAGAACGCGCGCGCCTCCGTGCGGCGGACGTCCGCCGTGGCCGCTCCGGTCCTGGTGACCGTCGCGCTGGCCGGCTGCCTGCTCGGGTCGGCACTGACCGTCGCGGAATCGGGGGCGAGCGAGGCCCGCGACCTGACGCGCGCCCGGTTCGTCGTGACCGGCGAGGCCCTGAGGCCGGTGCGGGTGCCGGGCGCGACGGTGTCGGGCAGCGCGTCCACCGCCGTGTTCGTGCGGGAGGAGGGGACCGCGCTGATCCGGTCCGAGGCGCGGGCGGTGACGGACGTGGCGGCGTTCGCGTCGGTGGCGCGGCTGCCGGTGGTGGCCGGGGACGTACGCGACCTCGACGACCGCTCCATCGTGGTGAACGAGGAGTGGGAACGGCACGAGGTGGGTTCCCGGGTCCGGGTGTGGCTCGGCGACGGGCGGCCGGCCCGGCTGCGGATCGCCGCGGTGCTGGCTCGGGGCACCGGGAACGGCGGTGCGTACGTGACCACGGCGAACGCGCCGGGGGCCGCGGTCGACCGGCTCGACGTGGGGGTGCGGAAGGGCGCGGACCCGGCGGCCGTCAAGGCCCGCCTGCGGGCGTCCGGCACCGGAGGGCAGGTCCGTACGACCGAGGCCTGGCTCGCGGCGACGCATCCGCGCTCCGGCCCGCAGACCCGGCTCGGGCTGCTCGTGGTGCTGGGCATCGCGTTGGTCCACGCCGTCCTCTCGCTCTCCGGGACGCTGCTGATGGCGACCTCGGCCCGGGGCACGGAGCTGCGTTCGCTGCGACTGGCCGGGGCCACCCGGGCGCAGGTGCTGCGGGTGGTCGCGGGCGAGTCGGCGGTGGGGGTCACCGTGGGCGCGGTCCTCGGCGTCGCCGTGACAGCGGTGTGCCTCGGCGGACTCGCCGTCGCCCTCGGGCAGCTGTCGGCCCCGGTGACGGCGGCGGTGCCGTGGGGGCTGCTCGGCGCGTGCGCGGGGGTGTGCCTGGTGGTCGCGGTGGGCGCGTCGGTGGCGGGCGCGGCGCGGCTCTCCCGTCTCGACGGCCCCTCGACGGGCCGCGCGAGAGGCATGTCAACTTCGGGTTGACAGTGACGTACTGTCAACCTACGGTTGACACATGACGACGAACCCGGCGGGCAAGGCGACCGTGCGCCTCGACGACCTGATCGAGGCCATCAAGAAGGTCCACACCGACGCACTCGACCAGCTCCAGGACGCGGTGATCGCCGCGGACCACCTCGGCGAGGTGGCCGACCATCTGATCGGCCACTTCGTGGACCAGGCGCGGCGCTCGGGCGCCTCCTGGACGGACATCGGCCGGAGCATGGGCGTGACACGGCAGGCGGCCCAGAAGCGTTTCGTGCCCAAGGCCGAGTCGGACCTCGACCCGAGCCAGGGCTTCGGGCGCTACACCGAGCGCGCGCGGAAGGTGGTCATGGCCGCGCACAGCGAGGCCCGGGACGCGGGGAACGCCGAGGGCCTGCCCGAGCACCTCGTCCTCGGTCTGATCAGCGAACCCGAGGCACTCGCCGCCCGGGCGATCACGGCGCAGGGCGTGACCCTGGACGCCGTCCGCGCGGCCGCCACCGGCGCGCTCCCGCCGGCCTCCCCCGAGGTCCCGGAGCTCGTGCCGTACGGCCCCGCGGCGAAGAAGGTCCTGGAACTCACCTTCCGTGAGGCCCTGCGCCTCGGCCACAACTACGTCGGCACCGAGCACATCCTCCTGGCCCTGCTTGAGCACGAGAACGGCGAGGGCGTCCTGACGGCCCTCGGCATCGACAAGCCGACGACCGAGGACCACGTCACGCGGGCCCTCGCGGAGATCCAGCAGCGGATGGCACAGACGGCGGAGTGACCACGGCCGGGGGCACGGTCGCGGTCGCCCGGGCTCGGTTCGGGGGTGGTCGTCGGCGTCTCGTCGGCGGGCCGTGCGGAGTCGAGGGCAGCCCGCGGGCAGTCCCCGCCGCCCGTCCCCTGGCCCGCTCGACGGCCTGCGGCCACCCCGCGGACAGACCCCCGCCGCACCCGGGCGCTCCGTCCCCGGGCCCCCTCGACGGCATGCGGCCACCCCGCGGACAGGCGCCCGCCGCACCCGGGCGCTCCGTTCCCGGGCCCCCTTGACCGCCTGCGGCCACCCCGCGGACAGACCCCCGCCGCACCCGAACGCTCCGTCCCCGGCCCCCCTTGCCGCCGTGCGGGCGCCTTGCTGAAAGGTGCCGGCCGCCGCGCCCCGACCGACCGCCCCGCGGGCACGTGCCGGGACACGGAGGCGGGGGCTCCGCGTGGGGAACGCCGATGTCAGACCCCCCTGCGACACTCGCAGACATGACGGACCGGTGGGCACTCGCCCCGGCCGAGGACGGCGGCGCGGAAGTCGTCGCCCTCGGCCCGGACGGGCTGCCCGCGGGACCGGTCCACCGCGAGGCGGACCTCGTCGAGGCCGTGCGGACGCGGCCGGACGTGGTCCGCTGGGTGTGGCGGTCGACGGCCGAGGTGTACCCGCGCCTGCTCGCCGCGGGGGTGCGAGTCGAGCGGTGCTACGACATCGAGGCGGCCGAGACCCTGCTGCTCGGCCACGAGGGGCGCCTCGGTGAACCCCGGTCGGCGGCCGCCGCACTCGCCAGACTGCGCGGCGGCCCCGTGCCGCAGGACCCGCCCCAGCGCTCAGCCGAGCCCGGCTCGCAGTCGTCCCTCTTCGAACCGCGCCCCAGGCGCGTACCTCTCGGCGACCTCCTGGAGGTGTACGCCGACCAGCGGCGCCGGCACGACGCGGCGACGCACCCGGACCGGATGCGGTTGCTGACCGCGGCCGAGTCGGCGGGCATGCTGGTGGCCGCCGAGATGAACGGCTCGGGGCTCCCCTGGAGCGCGGACGTCCACCGCGAGGTGCTGCACGAACTGCTCGGCGAGCGGTACGCGGGCGGCGGCGAGCCCCGCCGCCTGGCCGAGCTCGCGGACGAGGTGTCGGCCGCCTTCGGCCGACGGGTGCGCCCCGACCTGCCCGCGGACGTCGTGAAGGCGTTCGCCCAGGCCGGCATCAAGGTCAGGTCCACCCGGCGCTGGGAGCTGGAGTCCGTCGACCACCCGGCCGTGAAGCCCCTGCTGGAGTACAAGAAGCTGTACCGGATCTGGGTCGCCCACGGCTGGTCCTGGCTCCAGGACTGGGTCAGGGACGGCCGCTTCCGCCCCGAGTACCTGCCGGGCGGCACGGTCACCGGCCGCTGGGTGACGAACGGCGGCGGCGCCCTGCAGATCCCCAAGGTGATCCGCCGTGCCGTCGTCGCGGACCCGGGCTGGCGGCTCGTGGTGGCCGACGCCGACCAGATGGAACCGCGCGTACTGGCGGCGATCTCCCGCGACCCCGGCCTGATGGAGGTCGCCGGCCGCGAGAGCGACCTGTACCAGTCGGTGTCCGACCGGGCCTTCGCCGGTGACCGCGCCCAGGCCAAACTCGCCGTCCTCGGCGCGGTGTACGGACAGACGTCCGGCGACGGACTGAAGAACCTCGCCCTGCTGCGCCGCCGCTTCCCCCGGGCCGTCGCCTACGTCGACGACGCGGCCCGGGCGGGCGAGGAGGGACGCCTGGTGCGGACGTGGCTGGGACGGACGTGCCCGCCGGCCGCGGGCTCCGGCGAGGGGGCCGAGGAGGCCGGCATCCCGCAGGACGCCCCGGTGGACTCGGGTGACGCCGGCGCCGCCGACCAGGGCTGGGTCCCCGGCTACGCGTCCAGCGACTCCCGCGCCCGGGGCCGCTTCGCCCGCAACTTCGTCGTCCAGGGCAGCGCCGCCGACTGGGCCCTGCTGGTCCTCGCCGCCCTGCGCCGCACCTGCGCCGGGCTCGCCGCCGAGCTCGTCTTCTTCCAGCACGACGAGGTGATCGTGCACTGCCCCGCCGAGGAGGCCGGCACGGTGGTGACCGCGATCCGCGAGGCCGCGGAGCTGGCGGGCACGCTCACCTTCGGCCCGACCCCGGTCCGCTTCCCGTTCACCACGGCGGTGGTGGAGTGCTACGCGGACGCGAAGTGAGCGGCCCGCACGAGGCGGCGGCAGCCGTTCACCTCGTGGCGAGAAGTGCCGCCAGCTCCTCGACCACGGGTGTGTCCCTGCCCGCCAGCGCGTCGAGCGCCGACTCCCACTCCTCGTAGGCCTCGCCGAGACGCCCGCAGGCACGGAGCAGCAGCCCGCGCTGGTGGCGGGCGAGCCCCTGTGTGAACCGGTCCGCACGCCGGTCCGCCCGGCGCAGCAGCACCTCGCACTCCCGGGCGGCCCGCTCCACGCTCCCCAGCCGGCGCAGCGCCCGCACCAGCCCCAGCCGGGTCTGCGACTCCCCGTGCCAGTAGCCGTGCCCGTCGAGGATGCGCAGGCTCTCCTCGAAGTGCGGTACGGCGGCGGAGGGTTCACCCAGGGTGAGATGCGCGAAGCCGATGTTGCAGTGGGCGGAGTGCCGCAGGATCACGTCGTCCGTCGCGTCGCCGATCGCGAGGCTGCGCTTGTGGTGGGCGATGGCGGCCCGGGGGTCCGTGTGCTCGTACAGATTGCCCAGGTGGCTGTAGGTGACGGCCTCGGTGTGCGGGTCGCCCAGCGTGCGGGACAGTTCCAGGCTCTGCAGCAGAGCCTCGCCCGACTCGGCGTAGCGTCCGAGCCCTTCGAGGAGCATCCCGCGGTTGTTCAGCCCCCGGCGCACGCAGGACAGCACGCCTAGCCGCCGCCAGAGCGCCAGCGCCCGGTCGTTCAGGGCGAGGGCGTCGGTGGTGCGTCCCGTCATGAAGTGCAGCCCCGCCAGGTCGCCGAGCGCGTACGCCTCCGCCGCCTCGTCGCCGAGCCGTCGCGCCGCCCCGAGTGCCGCCCGCTGGATCACCTCCAACTCAGCGACCCGGCCGCTGCGTTGCACGTACGGGTGGATCAGGCGCACCAGGACGAGGACGTGCGGGTGGGAGTGGGCGTAGCGCTCGACGAGCGCCACCACGTTCTCCAGCTCCTGGTCACCCCAGGCGAACGCCTCCCTGGCCGAGGCGAACGGCGGCACCGACGCGACGTCCGCCGCGTGCGACGGGGGCTGCGAGGCGGTCGGGCGGCTGCGGTCCTCGCGGTCCGGCCCCGACTCGACGATGGCGTCGAGGGACCGGGCGGCGACGGCGGCGTACCAGCGCAGAGCACACCCGACCACGTCGACACCCTCACCCCCGTGAGGGGCGGCGCCGGGGGCAGCGGTGCCGGTGGACGGGGGTGGGGTTACGTCGCCGGTGCCGGTGCCGGTGCTGGTGCTGGTACCGGTGCCGACCTCGACGCCGGTGCCGGTGGACGGGGGCCGGCCTGAGTCGCCGGGGCTCGCCTCGACGCCGGTGCCGGTGGACGGGGGCCGGCCTGAGTCGCCGGGGCTCGCCTCGACACCCACGCCGGTGGACAGGGCCGGGCCTGCGTGGCCGGTACCAGTGCCGGTGCGGCCCCCGACGCCGGTGCCGGTACCCGTGGATGGGGGCTGGCCTGCGTCGCCGGTGCCGACGCCGGTGCCGGTATCCGTACCGGTACCGGTACCCGTATCGGTACCGGTGCCCGTGAGTCCCTCCGTCCCGGTGACCCGGGGCGACCCCGTGTCGCCGGTCCCGAGAGACCCGGCCGCCCCGGCAACCCCGGCCGACCCCGGGCCGCCCGCCCCCGTGGACGGCCGGGCGATCTCGCGGGCGAAGTCGCGGACCAGGTCATGGGGGGCGTACCGGCCGTACGCCGTCTCCTCCAGGAGGGCGACGTCGACCAGCCGGTCCAGCGCGGCCTCGGCCCGCCGCGCGTCGGTGCCGGTGAGCCGGGCGAGGAGAGGCACCCCGTACCCGGGAAGGTCGAGCGCGCCGATGCGGAGCAGGGCGAGCGCCGCGTCCCGGTCCGCCTCCCGCGTGGAGGTGCGCAGCGCGTCATGGGCGACGGCCAGCGACCTGCGCACGCTCAGGTCGTCGTACTCGAAGTGGTGCAACCGCCCCTCGGTGGCCGCCAGTTGTCCGGCGAGGACGTCCGGCGTGAGCGCCCGCCGGGCGGCGAGGCGGGCCGCGACGATCCGCAGGGCGAGCGGCAGGCGGCCGGTGAGTTCGACGAGTGGGTGCGCGCCGTCGAGCCCCTCGTCCCGGCCGGACACCGCGCGCAGCAGCTCCGCGCTCTCCTCGTCCGACAGCGGCGGAAGCGGGAAGCGGTGGGCGCCGTCGAGCGCGGTGAGCGGCGAACGGCTCGTCACGATCACCGCGCACCCGGCACCGGCGGGCAGCAGCGGCCGTACCTGGGCGGCGTTCGCCGCGTCGTCCAGCACCATGAGGGTGCGCGTCGGCGCGAGCACCGAGCGGAGCAACGCCGCTGCCGCGTCCGGGTGTTCGGGGATGCGGCGCGGCTCGGTGCCGAGGTCGCGCAGCAGCGAGGCGAGCGCCTGCCCGGGCCCGAGCGGGGTCATGCCGGGCGTGGCGCCGTGCAGGTTGACGTACAGCTGACCATCGGGGAAACGTTTCCGCAGAGCATGGGCCACGTGCAGCGCGAGGGCGCTCTTGCCGACGCCTGCCATGCCGCTGAGCACGGCGATTTCCGAGGCGCCGTCGCCCCGGTCGCCCTCGCCGCCCACCGGCGTACGGGCGCCCGGACGGCCGTCCCCGTCGCGGCCCACCTCCCGTCCGTCGCCCAGGTCGCCCCCGCCGCTTCCGCGCGGGGCGTCGCCCAGGTCGCCCCCGCCGCGCCCCAGTACGCGGTGGAGGTCCTCGATGATGTCCCGGCGCCCGATGAAGTGGGCGGGGGCCGGAGGGAGTTGAGCGGGAAGAGGGAGGTCGGTCTCCGTTGCCGCGTCCGCGCCGGAGACACCTGCCGCGCCCGCCACCGCGACGGGTACCGCACCCGCCCCCGAGTGCAGCGCCGCACCCGCCCCCGCGTGAGTGACCTCGCCCGCGCCTCTGGGAGCCCCCGCAGCCGCGTCCACGGGGGCGGCCGTACGCCCGGCTGCCGTACGCCCCTCGGGCGCCGTCGGCTCCCGGCGCGGCTCTGAGCCCTGGCACCCCTCGCAGCCCTCGGACGATTCCGGCCCGGTACCGGACTCCCTCGTGCCGGACTCCCCCGCCCCGCTGCCCCCGTCCTGGAGGATCTCCAGGTGGGCCTCGCGCACCGCCGGCCCCGGCTCGATGCCGAGTTCGCCGATCAGCCGCGCCCGGAGATCGCGGTGCACGGCCAGCGCCTCCGCCTGCCTGCCCGTACGGTGCAGGACGAGCATCAGCAGCCGGTGGAAGGACTCCCGGAGCGGGTGCTCCGCGACGAGGGCCGCCAACTCCGGTGCGAGCCGGTTGAGTTGACGGGCTCCGCTTCCCGCGACCCCGTCCGCCGCCTCCGCGAGCCGCAGCTCCGCGTCGTACCGCCACTCCAGGAGCTGGAGCCGCGCCTCCTCCAGCCGGGGGACGAGGGCGTGGCCGCCGGTGTGCGGCGGCAGGCCGCTCAGGGGCGTGCCGCGCCACAGGGCGAGCGCGGCGTCCGACTCCCGCCGTACGAGGGTCCAGTCGCGCCGGGTGTGCGCGGCGCGGGCCGCGGTGAGGCGGCGCTCGAAGACCTGGACGTCCAGCTCGCCGTCGCCGATCCGCAGGAGATAGCCGGGGGCGACGGCGCGCAGTCGCGTCGGGCAGTCGAGGAGGCGCCGCAGCCGGGACACGTGGTTCTGCAGCGAGGCGTGGGCGGAGGCCGGCGGCGCCCCGTCCCACAGCGCGTCCTTGAGCACGTGGACCGGCACGACCCGGCCCGGTTCCAGCAGCAGCGCGACCAGCAGGGCGCGCGTCTTGCCGCCGCCGACCGGGGTGACGGAACCGTCAGCGGCGTACAGGACAGGCGGACCCAGCAGTCCGAACCGCAGCCCGTCCCGCATGACGCCGCCCCACTGCCTTCCCGCGAAGACCGCATCGGGCGGCCACGCCCGGCGACTCCGCGCCGACTTACGACGAGTTCACGCCGACCGACTCGCGATTCCTTGGAGAACCGTTGGCCACATGTTAGCGATCCGTTGGTGCGGTCTGATGTGATCACATCATCGAATCTGGCCCGACGGCGCGCGCGTACGCCGCGCAACTCGGGGGAGTGACGCCGCCGCGGCCGGGTTCGGGAACGCGGGAGGGCCCCGGTCGCCAGAGGTGAGCGACCGGGGCCCTCGTCCGCCCGGAAACGACGGGCGGCACGCGCGTTCAGCGGTCCCCCCACGGGCGCCCGCGCCTCGCCGCGGGTCAGATGACCGGGGGCCGTCCGAGCCGGGTGAGCCGCCAGACCGTCCGCCACCGCATCGGCCGCCGCTCCCCGCCCGACACCCGGAACCCCTCCACGAAGCCGCCGAACCAGGCCCGCAGCCCGCCCGCGGACCGCGTGCGCAGGAGCGTGAGCAGCACCCAGATGCCGAGGTGGACGGGGATGAGCGGCAGGGGCAGCCGCCGCCGCACGAGCCACACGCGGTTGCGGGCGGTCACCCGGTGGTAGATGGCGTGCCGCGCGGGCGAGGTCTTCGGGTGCTGGAGGAGCAGTCCGGGCTCGTACAGGACGGTCCACCCGGCGTCGGCGGCGCGCCAGGCGACGTCGGTCTCCTCGTGGGCGAAGAAGAACTCGGCCGGCCAGTCCCCGATCTCGTCGAGCATGCGCATGGACAAGGCGTGCCCTCCGCCGAGGAAGCCGGTGACCGGACCGCCCCGCATGGGATCGCGGGCGCCGACGCGGGGCACGTGCCGCCGCTGGGTCTCACCGTGCTCGTCGGCGATGCGGAACCCGACGATGCCGAGCCTCGGGTCGCCCGCGTACAGGTCGCGGACCTTGCGCAGCACGTCGGCGTCGACGAGGAGCCCGTCGTCGTCGAGTTCGACCACGACGTCGATGTCCCCGAACTCCCGCAGCGTCCGCAGGCCCACGTTGCGGCCGCCCGGGCAGCCGAGGTTCTCGTCCACCTCGACGGGCGTGACCTCGCCGGGCAGGCCCAGCCGCTCGGCGAACTCGGGCAGCGGACAGCCGTTCCCGACGATCACGATCCGCGCGGGCGCGACGTCCTGCTTGGCGACGGACGCCAGCAGCGCGTCGACCTCCGCGGGCCGGTTCCCCATGGTCACCACGGCAACAGCGATCCGCGGTTCCGCCACCACGACACCCACCTCATCTCGGCCGACCACCAGGTCCTGGATGCTAGCCGTTCACCGCTCATTCCCCCGCCGTACGGCCCATGTCCGCGCTCCTGCCGCCCGTTCGCCCGCCGGACGCGTGCCCCGGCCAGGGGGGGCTGCCGCCGGACGGCGCCCACCCGTCCCGGGAGCGGCTCCGCGCGGAAACCTTCACGAGAACCGACGCCGCCATGCCCCGCGTCCTGCTCTACGGTGCCAGCAGTCACCCACGACCCGGGAGGAACCGTGCAGCAGCCCAAGGCGGCGCTCGCCGAGCGGACGGCGGACCGCAGACGAGGGGACGGCGACCCCCGCGCCCTGGTCGGGGAGATGCGGCGCTCGGTCCTGCTGGTGCCGGTGGCCGACGGCGGTCTGTGGTCGGTGCGTTCGGGCGGGGTGCGGTGGATCTGCGGGTTCAGCGACGAGGCCGCGCTGGCCCGGTTCGCCCTGCGCCACGGACCCGGCGACCGGCCGATGGACTACGCGGCGCTGCTCGGCGCGCGCATCGTCGACGAGATCGTGCCCTCCCTCGGTGAACCCGCCGGTCTCGCCGTGGACATCGCCACGGAGGACGGGTCGATGTTCTTCCCGCCGGTCGCCGGCATCGTCCCCGACGCGGTGGCCGTCGACACCGGCCGCCCGGCCCCGGAGGCGCGCTCGTGAGCGGTGACGACGCGGACCTGAATCTCGACAAGGCGTCCGTCGCCAAGTTCACCCAGGGCATGGGCGCGACGATCGACCAGCTCGGCGAGCTGGGCGGCCCCACCGGCTCCATCATGGGGAAGGGCTTCTCACAGCTGGCGATGACGGGGATGGAGGCCGGACACCACGGCCTCTCCGTCGACTTCGAGGACTTCTGCGAACGCTGGGAGTGGGGCGTACGGGCCCTGGTGCACGACGCGAGCGAGATCGCGAACCGCCTCGGCCTGGCGGCGGGCACCCTGTGGGAGCACGACCAGTACGTCGAGGGCGCCATCAAGGTGGGCGTCAACTCGGTGTTCGGCGGCAACCCGCACGCGAGCGAGGAGGACATCGCCGCACAGGACTGGGGCGACGTCTTCACGCCCGACGCCCTGGACCCCGACTGGAGTGCCGAGTCCTGGGACAAGGCCGGTCAGGACATGGAGCAGACCTGGAAGGACACCGGCCGGACCGTGCTCACCGAGGGCCAGGGCGGCCGGCAGTCCGAGGCGCTCAACGACGCGTTCGGCATATCCGACGACCAGTGGAACCAGGCGCTGGACGACACCTTCGGCCCCTCGCCGGAGGAGCGCGCCGCACAGGACCAGCAGGGCGAGTAGGGGGAACTGGGCGTGGGCATCGGCGACTTCATCAGCGACATCACCCCCGACTCGGTCGAGGACGCGGTCGAGGACGGCGTCGAGTGGGTGGGCAACCGGGTCGAGGACGCCGGCAACTGGACGGCCGACCGGCTGGACGACGTCGGCTGGGAGTCCGGCGCCGACTGGGTGCGCGAGCAGTCCCGTTCGGTCGCCAACCGGCTCGGCGCCGAGGTCGAGGAGATGGACCTCGGCCAGACCGAGGACAAGACCAAGCTCGTCTACGGCAGCCCCGCCAAGATCAACGCGACCGCCGCCACCCTGCGTACCTTCCAGACGGCGTTCGACGACACCGGCGACGGACTCAGGGGGCTCGACTCGTCCCGGCTTAAGGGCGAGGCCGCCGAGGCGCTGCGCACCGCGGTGAGCACCCAGCCGCCCAAGTGGTACACCGCCGCCGACTCCGTCGCGAAGGCGGTCGGCGCCCTGGAGACCTTCGCCGACACCGTCACCTGGGCGCAGGGGCAGGCGCAGGCCGCGATCGACAAGTGGAAGAAGGGCGTGAAGGCCTCCGAGGACGCCGCCGACGCCCACCGCAAGAAGGTCGACGACTACAACGGCGCCGTCGACCGCTACAACGCGCAGCCCGCGGACAAGCGCGACCCGGCCTCCCTCCCGCCGAAGCCCGCCGCGACCTTCGAGGACCCCGGCAAGAAGCTGATGCAGGAGGCGCAGGACCTCCTCGTCGACGCCCGCACCCAGCGCAACACGGCGGCGGAGACCGCGCGTTCGGCGGTCCGCGCCGCCCGCGACATGGCCCCTCGGAAACCGTCGTACGCCGAGCAACTGCGCGACGGGCTCCAGGAGGCGCAGTTCATGGGCGACCATGTCGGCGGCGGCCTGATCAAGGGCACCGCGGGGCTGCTGAACTTCGTCCGCAGCGTCAACCCGACGGACCCGTACAACATCACGCACCCCGCCGAGTACGCCACCTCGCTCAACAGCCTCGCCGCGGGGCTCGTCGTCGCCGCCAACGACCCGGTCGGCACCGGCAAGCAGATGATCGGCGACTTCATGAAGGACCCGGCGGAGGGCTTCGGGCGGCTGATCCCCGACCTCGCGCTGACCGCGGCCAGCGGGGGCGGCGGCGCCGCCGTGAAGGGCGTGCGCATCGCCGAGGACGCCGCCGACGCGGCCCGGCTGCGCAGGCTGATGGACGACAGCCCGGACGGCACGCACAACCGGCCGGACGGGGAGCGCGTCAGCGACGGCACCGACCCGGTGGACCTCGCCTCGGGCCGGATGTACCTGCCCCAGACCGACGTCGAACTGCCCGGCATCCTGCCGCTGGTCTTCGCCCGCCGCACCGAGTCCGGCTGCACGGCCGGCCGCTTCCTCGGGACCGCCTGGACGTCCACCGTCGACGAACGCCTGCAGATCGACGCCATCGGTGTCGTGCACGTCACCGCCGACGGCCTGCTGATCCCGTACCCGCACCCGGCCCCCGGCCTGCCCACCGCGCCGCAGCCGGGCCGCTTCCGCACGCGCCTCGCGCGGGACGCCGACGGCGGCTACACGGTCACCGACCCCGACACCGGCCTGGTCCGCCGCTTCACCGCGCCGCCCGGCCGCGAACCCGGAGGCGACGGCGTCGCCTGGCTGGCGGACCTCACCGACCGCAACGGCCACACCGTCACCTTCGACCGCGCCGACGACGGCCTGCCGCTGGCCGTCGTCCACTCGGCGGGCCACCGCCTCGAACTGACCACCGCCGAGGGCCTGGTGACGGGCCTGTCCCTGGCGGGCGCGGGCGAGGACGGCACGGACCTGCGGCTGATGAGCTACGGCTACCGGGACGGCGACCTCGCCACCGTCACCAGGCCGTCGGGCGCCACCACCACCTTCCTCTACGACGAGCGGCACCGCGTCATCGCCTGGACCGACTCCAACGGCAGCCGCTACGACTACGTCTACGACGACCAGGACCGCGTGATCGCCGAGGGCGGCGAGGCCGGACACGTCCAGATCACCCTCGCCTACACCGGACCCGACCCCCGGACGGGCCACCGCACCACCACGCTCACCACCGCCCAGGGGCACACCACCCGCCACCTGTTCGGCGCCGGCTGCCGCCTGCTGGCCGTCACCGACCCGCTCCGCCGCACCACCCGGTTCACCTACCACCCGGACGGCAGCCTCTCGACCCGCACCGACCCGCTGGGCCACACCACCGCCTTCTCCTACGACGAGCACGGCCGGCCCGTCCGCACCGTCCGCCCCGACGGAGGCGAAGTACGCGCCGTGCGGGGCCCGTTCGGGCTGCCGGTGGAGGTCACCGGGCCGGACGGCACCCGGATGGTCCACGCGTACGACGCACGCGGCAACCGCACGGCGGTCACCGACCAGTCCGGCGCCACCACCCGCTTCACCTACGACGACGCCGGCCGCCTCACCTCGGTCACCGACGCCCTCGGCGGCACGACCCACGTCGTGTGCGACGCGGCGGGACTTCCCGTGGACGTCACCGACCCGGCGGGCGCCGTCACCCGCACGGAACGTGACGCCCTCGGCCGCCCGGTCCGCGTCACCGACCCGACGGGCGCCGTCACCCTCCTCGGCTGGACCGCCGACGGCCAACTCGCCCACCGCACGGCCCCCGACGGGGCGACCGAGTCGTGGACCTACGACGGCGAGGGCAACCGCCTCACCCACACCGACCCGTCCGGCGGCGTCACCCGCTTCGAGTACACCCACTTCGACCTGCCGGTGTCCCGCACCCAACCCGACGGCGCCCGCTACGAGTTCACGCACGACAAGGAGCTGCGCCTCACCCGCGTCACCGATCCGCGCGGCCTGACCTGGAGTTACGAGTACGACGCGGCCGGCGACGTCGTCTCCGAGACCGACTTCGACGGCCGCACCCTCACCTACCGGCTGGACGCCGCGGGCCGGCTCGCCGCCCGCGTCGACGCCCTCGGCGGAACCGTCTCCTTCGAACGCGACCAGCTCGGCCAGGTGGTCCGCAAGGACGTCGACGGCCGCGTCACCGACTACGTCCACGACAAGGCCGGCCGGCTGCTGGAGGCCATCGGCCCGGACGGCGAACTGCGGTACCGCTACGACCGGTGCGGCCGCACCAAGACGGAACAGGTGGACGGCCGACTCGTCACCTACGCCTACGACGCCCTGGGCCGCCGCACCCGCCGCACGACCCCGACCGGCCACGTCACCACCTACGCCTACGGCGCCGACGGACAGACCCACCGCCTGACCACCGGCGGCCGCCCCGTCGACTTCACCCACGACGCCGCCGGCCGTGAACTGACGCGCGTCCTCAGCGACTTCGTCACCGTGAGCTCCGCCTGGGACGAGGCCGGACGGCTGTCCGCGCAGCACATCACCGCCGGTGCGCGCACCGTCAACAGCCGCGCCTACTCCTACCGCGCCGACGGTCACCTGACCTCCGTCACGGACCGCCTCTCGGGCACCCGCGCCTTCGACCTCGACCGGGCGGGCCGGGTCACCGCCGTCCACGCCCGCGACTGGACGGAGCGGTACGCCTACGACGACGCCGGGGACCTGACCTCGGCGTCGCTGCCGTCCGGCCACCCCGGCGCGGAGTCCGGCGGACCGCGCGCGTACGCCGGCACCACCCTCACCCGGGCCGGCGGCGTCCGTTTCGCGTACGACGCCCTCGGCCGGGTCACCCTCCGGCAGAAGACCCGCCTCTCCCGCAAGCCCGACACCTGGCGCTACACCTGGGACACGGAGAACCGCCTCACCTCCGTGACCACCCCCGACGGCACCCGCTGGCGCTACCGCTACGACCCGCTCGGCCGCCGCACCGCCAAACAGCGTCTGGCGGCCGACGGCGAGAGCGTCGCCGAGGAGGTCCGCTTCACCTGGGACGGCCTGACCCTGTGCGAGCAGACCGGCCACGAGCCGGGCGGGCCCCACACGATCGCCCTCACCTGGGACCACCGGGGCGCCACTCCCCTGACCCAGACCGAGCGCATCCTCACGGCCGACGACGGCCAGGCGGAGATCGACCGCCGCTTCTTCGCCATCGCCACCGACCTGATCGGCACACCCACCGAACTCGTCGACGAGCGCGGCGACATCGCCTGGCGCTCCCGCTCCACCCTGTGGGGCACCACCGCCTGGGCCCGCGACAGCAGCACGTACACGCCCTTCCGCTTCCCCGGCCAGTACTACGACCCCGAGACCGGCCTCCACTACAACTGCTTCCGCTACTACGACCCGGAAGCCGGCCGCTACACCTCCCCCGACCCCCTCGGCCTTGCTCCCGCGCCGAACCCGGTCGCGTACGTGGACAACCCCTTCGGCGGGTCCGACCCGCTGGGCCTCATGCCCAAGTACACGAAGGAGGAGAAGGCCCAGATGGCCCGGGAGAAGGCCGTCAAGACCGCGGACGAGGTCGTGGAACGGGCCCAGGGCGACCGGATGAGGAAGGACGGCAACTACCACGCGGACACCCGGCACGGCTTCAGCGACGAACGCGTCCTGGAGATCCTGAAGAAACCGGACGCGGTCTACCACTCGACGGCGGGCAGCGGGAACCTGATCTTCCGGCAGGGTGAGGACGTCGTGGTGGCCCGGGGAGGCGGCGCCGGAGGCGGCAACGTGATCACGGCCTACGGTCCGTCCGGACTCAAGGGCGACTCCGGGGCGCAGGCCCTGGGCGGCCTGCCCACCGACCCCGGCGGGCCGATCACCCACGCCGACGTGGTGGAGGGCAGGATTCCGTCCAAGAACGGCTACATGGCTCCGGCGGAGCAGATCAAATGAGGCGGCACCGACCATGAGACTGACCATCGGCGACGACTGGCACGCGAGCGTGACCGACGAACCCCTCGCCGTCCCGCCCCGCTTCACGGGCAACTCCGTGGACCTCGCGCCCTACACGAGCGGCGAGGAACGCGAGCGGTTGCTGGCGGCCACCTTCGGCAGCCAGGACTGGCTGTGGGACACCCCGGACATCCTCCGCTTCGACCCGGACAGCCGGGACCTGGTGGCGGCCGAGTTCCAGCTGCCGTACGTGTCGTCCTACGCCGAGACCACCGAGCGCGTTCCCGTCCTGCCCCCACTGCGTCCGGGCGGCCTCCGCGCGGACGAGGTGAAGGACGTCCGGCTGGAGATGTGCACGGTGCTGTGCCGCGTGCCCGGGGACACGGTGCTGACCTGTCTGCGCGACTCCGACGTCCTCGACGCGCCGCTGGAGGCCCGTATCGGGATCGCCCCGGACCTGGCGCTCCTGGTCCAGCACGGCACCCTCGCCGGCTGGAGCCTCACCGACCCCGCGCGCCATCTGACCGCCGTCCACGGCGCGCCCGAGACCGCCCCGCCGTCCCCGGCCACCCGCCGGCTGCTCAGCGCCTGCGTCGACCTGGTCTCCGAGCCGCTCCTCGAAGCGGTGCAGGACCGCGAGCCCGCGGCCCTGGCCCGTCTCCGCGAGGTCCACCGGGCCCTGCGGACCCAACCGGACGACCGCCCCCGGGCCGACGCGCTCCTGGCACTCATCGCCAACCTGGCCGAGGACTACGCGGACGCCCCGCCGGAACAAGACGCGTGACTCCGGGCTCTCCCCGCCCCCGACAAAAGCAAAAGCCCCAGGTCACGGCGAGTGAGTCCTGAGGCTTCGGCAGAGCCGCCTTCGGGATTCGAACCCGAGACCTACGCATTACGAGTGCGTTGCTCTGGCCATCTGAGCTAAGGCGGCGCGCTGTCCGCACCATGGTGCGATCAGCAACGTCGGTAAGTCTACACAGTTTCGAGGAGTGCTCCGCACACGCCCCGGGGCCCACGGCACCGGGGCGGGCGACGGTGCTACGAGCAGCGCTTCTCCTTGGCGGGAGCGGTTCCCTGGAGCAGATAGCGGTTGATCGCGGAGTCGATGCAGGTGCTGCCGCGGCCGTAGGCGGTGTGGCCGTCGCCGTTGTACGTGAGAAGGGTCGCGGAGGAGAGCTGGTCGGCCAGCGCCTGCGCCCAGGCGTAGGGGGTGGCCGGGTCCCGGGTGGTGCCGACCACCAGGATCGGGGCCGCGCCCTTCGCCTCGATGCGGTGGGGCTCCCCGGTCGCCCTCACCGGCCAGTACGCGCAGTTCAGGGACGCCCACGCCAGTCCCTTGCCGAAGACCGGGGACGCCTTCTCGAAGGCGGGGAGCCCCTTCTCCACATCCTCGGGGGTGGAGAAGGCCGCCGGGAGGTCCAGGCAGTTCACCGCCGCGTTGGCGAACATCAGGTTCGTGTACCGGCCGTTCTCGTCGCGCTCGTAGTAGCTGTCCGAGAGGACCAGCAGGCCGGCGCCGTCCTTGTCCTTCATCGCCGAGGTGAGGGCCTCGCGCAGCTGCGGCCACGCCGACTCGTCGTACATCGCCGCGATCACGCCGGTGGTGGCCAGCGCCTCGCCGAGCATCCGGCCGTCGGCGTCGCCCGCCGGGATGGGCGTCCGGTCGAGCCCGTCGAAGAAGGCCCGCAGGTTCTTGCCGGCCTGTGCCGTGCTGGTGCCCGAGCCGCCCAGGGGGCAGTCGCTCTGCGCCACGCAGTCCTTCGCGAAGGACTGGAACGCCGTCTCGAACCCAGCCGTCTGGTCCTCGTTCAGCCTGCGGGCGGAGAGCGAGGGGTCCATCGCGCCGTCCAGCACGAGCCGCCCCACCCGGTCGGGGTGGAGCCCGGCGTACGTCGCCCCCAGGAACGTGCCGTAGGAGGCGCCGACGTAGTGCAGCTTCTCGTCGCCGAGCACGGCGCGCAGCACGTCCATGTCCCGGGCCGCCTCGACCGTCGACACGTGCCGCAGCAGCTTGGGCGAGCGCCGGCCGCAGCCCTCCGCGAACTCCTTGTACGCGGCGACCAGTTGCCCCTGCTCCTTCTGGTCGTCCGGGGTGACGTCGGTCTGCGTGTACGCGTCCATCCGGGGGCCGATGAGGCAGGTGACCGGCTCGCTGCGGGCCACGCCGCGCGGGTCGACCGCCACCATGTCGTAGCGCGCCCGGACCTCCGCCGGGTAGCCGACGCCCGCGTACTGCTGCAGGTAGCCGATCGCCGAGCCGCCCGGCCCGCCAGGGTTCACCAGCAGCGAGCCGATCCGCTTCCCCGGGCCCGTGGCCTTCTTGCGGGCGACGGCCAGCTTGATGTCCCCCGCGCCGGGCTTGTCGTAGTCGAGCGGCGCCTTCATCGTGGCGCACTGGAAGCCGGGGACACCGCACTCGCGCCAGGTCAGCTTCTGCCCGTAGTACGGGGAGAGGGCCGAGGGTGTGGCCGTGGGGAGCGCCGCCAGCGCCACGTCCGCCGTCGACGCCGACGTCGAGCCGCCGGAGGAGCACGCGGAGACCAGCAGGGCCGTGACGGCGAGCAGCGTGCCGCCCGTGCGCAGAGGGCCCGTGACGCCCGTGGACCGGGCCGGGCGGGGGAACCGGGCGGAAGCGGAACGGAGGGACCAGGTCGGCCGGAGGGACCAGGTCGGCCGGAGGGACCGCGACGGCCGCGGGAAGCGCCTGAGGTGCATCCCGCGAGCGTAACCTTGCGCGACGAATCGGTCACCATCAGTGGCGGAACCGCCTCGTACGAGTGACCCCGTCAACAGGTCCCGACAGGACGTCGACACCGGGCCACGACCGACGCCCCGGTCCCACCCCAAGCCACCGCCGGCGACGGTCCGACGCCGGCTCGGCATCGGCGCCCGCCCCACCCCAGGTCGTCACCGACGACGGCCGGTCAGCCCGCTCTCAGGGTGACCGCCATCGCCTCCACCGCGAGGAGCGGGGCCACGTTCCGGTCGAGGGCCTCGCGGCACGCGGCGATCGCGTCGATCCGGCGCAGGGTCGCCTCCGGCGAGCTGCCGCGCGCGATGCGCTCCAGGCTGTCCTGCACCTCGGTGTTGGCGATGGCCACGCGGGAGCCGAGCTGGAGGGCGAGGACGTCGCGGTAGAACCCGGTGAGATCGATCAGCGCGAGGTCGAGGCTGTCGCGCTGCGTACGCGTCCGCCGCCGCTTCTGCTTGTCCTCCAGGTCCTTCATGACCCCGGCGGTGCCGCGCGGCATCCGGCCGCCCTGGCTCGCGCCGAGCGCCGCCTTGAGGTCGTCGGTCTCCTTCACGTCGACCTCCTCGGCGAGCTGCTTGGCGTCCTCCGAGGCCGTGTCGATCAGCTCCTGGGCCGCCTTGAGGCAGCCGCCGACGTCGTCGATCCGCAGGGGCAGCTTGAGGACGGCGGCCCGGCGCGCGCGGGCCCGCTCGTCCGTGGCGAGCCTGCGGGCCCGGCCGATGTGCCCCTGGGTGGCCCGGGCGACGGCCGCCGCGACCGTCGGCTCGATGCCGTCACGGCGCACGAGGATGTCGGCGACCGCGTCCACAGGCGGGGTGCGCAGGGTGAGGAGGCGGCAGCGGGAGCGGATGGTGGGCAGGACGTCCTCGATGGACGGGGCGCACAGCAGCCAGACCGTCCGGGGGGCCGGCTCCTCGACCGCCTTCAGGATGACGTTGCCCGCGCCCTCCGTGAGGCGGTCGGCGTCCTCCAGGACGATGACCTGCCAGCGGCCGGTCGCCGGCGACATCTGGGCGCGGCGGACCAGGTCCCGGGTCTCCTTCACGCCGATGGAGAGCAGGTCGGTGCGGACGATCTGCACGTCGGCGTGGGTGCCCACCAGGCTCGTATGGCAGCCGTCGCAGAACCCGCAGCCGGGGACTCCGCCCAGGGCGCGGTCGGGACTGACGCACTGGAGCGCCGCGGCGAACGCCCGAGCCGCGGTGGACCGGCCCGAGCCGGGCGGCCCCGTGAACAGCCAGGCGTGCGTCATCTTCGACGCCTCCGGCGGCGCCGTGTCCTCGGCGGTCGCCGTCACCAGGGCGTCGGCGTCCCGGGCGGCGCCGACGAGCTGCACGGTCACCTTCTGCTGGCCCACAAGGTCGTCCCACACGGGCATGGGAGCACCGCCCTTTCGTCACACGTCGCCTTGCCGCGTCCCATTGTGCGGGAGCGGACTGACATTCCCGCCGGGCGCAGGTGCGCGACGGCCACCCCGACATCGCCCGGCCCCCGAACGACTTCACCCGGCCTCGCCCGGCGACACCCCCGGCCCCCACCCGTCCCCCGCCCGGAGACGACGAAGGCGGGGAGCCCACCGGGCTCCCCGCCTCACACACCGCTCGGGACTCGCCCGCGTCGGCGCCGAGCAGTACGGCGCCCCGCGTCCCCCGCCGGAACCACCCGACGCCGGACGCGGGGCGCGTCACGCCGGGTCAGCGCCCCCGTCGTCCCCGGCGCCCGCCGCGGCCCTCGTCCCGGTCCTCGTCGTCGCGCGGGCCCAGCAGTTCGTCCGCGAGGGTCGGGAGGTCGTCCAGCGGAGTCTCCTCGGCCCAGTCGGAGCGCGGGCGGCGCGGGGTGCCCGTCTCGTCGATCTGCGGCAGCTCACGCGTGCGTTCGTTGCCGTTCTCGCCCGCGTCCCCGCCCGCGTTCCGCCGGCGTCCGTCGCCCGCGGAAGGCTCGTCGCGGAAGAAGCCCGGCGGCACACGGTCCGAGGGGTCGGCCGCGGTGCCGCGCGCGGGAGGCCCGCCGGCGTCACGTACGGGCGGCAGCACCTCGGTCTCGTCGGCCGGGCGGTCCGCGCGTACCGGAGGCAGCACGGCCGTCTCGTCCGCGGCGCCGGGCGCCACCGGGGGCAGTACGGCGGTCTCCTCCGCCGCGGAGGGCGGCGCGGGCGGCTTCGGCAGCCTGGCCGTCTCCTCGACGTCCGGACGCGATCCGCCACCGGAGCGGGACCCGCCGTCCCGGCGCGCACCGGCGTCCCGCTCACCGGGCTCACCGGGCCGCACGGGCGGCAGCACCGCGGTCTCGTCCGCCGGGCCTCCCGTGGCGTTCGACGGGGTCACGACCGGCGTCGGCACGGTCAGGTCGTCGTCCGACGCCGACCGCGCGGGGGTCGCGGGAGCCGAGCCGAGCGACGCGGCGGCGCTCACCGCGGCCGCCGCGGCCTCCGCCGCCGCCCGGCGGGCCTGCTCCGCCCGCATCAAAGCCTCCTCGGCCTTGCGCTGCTTCTCCAGGCGCCGCTCCTCGGCCTCGGCCCGCAGTCGGGCCTCCTCCTCGGCCTGCCTGCGCCTGCGCTCCTCCTCGGCGGCTCGCGCCTGCTCCTCGGCGAGCTTGCGGACGCGCTCCTCCTCGGCGCGGCGGCGGGCCTCCTCGGCACGCTGCCGGGCCTCCTCGGCCTGACGCTCGGCCTCGCGGCGCTGCGCCTCCTCCAGCTCGCGCTGCTTGCGCTCCTCCTCCTCGGCGCGCAGCCTGGCGAGCTGCTCCTGGCGCTCCCGCTCCAGGCGCTCCTCCTCCGCCTTGCGCGCGGCCTCCTCCTCGGCCCTGCGCCGGGCCTCCTCCTCGGCCTTGCGCCGCGCCTCCTCCTGGGCCTTCACCTCGGCCTCGGAGAGGGGCAGCATCATGTCGAGCCGGTGCCGGACGACCGTGGTGACCGCCTCGGGCTCCTGGCCCGCGTCGACGATCAGGTAGCGCCCGGGGTCGGCGGCGGCCAGGGTCAGGAAACCGGACCGCACGCGCGCGTGGAACTCGGCCGGCTCGGACTCCAGGCGGTCGGGCGCCTCGGTGAACCGCTCGCGGGCGGTCTCCGGGGAGACGTCGAGCAGCACCGTGAGATGCGGCACGAGCCCGTCCGTCGCCCACCGCGAGATCCGGGCGATCTCGGTCGGCGACAGGTCGCGGCCGGCTCCCTGGTAGGCGACCGAGGAGTCGATGTAGCGGTCGGAGATGACGACGGCACCGCGTTCGAGCGCCGGGCGCACCACGGTGTCCACGTGCTCGGCGCGGTCGGCGGCGTAGAGGAGGGCCTCCGCGCGGTGCGAGAGGCCGGCGGAGGACACGTCCAGCAGGATCGAGCGCAGCCGCTTGCCGACGGGCGTGGCCCCCGGCTCGCGGGTGACCACGACCTCGTGGCCCTTGGCGCGGATCCACTCCGCGAGCGCCTCGGCCTGCGTGGACTTTCCGGCGCCGTCACCGCCCTCCAGCGCGATGAAGAAGCCGGCGGCGGCGGGCGCCTGGGCGGGGTCGTCCCCGCCGCGCAGCGCGTCCCGCAGGTCGTGCCGCAGCGGGACGCCGGAGCGGTCGTCGACCTTGGCGAGCACCAGCGCGGCCACCGGCAGCAGCAGGGCGCCGACCAGCATCAGGGTGAAGGCGGCACCGCCGTGCGCGAAGACGAACTTGCCGTTCTCCAGGCGGTGCGGCCCGATGGCGGCGGCCACGAGCGGGGCGATCAGCACACCGAGCGCCACGAACACCCGTACGACGGCGTGCAGGTGCTCGGTCGTCCGGGGCCGGCGGTACTCCTCGGTCTCCTGGTCGAGCAGCGTGTGCCCGGTGTTGGCGGCGACGCCCGCGCCGACTCCCGCGAGGCCCACTATCAGCAGCACCGAGGTGACGTCCGGCACGAGTCCGGCGGCGAGCAGCGCGACGCCGGTGAAGGCGATGGCCAGGGCGAGCAGGCGGCGCCGCGACAGGGCGGGCAGCAGGGACGGGGCCGTACGGATGCCGAGCACGACGCCGCCGGTCAGCGCGAGCACCAGCAGCCCGTAGGTGACCGGCCCGCCGCCGAGGTCCTTGGCGTGCAGCACGAAGACGGCGACGGCCGCCGCGACGGCTCCGGCGACCGCGGCGCAGGCCGGCACCAGCAGCGGTACGGCTCCGGTGCGGCCCTTGTCGACGCCGGTGCCCGTCTTGGGCCGGCGCAGCCCCTCCAGCGGGGAGCGCGCGCGGGGCGTCCGCGTGTCGGGCAGCTCCAGGAAGACGAGCACCGACAGCGAGGCGGCGAACAGTCCGGCGGCCACGTACGAGGCGAGGGCCGCCTGGTGCTGCTCGAACCAGTCGATCCCCGCGCCCAGCAGGTTGTTGAACAGGGAGACCACGACGAGCGCGGCGGCCGCGAGCGGCACCGTCACGAAGGCCGTACGCAGCGACAGGCGCCGCAGGGCGTCCATGTGGTCCGGCAGCGGGCGCACCGTGGCGCCCTCCAGGGGCGGCGCGGGCAGCAGTGCGGGCGCCGCGCTCTCGCGGCACACGGTCCAAAAGCGCTCGGCGACCCCGGTCACGAAGGCGGTCACCAGGAGGGCGGCCAGCGCGTCGTCCGGGGTCCAGTCGATCCACAGCGGCGCGACGATCAGCAGCGCGGCGCGCACGCCGTCCGCGCCGACCATCGTCCAGCGGCGGTCGAGCGGCCCCTCCTGGGAGGTGAGGGAGCCCAGCGGCCCGAGGAGTACGGCCCCGAAGAGGAGCGTCGCGAGGATGCGCGTGCCGAAGACGGCCGCGACGGCGATGCTCACCCCGCGGTAGCCGCCGCCGAAGGAGCCCTCGGCTATGGCGGCCTGGAGGGCCAGCACGACCAGGACCAGCAGGGCCAGGGCATCGCCCACACCGCTGACGAGCTGTGCGCTCCACAGCCGTTTCAACTGGGGTCGCCGCAGGAGTGCGCGCACGGCGCGCTCCCGGGAATCTGCGACCAGGGCGTCGTCGGGGGCCCGGTGGTGGGCCGTTGGCTGCTCGGCTCGCGTCATCCTGACAGCCTATCCGGAGGGGCCAGCTCCCCGAAGGGGCGGCCGAACATACAAACGCCCCCACACCGGAAGGTGTAGGGGCGCTCGCCGGCGGGTAGCCGAAGTCGGTTCCAGCCGGGTGCCGGTGGGGTCCGGCGGGCGGTCTCAGCCCTCCGAGGCGGCCGTCTTCTTGGCGGTGGCCTTCTTGGCCGGAGCCTTCTTGGCGGTCGTCTTCGAAGCCGTCGTCTTCTTCGCGGCGGTCTTCTTGGCCGGGGCCTTCTTGGTGGCGGCCTTCTTGGCCGGCGCCTTCTTCGCGGTCTTCTTGGCCGGCCCCTTGGCGCGCTTCTCGGCGAGCAGCTCGTAGCCGCGCTCCGGGGTGATCTCCTCGACGCTGTCGCCGGACCGCAGGGTCGCGTTGGTCTCGCCGTCGGTGACGTACGGGCCGAAGCGGCCGTCCTTCACCACGACCGGCTTCTGGCTGACCGGGTCCTCGCCGAGCTCCTTGAGCGGCGGCTTGGCGGCCGCGCGTCCACGCTGCTTGGGCTGCGCGTAGATCGCGAGCGCCTCGTCGAGCGTGATGGTGAAGAGCTGGTCCTCGGAGGTCAGCGACCGCGAGTCCGTGCCCTTCTTCAGGTACGGGCCGTAGCGGCCGTTCTGCGCGGTGATCTCCACGCCCTCGGCGTCCTTGCCGACGATCCGCGGCAGCGACATCAGCTTGAGGGCGTCGTCGAGCGTCACCGTGTCCAGCGACATCGTCTTGAACAGCGAGGCCGTACGCGGCTTCACGGCGTTCTTGCCCGTCTTCGGGGTGCCCTCGGGGAGCACCTCGGTGACGTACGGGCCGTAGCGGCCGTCCCTGGCGATGATCTGGTGGCCGGTCGCCGGGTCGGCGCCGAGCTCGAAGTCGCCGCTGGGCTTGGCGAGCAGCTCCTCCGCGTACTCGACGTCCAGCTCGTCGGGGGCCAGATCCTCGGGGACGTCGGCGCGCTGGTGGTTCTCGGCGTCCTTCTCCCCGCGCTCGACGTAGGGCCCATAGCGGCCGACGCGCAGCACGATGTCGTTGCCGACCGGGAAGGAGGACACATCGCGGGCGTCGATGGCGCCCAGGTCGGTGACGAGTTCCTTGAGGCCGCCGAGGTGGTCGCCGTCTCCGTTGCCCGCCTCCGCGGCGCCGGTGGCCTCGCCCTCGCCGAAGTAGAACCGCTTCAGCCACGGCACGGACTGCGCCTCGCCCCGCGCGATGCGGTCGAGGTCGTCCTCCATCTTGGCGGTGAAGTCGTAGTCGACGAGCCGCCCGAAGTGCTTCTCCAGGAGGTTGACCACGGCGAAGGAGAGGAACGACGGGACGAGCGCCGTGCCCTTCTTGAAGACGTATCCGCGGTCGAGGATCGTGCCGATGATCGACGCGTACGTCGACGGGCGGCCGATCTCGCGCTCTTCCAGCTCCTTGACGAGGCTGGCCTCGGTGTAGCGGGCCGGGGGCTTGGTGGCGTGGCCGTCGACGGTGATCTCCTCGACGGAGAGCGCGTCGCCCTCGCCGACCTGCGGCAGCCGGCGCTCGCGGTCGTCCAGCTCCGCGTTCGGGTCGTCCGCGCCCTCGACGTACGCCTTGAGGAAGCCGTGGAAGGTGATGGTCTTGCCGGACGCGCTGAACTCGGCGTCGCGGCCGTCGGAGGCCCGGCCGGCGATCTTGACGGTGACGGAGTTGCCGACCGCGTCCTTCATCTGGGAGGCGACGGTCCGCTTCCAGATCAGCTCGTACAGGCGGAACTGGTCGCCGGTCAGACCCGTCTCGGCCGGGGTGCGGAAACGATCACCCGAGGGACGGATCGCCTCGTGCGCCTCCTGTGCGTTCTTGACCTTCCCGGCGTACGTGCGCGGCTGGGCCGGCAGGTAGTCGGCCCCGTACAGCTGCGTGACCTGGGCACGGGCGGCACCGACCGCCGTGTCCGACAGCGTGGTGGAGTCCGTACGCATGTAGGTGATGAAGCCGTTCTCGTACAGCTTCTGGGCCACCTGCATGGTCGCCTTCGCGCCGAAGCCGAGCTTGCGCGAGGCCTCCTGCTGGAGCGTCGTCGTACGGAAGGGGGCGTACGGCGAGCGGCGGTACGGCTTGGACTCGACCGAGCGGACCGCGAAGGCGGTGTCCTGGAGGGCGGCGGCGAGGGCGCGGGCGTTCGTCTCGTCCAGGTGGAGCGTGTTCGGGCTCTTGATCTGCCCGAGGGAGTCGAAGTCGCGGCCCTGGGCGACGCGCTTGCCGTCGACCGCCGTCAGGCGGGCGATCAGCGTCGACGGGTCGGAGGCGTCACCGGCGCGGCCGGTGCCGAAGGTGCCGGTCAGGTCCCAGTACTCGGCGGAGCGGAAGGCGATGCGCTCGCGCTCCCGCTCGACGACGAGGCGGGTGGCCACGGACTGCACACGGCCCGCCGACAGCCGCGGCATGACCTTCTTCCACAGGACCGGCGAGACCTCGTAGCCGTAGAGGCGGTCGAGGATGCGGCGGGTCTCCTGGGCGTCGACCATGCGCTTGTTGAGCTCGCGCGGGTTGGCGACGGCGCTGCGGATCGCGTCCTTGGTGATCTCGTGGAAGACCATCCGGTGGACCGGGACCTTGGGCTTCAGGACTTCGAGCAGGTGCCACGCGATGGCTTCGCCCTCGCGGTCCTCATCGGTGGCGAGGAAGAGTTCGTCGGAGTCCTTCAGCAGGTCCTTGAGCTTCTTGACCTGCGCCTTCTTGTCCGCGTTGACGACATAGATGGGCTGGAAGTCGTGCTCGACGTCGACACCGAGGCGGCGCACCTCACCGGTGTACTTCTCGGGCACCTCCGCGGCGCCGTTCGGGAGGTCGCGGATGTGCCCGACGCTCGCTTCGACGACGTAGCCGGGGCCGAGGTAGCCCTTGATCGTCTTCGCCTTGGCAGGCGACTCGACGATGACGAGTCGGCGGCCGCCGTGTGCGGTGTCGCTGGTCGGGGACAACTTCGCTCTTCTCTCCGGATCGACGCGGGGGGTCTCCCCAGGCCTTGCTCCCGGGGGTCGTGTCGTGCTGACGCTGCGGAGTGTGACGGTACATCCCGCCCCCGTGTCAAACGGGAAAAGCCCGCAACGGCCACTCGAACGGTAACCCGACTACCGCCATTCCTGCCGCCCGGAGTGGCGACCAGCTGTTTCGGCCCCATCCGGAGCGTGACCTCTCAATTACTGGCGGACGGCCGCCCGGAGGCCGGAGAGCCCTTCCCTACGCGCGCGTGAAGCACCACACGCCGAGCACCAGCGCGCCGACCGCGGCGAGGCTCGCGAGCGTCGCCGATGCGACGGGGTTCACACCGAGGGCGACGGGCTCGCGGTGCCGCAGCCGTACCGCGGTCCAGGCCAGCAGTCCGCCTCCGAACAGGGCGAACGCCGTCCCCGCGAAGATCGCCGGTCCGCTCTCCATCGCTGTGTCCTTCCCGCCCCGGTGGTCCAGGCTCGGGAGGCTGGCACGCCCGGACGGCGAGCGGGGAAACCCACGGTGAACGGGGAGCGGAGGGCGGGTCCGGCCGGCCCCGCGGGGACCGGCGGCGGTGGGTCGCCACCGGGGAGCGGGAGCCGCCGCCCCCACGCCGGTGTGTCGAATCCGTCTTCACCGGAAGCTCGCGGGACTCCCGAGTCCGCACACCTGGCAAGGTCCCGCCCCGACGCGGGGCCCGCTTCCATCGCGGCACGCTTTCATCCCGTCGGCCGGGCCACGCTTCCATCGCGGCGCGCGGCGTCGCTTGCACCCGGCCGGGGCGGACCGACTTCCAACCCGGTGCGAGGCGCCGCCTCCGCCCGGCCGGGGCGGGCCGAGCATCCATCCCGGAGCTTGGCCACGCTTCCACTCGGACGGGGCGGCCAGACTTCCATCCCGACACCCGGCACGCTTCCATCCCGCCTGGGCGGGCCAGGCTCCCGGCCGCGCTTGCACCCGGCCGGGGCGGCCCCGTCACTGTGCCGGTTCGAGGAATCCCTGTTCCACCAGCAGCCGGATCTGCTCGGGAGTGCGGTCCCGCAGCAGGACCGGGTCCTCGCCGACCAACTGCGCGATGGCGTCCAGAATGCGGCCCGCGCTCAGCGTGCCGTCGCACACGCCCGCGAAACCCGCGCCGACCGTGTCCACCTTGGTGGCCCGGCGCATCCCCCGGTGCTGACGGAGCACCACGTGCTCGGGGTCTTCGGCGCCGGGCAGTCCGACCTGCTCCTGGACGACCTCGGCCACGAGCCGGAAGTGGCCGGCGAGCAGGGCCGCGTCGTCGTGCTCACGCAGGAAGTCGACGCGCTCGAAGTGCGCCCGCACCGCGTCCCCGAGCGGTTGTTCGACCGGATGCGGCCATTCCTCGACCGTGATCGAGGGCTCGGCGGCGCCGGTCTTGCGGAGCGTGATCCACCCGAAGCCGACGGCCCTCACCTTGCGCGCCTCGAACTCGTCGAGCCAGGCGTCGTACCGCGCCTGGTACTCGGCGGGATCGCTGCGGTGGTCGCCCGCGTCGCGCAGCCACAACTCGGCGTACTGCATGACGTCCTGCACCTCGCGCTGCACGATCCACGCGTCGCAACCGCGCGGCACCCACGAGCGGAGCCGGTCCTGCCAGTCCTCCCCCTCCACGTGCTGCCAGTTGGCGAGGAACTGCGCGTACCCCCCGTCGTTCAGCCGCTCCCCCGCCTCCTGAACGAGCGTGCGGCACAGATCGTCCCCGCCCATCCCGCCGTCCCGGTAGGTCAGCCGGGCGCCGGGCGAGATCACGAAGGGAGGGTTCGACACGATCAGGTCGTACGTCCGGTCGCCGACCGGCTCGAACAGGGAGCCCTCGCGCAGCTCGGCCGCCGGGGCGCCGGACAGCGCCAGGGTGAGCGCGGTGATGTGCAGGGCGCGGGGGTTGAGGTCGGTCGCCGTCACGTGCGTGGCGTGCTGGGCGGTGTGCAGCGCCTGGATCCCGGAGCCGGTGCCGAGGTCGAGCGCGGAGGCGACGGGCGTGCGCACGGTGATGCCGGCGAGCGTGGTGGACGCCCCGCCGACGCCGAGCACGACGCCTTCCTCGCGGCTGCCGATGCCGCCGGCTCCGCCGACCGCGCACCCGAGGTCGGACACGATGAACCAGTCCTCGCCGTCGGTCCCGCCGTACGGCCGGATGTCCACGGTCGCGGCCACCTCGTCGCCGCCGACCGGGGTCAGCCAGCCGCTGTCGAGGCACTCGGCGACCGGCAGGACGTCCGCCACGCGCGCGTGCGGCACGGGCTGCTGCAACAGGAACAGCCGTACGAGCGCCTCCAGCGGCGTGTCCCCACGGGTCGCCCGGAGCGCGGGCACGGTCTCGCTGCGCGCCAGCGCCGCGTACGCGGGAGCTCCGAGCAGGTCGAGCATCCCGTCGGCGGTGTAGGACGCCCGCAGCAGGGCGTCCCGCAGCCGGGCGGCGACGTCGGGACGGTCGGACGAGGGCAGCGGTGACAGGGTGGTGTGGCTCACCACCCCATTGTGACCCGCGAGCCCCGGAAGGCGCTGTGCCGGGCACGCTCACCAGCGCCGGCGACCGGCCCGGGGCCGCGGTGAGCGCCGGCACACGCGCCGGTACGGGGCGACGGCGCCGCGGGCGACCCTGGCACGCGCGTCCCTACGAGGCGACGGTGCGGTGGGCGGCAGCCCGCACCCCCAAAGGGCGACGACACAGCGGGCGCACGCCGGACACCCGGCCCCCTGTCAGGCGAGGGCGCCGTGGGTGGGCAGGCGCCGCACCCCGGCCCGGTCGATGTCAGGCGGGCCGGGGTCAGGCGGGCCGGGATCAGGCGTGTCAGGGTCAGGCGGGCCGGGAGGCTCAGCCCTTGGTGACCTCGGGCGAGCCGGAGGCGCTCTTGCAGCTCTCCTGCTGGGCCATGGCCTTGCCCACGTCACCCTCCTCGAGCTTCTTCAGAGCGTCGTTCCCGCTCTTGCTCAGCTTGTCGAGTTCGGTGGCGATGTCCTTGAGACCGTCGGCGAACTTCGCCTGGTCCTTGGTGTTCAGCCCGTCGACCTGCTTCTTGAGGTCGGCGTACGAAGCGGAGATCCCGTTGAGTTCCTTGACCGCGTCGGTCTGCTTCTTCTCGCCGTCGTCGACGTTCGGCGGACCGGCCTTGTCCACGGCGGTGCCGATCGCCTTGTAGGCGTCGGACATGTCCTGGAACGCCTTGGAGTCGGTCGACTGCACCGCCTTCGGCGTGCTGTTGTCCGAGGTCTCCTTCTGGATCGCGGCGTTGGCGGCCTCGATCTTCTGCGCCTGCGGTTTCACCGCGTCACAGACCTTCTTGGCCCAGGAGTCCAGCTCCTTGTTGCCGTCGTCGCTGCTGCATCCCGACAGCGCCATCACCAGTACCGCACCGCCGGACACCGCGGCCGCGAGCTTCTTGTTCACCGGATTGGTCCCTTCCATGGCTCTCGGCCCCGGAACATACACGCCAAGTGGGGGACAACCGCGTGACGAACGTCCGCTTGATCCGTTATTGCAGCCATTTGCACCAAGCGAGATAAGGCTCACGACGACAGCGTGAACGGACACGGGCGGGCGGACGGCACGTCAATGCGCGCCGCCCGCCCGCCCGTTGACCGACACCCGGCCCGGCGTGGGATTCCCGGATCTACGAAACCACCGCCGGATCAGGCGACTTGGCGGACCGCTCCGCCTGGTCGTCCTCGTCGCCCATGGCGATCCCGCGCCGCTTCGAGATGTAGACCGCGCCCACGATCACGAGGAACGACAACACCGCGATCAGTACCCGCATGCCGACGCTCTTGTCGTCGCCGTACGAGAACTTGACGACCGCGGGCGCGATCAGCAGCGCCACCAGGTTCATCACCTTCAGCAGCGGGTTGATCGCGGGTCCCGCGGTGTCCTTGAAGGGGTCGCCGACCGTGTCGCCGATCACGGTCGCGGCATGGGCCTCGCTGCCCTTGCCGCCGTGGTGACCGTCCTCGACGAGTTTCTTCGCGTTGTCCCAGGCGCCGCCCGAGTTGGCGAGGAAGACCGCCATCAGCGTGCCGGTACCGATCGCGCCCGCGAGGAACGAGCCGAGCGCCCCGACCCCGAGCGTGAACCCGATCGCGATCGGCGTCAGCACGGCGAGCAGCCCGGGCGTGGCGAGTTCGCGCAACGCGTCCTTGGTGCAGATGTCGACGACGCGTCCGTACTCGGGTTTCTCGCTGTAGTCCATGATCCCGGGGTGCTCGCGGAACTGCCGCCGCACCTCGTAGACCACGGCCCCCGCCGACCGGGACACCGCGTTGATCGCCAGCCCCGAGAAGAGGAAGACGACCGCGGCGCCGGCGATGAGCCCGACCAGGTTGTTGGGCTGCGAGATGTCCATCATCAGGTTGAGCGGCGCCCCGTTGCCGGAGACCTTCTCGCCCACCTCGTCCGCGGCCGTGGTGATCGCGTCCCGGTACGAGCCGAAGAGCGCCGAGGCCGCGAGGACGGCGGTGGCGATGGCGATGCCCTTGGTGATGGCCTTGGTGGTGTTGCCCACCGCGTCCAGGTCGGTGAGCACCTGGGCGCCGGCGCCCTCGACGTCGCCGGACATCTCGGCGATGCCCTGCGCGTTGTCGGAGACCGGGCCGAAGGTGTCCATCGCCACGATCACACCGACCGTGGTCAGCAGCCCCGTACCGGCGAGCGCCACCGCGAACAGCGCCAGCATGATCGACGTACCGCCGAGCAGGAACGCCCCGTACACGCCGAGGCCGATCAACAGGGCGGTGTAGACGGCCGATTCGAGACCGATGGAGATGCCGGCGAGGACGACGGTGGCCGCGCCGGTGAGTGAGCTCTTGCCGATGTCCCGCACGGGCCGGCGGGTCGTCTCCGTGAAGTAGCCGGTCAGTTGCTGGATCAGCGCGGCCAGCACGATGCCGATCGCGACGGCGATGAGCGCGAGGATCCGCGGATCGCCGCCCTTGCCCTGGATGGCCGAGTCGGTGACCCCGTCCAGATCGGCGTACGACGACGGGAGATAGGTGAAGACGGCCAGCGCCACCAGGGCCAGCGAGATCACCGCGGAGATGAAGAAGCCGCGGTTGATGGCGCTCATCCCGCTGCGGTCCGCCCGGCGCGGCGCCACCGCGAAGATGCCGATCATCGCCGTGACGACGCCGATCGCCGGGACGATCAGCGGGAACGCCAGCCCGGAGTCGCCGAACGCGGCCTTGCCGAGGATCAGCGCGGCGACGAGCGTCACCGCGTACGACTCGAACAGGTCCGCGGCCATACCGGCACAGTCGCCGACGTTGTCGCCCACGTTGTCGGCGATGGTCGCGGCATTGCGCGGATCGTCCTCCGGAATGCCCTGCTCGACCTTGCCGACCAGGTCGGCGCCGACGTCGGCGGCCTTGGTGAAGATGCCGCCGCCGACACGCATGAACATCGCGATCAGCGCGGCACCGAGGCCGAAGCCCTCCAGGACCTTCGGCGCGTCGGCCGCGTACACCAGCACCACGCAGGAGGCGCCCAGCAGACCGAGCCCCACCGTGAACATGCCGACGACGCCGCCCGTGCGGAAAGCGATCTTCATGGCTTTGTGCGAGACGGCGGTGAGATCCTTTTCGGGCTCACCCTCCGCCGGAGTCGCTTCCCGTGCGGCGGCGGCCACACGGACATTGCTGCGTACAGCGAGCCACATGCCGATATAACCGGTGGCCGCCGAGAACGCCGCGCCGATCAGGAAGAAGATCGATCGGCCCGCCCGCTGATTCCAGTCGTCCGCGGGCAGCAGCATGAGCAGGAAGAACACCACGGCGGCGAATACGCCGAGTGTCTTCATCTGCCGCCCCAGGTAGGCATTGGCGCCCTCCTGGATCGCCTTCGCGATCTCCTTCATGCTGTCGGTGCCCTCGCCCGCGGCGAGGACCTGGCGCACCAGGATTCCGGCGACCACGAGTGCCGCGAGCGCGACGACCCCGATCACCATCACGATGATGCGGTTGTCGTCCGTCAGTACCGCGGCTGCGAGGGTTGTGGGGTGGTCAAACTCATGAGGGGTAGAAAGCCCCGCCATTCGTCCTCCTTGACGCTTGGGCTGAGCTCAAGATGTGGACGGATTGTAGGTACCGGAACCTGATCAAAACAGTGTGCGGCAAACAGAATTGGCCTTCACAGGCCCTTCGGTAAATGATCGCCTGTGAACACGGAACCCGAAAGTGGTAATGGCCCAAAAGCGTTGACGCCCGAGTTCCCCGGCCCGGAACTGATCGTGAATGCATTCACGAAAAGGCACCCCACCGCACGGCGCACCAAAAAGGGCCCCGCTGAGCAGGGCCCTTGAGGTACTACGGATGGAACGTCTGTGTCCTACGGGGTTACGCCGAAGGCGTTACGGGATGAGCGCGGCGGGCGGCGTGGTCGGCCAGCTCATCCTGATCAGTCCGCCGTTCTCACCGGCGGTCACCTCGACGTCGTCGACCAGACCGCTGATGACCGCGAGGCCCATCTCGTCCTCCTCGGTCTCCACGTCCGGCTCGTCGGACGCGCCACGAGCGCCGGGCACCCGGTCGCCCGGAGCCGCACGCGGCGCCTCGTCACCGACCTCGATGGAGAACTGCTTCTCGTCCTCGATCAGTGACACCCGGACCGGCGCCGACGTACCGCTGCTCTGATGCAGTCCGACGGCACGGGTGCAGGCCTCGCCCACGGCGAGTCGGACCTCGTCGAGTACGGCCTCGTCCACTCCGGCCCTGCGCGCCACCGCTGCCGCCACCAGTCGGGCGGTCCTGACGTGCTCGGGCAGCGCGCTGAAGCGGAGTTCAACGGTGGCCATGCATCCCCCTAAGAACTACGGGCGTGCTGTCAGGGGGCCGGGCCGCCGAGACCCGTCCCCCCGCGTTGCTTCTGCCGTCCTGGGCGCGCGACTGCTGCCGTCCTGTGGCACGCGGGCCCCGGGACGGGGTCAGTCGGTGGCCGCCACCGCTTCCTCGACGGAGGTGTGGATGGGGAACACCTTGGTGAGGCCGGTGATACGGAAGATCTTCAGAATGCGCTCCTGGTTGCAGACCAGCCGCAGCGAGCCCTCATGGGCACGCACACGCTTCAGGCCGCCGACCAGCACGCCGAGCCCGGTGGAGTCGAGGAAGTCCACGCCCTCCATGTCGACGACAAGATGGAAATTGCCGTCGTTCACCAGCTCGACCAGCTGTTCGCGCAGCTTGGGCGCGGTATATACATCGATTTCGCCACCGACCTCGACGACCGTACGATCGCCGACGGTACGGGTCGACAGGGACAGGTCCACGGATCCTCCAGCACCTTGCTAATCGAGCGGTCATCCCAAGGGACACCTCGGCAGAGCCCCCGGGACGGTTCGCCAGCCGCGATGGCATTCAATCACTTACCGGCAGGCGTGCACGACGCCTTGGCTCCATTGTCCGTCACGCCAGTGACACACTCGGTCCCGATGGCCAAGAATCACCGATCCGATCACACCCGGACGGACACCGCTTCCAGCCCCTCGCCGGGCACGGTCCTGGACCGGCTCGCCTCGGGGCCGAGCCGGGCTTCGCGCATCACTCATACGGAGCACTTGCCCCCGCGTGCGGGTCGCCATGCCGTCTGGCCCGACCGGATCCGATCCGAGGTCATCGCAGCCGTGCAGGCCGCCGGCATCGAACACCCGTGGGCCCACCAGGCACGCGCCGCCGAGCACGCCCTGGACGGCGAGTCGGTGATCGTCGCCACAGGCACCGCCTCCGGCAAGTCCCTGGCGTACCTCGCGCCCGTCCTCACGGCCCTCCTGGACGGCGCCGAGGCCCCGAACGGCCGCGGTGCCACCGCCCTGTACCTGGCCCCCACCAAGGCCCTGGCGGCGGACCAGTGCCGATCCGTGAAGGAACTTTCACAACCGCTGGGAAACGCCGTGCGCGCCGCGGTCTACGACGGCGACACGCCGGTCGAGGAACGCGAATGGGTACGTCAGTACGCCAACTACGTCCTGACCAACCCCGACATGCTGCACCGCGGGATACTGCCCTCCCACCCCCGCTGGTCCTCCTTCCTGCGCTCCCTGCGCTATGTCGTCATCGACGAGTGCCACACCTACCGCGGCGTCTTCGGCTCGCACGTCGCCCAGGTACTGCGCCGCCTGCGCCGCCTCTGCGCCCGCTACGGCTCCTCCCCGGTCTTCCTGCTGGCCTCCGCCACCGCCGCCGAACCCTCCGTCGCCGCGGGCCGCCTCACCGGCCTCCCCGTGGTCGAGGTCGCCGACGACGCCTCCCCCCGCGGCGAGCTGGTGTTCGCGCTGTGGGAGCCCCCGCTGACCGAGCTGCACGGCGAGAAGGGCGCACCCGTACGGCGTACCGCCACCGCCGAGACCGCGGACCTCCTCACCGACCTGACCCTCCAGGGCGTGCGCTCCGTCGCCTTCGTGCGCTCCCGCCGCGGCGCCGAGCTGATCGCGGTCATCACCCAGGAGCGGCTCGCCGAGACAGACCGTTCCCTGGTCCGGCGTGTCGCGGCGTACCGGGGCGGCTACCTCCCCGAGGAACGCCGCGCCCTCGAACGCGCCCTCCACTCCGGCGAGCTCCTCGGCCTCGCCGCCACCACCGCCCTCGAACTCGGCGTCGACATCTCCGGCCTCGACGCCGTCGTCATCGCCGGCTACCCCGGCACCCGTGCCTCCCTGTGGCAGCAGGCGGGCCGCGCCGGACGCTCCGGGCAGGGCGCGCTGGCCATCCTGGTCGCCCGCGACGACCCGCTGGACACCTTCCTCGTCCACCACCCCGAGGCGCTCTTCGACCAGCCCGTCGAGTCCACGGTCCTCGACCCCGACAACCCCTACGTCCTCGCCCCCCACCTGTGCGCCGCCGCCGCCGAGATACCCCTCACCGACGAGGACCTGGAACTCTTCGGACCCGCGGCGACGGATCTGCTGCCGCAGCTGGAGGCCGCGAAGCTGTTGCGCCGCCGCACGAAGGCCTGGCACTGGACCCGCCGGGAACGCGCCGCGGACCTCACCGACATCCGCGGCGGCGGGGGCAGCCCCGTCCAGGTCGTCGAGTCCGGGACCGGCCGGCTCCTCGGCACCGTCGACGAGGGCGCCGCGCACACGGCCGTGCACGAGGGCGCCGTCCACCTCCACCAGGGCCGCACGTACCTCGTCCGGAAACTGGACCTCGAGGACTCCGTCGCCCTGGTCGAGGAAGCCGCTCCGCCGTACTCGACGGTCGCCCGCGACACGACCTCCATCTCCGTCCTGGAGACGGACGTCGAAGTCCCCTGGGGCGACGGCCGGCTCTGCTACGGCTCCGTCGAGGTCACCAACCAGGTCGTCTCCTTCCTGCGCCGCCGGCTCATCACCGGCGAAGTGCTCGGCGAGACCAAACTCGACCTCCCTCCCCGTACGCTGCGCACCCGCGCCGTCTGGTGGACGGTCACCGAGGACCAGCTGGACGCCGCCCGGGTGAACCCGGAGATCCTCGGTGGCGCCCTGCACGCCGCCGAGCACGCCTCGATCGGCATGCTGCCGCTGTTCGCCACCTGCGACCGCTGGGACATCGGCGGCGTCTCCGTGCCGCTGCACCCCGACACCCTCCTGCCGACGGTCTTCGTCTACGACGGCCACCCGGGCGGTGCGGGCTTCGCGGAGCGCGCCTTCCACACCGCCCGCGCCTGGCTGACCGCCACCCGCCAGGCCATCGCCTCCTGCGAGTGCGACGCCGGCTGCCCGTCCTGCATCCAGTCCCCCAAGTGCGGCAACGGCAACGATCCGCTGCACAAGCGGGGTGCCGTGCGGCTGCTCACGGTGCTGCTCCAGGGCGCCCCCGAGCCGGAGGCGTCCGACCGCCCGGCGCAGGGTCCGTCGGAACAGGCCCCGTCCGACCCGAGGGACCCGCAGGACCGGCCGGATCCCCTGGGTCCGCCTGCACCGGTGGGCCTGGGCGACCCCGAGGAACGGGGAGACCCGCAGGCCCCGCTCTAGACCGCACCTCGGTGGCGAACAGCCCCCGGCCGGTCGCCGCCGTGACGTCCGAGACCTCGCCCACGAGGTCGCACCGCACGAGGCGGGCGCCCTGCACCCGTGCCACCCGCTCCGCGCCAGCACAGGCCGGCGTGCCGCCCTTCGCCCAGTGGTCCGCCGCCGCGAGCGCCGCGAGGTCGGCCGCGGCGGCCGCCCGATGCCTGGTCACCGCGGCCTGCCCCACGCCCAGCACGACCCCGAACACAGCACAGAGCACGGCGACGGCCCCGACCACCCAGACGGACGCGGATCCCTGGTCGGACGCTCCGGCCGTCCGAACAGATGCCGCCTGATTGCGCCGAACGGGTGCCCTGCGGATGTCCGACGGCTCGCAGACCCGGGGGAGCTGGACGGGCGCCGGGCCACTGCGCGACGACATGAACGGGGAAGCCGTACTCGGCCGAACGGGTGGTCGGCGCCTGTCCAAGGGCACGGACCGCCCACGGAGCTGGACAGGCGCCGGCGCTCTGCCAGACGACAAGGGCAGGTAGGCCCGGCTAGGCCGAGTGGGTGACGTGACCGTACCGGGCCGGGTTCGCGCCAGGAATACGCCGGACAGGGCAGCGGGCGGACGGTCCAGGCCGCCGCCACTTTCGCGGTCACTGCTGGGGCTGGGGCTGGGGTTCAGGTCCGTGCCGGGACCGGGACTGGGGCTGAGGCCGGGGCTGGGGCTGGGGCCGGTGCCCGTGGTGGGGCCGGTGTCCGTGGTGAGGCCGGTGCCCGTGCCCGTGCCGGTGCTGCCGCCACTTCCAGGACCGCGGCCTCGGCCTCCGCCAGAGCCACTGCCGCTGCCGCTGCCGCTGCCGGACCGAACCAGCGCGAGCGACCCGCCGTTCCGCTCCCGGTTCAGGCGGCCGCCCGTCAAAACCGCCGACTGCCCCCTCTCAACCCCCGTCTCCGCCCCGCCGCGCCTCGTACTCCTCACCTCGTCACCCCCGTCACGTCTGACTCCCCTGTCATCCCCGTCACTCCGGACGCTCCCGTCATCCCAGGCGCCCCATCGCTCCCAGCCACCCCACCCGTTTCGGTCACCCAGCCGTCCGGGTCACCCCAGTCGCCGCAACCACCCCACTCGACCCGAACGCCCCCACCGTCTCCTCCGCCAACGCCACTGCCTCGTGGTGCAGTTCGAGGGTCAGGCCGTCCGGGCCCGGCGGGTGGGCCGCGACCGTCACGCGGACCAAGTCGCCCTCACGGCGCACCGTCACCCGCGCTCCCCCGGGTGCCGCCCGGCGTGCCACCGCCGCCACCGCTTCGGGCGGGTCCTGGCGAGCCGCTGCCCGGGCTCCCGCCCTCGCCGCGTCCACGCACTGGATCTGCGCGGACGCGGCCAGCAGCGCCCAGACGAGGGCCATCGCGAACAGCACCAGGGCGGGCAGCACCACCGCGGTCTCCGCCGTCACGAATCCCCGGTCCCGCGTCATTCGCGGGGCATGATCCGAGCCGTCCCGGAACTCCAACCGCCCCTGCCCGGCCGAACCCCGGCCCCACGCCCGCCGCGCCCCCGTTTGCCGGCGAACTCCCGATGGACGGCCCGCCCCGCCCGCCTCACATCCGGACATCGAGCGCTCGCCCCACGATGTCCTGCAACTCCCCGCTGACCTGCCCGCTGGTCAGCACCTTGTAGAGCACGGCGGCGAATCCCACCGCCGCGATGATGCCCATCGCGTACTCGGACGTGACCATCCCCGTGTCCCTCCGCGCCGCCCGCACCAGGTTCCCGTGCTTGGCACGCAGCCCGTCCACCAGGGCCGTCAGCCCCGCCCGTACCACCCGTACCGCCTTGTTCATCTCAACCCCCGTGAGGTCCGCACTCGTTGCCATTCGTCTTCGTCACCGTCGACGCCACCGCCGTCACGCCGTCCGCGCTCCTGTCATCCGCCCGCACCTCCCAACGCGCCTTCCGCCAGGCCGATCACCACCGGGAGCACTCCGACCGCGATGAACGCGGGCAGAAAACACAGCCCGACCGGGGCGGTCACCATGACCCCGGCCCGGCGCGCGCCGGCCTCGGCGGCGCGGCCCCACTCGGCGCGGGCCTCCGCGGCGATGCGGGCGACGGGCGTCGCCGCCGGTACCCCGGATTCGCCCGCGCGTTCCAGCAGCCGGGCCAGCCCGGCGGCTCCGGGCATCGACGCGAGCGCCCGCCAGGAGTCGGCCGGTTCACCGCCCAGGCGGACCTCGGCAGCGCCTCTCGCCAACCGCTCCCCCACCGGTCCGCGCAGGGCCTCTCCCACCGCACGAGCGGCCGCGACGGGGCTCGCGCCGGCCGCGATGCACGCCGCCAGCAGGTCGGCTGCGAGCGGGAGTTGCCGGGCGGCGAGAGCCGCGTCGTACTCGGGTGGCGAACCCGCCCCCTTTCTGAGCCACCGGCGCCACACCCCCAACCCGGCGGCGAGTCCGACCAGAAGGCCCGCGACACCCCCGATCAGCACCCAGCCGGCACCGACCGCTCCCGCCACCGGCAGCCACCGCCGCACCGCATGGCGCACGCGCACGTCCAGGTCGCGCCTCTGGGCCGCCACCCTCTCCAAGCACAGCACTGCTGCGAGTCTCCGTCGTGCCCTTCGTTTCCGTCCCGCCGCGCCGACCAGCCATCCGAGGACGGACACCACGCACAGGACAACCCCCAGCCTGTGGACAACCTCCGCGCTCATACCGCCTCAGCTCCCCGCACGATCCGCAGCGCCCACCACAGCCCCACGGCCTCCAGCACCGCACCGACGAGCAGGCAGCCGAGGCCCGGCCCTGTGTGCAGGATCACGTGCAGCGGGTCGGCGCCGAGAGCCGTGCCCAGGAGCAGCCCGAGCACGGGCAGCCCGGCGAGCATCACCGCCGTGGAACGGGCCCCGGCCAACTGGGATCTCAGGTCGGCGCGTTGGTCCCGCTCAGCTCGCAGGGCTCCTTCGAGGCGGTCGAGGCCCGTCGCGAGCCCTGCGCCCCGGTCCACGGCCACCCGCCAGCACGCCGCCAGCCCCGACAGTCCTTCGGCCCCTGGTTCCCCGGCCGCGACGACGAGGGCGCCCGGCACATCCCCGCCGAACCGCGCCGCAGACAGCACCAGCCCCTGCGCCTCGCCGAGCCCGTCCGAGTCGGCCGCGGCACGCAGCAGCGCCTCCCCCGGCTGCCGTCCGGCCCGCACCTCTCCGGCGAGCGCCCCGCACAGGGCGATGACCGCGTCGCCCCGCCGCTCGCCCTCCCGACGTCTCTCCCGAGCCCGCCGCGCACGCCGCAACAGCGGCACACCGGCGGCACCGGCCAGCAAGGGCAGTACCGACGCTCCCAACACCGCGACCAGCAACCCGGCGGCCAATGACCACCATTCCGGCGTCAGCCGTCCCCACAGCCGCCGCGCTTCGACGAACGCCCGCTCCCACGCCGGCGGCCCGACCTCCAAGGCCCCGTCCTCCGCGCACAGCACCCGGGCCCGCTTCACCTCCGCATTCCGCTCGGCCAGCAGCCAGGCCGCCACTCCCGCACAGGCCATGGCCCCACTCATCGCCACCTCGCCCGAACCGACGGTCGCCGTCATCCCGTGCCTCCGCCCACGTCCCGCCGCTCCCCCGTCACCACGCCTGACTCCCCTCGGTCCCGGACCGGAGCAGCCCCCGCAGCCGCTCCCATCCCCGCTCGTACGCGAACGCCTCCGCGCTCCACCGCAGCGCGGGCACCGTCACCACCCAGCCCGCCGAATCCCGCTCCAGGACGTGCACCTCGGCGATCCGGCGTCTTCCGGCCCGGTCGCGCACGAGATGCAGCACCACCGCGAGAGCAGCCGCCAACTGGCTGTGCAGCGCCGCCCGGTCGAGTCCGGCAGCCGTGCCCAACGCCTCCAGCCGGGCCGGCACCTGGGCCGCGGCGTTCGCGTGCACCGTGCCTTCTCTGAACTAACCGTTAGGCCAAGCCTGCGAGCGGTCGATACCTTGTACCGATGAACGCTCGACGAGCCATCGAGGTCCTGACAGGGCTCAAGGAAGAAGCAGACCGGCGGGGAGTAGAACTTCGACCGTCCGGTGAATTCGCTTCCTGGAAAGGGCGAGTGAGGTCCACCCTCATTCGAGCACTCGGGAAAGATCATCACCTGCTGACCGACTTTGAGAATGTCCGGTACTCGCTGATGGCATTCACTAATGGAACTCCCGACTCATCCTTTGAGCGGGCCTTTCTGGGGGGTCTACGGAAGGCCAGTGGCATCATCGAGGCCGCTATCTTCGAGTTGCAGGAAGGCGGAACCAGCGACGACGTAGTGGATGAGACGGCGTTTGACCCGGATTTGTGGTCGCATGTTCAGGGACATGTTCAAAATGAGGACTGGCAGACTGTCGCCAGCCAGACCGCCATCTATGTCGAAGACTGCGTTCGGAGATGGTGTGGAAATCCCCGGGGCAACAACGGTCAGGCATTGGTCGGCAAAGGTCTTTTTGCCGCCGTATTCGCTACTGATGCCCAGTATCGACTCGGCAAGGAGCCCGGGGAGTGGGAAGGTTGGCGAGGGCTGGGAATGGGTTTTGCCCAGGCGCTGAGCAATGTGGACCGTCACAACATCCAAAAGCGCGACGACGCAAAGCGATACGCGTTCGGAGTTCTTGGGCTGGGGAGTCTAATCTTGTCCCAGCTCCGCCATCAGCATGGCGAAAGGTTGCACGACCAGTAGATGATGGGCGGGCCGATGGCCCGCATCATTTACTGGTGCCAGGTGCGGATCCATGGTTATTCCTAGTTCGCACGAATAGCGATCTGGCTGAAGCTGGGGACTCCTAGGAAGACGGGTGAATCCTTCTTCTCTTGTCGAGCATCTAGTTGGGCGATCTTCTCCTCTGCGGCATCCCTGCTGACCGACAGCCCTTCAACCTCGCCCAACCATCCCTCATGTTCCGCTTCGGCGATCCGAGCGTCGAGATTTTCGCGGATTTCGACGAGTCGGCCTCGTTCGTTGGGGTCCACGATGAGGACGGGGCACCTGACGCAAGCATGCTCGTGGACGCAGTCGGTCCCGTAGGCACGTCCGCAGTCGCCGAGGGCGAGCTTCCGGCGTTCGAAGTGCCCGAGGAATTCCTGCCACTCTTCAGGCGTGACGGCCCGATACTCTTCAGCTGGTCGAAGCGCCCGCCTGCGGGCGATGAACGCGCGGTGAGACTCGATGGCGTCCTTTGGATAGATCGCGGCGTAGCCCATGGTGGTGTTGATGTTCTTGTGGCCTGCGATGACCTGCGCGATGTGGGGTGGGAGGCCGTTGAGGATGGCGTCCGTGATGAAGATTCTGCGGAAGTCGTGCGGCTGGAATTTGAGCGGTTTGCCCGAGCCGTCGGTAAGTCCCGAAGCGGCGAGGGTGTCGTCCAGTGCCCTGCGGATGAAGTTGAACGTCATGCGTCGGCGTTCGTATCCCGACTGGTATTGAAACAGCAGGGGCAAGGGTTCGTTCCAGACCCGTTCGTGACCGTCGTAGGAGGGAATCGCCGGCACGGTCCCGTCCTGGCTGCGGACCCTGGAGACGACCGCGCTGAGCACGTCGGCGAGCTCTGGGGTGACCAGCAGGAGACGTTCCCGGTCTGTTTTGGAAGGGGCGATCTGGAGTAGGGGAACGATCTCCTCGGTAGTGGGGAGCTTGTAGCTGATGATGCTGTGGTGGCCCAGTTCCAGGAGCTCCTCGATCCGCACCCCGGTGTACCGAAGGATTTCGATGGCCGCCCAAGCGAAGAAAGCGTTGCGCTCCTCGGCGGCCAGGTCACGAACTTGCTGTGAAGCGTCGCGGATTCGGGTCGGGCGTCCGTCGGCTCGCGAAGTCTGGGATGGGACAGTGAACGCCTCGCCTAGCACGGTGAAGGTCGAGCCGAGCGGGGCGGCGTCCGCGGCGTCGAGGCGAGCCCTTGCCTCGCTTAGACGGCGGCTGGCAACACGCACCAGCGCGGGCAGGACGGGCAGGCGTTCGCGTGTCCGCTGGTCGGATTCGGACTTTTGCCGCTTCTCATTCTTCTTGTCCGAGCACTCCGTCTCTCTGATCGGGCAGGGTGCCGCCCACACTCCCCAGCGTTCGGGCTCCTCCAAGGCCCACTGCGCGATGTCGAGGTAGAAGGCCCGGACCAGGGACTTGATGTTGGTGACGTTGTGCCGGGGCTCAGTGACCTCGACGGATGTGCCGTCGGGCTGTCGTCTGCGCACCGTCTTCATGGCGAGGCGCTTCTTCCAGTCCGCGCTCACCTCGGCGGGTAGATGCAGGGAGTCGATGCCAGGGTGGTGGTGTTCGAGATCGGCCCAGAAGTTCTTCGCGAGTGCCGCTGAGAGGCCTTTGAGGGTGTTGTAGTCGAGAGCGGGTCTGCGCTCGTCGAGGTAGGCGACCAGGAGGTCGCGGACGGGGCGGCATTTCAGCTGATAGCGGTCCACTAGCGAGGCCGAGCTCGCCTGGCCCGCCCGGGTCGTGATGTTCCTGAGGGTCGGTGGGGCATCGGCAGGGAATTGCCGGAGGTCCCGGAGCCAGCCATAGGCGAGACGGACAGCATGTGTGCGTCGAGACTCGGTCGATTGGAGCCTGGCGAGGAAGTCGCCGACCGTAATGTCTCGAACCCGGCCGCCGTAAACGACGATGAACTCGGCGATCACCTTTAGCCCCTCGGACCCATAGCGAGTGCCGAGAAGGCCAGGCGGGACGACTGCCTCCACCTTTGCAAACCCCTCGGGATCACGAGTGGCCTGGATGGCCGGACGCAGGAACCGGGACGGTTTCGCGATCGTCCACGGCCAGTCGGGGCGAATCACATCCGCGCAGATCAAGGCCAGCAGCGCGGCATGCATTGTGGCCCCGGACGGCTTCCTGCCCGCCCCTTGGGCCCACTGCTGAATCTGCTCAAGCCAGCTCTCCACCGCCCCTGCGGCAGGGCTGGCCTGCCAACGCTCCTGCCAGGTCTCGCCAGGGAAGGTCTCAAGCCACGGGAGAAGAACCGTCACCCCAGCCATGCGGGCGCCTTGGGACTGCGTCGGCGACTTCAGCGGAGGATGCCGGAGCCGACTGATGATCTGCTCCCGTGTCTCCCGTGTGGCTGGCCAGGACGTCGGCCGTGAACGGGCGGGGAAGCGCTCCATCAGCATGTCGACCTCGGTGCCAGCCAAAGACCGCCCCATCGGTGGAGCCGCGTTACTCAGCAGCGTCACGGAGTCCCTCCAAACAGGATCGACAGGGACTCGGGGTTGTAGGCAGGTGCAGTCGGTGCCGGTGGTGGGTTGCTTTTGCGCAACTCCCGGCGGGCCTGGTGCGCGAGCCCTGCCGCGATGACGTCGTCTCTGCTGGGACGGTTGTAGATCTCGAGTGTCGACAGGTACTTGTGGCCGAGGATGTGCTGCACGTAGGCAGGCGGCATGTCCGGGTCGTCCAGCATCAAGAACGTGGCCGTGTGCCGGAGATCGTGGAGTGTCCAGTTCGAGCCCAGCAGTTCATTAGCGCGAACAAACATGGCGCGGGCCGCGTGGTAGTTCAGCGGTCGCCAGGGCCGCCGCAGCGTCCACCACAACGACTGGTGACGCCCTCGCGGGACGCCCTTCCGCCAGGCCTCCTCCTGGTAGAGCCGCAACCATACGAAAGCGTCCCGGGTAGCCGGTAGGTGCTGGTAGTCACGCGTGCCTTTCCGGATGACCCCGATCACCTGTTCGCCAGGGATTGCGTCACATTGTGTGGAGGTGAGGAGCTCGCTCGCTCGGGCGCCGGTGGCGATCCAGAAAGCCAGCAGAGCGCGGTCTCGGTGCGAGCGCAGGCCGGCGAAGACCTCGGTGTACTTGTCATCGGGAATGCGACGGGGGATCCGCTCGGGGACCTTTGGCCGGTAACGGCCCGTCCGCTCGTGCTTGAACTCCTCCATCGGATTGTGGTGTGCGTGCGGCCGGCCACGACGGCGGGAGCGGTCTAGAGGGAAGGGATTGACCAGAAGTGAACCGGTATTGATGTCGAGGTGGAAGTCGTAGAACGCCCGCAGCACGGTCTCGCAGTGGGCCCGGGTGCTGGCGGCGTACTTCGTCCCGATGGTCGGCTTTCCTGTGATCGGGTTTGGTGTCCCCGGCGCAGGCTTGTCCGAGGCGATTCGCGGAGCTGGCACTCTGCCGTCTACGGCCGTTGCCCGGTGACGCCAGTGCCTTCGTACCGGCTTGTCGGCCAGCTGCATCCACAGCATGAAGTCACGAGCGTCCTCGCGCTCAGCTCGGTCCCACTCCAGGCCCAGAGCCCACAGGAACCTCCACCATCGCAGGAGATCATGCCCGTACGACCGCAGCGTGGTCGCGGGGCTGTCCGCAGCCAAGAGGTCCTTCAAATACACCGCGACAGGCTGGATCCCGGTGCCGGAGGCATCCAGCAGCCGGTACGGCTCCCAAGGATCTCTAGTCTCCTCCAGCCGACCTAACTCCGGCACGACAAGACGTCTCAGGTCTCTCTCAGGACCCACCCCTCGCTCCATGCCCGGACGCTAGCAGAAACCCATCTGACCTGCGCAAATACAGAAACTAGTTCAGTCAACACACCGCACCCGCCTTCATGCCCCGTGTTCAACGCGGCCAGCAGGGACACCACTTCGGGGCCCCGCACTTCTCCGACGACCAGCCGGTCCGGTCGCATGCGCAGCGCCTGCCGCACCAGATCCGGCAACTCGACCTGGCCCACGCCCTCCTGGTTCGCGGGCCGCCCTTCGAGACGGACCACGTGCGGATGGTCGGGCCGCAGTTCGGCCGAGTCCTCGGCGAGCACGATCCGCTCACCGGGGCCGACCAGCCCCAGCAGGGCACTGAGCAGCGTCGTCTTGCCCGTCCCCGTCCCCCCGCTGATCAGGAACGACAACCGGGCGTCCAGCAGGGCCCGGAGCACCCGGTCGCCGCCGGGTGGGACCGTCCCCGCCGCCACCAGCTCGTCGAGCGTGAAGGCACGCGGGCGGACGACCCGCAGCGAGAGGCAGGTGGAGCCGACGGCGACCGGTGGCAGGACCGCGTGCAGCCGGGTGCCGTCGGGCAGCCGGGCGTCCACCCAGGGACGGGCGTCGTCGAGCCGTCGGCCGGCCACCGCCGCCAGTCGCTGGGCGAGGCGCCGTACCGCCGCCGCGTCCCGGAAGGAGACGGTCGTCAGCTCCAGGCCCCCGCCACGATCGACCCACACCCGGTCCGGCGCCGAGACGAGGACGTCGGTCACCGACGGGTCCGCGAGCAGCGGATCCAGGGGGCCGCTGCCGACCAGTTCGGAGCGCAACTCGTGTGCGGCGCCCAGTACTTCCGTGTCTCCGAGGACCTGCCCCTGTGCGCGCAGCGCCTGGGCCACCCGCGCGGGTGTCGGCTCGCCCCCGCTCTCGGCGAGCCACTGCCGCACGCCGTCCAGCAGCCGCGCTGACCCGCCCGCGCCCGCGCCACCACCGGGACCCGCCGCCACGTACGCGCCCGCCCCACCACCGGGACCGGTATCGACTCCCGTGCCCCTCCCCCGGCCGATGGTCGGGCCCGCGCTCATGCCCGGCATCCCTCCGGAACCGGCACTCGCCGCCCCTCCGACTCCCGGTCCCACGCCCGAGCCGTCCGCGACCCCGCGCACCCGGTGCCCCGTACCGGAGACCCCGTACGCCCCGAGCCGCTTACGCTCGCCGATCCTCTGAGGCCGGCTCATACGGCACCCCTTTCGGCCGGCACGCGCTCCCAGAAGGCCGTGCAGAAGCGGGCGAGCGGGCCTCGTGCGGCGCCACCCGGCGGTACGCCGCCGTCCGGACGGGGGTGCTCGGCGGGGACCTCGCCGACCAGGGGAAGTCCCAGCAGGCGGGCCACCTCGCGGTCGTCCAGTCCGGGTGCGTACGGCCCGCGCACCGCGACGCGCAGGTCGCGCAGCACCATGCCGACCGCCGACGCCACCCGTCCGGCCGACGCGATCGCGCGCAGCTCGGCGGGGACGACCAGTACTCCCAGGTCCAGTTGGGCGAGTGCCTCCGCGGCGCCCTCGTCGATCCTTCGCGGCAGGTCGACGACGACCGCGCCGCCGCGCCGCCTGGCCGCGGCGAGGACGGCCCGGACCGCCGGGGGCGGGACGGTCACCGCGTCGCCGCGGTCCCAGCTGAGGACCCGCAGGGCGTGCAGCTCGGGCAGCGACTCCTCCAGGGCTCCGCCGCCGACCCGGCCGCGGGAGGCGGCGAAGGCCGGCCAGCGCAGGCCCTCGGCCGTCTCTCCGCCGAGGAGCACGTCCAGTCCGCCGCCCAGCGGGTCGGCGTCGACCAGCAGCGTGCGCCGTCCTTGCCGCGCGGAGGTGACCGCGAGGGCGCAGGCCAGTGTGGAAGCCCCGGCACCGCCCCGGCCGCCGATCACGCCGACGGTGAGCGCGGGCCTGCCGACGCCCTCGGCCACGTCGGCGATGCGGTCGACCAGCCACCGCTCCCCGTCCGGAAGCATCAGGACGTGGTCGGCGCCGATCTCCACGGCCCGCTGCCAGACCCCGGAATCGTCCTGATCCCGCCCGACCAGCACCACGCCCCTTCTGCGGGCGGCTCCGCGCACCCGGGCCGCCGCGTCGTCCCCGACGAGGACAAGCGGAGCCGCTTCCCATCCGCCGCCGCGCTCCGGTACCCCCGGGTGGACTTCGGGCCGGGCGCCCGCCGCCGCGCACAGGCGCAGCAGGTCGTCCAGCAGTTCGACGTCCTCCGTGACGATCAACGGTCCGCCCTGCCGCCCCTCGGCGGTGGGCGGCCGGCCGTGGGTGATGGCTCCGGCCACGATCTCCAGCCCCCTTCGATGCTGCCTCGGCGGGGCGTGGAACGGCCCCGCGATTCCTTCATGTGTGAAGAGCCGGCAACCGGCCTCCATATGAACGGCCGATACGAACCGGCCAAAACGCGTCCGACAAACGGAACCGGCCATGAACTCGCCGCGAGTGGTCGCGCTGGAATCACGGTGCAACGAACACGGAAATCTTGTGGATCTTGGTGGATAACTGTGGACAACTCAGAGGCTGTGAATATCGCCGTCACTCTCATAGGTGACCTCTGTACGACTTCCGCAGAGCAGTGGTACGACTACGCGCAGTAACGGATCATGGGCACGCGTCGACAGGCCCGAGAAGTGGGCCCGGATGCGGACAGACTGCGAACGTAAAGGGAGAAACCCACCCGGACATGCGACGACCCCCGCCGGGGGGGAGAGCGGGGGTCGTCCCCACGGCCGACTCGGGGGGGGAGGAGTCGGGCCGGGTTAGCACGGTCGCGAACGATCCGTGACTTCCATGGTGTACCCGAGAGCCCTCTCAGGCAAACCCACGCGCCCCACACTACGCCGAATGGTGGGCGCCTATGCTCTGCCTCGTGGAAAACCACTCCTTGCCCCGTACAGCTGCCTTCTTTGACCTGGACAAGACGGTCATTGCGAAGTCGAGCACCCTCACGTTCAGCAAGTCGTTCTACCAAGGCGGGCTGATCAACCGAAGGGCCGCCCTGCGCACCGCCTATGCCCAGTTCGTGTTCCTGGCGGGCGGCGCCGACCACGACCAGATGGAGCGGATGCGGAAGTACCTGTCCGCCATGTGCCGCGGCTGGAACGTCCAGCAGGTCAAGGAGATCGTCGCCGAGACACTGCACGGGCTGATCGACCCGATCATCTACGACGAGGCCGCGTCCCTCATCGAGGAGCACCACACGGCGGGGCGCGACGTCGTCATCGTGTCCACGTCGGGCGCGGAGGTGGTCGAGCCGATCGGCGAACTGCTCGGTGCCGACCGCGTGGTGGCGACCCGCATGGTCGTGGGCGACGACGGCTGCTTCACCGGCGAGGTGGAGTACTACGCGTACGGCCCCACCAAGGCGGAGGCGATCAAGGAGCTGGCCGCGTCCGAGGGGTACGACCTGTCCCGCTGCTACGCCTACAGCGACTCGGCGACCGACCTGCCGATGCTCGGCTCCGTCGGCCACCCCCACGCGGTGAACCCGGACCGCACGCTGCGGCGCGAGGCGGTCGCCCGGGGCTGGCCGATCCTGGACTTCCACCGTCCGGTCCGGCTGAAGAAGCGCCTGCCGGCCCTGTCGGTGCCGCCGCGCCCGGCGCTCGTCGCCATGGCCGCGATCGGCGGCGCCGCGGCCACGGCGGGGCTGGTCTGGTACGCGAGCCGGCGCCGGACGCCCGCCGTGTGACGGCGGCGACCAGCAGGCGACGAGGTACGGGAGTTGCGGCTCGCGAAACGCCGCCCCATTCACACCGCTTTAGGGCTAAAAGTAAAGAAGTACGGCCAGGGGTTCCGCTTCCTCCGAACCTGGAGTACAAAGAAGTTAACGGCCCGCGAGACCAAGGACATCCGAGAGGATCACCTTAGAACGCACCAAGGCCCCACGGACCGAGCATGGACACCAGGCACCCACGCGACGTCGACCCGTCGATTACGGGCCAGCCGCACCAGGTGACGGGCAAGAGTTCCCGACCTGATGGGCAACACTCGAGGACGCTTGGTAACCCGGTGAACATGCCAGCGGCGGTACGAGAACTCGTACCGCCGCAACCCTGTCCGGGTAGTTTTCCGCCCTCCCAGGGAGGGCGTTTTTCATGTGCCGCGACTCCTAGGCCGCGCCGCGCTGCAGCGCCTCGCACACCGCGGTGGACTCGCGGGCGCCGAGTTCGACCGCCTTGCCGCAGTGCGCGATCCAGGCCGCCATGCCCTCCGGGGTGCCGGATGCGTAGCCGTCGAGGGCCGCCACATAGGCGGCCCGGCCCAGTTCGCCGTGGCCGACCTCGGCCGGGCACACGGATTTCGGGTCCAGGCCGCTGTTGATCAGGACGATGCGTTCCGCTGCCCGCGCCACCAGGCCGTTGTGCGAGCCGAACGGCCGCAGGGCCAGCAGCTCGCCGTGGACGACGGCCGCCGTCACCAGGGCGGGCGCCGAGCCTCCGGCGATGACCAGCCGGGAGAGTCCTTCGAGGCGGCCCGCGACCTCGTTCGCGTCCGGCAGCGGCAGCTCGACCAGCGGCTCGTCGACCGGCTCGCCGTCCTTGCGGGGCCGCCCCACCTCGTCGGCGTTGTCGGCGGCGGCCACCAGGTGCAGCCGGGCCAGCACCCGCAGGGGCGACTGGCGCCAGATGGAGAGGAGCTGGCCCGCCTCGGCCGTCAGCCGCAGGGCCGAGCCGACGGTGCGGGCCTCGCCGTCCCCGCTGAAGTCGGTACGCCGCCGCACCTCCTCGAGGGCCCAGTCGGCTCCGGAGAGCGCCGCGGAACCGCGCGCGGCGCGCAGTGCCGCCTCGGACGTGATCTCGTTGCTGCGGCGTCGCATGATCCGGTGTCCGTAGACCCGGTCCACGGCCTTGCGCACGGACTCCACGGACTCGGCCACTCCGGGCAGCGAGCCAAGGGCCGCGAGCGGATCTGCGGTCGCGCCTGTCGTACTCATGAGTACGACCCTACGCACCCCGGCCGCCCTCCCCACGAAGGAGTGGTCTTCTTCACGTCCACGCGCGCGTGGGACCCCTCTCCGCACTATCTTCCTGAACATGAAAATTGCTTTCGTTGGGAAGGGTGGCAGCGGCAAGACCACGTTGTCCTCCCTCTTCGTCCGCCACCTGGCGGCCGCCGGCGCCCCCGTCGTCGCCGTGGACGCCGACATCAACCAGCACCTCGGGGCCGCGCTCGGGCTCGACGAGGACGTGGCGGCGGGCCTGCCCGCGCTGGGCGCGCACCTGCCGCTGATCAAGGACTGGCTGCGCGGCTCCAACCCTCGGATCGGCTCCTCCGAGGTGATGATCAAGACGACGCCGCCCGGGGAGGGCTCCCGGCTGCTGCGGGTGCGCGAGGACAACCCGGTGTACGACGCCTGCGCGCGGCCGGTGGAACTCGACGGCGGCACGGTCCGTTTGATGGTCACCGGCCCCTTCACCGAAGCCGACCTCGGGGTCGCGTGCTACCACTCCAAGACGGGCGCGGTCGAGCTGTGCCTGAACCACCTGGTCGACGGCCGCGACGAGTACGTGGTGGTCGACATGACGGCGGGCTCGGACTCCTTCGCCTCCGGCATGTTCACCCGCTTCGACATGACGTTCCTCGTCGCCGAGCCGACCCGTAAGGGGGTCTCCGTCTACCGCCAGTACAAGGAGTACGCCCGCGACTACGGCGTCACCCTGAAGGTCGTCGGCAACAAGGTGCAGGGCCCGGACGACGTCGACTTCCTCCGCGCCGAGGTCGGCGACGACCTCCTGGTCGCCGTCGGGCACTCCGACTGGGTGCGGGCCATGGAGAAGGGCCGGCCGCCCCGGTTCAAGCTCCTGGAGGACGTCAACCAGCGCGCGCTGCGCACCCTGCGGACCGCCGCGGACGCCACGTACGAGCTCCGTGACCCGGAGCGCTACACGCGCCAGATGGTGCACTTCCATCTGAAGAACGCCGGCTCCTGGGGCAACGCGAAGACCGGGACGGACCTGGCGGCGCAGGTCGATCCCGGCTTCGTCCTGAGTGAGGACGCGGTGGCGGCCGTTCCGGCCCTCGACGCGACCGTGTAGCCGTTACGGCTGGAAGGCGGGGGCCCCGGGGACTCCCTTGGGAGCCGGGGCCGGGCTGCCCGAGAGGTACGAGGCCCAGCTCTCCTTCGGGGCCTCGCCGACCTTGAGGCCGCGCAGCTTCTCCAGCGTCGCCGGGTCCTGCGCGTCGAGCCAGTCGGCCAGCTGCCGGAAGGACACGCAGCGCACCTCGGACCTGGTGCACACGCCCTCGATGACCTGGTCCAGGGCGCGCATGTACGTGCCGCCGTTCCAGGACTCGAAGTGGTTGCCGATCACAAGGGGGGCGCGGTTGCCGTTGTAGGCGCGCTCGAAGCCCTGGAGCAGCCCGTCACGCATCTGGTCGCCCCAGTACTCCTGCTTGGCGGGGTCGCCCTGGGTCGTGGTGCCCGACTGGTTCACCATGAAGTTGTAGTCCATGGTGAGCGTCTCGAAGCCACGGCCCGGGACCGGGACGAGCTGCATCGACAGGTCCCACAGCCCCTCCTTCTTCTTCGGCCAGACCTGGTCGTTGACGCCGCTGGTGTCGTAGCGGAAGCCCAGCTGGCGGGCGGCGCGCATGAAGTTCTTCTGCCCCTCCAGGCAGGGGGTGCGGGCGCCGATGAGCTCCTTGTCGTAGTCGAAGGGCAGCGGGGCGGCCTTCATCAGACCGGTGTTGGTCTTCCACGACTTCACGAACGACTTCGCCTGGGCGATCTCGCTCTTCCACTCCTTGACCGACCACTCGCCGACCCCGCCTCCGCTGCCGCAGAAGTGGCCGTTGAAGTGGGTCCCGATCTCGTTGCCCTCCAGCCACGCCTGGCGCAGCTGCTTCACGGTCTCCTTGATGCCCCGCTCGTCGTTGAACCCGATGTCGGAGCGGCCCGGCGAGTGCTGCGGGGGCCTGTAGAGGTCGGCCTTGTCCTCCGGCAGCATGTACACGCCGCTCAGGAAGTACGTCATCGTCGCGTTGTTGTCCTTGGCGACCTCGCGGAAGTGCGAGAACAGCTTCTGGCTGTCCTCCCCGGCGCCGTCCCAGGAGAAGACCACGAACTGCGGGGGCTTCTGGCCGGGCTTCAGCCGCTCGGGTCTGGGCAGGTGCGGCTGCGCTCCGGTGTACGCGGTCGAGCCGTCGCCGATCAGGCGGAACGCCTTCTTGGGCGCCGGGGCCGCGGCGGGCTTCCTGGCACCGTGCGCGCCTTCCTCGGAACCGGTGGTGCCGGTGGCGCAGCCGGCGAGTGCCGTGGCGCAGGCCGCGGCGAGCGCGACACCCGCGGCGATCCTCTGGGTGGTGGCCATCTTCCGCCCACCTTCTTCCTTCAGTCAGGGCAACGCTGCTCAGGGCGTTCTCGGGGTGACGTGCAGGGGCGTGCCGTCAGCGCCGTCAAGGTCGCACGGACTTCCGGGGAGATTTGTATGACAAGCCGATGAAAATCAGCATTCACTCGCGTGAGTGATTTACTGCCCCATTTGCCGGTATCGCCCACACGTGCCCTTTACTTAGCATTACGATCCATTTACCGAGCGTTGAATCATCCCGCCGCTGCACGCCGTGACCCACGGCCGCGACCCGCCCCCCGCCACCGAGCGGGGGACCACCTGTTCCGCGACCGCGCTGCCCCGGAGGAGACGGGAAACATGTCTGCCTGCGTCCCCACCCGCGCCGCCGACCCGACTCGGCCCGCGCACCCCCACCAGTCCCACAGCCCCCCGCCGACCCCGCCCCGCCGGTTCCGTATCGCCGGCGCCGACGTGTCGGCCTCCATCGCGGTCTTCCTGATCGCCCTCCCCCTGTCCCTGGGCATCGCCCTCGCCACCGACGCGCCGCTCCAGGCGGGACTCGTCGCCGCGGCAGTCGGCGGGCTCGTCGCCGGACGGTTCGGCGGCTCCCCGCTCCAGGTGAGCGGCCCGGCCGCCGGCCTCACGGTGGTCACCGCCGAGCTCATCCACCGCTACGGATGGCGTACGACCTGCGCCATCACCGTCCTCGCGGGCGTGGCCCAACTGGCCCTCGGCTGCCTGCGCGTGGCACGCACCGCGCTCGCCGTCAGCCCCGCCGTCGTCCACGGCATGCTCGCCGGCATCGGCCTGACCATCGCCGTCGCGCAGCTGCACATCGTGCTCGGCGGCACCCCGCAGAGCTCGGTCCCGGCCAACCTGATCGCGCTGCCCGCGCAGTTGGCTCAGCTGCAGCCCGCGGCCGTGTCGGTGAGTGCCCTGACGCTGGTTCTGCTGCTGGCCTGGCCCCGGCTGCCCGGGCGGGTCGGGAGCGCCCTGCGCAAAGTCCCCGCCGCGCTCGTCGCCGTCGCCGGGGCCACCGTCACCGCCTCACTCGCCGGGCTGCGCCTGCCCATGGTCGACCTGCCGTCCTGGAGCAGCCACGCGCTGGCCGGGATGCCCGAGGGTCCGGTCCTCGGTCTCGCCGCCGCCGTCCTCACCGTGACCCTGGTGTGCAGCGTGCAGTCGCTGCTGGGCGCCGTCGCCGTGGACAAGCTGGTGGCCGGGCGAGGGGACGGGCACGCCCACGTCGGCCGGTCGGACCTCGACCGTGAACTGCTCGGACAAGGCGCCGCCAACGTGGTGTCCGGAGCACTCGGCGGACTGCCGGTCGCCGGAGTCGCCGTACGCAGTTCGGCCAATGTCAACGCCGGTGCCGTCAGCCGGAACTCCACGATGCTGCACGGCGTTCTCGTAGTGATCGCCGCGTTGCTGCTCGTCCCGTTCCTGGAGCTGATCCCGCTCGCCTCGCTCGCCGCCCTGGTGATGGCCGTCGGCGTCCAGATGGTGTCCCTGCACCACATCCGCACGGTCACGCGCCACCGCGAAGTGCTGGTGTACGTCTTCACCACGCTCGGCGTCGTGGGCTTCGGCGTCCTGGAAGGCGTGGCGATCGGAGTCGCCGTGGCCGTCGGTGTCGCCCTGCACCGCCTCGCCCGCACCCGGATCACGCACGAGGAGAGGGAGGGCGTCCATCACGTCGGTGTGCGCGGGCAGTTGACGTTCCTCGCCGTGCCGCGGCTCAGCCGAACCCTGCATCTGGTGCCCCGCGGCTCCTCGGTCGTCGTGGAGCTGGACGGCTCCTTCATGGACCACGCGGCCTACGAGTCGCTCCACGACTGGCAGAACACGCATCTCGCCCAGGGCGGCAAGGTCGAGATCGCCGGGCGGCGGCCCGGGACCCGGATCGCCGAGCCCACGGACGGCTCCCACTGCCGGTGCCGTCCCTGGACCCCTTGGCGCAACCACCACTGCGAGCCCGGCACGAGCCCGCAGGCCATGGCGGCCGACGGGCACCCGGACAGCCCGGGAGACACGGGCGCGGCGGCCGGCTCCCCTCGTCGCAGCCAGCACCAACTGGCCCGTGGCATCAGCGCGTTCCAGCGCAACACCGCGCCCCTGATGCGCAGTGAGCTGGCCCGCCTCGCGCGGGAGGGACAGCGGCCGTCGCAGCTCTTCCTGACCTGCGCCGACTCACGGCTCGTCACGTCGATGATCACGTCCAGCGGCCCCGGCGACCTCTTCGTCGTGCGCAACGTGGGCAACCTCGTGCCCCCGCCCGGCGAGGAGAGCGGGGACGATTCGGTGGCGGCCGCCATCGAGTACGCGGTGGACGTGCTGAAGGTGCGGTCCATCACGGTGTGCGGGCACTCCGGGTGCGGCGCCATGCAGGCCCTGTTGAACTCCGAACCGGGCGGGGCGCAGACGCCCCTGAAGCGCTGGCTGCGGCACGGAACGCCCAGCCTGGAGCGGATGGCCACGGCCGAGCGGCCCTGGCCCCGGCTCGCCGGCCGGGCCCCGGCGGACGCGGTGGAGCAGCTCTGCCTGACCAACGTGGTGCAGCAGTTGGAGCATCTGCGGGCGCACGAGTCCGTGCGCCGCGCCCTGGAGGCGGGAGCGCTGGAGCTGCACGGGATGTACTTCCACGTGGGCGAGGCGCAGTCGTACCTGCTGACCGGTGCGGACGCCGGTTCGGGCTCCGACGGGACCGAACTGTTCGACCACGTCGACGCCCCGGAGGACCTGCGCAGTCCCGCGTGACCTCGGCGCGGGGTGCAGCCGCCTGGACCGACCCGGCCGCACCCCGCTCGCCACAGCCTCGCCTCGACGCTCGTACGGGCGTGACCTCGACCCCGTACGGACCCGACCCCGTAGGGGCCCAATCCCCGTACGGCCAAGGCGTCCGCGCCCCGGCCTCCCCTTCGCCCTCTCCGCGACGACACCCCTTCCCTGAGCACCGCCCGGTCGGCGCCGTCGCGTCGGTGCCACCGGGCGAGATCGACCGGGGTTCTCCGCGGCGCCGTCGGCCCGGTGCGGCCGGCGCGGCGCAGACTGAACCCGGCCGCCCGTCCGTCCGTGCCCCTGAGTGACCCCACAGCACCTGAATAGGTCTAAACCAATTTGGGATCGGCCCTTGTCATCGGGCCCCCCGGTCTGATGAGCTGTGGCCTGGGACACAACGGACACCCTGGGAAAGGGAGATGTCGTGAGCAACGAAAGCCTGGCCAACCTGCTGAAGGAAGAGCGCAGGTTCGCGCCGCCCGCCGACCTGGCCGCGAACGCCAATGTCACCGCGGAGGCGTATGAGCAGGCCAAGGCTGACAGGCTCGGCTTCTGGGCCGAGCAGGCCCGTCGGCTGACCTGGGCCACCGAGCCCACCGAGACCCTCGACTGGTCGAACCCGCCGTTCGCCAAGTGGTTCAAGGACGGCAAGCTCAACGTCGCGTACAACTGCGTGGACCGCCACGTGGAGGCAGGTCACGGCGACCGGGTCGCCATCCACTTCGAGGGCGAGCCGGGTGACAGCCGCGCGATCACCTACGCCGAGCTCAAGGACGAGGTGTCCAAGGCGGCCAACGCGCTGACCGAACTGGGCGTCCGAAAGGGCGACCGGGTCGCCGTCTACCTGCCGATGATCCCCGAGGCGGTCGTCGCGATGCTCGCGTGCGCCCGTATCGGCGCCGCGCACTCGGTCGTCTTCGGCGGGTTCTCCGCGGACGCGATCGCGGCCCGGATCGCGGACGCCGACGCCAAACTCGTCATCACCGCGGACGGCGGCTACCGGCGCGGCAAGCCCTCCGCCCTGAAGCCGGCCGTGGACGACGCCGTCGGCCGCACCGACGCCGTCGAGAAGGTCCTGGTCGTGCGCCGCACCGGCCAGGACGTCGCCTGGACCGAGGGCCGGGACGTCTGGTGGCACGAGATCACCGCCGAGCAGTCCACCGAGCACACCCCCGAGGCCTTCGACGCCGAGCACCCGCTGTTCATCCTGTACACGTCGGGGACGACGGGTAAGCCCAAGGGCATCCTGCACACGTCCGGCGGCTACCTCACCCAGGCGTCGTACACCCACCACGCCGTCTTCGACCTCAAGCCGGAGACCGACGTCTACTGGTGCACGGCCGACATCGGCTGGGTCACCGGGCACTCCTATATCACCTACGGGCCGCTCTCCAACGGCGCGACGCAGGTCATGTACGAGGGCACTCCGGACACCCCGCACCAGGGCCGCTTCTGGGAGATCGTCCAGAAGTACGGGGTGACGATCCTCTACACGGCGCCGACCGCGATCCGCACGTTCATGAAGTGGGGCGACGACATCCCCGCGAAGTTCGACCTGTCCTCGCTGCGTGTCCTCGGTTCCGTCGGCGAGCCGATCAACCCCGAGGCGTGGATCTGGTACCGCAAGCACATCGGCGGCGACCGCACCCCGATCGTGGACACCTGGTGGCAGACCGAGACCGGCGCGATGATGATCGCGCCGCTGCCCGGGGTCACCGAGACCAAGCCGGGCTCCGCCCAGCGCGCCCTGCCGGGCATCTCCGCGACCGTCGTCGACGACGAGGCCAACGAGGTCCCGAACGGCGGCGGCGGTTATCTGGTCCTCACCGAGCCGTGGCCGTCGATGCTGCGCACCATCTGGGGCGACGACCAGCGCTTCCTCGACACGTACTGGTCGCGCTTCGAGGGCAGGTACTTCGCCGGGGACGGCGCGAAGAAGGACGACGACGGCGACATCTGGCTGCTCGGCCGGGTCGACGACGTGATGCTGGTGTCCGGGCACAACATCTCGACCACCGAGGTCGAGTCGGCGCTCGTCTCGCACCCCTCGGTCGCCGAGGCCGCCGTCGTCGGCGCCGCGGACGAGACCACCGGCCAGGCCATCGTCGCGTTCGTCATCCTGCGCGGGACGGCGTCCGCCGAGGACGAGGGACTCGTCGCCGGCCTGCGCAACCACGTGGGCACCGCGCTCGGCCCGATCGCCAAGCCGAAGCGGATCCTGCCGGTCGCGGAGCTGCCCAAGACCCGCTCCGGCAAGATCATGCGCCGGCTCCTGCGCGACGTCGCCGAGAACCGCGAGCTCGGTGACGTCACCACGCTCACCGACTCGACGGTGATGGACCTCATCCAGCAGAAGCTCCCTGCGGCGCCGAGCGAGGACTGAGTCCGGGCCCGAGGGCCGCGGGACACGGGAAGGGCAACCGGCAGCGCGCGCCGGTTGCCCTTTTTGTCATTATTGTGACGATCACCGGATCCGTCCCGCGGCACCTTAGGTAAGCTAAAGAACACGTCAACATCGTGATACGTGGACCTAGGTGCGCCGGGAAGTCTGGTCGGCATGTGCTCTGCCCTGCCTACCGACCGGAGGTCTCCCCCGTGACCGCGCCCAGCACCGCCACCCGCAAGTTCCTCGGCCGCCTCTCCCTGCCCGAGCGGAACTTCGTCGCGAACGCGCTGCGCGCCGAGACCGTCGGCGGCGTCCTGTTGCTCGTCGCCGCGATCGCCGCGCTGGTCTGGGCGAACGTACCCGCGCTCCAGGACAGCTACGAGAGCGTCCGCGACTTCCACCTCGGGCCCTCCGCCCTGGGGCTCGACCTGTCCGTCGAACACTGGGCGGCCGACGGCCTGCTCGCCGTCTTCTTCTTCGTCGCCGGCATCGAACTCAAGCGCGAGCTCGTCGCGGGCGACCTGCGGGACCCGAAAGCCGCGCTGCTGCCCGTCGTCGCCGCGATCTGCGGCATGGCCGTACCGGCGCTCGTCTACACCCTGGTCAACGTCACCGGCGGCGGCTCCCTCCAGGGCTGGGCGGTGCCGACCGCGACCGACATCGCCTTCGCGCTGGCCGTCCTCGCCGTCATCGGCACGTCCCTGCCGTCCGCCCTGCGAGCCTTCCTGCTGACGCTCGCCGTCGTCGACGACCTGTTCGCCATCCTGATCATCGCGGTCTTCTTCACCGACCGGCTGAACTTCGCGGCGCTCGGCGGCGCCGTCGCCGCCCTCGCCGTCTTCTGGCTGCTGCTGCGCAAGGGCGTACGCGGCTGGTACGTGTACGTCCCGCTGGCCCTCGTCGTGTGGGGCCTGATGTACAACAGCGGCATCCACGCCACCATCGCCGGTGTCGCCATGGGCCTGATGCTGCGCTGCCACCGGCGCGAGGACGGACCGGGCGGAAAGCCCGAGGAGCAGTCCCCCGGCGAGCGTGTCGAACACCTGGTGCGCCCGCTGTCGGCAGGGCTCGCCGTCCCGCTGTTCGCCCTGTTCAGCGCCGGTGTCGCGATCTCCGGGGGCGCGCTGGGCGACGTCTTCACCCGGCCCGAGACGCTCGGCGTGATCCTCGGCCTCGTCGTCGGCAAGGCGGTCGGCATCTTCGGCGGGACCTGGCTGACGGCCCGCTTCACCCGGGCCTCCCTGAGCGAGGACCTGGCCTGGCCGGACGTCTTCGCGGTCTCCTCCCTCGCCGGCATCGGCTTCACCGTCTCGCTGCTCATCGACGAACTGGCCTTCAAGGGCCACCCGGTGCTGGCCGACGAGGTCAAGGCGGCCGTCCTCTTCGGCTCGCTCATCGCGGCCGTACTCGCCTCCGTCCTGCTGAAGCTGCGGAATGCCAAGTACCGCGGGCTGTGCGAGGAGGAGGACCGCGACGAGGACCAGGACGGCATCCCCGACATCTACGAACTGGACAACCCGGAGTACCACTTGCGCATGGCCGCCATCCACGAGGGGAAGGCAGCCGAGCACCGCAGGCTGGCCGCGGAGATGGAGGCCGAGCGACGCGCGCTTGCCGAAGTGACGGGCGGGGCAGGCGAGGAGAACGCCGGTCCGGCATGATCTGACAGGACCGCACGATCACACGCAGAAGAGGGAGATCGCGATGAGCGCACCCGACGGCAGCCCGGTCGGCGCCGAACGCAGCATCGGCCAGCTGTTCGCCTCGGCGACGACCGAGATGTCCGCACTGGTGCACGACGAGATCGCACTGGCGAAGGCGCAGCTCAAGCATGACGTCAAGCGCGGGGCGGCCAGCGGCGGGGCGTTCTCCGCGGCAGGCGCGGTGCTGATCTTCTCCCTGCCGATGCTGAGCTTCGCCCTGGCGTACGGCATCCGGACCTGGAGCGACTGGAACCTCGCGGTCTGCTTCCTGCTCTCCTTCGCCGCGAACGTGCTGGTCGCCGGGGTGCTCGCGCTGATCGGCACGGTCTTCGCGAAGAAGGCCAAGAAGGGCAAGGGCCCGCAGAAGGTCGCCGCCTCGATGAAGGAGTCGGCGGGCGTCCTGCAGAACGCCAAGCCCCACCCCCGTGAGGTGGCGGCGCAGCAGCGTGTCCCGGAGGCCATCGAGGCTGTGGCACGCTCATCCTCATGACGGACCCCGCCACACCTTCGGCTCAACCCGCCTCGGCCGTACGACTCGACGTGCCCGGCGGGAAAGAGGTCGTCCACCGGGACGTCGCGGCCAACGGCGCGCGCTTCCACATCGCGGAGCTCGGTGACGGGCCGCTGGTCCTGCTGCTGCACGGCTTCCCGCAGTTCTGGTGGGCCTGGCGCCACCAGATGGTCGCCCTCGCCGACGCGGGCTTCCGCGCCGTCGCCATGGACCTGCGGGGAGTCGGCGGCAGCGACCGCACCCCGCGCGGTTACGACCCGGCGAACCTGGCGCTCGACATCACCGGCGTCGTCCGTTCCCTGGGCGAGCCCGACGCCGCGCTGGTCGGCCACGACCTCGGCGGCTACCTGGCGTGGACGGCGGCCGTGATGCGGCCCAAGCTCGTCCGCCGGCTCGCGGTGTCCTCGATGCCGCACCCCCGGCGCTGGCGGTCGGCGATGCTCTCGGACGTCAGGCAGACGGCCGCGGGTTCCTACATCTGGGGGTTCCAGCGGCCCTGGGTCCCCGAGCGCCAACTCGTGGCCGACGACGCCGCTCTGGTGGGCCGTCTGATGCGCGAATGGTCGGGGCCGCGCCCGCCGGAGGACGAGGCCGTGGACGCGTACCGGCGTGCCATGTGCATCCCCTCGACGGCGCACTGCGCGATCGAACCGTACCGCTGGATGGTGCGCTCGATGGCCCGTCCGGACGGTATCCAGTTCAACCGGCGGATGAAGCGGCCGCTGCGGGTGCCGACGCTGCATCTGCACGGTTCGCTGGACCCCGTGATGCGCACGCGCAGCGCGGCCGGTTCCGGGCAGTACGTCGAAGCCCCGTACCGCTGGCGGCTGTTCGACGGGCTCGGGCACTTCCCGCACGAGGAGGACCCGACGGCGTTCTCCACCGAGCTCATCAACTGGCTGCAGGACCCCGAACCCGACCGGTGAACTCCCCGCGCGCGTCCGGTCGGTGACCGTTTGGACACGTTCGGCACCCGTCGGCGAACGCCTGTCCTTCGAACAGCCAAATGCCCCGCGCATAGGCCAATTGGGGGCCCGGGAGGCGGTTACCGACCATGAGGCCCGGGCAGACGTCGGGGTATGGGCTGGACGCACGACTACAGTGACGCAGCACGCACCCGTCGCTCGGCCACGGGCCTGAGCTCCCACCAGAGGGGTGCCCCGCAGCTGCCGGGCACGGACCTCAGGTTGGGGATCCCGCACATTCTGCGCCGCCGGGCCCGCTGGGTCTCGGCGCGGCTCCGTCACACCCGCGGCTGACCCGCCGCCGGGGCGTCAGGGCACTTCCGGCCGGGCGGCTCGCCGTACCCCGCGGACCGCTCCTCCTCGGACAGACTCCGCGTCAGAGCGCGCAGCTGTCGCTGTCGACCTGCTGGTTGGCCCTGCGTCCCTTGGTGACATCCTCACGGACCTCGTCCGCGGTGAGCGCGTAGCCGGTCTCGTCGTTGTCGAGCGACTTCGCGAAGACCACGCCGTACACCTTGCCGTCCGGGGTGAGCAGCGGGCCGCCGGAGTTGCCCTGGCGGACGATCGCGTACAGCGAGTAGACGTCGCGCCGGACCGTGCCGCGGTGGTAGATGTCCGGGCCGTTGGCGGTGAGCCGGCCGCGCACGCGCGCGGGCTGCACGTTGTACGAGCCGTTCTGCGGGAAGCCGGCGACGATCGCACCGTCGTCCCTGGTCGCGTCGTCGGACGTGAACCGCAGGGCCGGCGCGCGCAGGTTCGGCACGTCCAGTACGGCGATGTCGCGCTCCCAGTCGTAGAGCACGACCGTCGCGTCGTAGCGCCGGCCCTCGCCGCCTATCTGGACGGTGGGCTCGTCGACTCCGCCGACCACGTGCGCGTTGGTCATCACGCGGCGCTCGCCGAAGACGAAGCCGGTGCCTTCGAGGACCTTCCCGCAACTCTGCGCGGTGCCCATGACCTTGACGATGGACTTCTTCGCGCGGGTGGCCACCGCGCTCTTGGCGAGGGCCGGGTCCGGGGGCTGGACCTCGGTGATCGGCTCGTTCGCGAACGGGCTGAAGACCTGCGGGAAGCCGTTCTGCGCGAGGACCGAGGAGAAGTCGGCGAACCAGGTGTCCGCCTGGGCGGGCAGCGCCCGCGAGACGCCCAGCAGCACCTTGGAGTTGCGGACCTCCTTGCCGAGCGTCGGCAGCGTCGTGCCCGCGAGGGCCGAGCCGATGAGCCAGGCCACGAGCAGCATCGCCACCACGTTGACCAGGGCGCCGCCCGTCGCGTCCAGGGCGCGGGCGGGCGACCAGGTGATGTACCGGCGCAGCTTGTTGCCGAGGTGGGTGGTGAGGGCCTGGCCGACGGAGGCGCAGACGATCACGACGATCACCGCCACGACGGCCGCCGACGTACTGACTTCGGAGTCGTCGGTCATGGCGCCCCAGACCACCGGGAGCAGATAGACCGCGACGAGCCCGCCGCCCAGGAAGCCGATCACCGACAGGATGCCGACGACGAAGCCCTGGCGATAGCCCACGATCGCGAACCACACGGCGGCGACCAGCAACAGGATGTCCAGCACATTCACGGAGGCCACCCTGTCATGCGCGCCAGTCGAGCGGGACCTGCTTCTCCCGGTCCCAGGGCAGCTCCCAGCCCGCGTAGTGCAGGATCCTGTCGATGATGCCGGCCGTGAAGCCCCACACGAGGGCCGATTCGACCAGGAATGCCGGGCCGCGGTGGCCGCTCGGATGAACCGTCGTCGCCCGGTTGGCGGGGTCCGTGAGATCCGCCACGGGGACCGTGAAGACGCGGGCGGTCTCGGCGGGATCGACCGCGTCGACCGGGGTGGGGCGGCGCCACCAGCCGAGCACCGGTGTCACCACGAAGTGGCTCACCGGGATGTAGAGGCGGGGCAGCACGCCGAAGAGCTGCACGCCGCTCGGGTCGAGGCCGGTCTCCTCCTCGGCCTCGCGCAGCGCGGCCCGCAGCGGGCCGTCGCCCTCGGGGTCGCCGTCCTCCGGGTCCAGGGCGCCGCCGGGGAACGACGGCTGGCCCGCGTGCGATCTCAGCGAGCTGGCGCGCTCCATGAGCAGCAGCTCCGGGCCGCGCTCCCCCTCGCCGAAGAGGACCAGCACGGCGGACTGGCGGCCCGCGCCGTCGGCGGGCGGCAGGAAGCGGCTCAGCTGGAGCGGCTTGACCGTCTCCGCGGCGCGCGCCACCGGCTCCAGCCAGCCGGGCAGGCCGTCCTTGCTCAGCGCGATCGGGTCGGCGGGCATGCCGTGTCCGTGCCGCGCGTTGTGGCCCTGGTGTGTGTCGTGGCCCTGGTGCGTATGACTCGCGTGCGTCATCGCCACCCCCGTTCTGCCGGTCTCAACGCGTGCGGGGCCGCGGATCGTTCCGCGCCGCAGGTCATCCGGTGCCCAGGGGCGGTGCCGCGATGCCACCCGCGTCCAGGTAGGCCTGCGGGGGCTTGAGCCGCTGGCCCGGGAAGCCGCCCTTCTCGTACTTCAGGAGCTTCCTCGCCTTCTCGGGGTCCGTCTCGCCCTCCCCGTACGCCGGGCAGAGCGGGGCGATGGGGCAGGCGCCGCAGGCGGGCTTGCGGGCGTGGCAGATGCGGCGGCCGTGGAAGATCACGTGGTGCGAGAGCATCGTCCAGTCGCTCTTCGGGAAGAGGGCGCCGACCGCCGCCTCGACCTTGTCCGGGTCGGTCTCCTCGGTCCACTGCCAGCGGCGCACGAGCCGCCCGAAGTGGGTGTCCACGGTGATCCCGGGCCGTCCGAAGGCGTTGCCCAGCACCACGAAGGCGGTCTTGCGGCCGACTCCGGGCAGCTTGACCAGGTCCTCCAGACGGCCGGGGACCTCGCCCCCGAAGTCGTCCCGAATGGCCTTGGAGAGCCCTATGACCGACTTGGTCTTGGCCCGGAAGAACCCGGTGGGCCGCAGGATCTCCTCGACCTCCTCGGGGTTGGCGGCGGCCAGGTCCTCGGGGGTGGGGTACTTCGCGAAGAGCGCCGGGGTCGTCTGGTTCACCCGCAGGTCGGTCGTCTGCGCGGACAGCACGGTGGCGATCACCAGCTGGAACGCGTTCTCGAAGTCCAGCTCCGGGTGGGCGTACGGGTACACCTCGGCGAGCTCGCGGTTGATGCGGCGGGCCCGGCGGACGAGTGCGGGGTCGGGCTTGGCCGGCGGCGGGGTCTTCTTGGCGGCGGGCGCCTTGCCGGCCGGGACCTTCTTGGCGGTCGCCTTTTTGGCCGGCGTCTTCGCGACCGGCGCCTTCGCGGCCTTCGTCGCCTTCTTGGCGGGGGCCGCCTTCTTCGCGGCGGCGGTCCGGGGCTCGGCGGCCGCCTTCTTCGCTGCGGCCCCCGTCGGGGCGGTGGTCTTCTCGGCGGGCGCCGGCTTCTTCACAGTGGCCTTCGTCTTCTTCGCGGGCTTCTCTGGCTTCTCGGTGGCAGGGCTGCCGGCAGCGGCGGCGGGCGTCTCGGCGGCGGACCGCGCCGGCACCGACGCCGCCGCATTTGTCGGATTACCGGTTCCGTCCGTGGCCTGTTCGCCCACAGCGGAATCACGACGTACAACCACCCGCCCAGCCCCCTTGGCCTGTGCTCTCACCGGCGATTTGGACACCCGGCCAGCCTAAAGCCCGGCACCGACATCCGCCCCGGACCCTGAAGATCGGCCCCCAATTGGCCCCCTGCCGCACTCCCCAGGACGCCGGTGCGGCAGACTTGTGACTGATCACACTGTTTGGACCGCCCGGCAAAATGGGGAACACGGTCCCCTGGCACACGGGGGAGCAAGATCCCCTGAGCAGGTCGACAAGGAGAGAACTCGTGGACGACGTTCTGCGGCGCGCCCCGCTCTTCGCGGCGCTCGATGACGAGCAGGCCGCGGAGCTCCGCGCCTCCATGAGTGAGGTGACCCTCGCGCGCGGTGACGCTCTGTTCCACGAGGGCGACCCCGGGGACCGGCTGTACGTGGTCACCGAGGGCAAGGTGAAGCTCCACCGCACCTCCCCCGACGGCCGGGAGAACATGCTGGCCGTCCTCGGCCCCGGTGAGCTGATCGGCGAGCTGTCGCTGTTCGACCCGGGCCCGCGTACGGCCACGGCCAGCGCGCTCACCGAGGTCAAGCTGCTCGGCCTCGGCCACGGCGACCTCCAGCCCTGGCTGAACGCGCGGCCCGAGGTGGCCGCCGCCCTGCTGCGCGCCGTCGCCCGGCGCCTGCGCAAGACCAACGACCAGATGTCCGACCTGGTCTTCTCGGACGTGCCGGGCCGCGTGGCCCGCGCGCTGCTCGACCTCTCCCGCCGCTTCGGCGTGCAGTCGGAGGAGGGCATCCACGTCGTGCACGACCTGACGCAGGAGGAGCTGGCCCAGCTGGTCGGCGCCTCGCGCGAGACGGTCAACAAGGCACTCGCCGACTTCGCCGGCCGCGGCTGGCTCCGGCTGGAGGCCCGCGCCGTGATCCTCCTGGACGTGGAGCGCCTCGCGAAGCGCTCGCGCTGACGCCTTCTTCCGCCGTACGACGACGGGGTCCCGCCTCCGGGCGTGGCCCCGTCGTCGTCGTGGCCGCCCGTTCCCGCCCTCCGCCGATCGGGCGTCCGAGGGGTCGGGCAGAGTGGGGGCGTGGACGGACGTGTGCGGCGCAGGGGGCTCGACGCCCAGGGGTACATCGCCCGCGAGGGGTCGCTCGCGAAGGTCCCGCCCGCCTTCCGGCCCCTGGTCGCCGCCGCACGCACGCGCGTGGCCGACGTCTTCGGGGCTCGACTGGACAGCGCGTACCTGTACGGCTCCGTCCCGCGCGGCACCGCGCGCCCGGGCCGCAGCGACCTGGACCTGCTACTCGTGCTGCGCGACGAGCCCACCGAGGCGGACCGGGCCGACGCCCGGCTCCTCGACGCGGCCCTCGACCGGGAGTTCGACCAGATCGACGGTGCCGGGACCCTGCTGGTGAGCCGCGTGCAGGCCGTGAGCGATCTGGAGCGGCACGACCTCGGCTGGTTCCTCGCCTGCCTGTGCACGCCCCTGCTCGGCGCGGATCTCGCCGTACATCTGCCGCGCTACCGCCCCGATTCCCTGCTCGCCCGGGAGACCAACGGCGACCTCGCGCTGCTGCTGCCCGGCTGGCGTGAGCGCGTCCGGGAGGCGGGCGACCGCGAGGAGGCGCTGCGCCCGCTGGTGCGGGGGATGTCCCGCCGTCTGGTCCGCACCGGCTTCACGCTCGTCATGCCGCGCTGGAACGGCTGGACGAGCGATCTGCGGGAGATGGCCGAGGCGTTCGGCACGTACCACCCGGAGCGGGCCCCGCAGATGCGCGAGGCGGCCCTTCTCGGGTACGAGCCGCGCGGGGACCTCGCCGTCCTGCGGGCGTACACCGACGACCTGGGGCCGTGGCTGGCCGGGGAGTACGCGCGCGTGCACGGCGTCAAAGCGCCCCGGCCCTGAGCACCCCCGAGGGGACGTCAGATGAGACCGTGCTCCTGGAGGTAGTCCAGCTGGGCCCGTACCGACAGCTCCGCCGCCGGCCACAGCGAGCGGTCGACGTCTGCGTACACGTGGTCGACGACCTCTTCAGGTGCACGGAAGCCGTTCTCGACCGCCGTCTCCACCTGCGCCAGCCGGTGGGCCCGGTGGGCGAGGTAGAACTCGACCGCGCCCTGGGCGTCCTCCAGGACGGGCCCGTGGCCCGGCAGGACGGTGTGGACGCCGTCGTCGACCGTCAGGGACCTCAGCCGCCGCAGGGAGTCGAGATAGTCCCCCAGGCGGCCGTCGGGGTGGGCCACGAGGGTCGTGCCGCGACCGAGCACGGTGTCCCCGGTCAGGACGGCCCGGTCGGCCGGGAGATGGAAGCACAGCGAGTCGGAGGTGTGCCCGGGCGTCGGCACGACCCGCAGTTCGAGGCCGCCGACGGTGATGACGTCCCCATGGGCGAGCCCCTCGTCACCGAGCCGCAGCGCCGGGTCCAGCGCCCGCACCTTCGTGCCGGTCAGCCCGGCGAACCGCGCGGCGCCCTCCGCGTGGTCCGGATGGCCGTGCGTGAGCAGCGTGAGCGCGATCCGCTTGCCGGCCCGCCGGGCCGTGTCCACGACGTTCCGCAGGTGTCCTTCGTCCAGGGGGCCCGGGTCGACGACGACCGCGAGGTCGGAGTCCGGCTCGGACAGCAGCCAGGTGTTGGTGCCGTCCAGGGTCATCGCGGACGCGTTGGGGGCCAGGACGTTCACCGCGCGCTCGGTGGCGGGGCCGGACAGGACCCCGCCGCGCGGCTGTCCGGGAAGGGCTGCTGCTTCCGTCATGCGGGGGCTCCACCGGTCGGGATGTGCTTGGTGAACTCGTCGTGCCCCGGCCAGGACAGGACCACCTCGTCGCCCTCCAGGCGGGCCCGCGCCAGCACGGGGGTCAGGTCGCGGTCCGGCGCGGCGGCGAGGGCCTCGGCCGCCGTGCCGTACGGGAGCAGCTGACGCAGCGTCGCGATGGTCGGCGGCATCATGAGCAGCTCGCCCTTGTCGTACCCCGCCGCCGCGTCCGCGGGCGTGATCCACACCGTGCGGTCGGCCTCCGTGGAGGCGTTGCGGGTGCGCTGCCCCTCCGGGAGGGCGGCGACGAAGAACCAGGTGTCGTAGCGGCGCGGCTCGAACTCGGGGGTGATCCAGCGGGTCCAGGCGCCGAGCAGGTCCGACCTCAGGACGAGTCCCCTGCGGTCCAGGAACTCGGCGAAGGACAGGTCCCGGGCGACGAGGGCCGCGCGGTCCGCCTCCCAGTCCTCGCCCGTGGTGTCGCCGACCACGGTGTCCGGGGTGGGCCCGGCGAGCAGGACACCGGCCTCCTCGTACGTCTCCCGGACCGCCGCGCAGACGACGGCCTGGGCGGACGTGTCGTCCACGCCGAGCCGGTCCGCCCACCACGCGCGCGTGGGACCCGCCCAGCGGATGTGGCGCTCGTCGTCGCGGTGGTCCACGCCGCCGCCCGGATACGCGTACGCGCCCCCGGCGAAGGCCATGGAGGCGCGTCTGCGCAGCATGTGCACCACGGGGGCGCCTTCGGTGTCCTTGAGCAGCATGACGGTGGCCGCCCGTCGCGGGGCGGCCGGTGTGAGGGTGCCGTCCGCGAGCGCACGGATCCGCTCGGGCCACTCCGGTGGGTACCACTGCCCATTCGCCATGGCGGGAGGCTATCCCGTGGCGCGCTGATGTTCGAGAGCGGCCGTCGGGCCGCCCCCCGGGGGTGGCGCCCGGACCGGACGCCCGCCCCGGGGCGGCAGGTCACGCCTCGGTCAGCTCCACCTGGATCTCGACCTCGACCGGCGCGTCCAGCGGCAGGACCGCCACGCCGACCGCGCTGCGGGCGTGCACGCCCTTGTCGCCGAGGACCTCGCCCAGCAGCTCGCTCGCGCCGTTCAGGACACCCGGCTGGCCGGTGAAGTCCGAGGCGGAGGCGACGAAGCCGACGACCTTCACGACACGCGCGACGCGGTCCAGGTCGCCCGCCACGGACTTGACCGCGGCGAGGGCGTTCAGCGCGCAGATTCGCGCCAGGTTCTTGGCCTCCTCGGCCGTGACCTCGGCGCCGACCTTGCCGGTCACCGGAAGCTTGCCGTCCACCATCGGCAGCTGGCCGGCCGTGTAGACGTACACGCCGGAGCGCACGGCCGGCTGGTAGGCGGCCAGCGGCGGTACGACCGCCGGCAGCGTCAGGCCGAGCTCCCGGAGCCTGGACTCGACGGCACTCATGCCTGCCTCTCCCGCTTCAGGTAGGCCACCAGCTGCTCGGGGTTGTTCGGCCCGGGCACGACCTGGACGAGCTCCCAGCCGTCCTCGCCCCAGGTGTCCAGAATCTGCTTCGTGGCATGGACGAGCAGAGGCACGGTTGCGTATTCCCACTTGGTCATGTGGCCGACTGTATCCGCTGTTATCCACAGCCTCCCGCGTAGCCCGGGCGCGGACTGGTTAGGCTCGAAGACGTGAGCAGGCTCCAGGTCGTCAGCGGCAAGGGCGGTACCGGCAAGACCACGGTAGCCGCCGCCCTCGCGCTCGCCCTCGCGACCGAGGGCAAGCGGGCCCTCCTCGTCGAGGTCGAGGGCAGACAGGGCATCGCGCAGCTCTTCGAGACAGAAGCGCTGCCCTACGAGGAGCGGAAGATCGCCGTCGCTCCCGGCGGTGGGGAGGTGTACGCACTGGCCATCGACGCCGAGCTGGCCCTTCTGGACTACCTCCAGATGTTCTACAAACTCGGCGGCGCGGGACGCGCCCTCAAGAAACTCGGCGCCATCGACTTCGCGACCACCGTCGCGCCCGGCGTCCGGGACGTCCTCCTGACGGGCAAGGCCTGCGAGGCCGTGCGCCGCAAGGACAAGAGCGGGCGCTTCGCCTACGACTACGTGGTGATGGACGCGCCCCCGACGGGCCGCATCACCCGCTTCCTGAACGTGAACGACGAAGTGGCCGGCCTGGCGAAGATCGGCCCGATACACAATCAGGCGCAGGCCGTCATGCGCGTCCTGAAGTCCCCCGAGACGGCCGTCCACCTGGTGACCCTCCTGGAGGAGATGCCCGTCCAGGAGACCGCCGACGGCATCGCCGAACTGCGCGCGGCCGGACTGCCGGTGGGCCGGCTCATCGTGAACATGGTGCGTCCCGCCGTACTGGACGGGGCCGACCTGGAGTTCGCCGGTGCCGTCCCGCGCACCGCCCTCGCCAAGGCGCTCTCCTCGGCCGGGCTCGGCGGCGCCCGTCGCGGCGGACTCGCCGAGCGGCTCGTGGAGCCGCTGCTCCAGCAGGCCGAGGAGTACGCCGAGCGGCACGTCCTGGAGCACGAACAGCGCGCCGTGCTCCAGGAGTCCGGCCTGCCCCTGCACGAACTGCCGCTGCTCGCCGAGGGCATGGACCTCGCGGGCCTCTACGAACTGGCCAAGGAACTGCGTCAGCAAGGGATCTCATGAGTCCGGACCCGGCACGCACCCAGGGCCACGGCCCCGCACACGAAACGGCCCGCGCGATCGACTCCGCACACGTCCTGGACATCGACCCGCTGCTCGACGACCCGAAGACCCGCATCGTGGTGTGCTGCGGCTCCGGCGGCGTCGGCAAGACGACCACGGCGGCCGCCCTCGGGCTGCGGGCCGCCGAGCGGGGCCGCAAGGTGGTCGTGCTGACCATCGACCCGGCCCGCCGGCTCGCCCAGTCGATGGGCATCGACTCCCTGGACAACACCCCCCGCCGCGTGAAGGGCGTCGAGGGCGACGGCGAGCTGCACGCCATGATGCTCGACATGAAGCGCACCTTCGACGAGATCGTCGAGGCGCACGCGGACCGCGATCGGTCGGCCGCGATCCTGAACAACCCCTTCTACCAGTCGCTTTCGGCGGGCTTCGCGGGCACGCAGGAGTACATGGCGATGGAGAAGCTCGGGCAGCTCCGCTCCCGCGAGGAGTGGGACCTGATCGTCGTCGACACGCCGCCCTCGCGTTCGGCGCTGGACTTCCTGGACGCCCCGAAGCGGCTGGGCTCGTTCCTGGACGGCAAGCTGATCCGGGTCCTGATGGCGCCGGCGAAGGTCGGCGGACGCGCGGGGATGAAGTTCCTGAACGTCGGGATGTCCATGATGACGGGCACCCTCGGCAAGGTGCTGGGCGGTCAGCTGCTCAAGGACGTCCAGACGTTCGTGGCGGCCATGGACACCATGTTCGGCGGCTTCCGCACGCGCGCGGACGCCACGTTCCGGCTGCTCCAGGCGCCCGGCACGGCGTTCCTGGTGGTGGCGGCCCCCGAGCGGGACGCGCTGCGCGAGGCCGCGTACTTCGTGGAGCGCCTGGCCGCCGAGAACATGCCGCTGGCGGGCCTGGTCCTGAACCGCGTGCACGGCAGCGGCGCGGCCCAGCTGTCCGCCGAGCGGGCCCTCGCCGCCGCGGAGACCCTCGACCTCGCCGCCGCTGAGCACGCCCCCGAGGGCGCGGACGAGGACGGCTCCTTCGCCGCGGGCGACGACGGGGCCACGACCACGCGGGACACCGGCCCGGCGACCACGCAGGACGCGGCCCCGGCGGTCGCGGAGGGCGGCGACTCCACGGCCGTAGAAAATCTTGACGGCACCGGCATTGTGGATCAGGGGGACGGGAAAGCTGGACTTCGTAACTCTCCCGACACGTACGGCAGTTCAGAAACTCCCGCCGGCCAGAATCCCGCTCCCGCCGCAGGCTCCCCCGCCCCGGACGGAGCAGTCGAACAACTCACCGCAGGCCTGCTGAGGCTGCACGCCGAGCGCATGCGGCTGCTCTCCCGCGAGCAGCGCACGCGCGACCGCTTCACCGCACGCCACCCCGAGGTGGCGGTGGCCGAAGTGGGCGCGCTGCCCGGCGACGTACACGACCTCGCGGGGCTGCGGGACATCGGGAACCGGCTCGCGGCCCATCGGCCGGAGCTGCCCGAAGCAGACGTCTGAGACGAGGCACGGCCGGCGGCGCACGCCTCCAGGCCCCCCGGCCGACCTGCACCGCCCGGAAGCGGCGCGTGTGGCCGAAGGCCCGGCCGAGCGGCACGGGGGCCGGCGTCTGCCCGAAGCCCTGCGCCCGCGCCTGCAAAACCCCCTGGCGTGCACGACGGGCGACGCGCCCTTCGTGCCGCGGGGTGGTGGGAACGGACTCGACAGACCCGCCGCCGCTGCCCCGAGGGGGCGGCGTCCGGGTCCGAGGGACGGTCCCCTCAGCCCACCGCCGCGTAGTTCTCGTACACCTCTTCCTCGTCGAGGGGCAGCAGTCCGGCCCCGCGCTCGTACTCCGTACGCGCGGTCTCCAGCAGCCGGCGCCAGGACGTCACGGTCGGCCGCCTGCGCAACAGTGCGCGGCGCTCCCGCTCCGTCATGCCACCCCACACGCCGAACTCGACGCGGTTGTCCAGCGCGTCGGCGAGGCACTCCGTGCGCACCGGACATCCGGTGCACACCGCCTTCGCCCGGTTCTGCGCTGCTCCTTGAACGAACAGTTCATCCGGATCGGTAGTGCGGCAGGCCGCCTGCGCACTCCAGTCGGTTACCCAGCCCATACCGGCGCCGTCCTCTCCCGAATCGAGGCTCCCCCACGGCGGCAGCGGCATATTCACCGCCGCCAGTTGAGGACGTTACGGAAGGTGGGCACAGCGCAACACCCCCTTCGGGCCCAATCTTGAATGGTCCGAACGGACTATGCGTAAGCGGCAGATCACCCGGGGGAGTGAGCGGAGGACATACGTGAGCTTCCCGGCCAACCGGGACAGTTCAGTTGAGTCACAACGGACGCCTGATGACACACAAGGCGGATTCGGACACGCCCCCCACAAATAATCGGGAGACCTCCGGAACGATTCGGGGTCGCCGGACGTACTTGATACGTGGCCCTGCTGCTGTGACAGTTGAGAGCAGCTTAGGCCAAGGCATATACGCGTGTCCGGCGAATGAGAACGTAGGCTGCCCTCATGCCAAAGAAGCGCTCGGGCGGTGGTCTGTCCCCATCGCAGCAGGCCGCCAAGTTCCTCGGTGTCAGTGTGCTCGCGGGAGCCGTGCTGGCCGGAATCGCGCTGCCCGCGGCCGGCGCGCTCGGTCTCGCGGCCAAGGGTTCCGTCGAAGGCTTCGACGAGATCCCGGCCAATCTCAAGCGCCCCCCGCTGAGCCAGCGCACGACCATCCTGGACAACCAGGGCGGCCAGATCGCCTCGGTCTACTCGCGCGACCGCACGGTGGTCGACCTCAAGGACATCTCGCCGTACATGCAGAAGGCGATCGTCGCCATCGAGGACTCGCGCTTCTACGAGCACGGCGCCGTGGACCTCAAGGGCATCCTGCGCGCCGTGAACCAGAACGCGCAGAGCGGCGGGGTCGCCCAGGGCGCCTCCACGCTGACGCAGCAGTACGTGAAGAACGTCTTCGTCGAGGAGGCGGGCGACGACCCGACCAAGGTCGCCGAGGCCACGCAGCAGACGCTCGGCCGCAAGATCCGCGAGCTGAAGTACGCGATCCAGATCGAGGAGAAGCTCGGCAAGAAGCGCATCCTCGAGAACTACCTGAACATCACCTTCTTCGGTGAGCAGGCCTACGGCGTCGAGGCCGCGGCCCAGCGCTACTTCTCCAAGTCCGCCAAGAAGCTGAACCTCCAGGAGTCCGCGCTGCTCGCGGGCATCGTCCAGTCGCCGAGCCGGTACGACCCGGTCAACGACGAGGCGGAGGCCACCAAGCGGCGCAACACCGTGCTCACACGCATGGCCGAGGTGCACGACATCACCCGGCAGGAGGCCGAGAAGGCCAAGAAGAAGCCGCTCGGACTGCACGTCAGCAAGCCGAAGAACGGCTGCATCACCGCGGTCAAGGGCGCCGGCTTCTTCTGTGACTACGTGCGCGAGGTCTTCCTGAACGACCCGGTCTTCGGGAAGACCAAGGAGGCCCGCGCCAAGGTCTGGAACCAGGGCGGCCTGGCGATCCGCACGACGCTCGACCCGCAGGCCCAGCAGTCGGCCCAGGCGTCGATCAAGGAGCACGTCAACAAGAGCGACGACGTGGCCACCGCCGCCACCATCGTCGAGCCCGGCACCGGCAAGATCCTCGCGATGGGCCAGTCGCGTCCGTACGGCTTCGGCAAGCACGAGACGCAGATAAACCTCTCCGTGGACAAGGAGATGGGCGGCGGCGCCGGCTACCAGCCCGGTTCGACGTTCAAGCCGATCGTGGCGGCGGCCGCGGTCGAGGGCGGCAAGTCGGCGACGCAGCAGTACTCGTCGCCGTACGAGATGGAGTACCCGAGCCCGGTCTCCGTCTGCGGCGGCAAGAACTGGACCAACCTCCAGAACGAGAAGCTCACGAACGAGAACGAGTCGGAGCGCGGCCCGTACGGCATGAAGGAAGCGACCGCGAAGTCGGTCAACACCTACTACGTGCAGCTGATCAGCGACATCGGCATCTGCCCGGTGACCGACATGGCGAAGAAGATGGGCGTGAACCGCGCCGACGGCGGCAAGATCGCCCAGGCGCCGTCCATCGCGCTCGGCACGCAGGAGATGTCCCCGCTGACGATGGCGAACGCGTACGCGACCTTCGCCTCGCGCGGCACGTACTGCACGCCGATCGCGATCGAGTCGATCAGCCAGACCGTCGGCGACGAGAAGAAGTCCCTTCGGGTGCCCAAGTCGTCCTGCTCCCGGGCCATGTCGGAGACCACCGCAGACACCATCAGCACGCTGCTGAAGGGCGTGGTCGAGGACGGTACGGGTACCGAGGCCGGGCTCTCCGGGCGCGCCAGCGCGGGCAAGACCGGTACGACGGACTTCCGCTACGCCGCCTGGTTCGTCGGCTACACGCCGAACATGGCCGGCGCGGTCTGGGTCGGCGACCCGGCCCACAAGCGCCGGATGACCAACATCACCATCGGCGGCGTCTACCGCGACAAGGTCTACGGCGGTGAGGTCCCCGGCCCCATCTGGCGGGACATGATGACGGGCGCCCTCCAGGGCAAGCCCGCGCCGAACTTCAACCTCATCGACATCCCGGACCCCGAGCCCGACCGGGGCAACGACGACGGCGGAAACGGCGACGACGGAAAGGGCCACGGCAACGGGCATGGCAACGGGGGCGGCGGTGACGGCGGGATGACCACCGACGGCGGCGTGACGACGGACGGCGGCACCGACGGCGGCACCTTCCCGACCCCGTCCTTCTCGATCCCCGAGGGCTTCATCCAGGGCCAGGGCAACGGCGGGAACGGGCCTGGGGGCCGGAAGGGTTAGCTGAGGGCGCTCGGGCGCGGGCCCGGGGTCGGACTTGGGCTTCGGCTTCGGCTTCGGCGGCTGAACGAGCGGTCGGGGGTCGTGCGCCCCTTGAGTACGGCGGTGGGGGCGCCCCTGGTGATCGGGGGCGCCCCCACCTTTTCGTGTACTGGGCTCCGTTGAAGCCGGGGCTCGTGTACCGGACTCCGTCGGTAGTCGGGGCTCGTGGGCTGGACTCCGTCGGTGGCCGAGGCTCGGGTACTGGACTCCGTCCGTGGCCGGGCCGCGCGTACTGGGCCTCTGCTGGTCCGGGAGCCGAGGCGCCGGGGTTCAGCCGGCGAGGAGCTGCTTGACGACGGCGGCGACGCGACCGCCCTCGGCCTGACCGGCCACCTTCGGGTTCACGATCTTCATGACCTGGCCCATGGCACGCGGGCCCTCGGCACCGGCCGCCTTGGCCTCCTCGACCGCCTGGGCGACGATCTGCTGGAGCTCCTCGTCCGACAGCTGCTTGGGCAGGTACGCGGCGAGGACCTCGCCCTCCGCCTTCTCCCGCTCGGCCGACTCGGGACGCCCGCCCTGAGCGAAGGCGTCCGCCGCCTCACGGCGCTTCTTCGCCTCGCGGGTGATCACCTTCTGCACCTCGTCGTCGGAGAGCTCGCGCTTCGTCTTGCCCGCGACCTCCTCCTTGGTGATCGCGGCGAGGGTCAGCCGGAGCGTCGAGGAGCGGAGCTCGTCGCGCTCCTTGATGGCGGTGTTGAGGTCTTCCTGCAGCTTCGACTTGAGCGTGGTCATGTCGTCGATTGTCGCAGGTGTGCCGACTCGAACGCCCGTTGATTTCACGGGACCCGTCCGGTCGCGGCGCGGTTGGCGGTGCGGGGAGTTGGTGGTGGGCGGTGCGGGGGTGGGCGGTGCGGGGGCCGCGGCGGGCACGGATGCGGGGGTGCCGGCGGTGCGGGCGCGGGGGCCGCGGCGGTACGGGACTGAGGGTGCCGACGGTCGGGGGGCGAGGGTCGCGGCGGTCGTCCACAGGCGTGCGTCGGTCCTCCGGAGGTCTGACACGATGGACTTATGCGCGCGCGATATGGAGTACCCCTGGGAATCACGGCGGTGGGCGCCGCCGGTCTCTTGTACGCGGCGGGCTTCGAGGCCCGCTCCTTCCGTCTCCGACGAGTGACGGTCCCGGTCCTGCCACCGGGTATGCGCCCCCTGCGTGTGCTCCAGGTCTCCGACATCCACATGGTGAGCGGGCAGCGCAAGAAGCAGCGCTGGCTTCGCTCGCTCGCGGGGCTGCGGCCCGATTTCGTCATCAACACCGGGGACAACCTCTCCGATCCGGAGGGCATCCCGGAGGTGCTGGACGCGCTGGGCCCCCTCATGGAGTTCCCCGGGGCGTACGTCTTCGGGTCGAACGACTACTACGGCCCCCGACTCCGCAACCCCGCCAAGTACTTGTTCGAGAAGGCCCAGGGACGCCACGGACTGAACGGCAACGCGCCGGTGGTCGACGCGATCCACCTCCCCTGGGAGGACCTGCGGGACGGCTTCGACTCGGCGGGCTGGCTGAACCTGACGAACACCCGCGGGACGCTGAAGATCGAGGGTGCCTCGGTCGAGCTGACCGGCCTCGACGACCCCCACATCAAGCGGGACCGCTACGCGCGGGTGGCGGGTGGCCCCTCGGAGTCGGCCGACTTCTCGATGGGCGTGGTGCACGCGCCGTACCTGCGCAGCCTCGACGCCTTCACGTCGGACGGCTATCCCCTCATCCTGGCGGGCCACACCCACGGCGGCCAGATCTGCCTCCCCTTCTACGGCGCCTTCGTCACCAACTGCGACCTGGACACGGACCGGGTCAAGGGCCTGTCGCGGCACCACGCGGAGGGCCAGACGTCATACCTGCACGTCTCGGCCGGCTGCGGAGCGAGCCGCTACACGCCGGTCCGCTTCGCGTGCCCCCCGGAGGCCTCACTGCTGACGCTGGTGCCGCGGGCGTAGGTGGATGGGGCGCCGCTTGGGGCGGCGCCGCCCGGGTCGGGGGCGGACGAGGGCTTGGGGTGCCGGCCCGGAGGGTCCGAGGGGGGGTAAGTCCCGGAGGCTCAGGGCGCGGGTCCCGGAGGCTCAGGAGGCGGGTCCCAGAGGCTCAAGAGGCAGGTCCCGGAGGCTCAACGAACCCGCCTCCGAGCGCGCCCCCGGACCCGCCTCCGGGACCTGGACGGAGCCGGGAAAGAGCTGGTACGGAGTCGGCAGGGGGTCGGGATCGACCTGAGTGGTTCACGCTCCCCCGGGCGGCGTAACCCGCTCAGCTTGTCCCGTGTCGCCCGTTTCGTCACTCGCGCTTAGCGTGAGGCCATGACCGCCCCGATACCCAAGGACATACCGGACCTCCCCGCGATTCCCGGTATCCCTGCGCCGGCCCCCTTCATCGTCCCCGCGACCGCGGTGGTGGCGCCCGTACGCCGCCGCGCGACAGCCGTCTTCCGCCTCCTGGTGGTGCTGGCGGCGTCGGCGGGCGTGGCCCTGGAGCTGAGACTGGGCAGCAGCCCCGTCCGCGTCCTCAGCTACTTCACGATCCAGAGCAACGTGCTGCTGGCCGTCGTGCTCCTCGTCTCGGCTCGGCGCGCGTGGTCGGCTCGGCGCCCCCTGCATCCGATGCTGACGGGTGGCGTCCTGCTCTACATCGTGATCACCGGGCTCGTGTACCACGTGATCCTGGCCAACGCCTCCAGCCCGTTCTCGATGACGGGCGGCCCGCCCACCGGCTGGCACGCGGTCGCGAACCATCTACTACACACGGTGACGCCGATCGCCGCGGTGATCGACTGGCTGCTGCTGACCAGCCCGGCGCCGGTGCGGGTGAGCCAGGCGGCCGCGTGGCTGCTGTATCCCGTGGCCTACCTGCTCTTCTCCGTCGCCCGCAGCGCGATGATCCCCTCGACGTCCTCGGGCCGGTACCTGTACCCGTTCCTGGACGTGGACCGCCACGGCCACCTGGGCGTTCTCAGCAACGCCCTGCTCCTCGGCCTGGCCTTCTACGCCCTCGCCCTCCTCCTCGTCGCCCTGGACCACCTCCGCCCGGACCCGGTCCGCCGCCGCGCGAAAACCGGATTTCGTCTCTAGCCACCGGTGGGCTAAAGTAAACGACGTCGCCGCGACAAACGGCGACGATCGGGGTGTAGCGCAGCTTGGCAGCGCGCTTCGTTCGGGACGAAGAGGTCGTGGGTTCAAATCCCGCCACCCCGACAGCCGAAACAGCAGGTGGACCACCTAGGAACGTTCCTAGGTGGTCTTCTTGTGTTTCTGCGTGATTACCCCTCTGGATCCCGCTTGAAGCTGCCGTCCATGACCACAGCATCGGTCTGGATCACGGGCCGGATCTGCTTCCGGTAGAGCTCCTCGGTCACAGCGGTCACAGCGGTCACGGCGGTCCCCGGTTGGCCTTGAGAACGGCCTCCACCTGGGCCAAGCCGCCGGCAGTGGTCCGCGGGTCCGCCTACCTCGCCGTCGCCGGGCCGCCTCTCCGGGTCAGGGCCGATGTCACCGCCGAGACCGCCGCCGTCGCGCCCAGGGTGCCGAGCATGACCAGGGCCACGCCGATGACGAAGAGGCCGCTGGCGTCGTCGGACCAGTCGTAGTAGGCCGCCGCGGTCAGTCCCACCGTGGTGCCCACCACCGCCTCCGTGGCGTGGCGCCGGGAGGCCGCCCAGCAGACCGGCGCCAGCAGGGTCAGGACCAGGCCGATCACCTGCCATGCCTCGTACGGGCCGGTCGTCGAGCCGTCGGGGTGGACGTCGCGGTGCTGGTCCCAGCCCAGCCAGGCCGCCCAGAGTGCCGCGCTCAGCACGGCGAGGCAGAGGCCCGGGCCCAGGCGGCGGGCGAGGTTCGGTATGCGTTGCTCCATGAGTCCCAGCCTCGCGACTCCCGGTCCCGCCGCCCAGAGCGCGCGTACTCAGTCGCTACCGAGTACCTCGTCGCATCACGCCCTCTCTCTCCGCTGAAACCGAGCCGTTGGGATGCTCCTCCGGCTCGGTTCAACTTCCTTCCAGGGCGCTCGAGTTCACGTCCGGCGGCTGTCAGTCGGGCGGGGCCCGTCCGTGGTGCGGGAGTTGAGCATGCGGGTCAGAGTGTCCGCTCGGTCCAGGAGCGTCGTGCGGACCACCGGGGGTGCGTCCTCGGCCGCCGTGCGGGCCGCCTTGAGGAAGGGCTCGTCGACGGCGTACAGCGGGAACAGGCGGTTCGTGAACACCATCGCCGGGATCATGCCGCCGCGCGCGAAGCCGGGCACCAGGTCCAGGTAGCGGCGGGCGTAGGGGGCGAGGAGGGCGTCCTGGCCTGGGCGCCAGAAGGCCGTCGCCACCGGGCCCACGGCGGCGAAGGGGACCGTGCGGTCCTCGACCAGCCGTTGCCAGACCTCCGCCTTGGCGGCCGCGTCGGGGCGGGCCGCCCGTACCGTCAGGGCGCGGATCCAGGCGTCGGGGTCGGGGTCCCGGTCCAGGAGTCCCGAGATCTCGGCGGCCCAGGCGTCGTCGAAGTCCTCGTCCGGGGCGGCGAGTTCGGCCCTTCGGGTCAGCAGGCGCCACCGCAGGTCCACGTCGTCCCCGGCCTGCGCCCGCAGCCAGGACAGGTCGTCGGGCGTCGTCGCGGTGCGGGCCAGTCCGCGCAGTGCGACCTGGCGGCGGCCGGGGTGCCCGGCGAGGCGCCGGCAGGCCGCGGCCACCAGCGCGGTGAGTTCGGGGCGCCGGTGTTCCGGGGCCCACAGGTCCGCGATGTCGGCGGCGAGGGCGAGGTAGGGCTCGATGACCGCGTCGGAGGTCTCGGCGCCCAGGACCGCCGTGACGCAGCGGCCCGCCTCGACGGCGGTGATCTCGCCGGTCACCAGCATGTCCCACACCGTGGCCGTCGCGACGCCGCGCGAGACGGCGGTCGGCAGCTCGGCGGCGGACGACAGCAGGGCGGCGCGCGTGGCGGGGTCGGGCCTCGTCGTGGCGAAGGTGAGGTCATCGTCGTTGAGGAGGACGAGGTCCGGGTCCGAGCCCGGCGGCAGGTCGAGCGGCGTACGCGTGTCCGCGACCTCCACCTCGATCAGCGCCCGGCGTTCCAGTGCGCCGTCGTGGCGGGCGTAGACGCCCACGTTCAGGACGTGCGGGCGGGGACGGCCGGCCGGTCCGTCCGCCACGAGCACGAACGCGTCGCCGTCCCGCTCCAGCGACAGCCGGTCGGTGCCGGCCGTCTCCAGCCAGCCCGTCCGCCAGGTGTCCAGGTCGCGGCCGCTCGCCTCGGACAGCGCGGCGATCAGGTCCTGGAGCGTGGTCGTGCCCCAGGCGTGCCGGGCGAAGTAGGCGGTCATGCCGGTGACGAAGGCCGCCTCGCCCACGTACGCCATGAGCTGCCGCAGCACGGAGGCGCCCTTGGGGTAGGTGATGGCGTCGAAGATGGAGGCGGCCTGGGCGACGTCGTGGATGGGCTGGCGGATCGGGTGCGAGGTCGGTCCCTGGTCGGCGAGGTACGCCCTGAGCTTGCCGACCGCGAGGTGTCCCGCCCAGGCGTCGGTGTGCGAAGTCGCGCGCTCGGCGGCCCAGTTGCAGGCGAACTCGGCGAACGCCTCGTTCAGCCACAGGTCGTCCCACCAGCGCATCGTGACGATGTTGCCGAACCACATGTGCGCCAGTTCGTGGAGCAGGACCTTCGCGAGCAGTTCGCGTTCCGCCGGGGTGGGCGCGGCACGGCGCAGGAAGTCGTCCGACCAGGTGACGCAGCCGTAGTTCTCCATCGCCCCGCCGAACTCCGGCACGAAGACCTGGTCGTACTTCCGCTGCGGGAACGGCATCCCGAACGCCTCGGCGTAGAAGCCGAGGCCCTGCGCGGTGAGGGTGAAGATGTCGTCGGCGTCCCGGTCGAGGACCGCGGCGAGCGAACGGCGGGCGAACAGACCCAGATCGTGGCCGCCGGCCTCGCGGCGGATCTCGTGGAAGGGGCCCGCGTCGACGACCGTGTTGTACGGCGACAGTGGCGGGGTGTCCGGGAAGTGCCAGCGGCGGGTGGGGCCGAGTTCCTCGACGCGGGGGTCCCCGGAGTTGCTGGTGACCGTCCACGCCGACGGCGCGGTCACCGTGAACGCGTGCGGGGCCTTCAGGTCGGGCTGGTCGAAGCACGCCCAGACGAAGCGGGCCTCGTCCGGTTCGAAGCTCGTCCAGACGTAGACCTCGCCGTCCGCGGGGTCGACCGCGCGGTGCACGCCCTCCCCCGTGGCGGTGTCCGACTGGACGCTCTCGACCCGGAGCACGTTGCGCTCCGCTAGGCCGGGCAGGGGGATCCGGCCGTCCTCCGAGGGGGTGAGCGGGGCGCCGTTCAGGGTGGCGCCGAGCACCTGCGCGGCGCAGTCCACGAACGTCCGCGCTCCGGGTTCGCGGCATGTGAACGTCACGGTGGACACGCACCGCACCTCCGGGCCCTCGGCCAGCCCGGTGAGGTCCACCTCCACGTCGTACCGCTCGACCGCCAGCAGCGCACCCCGCCGCTCGGCCTCGACCCGGGTCAGACTCCTGGTGCGCGTCGACGCCATGCGTGCTCACCCGGTACGGGTGTGGATGCGGGTGCGGTTGCGGGCCCCGCTCGCAGCGTAGACGCCCGATCAAGGCCGCAGAGGGTTGCTGCCGTTGCCGCACGGGATCAGGCCACGGCAGCCGCCGGTTCAGCCAACCAGGGCATCAACGGGTGCGCCGGCGAGTGGAGTTGCCGGGGCCGGGCGTCACACCTCGGCGCCCGGTCCTGAAGTCCGTCCGGCGGCCGACGAGCCAGTCGTCAGCGCCGTTTGAACTCCACCGGGCCGCCGTTCATCTCGATGGTGCCGTCCGGGTGGAGGACCGGGCGGCGCTCGGTCATGCGGGCGCTGTACGCCTCGACGTGGTGGATGGCCGCCCCCTCGTCCGCCGTGAAGTCGACCAGCGCGAGGGCGACCCAGTAACGGGTCCTGGTGTTCTCGAAGAGGGGCACGGTGACGGTGGAACCCCGGCCGTCCGTGACGACGACCTTCGCTCCGAAGCTGCGGAAGGAGCCGAACCCGTTGCTGAGCGCGGAGTACGCGCACAGGAGGACGTAACCGTGCTCGTCGGGGCGGACGATGCGCAGGGTCTCGCGGCCGGGGACGCGCGAGTCGCCGTCCAGCCGGATGAAGGGACTCTTCTTCAGGGATCCGAGCCGCTTGTAGTAGACGACGTCGGCGTCCTTGCCCTTCTTCGCCGTACCCGCAGTCGCCGCGGACGTCCCTGGGTGCGCGCCCGGTCGCAGCGGTTCGCCCTGTGCGACATGCCCCGCCTTGACCAGCGTGCCGGGCGTCCGGTCGCCCCGAAGTGCCTGCGCGGACGGCACGAACAGGGCGTACAGGTCGAGGTCCGCGCCCCTCTTCCGGCGCTGCTCGCTGCCGCCGTCCCATTCCAGCGTCGCGGTGACGACCAGTTCGCGGTCCTGCTTGTCCAGTCCGATCGCGGCCCGGCCGCCCTTGTCGAGGCTGATGGCGCCGAGGGGCGGCTTCACCAGGTTCGCGCGCGTAGCGGTGGGCATGGCGCCGGGCCGCACGGTGGTCGCGGGGCCCGTTGGCGGCTCGCCCGTCGCCCGTTCGGTGTCCGGTCCGTCGGTGCTCGATACCTCGCCGTCCGGTGCCTCGTCGTCCGGGGCCTCGGGTTCTTCCACCCGGACGCCGAAGTCGGTGGCGAGGCCCGCCAGTCCATTCGCGTACCCCTGGCCGATCGCACGTAGCTTCCAGCCGGGACCGCGGCGGTACAACTCCATGAGCAGCACCGCGCGTTCGCCGTCCGTGAGAGCCGGCGGGCGGAAGACGACCGGCTCGGTGCCTTCCTGCGTCGCCCGTACCGTCACCTCCTTCACCTCGCGGAAGGTGCGGGTCACGTCGTCGGGATCGCAGCTGGCGACCAGCACCACCCGGTCCACGTCGGCGGGCAGCACCGCCGGGTCCAGTTCGATGCGCTCAGGGTCTCTCGCGTCGGCTGCCATATGGCGTACGGCCCCGTCCTCGGCGGCGGGCTGGTTGTAGAAGACCATGTCGTCGTCCGACCTGACCTTGCCGTCACCACCGACCAGCAGTGCGCTGAGGTCGACCTGGTCCCCCACCGCGTCCAGTGCGACCGTGATGGTCCCCGAGCCCACCGCCGTGTTCGCGCCCTTGCCCAGTTCAGGCATGCCCGCCACCCCCGTACCCGTCCGCCCCATGGCTCGCGCCACTCTGCCACGGTGGGGGCGGGCCCGTTGGCCCGTTGGGCTTGTGGTCTCGTACGGTGGCGGTCGTGGCGTCCGTACTGGGGTTCGCGGGCCTTGTGGTCGGTGGGCCTGTTCGTCTCCGTCGGCAATACGACCGATGCGGTCGTCCGGGTTCGGGCGCCGTTCACGTTTTTTCGCGAAGGGTCTTTCACCGTGGCAGTCAACGTCCCGCGTCGCAGGGCCGGTTCGGTGCTCGTCGGGGCCGCCGGGGCTCGGCCCTGCACCCTGGTCGTCTGCCGCGGGTGCTGCTGCGGCGACCCGCGCAAGTACCCCGGCATCGACCACGAATGGCAGCTGGAGCGGCTGCGCGCCGGTGCCGAGGCGTCGGGCGGAGGGTTCGCCGTGCGGACGACGGACTGTCTCGGGCCCTGCGACCAGGCCAACGTCGTCGTCGTACAGCCCTCCACCGCCGGCCGCCGGCGGGGCGGCCGTGCCACCTGGGTCGGCTTCGCGATGGGCGACGACTGCACCGAGGAGCTGATCGACTGGGCGACCGCCGGCGGCCCCGGCATCGCCGTCCCGCCGGTCGCGCTGGAGCTGCAGTTCGTCAGCCCGCCCGGTGAGACCCGCAAGCGTGCCCGGACTCGCGCCCGCCGCTGACTCCCGGCTGTTCAGCGGTATTTGGGCCCGGCGACGGGCGGGCGGTGTGGAACCGGTGGTGCCGGTGCGGCAGTCTTCTCCTCCGTGGGGAGCCTTCCGAGTCAGAGCGAGTCGCCCGAAGCCGCCGCGCCCATGGTGGTGTGCGGCGACGACGGTCTCGCGCACCGGCTGGCCGCCGAACTGCGCGGTGTCTACGGCGAGCAGGTGACCCTCGTCGTGCCGCCCGCCGCCCATCGCGGGCAGCCTCCGGTCGTGGGCCGGACCCGGGCCACCGCCCTGTTCGACCGGGTCTCCGCCGTCGTCACACGCGCGGCGGGCAACGGCGACGCGGGCAACGGCCGTACGGCCGCCAACCGCGACCCCGGCGGCGGGACGGGACGTACGCCACCGAACCGGAACGCCGGTGCCGGGTCGGCGCGTACGCCCGCGAACCGGGACGGCGGCGCGGCCCGTACGGGTGGCCATCGCGATGCCGGAGCGGTGCGTGGCGCCGAACGCGTGGGCGGTGAGCGGGTGTTGGAGGCCGCCGAGGCCACCGAGGCCGTGCTCGCCGAGGCGGGTGTGGAGCGGGCCGCCGCGCTGGCGCTGGTGTACGACGACGACGAGACGAACATCCGGGCCGCGCTCACCGCCCGCCGGCTCAACCCGCGCCTGCGGCTGGTCCTGCGCCTCTACAACCGGCGCCTGGGTCAGCACATCGAGGCGCTCCTCGACCAGGCGTCGGCCCTCGCCGCGGCCGGTGTCGAGGGCAGCCCCGAGGGGTTCGACGGCTTCGACGCCTCCACCACCGTCCTGTCCGACGCCGACACGGCCGCCCCCGCCCTCGCCGCGACGGCCGTGGCCGGCACCAGCAAGGTCGTCCAGACGGACGGGCTGCTGCTGCGCGCCGTCGAGCGCCAGCCACCGGCGCCGGGCCAGGTCGCCGATCCGGGCCTGTGCACGCTGGCGCTGCTGTCCGCCACCGCCCACGACCCGGCCGGCGCCGACGGTTCCGAGAGCAGCGGTGACCAGGGCCCCCGGCTGCTGCCCGACCAGGAGGCGGTGAACGCGGCCACCGGGCGCGGGACCGTCGTGCTGGAGACGGTGTCGTACTCCGGTCCCCCGCTGTCCGGCGGCCGCAGCGTCGTACCGTTCGCCTCGCTGCTCTCGCGCCGGCTGCGCTGGTCCTTCGTGGGCCTGGTCGCCTGCGTGGTCGCACTGGCGGTGGCGTCGATGGCCGTCACCGGCGAGGAGCCGCTGCACGCCACCTACCTGACCCTGCTCGACCTCTTCGCGATCAACGACCCCGCGCTCGGGGAGAACCTCGGCCGCCAGTTGCTCCAGCTGCTGTCCGGGCTCGTCGGCCTGCTGCTCCTGCCGGTGCTGCTCGCCGCGGTCCTGGAGGCGCTCGGCACCTTCCGCAGCGCGTCCGCCGTGCGCCGGCCCCCGCGGGGACTGTCCGGGCACGTGGTGCTGCTCGGGCTCGGCAAGATCGGCACCCGCGTGCTGACCCGGCTGCGGGAGCTGCACATCCCCGTGGTGTGCGTCGAGTCCGACCCGGAGGCGCGCGGGCTCGCGACCGCGCGGCGGCTACGGGTGCCGGTGGTGCTCGGTGACGTCACCCAGGAGGGTGTCCTGGAGGCCGCCAAGATCCATCGGGCGCACGCGCTGCTCGCGTTGAGCAGCGCCGACACGACGAACCTCGAAGCGGCCCTGTACGCCCGCTCACTCCGCCCCGACCTGCGCGTCGTGCTGCGGCTGTACGACGACGACTTCGCGACCGCCGTGTACCGCACCCTGCGTGCCGCGCACCCCCAGGCGCTCACCCGCAGCCGCAGCGTCTCCCATCTCGCGGCGCCCGCGTTCGCCGGGGCCATGATGGGGCGGCAGATCCTCGGGGCGATCCCCGTCGAGCGGCGGGTGCTGCTGTTCGCCGCCCTGAGCGTGGGCGGGCATCCGCAGCTCGCCGGGCGGACCGTCGGCGAGGCGTTCCGGGCGGGCGCCTGGCGGGTCCTCGCGCTGGACACGGCGGCGCCGGGCGGGCGCCACGCCGACCTGGCGGCGGCACCCGGCACCTCCTCCGGCGGGGAGCGCTCCTCGGGGCTGGTCTGGGACCTGCCGTCCACCTATGTGCTGCGCCCCGAGGACCGGGTGGTGCTGGCGGCGACCCGGCGCGGGCTGGCGGAACTCCTGGGCCGCCGCCCCGGGGACCGGACGGGGTCCTGACCGGAGGTGGGGAGGGAGGGGTGGTGCCGCGGCCCCAGCCCGAATGCCGGTCGGTCCAGGGCCCTACCCGCGTGGGGCAGGCTGGCCTCGCAGGACCGAGCCCTGTGGCGGGCGGAGGCCCTTCCCGCGCCGACGCGGGACTCCGAGCGGTGCACGTCGCCGAGTTCGCCCTCGTCCACGAGCTCGCGCCCGGAGCCATGCCCGGAACCGGCCCGGCCCCCGGGGACCGAAACCCCCGCCGCCCCCGGGGAACGTATGTCCCCGTGGAGGTCCGCCCCGGGGAACGTACGTCCCGTCGGGGTCCGCCCCGGGGAACGTACGTCCCGTCGGGGTCCGCCCCACCGGCCCCCTAACCCCCCAGATGCCGTGCCGCGAAGTCCAGTTCCAGGCGTACCTGCTTGATGCGCTCGTCCACGACCAGTGACCCGTGGCCCGCGTCGTAGCGGTAGACCTCGTGGACGGCGTCGCGGGCGGCGAGCCGGGCGACGTAGTTGTCGACCTGGCGGATGGGGCAGCGCGGGTCGTTGACCCCGGCGGAGATGTAGACGGGGACCTTGACCGCGTCGACGTAGGTCAGCGGGGACGACGCCTCGAAGCGCTCCGGGACCTCCTCGGGGGTGCCGCCGAGCAGCGTGCGGTCCATGGCCTTCAGCGCCTCCATCTCGTCGTGGTACGCCGTCACGTAGTCGGCGACCGGGACGGCGGCGATGCCGAGGGCCCAGGCGTCCGGCTGCGTACCCAGGCCGAGCAGGGTCAGGTAGCCGCCCCAGGAACCGCCCGTGAGCACGAGCCGGGAGGGGTCCGCGAGGCCGGAGGTGACCGCCCATTCGCGGACGGCGGCGATGTCCTCCAGCTCGATCAGGCCGACGCGGTGCTTGAGGGCGTCCGTCCACTCGCGCCCGTAACCCGTGGAACCGCGGTAGTTGACGCGCACCACCGCGTACCCGTGGTCCACCCAGGCCGCCGGGCCCGCCGCGAAGGAGTCGCTGTCGTGCCAGGTCGGGCCACCGTGGATGTCGAAGACCGTGGGCAGCGGGCCGCTCACCCCGGCCGGCTTCTGGACCAGGGCGTGGATGCGGCCGCCGGGGCCGTCCACCCAGACGTCCTCCACCGGCACGGAGCCCGGGGACCTCATGCCGGGCGGGTCCAGGACGACGTCCCCCGTGGTCGAGCGCACCGCCGAGGGCTCGGCCGCGGACGACCACAGGTACTCCACGGTGCCGTCGGGACGGGCGGTCGCGCCGGACACCGTGCCGGGAGGCGTGGGCACCCGGGTCAGCTCGCCGGTCGCCGTCTCGTACCTCCACAGCTCGCTGCGGGCCTCGAAGCTGTGCGAGACGAGGAGCGCGGAGCCGTCCGGGTACCACTCGGCGCCCACGTCACCGGGCAGGTCCAGCGCCAGGTCCGTCTGCTCGCCGGTCGACACGTCCCACACCAGGGGCTCCCAGCGTCCGCGCCGCTGGTGCCCGATGAGCAGCCGCGTGTCCCCGTCCACCGGGGCGAAGCCGAGCACCTCCAGACCCAGCTCGACCGTGCCGCCCTCGGTGTCGTCGAGCTCGGCGACCTGCGAGCCGTCGGGACGCAGCACCCGCAGCGCCGAGTGCATCGCGTCACCGTGCTCGGTGTGCTCGACGGCGATCAGGGAGCCGTCGTGCGAGAGGTCGCCGACGCCGGCGGACTCGCGGTGCCGGTAGATCTCGACGGGGTCCTCGCCGGTCCTGGCGAGGTGGATCGTCGAGCCGTCCTCGTCCGTGGAGCGGCCCACGACCGCCGTACGCCCGTCCCTGCCGATCGCCAGACCCGAGGGGTAGGACGGCTCCAGTCCCGGCACCGCGGGCTCGTCGGGGCCGCCGCCGAAGGGCTGGCGCCGCCAGACGCCGAACTCGTCGCCGTCCTTGTCGTCGAACCACCAGATCCACTCGCCGTCCGGGGAGAGCACGCCGTCCGTCGTGCCGTTCGGCCGGTCGGTGACCTGGCGCTGCTCACCCGTGCCGCGGTCCCACGCGTACAGCTCGTACGTCCCCGTCGCGTTCGAGACGAACAGCGCGCGGTGCGGGGCGTCCTCCGCCCAGTCCGGCAGGGACACCCGCGGCGCCCGGAAACGCTTCTCCCAGTCGGGCATCGCCGCGCCGGTCTGCGCGCTCCCGTGCTCCTGCGTGGTCCCGTTGCTCTCAGTCATGGCCCCATAGTGCCTGGCCCGGCCGACATCGCGCCGAGGAGGTCCTCAGCCTGTGGAAAACTCCGCGCCGGTCCGGCCCTGACGGGCGCCGGGAGTCCTCGGCGACCCCTCACGGCACCCGGTCGGGAGGGCCCGGCGGAGCGACCCCGCGGCCCTGCTCCGCCCGGCGGCCCCGTACCGTGGACGGCGTGTACCGGTTTCTGCTGACGCCCCGCTGGTGGGGGATCAACGTCTTCGTGCTGTTGGCCATCCCCTTCTGCGTCTTCATGGGGTCATGGCAGCTGGGCCGGTTCGAGGACCGGGTGCAGGACCACCGGACGGCGACCGAGCAGGCCGCGTCCGCCGAGAAGCAGGCCGCACGCCCGCTGGACGAGCTGCTGCCCGTGGACCGCAGCACCTCCGGCGCCACCGCCACCGCCACCGGCCGCTACGGCAGGCAGCTGCTCGTGCCGGGCCGCGAACTGGACGGCAGGCGCGGCTACTACGTGCTGACGCTGCTGCGGACCGACGGCGGCAAGGCGCTGCCCGTGGTGCGGGGCTGGCTGCCCGGCGAGGCGGACCCGGCCAAGGCGCCCGCCGCGCCCGCCGGCGAGGTCACCGTGACCGGTGCCCTCCAGGCGTCCGAGAGCCCCGGGTCGAACGGGGTGAGCGCCGCGGGCGGCCTGCCCGCCGGCCAGACCGGCGCCATCAGCACCGCGTCCCTGGTGAACCTCGTGCCGTACGACGTGTACGACGCGTGGATCACCCTCGACCGGGCGGACGGCGGGATGCGGGCGGTGCCCGCGACGGCCCCCCAGGGCACGGGCCTGGACCTGAAGGCGTTCCAGAACCTCGGCTACACCGGTGAGTGGTTCGTCTTCGCCGGCTTCGTCGTCTTCATGTGGTTCCGGCTGCTGCGCCGGGAGGCGGAGTTCGCCCGGGACGCGGAGCTGGGCCTGGTCCCGGACGAGGAGTCCGCCCCCCGGAGCGCTCAGGAACCGGCCAGCAGCCCGGTCCAGTAGACCGTCCCCGAGCAGGCGTTGGCCACCACGGTGGAGGCCGACGGGGCCCCGCCCGACGCGGTATACCCGACCGCGACGCTGCCGTCCACGGTGTCCTCCCTGACCAGCTGTGTTGAGACGCCGGAGTCGGTGGAGGTGCCGCCGCCGCTGTCGCCCGTGCCGCCCGAGGGCGTCGGGTCCGGCGAGGGGTCGCCGCCGCCGGCGGGCGGACACGTCTGCGAGGGCACCCAGGCGAACTTCACCACGTACGAGGTGCCCGGCTTGAGCAGCAGGGCGGCCTGTTCCTGGGAGGGGTCGGGCAGTCCGGAGGCCGCGTCGCCCGCGACGTGCCGCACCGCCGTGACCTTGCCCGGGTCCGCGGCGCCGAGCGCGGAGGCGCCCACGGTGCCGGGCCCGGTGACGGTGCAGGGAACACCGGAGACGTTGGAGACGGAGAACGAGCCGTAGACCACGCCGGTGGAGTCCGGGGAGCCCGCCGATCCGTTGGCGCCGAGCTGGGCGGCGGTGCAGGGCGCGTCGCCCACGACCGGGGCGCTCGGGTCGGCGCCGCTCGTGGCACCCGCGCCCGCCTTGCCCTTGTCCTGCTTGCCCTTGCCCTGCTTGTTTTTGTCCTTGGAGGTGCCCGCGGAGCCGCCCGAGCCGCCGCTGCCGCTGTCCTGTCCCTTGCTCTGGCCGACGCCCCCCTGCGTCTCCTGGGAGTTGCCCACGACGGACGGGTTGGCGTTCGAGCCGTTGGAGTTCGAGACGTGCACCAGGGCCGGGACGGCGGTGCCGATGAAGAGTGCGGCGGCCGCCATGCCCACCACGGCCTGGCGCTTGCGGGCGCGCCGGGCCGGCACCGCCCGGCGCAGGTGGTCCAGGGTGCCGTCGGTCGGTTCGATCTCCTCCACGGCGCTGTGCAGCAGCCTGCGCAGCGCCAGCTCGTCGGAGCCGAGCCCTTCGGGGCCCTGTTCTTCGGGGCCGTAGTTCACAGTTCCGTTCCCAGCGTGCGAGTGGTCGTGGTCGTGCTCGGGGCGCCGTTCGTCGTGCCTGCTCATGCCGGTGCCTCCATGGCGACGCGCAGCGCCGCGATGCCGCGGGAGCCGTACGCCTTGACGGACCCCAGCGATATCCCCAGCGTGTCGGCGACCTGGGCCTCGGTCATGTCCGCGAAGTAGCGCAGCACCAGCACCTCGCGCTGCCTCCGCTGGAGGCCCTTCATCGCCTTGATCAGGGCGTCCCGCTCCAGCTGGTCGTACGCACCCTCCTCGGCGCTCGCCATGTCCGGCATCGGCTTGGAGAGCAGCTTCAGACCGAGGATGCGCCTGCGCAGCGCGGACCGCGAGAGGTTCACGACGGTCTGGCGCAGGTAGGCGAGCGTCTTCTCGGGGTCCCGGACGCGCTTGCGCGCCGAGTGCACCCGGATGAAGGCCTCCTGAACGACGTCCTCGCAGGACGCGGTGTCGTCGAGCAGGAGCGCCGCCAGACCCAGCAGCGAGCGGTAGTGCGCGCGATAGGTCTCGGTCAGATGGTCGACGGTGGTGCCCGCCGCCGTGCTGTCCTCAGCGCCGTCGCGCTGGTTCGGTATGCGGGCCGGCCGCGCTGCGGGCATGGGGGCGATCACCGGCATGCCGCCGGGCGCGCCGGGGCTGCGGGGTCGGCGGGGTGGACGCAGGGCGGTGCCCCTCGTCTGTACCGCGGTGAAATCGAGTACCTCTGCCACGCCAGTTGGACACGTCTGCCCCCGTCAGGGTTGTACGCGTCAGGCATCGCATTTGCGTCAGGCACCCCGTTTGACGTGGAGTCAAATGCCCTCATGCGTACCAGCTCTTCCCTTGTGCCCCGTTTGCCGTGAAGTTCGGACGCCCCCGAAGTGCGTCCGCAAAGACGCTCCCCGCCCTCCGCGCGGTTGCGGAGGACGGGGAGAAGAATCTTCGGACGCCGAGGCCGTGCGATTCAAGTGGTCCGGACCATTTACCGGGACACAGTTCCGGCACAACCTCCAGAGATCCTACAAACGAATCCGCCGAGGACCCCCGGGTTTTCCGGCCGGGGGCCCTCCGGGGCGCAGAACCTACGCGCCGGAGATCTCCGCCGCCACGAGCTCGGCGATCTGCGCGGTGTTCAGCGCGGCGCCCTTGCGCAGGTTGTCGCCGCAGACGAACAGTTCGAGCGCGGTGGGATCGTCGAGCGCACGGCGCACCCGTCCGACCCAGGTCGGGTCGGTGCCCACAACGTCGGCGGGGGTGGGAAACTCCCCGGCGGCCGGGTTGTCGAAGAGGACGACCCCGGGGGCGGTGGCGAGGATCTCGCGGGCCTTGTCGACGGTGACCTCGCCCTCGAAGCGGGCGTGGACGGTCAGCGAGTGCGTGGTCACGACGGGGACGCGTACGCACGTCACGGCGACCCTCAGCGCCGGCAGGCCGAGGATCTTGCGGGACTCGTTGCGGACCTTCATCTCCTCGGAGGACCAGCCGTCGTCCGCGAGCGTCCCGGCCCACGGCACCACGTTCAGGGCCACCGGCTCGGGGAACGGCCCGGTGTTGTCCCCGACGGCCCGCCGCACGTCGCCCGGCTTGGTCCCGAGGTCCGTGCCCGCGACCAGCGCGAGCTGCTGGCGGAGCGTGTCCACCCCGGACCGCCCGGCGCCGCTCACCGCCTGGTAGCTGGAGACGACCAGCTCGCGCAGGCCGAACTCGGCGTGCAGCGCGCCCAGGGCGACGATCATGGAGAGGGTCGTGCAGTTCGGGCTGGCGATGATCCCGCGGGGCCGCATCCGCACCGTGTGCGGATTGACCTCGGGCACCACGAGGGGCACGTCGGGGTCCATCCGGAAGGCACCGGAGTTGTCGACCACGATCACGCCCTTGGCCGCGGCGAGAGGCGCCCACCGGGCCGACACCTCGTCGGGCACGTCGAACATGGCGACGTCGACGCCGTCGAAGGCGTCCTCGGTGAGCGCGACGACCTCGACCTCCTCGCCGCGCACGGCCAGCTTGCGGCCGGCCGAGCGCGGGGAGGCGATCAGGCGGATCTCGCCCCAGATGTCCGCGTGCTGGGACAGGATCTGGAGCATGACGGTTCCGACGGAGCCGGTCGCACCCACGACCGCGAGCGTCGGCCGCCCGCTCCGCGACCCTGACGGGGACATCAGCGGCCCGTGCCTCCGTAGACGACGGCCTCGTCGCTGTCGGAGTCGAGACCGAACGCGGTGTGCACGGCGCGCACGGCCTCGTTCACGTCGTCGGCGCGGGTGACCACGGAGATGCGGATCTCGGAGGTGGAGATCAGCTCGATGTTCACCCCGGCGTCGCTGAGCGCCTCGAAGAAGCCGGCCGTGACGCCCGGGTTCGTCTTCATACCGGCGCCGACCAGCGAGATCTTGCCGATCTGGTCGTCGTAGCGCAGCGAGTCGAAGCCGATCTTCTGCTTGGCCTTCTCCAGCGCGTCGATGGCCTTGCGGCCCTCGGTCTTGGGAAGGGTGAACGAGATGTCCGTCAGACCGGTGGAGGCGGCGGACACGTTCTGCACGACCATGTCGATGTTGATCTCGGCGTCGGCGATCGCGCGGAAGATCGAGGCGGCCTCGCCGGGCTTGTCCGGGACGCCGACGACCGTGACCTTGGCCTCGGAGGTGTCGTGAGCGACACCGGAGATGATGGCCTGCTCCACCTTCTGGTCCCCTTGCTTCGGCTCGTTGCTGACCCAGGTGCCCTGCAGTCCGGAGAAGGACGAGCGCACGTGGATCGGGATGTTGTAGCGGCGGGCGTACTCCACGCAGCGGTGGAGCAGCACCTTGGAGCCGGAGGCGGCGAGCTCCAGCATGTCCTCGAAGGAGATCCAGTCGATCTTCCTCGCCTTCTTCACCACCCGCGGATCGGCGGTGAAGACGCCGTCCACGTCGGTGTAGATCTCGCAGACCTCGGCGTCCAGCGCCGCGGCGAGCGCGACGGCGGTCGTGTCCGAGCCGCCTCGGCCGAGGGTGGTGATGTCCTTCTTGTCCTGCGAGACGCCCTGGAAGCCGGCGACGATGGCGATGTTGCCCTCGTCGAGCGCCGTCCTGATGCGGCCCGGCGTGACGTCGATGATCCGCGCTTTGTTGTGGACCGAGTCGGTGATGACACCCGCCTGGCTGCCCGTGAACGACTGGGCGCTGTGGCCCAGGTTTTTGATCGCCATCGCCAGCAGGGCCATGGAGATCCGCTCTCCGGCGGTCAGCAGCATGTCGAACTCTCGTCCGCTGGGCATCGGAGATACCTGCTCGGCGAGATCGATCAGCTCGTCCGTCGTGTCGCCCATCGCGGAAACGACGACGACCACCTGGTGGCCGTTCTTCTTCGCTTCCACGATCCGCTTGGCGACGCGCTTGATGCCCTCGGCATCGGCTACGGAGGAGCCTCCGTACTTCTGCACGACAAGGCCCACGTGCGCTCCTCGCTCAATCCGTCTCTGCACCGCACAACTGCGGTCGGCTCAGTCTATCGAGCGGCCGGAATTCCCCTCCCCGGTATCGCATGGTGAGATGTCCCGCTCACCACATGATCACCGGACCGGGGTCCCGGCCGCTCCAGGACGGCACCTGCCCGAAGCCGGGCGGGTCACTCGGAAAGTGCGCCGTGTCACAGAGCGGCCGGTGCGGGCCGTGAGCGCCTGGTAGGCGCCCGGCCCGGGACGTCACTTGACCTCGCGCAGCCCCAGCGGTCCCGCGATCTCCTCGGCCATGACCCGGCCCGCCTCCTCGGCGAGCGCGTCCTCGCTGAGGTCCTGGTCGGTGTCGAGCCCGTCCAGCTCCTGCAGGGGCTGGTTCAGCCGCACGTGGGCGACCAGCGACTGCAGCGCGCGCAGCGTCGCCGACGCGGTGGAGCCCCAGTTGGAGAAGTAGGAGAACTGCCACCACCAGAGCGCCTCGGTGGTGCGGCCGGCGCGGTAGTGGGCCATGCCGTGCCGCAGGTCGGCCATCACGTCGGCCAGGTCGTCGGAGATGCGCGCCGGGACCGGGGCCTTGCGGGGCTCGTACGGGTCGAAGACCTCGGAGTAGACGTCGACCGGGTCGAGCATGGCGGCGAGGCGCAGGCGCAGGTCGTCCACGTCCGGCTCCGGGCCCATGTCCGGCTCGTAGCGCTCGTCGGGGAGGATGTCCTCGTGGGCGCCGAGGCGGCCGCCGGCCAGCAGCAGCTGGGAGACCTCGAGCAGCAGGAAGGGCACGGCCGAGTCCGGCTCGTCGCCCTTGGCGACCTCGGTCACGGCGACGAGGAAGCTCTCGATCTGGTCCGCGATCTGGACCGCGAAGTCGCCGGGATCGGGTGTCGTCGCGTGCAGCGTGGCGTCAGACATCTAGGAGTCGTCTCCCCTCGAAGGCGCGGCCGAGCGTGACCTCGTCCGCGTATTCCAGGTCGCCACCCACCGGGAGGCCGCTGGCCAGGCGGGTGACCTTGAGGCCCATGGGCTTGATCATGCGGGCGAGATACGTGGCCGTGGCCTCGCCCTCCAGGTTCGGGTCCGTGGCCAGGATCAGCTCGGTGACCGTGCCGTCGGCCAGCCTGGCCAGCAGCTCCCTTATCCGCAGGTCGTCCGGGCCGACGCCCTCGATCGGGCTGATCGCGCCGCCGAGGACGTGGTACTTGCCCCGGAACTCACGCGTGCGCTCGATCGCGACGACGTCCTTCGGCTCCTCGACCACGCAGATGACCGTCAGGTCGCGGCGCGGGTCGCGGCAGATGTTGCACAGCTCCTCCTGCGCGACGTTGCCGCAGGTGGCGCAGAAGCGGACCTTGGCCTTGACCTCCATGAGGCACTGCGCGAGCCGGCGGACGTCCGTCGGCTCGGCCTGGAGGATGTGGAAGGCGATCCGCTGCGCGCTCTTGGGACCGACGCCGGGCAGCCGCCCGAGCTCGTCGATGAGGTCCTGGACCACGCCTTCGTACAACGGACTGCCTCTCCTGTGCTTCGTCGGTACGCATCAGTGTCCTGGTACGTACGGTAGTTGGCCGCCGCCGGTCTCCGAAAGGCGGGCCGGGCCCCGAACCGGCGGCTCCGGCCCCGCCCCGCGTCAGAAGGGCAGACCGGGGATGCCGCTGCCGCCGCCACCGAGACCCTGGGCGAGCGGGCCGAGCTTCTGCTGCTGGAGCGTCTGCGCGTTCTCGTTGGCCGCCTGGACGGCCGCGACGACCAGGTCCGCGAGGGTGTCGGTGTCCTCGGGGTCCACCGCCTTCGGGTCGATCTTCAGGGCCTTGAGCTCGCCGGAGCCCGTCACCGTCGCCTTCACCAGACCGCCGCCCGCCTGGCCTTCGACCTCGGTGCGCGCCAGTTCCTCCTGCGCGGTCGCGAGGTCCTGCTGCATCTTCTGGGCCTGCTGGAGCAGCTGCTGCATATTGGGCTGGCCACCACCGGGAATCACGATCAGCTCCTGGTTTCGTACGGCTGTATGGGCGGGGGTTTCCCGTCCAGCACGAGCCTACGTGGTCGGGGGGTCGGCCGCCCAAGCACTCTTTCGAGTGAGGCGACCCGGAAGCCTATACCTGATCAAGGCCCACTTCCGGGCGGAAAAGCGCTGAAACCCGGGCCATCGCCACCCATTGGGCGGTAGGAAAGGGGGCGGCGCTCCAGCACCAGCCGTCACAGGCGTCGAGCAGCCGTCACGCAACGTCATGAGTAGGGAGTGCCGGGTGAGCCAGCCGGAGATGCAGCCCGAGGGGCCGCCCCGGGACGACCGTGGCGAGGGCGCCGCGGGTCCCCGGCCGGGCGACTTCACCGGACGGCCGTTTCCGCTGGGCGACTGGGGAGAGCCCGCCGAGCGCCTGCACGAGCTGTACCGCTGGGTGGAGCAGGGCGCGCTGGACACGGCGTCCTGGTATCTCGCGGACCGCGTGTGGAAGCGGCGCGGGGCGCGGGCGCTGCGGTCCGGCGCGGCGGCGGGGGCCGTCACCGGTGCGGCGCTGCCGCTGCTCGACCTCACCGGGGTGGTGGCCGGGGTCGCCTCCTGGGGGTGCCTGGCGCTGCTGCTCGCGGTGGCGTGCGTGGCCGGCGACCGGTTCTTCGGGGTGACCTCGGGGTGGATAAGGGACGTGGCCACCGCGCAGGCCGTGCAGCGCAGGCTCCAGGTGCTCCAGTTCGACTGGGCGTCCGAGAGCGTGCGCGAGGTGCTGGGCCCGGCCGAGGGGACGGCCGGGGACGCCGCCGACCGGTGCCTCGGGGTGCTGCGCCGGTTCTGCGAGGACGTGACCGAGCTGGTGCGGGCGGAGACGGCGGACTGGATGGTGGAGTTCCGGACGGGTTCGGCGCCGCTGGGGATGCAGACGTCCGTGGCGGGGGCGCCCCGGGTGGACGGGACGCCGCCGAGCCGGTTCCCGCTGCCGCCGGGCGCCCGCCCGAACATGCCCCGCCAGCGCCCGCCGGAGCCGCGGTGACGCCCTGCCCGCCCGGCTCGGTGCCGCCCGGAGCCGCGGGGACGCCCTGCCCGCCCGGTTGCCGTCGGCTACGGCGCCGGGTCCGGGAAGGCCACCGGGCTCCTGAGGCCGGCCCGGTTCACCGCGCGGACGCCGAAGAAGACGTTGTCCTTGGACAGGCCGACCTCGTGCGAGGTCACGTCGCCCACCTCGATCACGTGGGTCCACTCGGGCGCCGTGGTCTCGCGCCAGACGATCTCGTAGCCCGCGAGGTCGGGCTCCGTGCCCCGGGTCCAGGACAGCGTGGTCGTGTTGGTGAGGGCGGCGGTCGCGATCCGGCCCCCGCGCGGGGTGCCCGGGGCCTGGGCGAGGGTCCACAGCGCCGCCGCGTTCACCTTCGCGACCCGGGCGACGAACCCGAAGTCGCAGAACTCCGGCAGGTCCCCGTACCGCGTGCCGTCCTCGCCGACGCGCACGTCCTGGTGCTGGTGGGCGAAGTCCTCGGCCGGCTCCGTGAAGCGGGCGGCCGGGTACGCGCGCTCCAGGAAGGGGATGTGGTCGCCGCCCCGGCGGTAGCGGTCGCGCCGGTGGACGACGCGGACGTGCATGCCGGTCGCGTCGTTGTCGGCCGTGTCCCGCACGAAGCGGGCCAGCTGCCGGGCCGGTGAGTCGTTCTCGCCGCCCACCGAGCGGCGGACCGCGGCCTGTTCCGGGGTCTCCGAGCTCGGGACGCCCTCCGCGAACAGCCGGACCGTGTACGGGTCACGGGTGCCGTCGTCCGCCGTGGAGCTGCCGACGATGTCGTCGGTGAACATGCCCTGCACGTCCGCGCCGGCCGACCTGAACCGCTCCGCCATGTGCGTGGCGCCGTACAGGCCCTGCTCCTCCCCGGCGACCGCCGCGAAGACGATCGTCGCGGCCGGCCGGCGCCGTGCCATCACCCGGGCCAGTTCGAGGACGACCGCGACCCCCGAGGCGTCGTCGTCGGCGCCGGGAGCGTCCGAGGTGGCGTCCATGACGTCGGTGACGCGGGAGTCGTAGTGCCCCGACACGACGTAGATCCGCTCCGGCGTGACCGAGCCGCGCAGCGTCGCCACCACGTTCGTGATGCGGGTGGCCGTCGGGATGCGGCTCGCCGGCTCCTGGACGTACGACTGGAGTTCCACGGTCATCCGGCCGCCCGACACGGCCGCGTACGACCGCAGTTCGGCCAGCAGCCAGTCGCGGGCGGCGCCGATGCCGCGCACCGGGTCGTCCTGCACGGAGAGGGTGTGCCGGGTGCCGAAGGAGACCAGGGTGCGGACCGTCGCCTCGACGCGGTCGCGGTCGATCTCCCGCAGCAGCGCGCGCAGTTCGCGGGAGGGCGGCTGGGCGGTCGCGGGCGGGCGGGCGCCGTACCCGGTGCCGGCCGCGGTCTCCGGCGCCCCCAGCGCCGTCGCCCCCGCGCCGGCCGCCGTCGCGGTCAGGACCGATCTCCTGCTGGGCCGCATGGTGCCTCCCGGTACTGGCGCGCGGCGAGTGGAACGGGACCCTGCCAGAGTCGTGTACGCGACAAGCGGCGGGCAAGGGCGCGGACCGGCCGGGTCAGTCCTGGCCGCAGATCCGCAGCCCCACCGGCGTCCCGCACGGCAGATGACCGTGCGTGCGGATGACGTCCTGGCCGCCGCCGCGGCTGATGTAGTCCAGGAAACTGGAGGTCAGGGAGTCGGCGGGCGGACGGCCGTAGATGTAGGCGTACTCGATCTCGCGGTACGGGTAGTCGCCGATCCCGTGCTCCAGTTCCTCCACGGACGGGTCGTGGCCGTCGAGGGCGAGCCGGTGCAGTCCGTCGAAGCCGGTGGCGAGGTTCAGCTCGCTGTAGCCGATCGCGCCGGGCTGCCGGGCGACCGTGCTCAACACCTGCTCGGTGGAGTCGAGTTCGCAGCGCACCACCGGGGCCGAGGCGTCGTCCTTGTGGACGCAGTCGAGCGAGGAGTTGGCGATCTCGCCGCGCCCCAGCACCCGCCGCTGGAACACCTGCCGGGTACCGGAGTTGGCGTCGCGGCTGACCAGGACGACCGGCCGGTCCGGGCCGCCGAGCTGCTTCCAGTTCCTGATGTCCCCGCGGTAGACCCGGCGCACGTCGGCGCGGGACAGGCTCTTGATGGGGATGTCCTCGTGGACGACGAGCGTGAACACGGACACCGCGACGCGGCTCTCCCGCAGTTGGGGAAGTCCGCCCGGCTTGCGCCCGTCGGAGAGGGCGACCACGGCCGGGGAGCCGCCCTCGGACGCGGCACCCGCGGCCTCCAGCTCCCGCACCCCGGCCGTGCTGCCGTGCGCGTCCACCGTGATCTGCGAACCCGCGCAGTCCTTCTCGTACTTGCCGGCCAGCTCACGCATCACCGGCGCGAACGCGGTCGAACCGGTCACCGTCAGGGTGCCCCGCGCGCAGCCGATCGGGGGCGGGGTGTCGTCCCGGACGACGACGATCGCCGCGAGCGTCACCACGCACACCGTGAGCAGGACGGTGATCAGCCGGGCGGGACGGCTGAACAGCGGCGGCTTGTCGTCCGGCGTCGTACTGCGGTTGGGGCTCACCACGCCGTCCCGGATGCCGCCGATGAGCCGTATCGGGCATCCGACGTCGCCGCCCGACAGCAGCACCAGCAGCTTGAAGTGCTCGCCCCGGTTGAGCGGGACGCGCGGGATGCGCAGGGTGCCGTCCTCGTAGCTCAGGCCGGCGGCGGGGCTGAAGTGGCCCATCAGGTGCTCGGTGCCCGGCGGCTGGGTCACCGAGACGCCCCGGATGGTGCGGCCGGTGAACACCGCGGTGAGCCCGTGCCTTTCACGTCCGGTGTAGTCGTCGTCGGCGATGCTCCGGGAGCCGTCGTTCTCGATCCGCAGCAGCACGAGCGTCGCGTCGGCCATCCCCGGCGTCTCGTCGAACAGCCCGAGCCGTACGTTCACGATCCCCGAACGCACGTCGTCGCCGATCGGGTTGTCCATCTGGACGCGGTAGCCGATCCGTTTGCGCCGCGGCACCCGGCGCTCGTACCAGACCATCCCGGCCGACGCGGCGATGCCCACCACGGCGGTCGCCACCGCCACCACGTTCTCCGCGCTCAGCCACTCCACCTGGCCACTCCCCCGGGCCGCGCGGACCCCGAGCCGCGCGGTGCGGACACGGTACGGCCCGGACGGGGAACGGCCGGGGTACGGCAGATGAAGTTCGCCGCCGGTTCGCCCCGCCGGACAGGTGACCGCCCGAGGGGTGTGCCGGCCGGGGTCAGCCGCCCTTCGTGTACGTCAGTTCCTGGCCCGAGTCGGTGATCACCCGGCGCAGCCGCCCGTCCGGCAGGAGGGTGACCTCGGAGCTGCCGCCGGGCGAGCACGAGGACGCCGGTTCGCCGACGACGACCTCGGACGGGCCGATCTTCAGGGGACCGCCGTCGGTCGGGGTCTCGGCCAGGTCGGCCCGGAACACGCAGTGGTAGGTGCCGCTGCCGGCCGGGCCGTCCGCGGTGAGCGACAGGACGGTGTCGCCCGCCTTGCCCTGCTGGATCACCAGCCGCCGGGTGTTGTGGCCCGTGGCGTTGTCGATGCTGCCGTTCCAGGTGCCGAGGTACTTCTCCGGGATCCCGCCGTCCTTCGGCGCCTTGGTGGTCGGCGACTCCGACACGGGGTCCGGCGACCGCGTGGGGTCCGGGCCGGGAGTCGTCGGGGCGCCGGTCGTCGGCGTCGGCGCCTTGCCGTCGTCGTCGGTGCCGCCCTTCATCAGCGCGTACACGGAACCCCCCGCGCCGAGCGCCACCACCAGGGCGACCGCGACGAGCGCCGCCGTGGAACGCCCGCTGCGGCGCTCGGGCTCCGGCGCCCGCGGCGCGGCTCCGGGACCGTACGGCGGGGTCGCGCCGGGCCCGTACGCGGGGGCCGCGCCCGGACCGTACGGCGGGGTGGAGCCCTGGGCGTACCCGGCGGGCGGTCCGGCGCCCCAGCCGTTCTGCGGATACCCGTACGCGGAGGGCTGCGGGTGCTGCTGGGGATAGCCGTACCCGGGCGGGGCGGACGGCGGGGGCGCGATGCCGGGCCCGGAGACCATCGTCGGCAGATGGTCCAGCGGGGCCGGACCGCCCGGCGGGGGCGGGGTGGGACCGCCCGGCGCCTCGGGGACGGCGGCGTGCTCGGGGGGCACCTCGGGCGCGGGGCGCTGGACGGGGTCGGCGGAGCCGGGGGCCGGGGTGGCGCGGGGGTCCCGCGCGCCGGAGCCTTCCGGCGCCCCCGCGGTGCCCGCGGGCAGGGCGGGCAGGGCGGCCGGGGGCTGACCCGCCGCGCCGCCGGGCTCGTCCGGGTTCTCCGTGTCGAGCAACTGCACGGCGTGACGGCCGAGTTGGGCCACCAACGCACCCGGCAGCCACGGGTCGCGGGCCCGTCCGTCGGAGACGGTGTCCTCGGCCCCCGTCCGCTCCAGGATCCGGTCGAGGGTCGGCCGGGCCGCGGGGTCCTTGCGCAGGCAGTCCCGTACGAGCTCCGACAGGGCCTCCGGCACACCGGAGAGGTCGGGCTCCTCCTGCGCGATGCGGAACATCAGCGCGTGCACCCCGCTGTCGGTGCTGCCGAAGGGCTGGGCTCCCGTCGCGGCGTACGCGAGGACGGACCCGAGGCAGAAGACGTCGCACGCCGGGGTGATCCGGTCGCCGCGGACCTGCTCCGGCGCCATGAACCCGGGGGACCCGACGAGCGCGCCGGTCCTGGTGAGGCCGCCGTCGGTGACGGTCTCCAGGGCCCGGGCGATCCCGAAGTCGATGACCCGCGGCCCGTCGATCGTGACCAGCACGTTCGACGGTTTGAGGTCCCGGTGGATCAGCCCGGCGGCGTGGATGTCCTGGAGGGCGTGTGCGAGTCCGGCGGCGAGGATGCGCACGGACCGCTCGGGGAGCGGGCCGTGGTCCTGGCCCACGACGGTCTGCAGCGTGGGCCCCGCGACATAGCCGGTGGCCACCCACGGGATGGCCGCCTCGGTGTCCGCGTCCAGCACCGGCGCCGTCCAGTACCCGCCGACGCGTCCGGCCGCCTGCACCTCCTGCCGGAAGCGGGCCCGGAACTCCTCCTGCTCCGCGAGCTCCTGGCGTACGAGCTTCACGGCGACCGTGCGGCCCCGGCCCGACCGGGCGAGATACACCTGGCCCATCCCGCCTGCCCCGAGCCGCGCGAGCAGCCGGTAGCCCCCGATCCGCTGCGGCTCCCCAGCCCCCAGCTTCTCCATCGCCGCGCCGCCTTCCCCCGTACGTGAGCAACAGCCCGAGGATAATGCGCGGGTACGGGGTCAGGGGCGAGGCGGCGTCTACGGTTCCGTAACAGCGGAGGGCGGCGGACCAGGGCCGGGCGGCGCCCCTCCGCCGGGCGAGGGGGCGCGGCGGGGGCCGACAACCTGTCGCGGAAAGCCCCCGTCCGCAGACAGGACGCCGATGTCGCGTCCGTGTCCGGGACATCTACCCTCGCGGCATGACCCCTCAGCCCAACCCCCAGGCCGGCGCCGCCGTGAAGGCCGCGGACCGTGCGCACGTCTTCCACTCCTGGTCCGCGCAGGAGCTCATCGACCCGCTCGCCGTCGCCGGCGCGGAGGGGTCGTACTTCTGGGACTACGACGGCAAGCGGTATCTGGACTTCACCAGCGGGCTCGTCTTCACCAACATCGGCTACCAGCACCCCAAGGTCGTCGCCGCGATCCAGGAACAGGCCGCGACCCTGTCCACCTTCGCGCCCGCCTTCGCCGTCGAGGCCCGCTCGGAGGCGGCGCGGCTCATAGCCGAGCGGACCCCCGGCGACCTGGACAAGATCTTCTTCACCAACGGCGGGGCCGAGGCCGTCGAGAACGCCACGCGCATGGCCCGGCTGCACACCGGCCGCCCCAAGGTGCTGTCGGCCTACCGCTCGTACCACGGCGCCACCTCCACCGCGATCAACCTCACCGGCGACCCGCGCCGCTGGCCGAACGACATCGGCGCCGCGGGCGTCGTCCACTTCTGGGCGCCGTTCCTCTACCGCTCCCCCTTCCACTCCGACAGCGAGCGGCAGGAGTGCGAGCGCGCGCTCCAGCACCTGGAGGACACGATCGCCTTCGAGGGCCCGGCGACCGTCGCGGCCGTCGTCCTGGAGACCGTCCCGGGCACCGCGGGCATCATGACCCCGCCGCCCGGCTACCTCGCCGGCGTCCGCGAGATCTGCGACCGGTACGGCATCGTCTTCGTCCTGGACGAGGTCATGGCCGGGTTCGGGCGCACCGGCAGGTGGTTCGCCGCCGACCACTACGACGTGACGCCGGACCTGCTGACCTTCGCCAAGGGCGTGAACTCCGGATACGTGCCGCTGGGCGGCGTCGCCATCTCGGGGGCCATCGCGGAGACCTTCGCCCGGCGGCCCTACCCCGGCGGCCTCACCTACTCCGGACACCCGCTGGCCTGCGCCGCCGCCGTCGCCACCATCAACGTGATGGAGGAGGAGGACGTCGTCGGACAGGCGGCCCGGACCGGCGAGAGCGTCATCGGGCCCGCGCTGCGCGAGCTGGCCGAGCGCCACCCGAGCATCGGCGAGGTGCGCGGCACCGGCATGTTCTGGGCCCTGGAACTCGTGCGGAACCGGGAGACCCGGGAGCCGCTGGTCCCCTACAACGCGAGCGGCGAGGCCAACGCGCCGATGGCGGCGTTCGCGGCGGCGGCCAAGGCCCACGGCCTGTGGCCCTTCGTCAACATGAACCGCACGCACGTCGTGCCGCCGTGCAACATCAGCGAGGCGGAGGCCAAGGAGGGCCTCGCCGCGCTGGACGAGGCACTGTCCGTGGCAGACGAACACACCGTGTGACGACCGGCGGACGCCGCCCCGGACGCCGGGACGCGGACGTCCGCACGGACTCTCCTGGCTCAGCGACCCCACCGCGTAAGGTGACGTGCTCGTAGACACACATGAGCGACGACCACGTACCCGTACGCGATGGGGGAGCCAGACACCATGCCCGGCACCGGCGGCGGCGCCGTAACCCGTAGCACCCTGCGGCAGCAGATCGCGGACGCCCTCCGTGACGAGGTGCTGGCCGGCCGGCTCCAGGCGGGGCAGGAGTTCACGGTGAAGGAGATCGCCGAGCAGTACGGCGTCTCCGCGACCCCGGTCCGCGAGGCCCTCGTCGACCTGTCGGCGCAGGGCCTCCTGGACTCCGTCCAGCACCGCGGCTTCCGGGTCCACGAGTACTCCCTGGACGACTACCGGGGCATGATCGAGGCCCGGAGCATGATCACGGACGGCATCTTCCGCAGCCTGGCCGGCGGCTCCATGAAGGACGCCGACAAGCCGCGCGCCCTCGCCGCGCTCGCCGGGGTGCGCCGCCGGGGCGAGGAGGCCGCCCGCGCCGCCGTCGCCGGCGACCTGAACGTCCTCATCGGCTACGACCTGCGCTTCTGGCGCGAGCTGAGCGGACTGTTCGGCAACCCCTACCTCGCCGACTTCCTGCACCGCATGCGCGTCCAGTCCTGGGTGTGCACGGTGCAGCATCTGCGGCGGTTGACCGACCTCAAAGGGCACCTGTGGTCGGGGCACACCGATCTCGTGGACGCGCTGGCGCGGCGCGAGCCCGGGGAGGCGCACGCGATCGTCGCCGCGTACAACGCGCACTCCCTCGCCCTCGTCGAACGGCTGGCCGCCGGATGAGCGCGCCGCAGTACACGGACGTCGTCGAGGACCGGCCGGCCAAGGACGTGGAACTCACGGTCGTCGTGCCCGCCTACAACGAGGAGCGGCGGCTCGGCCCGACGCTCGACGCCATCGTCGCCCACCTCGGCGAGGACGACGGCCGGTTCGGGGACTGGGAGCTGATCGTCGTCGACGACGGTTCCACGGACGCGACCGCGGACGTCGTCGCGGCGGTGACGGCCCGCGACCCCCGGGTCCGGTTCGTCGCGAGCCCCAGCAACCGCGGCAAGGGCCACGCGCTGCGCCTCGGTGTCGCCGCCTCGCGCGGCCGGCGCGTGCTGGTCACCGACGCCGACCTGGCGGCCCCGATCGAGGAGCTGGAGCACCTCGACAAGGCGCTCGCCGACGGCCGGGCCGCGGCGATCGGCTCCCGGGCGACGGCCGGCGCGACGATAGAGACGCACCAGCACCGGCTGCGCGAGTTCCTCGGCCGCGCCGGCAACTTCCTGATACGCAGGGTCGCGGTGCCCGGCATACGCGACACCCAGTGCGGCTTCAAGCTCTTCGACGGCGACCGCGCCCGCGAGGCGTTCGCCGCCTCCCGGCTCAACGGCTGGGGCATAGACGTCGAGATACTCCAGCACTTCCGCCGCTCCGGCTGGGCGGTCGCCGAGGTCCCGGTGCGCTGGGCGCACCAGTCCGGCTCGAAGGTACGGCCCCTGGACTACGGCCGGGTCCTCGCCGAACTGTCCCTCCTCAAACTGCGCCTGATCGGCCCGGCGGACGTGCTGGCCGCGGCCCTCTTCCTCCTCATGTCGGTGGCCCTGTACTCCGGCCGCTGGACGAACCCCGACGACCGCTACCTCGTCGACTCGCTCCAGGACCAGAACCAGTGGGAGTGGTTCTTCGCGGTCACCGCCGACAACGTCCGCCATCTGCACAACCCCCTGTTCACGACCCTCCAGGGCTTCCCTGACGGCGTGAACCTGATGGCCAACACGGTCATGCTGGGCCTGTCGGTCCCCTTCACCCCGGTCACCCTGCTCCTCGGCCCCGCCGTCTCCCTCAACCTGGTGATGACGCTGGGCCTCGCCGCCACCGCCGCCGCCTGGTACTGGCTGATCGTCAAGCGGGTCGTACGGCAGCGGGGCGCGGCCTTCCTCGGCGCCGCGCTCGCCGCCTTCGCGCCCCCGATGGTGAGCCACGCCAACGCGCACCCGAACTTCGTGATCCTGCTGATGATCCCGCTGATCATCGACCGCGCCCTCCGGCTGTGCGCCGGCACCCGGGTGGTCCGCGACGGCGTGGTCCTCGGGCTGATGGCGGCCTACCAGATCTTCCTGGGCGAGGAGCCGCTGCTGCTCGCCTCGATGGGGATGGCCCTGTTCGCGCTCGCCTACGCGGCCGTCCGCCGGGACGTCGCCAAGGCGTCCTGGCGCCCGCTGCTCCGCGGCCTCGGGATCGCGGCGGCCGTCTGCCTGCCGCTGGTCGCCTTCCCCCTGTACTGGCAGTTCGCCGGACCGCAGAGCTACAAGAGCGTGCTGCACGGCGACAACGCGGGCAACAGCCCGCTCGCGCTGCTGTCCTTCGCGGAGCGCTCGCTGGTGGCGGGGAACGCGGAGACCGCGGGCGCGCTGTCCCTGAACCCCACCGAGCAGAACGCCTTCTACGGCTGGCCGCTGGCCGCGCTCGCCTTCGCGATCGTCGTACGGCTGTGGGACCGGGCGCTCGTCAAGGCGCTCGCGTTCACCGTGCTCGCGGCCGCGGCACTGTCCCTCGGCCCCGAGTTCCGCATCCCGCTGACGGACGTGGTGCTGCCCGGCCCCTGGGCGGCGCTGGCGGGCAAGCCGCTGTTCGAGTCGGTCATCGAGGGACGGGTGGCGATGGTCTGCGCGCCCGCCCTGGGCATGCTGGTGGCGCTCGCCTTCGACAGGCTCGTCCGCACCCGCGCCCTCGTCACCCAGTACCTGGGGATGGTGGCCGTCGCCGCCGCGCTGCTCCCCCTGGTCCCGGCGCCGCTGAAGTCCGTGGACCGGGCGGACGTCCCCGCCTTCGTCGCGGACGGGACCTGGAAGCCGTACGTCGGCCAGGGCGAGTCCCTGGTGCCGGTGCCGCTGCCGGACCCCGTCAACGCGGACGCGCTGCACTGGCAGACGACCGCGGACCTCGGTTTCCGGCTGCCCGGCGGCTACTTCAACGGCCCGTTCGGCGAGGAGCGGGTCGGCATCTACGGCGCCGCGCCCCGCTACACGTCCAACCTGCTGCGCGAGATCGCCAACACGGGCGCCGTCCCGGAGATCGGCGAGAACTGGCGGGCGCAGGCGCGTTACGACTTCGCGTACTGGAAGGCGGGGGTGCTGGTGCTCGGCCCGCAGGTCCACCAGGACGCGCTGCGGCAGGCGGTGGACGAGCTGGTCGGGCACCCGGGCACGTTCACCGGCGGGGCCTGGGTCTGGGACCTGGACGGCTCCGGAAGGTACAGCCCGTCGTAGCGGCGTCCGGCCGCCGGGGTTTGAGGGCCGGTCCGGTGGGCGATCGGGGGTGTGGGGGCACAGCCCCCGGGCGGGGCCGTGGACGGGCAGCCCTCGGTGCCGCCCCGGGGACGGATATGGGCCGGAGTTGCGCACCGGGAGTCACCGGCGGGCGCCGCGCGCATTACGCTTCCCTGACCATCGTCGTACCGCTGCCGCGCAACGAACCAGAGGAGTCGTCTGTTGGCCTGTGACCTGTGGCTGGTCCCGCTCGTCGACGTGTTGTGCCACACCCCCGACAACCCCTTCGCCGAGGAGCTCGCGCTCTACGACAAGGTGCTGGGCGAAGCCGGACTCCCACCGGTCCCGGTCTACGCGTACATGCCCGGACTGACCGGTGAGGTCGCCCCGGTCGCGGGCTTCGACTACGACGCGCTGCACTTCCTGCGGCGGGCGTACCTGCTGCAGATGTGCGGTCTCGCGGTGACCCCGGTGGACGAACTGGGCGGCGACTACGAGCAGCTCCTGGAGATGTTCGAGACCAACGCCCAGCAGTCGCACCTCGTGTGGCACTACGACCACGCGGGCGCCTATGTCCCGGTCGACTTCGCGTACCCGCTCTCCAGCGACGAGCTCCTGGCCGGCGGCGGGCCCCTCGGCTCGGCCCACGGCCTGCTGCGGGAGCTGGAGTTCGTCGGACCGTCGATCGGCATCGACCCGGGCAATCCGCCCGTGGCACCGGAACCGCCGCACGCGCCCACGGAGTTGGAGGAACCGGCCGCGCCCGCCCCCTACGACGCGAGCCCCTTCGCCCGTGAACGGCACGTCTGGCTGGGCCTGCACGCGGCCGCCACGCGCAGCCTCGCCCAGGGATCGATGATCATCTTCAGCTGAGGGGGCTCCCGGCGCTGGTCAGCGGAGCTGGGAGAGGCCCTTCTGGAGGTCGTCCGCGTTCATGATGGGGAAGACCTCGACCTTGGCGTTGAGCTGGGTGAAGAACGGTTCGCCCACGGGGGGCAGCTCGGAGCTGTCCGACATGTCGAAGACGAGGTAGCACGTCCGGCGGCCGCCCTCGGGGCCGAAGTACGCGGCCTCGGGCCTCAGGTGCTCCATCGTCTCCTTGATGAGCTGCGGCATCTTGCCGCTCGTCAGGGCCTCGTTGGCCTTGTCGGTGTCCATCGTGGCTTTGAGCATGACGCGCATCGCACTCACCTTCTCCTGGCTGGGACGCACGCACTCCTACACCTTCAGCGTATGCCCGCTTCGTCCCCTTCGCCCCAGCAGAAAGGGCGCCCCGCGGGGCGCCCTTTCCGTGGTCCCGGGACCGGCTAGATGAACGAGTTGATCTCGATCGTCTCGTCCCTGCCGGGGCCGACGCCGATCGCGGAGATCGGTGCGCCGGACATCTCCTCCAGCGCCTTCACATACGCCTGGGCGTTCTTGGGCAGGTCGGCGAAGGACTTGGCCTTCGTGATGTCCTCCGACCAGCCGGGCAGGGTCTCGTAGACGGGCTTCGCGTGGTGGAAGTCCGTCTGCGAGTACGGGAGTTCCTCGACGCGCTTGCCGTCGATCTCGTACGCCACGCAGACCGGGATCTCCTCCCAGCCGGTCAGCACGTCCAGCTTGGTGAGGAAGAAGTCCGTCAGACCGTTCACCCGCGTCGCGTACCGGGCGATGACCGCGTCGAACCAGCCGCAGCGCCGGTCACGGCCGGTGGTGACACCGCGCTCGCCGCCGATGCGGCGCAGCGCCTCGCCGTCCTCGTCGAACAGCTCGGTCGGGAACGGGCCCGAACCGACGCGCGTGGTGTACGCCTTGAGGATGCCGATGACCCGGCTGATCTTCGTGGGCCCGACACCCGCGCCGGTGCAGGCACCACCGGCGGTCGGGTTGCTGGACGTCACGAAGGGGTACGTGCCGTGGTCGATGTCCAGGAGCGTGCCCTGGCCGCCCTCGAAGAGCACGACCTTGTCCTGCTCCAGGGCCTGGTTCAGGACCAGGACGGTGTCCGCGACGTACGGCTTGAGCCGGTCCGCGTAGCCGAGCAGCTCCTCGACGACCTGGCCGGCCTCGATGGCACGCCGGTTGTAGAGCTTGGTGAGCAGCTGGTTCTTGACCTCGAGGGCCGCTTCGACCTTCTGCGTCAGGATCGACTCGTCGTACAGGTCCTGGATGCGGATGCCGACGCGGTTGATCTTGTCCGCGTACGTCGGGCCGATACCGCGGCCGGTGGTACCGATCTTGCGCTTGCCGAGGAAGCGCTCGGTGACCTTGTCGACCGTGACGTTGTACGGCGTGATGATGTGCGCGTTGCCGCTGATCAGGAGCTTGGAGGTGTCGACGCCGCGCTCGTTGAGCCCGTTCAGCTCGGAGAACAGGACCGAGGGGTCGACGACGACTCCGTTGCCGATCACCGGCGTGCACTCAGGCGTGAGGATTCCGGAAGGGAGGAGGTGGAGGGCGTACTTCTGATCGCCCACGACTACCGTATGGCCGGCGTTGTTGCCGCCCTGGTATCGCACCACGTAGTCCACGGAACCACCGAGCAGGTCGGTGGCCTTTCCCTTGCCTTCGTCACCCCACTGAGCACCGAGCAGCACAAGTGCGGGCACAGGCGTACACCCCTTCCGGGCGGGGCATGTCCAAGGTCGGGGACGTACGCTGCTGTCTTTGCTGTACGGCTGCGTGCGCCGGCGACCACCTTTGGCCGCGACCGTCGGACCGGATGCCCCGGAATAGACGAAGCCCCTGGCGCAATAGCGCAAGGGGCTCTTGCACCAAGATGCTACCCGAGGAAGCGAGGCATGACCGAGGTGGCGGCTTCCGACCAGCTCCTGGTGGTCATCGACCCGGTCGCCCGTCGCGGCGACGGGGAGTCGGTACGGATCGCGAAAGACGTGCTCAGCGCGGGTGCGGCCACCAAGGTGTGCCTCCCTGACGGGCCCGAGGAATTCGCCCGGGCACTGGCCCGAAGGGGTTCCCGGCGGCCGGTGGTGATCGGCGACGACCGGGCGCTGCTGCGTGCCGTCTCCCTCCTCCACCGGCAGCGCGAGCTCACGGCGTGCGCGCTCTCCCTGGTGCCCGTGGGCGGCGCGCTCTCGCTCGCCCGCGCCCTGGGTGTGCCGACGGGCGCGGTGGCGGCGGCCCGCTGCGTGCTGGAGGGCGCCGTGCGGCGCCTCGATCTGCTGGTGGACGACAGCGACGGTGTGGTGGTCGGCGGGCTGCGGATCCCCTCCCTGCCGCTGACCGTCGGCTCCGCCGCCGACGACTCCCCCGCCCATGCCTGGCTGCGGACCTGCCAGTCCCTGGTCCGCACGCTGGCCACCCGCCCCTCCCGGCCGGCGTCCGTGACCGGCCCCGGCCCCAGTCGCCTGCGGATCGAGGTCGACGGCGTGACCCTCGTCGACCTCGACCAGCCCGTGGAGGCGGTCTCGGTGACGCCCTGCGCGGGCGGCAGCGCCGAGGTGGAGGTGCGGCGCCTGTCCCTGGGCGCGGAGGCCTCCCCCCTGCGGGCGGTGGGCCGCCGCGTGACCGTCTCGGGCGCGGACTTCCGCTACCGGGCGGACTCGGTGATCACCGGCCCGGTCCGCACCCGAACCTGGACGGTCCGAGAATCCGCCTGGGGCCTGACCCTCCCGAACTGACAGATCACCCCGGGGCACACTTCAGCCCCTCCGGCGTTCGAGGAGCGGGGCAAAATCCAGCCCCTCCGGCGTTCGAGGAGCGGGGTCCGGGGCGGAGCCCCGTGTCGGGACGGAAAGCCGGCGCCCCGAGGGTGTCGGCCTCTCCGCGACGGGGGATTTTCAGCCCCTCCGGCGCTTGAGGAGCGGGGTCCGGGGCGGAGCCCCGCGGCGGGACGGGTAGGGGCGGAGGGGGCGAGGAAAGGCTGCCGGACCGGCGTACGGAGACCGGCGGAACCGGGTGGAGGCAGGCGCACCGGGCCGACGTAACGGACCGCAGGTCGGCGCCCCCTGGGCGCGGTCCAGAGCGGCGGGCCGGAGCGGGACCGGACGCCGGTTCGGCCACGTCGGCGTGAGTCAACCCGGTGGGCCGGGTGACCGCAGGCGTCGGGTCAGGCGTCGCCGAAGAGCCGCTCACGATGAACCCGCCACCGCGCCATCACCCCGGCCAACTCCCCGTCGACGAACTCGAAGAACGCCAGAGTCTCGGCCAGCCGCCGCCCCGCGGGCGTACCGGCCCCGAGCCGCTCCACCCCGTCCCGCAAAGCGGACTGCCACCGCTTGATCGCGGCGTCCCGGTTGGTCAGCGCCTCGTACCACTGGTCGCTGTGCACGCGATACCGCTCCCGCCGCGACCCGGGCTCCCGCTCCCGGGACACCAGGTGCTGCTGCGCGAGATACCGCACCGCCCCGGACACGGCGGCCGCACTGACCCGCAGCCCCTCACCGAGCTGGACCGAGGTGAGCGCCCCGGAGTCGGAGGCGAGCAACGCGGTGAACACCCGGGCCGGCATCCGCGGCATCCCCGCCTCGACGAGCTGCGCCGCGAAGCCCTCGACGAACACGGAGACCGACTCCTCGTCGCGCCCGGGATCCTCACCGACGCGTGCGGCTCCGCCCGATTCCGTCATCCCTGGACCATCTCCCGTCGTCTTCCCCGCTCGTGTACCACCCCCGAGTCTATCCAGCCTTTCCGCAATTCCTTAAGTTCACAAATTTCTGAAAGAAGCGTACGTTCAGAAGCATGACGAAGGCAATCAGCGTCTCCGGGCTCCACAAGTCGTTCGGGACGACGCGCGCGCTGGACGGCCTCGACCTGGAGGTCGCGGCCGGCGAGGTCCACGGCTTCCTCGGCCCGAACGGCGCCGGGAAGTCCACCGCCATCCGCGTCCTGCTCGGCCTGCTGCGCGCCGACTCGGGCACGGCACGGGTGCTTGAGCGGGACCCCTGGTCGGACGCCGTGGAACTGCACCGCCGGGTCGCGTACGTGCCCGGCGACGTCACCCTCTGGCGCAACCTGTCCGGCGGTGAGGTCATCGACCTGTACGGGCGGCTGCGCGGCGGCCTCGACCCCGCGCGCCGCGCCGAGCTGATCGAGCGGTTCGAACTGGACCCGACCAGGAAGGGACGTACGTACTCCAAGGGCAACCGCCAGAAGGTCGCCCTCGTCGCCGCGTTCGCCTCGGACGTCGACCTGCTGATCCTGGACGAGCCCACCTCCGGCCTCGACCCGCTGATGGAGGAGGTCTTCCAGCGGTGCGTCGAGGAGGAGCGGGACCGCGGCCGCACCGTCCTGCTGTCGTCGCACATCCTCAGCGAGGTGGAGGAGCTGTGCGACCGGGTCAGCATCATCCGCAAGGGCGTCACCGTGGAGAGCGGCACCCTCGCCGAACTGCGCCACCTGACCCGTACCAGCGTCACCGCCGAGCTCGCCGGCCCGCCCGACGGCCTCGCGGACCTGCCGGGCGTCCACCACCTGGCCGTGGAGCCCGCGGGGACCCGCCCTGACGGCGTCTGGGGCCGGGTGCGGCTCCAGGTCGACACCGACAGGCTGGACGCCGTCCTGCGGGCGCTCACCGCCTCGGGCGTACGGTCGCTGAAGTCCTCCCCGCCCACCCTGGAGGAGCTGTTCCTGCGGCACTACCAGGACGACGTACCGGCGCGGGACGCGCGGCGGGCGGTGACGCGGTGACCGCCCTGACCACCGGCGCCCGTGCGGTCCCCCGCCCCGGCGGGTCACGCCCGCTGGCCGGGACGGGCGCCCTCCTGCGGTTCGCGCTGCGCCGGGACCGGCTGATGATCCCCCTGTGGGTCCTCGTCGTCGCTACGACCGTGCTCTCCGTGCCGGGCGCCCTGGAGAGCGTGTACGCCACCGCCGCCGACCGCGCCGGGGTGGTGGCCCAGGTGCGGGCGAACGGCTCCCTGCGCGCCATGTACGGGCCCGTGTACGGCGACTCGCTCGGCGCGCTCACGGCCTGGCGCATCGGCGGTTTCGCGGGCGTCCTCGCCGCCGTCATGAGCCTGCTCGTCGTCGTACGGCACACCCGCGACGAGGAGGAGAGCGGACGTCAGGAGCTGATCTCCTCGGCGATGGTCGGACGGCGCGCCCCGCTGACCGCGTCGCTGCTGGTGGCGCTCGTGGCGAACGCGGCCCTCGCGCTGCTCGTCACGGCCGGACTCGCCGGCCGTGGTGCCGCCGGAGCCCTCGCCCTCGGCCTCGGCGTCGCCGGCGTCGGGATGGTCTTCGCGACGGCGGCGGCGGTCCTCGCCCAGTTCACCGAGAGCGCCCGGCTCGCCAAGGGGCTGACGGGTGCCCTGCTCGGGACGGCGTTCGTGCTGCGGGCGTCCGGCGACTCCGCCACGGCGGTCGGCTCGTCGGTACCGGCCTGGCTCTCCCCGCTCGGCTGGCTGGAGAACCTGCGCCCCTTCGCCGGCGAACGGTGGTGGGTGCTCGCGCTCCTCGCCGCCGCCGTCGCCCTCCAGGGGACCGCCGCCTACGTCCTGGCCGGCCGCCGCGACCTCGGCATGAGCTTCCTGCCGACCCGGCCCGGACCCGCCACCGGGCGCCTGGGATCGGCGGCCGCGCTGGCCTGGCGCCTCCAGCGGGGCGGCCTACTGGGCTGGAGCCTCGGCTACCTGGCCGCCGGAGCCGCCTTCGGCGCGATGACCAAGGGCGCCGCCGGTCTCGTGGGCGACAACGAGAGGACCCGGGAGATCATCGAGCGGATGGGCGGTGAGTCCGGGATCACGGACGCCTTCCTCGGCACCCTGGCCGGCCTGCTCGGCATGGTCGGCGCCCTCTACGTCGTGCAGTCCGTGCTGCGCCTGCACGCCGAGGAGACCTCGGGTCGGGCCGAGCCGGTCCTCGCGGGCGCGGTCGGGCGGCTGCGCTGGGCCGCCGGGCACCTGGCCGTCGCTTTCGGCGGGTCCGCCCTGCTCATGGCCGTCGGCGGTCTCGGGCTCGCCGCCGGATACGGCCACGGGCCCGGCCCCGTCCTCGGCGCCTGCCTGGTCCAGCTGCCCGCGGTCTGGGTCGTCGGCGGACTCGCCGTCCTCCTCCACGGTGTCTCGCCGCGCCTTGCCCCGGCCGCCTGGGCGGTCGCGGGCGCGGCCCTCCTCCTCGGCTGGATCGGACCCGCGCTGGACGTGCCGCGGTCCGTCATGGACCTCTCCCCCTTCGGCCACCTGCCGAAGCTGCCGGGCGGCTCGATGGCGTGGCCGCCGGTGTTCGTCCTGACCGGGATCGCGGCGGCCCTCACCGCGGCGGGCCTGGCGGCGCTGAGGCGACGGGACATGAGCAGCTGAGGGGAGATCCGTGAGCGGCTGTCAGCGGCTCAGCGTGAGGGGGCGCGGGCGGCTCGCGGCTCAGGGTGCGGGGGCGCGGGCGGCTCGCGGCTGAGGGTGGGTCGTAAGCCGCTCTGGAGGGGCCGCCCGTGCCGCCGCCGGATCGGTGCGGCGCCACGGGGCGGGCTCTCAGACCTCGACGCGCAGCCCCTCCAGCCCCCGGATCACGAAGTTCGGCTTGCGCTCCGGCTCGGACGCCAGGCTCAGGCCGGGTGCCTGCTCCAGCAGCGCGTCCAGGGAGGCGCCCAGTTCCAGCCGGGCCAGTGGCGCCCCGATGCAGTAGTGGATGCCAGCGCTGAACGAGATGTGGGGGTTGTCCTTCCGCGCCAGATCCAGCTTCTCCGGCTCGGTGAACACGGCCGGGTCGTGGTTGGCGGAACCGAACAGCATCGCGATCTCCGAACCCCGCGGGACCGTCGTGCCGTCGATCTCGATGTCGTCCAGGACCCACCGCTCGAAGAGCTGGAGCGGGGTGTCGTAGCGCATCAGCTCCTCCACCGCCGTCGGGACGAGCGACCGGTCGGCGCGCAGGGCCGCCAACTGGTCCGGGTGCCGGAACAGCGCCCACCAGCCGTTCACCGTCGCGTTGACCGTCGCCTCGTGTCCCGCGTTCAGCAGCAGCACGCAGGTGGAGATCATCTCCTGCTCGGTCAGCCGGTCGCCCTCGTCGTGCGCCGCGATTAGCCCCGAGACCAGGTCGTCGCCCGGCTCCTTGCGGCGGAGCGCGATCAGCTCCTGGAGGTACTCCGTGAACTCGACGGACGCCCGCACCGCCCGCCGCGCCGTCTCCGGGGACGGCTTCAGCTCGTACATCCCGCAGATGTCCGCCGACCAGGGCCGCAGCGGTGCCCGGTCCGACTCCGGGATGCCCAGCATCTCGGCGATCACCGCCACCGGCAGCGGTTCGGCGACGTCGCTCAGCAGATCGCCGCCGCCCGCCGCCACCAGGCCCGCGACCAGCTCGGACGCCAGCCGGTGCACGTACGGCCGCAGCTGCTCGACCGTGCGCGGGGTGAACGCCTTCGACACCAGCCGCCGGATCCGGGTGTGGTCCGGGGGCTCCAGGTCGAGCATGCCGTGGTCGTTCAGGACGTGGAACGGCTCGTGCTCCGGGGGCGGTGCCGTGCGCCCGAAGTCCTCGTGCGTGAACCGGTGCTGGTACGTGCGGCCCAGGCGCCGGTCCCGCAGCAGCGCCGAGACGTCCGCGTGGTGCGGCACCAGCCACTGGCCGGTCGGCTCGTAGAAGTGCACGCGGCCCTGGGCACGCAGCTCGGCATACGCGGGGTAGGGGTCGGCGACGAACGCCGGGTCCCAGGGGTCGAAGGCAGTCATGTCCGGACGCTAGCCCGCCGCACCCCCGGCTGACCAGGGGTGTCGGCCCGTGGCGGGCCGCGCCCCGCGTCCGCCTCCGGACCCGGCCCGGGGACCCGTCCGGCGCCTCAGGCCGGTCGCACCAGCCGTGCCTCGTACGCGAACACGGCCGCCTGCGTGCGGTCGCGCAACCCCAGCTTGACGAGGATCCGGCTGACGTGGGTCTTGATGGTGGACTCGGCGACGACCAGGCGGCTCGCGATCTCCGCGTTGGAGAGGCCCTGCGCGATCAGGACCAGGACCTCCGTCTCCCGCTCGGTCAGCTCCCCGTACGCCGCCTGGGCCCCGGCGGGGAAGCGGGGCGCCTCCGAGAGCTTGGAGAACTCCGTGATCAGGCGCCTGGTCACCGAGGGGGCGAGCAACGCCTCACCCGAGGCCACCACCCTTACCCCGTCGGCCAGTTGGCGGGCCGAGGCGTCCTTCAGCAGGAACCCGGAGGCTCCCGCCCGCAGCGCCTGGTACACGTACTCGTCCAGGTCGAAGGTGGTCAGCACCAGCACCTTCGCCGCCCCGTCCGCGGCGACGATCTCCCGCGTCGCCTCGATGCCGTTCAGTTCCGGCATGCGGATGTCCATCAGGACGACGTCCGGGGAGAGTTCGCGCACCCGCCGCACGGCGTCGCGTCCGTTGACCGCCTCGCCGACCACCTCGATGTCCGGCATGGCGCCGAGCAGCACGGAGAACCCCTCACGCACCATCACCTGGTCGTCGGCGATCAGTACGCGGATGGTGCCGGGGGTGCCTTGGGCGCCGGGGGCTTGGGTGCCGTGGGTGCCGTGGGTGCCGTTCAACGTGTCGCCGTCCCTGCCGGCCGTGTCGCCCGTCATGCGGACTCCTCGGCGAGGGCCACCGGGAGGAAGACCGAGATCTCGTAGCCGCCGTCGGCCGTGCCGCCCGCCGTCATCTCGCCGTTCAGCATCGAGACGCGCTCGCGCATCCCGGTGATGCCGTGGCCCGCGCCGTGCGTGGACTTCTCGAAGGACGGCCCGGGGGCCGGGCCGTTCACGACGCGCAGACCGAGTCCGCCGAGCACGTAGCCGATCTCGACACGGGCCGTCGCGCCCGGCGCGTGCCGCAGGGTGTTGCTGAGCGCCTCCTGCACGATCCGGTACGCCGACAGCTCGACGCCCTGCGGCAGTTCGCGCACCGCGCCGGTGACCGCCTTGTCGACGGGCAGGCCCGCCTCGCGCACGTTCGCCAGGAGCGCGTCGAGGTCGGCGAGCGTCGGCTGCGGGGCGTCCGGCGCCTCGTAGTCCTCGGCCCGTACGACGCCGAGGACGCGGCGCAGCTCGGTCAGCGCCGCGACCGCGTTCTCCCGGATCGTGGCGAAGGCCTTCTCCAGCTCCGGGGGCGGGTTCTCGACGCGGTACGGGGCGGCCTCGGCCTGGATGGCGACCACCGACATGTGGTGCGCGACCACGTCGTGCAGCTCGCGGGCGATGTTGGTGCGCTCCTCGAGGAGCGTGCGCCGGGACCGTTCGTGGGCGGTGACCGTCTGCTGGGCGGTCACCTCCCGCTCCGCCTGCCGGCGCACCTGCCCCACCGTGACGACCAGCAGGGCGAGCGCCGACACGAACAGGAACGGCACGCTGTTGCTCGCGTAGTGCCCGCCGCCCAGGAGCGTCTCGATCAGGAAGCCGTACGCCGCCGTCAGCGCCCACATCCAGGCCGCCGTGCGCGGACGGGTCCGGGCGGCGACGACCGTGAGGACGACCAGGTGGGTGGCGAAGGTGGCGGGCGCCCAGGGCCAGTCCGACCACGCGGTGCCGAGCATGGCGACGACCGGCGAGGCCGTCATGGAGAACCAGAAGGCGCCGACCGGCCTCACCAGCGTCAGCAGGACCGGCGTCACCGAGAGGATCACCGTCAGCAGGTCCGTGAGACCGCCGCCGCCCTCGCTGGACGTGGCGGAGATGAGCAGCACCAGCAGCGCGGCCGCCGTCACCAGCGCGTGCGGGGTCCAGGCCGCGTACCGCCGGGCCCGCTCGGGGAGCCGGCGGGACAGCGGACCGTCCCCGCGCAGCGGCGGCAGGGGCCGGTAGGCGAAGGCGTCGTGGAAGAGGTCCTCGCGCAGCCTCCGCAGGGCACCCATGGCCAGCCTGAACTCGGGGCTGCGCCCGTCGTCGGCACCGCCCACCGGTATCGGCATCGTCTTCGTCCGGGTCGTCTCGGTCACATACAGAACCGTAGGGCGAGCGCGGGCCCCGGTCGTCCCCAGTGAGAGGGGTCCTCCCGGATCCTTCTCAGGTACTACGGGGAGGACCAGGCGGCGGAGGGTGCGGGTGCCTGGTCGCCGGTACGGAGCCGTGCCGGGCGGCGCTCCCGTCGTCACCAGGCCAGTTGGGCGATCTCCTCGGCGACCACGGCGCACGCGTCCGCCGCGGGGTCGATGAGAGGGAAGTGGCCCACGCCCTCCAGGAGGGTCAGGCCGACCACCTCGCCGGCCTTGGCCGCCGCGTCCGCGTACGACTCCGCGACGGCCTGCGGCACCACGATGTCGCCGCGGCCCTGCACGAGCGTGGTCGCGATGCCGGTCGGCAACAGCAGGGCCGGGTCCGCGTACGCCCTGCGCTCGGCGAACTTGGCGCCGCCGCCGAGGAGTTGGACCGTCGCGCCCGAGCAGACGTCCAGCTTCTCGGCGACACCGAGGTCGGCGACCGGGGCGAGCGCCACGACGCCGCGCAGCGGGGCCGGACGGTCGAGGAACCAGGGGGCGTCGGCCGGCAGGAGGTGGCGGGCGGACGCCCACAGCGCCAGGTGCCCGCCCGCCGAGTGACCGGTGACGACGACACGGCGCGGATCGGCCTGGGGCAGCGCCTCCCGGACGAGGCCGGGCAGGGCGTCGAGCGCCGCCGCGACGTCGTCGAAGGTGTCCGGCCAGCGGCCCGCGACGGGGCCGGTGCCGCCCTGCGCGGGGATGGCGCTGCCGCGCCGGTACTCGACATTGGCCACGGCGAAGCCCCGCCGGGCCAGGAAGTCGGCGAACGGGGTCACGTGCCGGCGGTCGAACGGCGCCCGCCACGCCCCGCCGTGCAGGACCACCACGACCGGCGCGGGCACGGCCGTCTCGGGGCCGCGCGGGGCGTAGAAGTCGATCACCTGGTCGGGGTGGTCGCCGTACGCCACGGTGGAGTCCGGGTCGACGGCCGGATGCGAGAAGGCGGACGCCTCTTCGGCGGCGTCGCGGACGATGTCGTCACGGCCTTCGGCATCACGGGGGACGGCGTCGTCCGGCATGCTCCAACCTCTCAGCGGCGAAACGGAATTGGACGGGAAGACGGAGGTGGTTCGGAGGGGGCCAGGAGGGATTCGGCCGTTGGCGGGGACGGTATCAGGCCGGTGACGTGCGCGGACAGGTGGATGTCACGCTGGGTGAGGGTTAAACGGTTCTGCTGTTTCGTTACGCTGGTGGTGGGTGCGCGGTAGTCCCCGGTTCCCCCGGTTCGGACCACCGCATCCCGGCCGGGCGGCGCGTGACGTGCGATGTGCGACATGCGCTGTGCGCTGTGCGCTGTGCGCTGTGCTTCTCGGCCGGCTTGTCCTGTCCCTGTCCGGCATGTTCCAGTCCGCCCCACCCCTTCCGCCGCATCCCCAGGAGGCCGCATGTCCGCCGAGCCCGGCACCGTACGACCCGGGGGCCGCACCGCGCGCGTGCGTGCCGCCGTACTGCGGGCGGCCGGGGACATGCTGGTCGAGCGGGGCTTCGCGCACCTCGACCTCGCGGATGTGGCCCGGCGGGCCGAGGTCGGCAAGACGACCGTGTACCGCCGCTGGGGCAACGTCACCGGCCTCGTCGCGGACCTCCTCGCCGACATGGCCGAGCAGTCCCTGAGCCGTACCGACCTGGGCTCCGTGCTGGAGGACCTGCGCGCCAACGCCGCGCTGGTCCAGCGGACGCTGGCCGACCCCCGGCAGGGCGCGCTGTTCCGCGCCGTCATCGCGGCGGCCACGTGCGACGCGCGTACGGCGGAGGCGTTGGCCCGTTTCTACGAGGTGCGCGTCGCGGAGTGGGTGCCGTGCGTCCGACGCGGCGTCGAGCGCGGGGAGTTGCCTGCCGGCACCGACCCGGCGCAGGTCGTGCGGGCCGTGTCCGCTCCGCTGTACTACACCCTGCTCACCACGGGCACGGCTCCCGACCCGGCCGCCGCGGACCGGGCGGCACGGGCCGCTGTGGCTGCGGCGGCGGCCGGGGTGTACACGACCGACGGGTGACCGCCGCCGCTCCGTGCGGAGGGGCCGTTTTCCGGTGCGGGTTCCGGTGCGTGGCGCCTCGGTCCGTGTGTGGTGCCGGGTCCGGCGCGGTGCGGGTTCCGGTGCGTGGCGCCCCGGTCCGGTGTGTGGTGCCGGGTCCGGCGCGGTGCGGGTTCCGGTGCGTGGGGCCCCGGTGGATGGCCGGTGCGTCGTGCGGGCGGGCTGTGGGTTCCGCCCGCACGACGGGCCGTGGGGCTTACTCCAGTACCTCCGCCAGGACCCGTACCGCCCGTTCCACGTCCGCGAAGCCGACGTACAGCGGGGTGAACCCGAAGCGGAGGACGTCCGGGTGCCGGAAGTCGCCCACCACTCCGCGTTCGATGAGCCGCTTCATCACCGCACCGGCGTCCGCGCAGCGCAGCGCCACCTGGCTGCCCCGCTCCTCGTGCGCCGCCGGGGTCAGGGACTCCACGCGGCCCTCGGGCACGTACGCCGCGACGCACTCCAGGAAGAAGTCCGTCAGCGCCAGCGACTTGGCCCGCACCGCCTCGACTCCGACGCCGTCCCACACCTCCAGAGCCGCCTCCAGCGCGAGCATGGAGAGGATGTCCGGCGTGCCGACCCGGCCGCGCAGCGCACCCTGCGCGGGCTCGAACTCCCCCCGCATGCCGAAGGGTTCGGCATGCGAGTTCCAGCCGGGCAGCGGCGAGTCGAAACGGTCCTGGAGCTCCGCGCGCACGTAGAGGTACGCCGGTGAACCCGGGCCCCCGTTCAGGTACTTGTACGTGCAGCCGACGGCCAGGTCGACCCCGTGCTCGTCCAGTCCGACCGGCAGAGCCCCCGCGCTGTGGCACAGGTCCCAGACCGCATACGCCCCGGCCTCGTGCACCGCCGCCGTCAGCCCGGGCAGGTCGTACAGCCGGCCCGTGCGGTAGTCGATGTGGTTCAGCAGCACCGCCGCCGTCCGCGGGCCCAGCGCCCCGGTCACCTCGTCGGGGGCCACCGCGCGCAGCGTGCACCCGGTCATCCGCGCCGCCGACGCCGCTATGTACCCGTCCGTCGGGAACGTCGTGGCGTCGACCAGGATCTCGTCGCGCCCCTCCCCCGCGAGGCGCACCGCGCCGACGACCGCCTTGAACACGTTGACGCTGGTCGAGTCACCGACGACGATCTGGCCGGCGGCGGCCCCCACCAGCGGGGCGATGCGGTCGCCGATCCGCTCCGGAGCGGTCCACCAGCCGCTCTCCTCCCAGGACCGGATGCGCAGCTCGCCCCACTGCCTGCGGACCACGTCGTCCACCCGGCCCGGCACCGCCACGGGCAGCGCGCCCAGCGAGTTGCCGTCCAGGTACACGGTGTCGTCGAGCACGAAGCGCTCGCGCAGTGCGCCGAGCGGGTCGGCCGCGTCCAGTTCCTTCGCCCTGGTGCGCACCTCAGACATGGGACCTCGCCGTCCACAGCTCGGGGAACACGTTCTTCTGCGCCCGCTTCTCCAGCCAGGCCACGCCCGCCGAGCCGCCGGTGCCGGTCTTGGCCCCCATCGCGCGGCGGGTCGCCACCAAGTGGTCGTTGCGCCAGCGCCACACCAGCTCGGCCACGTCGGTCAGCGCCTCGCCCAGGCGGGCGAGTTCACCGCTCTCGTCCCCGGCGTAGAGCTCCGTCCACACGGCCTCCACCTCCGGCGACGGCTCGTACTTCTTCGCGACGTCGCGCTCCAGCACCGCGTCCGGGATCGCGTACCCGCGCCGCGCGAGCAGCCGCAGCACCTCGTCGTACACGCTCGGCTCGTGCAGCGCCTTCTCCAGCTCGGCGTGCACGCGCGGTGCCCCGCGGTGCGGGACGAGCATCGACGCGGACTTGTCGCCGAGCAGGAACTCCATGCGGCGGTACATCGCGGACTGGAAGCCGGATCCCTCGCCGAGGGCGCTGCGGTACGAGTTGAACTGCGCCGGGGTCAGCTGGCCCAGCGGGCGCCAGGACGCGTTGAGCGCCTCCAGCTCGCGGACCGAGCGCTTCAGCGCGGCGACGGCCGTCTTCACGTCGTCCGCGCGCAGGGCGCGCGCCGTGGTCTCCCACTCGTGCACGATGACCGTGAACCACAGCTCCATGACCTGGGTCGTCACCAGGAAGACCATCTCGCCGGGGTCGTCCGAGAGGGTGTGCTGGAGGTGGGTCAGGACGTCCGCCTGCACGTAGTCCTCGTAAGGCGTGGTCCCCTGGAAGTCGAGATGCGGGGTCTCGGGCTCCTGAGCCTCTGCGGGCTGAGTCTGATGAGCCTGTTGGGACATCGCTGTCTCCTGTTGCGTACTCCGGGTAGCGGTCCGCCCCTGCCGTTACCGGCACGGGGGCCCCGGTCCCCACCGCGCATCCTCCGCAATGGTCCCCCGAAACCGCAAGGCCCGCCTGGTCACACCAGGCGGGCCCGGCGACCGCGGCCGGCGGTCGGGGCGACGGGGCCTAGCCCAGCGTCTGGGCCGCCGTGGGCGAGGAGTCCTTCAGGAACTGGCTGCAGCGCTCGTACTCCTCCTGCTCGCCGATCGCCTGCGCGGCGCGGGCGAGGGCGTGCAGGGCGCGCAGGAAGCCGCGGTTCGGCTCGTGCTCCCACGGGACCGGGCCGTGGCCCTTCCAGCCGTTGCGGCGCAGGGAGTCCAGGCCGCGGTGGTAGCCCGTACGGGCGTAGGCGTACGACTCGACGACGCTGGCGCGCTCGAAGGCGTCGTCGGCCAGCTGGGCCCAGGCGAGCGAGGAGGTGGGGTACTTCGCGGCGACGTCGGCGGGGGGAGTGCCGTTCGCGAGGAGCTCGCGGGGCTCCGGGTCGTCGGGCAGTTCGGTCGGGGGCGGTCCCCCGAGGAGGTTCTCGTGAAGGCTCATGGGCTCCAGTCTGCGCCATGCGGAGGGGGCGGTGGGCGCCGGGCGCGGCGGGGCCGGAGGGAGCGGTGGGCGCCGCGCGCTGTGGGGCCGGTGGATGGGTCGGGGCCGTGCCGGTACATCCGGCCGTCGGTAGTTGTTGCTGGCCCCCGTTACCAGCGTTCCTCGGTCGGGTACGTCCCCGTCTCGACGGCCATTTGATGTACCGGCACGGCCCCTCCGGTGCGATGGCGGCTTGCGGTATGTGGGGGCCGTGGCGCGGGGGCGCGGGCCCGGTGGCCCTAGCTGCGGGCATGCGTGCCGCTAGGGGCGGCACGGGTGGGCGCAGCGGCACCCCGTAGGCGCCGGGCTCGCCGACCCACCCCACCCAGCTGCGGCATCGGGTGCCGGATCCGCGTGGGGTGACTGGGCCTGCGTGGGCGGTACCCGTGGGCGCCGGTCCACCCCCGTCGGCCGGGGTCAGCGCGGGGGTTCCGGAGGGTCGGGGGACGGGCGGGCCGACTCCAGGGGAGGGGCCGTAAGCCAGCCGTGCGTACGGCACTGCGGGCGCCGGCACTCCGGCCGAGGCCGCCGTACGGTCGTGAACGCCACCACCGCCCCCACGACGAGCACCCCCGCACACCACGGCATCGCCCGCCGGAACGCGGCGTCGAACTGCTCCGCCGACCGGTACGCCTCCGGCCCCATCCCCGCCAGCAACGGCAGCGTCGCCACCGCGACGAGGCCCGCCACCCGGGCCGCCGCGTTGTTGATCCCGCTGGCCAGCCCCGCCCGGCCGGCGTCCAGCGAGGCCAGCACGGTGGCCGTGAGCGGTGCGACCAGGGTCACCATGCCCGCGCCCATGACCAGCACCGCCGGCAGGACGTCCGGCACGTACGAGGTGTCCGGCCCCACCCGCAGCATCAGCAGCATCCCGGCCGCGCACAGCAGCGGCCCCACCGTCAGCGGCAGCCGCGGGCCGATCCGCTGGGCCAGGTCACCGGAACGGGCCGAGAACAGCAGCATCAGCACGGTCGTCGGCAGCAGGGCCGTACCCGCTTCCAGGGCCGAGTAGCCGGCCACCACCTGGAGCTGGAGCGCGGTCAGGAAGAAGAAGCCGCCGAAGGCCGCGTACACGCAGAGGGTCACGAGGTTGACCGCCGTGAACTGCCGGGACGCGAACACCTCCAGCGGCAGCATCGGATCGGGCCGCCGCCGCTCCACCACCACGAACGCCACCCCGGCCGCGAGCCCCGCGACCGCCGTGACCACCACGACGACGGTGCCGTTGCGGGCCTCCGTCAGCGCGTACGTCACCAGGGCCAGCGACACGGCGGCCAGCACCGCGCCGAGCACGTCGAAGTGCCCGTGGGCTCGCCCGTCGGCCGACTCGGGGACGTGCCGTACCGCGACGGGCACGCACAGCAGGGCCAGCGGGACGTTCAGGAGGAAGACCCAGCGCCAGCCCGGCCCGTCCACCAGCCAGCCGCCCAGGAACGGCCCCACGGCCGCCCCGACTCCGCCGAAGCCGGACCAGAGCCCCACCGCCTTCGCCCGGTCGTCCGGATGGAAGGACGCCTGGATCAGCGCGAGCGAACCGGGGGTGAGCAGCGCCCCGCCGACCCCCTGGAGGGCGCGCGCCGCGACGAGGACGCCCGCGCTCGGCGACAGCCCGCAGAGCAGCGAGGCCGCCGCGAACCACACCACCCCGATCACGAAGATCTTCCGCCGCCCGAAGTGGTCGCCCAGGGCACCGCCGAGCAGGATCAGGCCCGCCAGGGTGAGCAGGTACGCGTTGACCGTCCACTGGAGCGCGGCGAGATCGGCGTCCAGGTCGCGGCCGACGCGGGGCAGGGCGACGTTGACGACGGTCGAGTCCAGCAGGGCCATGCCGGACCCCAGCACCGTGGCCAGCAGGATCCACCTGCCCTGGGGCGAGGCGATCCTGATGGCCGGGGTCTCCTGCGGCGGGGCAGCCATGCAGCCGATCATCCCGCGTCGGGCGCCGTACGGCCAGGCTTGGTGACGGCGAAGGGCCCGCCCCACGGGGGGCGGGCCCTTCGCCGGAGAGGACCGGGACTACTTGATCTTCGTGCCGGTGGAGCGGAGGTTGGCGCACGCCTCGGTGACCCGCTTGGCCATGGAGGCCTCGGCGAGCTTGCCCCAGGTGCGGGGGTCGTAGGTCTTCTTGTTGCCGACCTCGCCGTCGACCTTCAGGACACCGTCGTAGTTGCGGAGCATGTGGTCCGCGACGGGGCGGGTGAACGCGTACTGCGTGTCGGTGTCGAGGTTCATCTTCACGACGCCGTTCTCCAGGGCCGTGGCGATCTCCTCGGCCGAGGAGCCCGAGCCGCCGTGGAAGACGAAGTCGAACGGGGAGGGCTTGCCGTACTTGGCGGCAACGCCCTCGTTCAGCTCCTTGAGGAGCTCCGGACGCAGGACGACGTTGCCCGGCTTGTAGACGCCGTGCACGTTGCCGAAGGAGGCGGCCAGCAGGTAGCGGCCCTTCTCGCCCAGACCCAGGGCCTCGGCCGTACGGATGGCGTCGTCGACCGTCGTGTACAGCGAGTCGTTGATCTCGTGCGTGACGCCGTCCTCCTCGCCGCCGGTCGGGGTGATCTCGACCTCGAGGATGATCTTCGCGGCGCGGGCGCGCTCCAGCAGCTCCTGGCCGATGGCCAGGTTGTCGGCGAGGGTCTCCGCCGAGCCGTCCCACATGTGGGACTGGAACAGCGGGTTGCGGCCGGCCTTGACGCGCTCCTCGGAGACCGCCAGCAGCGGGCGCACGTACCCGTCGAGCTTGTCCTTGGGGCAGTGGTCCGTGTGCAGCGCGACCGTGACCGGGTACTTCTCGGCGACGATGTGGGCGAACTCGGCCAGGGCCACGGCACCGGTGACCATGTCCTTGCTGTACTGGCCGCCCAGGAACTCGGCGCCGCCGGTGGACATTTGGATGATGCCGTCGCTCTCGGCCTCCGCGAAGCCGCGCAGCGCAGCGTGCAGGGTCTGGGTCGAGGTCACGTTGATGGCCGGGTAGGCGAACTTGCCTGCCTTCGCCCGGTCGAGCATCTCGTTGTAGACCTCGGGGGTTGCGATGGGCATCTGTCCGCTCCTTGTATGTGCGGGTGGCGTGGTGCTTACGGCCCTGACCTAGGGGGGCGACGTCATCGTCGGCCCCATCTTTCCAGACTCGGCCCGATGGTCCATCCAGGGCGTCCGGCCTGTGGACAACCGGGCCGGGCCCTGGGCCGTGTCCGCAAAGTCCCGCCTGTTCCGCGACGCCTGGCACGCACTCTCGCCGCACCGGGCGAAGCCCCGAGTACGCCCAGTACGAGGGACTCCGCCCGGCACCCCGAGAGCACGCACCAGACGTCCCGGAACCCGCCCTCCGGGCGGACGACGGGACTTTGCGGACACGACCTGGTGGACGAGGCTCAGTCGAGGCCCAGCTCGTCCTTGGAGAAGGCGAACAGGTACGGCACCCCGGCACCCTCCCGGATCTTCTCGGCGGCGCCCGTCGCCCGGTCGACGATGGTGGCGACGCCGACGACCTCGGCGCCCGCCTCGCGGACCGCCTCGACGGCGGTGAGCGGGGAGCCGCCGGTGGTGGAGGTGTCCTCGACGACGAGGACCCGGCGGCCCTTGATCTCCGGGCCCTCGACGCGGCGCTGCAGCCCGTGCGCCTTGGCGGCCTTGCGCACCACGAAGGCGTCGAGCCGACGCCCGCGCGCGGCGGCGGCGTGCAGCATGGACGCGGCGACGGGGTCGGCGCCCATGGTGAGGCCGCCCACCGCGTCGAAGTCGAGCTCCGCGGTGAGGTCCAGGAGCACCTGGCCGACCAGCGGGGCGGCCTCCCCGTCGAGGGTGATGCGGCGCAGGTCGACGTAGTAGTCGGCCTCCAGGCCCGAGGAGAGGGTCACCTTGCCGTGCACCACGGCCTTGTCCTTGATCTGCTGCAGCAGCGCGCCGCGTACGTCACTCATGCCAGCCAGCTTAGAGGCGCCGCCGGGCCCCGCCCGCGCCCGCCTCAGAGGCGTCGCCAGGTCCAGGTGGTGGCGGCTTCCAGGGGTTCGATCGGGGTGACCAGCCTGGGCTGGGAGTTGAGCCCGTCGGGCGGTCCGGTCTGCGGCTCCACGCAGACGGCGGCCTCCTGCTCGTCGTACACGACGACCCACTGCTCGGGGCTGGTGACCTTCAGCTCCAGGTGCCCGGGCCAGGTGACCGTGACGTCGACGCCGTCGGGCATCCCGAAGCAGTCGTCCCAGGGGCCGGGCCCCGGCTCGGTGCGCCGCCCGGTGGGCAGGTGGTCGTCGCCGCGCTCCTCCTGCCAGGCGGGCGCGAAGTCCAGCCGTGCGTCCTCACCCGTGCCGAGGTTCCGGTTGAACCAGGGGTGCCAGCCGATCTGCGCCGGGAAGGAGGACTCGTGCGCCTCCACGGCCATGGCGAGCGTGAGGCTGTCCTCGGTCAGGGTCACGATCTGGGTGACGCGGCCGGGGTGCGGCCAGGGGTCGACGAGGTCGTACGTGATGACGGCCTCGCCGTCGCCGGCCCGCGCGGTGCGCCAGGCGCCGTCCCGGACGGTGCCGTGGATGGCGTGCGGCGGGGAGTTGAGGGGCATCTGCCGCAGGACGCCGCCGTCGCGGAAGCGTCCGTCTCGGATGCGCCCGCACCAGGGCACCATCGGGAAGCAGCCGAACTTGGGTCCCTGCCGCAGCAGTTCGACGCCGCCGATCCGCAGTCCGCCCACCCGTCCGCCGTTTCCCGGCTGTACGGTCACCTCCGCGTCGCCCGCGGTCAGCGTGATGTCTTCGTTACTCACGTGATGACCCTACTGGCCCGGCGGCGTGCCGATCAGCCCGTCCGGCACCGGAGGCGAAGCACGTACGCCGCCGAGGGGGCCCGCCTCGCCGGGACACCTCAGCGGTGTCTGCATAGGGCCCGGCTGACGACGATGGCTGATCAGCGGCGTCTGCGCAGGGCCCGGCTGACGACGATGGCCGAGGCCAGCGCGAAGGCCGCGGCGGGCGCCGCCCAGCGCAGGGTGGCACCGGCCGCCCCGGACTCGGGCGCGGGCACCGGCGCGTACCGTCCGCGCGGCGGCGCGTGGTCGACCTCCTCCGCGCTCCGCCCGATCATCGTCCGGCGGGCGTGCGCCGCCTCGGCGGGCGGTGCGTCCGGTCCGTCGAGGCCCTCGGCCACGAACTCCCGCTCCGCCTGCTCCGCGTCGAGTTCCTCCTCGGCGAGGGGGTCGAGGGCGGGCGGCGGCACGTCGGTCTCGAAGACGGACGGCGGGACGGGCCCCGCCGAGTCGCCGGTTTCGTCGGCCCCGTCGGTCCCGTCGTCCTCGGCGGGCGCGGCAGGCGTCGGCGCGGCGGGCGAGGCGTCCTCGCGGGGTGCCGCTCCGGGCCCGGTCCCGGTCCCGGTGCCGGCGGACCCGCCGTCCGCCGTCGCGGAGGAGCCGTCGCCCGCGGACGCCGGTTCACCGGCGCCCTCGGCGGGCTCCGTGGCCCGCGCGGTTCCCGCTCCCAGGTTCTCCGCGAACCGGTCCAGCAGCCGCGCGGCCACCGAGGCCACCGCGTCGGCGGGGAGTTCCTCGACCCGCCCGTCCGCCGTGGCGCCGCCGCCGAAGGCGACCGTGGTCCCGCCGTCCGCGGCGGTGAGCCGCAGGGTGAGGGCGAGCTTGACGGAGCCGCTGCCGCGGGACTCGGTCGCGTCGCCCTCGACGGCGTAGGAACCGTCGTCCCGGGCGGCGACCCGCAGCGCTCCGCGGTACGTGATGCTGTGGCTCCCGACGCGTACCTTCAGCCGCCCGGAGACGGGCGCGGTCCCCGCGTCCTGATGGAGCCCCGGGACCGCCCGGGCGACCCGCGCGGGGTCGGCGAGCGCCTCCCTCAGCCGCTCGGCCGGAACGGGAACGAACACCTCATGGTCCATGTCAGCCGAGCCTACCCAGCATGGCTCGAAGCGCACCCCTGCGTCACGGGATTCTCCCGGTATCCGTGCGCCCGGGGACTCAGTCGGCGTACCGCGGGTGGATCAGCGTGGAGGGCGGCAGGCCGGTGACGCGGGTGGCGGCCGCGGCGCGCGCGTCGGCGGCGAGCGCCGCGCCGGTGAGGTCGTGCGGCGGGGCCTCGCGCGGGTCAACGCGCAGCGGCGGGCGGCTGCGGGCGGCGAGGACGAAGCCCCAGTCGCGCGGGGCGCGGGAGGTGCCGGTCGTACGGTCGGGGCCGGCCGCGAACCCAAAGTCGCGCCCGCCGGCGCAGTACGGCGCGGTGCGCAGCCCGGCGGACCGCACCGTGGCGTCGACGGTCCAGAAGATCCGGGGCCGGGAGAGGACGGGTCCCGCGTGCACGGCGAGCCGGCCGCCGGGGGCCAGGGCGTGCCGGGCGAGGCCGTAGAACTCCTGCGAGTAGAGCTTGGTGCTCGGGGTGATGCCCGGGTCCGGGAGGTCCGAGATCACCACGTCGTACGTGCCCCGGGCGCGGCGCAGCCAGTCGAAGGCGTCGCCGACGGTGACGTGGACGCGCGGGTCGTCGAAGGCGTGCCCGTTGAGCGCGGACAGGGCGGGGTCGTGGCGGGCCAGGCGCACGACTCCGGCGTCGAGTTCGACCACGTCGACGCGGCGCACCCCGGAGTGGCGCAGCACCTCGCGGGTGGCGAGCCCGTCGCCGCCGCCGAGGACGAGGACGCGCGCCCGCGGTCCGTTCAGCGCGGGGTGGACGAGCGCCTCGTGGTAGAGGTGCTCGTCGCGTCCGCTGACCCGCAGGCGTCCGTCGAGGAACAGGTCGAGGGGCCGGCCGTGGGTGCCGCCGGTGAGGACGACCTCCTGGACGCCGGTCTGCAGGGCGACGCGCACGTCGCTGCCGTACACGGCCTGGCGCGCGGCCCGTTCGAAGTCGTCGACGAGGAGGGCGGCCGTGGCGAGCAGGCCGAGGACGACGACGTTGGCGGTGACCAGCAGCCATCGCGCGCGCCGGGTGAGGTCCTGCCGGAACAGGCCGAGGACGAGCGTCCCGCCGGCGACCACGTTGACCGCGCCGGTGAGCAGGGCGCCGGTGAGCTGGCCGAGCAGCGGCAGCAGCAGGAAGGGGAAGGCCAGGCCGCCGACGAGCGCGCCGACGTAGTCCGCGGCGAACAGGTCCGCGACGGCCCCGCCCGCGTCCTGGCGCCGGATGCGCTGGATCAGCTCCATGAGGAGGGGGACCTCGGCGCCGATGAGGAGGCCGATGGCCAGGGAGAACGCCACCAGGAGGCAGCGCGATCCGCTCGCCCAGGCGCCGCCCCAGTCCCCGGTCCAGGCGAACATCGCGTACAGGGCCATCGCGCTGCATCCGCCGACCAGGGCGAGGGCGGCCTCGACGGCGCCGAAGCCTGCCGCGGCGCGGCAGCGGAGCCGTTTGGCGGCGAGGGAGCCGATGCCCATCGCGAAGACCATCACGGAGAGCACGACGGAGGCCTGGGTGACGGAGTCGCCGATCAGGTACGAGGCGAGGGCGACGAGTTCGAGTTCGTACACGAGTCCGCAGGCGGCGCAGACGAAGACGCAGGCGAGGACGAAGAACCGTCCGGTGCCGGGCCGCACGGGCAGCCGCGCCGGGCCCCGCTCGCCCCCCGGCGGCGGCGCGCCGGGCGTCGGGGCTCCCCGTGATCGCGTGAAGCCGCGTGTGGGGGAGGGCGCGTGCGGATCGATCACGCTGCGAACGCTACGTCACGGCGGCGGCACGCCTCGTCACCCACACGTGTGGAACGTGGCCGTCTGTGCGAGACCGCCCGCCGGGGCCGGGGCCCGCGACGGCCGTGCCCCGCGGGGCCGGAGGGAAATGGGGGTCCGGCCGGTCAGACGGCGGACGGACTGAGGGACGGGACTCGTACACCCACTCTCGTCCGGGTGGCGACGAGTTGACCGTCCTGCGGGTAGGCGTGCCAGGTGCGCCAGTGCACCTGGCCCTCGTGGCGCTGGGCGAGCATGGCGGTGAAGGCGTGCGGGCTGCCGGGGAAGACGCCCGCGAGGCCGTGGGGGTGGTCGGCCACGAGGGCCAGCAACTCCTGGGCGCGCCCGGCGAAGGAGCCGTGCGACAGCGTCTCGACGCGGGCCGCGAACTCGTACTCCCAGTCGCCGATGCGCTTGGCGACGCCGAGCGGCAGCGGGGTGCTGCTGCCGGCGATGCACGCGACGGTCTCCGAACAACTGCCCCTGTCCTCCTCCAGAATCACCTGGTGGGAGGCTCCGAGCAGCCGCAACTGGAGCTTCGCGCCAGCCAGTTCGAGGTCGAGCGTGGCGAGCGCCGGCAGCGGCTCGCGGCCCAGGGTCCAGGCGAGGTCGGCCGCACGCGTGTCGGTGTACGAGGTGTTCAGGGTCGTGAGCATGGGTCGGCTCCGCTATTACGCAAAGGGAGGTGGGGGGCCCGGCGCACCCCGTCGGTACCGGGGGATCGGCCAGGTCAGTCCGGTCAGGAGGGACAAATCCGAGGGCCGCGTTGGTGATTTAGAGGGAATCATGAACTGTGGCGGCACCACTGCGTTTTTACCCAACTTCGTAGGGTTTCCATCCCCCCGAGGGCTCCACAGCTCAACTGTTCAACCACGGCGTGCGCCCGGCGCGCGGGCGCGCCCCCCGGACGCCGCCGTTCCGCACGGCCGCGGAACCGGGACCCGCCGTCGCCGCCGAAGTCACGGGAACGGGCCCGCCGGAACGCCGGAGTGCCCGTCGGGGGCACTCCCCCGACGGGCACTCCGGTGCGCGGACGCGCTTCCCCCGAAGGGAGCTCAGCTGCCCCGTGTCAGCTGCCTCCTCCGCATCCGCCTCCGCCGCCGCACGACGACCCGCCTCCGCAGGACGAGCCGCTGCTGCACGACGAGCCTCCGCCGCAGGAGTGGCCGTGGTGGCCACCGCCGGACGATCCGCACGACTGGGCCGCGCCGCCACCGCCCGCCCACCAGCTCCCGTTCCCACTCGTGCGGCGCGAGCGCGAGGTGCGGCCCTTCGACAGGCGCGCTGCCTTGCCCCGGCCCCGTCCGGCGGCCTTGAACACCGCGACCAGCGCGACCAGACCGACAGCCAGGATGATGCCTGCGAACATGGCGCCACCCTCCTTCCACTTCCCCCGAAGCGACCCCCCGTGGGCCCCTTGTCCGTTGATGCGTACCGTGCGCCCCCGTGTTCTCCCGGGGCGTTCTCCGGTGGTACTTCCCGGTGCTGCTTCCTGCGTGGCAGGGGGATGCCCTCACGCCACGCCCGCCAAAGCAGAGTTGAGGAACTCCAGAGCTTCGGCGCAGGATGGCCGGCATGACCTCCAGCGCACGCCCTCTTCTGAACCGCCGGCTCGCCGAGTTCGGTACGACGATCTTCGCGGAGATGTCGGCCCTCGCCCTGAGCACCGGCGCGATCAACCTCGGCCAGGGTTTCCCCGACACCGACGGCCCGCGCGAGATCCGGGAGGCGGCCGTGCGGGCGCTGCGCGAGGGGCGCGGGAACCAGTACCCGCCGGGTCCCGGCGTGCCCGAGCTGCGGACGGCGGTCACCGAGCACCAGCGGCGCCGCTACGGACTGTCGTACGACCCGGACACCGAGGTGCTGGTCACCGCCGGCGCGACCGAGGCGATCGCCGCGACCCTGCTGGCGCTGCTGGAGCCGGGCGACGAGGTGGTCGCGTTCGAGCCGTACTACGACTCGTACGCCGCCTGCATCGCGATGGCGGGCGGCACCCGGGTGCCGGTGACGCTGCGCCCGCACGAGGGGGCGTTCCGGCTCGACCTCGACGAACTGCGGGACGCGGTCACCGACAGCACCCGGCTGCTGCTGATCAACACACCGCACAATCCGACCGGCACGGTGCTCAGCCGCGAGGAGCTCACGGAGATCGCGCGGCTGGCCGTGGAGCGGGACCTGCTCGTGGTCACGGACGAGGTGTACGAGCACCTCGTCTTCGACGGGGCCGAGCATCTGCCGCTGGCGTCGTTCCCGGGGATGCGCGAGCGGACGGTCAGCATCAGCAGCGCGGGCAAGACGTTCTCGTTCACCGGCTGGAAGGTCGGCTGGATCACGGCGGCGCCCGGCCTGGTCACGGCGGTGCGCTCGGCCAAGCAGTACCTGACGTACGTGGCCTCGGGGCCGTTCCAGTACGCCGTCGCCGAGGCGCTCGCCCTGCCGGACGCGTACTTCGACGCCTTCCGCGCGGACATGCTGGCCAAGCGGGACCTGCTGGCCGCGGGGCTGGAGGAGGCGGGCTTCGGGGTCTTCAGGCCCGCGGGCACGTACTTCGTCACCACCGACATCCGCCCGCTCGGCGAGTCGGACGGCTTCGCCTTCTGCCGCGCCCTGCCGGAACGCGCCGGCGTCGTCGCCATCCCGAACGCGGTCTTCTACGACCACCGCGAGGAGGGCGCCCCCTTCGTCCGCTTCGCGTTCTGCAAGCGCACCGAGGTGCTGACAGACGCCGCGGAACGGCTCCGCAAGGCGTTCGCGGGCTGATCGGCGCCTTGCGCGGCCGGTCGACGCGTCCCCCGCGCCTGCCACGCCTCGCCCGCCCTTCGCGCCGGAGGCCGTCCTTTCGGCGCTTGCCGCACCGACAGGGACGGACGTACAATTTTCTGTACGTTGAAGGGAGGGCCGACTGTGAAGACCATGACGTATTCCGAGTCGCGCGCACGGTACGCCGAGGTGCTCAACTCCGTCACAGACGACCGCGAAGAGGTCGTCATCACCCGGGCCGGACATGAGCCGGTCGTCATCGTCTCCCTTGAGGACTACGAGTCCCTGAAGGAGACGGCGTACCTGCTGCGCAGTCCGGCCAACGCCCGGCGCCTGCTCGCGTCCATCGACGAGCTGGAAAACGGCGGTGGCGTCGTGCGCGGGCTGGCGACCGACGAGTAAGGCCGCGAGTTGAAGATCACCTTCTCCTCCCGTGCCTGGGAGGACTATCTGTGGTGGCAGCTTCAGGACCGGAAGACCCTCAAGCGCATCAACACGCTCATCACGGACATCACCCGGAACGGCAATGAAGGCATCGGCAAACCGGAACCCCTCAAGCACGGATTTCAGGGCTACTGGTCGCGCCGCATCAACGACGAGCACCGACTGATCTACAAGGCCACCGGGGACGGCGTCCTGATCGCACAGTGCCGCTACCACTACGAAAGCTGACGGGACTCGAGGGTCGGGCACAGCACCTTCTCGCAACCGGCCCGCGCCGCCGGCCCGGTGACAGCGCCCTCGGATCGTGCAGGACAACCGAGGAGGGCGCCCCCTTCGTCCGCTTCGCGTTCTGCAAGCGCGCCGAGGTGCTCCAGGACGCCGTCAAGCGGTGCAGGCCGCGTTCCGCAGCGCCTGACGGTGGCGGAAGGCGCGTTTCTAGCACCGTGGCGGCCCGTGTCGCGGGTGGCGCGCCGGACCGGCGCGATCCGTACCCGCACGGCGCTGTAATGCTCGCAAATGCCCCGTAAGGGACGCACAGTGCGGGTGTGACCCACGCGAGTACCATTCCCGCCCCCGCCAGGCAGTCCGGCGCCGGGGACCGTGGCCGTCCGGTTCCCGCTCGCCGTCGGCCGCCCACCACGGCGGCCACCGCGCTCGGACTGTTCGCCGCCGCCCGCCTCACGGGCCTCCTCGTGGTCGCCGTGGCCGCCTGGGCGCAGGGAAGACATCCGCTGGCCCTGCTCGGCCGTTCGTGGGACTCGGCCTGGTACCTGGGCATCGCGGCGCACGGGTACGGCCGCACCCTGCAGGCCGGACCGGAGGTCGTCCGCAGCGACCTGGCGTTCTTCCCGCTGTACCCGGCGCTGATCCGCTGCGTGACCGCCCTGACCCCGCTGAGCGGGGGCGCCGCGGCCCTGCTGGTCGCCTGGGCCGCCGCCGCGGCCGCCGCGTACGGGATCTACCTCGTCGGGGCGCGGCTGCGCGGTCGCGCCGTCGCCACCGTGCTCGTGCTGCTCTGGGGGCTGCTGCCGCACTCGGTGGTGCTGTCGATGGCGTACACGGAACCGGTGCTGACGGCCTTCGCCGCCTGGTCGCTGTACGCGGTGCTGACCGGGCGCTGGCTGTGGGCGGGGACGCTCGCGGCGCTGGCGGGGCTGGCCCGGCCCAACGGGGTCGCCGTGGCCGCGGCGGTCCTCGCGGCGGCGGCGCACGAGTTGTGGAGGGCGCGCGGCCGGAAAGTTACCCACAGGCTGTGGACGGGCGCGGCGCTCGCACCGCTGGGCTGGGGCGGCTACGTCCTGTGGGTGGGCCTGCGCGAGCGTGACCCGCTCGGCGGCTATTTCGCGGTGCAGCGCCTGTGGGGGTCCCGTTTCGACTTCGGCCGCGGCTCCCTGGGCTTCGTGAAGCACCTGCTGCTGCACGGCGACCGCTTCGTCTTCCCGATGACCATGGTGATCGTCGCGGCGGCCGTGCTGCTGTTCGCGCTGCTCGCCCTGGACCGCACCCCGCTGCCGCTGCTCGTGCACAGCGGCGTACTGCTGCTGATCGCGCTGGGCGGCTCGGGCTTCTTCGAGTGCAAGCCGCGCTTCCTGCTGCCCGCGTTCCCGCTGCTGCTGCCGCTGGCGGGCGCGCTGGTGCGGACGGCAAGAGCCCGGCCGTGGCACGCGGCACTGGTGGCCGGTGCCCTCGCCGGGCTCTCCTTCGCCTACGGGGCGTATCTGGTGGTGGTCGCCCATACGCCCCTGTGAGTGCGGGCCGGGACTACTCCTCGTCGTCCCCGGGCTTGTCCGCCTCGTTGACTTCCTGCTCCAGGCCGAGCTGCTCGACGAGCCACTTGTCGAACTCGATGGCGGCCCGCACCCAGCTGACCGTCGACGAGACGAAGTGCTCCAGGCTGACGCCGGTGCCGATCAGCATCTGCGCCTCGCCGATGAGCCGGACGGTGCCGTCGTCGTGCGTGTGGCTGTAGACCTTCGGCCACAGGGTGCGACGGTTCCAGTCGTCGATGGACTCCAGCAGCGCGGGCTTCTCGTCGATCTGGTGCGGCCGGTCGTAGAACGTCCGGACCGAGAAGACCTGCTGGTCACCCTCACCGCGGAACATGAAGTACGTACGGAACTGCTCCCACGGCGCGACGAGGTCTCCCTCTTCGTCGACGAGGTGCTTGAGCTCCATCTGGTCGAGGAGCTGCTTCACGAGGTCCTGATCCGGGACGACGGGGCCCGCCGGTCCGCCGGGCTGCGGCTCGGGCTGGCCCCCGAAGTTCGGAATCGAGGACGGGTCGATGCTCACCGTGTATTTCCCTTCGTACGGATTACGCCATCCTCCCCCATGCGGGGCGGGGAGTGGCAACCCCTGGCGGGCCTGTCCGCCGGGGGCTGACACGATCTGGCCGATCTCCGCCGACGGGCGGGCCGGGCGCGCCTCGCCGTGGCCGGGCGGCTACGGCCTGCGCACGAGGTCCCGGGAGGGAACCCCCGCTGCGGGGCTCCCCCGCCGGGTACCCCGACGGCCGCCGGGGACTACAAGGTCTTGCCGGCCGGGCGGTCAGTCGCCGGGCCCACGATGAGGCCGTCGCCGAAGGCGTCGACGCGGACCGTGTCGCCGTCCTTGACCTCGCCCGCGAGGATCTCCTTGGCGAGCCGGTCGCCGATCGCCGTCTGGATGAGGCGGCGCAGCGGCCGGGCACCGTAGGCCGGGTCGTTGCCCTCGTCGGCGAGCCAGGCCAGGGCCGCGTCGGTGACCTCCAGGGCGAGCCTGCGGTCGGCCAGACGCCGGGCGAGCCGGTCGATCTGGAGCCGGGCGATGCGCTCCAGCTCCGCCTTGGTCAGCGCCGAGAAGACGACCAGGTCGTCGAGCCGGTTCAGGAACTCCGGCTTGAAGGAGGCCCGTACGACCTCCAGGACCTGCTCCTTCTTCTCCTCCTCGGTGCTGAGCGGGTCGACCAGGAACTGGCTGCCCAGGTTCGAGGTGAGCACCAGGATGGTGTTGCGGAAGTCGACGGTGCGCCCCTGACCGTCCGTCAGCCGGCCGTCGTCCAGCACCTGGAGCAGCACGTCGAAGACCTCGGGGTGCGCCTTCTCGACCTCGTCGAGCAGGACCACGCTGTACGGGCGCCGGCGCACGGCCTCCGTCAGCTGGCCGCCCTCCTCGTACCCGACGTAGCCGGGCGGGGCGCCGACGAGGCGGGCGACGCTGTGCTTCTCGCCGTACTCGCTCATGTCGATGCGGACCATGGCCCGCTCGTCGTCGAAGAGGAAGTCGGCCAGCGCCTTGGCGAGTTCGGTCTTGCCGACGCCGGTCGGGCCGAGGAAGAGGAAGGAGCCGGTGGGACGGTCGGGGTCGGCGATCCCGGCGCGGGTGCGCCGCACGGCGTCGGACACCGAGCGGACGGCCTCGGTCTGCCCGATGAGGCGGCGGCCCAGCTCGTCCTCCATGCGCAGGAGTTTCTGCGTCTCGCCCTCCAGGAGGCGGCCCGCGGGGATGCCGGTCCAGGCGCCGACGACGTCGGCGATGTCGTCCGCGCCGACCTCCTCCTTGACCATGGTGTCGGTGCCGGCGGCCTCCTCCTCTTCCTCGGAGGCGGCCTCCAGGTCCCGCTCCAGGGTCGGGATCTCGCCGTAGAGCAGCTTGGAGGCGGTGTCGAAGTCGCCGTCGCGCTGGGCCCGTTCGGCCTGGCCGCGCAGTTCGTCGAGCTTCTCCTTCAGCTCACCTACGCGGTTGAGGGACTGCTTCTCCTTCTCCCAGCGGGCGGTGAGGCCGCGCAGTTCCTCCTCGCGGTCGGCGAGGTCGCGGCGCAGCTTCTCCAGGCGCTCCCGGCTCGCGGCGTCGGTCTCCTTGCCGATCGCCAGCTCCTCCATCTTCAACCGGTCGACGGAGCGCTGGAGTTCGTCGATCTCGACCGGGGAGGAGTCGATCTCCATGCGCAGCCGGGACGCGGCCTCGTCGACGAGGTCGATGGCCTTGTCGGGCAGGAAGCGGGAGGTGATGTAGCGGTCGGACAGGGCCGCGGCGGCCACCAGGGCGCTGTCCGCGATCTGCACCTTGTGGTGCGCCTCGTAGCGGCCCTTGAGGCCGCGCAGGATCGCGATGGTGTCCTCGACGGTCGGCTCGGCGACCAGGACCTGCTGGAAGCGACGCTCCAGGGCGGGGTCCTTCTCGATCCGCTCGCGGTACTCGTCGAGGGTCGTCGCGCCGACCATCCGCAGCTCGCCGCGGGCCAGCATGGGCTTCAGCATGTTGCCCGCGTCCATGGCGGAGTCGCCGCCGGCGCCCGCGCCCACGACGGTGTGCAGCTCGTCGATGAAGGTGATGATCTGGCCGTCGGAGTCCTTGATCTCGGCCAGGACGGTCTTGAGGCGCTCCTCGAACTCGCCGCGGTACTTCGCGCCGGCGACCATGGCGCCGAGGTCGAGCGCGACGAGCCGCTTGTTCTTGAGGGACTCGGGCACGTCGCCCTTGACGATCCGCTGGGCGAGGCCCTCCACGACGGCGGTCTTGCCCACGCCGGGCTCGCCGATGAGGACGGGGTTGTTCTTGGTGCGCCGGGACAGCACCTGGACGACCCGGCGGATCTCCTGATCCCGTCCGATGACGGGGTCGAGCTTGCCCTCCCGCGCGGCGGCGGTGAAGTCGGTACCGAACTTTTCGAGTGCCTTGTACTGGCCCTCGGGATCCGCGGTCGTCACCCGGCGCCCTCCCCTGGTCTTCTGGAACGCGTCCAGCAGCTTCTTCGCACTGGCCCCCTGTGAGGACAGTACGTCCGCGGTGCGGCCGCCCTTCGCGGCGATGCCGATGAGCAGGTGCTCGGTGGACAGGAACTCGTCACCGAGTTCCTTGGCCCGCTCGGTGGCGTCGGCGATGACGGCGAGCAGGTCGCGGCTGGGCTGCGGGGGCCCGACGGTGGAGCCGGTCACGCTGGGCAGTGCGCCCAGCACCTGCTCGGCACCGGTGCGCACGGCCGCCTGGTCGGCCTCGACGGCGGCGAGCAGGTCGGTGATGTTCTCGTTGTCCTGCCCCGCCAGCAGAGCGAGCAGCAGGTGGGCGGGGGTGAGGTCCGGGTGCCCCTCGGACACGGCCCGACTGCTGGCCGCGTTGATCGCGTCCCGGCTCCTGTTGGTCAGCTCGGCGTCCACGGTCGCTGTCTCCTCCTTGCGTCAGTCGTCCTCAGCCTGACTCCAGCAACGTACACAAAGTTGAGTCTATTCCACTCAAGGAGTGCCGCGGGACGAGAAACGGTTAAGTTCCCGCCATGGCCGCATACCCCGTGGATCCGCGCGATCCCGACGCCGCGTACCTCAGCTTCTGGCGCGAGCACCACCTGTGCACCCTGACCACCCCGCGCCCCGACGGTTCCCCGCACGTGGTGCCCGTCGGCGTGACGTACGCGCCGGAGGAGGGGCTGGCCCGGGTGATCACCAACGGGTCCAGCACGAAGGTGGCCAACATCCTGGCGGCGGGGCCCGGCGGGGCCCGGGTCGCGGTGTGCCAGGTGGGCCGGCGGCGGTGGGCGACGCTCGAAGGGATCGCGGTCGTGCGCCGGGAGCCGGAGCGGGTCGCCGAGGCGGAGCGGCGCTACGCGGAGCGGTACGGCCGGGTGCCCTCGCCGAATCCGGCCCGGGTGGTCATCGAGATCGGACTGACCTCGGCGATGGGTCGCGGCTGACCGCGGGCCGGGCACGCGGAGTCGCCAGAGTCGCCCGGCCGCTCCGAGACCGGGGCGTACCGGGATCTTTCGCCCGAAACGACAGCGGCGTCACCGTGTTCAGGTCACGGTGACGCCGCTGCGGGGGGAAGCACCTGCGCGATCTACAACGACGGGGGAATCGCGTCAGGCACTGCGGGGGGTGGCTGAGATGGTCCGTACGTCCGGGGCTTCCGGCTCGACCAGCTGATGGTCACGCTGGTCCAGGTTCACGAAGATCATGCCGTACCGGATCGCGCACCGTACCGGCTGTGGCGCCCCCCGAGGCCGCCGCAGACACCGGTACGCCCGGACGTCCTCGTCGTCGTCCCGGGTGACGACGACCGGCTCTCCGAAGACCGTCACCATCAACGAGTCACCACTGTGGGGGATGGCGGTGACCAGGTCGATGAAGTGCCAGCCGGACCGGTAGGCGGTCGCCATCTCCCGGCGGAAGGAGCGGTCGTCGGGCGGGATGGTCATGCGGCCACACCCTTGGGCGAACCGATGCTCCACGAGAGGTCCCCCTGCACGCTGCTCCAGGAGAGATCCGGCGGGGCGATGCTCCAGGAGAGGTCGCCGGGCACGGCTTCGGTCGTGCTGGACACCTGTGCATCGGCAGGCTCACTGCTCCAGGAAAGGTCCAGGGCGCTCGCGGCACTGAAGACCATCCCAGCGGAGAAGGCGACAGCGAGCACCGAGCGAACCATTCTCTTGCACATAGTCGGCTTCGTCCTCACTTCCTTGGATACTCTCCCCCGCCGTCCTCCAAGACGATGGCTCATTCAGTCAGGCAAACACCACAGGGTCGATGCATCATGTTCCTGCACGTTCAGGACCCTGGGGGGTGGAGCTTTGCCTACAAAGAACTCACATCGGACACATCCTCATGCCGAGACTGAACTGTGCGACGAAGGCAAGCGTCTTTACGCCTCCGCGCTGCGCTCCGGGCGCATCGCCCGCAAGGAGGTGGAACCCGCTCCCTGCCTGATGGAGTTCGCGCTGCTGCACCCCGACCCGGACGACCCCCTGTGGCTCCGTCCGGTGCCGCCGGCGGCCGCCCTCGCGCAGCGCCTGCACCCGATAGAGCGGGAGATCCAGGAGCGTAGAAGCCTGGCTGTGGAGTTGACCGACTCCTTCGAGCCATTCATGGCCATCACCGCCCAGGATCCGCCGACCACGCACGCCATCACCGTGCTGGAAGGCATCAACCGGATCAACTCGGCGATCGAGCTGGCGATGACGGAGTGCCACTCCGAGATCCTCACCGTCCAGCCGGGCGGCGGACGCAGCGAACACTCTCTCATCGAGGCCCTGGAGCGCGGGCGGGCGGTCATCGCCCGCGGCATCACCATGCGCACGCTCTACCAGCACACCGCAAGGCACAGCCAGGGCACGCTGGCCTACGCGGAGCACATGACCAAGGGCAACGTCGAGATCCGGACCCTCGAAGAGCTCATCGAGCGGTTGATGATCTTCGACCGCACGGTCGCCTTCATCCCGGCGCGCGGCGACGGCCAGATGGCCCTCGAACTGCGCCACCCCGGCCTCGTGGAGTACCTGGCGAAGGTCTTCGAGCAGCTCTGGGCCCGGGCGGTCCCGCTCCTCGAGGAGGCCCCCTACGCGCCCCCCACGGACGGCATCACCGGCGTCCAGCGCTCCATCGCCAAACTGCTCGTGGAGGGCCACGTCGACGAGGCGATCGCCCGGCGCCTGGGCATGAACGTCCGCACCTGCCGCGCCCACATCGCCAAGCTCGCCGCCGCGCTCGGCAGCGGCAGCCGCGCCCAACTCGGCTTCCTGATAGCCCAGTCCGGCATCCTCGACCCCGAACGCTGACGGCGCGGACCCGGCCCGCCGGCCACCCGCGCCGGCGACGCCCCGGTGCCGTACCGCCGTCCGCCCGCAGGCGCTCTCAGCGGGCCGTGGGCGCGTCCCGGCCCGGGACGCTGACCGGCAGCAGTTCGGCGGCGTCCGAGGCCCTGGGGGGCCCGTCCAGGCCCGCCTGGGCGATCCGCACGCCCAGCTGCGTACGACTGGCGGCTCCGAGCGTCTCGGAGAGCCGGGCGATGTGCGCGCGGCAGGTGCGCACGCTGATGCCGAGACGCTCGGCGACCACGGCGTCCTGGTGGCCCTCCGCGAGCAGCGCCGCGATCGACCGCTCCCGGTGCGTGATCCCCTCGATGCCCGTCGAGGGCAGCGGCGCGGCGAGCGGGATGCCCAGCCGCCAGAGCCGCTCGAAGACCGTGACCAGGTAGTCCACCAGCGCCGGGTGGCGCAGCTCCAGGGCGATCGTGCGGTCCGCGTTGGCGGGGATGAACGCCACCTTGCGGTCGAAGACGATCAGCCGCTCCACGACCTCGTCGAGCGTGCGGGCCTCGGCGGCCTCCCCCATCAGCTCCATGTACGTGTGCAGGCCCTGGCCGTGCCGCGCCACATGGGTGTACAGGTCGCGCATCCGCACCCCGCGCCGGCGCAGCCCCAGCGCCCGGTGCAGCCCCTCCGACAGCTCGTCCTCACGGCGGATACCGCCCGGCTGCACCGTCAGCACCTCGGTACGGCACGCCTCGGTCGCCTCGTCCATCGCGGCCCGGATCCGGGGCAGTCCGTCGAGCACGCGGATCGCGGCGCCCTCGGCCGGCGCCCGGACGCGTCCGCCGAGCCCCGCGTACCACTCGAAGGCGGCCACCGCGTCGCCCACCCGCGACTGGCTGGCGGTGACCTCCTCGTAGACGCCGCGCAGCAGCCGCGTCATGACCTCCTGCGGGGAGGTCGGCACGAGCCAGCCCATGTCGTCGGGATCCGGGTGCAGCAGCGCCAGTTCGAGCAGGCAGGGCACCGCGTCGGCGTCCGAGCGCAGCACGCGGCCACGCCGTACGGCACGGGAATACACGCGGTCCCCGGCCTCGCACAGCCGGTCAGCACCGTGCGGATGCGTGTCCGTCCCGTGCCCCGCCATCTCCCACCCCTGGCTCCAAACTCCTGGCTCCAGCGTCTTGCGCGATGCAACGCCTCGGCGTCTTCCGCAGCGACACTATGCGCGGCCCGGTCCGCCATCGCAACACGCCTCTTTCCCGCGCCTGCCCCCGATCGCCCCGACAAGCCGGGACATGTCCCCACCTCCGCAACGGCCGCTTGCAACAAGCTGACGGTGCGGGGGTCGTACGCAACCGCGGCCACAAGTTCCGTCACCGGCACGGCGGAAGAGAGGTTTATGTCCCTGTGTATGGGGATTTCGCGGGTGCGCCGGAAGGGGCAGGAGGGGATGCGGAGGTGGCCCGCGGCTGGCCGAAATGCTGCTGCCGGAGCGGTCGTCGGGCCGGACGGGCCGGGGCACGGGCACGGATCGCCGGCACGGGCACGGGCACGGGTCGCCGGGTGACGCGGCGGCACACGTCGGCCGCGGCGGAACGCGGGACCGCCCGCGCGCGGTGTTCCGCGGGCGGGCGGTGTCGGCGGGCGGGCGACCCCGGCGGGCGCCCGCGGAAAGCTAGTTCAGGCCGATCGCCGAGCAGTCCGCCTTGAACTTCGAGGTGCAGATCTGCTTCACCGTGTAGAAGCCCTCCTGCACGACGGTCTCCTCGATGTTCTTCTTGGTCAGCGCGACCACGGGGACCAGCTGCGCGGGGATGTTCTTCTTGGTGGGGCTGTCGACCTTGTCGCGGGTGAGGGCGTCGAACTCGATCGAGCGGCCCTGGACCTTCGCCACCGCCATCTGCGCGGCGGCGTTGGCCTCCTGCGCGTAGGACTTGTAGACGCTCATGAACTGGTCGCCCGACACGATGCGCTGCACGGCGTCCAGTTCGGCGTCCTGGCCGGTGACCGGCGGGAGCTTGGTGGCGCCGGTCTCCTTGAGGGCCGAGATGATCGCGCCCGCCATGCCGTCGTTGGCGGAGTAGACGCCGGCGATGTTGTCCAGGCCGACGGCCGTGATGGCCTGCTCCATGTTGGCCTTGGCGTTCTCCGGCTTCCAGTCCTTGGTGTCGAAGCGCTTGGCGATGATCACCTTGCCCTCCAGCTCGGAGAGGGCGCCGGCCTTGAACTGCGCGGCGTTCGGGTCGGTGACCGAGCCGTTCATCATGACGATCTTGCGGCTCTCCGCGCCGGGACCGAGCGCCTCCACGAGAGCCCTGCCCTGCACCTGGCCGACGAGTTCGTTGTCGAAGGAGATGTACGCGTCGATCGGCCCCTGCGCCAGGCGGTCGTACGCGATGACGGGGATGCCCGCCTCCTTGGCCTTGCGCACGGAGCCCGCGATGGCCTTGGCGTCGACCGCGTCCAGCAGGACGACGTCCACCTTGTCGGCCACCATCTGGTTGAGCTGCGCGCTCTGCCGCGCCGCGTCCTGCTCGGCGTTGGCGTACTCGACGCGGCCCTTGTCGTTGGTGAGTTCGGCCACCTTCTTCTCGATGATGGGGTAGTCGAACTTCTCGTACCGGGAGTTCTCCTTCTCCGGAAGGAGGAGGCCGACCGTGATGTCGTCGCCCTTCTTGGGGCTCGCGGAACTGCCGTCGTCGCCGATGCCGTCGACCACGCCGCAGGCGGCGAGCGGGACGGCCATGGCAAATGCGCCCAAGGCTATGGCAGTACGACGCATACGGAAACGGGTGTTCACTTCATGTGCCTTCCGGACGAGGGCGCAGCTTTGCGACCAGGTGGCTGAAAGCCAACGCGTCGATCACCGCAGCGTCAAGGAGTAACCACTTAACGAGATGGCAACGGACTTCCGTGTTCGGCTTGTGAAGGTACCAACTCGCCGGACGTGCGGGAACGCTGCACCCTCTCCACCTCGTGGAATGTTCGTGCGACCGCACGGACCGAACCGGCCGTCACGGACGGTAGTCACTTGCGTACACCGCCTCCCCGTGCAAGCCTGTTGCCTCACCCCTGTTATCGAACACCTGTTCCAAGTGGCGGGTGGAGGGAGGCCGGCCGTGAGCGGCGCACGAGCGACGGGGAGCGCGGTCTGGATCGGCTCGCTCATCCGCCGCTTCCCCGATCTCGTCCAGGAACCGGCCCGCGGGGCCCGGGACGGCCCCGTGAGCGCCCCGGACAGCGGTCCCGCCCACCCGGCGGGGCCGCACCTCGCGGACGCCGTACGCGACATCACCGACGGTGTGACGGAGCTGGAGGAGGCGGTCCGCGAGCGGCTCGGACTGCGGCCCGTCGCGCCCGCCCCGGTACCCGTGCGGCTGCGCCGCGTCGCCGGGCTCCTGGAGCGCATCGCCCGCGACCCGCTGCTCGCCGCGCACGTCGAGGAGGAGGCCCGGCGGATGGCGGCGCGCTGCGCCCGGGCGCTGGGCGACCCCGAGCCGTCGGTTCGGCTGCCGGGCCGCTGCCCGCGCTGCGGCGCGGCGTCCCTGCGGGCGTTCCCCGAGCGGAACGAGGTGCGCTGCGCCGACCCCGTCTGCGGCGCCCTCCCGGACGACGGCACGGACCGGCCGTGAACCACTCCCTCGGCCGCCCCACGCACGTGCAGGGGCCCGGGAGGTCCCCCTCCCGGGCCCCTGCACAAGTGAGCGACGCCGTGACGGCTACTGCTCGGACGACCGCTTCGGCCGCCAGACCACCAGCGCGCTCGTCTGCTGGACGTCCTGGTACGGGACCAGGTCCCGGCGGTATGAGGCGTGGACGGCGGCCTCGCGCTGCTGCATCGCGGCCGCGGCTCCGTCGAGCGCCGACTGCATCTCCGCGACCCGGGACTGGAGCGCGGCCACCTGGTTCTCCAGCTCGATGATCCGCTTGATGCCCGCGAGGTTGATGCCCTCGTCCTGCGACAACTGCTGCACCGTACGCAGCAGTTCGATGTCGCGGGCCGAATAGCGCCGGCCCCGCCCGGCCGTACGGTCCGGGGAGACCAGGCCGAGGCGGTCGTACTGCCGCAGGGTCTGCGGGTGCAGGCCGGAGAGCTGGGCCGCCACCGAGATGACGTAGACCGGCGTCTCCTCGGTCAGTTCGTACGGATTGCGTCGACGGCCGATTCCGTCCATGGCGTCCTCATGCTCCCTTCGCGGCCTGGAACAGCTCCGCCCGCGGATCCTCCTCCGCGGTCGCCTCGCGATACGCCTCCAGCGCGTCGCGAGCCTTGCCCGAGAGGTCCTTGGGGACGGCGACCTCGACGGTGACCAGCAGATCGCCGCGGGTGCCGTCCTTGCGGACCGCGCCCTTGCCCCGGGCGCGCATCGTGCGCCCGTTGGGCGTGCCCGGCGGCAGCTTCAGGGTGACCGGCGGCCCGCCCAGCGTGGGCACACGCACCTCGCCCCCCAGCGCCGCCTCCGGGTAGGTGACGGGCACCGTGACGGTGAGGTTGTCGCCCTTGCGGCCGAAGACCGGGTGGGCGTCGACGTGCACGACGACGTACAGGTCGCCGGCGGGACCGCCGCGCTCGCCCGGGGCGCCCTTGCCGCGCAGCCGGATCCGCTGGCCGTTGCTGACGCCGGCCGGGATGCGGACCTGCATCGTGCGCGAGGACTTGGCCCGGCCGCTGCCCCGGCAGACCTCGCAGGGGTTCTCCGCGATCAGGCCGCGGCCCTTGCAGTCGGGGCACGGGTCGGTCAGCGAGAAACCACCACCCGATCCGCGGGCCACCTGGCCGGTGCCGACGCACGTCGGGCACACACGCGGTGTGCCGTTCGCGTCGCCGGTGCCCGAACAGGCCTTGCAGGGCGACTGGGAGGACATGCGCAGCGGCACCGTCGCGCCGTCCACCGCCTCCGTGAAGCTCAGCGTGACCTCGGACTCGATGTCCTGGCCCCGCCGCGGCTGGGTGCGGGCGCCGGTGCCCGCACCGCCGCGGTTGAACAGCCCGCCGAAGACATCGCCGATGCCTCCGCCGAAACCGCCCGCCGCGGTGCCGCCCTGGGCGCCGCCTCCGAAGAGGTCGCCCAGGTCGAAGTTGAAGGAGCCGCCGCCGGCGCCGGGACCGGGCCGGAAGCCGCCGTTGCCGAAGAGGGCGCGGGCCTCGTCGTACTCCTTGCGCTTCTTGGGGTCACCGAGGACGTCGTTCGCCTCGGAGATCTCCTTGAAGCGCTCCTCCGCCTTCGCGTTCCCCTTGTTGGCGTCCGGGTGGAACTCGCGGGCGAGCTTCCGGTACGCCTTCTTGATCTCGGCCTCGGTGGCGTCCTTGGGGACGCCGAGGACCTTGTAGTAGTCCTTCTCGATGAAGTCCTTGGTGCTCATCCTCGACGTCCCTCCTCCCTCGTGCGTACGTCAGCCCTCGTCCGGGCCACCGCTCTCCTTGTCGTCCGCCGCCTCGGCGGTCTCGGCGGAGTCCGCCTTGACGGTCTGCGCGCCGGGCTGGGGCTCGGCGACGGCCACCCGCGCGGGGCGGATGGTGCGCTCGCCGATGCGATACCCAGGCTGCAGAATCGCCACGCACGTCGTCTCTGTGACGTCCGGCGCGTAACTGTGCATCAGGGCCTCGTGGATCGTCGGGTCGAAGGGCTCGCCCTCCTTGCCGAACTGCTGCAGGCCCATCTTCGCCGCGACGGTCTCCAGCGACTCGGCCACCGACTTGAAGCCGCCGACCAGCTCGCCGTGTTCCCGCGCGCGGCCGATGTCGTCGAGCACGGGGAGGAGCTCGGTCAGGAGGTTCGCCACGGCGATCTCCTTGACCGCGATCCGGTCGCGCTCGACCCGGCGGCGGTAGTTCTGGAACTCGGCCTGGAGCCGCTGGAGGTCCCCGGTGCGCTCGGTGAGCGCGGTGCGGGCCTGGTCCAGCTGGGCCGTCAGGCCGACCAACTGTGCTGCTGCGTCCCCGTCCGGGGCCGCCGCCGCCTCCTCCTCCGAGGAGGGGGTGGCGGCCTGCGGCTCGGCGTCGTCAGAGGTGGCGCCGGAGGGGACGTCAGGCTTCTCTTCGAAACCCGGGGTCTCCTCCGTCACGCGGCACCGTCCTTGCGGTCCTCGTCGACGATCTCGGCGTCGACGACGTCGTCGTCAGCGGCCTTGGGCTGCTCGGCGCCGGCACCTTCGGCGCCACCGGCCGCCTGCGCGGCGTTGGCGTCGGCGTACATCGCCTGGCCCAGCTTCTGGGAGACGGCGGCGACCTTCTCGGTGGCCGTGCGGATCTCGGCGGTGTCCTCGCCCTTGAGCGCGGCCTTCAGCTCCTCGATGCCGGCCTCGACCTCGGTCTTGACCTCGCCCGGGACCTTGTCCTCGTTGTCCTTGAGGAACTTCTCGGTCTGGTAGACGAGCTGCTCGCCCTGGTTGCGGGTCTCGGCGGCCTCGCGGCGGGCGTGGTCCTCCTCCGCGTACTTCTCGGCCTCCTGGCGCATCCGGTCGACCTCGTCCTTCGGCAGCGAGGAGCCGCCGGTGACGGTCATCTTCTGCTCCTTGCCCGTGCCCAGGTCCTTCGCGGTCACGTGCATGATGCCGTTGGCGTCGATGTCGAAGGCGACCTCGATCTGCGGGACGCCGCGGGGCGCCGGCGGCAGACCGGTCAGCTCGAACATCCCGAGCTTCTTGTTGTACGCCGCGATCTCGCGCTCGCCCTGGTAGACCTGGATCTGCACGGACGGCTGGTTGTCCTCGGCCGTCGTGAAGATCTCGGACCGCTTGGTCGGGATCGTGGTGTTGCGCTCGATGAGCTTGGTCATGATGCCGCCCTTGGTCTCGATACCGAGGGACAGCGGGGTCACGTCGAGGAGCAGGACGTCCTTGACCTCACCCTTGAGCACACCGGCCTGCAGGGCGGCGCCGATGGCGACGACCTCGTCCGGGTTGACGCCCTTGTTGGCGTCCTTGCCGCCGGTCAGCTCGCGCACGAGCTCCGCGACGGCCGGCATACGGGTGGAGCCGCCGACGAGCACGACGTGGTCGATCTCGGACAGCTGGATGCCGGCGTCCTTGATGACGTTGTGGAACGGCGTCTTGCAGCGCTCCAGCAGGTCGGCCGTCAGCTGCTGGAACTGAGCCCGGGTGAGCTTCTCGTCCAGGTGCAGCGGGCCCTCGGCGGAGGCGGTGATGTAGGGCAGGTTGATCGAGGTCTCGGTGGACGAGGACAGCTCGATCTTGGCCTTCTCGGCAGCCTCGCGCAGACGCTGGAGAGCCATCTTGTCCTTGGAGAGGTCCACGCCGTGGCCGCTCTGGAACTGCTTCACCAGGTAGTCGACGACGCGCTGGTCCCAGTCGTCACCACCGAGGTGGTTGTCACCGTTGGTGGCCTTCACCTCGACGACGCCGTCACCGATCTCCAGCAGCGACACGTCGAAGGTGCCGCCGCCGAGGTCGAAGACGAGGATCGTCTGGTCGTCCTTGTCGAGCCCGTACGCCAGGGCGGCGGCCGTCGGCTCGTTCACGATGCGCAGCACGTTCAGGCCGGCGATCTCGCCGGCCTCCTTCGTGGCCTGGCGCTCGGAGTCGTTGAAGTAGGCCGGGACGGTGATGACCGCGTCCGTGACCTTCTCGCCCAGGTAGGCCTCGGCGTCCCGCTTGAGCTTCTGCAGGATGAAGGCGCTCATCTGCTGCGGGTTGAAGTCCTTGCCGTCCAGGTTGATCTTCCAGTCAGTGCCCATGTGGCGCTTGACCGAACGGACCGTCCTGTCGACGTTCGTGACCGCCTGGCGCTTGGCGACCTCGCCGACGAGCACCTCACCGTTCTTGGCGAAGGCGACGACGGACGGCGTGGTCCTGGCGCCCTCGGCGTTGGTGATGACGGTGGGCTCGCCGCCCTCCAGAACGCTGACGACGGAGTTAGTCGTGCCCAGGTCGATGCCGACCGCACGTGCCATGACAATTCCTCCAGCTGACTTGAGTGGAACGGACTCAAGTGTGCATCACGTCCGGCGCGTGGTCAACAGAGCTGAGTCGAGTGGGCTCAACTCTTATCCGTTCCTTACGCGCAATGAAGCTTTGACCTGGGATTTCGATGGGCCCGCCGACGCGTGTGCCGGGACAATTCGACACCGGGTGCCCCCGAAGCACACACCCACGCAGGGAACGAATACCGCAATATGGTGTGAATGACAGGATCCGGTTCCACCGGGCGGGCCGCGACCCGGCGGCGCGGGGCGGTGCGGCGCCTGAGGCAAGCCTCAGCGACACAGATCACCGCCCGCCTGGCTACAGTGCGGCGCTAGAAATGGGTAGTCTCAGACGGACTGCATAAGTTACCGCTTAGTAATCACTTTCGAAGCACCACCGCGCAGGCCCGAGGAGCCCCCAAATGCAACTCGCCGCGATCATTGTGTCGCTGGTACTCGCCGTCGTCGGCGCGGCGCTGTTCGGCCGAGCCATCGCACAGATCTACCGTTTCGTGCGGCTCGGCCAGGACGTCCCCGCGGGCATCCGCACCGACGACTGGGCAGCGCGTACCGTCACGGTCGTCAGGGAGTTCCTCGGCCACACCCGGATGAACCGCTGGGGCGTGGTGGGCGTCGCCCACTGGTTCGTCGCCGTCGGCTTCTTCTCGCTCGTGCTGACGCTCGTCAACGCCTTCGGCCAGCTCTTCGAGGCCGACTGGGTGCTGCCCGTCCTCGGGCACTGGCTGCCCTGGGAGCTGTTCGTCGAGTTCATCGGCACGATGACGACGCTCGGCATCCTCACGCTCATCGTGATCCGCCAGCTGTCGCTGCCCACCCGGCCGGGCCGCAAGTCCCGCTTCGCGGGCTCGAACTTCGGCCAGGCGTACTTTGTCGAGGCCGTCATCCTCATCATCGGCCTCGCGATCATGACGCTGCGCGGCCTGGAGGGCGCCCTCACCGGCGTGGACCACTACGAGGCCGCCTACTTCGCCTCGTACCCCCTGGTCAGCGCCTTCAGCGGACTGAGCGTCGGCACCCTGCAGAACCTCGTCTACCTGACCGCGATGATCAAGATCTCGACGTCCTTCATCTGGATGATCACGGTCTCGCTGAAGACGGACATGGGCGTCGCCTGGCACCGCTTCCTGGCCTTCCCCAACATCTGGTTCAAGCGCGACGCCAAGGGCGGCACCTCGCTCGGCGGACTGCTGCCGATGACGTCCGGCGGCAAGGCGATCGACTTCACCGACCCCGGCGACGACGACGTCTTCGGCGTCTCCCAGGTGGAGCAGTTCTCCTGGAAGGGCCTCCTCGACTTCTCGACCTGCACCGAGTGCGGCCGCTGCCAGTCGCAGTGCCCCGCCTGGAACACCGGCAAGCCGCTCTCCCCCAAGCTCCTCATCATGTCCCTGCGCGACCACGCGCACGCCAAGGCGCCGTACCTGCTGGCCGGCGGCGGCAAGGACATGGAGGGCAACGAGAAGGCGTCGGCCGAGGCCCTGAAGGACGTGCCCGCCGCCGCCCTCGCGGAGGCCGAGCGCCCGCTGATCGGCACGCTGGAGGAGAACGGCGTCATCGACCCGGACGTCCTGTGGTCGTGCACCACCTGCGGCGCCTGCGTCGAGCAGTGCCCGGTCGACATCGAGCACGTCGACCACATCGTCGACATGCGCCGCTACCAGGTGATGATCGAGAGCGCGTTCCCGTCCGAGGCGGGCACGATGCTCAAGAACCTGGAGAAGAAGGGCAACCCCTGGGGGCTCGCCAAGAAGCAGCGCCTGGAGTGGACGAAGGAGGTCGACTTCGAGATCCCGGTCGTCGGCCGCGACATCGAGGACCTCACCGAGGTCGAGTACCTCTACTGGGTCGGCTGCGCCGGCGCCTTGGAAGACCGCGCCAAGAAGACCACCAAGGCCTTCGCGGAGCTGCTGCACATGGCGGGCGTCAAGTTCGCGATCATGGGCGGCGACGAGAAGTGCACCGGTGACTCCGCCCGCCGTCTCGGCAACGAGCCCCTGTTCCAGGAGCTCGGCATGGAGAACGTCATGGCGCTGAACATGGCGTTCGGCGAGGAGACGGACGACGAGGGCAAGGTCGTCCCCGAGTCCGCGAAGCCGAAGTCCGCGAAGAAGATCGTCGCGACCTGCCCGCACTGCCTCAACACCCTCGGCAACGAGTACCCGCAGCTCGGCGGCGACTACGAGGTCATCCACCACACCCAGCTGCTCCAGCACCTCATCGACGAGGGCAAGCTGCTGCCGGTCACCCCGGTGGACGGTCTGATCACCTACCACGACCCCTGCTACCTGGGCCGGCACAACAAGATCTACACGCCGCCGCGCGAGATCATGTCCGCCGTCCCGGGCCTGCGCCAGCAGGAGATGCACCGCCACAAGGAGCGCGGCTTCTGCTGCGGCGCCGGCGGCGCGCGGATGTGGATGGAGGAGCGGATCGGCAAGCGCATCAACAACGAGCGGGTCGACGAGGCCCTCTCCCTCAACCCGGACATCGTCTCCACCGCCTGCCCGTTCTGCCTCGTCATGCTGACCGACTCGGTCAACGGCAAGAAGAACGACGGCAAGGCCAAGGAGTCCGTCCAGGTCGTGGACGTCGCCCAGCTGCTCCTGGACTCCGTCAAGACCCCGGCCGACCCCACGGGCCCGGCCGAGGCCGAGAGCACCCCGGAGCCCGAACCCGCCAAGTGAGGCCCGCCGCCCCGGAACGGCGGCCTCGCCGGCCCCGCGCCGGCGCGGCTCCCTGACGAGAAACACCCCATGTCCCCGCGCGAAGCCGGGACATGGGGTGTTCTCGTCCCCGGGCCCGGCAGGGGCCATCATGGGCGGATCGTGGCGCGAAGGCCACCACCGGACGAGCCTGGAGTCGCCTTGATACGTCTGCGTACCGTGCTGGCCTGCGTGCTGGTGTTCGCCGCCGCCACCGGCTGCGGCGCGGACGAGCCCTCGTCCGACCGCCCCGCGCACGGGCGGCCCCCGGCCGGGAAGCCCGCCGCGGATCCCGACCCGGGCGACTTCAACGGCGACGGCTACGACGACTTCGTCACCGCACTGCAGGCGAAGTCCGCGGGGGACAAGGAGTTCACCCCGAGCCTGATCGTCGTCTACGGCTCGCGGAAGGGGCTCGCCCCGGCCTGGACGAGCCGAGCCCGAGTGGCCGAGGGGCAGGAACTCATGTCGGCGCCGCTGCGAGCCGACCTCGACGGGGACGGTTTCACCGACCTGCTGGGCAGCCGCGGCAAAGAGCTGTCCGGCGCGCGGGCGTTCGCGATGTTCGGCGGCCCGCGCGGCCTCGGTCCGGCCCGCGTCCTCGACCTGCCCGAGGGCTTCCGGCCGCTGGCCGCCGCCGACTTCGACGGCGACGGGGCCGTGGACCTGCTGGACGGCGGGCGGGGCGGCACCGGGGACATCGGCTCCAGGGAGCCCGGCACCGGCGGGAGCCTGCGGTACGGGCCCTTCGACCGCGCCGGCACACCCCGGCGCACGGCGGCCCTCGACGTGAACCAGCAGGGCTACAGCACGCCGCGGGCCGCCGCGACCGGCGACTTCGACGGCGACGGCCGGGCGGAGGCCGTCCTCACCTACTCCTACGACGCCGAGCAGGACGACTCCGCCCCCGCAGGACTGCACACCGTCGGCGTCTACGAGGGCGGCGAGCGGGGTCTCGTCCGCGACACCCGCCTGGAGGAGCGCATCGGCCGCGCGCTGTCCACCTTCGACGGCCCGCGCACCCCGCGCGTCGGCGACGCGGACGGCGACGGCACCGACGACCTGCTGCTGCCGACCCAACTCGTCGTCGCGCCCGCCGACATGCCGGGCACCGGCGGCGCGGTGACGATCCTCTACGGCGCCCGCTCCGGCCTCGGCACGGGGCGCCCCGAGACCGTGATCGGCGACCGCACCGGTGACCGGCGGCGCGTCGACTTCGGCTCGGGACCGGCCGTGGGCGACGTCGACGCCGACGGCCGTCCCGACCTCGTGGTGAACACCCCCGACTTCCGGCGGCACGACGGCAAGGTCACACTGCTGCCGGGCGGAGCGGACGGGGTGCCGTCCACCGCCGGGGAGCAGTCGGTGGACGCCGGGACCGAGGGGCTGCCCGGGACGCCCAACCCGCACTACTGGAACGCCTTCGGGCACGAGCCGCCTCTGCTGGACGTCGACGACGACGGCCACGCCGACGCGGTGGTCTTCGGGCCGCTGTACGAGAAGCGCGCGGGCGCGTTCCTCGTACTGCACGGCTCGGACGCCGGGTTCGACCCGAAGGGGGCGCGGCTGTTCACCCCCGAGGACATGGGCCTGCGGCTGCGGCCCGCCAACTGACCGACCCGGGAACGCCGAGGCCGGCCCGAGGGGCGGTCCCGCTGCGGGCCCGGGCGAGGCCCCCCTGCGGCCCGGCCGGGCGGGGTCCCCCTGCGGGCCGGAGGACATGGGGGCCGCCCCTCGCGGCGCTACGGCCGTGCGTGCCCTTTTCCAGGACCACCGCCGCGCGTACCGCTCCCGTCCGGGACCACCACCGCGCGCGTACGGCTCCCCTCCAGGCCGGTCCCCCAACCACCCGGCACGGAGGCGGAGTTAACCCCGTGGCCATCCGGGCACAACCCTTCGTCCACCTCGTGAGTCACACCGGGGACACCCGTATGCCCCTGTCCCGGGAGTGGCCCATGCGCGCACCGAAGCAGGCCGTCGCGACGACGTGGCGGCCGCCGCCCCTCACCCGTCGCGCGGGCCCCGCCGACCACGTCCGCACCGTCACGCCCGGACCGCGCTGACCCCCGGTCCGGACACCCCCGCGGCCCCCGCCGCCGACCGCTCCCGGCGGCCGAGCCCCCGGCTCCCGTCCGGCGGCCTCCCCGGACCGCCGTCCCACACCCCTCCCCCGTCGCAGAAGCTGGAGTCCCCGTGACCCGCAGACCCCTCCCGGCCGCCGTGCTGTGCACGGCCGTCGTCCTCGCCGTCGCCGGCCTCTCGTCCCCCGCCGCCCTCGCGGCTCCCACCGGCCTCCAGGGCGACTTCAACGGCGACGGCTACGCCGACCTCGCGGTCGGCGTCCCCGGCGCCACCGTCTCCGGCCAGGCCAAGGCCGGTTACGTGAACGTCGTCTGGGGCGGGCCCCAGGGCCCCGGCACCGCCGGCTCGGCCACGGTCAGCCAGGCCACCTCCGGGATACCGGGCACCGCCGAGGCCACCGACCTGTTCGGCGCCCGGGTCGCCGCGGCCGACGTCGATGCGGACGGCTTCGCCGACCTGCTCGTCGGCGCCCCCGGCGAGTCCCTCAGCGACAGCGCGTACGACGAACACGGCACGCTCACCGTCGTGTTCGGTTCCTCCTCCGGCTTCCGCAGCGGCGGAACGGTGGCCGCCAAGGGCGCCGGGGACGCCGACCGGCTGGGCGCCCTGTTCACGGCCGGCGACTACGACCACGACGGGGACACCGACCTCGCGATCGGCACCAGCGGCGAGGAGGGCGGCTCACTCCTCTTCCGCCCCGGCCCGCTGACCTCCCCCGCCACGACGACGCTCCTCGACGGCTACGACTTCGCCGGTGCCGACGACCTGGCCACCGGCGACTTCGACGGCGACGGCACCGACGACATCGCGGTCACCTGGTCCGGCATGGAGCTGTACGGCACGGCCGTCTGGTCCCTCGCGGGCGGCGAGCCCGCCGAGGTCTGGCGCACCGGCGACCACGCCGCCTCCCTGGCCGCCGCCGACCTGAACGCGGACGGCGCGGACGACCTGGTCCTCGGCCACCGGCGCGACAACCCCGAGGCCGACGTGCCCTCACCGTGCCCGGACGAGTCGAGCGGCGCGGTCCTCGTCCGGTTCAGCGCGGGCGGCCTGCGCGACGGCTCCGACGTCTGCCTGTCCCAGTCCTCGGCCGGGGTCCCCGGCACTGCGGAGGCGGGCGACGCGTGGGGCTCCTCGGTGGCGGTGGGCGACCTGGACGGCGACGGGGCGCCCGAGCTCCTCGTGGGCGCGCCCGGTGAGGACGTCGGCTCGCTGGAGAACGCGGGCTCGGTCACCGTGCTGAACGGCACGGGTACCGGCCCGGTCTCCGGCGGCGTCACGTACACGCAGAACACCCAGGGCGTCCCCGGCACAGCCGAGGCCGGCGACCTGTTCGGCGCGACGGTCGCCGCCGGCCGGTACGACCTGGACGGCCTCGCGGACCTCGCCGCCGGCGCCCCCGGCGAGAACTCCGCCACCGGCGGTGTCTGGTACGTCCCGACGACGGACGACGCGTACCCGGTGGGCGCGCGCTCCCTCACCCCGCGCGGCCTCGGCCTGACCGGCGCGAAGGCGTACGGCACGGAACTCGGCCGCTGACCGCGGGCCGGTCCCGCCGGGGACCGGCCGACGGCACCGCGTGGGGCGCACAAGTCACGTGCGCCCCACCGGGAACAGAAGTTCTTCGAAATCACGTACAACCCTTGGATCACTCCGCGGGTCTCCTGTTCGCCGACCGCCCCGTTACGCCCAGGACAACTCCAGGAGAACGCGGGCGACGAGCACCCCATCGACTGTGGACGCCCGCCAGGCGTTCCCCGCATGCCGCAGGAGAATCCCGCATGCACAAGCACTTCCGCATCGCCCTCGCGACGGCCGCAGCGGCCACGCTGACGGGCGGCCTGCTCACCTTCACGACCACCACGGCCCTGGCCGCGGACTCGGTCCACCACCACGAGGCCGACTTCAACGGCGACGGCTACGGCGACACCGCGTTCTCCGCGGGCGACGCCACCGTCGGCGGCAAGAAGGAGGCCGGCCAGATCGTCGCCCTGTACGGCTCGGCGACCGGCGTGACCTCGACGAACCGCACGACCGTCAGCCAGAACACCACGGGCGTCCCGGGCTCCGCCGAGACCGGCGACCACTTCGGCTGGGTCAGCGCCTACGGCGACTACAACTCCGACGGCTACGACGACCTCGCCGTGTCGGCCTCGTACGAGGACGTCGACGGCGACACCGACGGCGGCACCGTCCTCGTCCTGTGGGGCTCCTCGCAGGGCCTCACCGGTGGTACGACGATCAAGGACCCCGCGGTCTCCTCGCACGACCGCTGGGGCAAGACGCTCGCCGCGGGCGACTACGACGGCGACGGCAAGGACGACCTCGCGATCGGTTCGAGCGAGAGCACCATCTACGTCTACAAGGGCGGCCTCACCCCGGCAGGCGGCTACGGCGCCCGCGCCACCGTCAAGCCCCCGATCCAGTCGGGCGGCCCCACCGGTCCGATCAACCTGACCGCGGGCGACGTGAACGGCGACGGCAGGACCGACCTGGTCGTCGACGGCTACGAGACCGACAGCACCGCCGGCTGGAACACCAACTACTACATCCCCGGCTCGGCCTCCGGCCTGGTGTCCTCCGGCGCCGTGGAGCTCAAGCGCGGTGTGATCACGGGCATCGGCGACGTGAACGGCGACGGCTACGGCGACATCGTGACCGGCCAGGACTGGGACCCCTCCACGGACGACGACACCCCCTCCGTGCCCGAGTCGGTGACCGGCGGCAAGGTCCACGTCATCTACGGCTCCTCCGCCGGCCCCGACTACACCGTGGCCGTGAGCCAGAACTCCGGCTCGGTCCCCGGCGATTCCGAGCGCGGCGACTGGTTCGGCGGCGAGCTCTCGCTCGGCGACATCAACGGCGACGGGTTCCAGGACCTGGCCGTCGCCGCCGCGGGCGAGAACCTGAACAGCGTCGTCAACACCGGCGCCGTGACCGTCCTGTACGGCTCCGCGTCCGGCCTCGACACCGGTTCCGGCGCGCAGTACTTCGCCCAGTCCACGGCCGGCGTCCCCGGCTCGGACGAGAGGAACGACTACTTCGGCGCCGAGGTCAAGCTCACCGACGTCACCCACGACGGCCGCGCGGACCTGCTGGTCGCCGCGAGCGGCGAGAACGACTTCAACGGCTCGGTCACCTACCTGCCCTCCGGCGGCACGAAGATCACCACCACCGGCGCGCGCGCCCTGGCGCCGTCCGCGGTCGGCGTCTCGACCGACGGCTACCCGGTGTTCGGCGCCAACGCGGCCAACTGACCCACGCCTTCCGCCTGTCGGGCCCGCGCCGCTCCCGGCGCGGGCCCCCTCCCACTTCCGGAGCCCTCGCATGCGCCTGCGCACCACCACGGCCCTCGCCGCCCTCCTGGCCGCGGGAACCGCCCCCGTGACCCTCGCCGCCCCCGCCTCCGCCGCCGTCGCCAAGCACTACGACGACTTCAACGGCGACGGCTACCGCGACCTCGTGTACGGCAGCGCCTACGCCGGTGTCTCCGGCGCCGGCGGCTGGGAGGGCGGCGCCGTCACCGTCGTGTACGGCAGCGCCTCCGGGCTCGACACCGCGCACCCCCAGGTCGTCCACCAGGACAGCCCGGGCGTGCCCGGGACGGGCGAGGAGGACGACACCTTCGGCGAGAGCCTCGCGAGCGCGGACCTCGACAAGGACGGTTACGCGGACCTCGTCGTCGGCAACCCCATGGAACACGTGGGCAGTTACGAGTACCGCGGCTCGGTCACGATCCTGTGGGGCTCCCGCTCGGGGCTGAGCGGCGGCACCAACGTCACTCCCCGGTCCGGGGCGTACGGCCACTTCGGCCGCGACGTGGCCACCGGCGACTTCACGGGCGACGGTTCGCCGGACCTCGCGGTCGTGGGCGGCGAGGAGGCGTGGCTGTACCGGGGCGCCTTCACCCGTGCGGGCGGCACCGGCAGCGTCAGCAAGATCGACAAGGTGGACGGCGGCTGGTACTCCGGCGGTCTGGCCGCCGGCAAGGTCGACGGCGACGGCAAGGCCGACCTGATCGTCCTCGGCGACCAGTTCTACGACGGCGCGGACCACCACCGGGCCTGGTTCCTCAGGGGCACGGCGAGCGGCCTGTCCTCGGGCCCGTCCAAGACGCTCGGCAGCGCGCCCTACGAGGCCGCCGTCGGCGACTTCGACAAGGACGGCTACGGCGACGTCGCCCTGGCCCTGCCCGACGCGAGCGGCGGCAAGGGCGCGGTGACCGTCTGGAAGGGCACGTCCGCCGGACCGGGCGGCTCGGCCACGTACACCCAGGCCACCTCCGGCGTCGCGGGCAGCCCCGAGGCGGGTGACGACTTCGGCTACGACGTCACGGCGGGCGACACGAACGGCGACGGGTACGCGGACCTCGCGGTCGGCGTACCCCACGAGGCCGTGGACGGACGGGAGTACCAGGGCGGCGTGCACCTCTTCCGGGGCGGCCCGGGCGGCCTCGGCGGCACCCGCTCCTCCTGGATCGCGCAGTCCGTCATGGGCGCCCCCGACTCCCACACGTCCTTCGGCTACACCGTGCGCCTGCGCGACCTGGACGCGGACGGCAGGGCGGACCTCGCCGTCGGCGCGGCCACCGGCGGTCTCGTCCTGCGCGGCACCGCCACGGTCCCGTCCGTGTCCGGCCCGGCGGTCCTGCCCGAGTTCGGCGGCACCTTCACCGACTGACCCGAACGCCCCGGGTGCGGGGTCCCGGGACCCCGCACCACCACGTTGGGCCTACCCGGAGCGTCAAGCGCGCTCGCGTACGGGAAGACCCTGAGCAGCCACTGAGACCAGGCCCGTTGCCCCCTTAGGGGATGTCACAGCTCGGCCGCAAAGCCGGGTCCATTGCCCCGGCCCCGGCACGTCACTCTCCGGGACCAGGTACGTTCGATTACGTGGCTGGATTCAGGATCGGACGCGGCCGGGACAACCGCACCCCGCAAGGGCGACCGCAACAACACCCGCGGCAGCAGCCGTACGGACAGCAGGCCCCCCAGGGCCAGGGCTCGACGTACGGCTACCCACCCGCGCCGCAGCAGCAGTACGGCGGACAGCCCTACGGCGGTCAGCCGAACGGCGGCGGGTGGCCGCAGGGCGGCCAGGGCGAGCCGGAGTACTTCGGCGACGACGGCCGCCAGGGCTACCAGCAGGGGCCCGACCCGTACGCGGCCAACCAGCCGGGGCACACCCAGGCCTTCGCGATCGGCGAGGACCCGTACAACCAGGGCGAGACCTACCGCGCGGGACAGGCCCCGGCCCCGCCGGTCGGCCCCCGTCTGCACTGGAAGGACCTGCTCAAGGGCATCGTCCTCCGCCCGAACCAGACCTTCCTGCAGATGCGCGACTACGCGATGTGGGGCCCCGCGCTCGGCGTCACGTTCCTCTACGGCCTGCTCGCCGTCTTCGGCTTCGACGGCGCCCGCGAGGACGCCATCAACGCCACGCTGTCCAACGCGGTGCCGATCGTCCTCATCACCGGTGTCGCGATCGTCCTCAGCACCTTCATCCTCGGCGTGGTCACCCACACCCTGGCCCGCCAGCTCGGCGGCGACGGCGCCTGGCAGCCGACGGTCGGCCTCTCCATGCTGATCATGTCGATCACGGACACCCCGCGTCTGCTGGTCGCCATGTTCTTCGGCGGCGACGCCTCCTTCGTGCAGCTCCTCGGCTGGGTGACCTGGCTGGCGGCCGGCGCCCTGCTCACGCTGATGGTGTCCCGCAGTCACGACCTGCCCTGGCCCAAGGCCCTGGGCGCGTCGGCGATCCAGCTGATCGCCATCCTGTCGATCGTCAAGCTCGGCACGTTCTGAGCGCACCGGCACCCGGGCCCGTCCGCGGCGGTTCAGACCGCCGGGGCGGGCTCGATGTTCTGGTTGACGTGGAAGAGGTTGTGCGGGTCGTAGGCGCGCTTGACCGCCGCCAGCCGGTCGTAGTGGTCGCCGTAGGTGGCCCGGACCCGGTCCCCGCCCTCGTCGGCGCCCAGGAAGTTGACGTACGCGCCGCCCATGGAGTGCGGATGCAGCTCCTCCCAGTAGTCGACGCACCACTGCCTGATCGTCTCGGCGTTGGCCGGGTCGGGGTCGACGCCGCCGACGATGCCGGACCACACGGCGTCCCGGCGGGCCCACGCGGTGTCGTCCTCGCCGACCCGCCCGGCGGCCCCGTCGACCGGGTACATGTGCATGGTCGACAGGGCGGTCGGGATGCCCTCCGCGTACTTGGCGTGGACCTCGACGGCGTCGTCGGTGATCCGGTCGAAGAGGTCACCGCGCCAGTACCACTGGAGCCCGGCCGGGATCAGCTGGTCGAACATGCTCTGGACCGCCGGGTACGGCATCGGCGCCGTGAAGTGGAAGGTGGGCGGCCCCGCCTCGTTCACCGGCGCCAGCATCTCCTCCACGCGGTCCGGGTCCCCGCTCCAGCACCACACCACGCCGCACATCTTCTGCCCGTGGATCTCCTCGGTGAACGGCGGCCCCGGCGGCACGACGAGCACCGCGAAGAACCCGTTCAGGTCGTCGGGCGCCTGCGGCAGGAACGAGCGGTACCAGCGCAGTACGTCCCCGATGCTGTCGAGCGACCACAGGGTGATCCCGAGCGAGACGGTGTGCACCGGGTGCAGGCGGTAGGTGAAGGACGTCGCGATGCCGAAGTTCCCGCCGCCGCCGCGCAGCGCCCAGAACAGGTCCGCGTGCTCCCGTTCGCTCGCGGTGACGAAGCCGCCGTCGGCGAGCACCACGTCGGCGGAGAGCAGGTTGTCCGCGGTCAGCCCGTACTTGCGGGTGAGGTGCCCGTGCCCGCCGCCGAGGGTGAGGCCCCCGAGGCCGGTCGTGGACATGATGCCGGTGGGCGTGGCCAGGCCGAAGGCGTGGGTGGCGTGGTCGAGGTCGCCCAGGGTGGCGCCGCCGCCGGCCTGGGCGGTCTGCGTCACCGGGTCGACGCGGACCCCGCTCATCGGCGACAGGTCGATGGTGACGCCGTCGTCGACCATGCTCAGCCCGGCACCGCTGTGCCCGCCGCCGCGTACGGCCGTCTCGAGGCCGCGGTCGCGGACGAAGTCGACCGCCGCCATCACGTCCCCGGCGTCCCGGCACCGCACCACGGCGGCCGGCCGGCGGTCGATCATCGCGTTGTAGACCGTGCGGGCCCTGTCGTACTCGGAATCCTGCGGAGTGATGACCGGACCGCGCAGCGCGGTCCGCATCGCCTCCCACGTGCTGGCGTCCATGGCGATCGCTCTTCCTCGCGGGGCCCCGGCGCCGTCATGAGCCGCTGGCGCGATCGCACCTCACGGGTCCCACACGGACACCGACGGGGCTGACCATTCCAGCGTCACGCCGTGGCGCGGCGCCCGCATCTCAGCACGCCGGACCGGTATCCGGGCGCGCGCCGGCCCTGCGGTAGCGTCTGTGCGGCTCCGGGGGGACCGGGCCAGGGGGAGGATGTCGTGCGGATACGGGTTCGGGAGATACGCGGCCGGCGGGCCCGGCGATGGATCGTGTTCGGGGCGATCGCGTTCGGGTCGCTGTTCCTGGTCGTCGGACTGATCCTGACGGGCGTGTCCGTCTCGTTCCTGGCGGACGCGGAGCGCACCTCCGGCACGGTGACGGCCCTGGAGTGGCGGCGCGACCACGACAGCGGGACCCGCACGAAGCGGATGAGCGACCGGCGCGTGGCGTACCCGGTGGTGGAGTTCGTCTCGGCGGACGGCACGACGCACCGGTTCCGCGACCACACGGGCTCCAACCCGCCCTCGTACGAGGAGGGTGAGCGGGTCGGGGTGCTCTACCGCGCGGACTCCCCCGAGGACGCGCGGATCGACGGCTTCGCCTCCCTGTGGCTGCTGCCGCTGGTCTTCGGCGGGATCGGGCTGCTGTTCGCGGGCGTAGGCACGACGGTGGCCCTGGTGACCCGCGAACGCCCCCGGCCCACGGCCTGACCCGGACGCTCCCGGCCCACGGCCTGACCCGGGCGCCCGGCGTCCCCCTGGTTCAGAGCGCCTCGGTGTTCGGCCGGGCCGCTTCCCCGGACCTGCTGACGGGCGGGAGGACGCTCCACGGGAAGTTGATCCACTCGTCGGTGCGCTTCCACACGTACTCGCACTTCACGAGCGACTGGGACTTCTCGTAGATGACGGCGCTGCGGACCTCGGCGACGGCGTCCACGCAGAAGTCGTGCACGAGCTTCAGCGTCTTGCCGGTGTCGGCCACGTCGTCCGTGATCAGGACCTTCTTGTCGGAGAAGTCGATCGCGTTCGGGACGGGCGCCAGCATGACCGGCATCTCCAGGGTGGTCCCGACGCCGGTGTAGAACTCGACGTTGACCAGGTGGATGTTCTTGCAGTCGAGGGCGTACGCGAGGCCGCCGGCCACGAACACCCCGCCCCGCGCGATGCTCAGCACGATGTCGGGCTCGTAGCCGTCGTCGACGATGGTCTGGGCGAGTTCGCGCACGGCGACGCCGAACCGCTCGTAGGTCAGGTTCTCCCGCATGTCGCTCATCCGCTGCTCGCCGCTCCCGCTCACACCTGGGTCCGATGGAAGTTGAGGAAGGACCGCGAGGCGGTCGGCCCGCGCTGGCCCTGGTAACGGGACCCGTACCGCTCGCTGCCGTACGGGAACTCCGCCGGCGAGCTGAGCCGGAACATGCACAGCTGCCCGATCTTCATCCCCGGCCACAGCTTGATGGGCAGCGTCGCGAGGTTGGAGAGCTCCAGCGTCACGTGCCCGGAGAAGCCGGGGTCGATGAAGCCGGCGGTGGAGTGGGTGACCAGCCCGAGCCGTCCGAGCGAGCTCTTGCCCTCCAGCCGGGAGGCCAGGTCGTCGGGGAGGGAGACGACCTCGTAGGTACTGGCCAGCACGAACTCGCCGGGGTGCAGGATGAACGGCTCGTCGCCCTCGGGCTCGACGAGCCGCGTGAGGTCGGCCTGCTCGACGGCGGGGTCGATGTGGGGGTAGCGGTGGTTCTCGAACACCCGGAAGAACCGGTCGAGTCGCACGTCGACGCTCGACGGCTGCACCATGGTTTCGTCGTACGGATCGATGCGGACCCGTCCGGCGTCGATCTCGGCCCGGATGTCCTTGTCTGAGAGAAGCACGCCCCGAGGATACGCAAGGCGCGCGGACCGGCCACAATCGTGGCCGGTCCTGCGCGCCTGTCTGTTCCGCTCTCCGCGGCGCGGACGCCGCTGCGTGTGTATTTCCGCGCTGACGGGATACGCGGGTTACTGCTTCTGCAGTGACACCGGTACGACGTTCCGGAGCCGCGCACATCGCGGACACCGGATCAACCGGCCGGGGCCGAGCCGCTCGGCCTGCTGCATCGGCAGCGAAGCGGTGCTGAACACGTGCCCCTCGGCACAACGGACGACGGTGCGCTCCATCAAGTCCTCAGAGTCCCTTCCCCAAGAGCCGCGTCTGGCTGACGACGAAAGCCACATTACGGGATGAAAGAGACGGGCCGACAGGCGGCACTCCGGTCCCGCCCGGGCCCTCTTCCTCGCCTGCACCGTACGCCCCAACTCGGCCCGCCCGCAGCGGCATCCACCCCCTGAAACGCCGCGAGGCCCCGCGGCTTCGGCGCCGGGGGCCTGGCATGAGGTAGAGTGAGCGGGCATTCGACACCGGCTCAACCGGCGTCTTACGCGGGTGTAGTTTAATGGTAGAACATCAGCTTCCCAAGCTGAGAGCGCGAGTTCGATTCTCGTCACCCGCTCCACGAAGAAGGCCCAGGTCAAAGACCTGGGCCGTTTTGCTGTCCGCTGCGATCACTCGCCGCGTGCCAGATTCGTGCCAGAACGCCTGTCGGGCTCTTTCTCCCTGGCAGCGGCCCGCGCCTTCCGTACGGTGGCGTCCAGCCCGGCGGCGACCTCTTCTTGCCGCTCGTCGTCCGAGTGCTGGTAGATCAGCGCCGCTTTCTCCGAGGACTGCCCGGCCCGGACCATGGTGTCTTTTGAGCGTGGCACCGGAACGCGTGGACAGCGTGTGCCCGGTGTGCCGAAGGTCGTAGAACCGGAAGCCCTCGGGCATCCCGACGATCTCCCGTGCCCGCCGCCACTTCCGCCCGAAGGTGCTACGCCGAAACGGAGCCCCCTTCTCTCCGACGAAGATCAGCCCGTCCAGGCCCGGCTCGGCGTAGCTCTCCAGATGCCAGCGGAGCTCCCGGCGGAGGAACGCGGGAAGAATCACAGTCCGAGTGCCCGCCTCCGACTTGGTGTCGCCCTGGACGCGCCGCCCGCTCATCCGCTCAGGCTCGGCGAGGCGGACGCGGACGCGAAGGTTGTCGAGGTCGACGTCTCGACGGCGGAGGCCGGCCAGCTCCTCCGGACGCATCGGACCGTACGCGCCGAGGTAGACCATGAGCCGCCACCGCATCCCGACCGCTTCGGCGAGGGCGTCGACCTGGGCGACGGTGGCGATGCGCCGTTCAGCCGCCTTCTTCTTCCCAGCTCCCTTGATCCGGCACGGGTTGCGGGTGATCAGCTCGTCGTCCACGGCCGTTTCCATGATGGCCTTGAGGAGCCGGTACGCCTTAGCCGTCATCGTCTTGGCGTTCGTGGTCCGCAGCCGGCCGGCCCGCCACTCCCGGACGCGTGGAGCGGTGATCTCGTCCAAGTCCGACTCGGCGAAGGCGAACAGGTGCTTGTCGAGGAGGTAGCGGTACAGGTCGCGGGTGAGCGGCGCAAGCTCCCGCTCGTCGACCCACTTGTCGGCGTAACCGCATGAAGCGGTTGATCGTCGCAGCAGGAGGAGGGGGCGACGCAGTCGCCGCCGCCATGCTTCACGCCGCCCTCTACGGCGACGAGGACCAGGCGGTGATCCTCACGTACGCGTGGGACCGCCTCTTGATCGACCCGGTACCGGGCCCCCGAGGACCGAACAACTTCACCGGCCTCCAGCCCCTCACCCCAGCAGTCCAGGCAGTGCCGGCCGAGGCCCGCCCGATCGCTCCAGCAGGCTCCACCCTCCCCCGACTCGCGGCAGAGCTCCCGCACACCTTCGCCCTGATCGACCCACGCCACGGAGTCGAGGGCATCACCCGCCAACTCGAAGAGCTGGTAACCCACTTCTCACCGGAGGCGATCGATCTCCTGGACGTCGGCGGAGACATCCTCGCCCGAGGCGATGAGCCGACGCTCAAGAGCCCGCTTGCCGATGCCGTCACGCTCGCCGCGTGCTGCCAGGTGAACGCACCGATCCGCCTGTTGGTGGCAGGCCCCGGCCTCGACGGCGAACTGCCTTCTGACGCAGTGCGCAGCATGCTCGGCCCCCTCGTCCACACCTTCACTGCCAAGGACGTGGAGCCGATCAGCTCGGTCCTGGAGTGGCACCCCTCCGAGGCAACCGGGATGCTCGCGGCGACGGCTTGCGGCGTACGCGGCACGTGCGAGATGCGGGACGCCGGCCTTCCCGTCCCTCTCACTGAGGAAAGTCCGACCGTCCATGAGGTCGACCTGGACGAAGCGCTGAGCCGCAACGAGTTGGCCCGCTCCATCACCACTACCGCCACCCTGGACGAGGTAGAAGCCCACAGCCGCGAGATCTGCGGGTACTCGGAGATCGACTACGAGCGCAACAAGGCCACGTGGCTAAAGGACCAGCCCCCGGCGAAGCTCGACCCCGAGGCTGTACTGACGCAACTCGATCAGTTCGAGGCTGAGGCCCGAAGCCGCGGAGTCACCCACACGACGCTCCGCCGCATCACCGAGGCATTGAACTTCAACGGCTCCCTACGCGAGGACCTGCGCCAACTGCTGATCAGCAGCCGTCCGGAGAAGTACGACGCGCCCTTGTGGCGGATCACAGCCCCTGCTGAGTAACAACCTTCTTCACGGGTTCAAGGCGGCTCGCTCCGCTCACCGCGCGCGGCCCGACCCCCGGCCGGGCCTGCGCTCCTGTCTCCGCCCCGCTCCAGCCCGGCCGGCGCCCGTGCCGCGCGCACGCCAATCAGCCACCTGATGCCAGAGAAGGGGTACGTCATGGCTGGGGCGGTCGGCTCCACGGCTTTACGGAGCCACTTTGGCGCGAGCCTCGAAGATCATGGCCCCAACGTCGTGCTTTACCGGGCAGGTCCACAGACCGCCCGACGCGCCGGAAGCTTACGGGGCCATGATCACTCGCGCCAAAGCAGCGCCACCCCAAAGCCGCTCCACCGACCTACTTGCAGGGCGCCTGCCGTCAGCTGAACCCCTTTGCTAGCGCTGCGATCTTCCGGACCTCGGTGACTTCTTCTGTGGAAGAGCCTCGCCTGATGAAGACACGATCTCCGCAGTAGGAGAGATCGCTTTGACCGGGAATCAGGACTCTAATGACCGAGAGGCCCTTGTATTCGATTGTATCCACACCGCTCAGAATCTGAGTTGCCAGAGGATCACTGATTGGCTGCTGCGATAGTTTCGTCACGAAACGCTGCACGTAAGCGTCCAACGAGATATTAAGCGCTTTCGCTTCCCTGTCCACACCCACAACGTGATGATACCGGCCGACCAGTGCAGGGGTCACAGAGTCAAGCGTTTCGATCCTCTTTACATCGGCCTCCTTGTCTGCGACGCCGATGAACAGATACCCCTCATGCCCTCGCTGCACGTTAGCGATTCCACAAATGGTTTCCGCCAGCCGCACGAAGAGCCCGTCATCCCTCGTCCTACGGTCATCTAGCCTGAGAACCCCCTGCTTGAACTCATACCGACTGGTTTCGATCCTGGATCTACGGAGAGAGTTTTCGAAATCCAGTGCCAAGCCGGGACCATGCCCAAACACGGGCGGCACCTTGGCTACAAAATGCCTCTGAATCAACCCTGTGATCGTGTCGATATTGGATGTGCGATCCTCTGCCGAAGTATAATGCCGCGCACTCTTAAGACGAGGCCCTACGTTCCTGAGGGCTGCCACGATGGCCGAATTATCGGCAGGCGACTTTTGCTGGCGGACAATGAGTTCAAAGAAAGACATGAAAATCGCATAGAAAGGCGTGCGGATCGGGTTTCCGCCACCAGGACGAACCAGGTTCCGTAGGCCATTCGGGCCAGCGAGCTGAGAGTCAATCACCTCTGTGAGCACGGAAAACGTCGACTGGATCTCCGTTTGAAGCCGCCTTCCCCCATAGGCAGCTAGAGACCTTTCTAGACGCTTATGCTTTTCGCTCTGCGAGTCATAGATTTCATCGAACTCTTCTTTGCTTGCAGGGAAAGGACTTCCGGACAAGATGGAGGCGGAAATGTCTGCCACCATTTGCTCGTCATCCCCCTCTCGCAACTGCTTGACATTAAGAATTCCATGCCTGATCCACACCGTATCCTCCGCCCGCACCCCGTACTGCTGGCTCTCGCGAGAGGATTCGATAGAGATGCTCGGCATGTCATGCAGCAGCAGCACGTCATCCGAGACATCACCCCGCAAAGAGCTTGCCACTGTTCGCACAAGCTCCGAGAATGGGTTAAGCATCCCCGCTTGCCGCTTTTCCTGGGCGCTCAATTGGCGCCCGTTCGAGTTGATTCGACTAAATACGTCGGTGATTTGACCCTCAGTCTGAGTTGGAAAAATCGTGACAGCCAACTGATAATCAACCAGGTTCGCGCATTTATCAGCAGGAAGCAGGCTCTGCGTATCGACAGGCTTAAACGCACCGGCGGCGGCGGCCTGGCGGGCCCTAGCGCTTTGCCCTAGATCGAAATGCATACCATTATAGTCGAACTTTTGCTCAATAAATGAAAAAATGGCATCAAGGCGCTGCATTCCGTCGATAATCTCATACTTGCCGCTCCCGTGAATCTTGGGCCTTTCGGCTAGGAGGATCAGAGGGATTGGGTAGCCATCCAGGATGCTATCGATCAAGAGCTGCTTCTCGGCAACTGACCAGACGAGTTTTCGTTGATACCGTCGATTTACGAGCAGTGAATCCTCCCTAAAAAGTCGATACGCCTCCGTAACGCTCATGCCTCGGGGGGTGATAGAAACGTGGACTTCAGATGACAAGATCCGCTCCCTCAACTGGCAGTGCTCCTGTTACAGCTTGGCACGCGCGAGGGGCCTGCGTCTGAGTTTGCACAACGACTGATGGCGTCAACGTCCGCCCACGCGCAGACAGGGGGTGATGCCCGATGCTCAGGGGCCGTGGTCCGCGTACGGTATGGCCCAGCGCAAGGGGAAGGAAGCCAAGGAGAACAAGCGCAGGCTAGCTCCGGCTGACATCCACGGGTGACATCAACAGCGCCGGACGTAGGCGTCCATGTGCGGTCCGGCACGAACGCCCCGATCGGACAGGGAACCTGCCTGGCCGGGCCCGGATCGAACTCCTAAAGCGGGTGTCGCAGGTTCGAAGCCTGCCGGGGGCACAGCAAAAGGGCCAGCTCAGGAGGGTTTCCTCCCAGGCGGACCCTCCGTCGTGTTCGGGGGCGTGCCACCGCGTGCCACTACGTCCACTCAGCAGCTCGTAGGGGCGGAAGGGATGCCCGCTATTTCGTGGGAAGGGACGCGTAGCCGTCCGGCACCTCGCTGATCTGCAGGTCCGAGAAGAGCAGGGTGAGGCGGTGCGCGTTGGTCTCGATGCGAACCTCATGGAAGTCGATCCCCAAGGCTTGCGCCCAACGACGGGTCGCTTCCGACTCCGGGAGGACCTTCGCACCTGGGTACAGGGAGTGCCACTTCACGCCCCAGACGTATCCGTCAAGGTCGACGCCCGTCTCATGATCGATGAGGCGATCGTCCAAAGAGACACGCCAGGTCTCTGGCAGGACGGACGATTCGCACCGGGCCTCAATGCAGTACCGGAAGAGGTACCGCAGATACGCTGGCTCGACGTCTGTGCGGGGAAACGTCACAGCCACGTCACACCCCTTCACACCGTCCACACCGGTCGGGACGATGGATCTTTCATCTCAACATTCCTGGGGGGGAGCCATGGGGTTCATCAACAACGCCAAGGCGTTCGGTGCCGAGTTCGTCGAGTCCATCAAAAACGCCAAGGTGCACGGTGCCACTGACGAAGCGCGTACGGCCTACGCCGAAGGACGCGCCGTCCTTGTTTACAAGATCATCGAGGCGAGCGGGGGCAGCATCGATTACACCGGACCGATGACCGGCGTAGGCGAGCAGATCGAAGCCATCGAAGCCGAAGGGTGGGTGTTGGCCAACATGGCGACAGCTGAGAGCAAGACCCTCAGCGGCGATGAACGCGCTGGCCTCATCTGCGTGTTCCGCCGCCGCTGACGCCTCATCAACCGGCCCGGCCAGCGCCAGGCCCCGCCGCGCCGATCCCCCGTCACGGCGGGATCTTCCCGACCTCTCCAACGAAGGAGCTGGCATGAGTGACGTATACGTGCCTGAGCGAGGAGACCGCTACCACCTCTACGAGAACTGCGCGGACATCAGCTCCGGGCAACTGGGGAACACCACCCAGGGAGTCGGGACGCACAGCGTCACGCCGATGCCTCTCGACCAGGCGGAAGCGCTGAGAAAGACCCTCTGCCGAACCTGCCGCAAGACCGCACTGCTCCCGTAGTTGCAATCTCGTTGATCACACCGCGCCATGGGGCACCGGCCCCGGAGGCGACCCCGGCGGACAAGCGTGCACTCATGGTCATCGACGCAACCGCCATCGATCGGTCCCTGAAGCTGGCACCGGCCGAGCAGGACGCCGGGGGCCTGGCCTCGTGGACGTGCCAGATGCGTGCCAGATCTCGCGGAGAACCACGGGGAACAGCGGGGAACAAGTCGGCAACCACCCGGACCGCCGTTCTAGGCCCACCGCAGGTCAGAAGAGTTACCGCCTCCAGAAGACCCAAGCTTCCCAAGCTGAGAGCGCGAGTTCGATTCTCGTCACCCGCTCCATGATGAAACCCCAGGTCAGTGGCCTGGGGTTTGTTTGTTGTCCAGTCCAATTTGGGGGTTGCGTGCCCTCCGCGCGCCCTAAGCCGCGCCGAGGCGCCATCGAAAGGGACATCGAAGGGCCGTCTCTGATGACATATCAGCTGATTTTCGCGAATGGCGAGACGCATTAGTGACCTGCGCCACTAATGGGCGGCAGGCTAGGGAAGTCGCGGACGCAAAGCGGCGGGGCCAGGGCCGTGATGCTGCCGCGAGAGAGGCGGAGCGGGCGGGTCGCAGTCGGCGAGGCCATGGAGGACTCGGTCGTGGCCTCGCGCGAAGCGCCTCGCTGTGCCCCAAGACCGCGCTACCGGGGCAGGGGGCACCCGCATCCGCAGCGAGAAAGGCACCCGATGAGGCGGACGCCCCCTCACAACCGCAGCCTGATCCAACCCGGCGAACCTACGCGGTCACAGCATTAGATCGCTGCCGTTGCGGCTCCGGCTGGCCGCGCTTCAGCGAGGCAGCAGGACGTCGACCTGCCTGCGGATGTCCTGCACGATCTCCTCGACGCTCAAGGCGATGTTCACGCCTGCCGCCATGCTGAGGAACATCACGGCGGACACGATGTGTGCCAGCGTCGCGGCGTCGCTCTCTGCGACCCGATCGTCTCGGCGCAGCACGGCGGCGACGGCCTCCTCGGTCTGCGCGACGATGGCCAGCGCCGCGCCGTGCCGGGGCTCCTCGGGGTCGCCGAAGACCATCTCTCTCAGGTAGGTGCGTCCGTTGTCGATCTGGATGCGGTTGCACTCGACGATCGGCCGGACGATCGTCAGCACCGCGTCCAGCACGCCCGGGACGGTCTCGGCGTCCGCCCGGCCCTGCTCAAGTGCTTCGACGTACTTGGCGTTCTGGACAAGGAGGAGGAGTTCGCCCTTGGTCTTGGCATAAAGGAACAGGGTCCCGGTGCCGATGTCGGCCTGGTCGGCGATCTGCTGGGTCGTGACCTCATCGACGCCGTGTTCGGCGAACAGTTCACTGGCGGCAGCGACGATGCGGTCCAGTTTCTCCTGCTTGTTCCGCTCGCGCCGTCCGACCGACTGGGAGGCGACAGACATGGGTGGTGTCCTCGTGCGTTCTGTGTCGCCCGTCGCGGTTGCGGCGGGTCAGCTGTTGTCGATGACGGCCTTGCCGCGGATGCCGCCCTGGGACAGGGACTGCAGCGCCTGCGGGGTCTGGTCGAAGCCGACCACCTTTCCCACGACCGGACGCACCACGCCCTGGTCGATGAGGGTGGTGATCTGGCGGAGCTGGTCGCCGCTGGCGCGCATGAGCATGAACTCATACGTCACGCCGAGCTTCTTCGCCTGCTTGCGGATCTTGCGGCTCAAGGCGGCGACCCCCAGGCGCAGCAGCGGGTTGAGGCCGGCCTCGCGCGCGAAAGTGGGCTCTGGGGGACCAGCGATCTCGATGGCTTTGCCGCCGGGCTTGAGCACCCGCAGGGACTTCTCGAGAGTCTCCCCACCGAGGCTGTCCAGCACCAGGTCGTAGCCGGTCAGGAGCTGCTCGAAGTCCTGGCTGCGGTAATCGATCACCGTGTCCGCGCCGAGCGCGCGCACGAAGTCCGCGTTGGACCCGCTGGCGGTCGTGGCGACGCTCGCACCGAGGTGCGCGGCGAGCTGGATCGCGATCGAACCGACCCCGCCGGCCCCGGCGTGGATGAGAACCTTCTGCCCGGGCCGCACCTTCCCGCGCTCCACCAGCGCCTGCCACGCCGTGAGCGCCACCAGCGGCAGCGAGCCGGCCTCATTCATGCTGATCGAAGCGGGCTTGAGCGCCAGGTCGCCCTCCGCCACGGCGATGCGCTCGGCGAACGTGCCGATGCGGTCCTGGTCGGGCCGACCGTAGACCTCGTCTCCGGGCCTGAAGCCGCGAACCGCCGTCCCGACGCTGATGACAGTGCCCGCGACATCGTTGCCCAGGATCAGCGGCAGCTTGTAGGGCAGGATCTGCTTCAACTCACCGGCGCGGATCTTCTCATCCAGCTGATTCAGTCCGGCGGCCTCCACCCGGACGAGCACGTCGTGCTCCCCCACGGTGGGTTCGGGGACGTCCGCCTCCTGCAGCGGCTCCTTGTACTTGGTGACGACGAACGCTCGCATGGGGCACTACTCCTTGTCTTCATCCTATTTATCCAGGCGTGAGGCCGGATCAGCCAATTCGGCGTGGCCATGGGACCTCGCCTCACTCACTCAACCCGAGTGCACTCAATTATGAGTCTGCTCAGGATTATTTTCAACCGAGGGCGTCCTGGGCCCGCAACGCGCCCTCCCCGGTGCCACATACCGGCCGCGTGCACCCGTCGGCAGCAGCGGGCCCCGGCCACCACCGAAGACACCCCTCCGGCCCGAGCCGCAGCCCTGTCTCCGCCCCGTGCGAGCCGCCCCGGCCGTCACCGAAGCACCCCCGCGAGCCGCAGCCCCGCCCCCTCCGAAGCCCCGAGCCGCAGTTCCGTCCTGTCCGGCCGTGCCCGCAGGTCCGCCCCGTCCCGTTCGGCCGCGCCCGGAGTCCCGGGACCGGTCGGTCCCGGGACTCCGGTCCCGCTCCACCTGCCCGCAGCCGACCCGGCCGGGGCGGCCGGCGTCAGGCGACGCTCAGGACGATCTTCCCGGTGGTGCGGCCCTGCTCGCCGACCTCGTGCGCCTTCGCGGCCTCGGCCAGCGGGACGACGGTCTCGACCACGGGCGTGAGCGCGCCCCGCTCGGCCAGGGCGGCGATCTCGCGCAGACCCAGGTGGTCGGGCTCGACCAGCATCCACACCGCCCGCACGTGGCCGGGGACGTCGTCGGGGACGTCGTCGGGGACGTCGTCGGGGCCGGGCAGGGTGATCAGCCGGCCGCCCGGGCGCAGCACCGTCAGGGACCGCTCGGCGTTCTGGCCGCCGAGCCCGTCCAGCACCACGTCCACGTCCCCGACGGCGTCCCCGAAGCGGACCGTGCGGTAGTCGATCACCTTGTCCGCGCCCAGCTGCCGCAGCAGGTCGTGCTTGCCGGCGCTGGCCGTGCCGATGACGTACGCGCCGCGGGCCTTGGCGATCTGCACGGCCAGGTGGCCGACCCCGCCGGCCGCCGCGTGCACCAGCACCCGCTCACCGGCGCGCACCCCGGCGGTGTCCACCAGGGCCTGCCAGGCGGTCAGCGCGGCCGGCGGCAGCGCCGCCGCCTGCACGTGGGTGAGGTTCGCCGGCCTGGGCGCGAGGTGGCGGGCCGGGGCGACGACGTACTCCATGCTCCAGCACCACGGCCACCTCGACCGACTCGGCGAGCACGCCCTGCACGCAGCGGACGAGAAGTGGCGCGCCTACCGGACTCCATGAGCGCCCCGCACCGCCGCCGCATGGGCCATCGACTGGCGCGCGTGGATCGCCCGGGAACACACCCCCGCCCCTGGCCGCCCCAACCTCTACGCCCCGCCCGGTGGCACCACCACCCCGCCCACCGGCATGACGCGCTCCGAAGCACACATGGTCGCCCTGCTCGCCGCACTCGACGAACCGACCGGAACGGAGTAACCGCCTTTGGACCGACGCGAAGTCGCAGCTGTCCTCGCATACATCGGCCGCCTCGACCCCCGCACCGTCCGCACCGGCACGGGCGAAGCCCGTGACCAGATCGCCCAGTGGCAGGAGCTGCTCGACGACGTCCCCTTCGCCACCGACCACGGCTGGGACGTCCGCAAGGCGATACGGTCCCACGTCCTCGACTCGCCGTACCCGATCCTGCCCGTGGATATCGCCCGCAGATGGCGTGCCCACCGACGCGACCGCCTCGACCGGCACACCGACCCCACCCCGGCCGCCGACCCCGACGATCCGGCCGCCTGGCGTGCCGAGCTGCTCCGGTCCCGGAACGCGGTCGCCGCCGGCATTGCCGCCCCTTCGACACACCACCAGATCACCACCGGTGGCCGGCCTCGCGACGTCGAGGAGCGGCTGAGCGAGATCGGGTCGTGCATCCCGCCGCCGTCCGCGCCGAGTTGGCCCGCTACCGCCCGACGCGCGCCGCGCGCGAGGCCGCCCTCGCCGAGGGCGTCCCCGATGCGCTCAGTGTCCGGTGCGACTGGTGCCACGCACCCGTGGGCTCCCCCTGCCGCCAACGCAGGGCGACCCCAGACGGAGCCGCCCGGGGCAATGCCGTACGAACGATTCCCCACCCCTCGCGCGTCGACCTCGCCGCTGCCCGGAGGGACCGACACCGAGCTGCGTGACGCGGCCCTGATTCGCTCCTCATGGCAGCTGCCATGGCTACGACCGTCGGTCCCGAACCTGTCGTACACGGTCCCGATGAGCACTTCGGGGACCGCGTCCCGGGGACCGTGCCGACGGCTTCCGGGGACCGGTCCCCTCTGAAACGGCAGCTCAGAGGGCCTTTCCTGCCGGTCCCCAGAGCGTCCCCAGCGACGGGGACCGTCCCCGCAGCAGCCCCTTCGGTCCCCTCGGAGACCGGGACCGTGCAGTGGAACGGGGACGGTCCCCGTGACGACGTGTCAGGGGGACCGTCCCGGATGAGCGTCGCGTCTCCGTCCCCAAGCGTCTGGGGACCATGCACCGCAGCGAATTGGGGCACGGTCCCCCCGTGCTCTCCTCCGCAACTACAGCCCTGCCCTGACGGCTCCTACCGCAGCTGCCGTTCGCCGGCCGCACCGGCCTGGTAGGGCAGTCCGTAGTGCTTGAAGATCGCTTCCTCCTGCTCGGCGGGAAGCACGCCGTCGGTGCCGATCGACGGGGCCTGCTTCACCGACGTTCTGACATAGCCGACCTTGAGATAGTCGGGCCCGGCGATCGCGTCCTGAAGGGGGACGAAAACCAGGCGGTGCCGGGTGGGCAGTCCGGTCCGTACCGTGGCCATGGCCGGGTCGTCGGTGGTGGTGTCCACGTAGACCGCCTCCAGGACACCGATCTTGTGCGACTCGTTGTCGACGACGTCGCGGTTGCGCCATTCCCGGACGTCGGCTGCGTGGATCATGGCCGCTCCCTACCTGGACCGCTCATCGGCCGGGGGGCGAGTCGCACCGTCGGCTTCCGCGTAAAGCCGCCGCAGTGCACGCCGCAGCGCCCGCTGCATCCGCTCCGGAAGCGGCTTGCCCTCCCAGGCGGCGACCATGGCCGCGGCCACCTCGGCAAGTTTGGTGTGGCACTGCCGCGAGATGTCGACCAGGAGGTCCCTGGCCGTCCCGCGGGTGCAAGGGGTCAGGACCATCATCATGCCGCGGGCCTGGTCGATGACGGCGCGGCCGGCCAGCGCCCGCCGCAGCTGATCGTTCTCGTCGCGCAGTGCGACGAGAACGTCTCCAGCGGCTGCGTTCCCCCACGTGGCCTCGGCCCGCAGCTTCCAGTAGTCCTCATGTAACAGGGTCGTGCGATGCATGACATGCACCTCTCAATGAGTTCGACGTGCCCGGCCCGGCTGAAGCCGTCCGGCACACATGACTGCCAGGTCCCTCCACGAGTCACCTGTGGTGTTCGTGGTCCCGACGGTCCTCGCGCTGCCAGCGCGCCCGGTTCTGGCGGCTGTAGCGGCGGTCCCAGCGGTCCTGACGGTCCCGGCGCTCCTCGTAGTCGCGGTAGTCCCCGAGATCGGAACCGCCGCCGCGGCCCCGGCCTCCGCCACGATCGCGGGCGTGCCGGGTCGCGCCGTAGACCAGCACCGCTGCGGCCACCCACCAGATCGGGTGAAGGAAGCCGAGGCCGAACAGGGCGGCGATGAGGATGAGGAGCAGGACGAACACGGTGGGCCTCCCCGGGAGTTGGACACTGCGTCGAAACCGGGGACTGGGGCCTCACACCAGAGCGTAGTCCTGCCCAACGGTCCTGGATACCGTGCGAGGTCAGCGCGTCCGTCAGGCGTGGATGGCTGCTTGACACCTGTCGGAAACCCGCCGCGAGGGCTAGCGTGCTCCATGCCGCCCCTGCCCCCGGCAGCGTCGATCACCTCTCGCGCTCCTTCCGGGGGCGCACCCTGCACATCGGTGCCGGGACCCGCCGCGTCACGAGCGAGGCCGTTCCCGCACACGCTCGGAGTCACGTGGTCCCGGCGCGCCCGATGTGCCTCAAGCGGGCAACGAGCTGCTGTCCGCCGCGTCGCACGCATCCCGAACCAGGCGGCACGCATGTACGCGCTGATCGTTCCGGCTTCAACTCCCTTTGTCCTGCTCGCCGTCGTGATGGCCCTGTCCTGGTGGGAGGACCACATCCTGCCGACGTCGCCGACCGAGCCGGCCGAACCACCCGCCGCGGCTCCGTTCACCCCGGCGGCCCCTGCTCAGCTCCCCCAACTCCTCAGTGTCGACACCGCGTTGACAAGGGAGGATGCCGGGCGTTGACTGGCAGCACGGTGTAGGGCCATGCCACTTCCGGATCATTCGGGCGCGGCATTCCACCTTCCCGCTTCGCCCGGACCCCGCGGACATCAGGAAATCCCCGCGATCTGGAGGCCCGGCAATGATCTGGATTCTTCTCTTTCTGCTGATCCTGGTGGTCTTCGGGTTCGGCTTCACCCTGCAGATCCTGTGGTGGGTCGCCGCCGCCCTCCTGGTCCTCTGGATCGTCGGTTTCGCGATGCGCGGGCGCGGTCGTAGCCGCCGCGAGTAGTCCGTTCGGGAGGCTCGATCCTGCCCGCGGGATCAACGGCCTGTACGGCGATCACGCGGGCGCCCACTCACCAAACCGGCAGGAGGCTGCCATGAGCGTCGGACGGACCATCAGGCACAAGGCACAGGTGTTGCGGGGCCGGGTCACCGAACGCGTCGGCCGGGCCAACCGCGACCGGCTACGGCGCGTATCGCGCGTCCACACCATGGGGAGGACTCCGTGACGTCGTCCACCGCACAAGGGCGTGGCCGGGGCGCGAAGTCCGCGGCCCGTTCCACGGAGCGCGAGACGCTGACCGCCGCAGGGCGGGCGGGCTTTGTCGCGCGCGGCATCGTGTACGTACTGATCGGGCTGCTGTCCATCCGGATCGCCGTCGGGAGCGGCGGCGGCCAGGCGGACCGGCAGGGCGCGCTGCACGAGATCGCGACGCAGCCCTTCGGGAAAGGGATGCTCTGGGCGCTGGTGGTCAGTTTCGCGGCCATGGCGCTCTGGCGGGGAGCCCGCGCCGTGGTCACAAGGGGGCCCCGGCGGAAGGCGGGTTCGCGCGCGCTGGACGGCGGGCGGGCGGTCTTCTACGCCTTCGTCTGCTGGACCACGGCGGTGTACGCCGCCGGGGGCGGGCAGGGCTCCAGCGGCAACGCGCAGTCCCAGGACTGGACGGCATCGGCGCTCAAACTGTCGTACGGGCAGGTGCTGGTGGGGGCCGCAGGCTGCCTCCTGATCGGCATCGGCGCGGTACTCGCCGTCCGGGCGGCCATGCGGAGCTTCCTGAAGCAGTTGGACACCGGCGGCATGAGCCGGCGTACGAAGCAGGTCGTCACCGCTCTGGGCGTGGGGGGAGGCGTGGCGCGTGGCGTGGTGTTCGCCGCGGCCGGGGTCTTCGTCCTGGTGGCAGCCGTCCGCTTCGATCCGGACGAGGCCAAGGGCATGGACGCGACGCTCCGGAGCTTCGCACAGACATCGGTAGGACCGTGGCTCCTGGTCGCCGTCGCGATCGGGCTGATCCTCTTCGGTGCCTTCTCCTTCGCCTCGGCTCGCTGGCGCCGGCTGTGAACGCCGCCCCGTGCCACTGCCAGAGCCGCCTCGGCAGCGTCCGCGGAGGCGACAGCCCGCGCCAGGGTGGTCAGGTCACCAGCCCGGGGAGGGGTTCGGAGTCGTCGATGAAGGCGCGGGCCACATCGGACAGTCGCCGGTTGTGGGCGCGGGCGTACCCGCGCAGGGCGGTGAAGGCCCGTTCCATGTCGATGCTCTGGCGTTCGGCGAGTTTGCCCTTGGCCTGTTCGATCAGTACGCGGCTGTTCAGCGCGGTCTGCAGCTGTTCGTTGAGCGCGGTGCTGCGGTGGGCGGACCGTTGCTGCAGGAGGCTGATGGTGGCTACGTCGGCCAGGGCTTGGGCGATGAGTGTGTCGGGCGCGTCGAAGGGGCCGGGCGCGGCGCGGAAGAGGTTCAGGGCGCCCACGGTCTCGTCACGCAAGCGCATCGGCAGGGCCTGGACCGCGCCGAACCCGCTGCGGTGGGCCGCCGTGACGAAGCGCGGCCAGCGGTCGGCCTCCCGCGTCAGGTCGGGGACGATCACCTGCGCACCGGTACTGAAGCACTCAAGACACGGCCCCTGGTCGTTCTGCAGCTGGAAGAGCTCCAGCAGGCGCATCTCTTCGTCGGAGGCCGCCATCACGCGCAGTTTGCCGTCCCGGTCGGCGAGCAGCAGCCCGGCGGCACTCGCGTCGAGCATGCTCACACAGCGGTCGGTCAGCAGGCGCAGGAAATCGATCAGGTCGAAGTCCGCGACCAGGTTGTCGGCCAGCTCGACGAAAGTCTTGGCCAAAAGCTGCTGATTCATCGTGACACCCTCGATTGAGACTAGTCCCGCCGGGAGGGGGCGGGAAGCGCAGCACGTTCGTCGGCCTGAGCCGATGGGTCAGTTGCCGTTGTCGGTCCGTTTCGGTTCGCTGTCCGGGAGGAAGCGCAGTCGGTGGGCCACCACGTCGGCGGCCACGTCGGCGAGCCGGCGCCCTTGCGTATAGGCGTAGGCGCGGAGCCGGACGAAGGCTTCGTCGATGCCGACGCCGAGCTGGACGGTGAGGATGCCGGTGGCCTGGTCGATCTCCGCCCGGTATCCACCCAGGTCCTCCAAGCCGTGGTCCCGGGACGGTGCGCCGGCCTGCGCGCCCGTCCCGTCGATCCGCGCGTCGAGCAGGAGCAGCGTCGCGAGATCGGCGAACGCCAGCGCGTCGGCCAGCTGCTCCGCGTCCAGCACGGTCGGCACGTCGGCGTACAGGTCGAGGACTCCCGGGCTGATCGCCCCGATCTGCAGGGGGAGTGCGAAGACGGCGCGTGCCCCGGCTTCCAGGGCCGCGTCGGCGAACACGGGCCAGCGGTCCTGCAGCCCGCCGGTCAGCAGATCGGGGGACAGGACGGCCGCGCCGTGGGTGAAGGCGTCCACGCAGGGGCCCTCGCCCAGGGTGAGCTGGAGCTCCTCCAACTGCTCGCTGATGTCGTCGGTGCTGCACAGCGGATGGCTTGCTGCGGTCCGGGACATCGCCGACACCCCGGCTCCGCCGACCGGCAAGGCGGCCACGGCCGCGGTGCACACGTCCACCACACCGACCGGGGCGCCGCGGCGGGCGGCCTGCTCGGCGACCAGCACCTGGATGCGGGCCGACCGGCTGTCGGCCCTCATCCGGGCCACCGCGTCCAGGCATCGTGGGCCAGGCCCTCCAGCCGCGCCGTCGTGCGTTCCCCGAGGGGGAGTACCAGCGCACGGAACATGGTCGGGTCCGCCGGCCGCCGCACCTCTCCCAGGTCCAGCCATCCCCAGGAGCGGAGCGACGCGAGGGTCGGGTGATCTCCCGGATCCACCAAGGTGGCGCCGAGGGATGCCTGGTGGCCGCTCAGCAGCCGCTCCTGCAGACGGCGGGCCACGTCCTGGTCCTGTGGGTGTGGCCGGACCAGGATGCCGGTGATCGCGAAGACGCCGCCGGACGCGGTGAGCTGCTCGATGCTCTGCGGCAGTGCTCCGTCGAACCCGAGCCACCAGATGCCGTCACTGCCCACCGGGAACCCGAAGGCGCATCCCACCAGGTGGTCCGTCTCCGCGATCACCATGGCGAACCCCGACCGCCGGATGTCGCCGGTGAGACGGTTCAGGAAGTCTTGGCGGCTGCGGCTGCGGTACGCCTCAGCGGCGGACGTCTCTCGGGAGTCGACGTACAGATCCCCCAGCTCCTCGCCCAGGTCCTGCGCCAGCCAGCGGTTAACGCGGCGCAACCGCGCCGCGTCCATGGTGGACGACTCGCCCGCATGCCGCTCGTGCGGCTGCCCCTGTCCGGGCTGGGCCATCACCGCACATCGCCCGTGAGGACGGTCACCAGCGGAACACTCCGGTCCGGCAGGGCCGGAACGACCGGGTCGGGGACGTCCCCGAGAGCCGGTGGAAGATGCCCGAGCGGAAGGCCGAGAAGCAGGAACCCGCAACCGGCGAGGTCGAGGATGTGCGCCAGTGACGGCGGCGGATTGTGCAGTCGTAGGGTCCCGCCGGCCTCCCTGGTCCGCTGCGCGGCGTAGAGGAAGGCGTTGAGGCCGCTGCAGTCGCAGAAGGTCACAGGGGTGAGGTCGACATCGAGGACGCGGATGCCGTCGCTCAGGCATCGCGCCAGCGCCGCGCACACCAGCGGTGCCGTATCCAGGTCGATCTCACCAGCCAGGGTGATCAGTGCCCGTTTCCGTCGGTCATGACGATAGATGGCGAGCTGTGGGAGGGGCATGACGCCTCGGTCCAGAAGACCATCAGGCAGCGAGATGGGGACGCCGGGAGCCTCGGCTCCTCCTGACGCGCCGCCGACAGGGACGTACGTGCGGCGGAGGCGGAACAACGGCCGGTCCGAGGGCCTGCGCAACAGGACATGGGGTCCGCCCGGTTCTCTCCAGGGATGCGTCGGGTGACGGACGAGAGGTCCGCTCCGCGCAGCCATCTGTGTCGCTCAACGACAAGCCGCCGGGGTCTGGGACGCTTGTACAGCATGGTAGTCCTGCCCCAATGGGAAAGACGGCCCGAAGCCGCCCCATCTCAGGATGTGGACAGTCGAGGGCGATTGATGTCACTGCGCAGGGGGCTGATCAATGACGCTGACAGTCCCTCGTGGGTGCAGGCTGAGTAGGTCGGCGCTCGTGCCTCCGTCCTGGCCTAGGTGAGTTTCTGGCTGCAGCGGACCTCCGGGCCACAGGGCGAGACGATCTCTGTGCCCGGCCACGGGACACAGGCGGTCTCCAGGTCCGGCCTACCACTACTGCAGTGCGTGGACCGCTGCTGAGAACAGTGGGCGGAGCCGGGATGCTGCGGGGACGACGAGGCGGGCGGTGGCGGGGCGGCGGGTGGCGGCCAGGAGGGCGCCGGTCAGCAGTCGGCGGCGGCGGGTCAGTCCGGCCCAGGCGTGCTCGTACGTGTCAGGGCGTCCGGTGGTCAGGCAGCGGACGGCGGCCCCGGCCGTGGCCAGTGCGAGGGCGATGTCCTCGCCGGTGAGGGCGTCCATGTAGCCGGCGGCGTCGCCGACGAGCAGGACAGTTCGCCTTGGTGAGGAGGAAACTATCCGCATCGTTGCCAGCGGCGGTGCCGCCGTCTGAATCCCGTAGTGGTGACCGCGCGGGTGCTGAAGGCCGATGGGGACAGCTCGGAGGTCTGGCTTCGTGCAGCTGCCAAAGAGGGTCTGAGGAGAAGACCGCCGTCCCTCTCGCCGCCCAGTTGAGCAGGGCAACGGGAGCGGACAGGGCAGGCGGGTGAGCGGCAAGCCGACAGCGGCCCTGACCATGTCTGAGCGCTCGACGCTTCCGGAATCAGAGCCATCGGCGCGAAGGGCCCGTTGTTCGTCGACGAACTGCCGGGTCTTGAGGCAGTGATGGAGCTGGCCGAGGAAGCGGTTCAACAAGAGCCGTGGTGCGGCGGCATGCCAGTCTCCGTGCTCGCGTCGACGTCGGTGGTGAGCCGTGGCTCCCGGTGAGGCGGTGAGGGCCGCGAAGGCCCCCAGAGGAAGCCGGCGTTGATGAGGCGGTTGCGGTACAGCGCGAAATTCTCTCCCGTTCCCTCCCCCGCGACACCCCTCACGCCTTGCTGCACGAGCCGATCCCGAACATCGCACTCTGGTCCTGGGCATTCGGGAGCCGGTCAGCGGGCCGGGCGCCGGGTGGAGCGCCAGATGGAGCGGGTCGCCAGGTAGAGCAGATCGACAATCAGAAGCAGTACGCCGATGGACATCAGGTAGAGCATGCCGTCGACGGCCACGCCTATGGCGACCAGAGCGATTCCGGCGATGAGCAGGGTCAGGAAGAGGAGCATGACGGGATGCCTCCTGGCAAGGGCCGTGCGAGATCTGCGTGGTCTCTCGGTACGGCACGACACGCTGCGCCTGTGCTCGATGTCGCGTCGGCCGAGAAGTGGTACGTGCGGCCCCGGCGCACAAAGCCGCCAAGGGCCGGTGTCTTCGCGCTCCGCGTCGGCGAGACGAGTACCCCGGGCAGCGTGCTGTCGGTTTGATCCTCCGCGTACCGGAACGCTCGGGTTCCGGGAATCCCGGGCGCCTCGCAGCCGCTACCCCCACCGGGCTTCCGCCCAGCGGACCCTAGGCGGTGCGTTCGGCGCGGTGGCGGGCTGCCCGGAGTCGCACCTCCGAGGGAAGGCGGTCCAGGCCGGTCGAGTCTCGTGCGTGGGCGAGTGTTTCGCGGCTCAGCCGCCCGAGAGCCCGTGTCGGATCGGCGTGAGGCTCCAACAGCAGCCGTACGCGTGCGGTGGGAGCGGTACGTCGGCCCGTCAGCCGGACATGGGCCCGCGAGACCCCGTCCAGGGCTTGTGCCTCCTCCTCGATGACGTTCTCCAGGGTGCGGCCGTTGAGTCGGGCCGGCGCGCCCTCTTCGCTGTCGACGAGGACCTGGTCCAGGCGGTGTCTACGCTGCGCGAGGAGCCACCACAGCAGCAGGGCCAGCAGCACGACGAGCACCGCGATGACGGTCGGCCACCACCAGTCCTCTTCCCGCCACCGGGTGCGTCCCCAGGTGCCCAGCACCACATCGTCCGGCCCACGGAAGGGCCACCAGCCCGGCACGTCGAAGTCCCAGTGGCGTGGCAGGTCCAGTGCGCCCAGCAGCACGCCGCCGCCCAGGGCGAACAGTCCGAGGCCGAGAAGCCCGAGCAGCACCCGGTTCACCGTCTTGAGCATCAGGATCACCTCAGCCCTTCTTGGGGCGCCGGACGCGCACGGCCAGTGTGGGTTGCCGGGCCAGGCCCAAGGACGCAACGGCCTCGCCCAGCTCGGCGTCCAGGTCCGCGCGGACCTCCTCAAGATCGCGGAAATGTGCCCGCGCCCGGGCTTTGACCTTCCGGCGGCCGACATCGACCTGCGCCGACTGGACACCGGGCACCCGCACGGCCCGGTCGCGCAGAACCAGAGCGGCCGCGCGGCGGTCGAGCCCGGCTCGGACGTCCTCTGTCCCAGGGATACCGGTGGGCCGCCGCATGGGCAGCAGCCGACGCAGTCCCGGCGTCACCGCCAGCAGGAAAAGCCACAGGCCGAGGGCCATCGCCACCGCGGCCCCGACGATCATCCAGACGTCGTCCAGGGGCCGTGTCGCCAGTTCCTCGGCGAGCCGCCGCCGCCAGCGCATCGCATTACGGCCTGCCCGCACCGCGACCACGTCGTACAGGAGAAACCCGACGGCCGCGGCGGACAGCAGGGCCGCCAAGGCCGCGGGAATCCGCCGCGACGACCAGAAACGGTGCGTCGACCGGCCTGATCCGTCGATCACCTTCGTCGCGTCCTCGGCGGCCCCCGGGGTGCCGTCGGCGGTCGGAGCCGCCTGTCCCGGACCGGAGGAGAGGTCGCTGTCACCGGTCGGCTGCCGCGAGGTGTTCGCGCTCATCTCACCCTCTCCCGGTCCGTGTGCCGCGTATAGGCCGAGTGCAATTGCCCGACCGACACCGCGAGGTCGGACACCTCCATGCCGGCCCATGCCCTGATCCGCTCGGTGACCTCCCGGCGCACCGCGGCGCACTGCGCCCCGATGTCGGACGGATAGCCGAGCTCGACGGTGATGTGCAGCCGCGCCTCGCCGAGCACCGCCTGCCGTCCGGCGGCGGACTCGGCGTCCCGTCCTGCGGTGGTCCGTTCCGGCGCCCGCCGTACGGATGTGCTCACGTGTGGCGTCCGGCGGCCGGGTGGTACGTGGCCGGCCGGCTCGGTGAACCGGCTCAGCGCCTCGCGCGCCACCCGGGCCGCGATCTTCGCGACGACCCGGTCGGTGACGGCGGTCGCCCCGCGCTCCCCGCGGGGGACGCCCGGACGCTCATCGGCTTCCCCGTTCACCGCCGCCAGTCTCCCCGAGCCTGGCGCCGGTCGTCACGGATCCGATCCTGCCGGTCCCGGCGGCGGACGAAGTCGCCCGGTTCGAGATCACCCTCCGTGAACCGCCCGATGACGAGGCCGACGAGGCCCAGCACCAGCACCAGCAGGAAAGCCCAGAAGTCACCGAAATACGCGGCGAAACCCAGCGCCATTCCGGCCATCAAGCCCACCACGGCCCTGCTCATTTCGCGCTCCTTCACTCAAGTGGGCTGTTCCGCCCCGCTGCTACTGGATCCGCTGCCGCTCCTCCCCTTCGTCCTCCTCGTCGTCCGGCAGTTTCACGTCGCTGACCGTGATGTTGACTTCCACGACTTCCCGGCCCGCCATCCGCTCCACCGCGGAGATCACGTTCTCCCGCACCGCGGCGGCCACGTCCGTGATCGCGACGCCATATTCGACGACGAGCTCCAGATCGATGGCCGCCTGCAGCTCTCCGACCTCGACACTGACCCCGCGCGTGGCGGATCTGCCGCTGCCGGCGCCGGGCATCCGCTCGCGCATGGATCCCATCGAGCGGGCCAATCCGCTGCCCAGGGCATAGACGCCGAGCACGTCCCGTGCCGCCATTCCGGCGATCTTCTCCACCACCACTTCAGCGATGGTCGTCCGGCCGCGAGACCCGGGCGCAGCGCCGAGCTTGACGCCGGTGTTCTCAGTCATCGGGATATTCCTCCCTCGCGAGGCCACAGAGCATCCATTACTCCGATTATAGTATTTTTAGTACCTTTTGCCCGTCTATAGGGCGTGAGACGGGGTGGTCCGATAGGGGGCCTGAGGCCCCTGCCCCGAGCTCTCGCGGACACTCGGGCAGAGCGCCGCGTGACAAGAACCGCGGCCGTGGAAGAAGGGTGAGAGGCCAGTGACCGAGGCGTGGACGCAGGCAGTACGAAGCCGGCTGCACCTGGGCCGGCTGCTCCCGCTCGGCGGGCCCGACGACGGGACGTGGATCACCGAGCAAGCGGCCGTCCAAGCCCTCGGGCGCACCGCCGCCGAGATTCCCGGTGTCCGACTGGAGTCCCTGCGCATCGGGTCGGCGCCGCACCAACCCGTGTCCGAGCCGGCCGTCCGTCCGCCGGCCAGCGCGCTACCGCCGGGCCCGCTCACCATCGAGGCCGCCTTCACCGCATCCCTCGTGCGGCCGCTGCCGGAGACCGCCGAAGAATTGAGGAGCGCGCTCCTGGGCGCGGCCGCTGAACAGCTCGGGCTGGCCACGGTGACGGCTGACATGCGCGTAACGGATCTCCGTGAGGTTCCGGAGGCAGGCGTGGCTTCTCGGACCGCGGCGACGTCCACGAGGCCCACGCCGGAAGCTGCGGCCGCGCGGAGCTCGCCCCCTGTGACCGGAACAGGGTCCACGCGGGGACTCGCCAGGGAGCTGGCGGCCGTCGCAGCGGGCGTGCCGGGCGTCGCCCGCCTCACCACCGTACTGGGCAGCCGCCCGGTCAGGGTGGAGGACCATGATGATCCACCCTGCCGACACATCGAGGTTCACCTCGCGGTCGGCCCCGGACACCATCCACTGAAAGTCGCCCGCGCCGTCCGGGAGGCGGTAGTCGAGGCAGCCACCACTGACACCCCGGGCCCGGCCACCGTCGCCGTCCTCATCACGGAAACCGCGGCCTGGCGGCAGACCTCGCCGGTCACCGTGACGAGTGCCCCTCAGTGATCAGCCGCCCTCGACCTTCCCGGTTCTTCCCTGTTCTTCCCTGAAGGCGCGCGGCCGTCGCTCCGTCGGCCCTGTCCTGCCACGGTGTGAGACCCGCCTGGCAGGGAACCCGCATGCGGAGAGGGCCGTCGTCCCTGTTCCTCGCGCGATGTGTGTCCGCAACGGCGAAAGCGCATCCCTGCCTGTGGCCCGGTCTCAGCAACTCCGAGGCGGCGCCTGACCATCTGCCTCCTTCAGAGAGCTTCAGCGACATGACCACCAACACCACGGTCCGCCCCCCTTCATCGGAGTTCATCGGAGACGTCCGGCAGTGACTTCGCCCGATTGTCGAGAAAGATCGCTGATGCCGGCCTGCTGGGGCGCCGTCCCGGCTATTACGCAGTGCGGATCACCGTGGTGGCCGCGCTCTACGTCGGTGGGTGGGCCGCCGTCGCGCTCATCGGCGACAGCTGGTGGACGCTGACCGTCGCCGGCTTCCTGGCCGTCGTCTTCGGCCAGGTCGCCCTGCTCGCCCATGACGCGGCCCACCGCCAGGTGTTCCGCCGACGCAGGGCCAGCGAAGCATCCGGCCGGATCGCCGGCACCGGCGTCGGGATGAGCTACGGATGGTGGCAGGACAAGCACACCCGCCACCACGCCAACCCCAACCACGAGGAACTCGACCCCGACCTCGACCCCGACCTCCTGGTCTGGTCCCAGGACCAGGCCCGGGCCGCCAAGGGGCTCCCCCGCCTGATCGGCCGCTGGCAGGCGTTCCTGTTCTTTCCGCTCCTCACCTTGGAGGGCTTCAACCTGCACGTGTCAAGCGTGAAGGCGCTGGCCAATCGCTCGCTCAAGCACCGAACACTCGACGGCGCCCTGCTGTTCGCGCACTTCGCGCTCTACCTGACCGTCCTGCTCTGGCTGCTGCCGCCCGGCATGGCGATCGCGTTCGTCGCCGTCCACCAGGGCCTGTTCGGCGTCTACCTCGGCTCCCTCTTCGCTCCGAACCACAAGGGCATGCCGATCCTGACGGGCGATGACCGCCCGGACTTCCTCCGCCGCCAGGTGCTCACCTCACGCAACGTGCGCGGCGGCTGGTTCACGGACATCGCATTGGGCGGGCTGAACCACCAGATCGAGCACCACCTGTTCCCCAGCATGCCCAGCCCCAACCTGCGCAAGGCCCGGACCATCGTCCGCCGCTACTGCGAGGAACTGGGCGTGGACTACGTCGAGACCGGGCTGATCAACTCCTACCGGCAGGCCCTCACCAGCCTCCATCAGGCCGGAGCACCGCTCAGGCACCCCGGCGTCCCCGCCTAGAGAGGTGCTGCCGTAGCCATCCGTGCCCGTGGTGTGGTGACTGACACGGGACACATCAAGGCTCAGCCCTGGACCTGCCTGTGTCCCGGCTTCTTCACGACATGCCTGCCCCCCGTGATCCCGCAGGCCCGTCATCTCCTCGCAGCCCTCCCCTCGAAGTCGGCCCGCTCTATCGCCTCGGCGGTGTCCAGCAGGCCCGTGTTGCAGGGACTGCTCCGAGCCGCCTCCGGCCCGAGTCGTTCGGTCGCCGCTGAGCCCTGCTCCAGGTGCTCCTGCAACGGCGACCTTCCGGGCAACGCTCGCTTCCAGGGCTCGTCCGTGCGCCAGCCACCAAGAGTGGCCCTCCTCGTCTCCAAGCCGACGGCGTGCCCATGGCGTGCCCTTAAAACCGGTGAACCGCGGTCAACAGCGGTGCGATCCCACGCTTCCGGGCGCCACGCCAGAGCGCATATGACCAGGTCAGAAGCCATCCGGTCCGCCAAGCGCCGTGGCTTCCCAAGCTGAGAGCGCGAGTTCGATTCTCGTCACCCGCTCCATGATCAAGGCCCAGGTCGTCGACCGGGGCCTTTTTTGCTGTGTTCGGCGATCACTCGCCGCGTGCCAGATTCGTGCCAGAAGGCCTGTCCGGCGATCTCCCGGCCGCGGCGGCCCGCGCCTTTCGCACGGTGGCGTCGAGGCCGGCGGCGACCTCCTGCTGTCGGTCGTCGTCGGAGTGCTGGTAGATCAGCGCGGCCGTCGAGGAGCGGGCCGGGTGTCTCGGCGAGGCGTGCGGCCGAGCGGATCGCGTCGGTGAGGAGTTCTGTCGTGGCCCAGGCGGGCGGGGAGTCCTCGGCACCTTCGGGACCGTCGAGACGGATCACGGCGTGGAAGTGCACGGCTCCGCGTCGCTGGTACTCGGCGACCTTGGCATACGACACCTTCAGGCAGTGGCGCAGCTCGGAGCGTCCAATGCCCGCGCGGGAGGCGAGCTGTTGACGGAGGTAGGTGGTTAAGCGAGCCCACAGGGCACCGGCGTGCGCGTTCCACAGGACGGCGGCGCGGTAGTCGTAGCGCTCAGGGTCCAGGGGCGTGCCGAGGACCGGATCGTCGTCGGCGTGGAGACGGCCGCAGCGGCAGCGACCACCGCCGGGCCGGTTGTGGACGGGCCGAAGGACGGGGCGGTGAAGGTGGCGAAGAGGCGCGGGTGTCGGGCGACCGCCAGACCGATTCCCTTGCCGCCGCTCAGGCCGGCCGTGACGAGATGGAGGGTGTCTTTGCGGTAGACCTCGGCGCAGGCAGCACACCGGGTGGCGCGGCGATTGTTGCAGCGGATGAGGAGCTGTCCGGCGGGGAGGTCGTGGTCGACGACTTCGCCGACGATCTCACCGGTTGCGGCGTGGACGTCGAGGCGGTGGCCCTCCATCCGTATGGGCCGCTCGCAGCCGCCGAGTCGTTGGATCTGCCGGACGTAGCTGCTGAGGTCGCCGAATTGGGCGAGGTTCGCCACCTGACGGATGACTCCGGTCGGAGTCTCGAGGCGCATGTGCAGATTCCTCCAGGGAGTGACAGAGGTCGGGGCAGGCACCTCGGCTTGTCCAGGGGGTTAGACAGCATGGGCAGGCCGAGGCGCGACAGACGATGAGGTCAGTGGCGGTCGCTCTTAAGGATCGAGCGGACGGTGACCGCGCAGACGGCCACGGAGGCGGCGGTGATCGCGACCCCGAGGAGCATGGAGACCAGGACCGCGCCGACGACGAGGACCAGGGCGCCACCGCCGGCCGCGAGGGCGAGGGTGCTGCCCGCGGTGAGCTGGACAGCCCGCCGATTGGGCACTGGGGCCGGAGCGGGCGCGCAAGGCGGCGTCGGGGTCGGCTGCCTGTCCGGTGGCGGCATGGAGTTCCTCGGCGAGGGCCTGGACGCGGTCGACGAGGGCGGGCGGCAGGGCGACGGCGGGAACGGGCGGCGGCTGGGTGGCGAAGCTCGCAGGAAGCTCGTCGGCGACCGGTTCCGTAGCCGGTGGCGGAACCTCACCAACGTCCCGAGGACAGCGATGAGCGAAACAAGTACGGCCTGCATAGCAGCAAGTTCAGCAGCTACGACCAAGCCTGGCGAGACCGCGACCGCCACCATGCCCTGCCGCGGCGGATGCCTGTCGAACGAGATGCGCCGTTCACCTGGGCTGCCGCTACGGCGGTAGTGACCTGGGCGGACATGCCAACGACCACGTCCGCCCTTACAAGCCCGCGGTCCCCCCCCCTCTTCTGGTGCAGTCGTGCTTGGGTCGGTATCCGGCGAGGTGTTCGCGGAGCCGCTTCAGCAGATTCGGGCGTTTTGGCCTCACGGTTGGGGCCTTGTTCCTACGCTGAGTTCATGGTTACGGGGCTGGTTGTGGATGCCAACAGGTTTGAGCTCGTCGTTGATGGCCGGCGGGTCGGTCCCCGTCGGGTGTTGCAGACTGCTGACGTCGAGCTGCTCACTGCCGTCGCCGGCCGGTATGTGGATGCCGTGCGCAATGGCTCCAAGGACCAGGCGCTGCTCGCGGTGGGGCGCGAGTTGTATCGGTGGCTCGACGGTGACCTGGGTCAGTTGACGGGTCTGCTCGATGAGGCGTCGGCGCCGCTGGTGTTCGAGGTCCGGGCGCCGGCGAGGCCGTCCGCGGCGGCGTGGGCGCTGCTACGGGCCCCGTACGAGCTGCTGGCAGCCCCTGATAGTGGATTCCTTGCCGAGGCGCCGGAGTTGTTCGCTGTGGCGCGTCGGCTCGGCCAGCCGAGTCCGGCGCTGGCCCTGGACGGGTACCGGCTGGGGGTGGCGTTCATGGCCTCGGCCCCCCGGGGCCAGCACGAGCTGGACTTCGAGGCCGAGGAGTTGGCCATCCTCAACGCCGTCGGGGAGACGAGCCTTGATCTCGTCGTCGAGGACTCCGGCAATCCCGAGCATCTTGGCCTGCGTCTGTCCGAGCTGGGCGGGATGCCGGTGGTGCATCTGTCGTGTCACGGGCTGCACAACTGGCGCCCGGGGCCCGACAAGCCCGCCACCCCCGTCCTGCTGATGGAAGACGATCTAGGGGACGGGTGTCCGACGAGCGCGGACGCGCTGGTGGGCTTGTTGACTCCGCGGCCGCGGCTGGCGTTCGTGTCGGCCTGTCTGACCGCCACCGGTGCCGACGTGGCCGGGCATGTTCCCGCCGGCGCCGGCCACCGCGGCGGCCCGATGGCCGAGTCCGGCGTGCCGGTGGCGCATTCGATGGCCACCGGGCTGGTGGCCGCCGGGATTCCCGCGGTCATCGGCTGGGACGGCTCGGTCAGCGACCAGGCCGCCACTCGTTTCGCCGAACGCCTCTACCGGCAGCTGGGCCGTCGTGTCGGGGTGGCCGAGGCCGTCGCCGAGGCCCGCCGCCACCTGCTGGCCTGTTCCGAAGAGCGCCAGCGCGCCGAATGGCACCTGGCGCGGCTGTGGCTGGGGCCGGCCGGTGGCGGTGTGCTGGTCGGGGGAATCCGTAAACGCCAGATGGTGCCGCCGCATCATGTGACCAAGGCGTTCCTGGACCGCAAGCACCAGCTGCCGGTCGCGGCCGCGGAAATGTTCGTGGGCCGCCGCCCGGAGATGCAGCGCACGCTGCGGGCTCTGCGCGGTGGGCAGAGGGCCGGGGTTCTGCTTCACGGGCAGGGCCGGTTGGGCAAGTCGAGCCTGGCTGCCCGGATCGCTGACCGTCATCCCAACCGCGCCGTGGCGGTCGTGTTCGGCGACTACACCCCCACCGCGATCCTCGACGCCATCGCCGACGCCGCCACCACCAATGCCGCTGCCCGCACCCTCATCGAAGCCAGGCGCGCCGAGGTCCGCGAACAGCCCGACCGCCTCAAACCGCTCCTGATCGATCTGCTGGCCGGACCGTGCTCCCAGGAACTCGACGACGTTCACAAACCCCTGCTGCTGATCATCGACGATCTCGAACAGATCCTGACCGCCAACCCCGATGGCCCGCACCGGCTCGATCCCGGGCACGCCACCGTACTCGCCGACGTGCTCTCCGCGTTCGACCCGGCCATCACCGACAGCCGCTTGCTGGTCACCAGCCGCTACACGTTCACTCTCGGCGGGCTGGAGACCCGGCTGGAACCGGTCCAGTTACAGCCCCTGTCGCCAGCGGCCCAGCGCAAGCTCCAACGGCGTCAGCAGGACCTCGCCCCGGCCCACTACCGGACCCAGCGCGCCGACCTGGCCCAGCGGGCGCTGAAGGTGAGCTGCGGCAACCCCGGGCTGCAGGACCTTATCGGGCTGCGTCTGGTCTACAGCGACCAGGTCGACCGGGCCCGCGCCGAGGCCGCCGTCGTCGGCATGGAGGCCTACCTCGAGCAGGGCGACCTGCCGGCCGACAACGCCGACATCGGCGCGTTCCTGGAGAACCTGGCGCTCGACGCTCTTCTCGACGAGGCCGGGCCCGCCCACCGTGATCTGTTGCGGGCCTGCACCCTGTTCACCGTCCCGGTCCCGCACCCCGTCATCGACACCCTCGCAGATACTGTCGGCGGATCGGCGTCCCGCCTGTGCGGCCTCGGGCTCCTTGATGCCTTTCCCGACCAGCACCGCCCCGACGCCCCGGCCCTGGCCGTCAACGCCCTCGCTGCCGGACGCCTGTCCCCCCTCACCCCCGACGAGCAAGCCGCCCTCGCCACCGTGGCCGCCGAACCGCTGTATGCCGAGTGGGGCGGTGCCACACCCCGGCCCGCCCGCGGCAGCGACCTGGACCTGCAGCTGACCCGACTGGCCCTGGTCGCCGACAACCCGGCCATCACCGCCGACTGCGCCACTGCGGCCGTGGACGCCTTGCGGCAGGGCCCGGCCTCCATCGCCGCCGAGCTCGGCCACCACGCGATCGCTCTCCTCGACCGCCACCACCAGGAGGTTCCCCTCATCCTGCTACGGGCCGTCGCCGACGCGGCTGGCACCAGCGGCGACGGAGACCACGCCGACACCCTGCTCCAACGTGCCATCCAGCAGACCCGCACCAGCGACCGGCAGACCAACCCGGCCGACCACGCCGCAGTCCTCTACGACCACGCCAGCCGCCTCATCACTCGCGGCGAGATCGACCAAGCCGAGAACCAGCTCCACCAGGCCCGCCAACTGTTCACCGACGCCGGCGACACCAGGTCCGTCGCCATCATCTGGGGTCAGATCGCCGATATCGTCGAGCGGCGGGGTGAGGTCGACGAGGCACTGCGGATCCGCCGCGAGATCGCCCTGCCGGCGTTCGAGCGAATCGGTAGCACCCGCGAGGTCGCGGTCACCTGGGGAAAGATCGCCGATATCGTCGAGCGGCGGGGTGAGGTCGAGGAGGCGCTGCGGATCCACCGCGAGATCGCCCTGCCGACGTTCGAGGGAATCGGCGACACCAGCTCGGTCGCGGTCACCTGGTCAAAGATCGCCGATATCGTCGAGCGGCGGGGTGAGGTCGAGGAGGCGCTGCGGATCCGCCGCGAGATCGCCCTGCCGGCGTTCGAGCGGATCGGTGACACCCGCGAGGTCGCGATCACCTGGGGAAAGATCGCCGACATCCTCCAGCGGCGGGGTGAGGTCGAGGAGGCGCTGCGGATCCACCGCGAGATCGCCCTGCCGACGTTCGAGCGGATCAGTGAAACCAGCTCGGTCGCGGTCACCTGGTCAAAGATCGCCGATATCGTCGAGCGGCGGGGTGAGGTCGAGGAGGCGCTGCGGATCCGCCGCGAGATCGCCC
>NZ_JBIAJQ010000005.1:286646-594967 GCF_042872045.1 Streptomyces sp. NPDC005496
GTACGCCCTGCCGGCGTTCGAGCGGATCGGTGACACCCGCGAGGTCGCGATCACCTGGTCAAAGATCGCCGACATCCTCCAGCGGCGGGGTGAGGTCGAGGAGGCGCTGCGGATCCACCGCGAGATCGCCCTGCCGACGTTCGAGCGGATCGGCGACACCAGCTCGGTCGCGATCACCTGGTCAAAGATCGCCGATATCGTCGAGCGGCGGGGTGAGGTCGAGGAGGCGCTGCGGATCCACCGCGAGATCGCCCTGCCGACGTTCGAGCGGATCGGCGACACCCGCGAGGTCGCGGTCACCTGCGGAAAGATCGCCGACATCCTCCAGCAGCGGGGCGAGGTCGACGAGGCATCGCGGATCCATCGCGAGATCGCCCTGCCGACGTTCGAGCGGATCAGTGAAACCAGCTCGGTCGCGGTCACCTGGTCAAAGATCGCCGACATCCTCCAGCAGCGGGGCGAGGTCGACGAGGCGCTGCGGATCCGCCGCGAGATCGCCCTGCCGACGTTCGAGCGAATCGGTGACACCAGCTCGGTCGCGGTCACCTGGTCAAAGATCGCCGACATCCTCCAGCAGCGGGGCGAGGTCGACGAGGCGCTGCGGATCCGCCGCGAGATCGCCCTGCCGACGTTCGAGCGAATCGGTGACACCAGCTCGGTCGCGGTCACCTGGTCAAAGATCGCCGACATCCTCCAGCAGCGGGGCGAGGTCGATGAGGCTTTCGAACTGCAGCTCAAGCGCTTGGAAGTCAATGAGCAGCTCGGTGATATGGACGGCATCGCGGCGGCCAACTGGGCCCTTGCGCAAATCGATCTGAGTCGCCAGGATCTCGACGCGGCGGCGCCGAGGCTGATCACCTCATTTCAGCTCCTTTTGCAGCTTCAGCGGCCGGATGGCATCGCGGTCGTCGGGAAGTACTTGGGGCAAATTCTGCTGGCCGCAGGTGAACGCGGACGGGCCCGAGAGATGTTTCAGACGAGTCGAGCCGCTGCCGCCAAGGCTGGCTTCGCAGACGCTGTTGACCAGCTTGATGAGCTACTGAAAGTCACTGACGACGAAAACGAGGAAACATGATCATCGAGTTTTTCGGAGCGAACGCCGAAACTGCCGAGAAGAGCTTCGCCGCGTTGACCTCGAGCTGGGGCTACCAACCCGAACCAGCTCCGACTACGGAACCGGCGAACGATCCGGACACCAAGGGCGTCGATCCCGTCGCGGTGACGTCCCTGGTCGTGTCCATCCCATCTGCCATGCTCGCGGTCGCGGACATCGCCGACCGCATCCGCAAACGGCGCCGCGCCAGCGAACTCATCGAACGCGCCCAAGACCTCAGGGCGCAGCAGGTGGCGGCACGGCTCGTATGCGCAGACCGCTCCGTCGAGCTCGCCGCTCTCACCCCCGACCAGCTTCTGGACCTCATCGCCGACGAGCCTTCAGCAACCTGACGCAACAGAGCACCACCTACGCGTACTGCTGTACAGCACGGAAGTACAGCAACCTCAAAGACCAAGGCTGTACCTCAAGAGCCATCCGCGGCTGATTGAGCACCCAAGACCCTTCCGGGGACTACCTGCCGAGAGTTCGGGACGAAGAGGTCGTGCCAGACCCGTGCCAGATCGAGCGGGGAACCACGGGGAATAGCGGGTAACCGATCGACGGTCTACCGTGCGCCTGTTTGCCTCCGTCGCAGGTCAGGCCGAGAGCAAGCCTTAAATGCCCTCAGCTTCCCAAGCTGAGAGCGCGAGTTCGATTCTCGTCACCCGCTCTTTTGAAGCCCCAGGCCAGCGGCCTGGGGCTTGTTTCAATCGGGGTGCCGTTGCTGCGCGGCGGGGCCCAAGCCGCTTGTGGGAGCGGGCACTTGACCGTCGAGGGTCCTGCGTCAGAGCGGGAGGTCGTCGGGGAGCACCCGGAACGCCTTGTAGTGGCCCAACGGGCGTACGGCCCGGAAGTCTCGTCGGTCGAGGGTGAGAATCGCGTCCGTGTCGTAGTCGGCGGCAAGCGCCACGTTCACCGCGTCGGCGAGGTCGAGGTCCAGCGCACCGTAGCGGACACGGACGGACTGGGCGGCGCCCAAGTGGTCCTCCGTGATCTCCGGCAGGACGACACGGCCCCGGCTCACCCAGCGCCGCAGGTCGTCGACCGCGCTGATGGCAGCCTCCCTGCCGAGCTCGCGCGTCGCCACGTGATCCAGTTCGGCCAGCAGGAGCGGGGACACGACCAGCAAGCCCGCCGCCATGATGGCCTCGTTCGCCGCCCGGTGTTCCGGGTGAGCCGAATCCAGCGCTGCCAGGAGGCCGGACGTATCGGCGACGACAATGATCACGCGGCGGATCCGGAGCCCGAGCCGGTCTCACGCCGGATGGCATCGGCGACCGTGTCGCGGACTTCCGACTTGGGCAACGTGCGCCCCGGCCCCTCGAAGGTGCGCGAGAACAGCGGCTCGTCCCAGACCCGGTTCGCCATGGCTGCGAGGTGGATGCCCTGGCGGATGATCTCGGCCTCGCTTATACCCCGGCGCTTGGCAGCCTCCTTGATGATCGCCAGGTCCTCGGGGTCCGCGTATACGTTCGTGCGCTTCATGGACATGTACCAACACTAGTCCATGTACCGGATTGATGTATGCGCCCACCTGCGTCCCGTTGCCGAGGACCGGCCGGGCCGACCTCACGGGCCCCGCCCCGGTGCCGGACTAGTTCCGTGAAGAGGGGCCGCGCACGGCCGTCGTGACCGGGCGCGGGTCGGGGAAGAGCTGCTAGGTGCCCTCGGCGTCCTTGGCGAAGACAGTCGGGGTCCCGGGTGTGGGGCACTGGTCATCCGCGCTGTGCCTACCCTGCCCGTAGCGGGCTCCGGCAGAATGCGAGTGTGTCCCTCGACGCCGTCGACGCCGTGAACTGGTCCGCGATACCCAACCCGACGGGCCACCAGTGCGACGATCCAGAGCGCGTAGCCCACGCACTGCGGCGGCTGACGGTGTCCACCACCGCCAACGAGACGGGTGACGCGGCATCCCTTCTCGCCGGTGGCGGCTTCGTGTGTGACCACGCCGGCATGGTGTTCCCGGCCGCCTACGCGGCCACCCCGATCCTGCTCGATCTCGTCGAGCACGGCCAACGGCCACGCATCAAAGACGCAGCGCTGGGCCTCCTGTTTGACGCACTGTGCGCCCTGCCGCCCGCCGACCGGAATCGGGTGGACACCGTCTACGGCACCGATGTCCCGCTCTGCTGCGCCATAGCGCGACGTATGCGCTGCAGTCACGCCGTCCTTCTCGCCCACGGACGCTACGGAAGGCAACTCCTCGCCGAAGCGGACCTTCACTGGCGACTGACCATCGAGGAGACGGAGCCTCAAACCGACGGCACTCTCACGGCCATCGGCGTCCTCGAAGGCACTCCCCTCCCGCCGCCCGCTGAGGCCGAACTGCACGTGCCGCCCTTCGTGCAGCCTGCAATGACGGTACGCATCGAAGCGCTGACGGCCGACTCGACCGGCGCCGCGTGCATTCAACTGACTCGAACCCCGCTTGGGATCATCCCGGGATCAACCCTGTACGCGGCTGAATGCGGCCTCCGCGAACACTGAACGCGGCGCCCGTCGTCGGCGCAGAGACGCCGGTGTCCGCACCGAGGCCGCCGGCATCCTGGGCCCCTTGCGACCGCGCACCAGTTGAAGCCGTGACCGGCGAGAGCCGACGGTCGTCGAGCCACGACCTCCGGCACTAGGCACCGCTATCGTTGCGCGGTCGCCGGAAGTGGGGGGGAAGTCAGTGTTCGTCATGAAGGTCGTCCTGACCGTCTGTGCGGGCGGGGTGGTGGCTCTGGCCGTCTGGGCGCTGGTCGCGGGGCGCGTCCCCGTGTCCATCCTGAACCTCGGGAAGCTGGCCCGGCCTCGGTGGTGGGCGGCGGCCGCGCTCGCGGTGTGCGTCGGCTTCCTGACCGGCCTGTGGGCGGACCCACAGTACGGATGCGCCGTCGCGATGCTCGGCGTCGGCCTCCTGAGCCTGGCACGGAAGCCCCGTCCTGCGGACCAGGACCCGGAGACCGGCGCCGCGTAGGTGTCCCAGGCGACGGTTCCCGGACTTCGGTACGAGTGATCGTCTGTCTTTGTCACCCGCTCCATGAGCAAGGCCCAGGTCGCCGACCGGGGCCTTTTGCTGTCCGCCGTCAGTCGCCGGAGTGATGTCGTCTCGTCGGGCACCGACCCCAGGGGCTCGGTGTCCGACGAGACGATCTCCGGCTCAGAACACGCCCTTGTACCCCTGCCAGCCCGTGGCGATCTTCGTACGGCTGCCGAAGGTGCCCTTGCCGGTGCCGTTGGAGCGCCACAGGTTGCCCGCGGTGTCGCGCGCCACGAAGTCGGCCTTGCCGTCGCCGGTCAGGTCGCCCGCGCCCACGACCACGTTGTACGACGAGCCCCAGTCGTCGAACACCTTGACCCGGCTCTTGAAGGTGCCCGCCCCCGTGCCGTCGTACCGCCACAGGTCATTCGACTTGTCCTGCGCCAGCAGGTCGCCGTGGCCGTCGCCGTTCAGGTCACCGGCGCCGAGGATCTTCTTGTAACCCGTCCATTTGGACGCGATCTTCACCCGGGCCGAGAGCTTCCCCGTGCTCGTCGCCTTGTAGAGGTAGACGTCCCCGGTCGATGACTGACGGGCGATCAGGTCCGCCCGGCCGTCACCGCTGACGTCCCCCGGCGAGGTCAGCACGTCGTACTGCTCCCAGCCCGTGCCGAGCGAGGTGTACGCGGTCGACGGGGTCACCGCCGCCCCGCAAGCGGGGTGGTAGGCGCGCAGCGTGCCGCCGGCGTAGCGCACGAGCACGTCGTTGCACCGGTCGCCGTTCACGTCGCCGTACGGAACGAACTTCGCGTTCGTCGGCCATGCGGAACCCGTCTTCTTGCCGGTGAGGGTGCCGGTGCCGGTGCCGTACTGGTACGTCAGTCCGCCCGAGCTGTTGAGGGTGAGCAGCTCACCGAAGCCGTCCGAGGTCGCGAAGTCCCGCCGGACCGGCGTCGCGCCTGTGATCTTCACGGTGCCGGTCTGCGTCAGGGCCGCGCCCTGTCCGTCGGCCGGGGCGGCGGTCAGCGTCCAGGTGTAGGCACCGTTGCCGACCAGCTTGCCCGCGCCGTCCTTCCCGTTCCACGACGCCGGGATCACGCCTTGTGCCGCACGGCCGGTGAGCAGGCGCACGGTGCCACCGGTGGCCTTGTTCCTGATGACGAGCTGCCAGGAGGAGGCCGCCTTCGACAGCCACCACTTGGGGTTCCAGCTCGCGGCACCGCCCTTCACGTCGGCCGTGCCCGCGACGGCCGCGTCGAGCGGGGAGAGCGCCGAGACGGGGACGCCGCTGGACACGACATGGGTGTCACCCCTGGCGTCCACGTACGCGATCAGACCGGTGTACGGGTCGACGTCCCAGGGCTGCCCCGACTGGAAGGCCCCCGCCGAGTGCGTGACGGGTGTGCCGCTGCGGACGTCGGTGACCTCGAACCGGTCGCCGACGCCGGTGACGACGAACCCGTCACCGAGCTTCGCGGTCTCCCAGGCCCCTTCGGTGAGGGTCAGCTTGGTCTTGGCGACGGTGTCGTAGACGCCCTGGCTCTCCGCCGACCCCACGCAGGACCACAGCAGCCAGCGCCCGGCCGCCTGCAGGTCCTCCAGCAGGCACCCTCGCCCGAACCACACGGATTCGCCGCGCCTGCCCGTGCGGACGTCGACCGGCACCGCACTGTCGTTGCCGTCCCGCACCCACATGGTGGTGCCCCATATCGCCGTACCCTGCTCCGGCAGGGCCAGCACCGTGTCGCCCGTGTCGAGGTCGATCACGCGCGTCTGCGGCGCCGTCTCGTCGGTGTACTCGGCGGCCATCGCGACGTGTCGGCCGCCGGCGTCCCACACGCGGACGTAGTCGTGCTCGGCGTCGACGGGTGTGCCGGGCAGCGAGCCCGTCGGTCCCACGGACCGGGGCACACGGTCGCCGCCCGACACCCACGGGTTCCAGACCACCGTGCGGCCGTCCCCGGTGCCGACGAGGTGGGGGTTGTCGTCGGTGACGCCCTGGGCTGTGCGCGAGCCGGCCGCCAGGGTGCCACCGGTCACGTCGATCGTCCGGCCGTACATGTACGTACGGCCCCGGTCCCAGTCGTGTTCCGTCACGGTCAGCCGCCCGCCGGCCAGGGTGAGCTCCTGCACGGGGTCGGCCACGGGCTCCAGTTCGGCGGCGGCCACCTTCTCGACCTCGGGAGTGCCGTCGGCGCCGGCGCGGACGAGGTTCACTCCCCAGTCAGCGGTGGCGGACCCGCTGCCGGGTATCAGGAGGCCGCCGTCGGGGGTGGGGACGGCGGGGGAGACGCTGCGCGAGCGAGCCAGTACGGTCCCCGTCGTCGACCCGTCGGTGGCGAGCGCGTCGACGCGCCAGACGGGCAGGGCGCCGTCCATGGCGCCCAGCGAGGAGTCGTAGCGGGAGACCAGGAGCGTGTCGCCGACCATGCCCAGCAGGTGCGTCGGCCCGTCGTTCGCCAGGGGCACGGTACGGACGACGGCGTTCAGGTCGTCGCGGGAATAGACGGAGACGGTGGTGCCATTCCACGACAGCAGATGGGTGGCGGTGAGGATCACGGTCCCGCTCCCGTTGCCCGTCGGGTCGTGAAGCAGCTCCACCAGCCGGCCCTGGTCGGCGTCGAGCCAGCCGCGCCGGAACGTCCCGTCGGCCTTGTACAGGACCACCATGCCGTGGGCGTCCGCCACCGGTGAGTCGCCGCCGGTCACCGAGGTGATGCCGGCCGGGACGCCCGCCACGGTGCGGTCGCGCACCGTACCGTCGGCCCGGACGTCGAAGAGATGCCACGTCAGGTCGTCGCCCGTCCCCGCCCAAGCGGTCGTCACGACGGTCCGTCCGAGCGTCCCCTGGTAGGTGTGCCGGCTCGGGAGCGGGATCGTCGTGGCCGTCCCCCCGGCCGCCATGTCCCGCAGTGTCACGGTCCGCGCGTCGTCGTCGTAACGGGCGACGACGTCCGAACCGGCGCCGAACTCCGGTATGCCCCAGACCTCGGCAGCCGAGGGGTCCACCACCGTGTCCTTACCGGTGTACGTGGTCCAAAGGTGTCCGCGCCCGGGTTCATAGCGCAGGAACCCCGAAGGTCCCGCGCTGAACAGGACGGTCTGGGGCCGCAGCGAGGTCTCCGCCGGGATGATCACCTCGGCGGGTCCGTCCGCGTGCGCGTCGAGGACCAGCGGTCCGAGGCCCATGGCCAGCGTGAGTGAGGTGGCGGCGGCGAGACCACCGCGTATGAGGGCACGTCTGCCCACTCGGTTCCTCCACAGGAGACGGGAGTTGAGGGAGATGAAAGCCAGGAGAGCAAGGAAAGCGGGGGACTCGTACGACGGATGGCGGGGCAGGGCCGCACGACAAGACGTCGATGTCCGAACCATCGTCCGGGTGGCCGGATACTAGCAGCGGCCCAGTTCGGCCATGACACGTGGTGACCTGCGCCAACGCCCGACGCCGGACTACCGGTTGGCCCTGGTTCCGTTCGCCCGGCACCGAGCAGATCGGTGACTTCCTCATCCACGTCGAGGGCGACACCGTACGGTTCCGGTGCTGACGGCCCTTCGCCGTTCTCGCCCTCCGCGCAGGAGTACGCAGACCCCTCAGTTCGGGCCCAGGCCCTGGACCGGGAGGTTCGGGTGGGTTGCCAGGAAGGTGATGTAGGCGATCGCCGCCGTCGCGCCCAGGAGCGACAGGGCGCCGCCCACCACCGCTCGCCGCCTGCTCGTCGCGCCCGTTTTCGACGCGCGGTATTCGATGCCCGCCCGCACCAGGCCCACCAGTGCCAGGGGGAGGGCCACGAAGGCGACCAGGATCCAGAACGGGCAGACGAGCCAGCACCCCGTGGACGCCCCGCCGAACCAGACCGCCAGCTCAGCCCGCGTCTGGCGCGTCTCGTCCGGTGAGTCCACTGCTGTCATGCGCTGATCCAAACAGGCCCCTTGTCGGAGGTATGCGGTGGGAGCCCCGTCCTACGCCGCTCCGACTGTCCGGGGGGGGGAGCGGCGGAGCTGGGCTGTGGGGGCTGCGGGCCGGCGATCCCGGCTCGTGAGGTGTCGGCCGGGACGGATTTCTGGACACCGGAGTCGAGGGCTGGCCGGCTTGGCCGTGCCAGGCCGGCGTGATCAACGCGGTGCCGCAGGTCAGGGCGTCGTAGCCCGGAGCGGGGGCCAGGCCGTACGTCCCGTCCGTTCGCAGCGATCGCCTGGAACCCGCGGAGACCGCCCGTGACCTGCGTAACACGTCCGGATGGGAGCCTGCCGGGGGTCCCGTCAGGCAGGTCCGCGCACCTCGCACGCGCAGGTCACCGGCTGCCCGCGGCGGCGCCTGGCGGGCATTCCGTAGCCCCGTCCGGTCCCGGCGAGCCCTGTTCGATCTTGCGAAGTGCTGCCCTCGGTCCGGGTCTTTGGCGGGTATCGGACGCGAAGGCCGCAGCGGCCGGATTCGGGCAGGCGCATACTGGAGTCAATGACTAAGCCAGCCGCACCGAAGCGCTATCTGCCTACCAGCCCCTTCAAGGTCCCGGTCACGCCGCCTGTGAGCGAGTTCGCCGTGGGCGACCGGGTCACGCACGACATGTACGGCCTCGGCCAGGTGATCGGCATCGAGGACGGCATCGCGGTGCTCGTCGACTTCGGCTCCGTGCAGAAGCGGATCATGAGCCCGTACTCCAAGATGAGCAAGCTGTAGGACCGCCCCGTGCCCGTACCGGGCACGCCGGCCTCCTGCTTGCCCCTGTCCGAATGGGAGACCTACCGTCGACCTGAACTCGCTTTTCTCCGCTCCGGAGGGAGCACCTCGCGGTTCCGCCGCGGCGTCGCCCACCCCGGTGACGAATCCCTTCCAGGCTCCGCCCGACTTCGGGGAGGACGAGTCCGTCCTGTCCGACGATGCGTACGCATCCGGTCCGGGTACGGGCGCGCCCCATGGGCACTGATCATCCAGTCCGCGGCCGGGGCCGACCCCCGGCCCGGTGCCAGAGACACCCCCAGGTCGTGAACCTGGGGGTGTCGTGGTCTCTGCGGCCTCCACGTCAGGCATAGCAGCCCGAACCGCCGCGGTCGGGGTCCCGGCCGGACCGGGCGCGCAGCCGCGCCCCGCCGGTGACACGCGGCGCCCTCGCCCACGGCTCGCGTGGACACCCCCCACACACGCCTGCCGGACCCGTCAGGGCCACGCCGGACCCGCGCCCACTGTCCCGCCCCATGCCGGGCAGCCCGTAGCCCTCGGCCGGGCAGCCCGTAGCCCATAGCTCTCGGCCCGGACGGACAGCCGGCCGTCTCTCTCCCCCCATGCCGCCCCCGGGCTCTCCCGCGCCCCCGCGCGCCCCCTCCCACCCCCGCGCACCCGGCTTCAGCCATCCCGCCTGCGCCCCCGTGCCCACGGGCGTCCTCGTGCCCCTCTAGACGGCCTCAGGACGCAACCGGCCAGGGACTCTTGCGTCCACGCGGATCGCCTTCCCCCTGCCGTGACCTGCGGCGAAAGTGGCTTCTGCCACCGGGCGCCACACCCGTCACGGCCCTCACAGCTGCACCTGCAGGGCAGCTGTCCGGGTCAGGGACGTGGCCTGCCCGCTCGACTTCCATGCCGCAGGAGAGAACATGAAGCTGAGCAACGCCGTCCGCCGTGCCTCCGCCGCCCTCGCGGTCGGTGCGATGTCCCTCGGGCTGGTCACCGTCACCGGCCAGGTCGCGCAGGCCGCCGCCTCGTGCACGGGTGACGTGTCGATCTACGGCACGCTCTCGGACGGCCGGCTGACGTACACGCAGATCGAGCCGAACACCGGCGACCGGGTGAAGACGCTGACCGGTCCGGACCTCGGTTTCACGCCGAAGGCGATGGCGACCCTCAACTTCAATACGGTTCTGGTCACTTCGACCACCGGCGACCTCTACCGGGTCGACGTCCAGACGAACAACACCTCGCTGACCCTGGCCGCCGTCACCAAGATCTGGGACGGCGGCTGGACCTTCGACAAGATGGTGTACGACGGCGCCGGCCACCTCTACGGCACGGTCGACGGCCAGCTCCACCAGTACCTCGTGTCCCAGCCCAAGCCCTCGGGGTCCGCGCACATAGGCCAGCACGTGGTCATCGACACCGGCTTCGTCCTCAAGACGCTCGCCGCGGCCGGCGACGACCGCATCATCGCCTCCACCTCCGGCGGCCAGCTGTACAGCTACAAGATCGACGGCGTGAACGACTGGACCCGCGCCACGCTCAAGAGCGACGGCTGGTCCGCGGTCGACTCGCTCACCTCCCCCGGCGGGGGCCTGTACTACGGCCGTACGAGCGGCGGCATGTACTGGTACCACGACGTCGACCCGACGGACGGCGACGGCTCCGACATCGCCTACCACCCCAACGACCCGGTGGACGCCTCCGGTTGGACGCAGACCCTGCTGTCGGCCTACGCGAACAACTGCGCCTACGTGCCCCCGGCGCCCACCGCCACCACCGGCGAGAAGATCGCCAAGGTGGCCAACGCCCAGGTCGGCAAGGACTTCTACGACTTCGACTTCCACTACAACGGCGCCTGGTGCGCGGAGTTCGTCCGCTACGTGTGGGCGAACGTCGGCGTGAAGACGACGGGGGTCACCCCGGAGGCCGGCAGCCTCTACACCTACGGCCAGAACAACGGCACCCTGCACAGCACCCCGAAGGTCGGCGACGCCGTCGTCTACGGCTACCACGGCGGCGGGGACGCCAACCACGTGAACCTGGTGGTCGCGGTCAGCGGCGACTACGTCACCACCGTCGGCGGCAACGAGAGCGACATGGTGAAGAAGACCACGTACAACTGGAAGACCAACAACAACCCGCTCAACGCCGGTGACATCGCGGGCTTCATCTCCCCGGTGGACTGAGCGGACACGCGAAGAGGTGGCGTCCCCGGCCGGGGGCGCCACCTCCTCGCGTTGCGGCGACGGCCCCAGGTCGTGCCCGCCACCACCGAGGGGGGCGGACACGACCTGGGGCCAACAGCGTTTCTAGTACCAGTGGTTGGCCTGCCAGAAGTTCCACGCTCCGCACGGGGAGCCGTAGCGGCCGTCGATGTAGCTGAGACCCCACTTGATCTGGGTGAGCGGGTTCTCCCGCCAGTCGTCACCGGCCACATCCATCTTGGTGGCGGGCAGCGCCTGCGGGATGCCGTAGGCGCCCGAGGACGGATTGGTCGCGTTCCAACGCCAGTTGCTCTCGTGGTCCCAGAGCGTCTCCAGGCAGGACCACTGGGCCGAGGTGGCCCACGAGGCGTCCTTGTTGTTCATCATCTGCCGGCCGGCGGCCTTGACGGCGGCGATGTCGTCGCGGTCGACCGTGGTCGTGGTGGTGGTGCAGTTGTACGTGGCGGGCTGCGCGGACAGCAGTTTCTGCGTCCAGCCACTGGTGTTGACCGGGTCGTCGAGGTGGTACGAGATGTCCGTACCGGATCCGTCGATCGGGTTGGCGTCCTTGTACCAGTACATGGCGCCGGTGGACAGGCGGCCGTAGTACAGGCCCCCGCCGGGCGAGACGAGCTGGTTGAAACCGGACCAGCCCGACGGCTTCAGCGCGTTGCTCTTCCAGGAACCCGCACCCGCGATCGAGTAGTCGAGCAGCCGCCCGTCCTCGGTGGTGGCGCCGAGCCGGTCGTCGCCCGTCGCGGTGAGGGTCTTCAGAACGAACCCCGTGCCGACCTCGGTGCGTACGCCGATGTGCTGGGAGCCGGCGGGCTTGTCCTCGGTCACGTTGTAGCGGAGGAGCAGGCCGGCGGCCGTGGTGCCGTAGAGATGGCCGTGACCGTCGTAGGTGAGCTTGTCGTGGGTCCAGCCGCTGTCGGCGATCCGCACCGGCGCGCTCATCAGGTCGAGGCTCAGGTTGTTGGTCCTGACGTCGACGCGGTACAGGGCGCCGGAGGTCGAAGTGACCAGCACCGTGTTGAAGTTCAGAGTCGCCATCGCCTTCGGCTCGAAGCCGAGGTCCGGTCCCACGAGCACCTTCGCGAGGTCGCCGGTGGCCGGGTTGATCTGGCTGTACGTCAGCCTGCCGTCGTCGAGTACGCCGTAGATGCTGACGCCGCCCGAGCAGGTGGTGGCCGCGTCGGCCGTACCGGCGGTCGCCGTGAGCATCCCGACGCCGAGGGCTCCGGCGGCCAGCATGCCCGCGGCTCTGCGGCCGGTCGTGCGGATGTTCATCATGTCCCGTTCCCCCTGGGGCGGTTGTGGTCGTACGGACGTATGAGGAGGCGTGCTGCTCGCAGGCGTGTCGGCGTGCCGAAAGGGGCGGACTGCGCCTGTGGGTGGGGCCGGTGACCGTGGCCCCGTCGGTGTCGGTCCCGGCGGCCGGTGCGTACGCGCCGACGGCCGGCCGCTCGCCTACTGCCAGCCGGCGTCAGCCGGGGCGGTCTGCCAGCCCGCGTCCTGCGGGGTGACCTGCCAACCGGCGTCCGCGAGGACGGAGGAGGCCGGAGCCGTGTCCGTTCCGGCCACGGACGCGAGGGCCGGGGCGGCAAGAGACGCGGCGACGGCCAGAGTGGCGACCGCGGCGGCCTGGGCGATGCGAGTACGCAGCATGACGGGTTCCGTTCCTTCCGGGGTGAGCGGTGGTGTCCGGCTGGCGTCGCGCTCCGCGGTGGCGGTCGGCCTGGCCGGTCCCCCATAGGTTCGTCGCAGCTCAGGCCCGCGGAAAGGGTTCACGGATGGACGGAAAGGGCCTTGGACTGATGCGTCCACGCAGGCCGTTTCCGTCCACGGCGCCGTCCCCCGGACATCCGGCCCTCGATTCGCGTCCGCCACCCCGGGGCTCGTATCCGGCGACCGCCCCGGACCCGCGTCCACCGACCGCCCGTATCCGGCGCCCGGCCCCCGAAGCCGTATCCGTCGGCCGTCAACCGTCCCGGACTCGTGTCCGCCGACCGCCCCGGACGGTCATCGGCCATCCGGCGCCCGCCCCGTACCCGTCCTGATACGGCTCCCCGACCCCCCCTCAGTCCTCAGTCCACCGGCTGCGGTACGAACGCCAGCGGGAGGACCGGCACCCCCGCGCCGGTCAGCCGGGCCCCGGCCAGCTCGGGCATCGCGCGCAGCAGCCGTTCGCAGACCAGGACGGCCCGCTCCTCCGCCTCCTCCAGGGCGCCCGCCAGCAGATAGAGGCCGAGGATGAGCCCCCGAGGCGGGCGCGGATGCACGGCGACGTGCTCGACACGGTCCGCGGGATCGATCGCGCGTCGCACCGATGCCCGTATGCCGGGCGGGAGTTGCGCGGCGTCGGACAACTCCAGCTGCGCGTGGACCAGATACATGGGCTCCAGCGTCTCAACGCGGGCGCTGGCGCGGGAGTTTCGCGGGCTGGACGGTTGCGGCCTGGGCCTGTTCCGTCCCTCCCTCTGTGACGATTCACCCACTCTCTGCGAAGATCCCCGACGGGCAGGGGATGTTCCACGCAGGGATCTGGGGGATCACATGACGACCGCACTTGGCCTCGACTCCGTCGCGGAGACCGTGTACCGCGCGATGCTCAGACACCCGGCGGCCGGCGTCACCGCGCTGACCGCGGTCGTGGAGCTGTCGGAGGAGGAGGTGCGGGACGCCCTCGACACCCTGAGCGAGCTGGCCCTGGTGCGCCCCGCCGCCGGGGACGCGGGCCGTCTGCGCGCCGTGTCGCCCGACATCGGGATGGAGGTCCTGATGGCCCGGCAGCAGGCGCAGCTCGCAGCGCACCAGCACCGTCTCGAAGCCTCGCGGGCGGCCGCCGCCCAGCTGATCTCCGAGTACGCGGAGCTCCGCCCCGCGACCAGCCATCCCGGAGTGGAACAGCTCGTCGGGCTCGACCAGATACGCGACCGGCTGGCCGTGCTCACCCGTGAGGTCACCGAGGAGTTCCTGACCTTCGCCCCCGGCGGGCCGCAGACCGCGGAGAACATGGCCGCGTCCCGGCCGCTCAACGAGGACCTGCTGCGCCGCGGGGTGCGTATGCGCACGGTCTACCTGGACAGCGTCCGCACCAGCCGGCCGACCGTCGAGCACGCCGACTGGCTGGCCGGCCTGGGCGGTCAGGTCCGTACGGTGCCGTCCCTGCCGACCCGGATGATCCTCATGGACCGGCGGATCGCCATGATGTCGGTCAGCAGCGACGACACGGCCGCGGGCGCGGTCCTCCTGACCGGACACGGCACGCTCACCGCGCTGTGCGCGCTCTTCGAGACCACCTGGGAGTCCGCCCGGCCGCTCGGCGAGGTCGTCCCCGTCGACCGGAACGGGCTCACCGGCCAGCAGGCGACCGCCCTGCGGCTGCTGGCCGAGGGCCACACCGACGAGGCGATCGCCAAACGCCTCGGGGTCTCCCCTCGTACGGCACGGCGGATCGCGTCCGAACTGATGGACCGGCTCAACGCGCGCAGCCGGTTCGAGGCCGGGGTCCGTGCCGTGCAGCGGGGCTGGCTCCCGGCCCGCCCCTGACGGCGGGAAGGGCGCGGAGGGCGGCCGCCGAGAACGGCCGGACGTGCCTCCGGGGCCACGACTCGCCTCCCGGGCAGGTGACCGGCCCGCAACTCTCCGTCGCCAGGAGTTCGTTGACAGCGGCCGTCGCCGGGCGTTGACTGGCGGGACGGTGCGGGCCGACCGGGCGGGCGGGGAGCGTCGAGGACCCCCGTCCGGATGTCGGGGTCCTGGGCGCGTAACAGGGCCCGCGGGCTCGGCCTGATCCGCACGAGGGCACGGCCGGCACCCGGTCGGCGCGACGCACAGGAAAGTGACGACACGATGATGTACGACCAGGCACGCGCCCAGCAGCCCCCGGACAAGGGTTCCGGAGCCGGCGCACGCCGGGTACCGGGGCCGGAGCCGCTGCTCCCCGCCGAGGAACGGGACCGGGTCTCCCAGCGTCTGCGGCAGGCCCTCCTCGACTTCGCCGACACCCCTCGTGAGGCCCTGGAGTCGGCCGAGAGCGCCCTCGACGACGTCACCGCGGAACTGGCGAAGGCCCTCGCGGAACGGCGCCGCAGCCTCCGGGCGGGCTGGCAGGACCAGGACGCCCAGGCGCAGGCGGAGGAGTTCCGGCACGCGCTGCGGCAGTACCGGGAGATCACGGAGCGACTCCTACGGCTGTGACCGGGCGGGCGCCGTCGCCCTCGTCCTGGCCGGCGCCCGGCTCTCCGGGCACACCGAGCGACGCACGCTGCGCTGACGGCGACGCGCGCGCCGCGTCGGGCCCGCATGTCCGGCCCACGATGTTCCGGCCGGGACGCGGCGCCGGCGGGGCTGACATCGCCGTCGTCAACGGTCACGGCGGGAAAGACGGTCCTCCAGGACGACGCGCCCGTCCGCTCCGCGGAGTAGCTTTGAGATACCGAGGGCATTTCGCATACCGGCTGCCACGCCGGGATCGTTCTCGGTGAGAAAAGGTGACACCGGGCCGTCCACAGGCCGTCCCGGAGACGGGTCGGCACCATGTCCGCCACCTACGAAGACCGCGAGCTGCCGCGGCAGAAGCAGCAGGACGACATCGCTCCCCGCCTCGCGCTCAAGGGCCCCACCGCGTCCGGCGGCCTCCTGGACGGTGCCTGGTGGCCGCGCTCGCGCGACCTCGCGCGGGAGCTGCCCGGGCTGGTCGATGCCCTCGAACCGCTGTGGGGCCGCGTCACGCGCGTCGCCGTCAACCCAGCCCACTGGGATGCCGTCCCCCGCCACGTGGCGGGTCGCGGGCACGTGGTGAAGGTCGGCTGGTTCACGCAGGAGCTGGATCCGCACAAGGTCCTGCTGCTGTCGTACTCCGTCGGTCGCTGGGACCTGCTCGTCGTCCCGCCCGGCACCGGGACCGCCGCGGCCGAGCGCCTCATGGCCGCCGCGTCCGATCCCGGCGCCGCCCCGCTGACCGCGAGCGCGCTGATCGCAGCGGAGGAGTCCCGGCACGGTGCCGATGCGCCCGGGACAGACACAGAGACGACGCCGGTACGGGACGAGGCCCCGCCGGTGCCGTCGGCGTCGGCTGGGGACGAGTCCACGCCGGTGCCATCCGCGTCGGCTCGGGACGAGTCCACACCGGCGCCGTCCGCGCCCGTACGGGACGAGTCGACGCCGGTGCCGGAGGATGACGCGGTCGCGGGCGCGGTTGCCGTGCCCGTGGTCGCCCCCGGTCCGCCCGCTCCCCTCGTCGCGGGGACGTGACGGTCGTGGAGGTCGTCCTGACCCTCACCGCGTACATGGTCCTCACCGCCGTGGCGGCCTTCGTGATCCGGCGGCTCAACTCCCTGCACGCCGGCCGGATCGCCGCGCACTCCTACGGCCGCCCGCTGCCGGGCCGGCGCCCCGAGAGCCGGGTCCCGTCCGGCCCACGGGGTACCGGCCGGGGTCCCGGCGACGGCGCCGCCCCGCCGGTCTCCGCCCCTCCGGACGACGGACGGGACGCCAACCGGGAGGGCCGGTAACTTCCCTACAGCAACGGCGAGTTCACACGCCCCGGCAGCACCGGGACCGGCCCTGCTGACCCTGGAGTGAGACCGGCCGACCGCGCGGGGGCGCCACGTCCCGGTCGGCGGCCCCCGACCGGGCGAACCGCTCCGGGACCCCGAGGGACCGGCCCCCGAGCGAGCCGGGCGGCCGGGATTGTCGGTGCCCGGGCCGGACTACCGTGCGGTCACCGGGGTTTCCGGCACATCGGCCGTCCGCCGACGGCGCCCCCGGCGGCGGCACCGGCGACGGCGGCACCGGATCGCCACGCACGATCCGGACCGGGGGCCCGCGCCCGCACGCGCCCGACGGCGACCTCGACGCGGACAGCGCGCGTCACGCCCCTCCCCGCCGCGCGGTCCGCCCCCTCCGGCCACCGACCTCTCCCCCGGCCTCAGGGACGGAGTCCGGCCGCCGCGCGGAACCGCGACGGCCACCCCGGATCCCGACGCCCGGTTTACCGCGTGGGCCGGCCCTGTCACGATGCCGAGTCCGGGGGTGTCCGTCCCGCGGCGGGGGAGGTCCGTATGGCCGAGGTGTACCTGCGCAGACTGTCCCGGTGGCAGGCCGAGCAGCAACGGGACGCCGTCGCGGACGTGCACGTGACGGCGTACCGCGGTGTCGCCGGTGCCGAGTACCGCGACCGCCAGAGCTATCTGCGCCGGTTCGAACAGCACGTCCAGCAGCCCGACTTCGACATGGTGGTCGCCGACGCGCACGGCCTGGCCGGCTGCGTCTACGGATTCCGGGTCGCGCGCACCGGCGACTGGTGGTCGGACTTCCGGGGCGAGCTGCCGCCGGACGTCGAGGAACTCACCGCCTCCGGGCGGACGTTCCTGCTGGCCGAGCTGATGGTGCTGCCGGGTCACCGGCGCCAGGGGGTGGCGACCCGGATGGCCGAGCGGCTGCTGGCCCGGCTGGGGAGCGACCTGGTCGTCGCATCGGTGAACCGGCCCGACGCGAACGGCCACGCGAACGTGGCGGCGAGGGCCCTGCACTCCTGGGGCTGGACGAGACTCGGTGGACTGGGCCCTCGCAACCCGCCCGGAGCAGGCCCCCGCACGAGTCCCGGCTCCGAGGCCGGTACGGGGCCGGGTGCGTGGGCCCAGGAGGTGTGGATCCGCAGACCCCCGCGCTGACCAACCGTCCCGGCACCACCGGCGGTCGCGTCCCCGGAGACGTCGGCGGTCGCCTCAGGGTGCCTCACCCGCCGCGGCCGCCATCAGCGGTACGGCCGCCGCCGCGTCGGCCTCCGGCGGCACGACCAGCAGGTCCCAGCGGCCGTGTCCGGGGCTGAGCAGGCAGACGGTGTGCCTGCCGTACGAACCCGCGGACCGGCGGAGCCGTACGACGTGGTTGGCGACGAGCATCCGGCCGGGCCCCGCCGGCCACATCGCGGTGTTGACGGTGACGCCGGTGATCTGGCCCCATGCGGCCGGCAGCCCGCCGAGCAGTAAGGGCAGTTCGACCAGGAGGTCGCGCGAGCGCGGCCACCACGCCCCGTCGATGGGACGCGGCGAGGTGCTGGGCGGTGCCAGCCGGAGCCGGACGAGGGGCTCGGCGGGCAGGGGCTGGAGGGCGGTGGCCATGGAGGCGCTCCTGTCTGGGGCACGGCTTCGGCGTGCCGAGGGCTCGTGTACGGCGGACTTCGGGGCGGAGCGGACGAGCGCGACGAACGGTCGAACCGGCTGACGGCCGCGCCTCCTCGGCCTCGGGGCGAGTGGTCCGGCCGGGGTCTCGGGCTGTCCGTCGCGTTGTTCGGTACGGGAGAAACAGTGGGTCGGGAGGCGGAAGGGGACGACCCTCAGGACGCGCGGGCCCCTCCGGTCATGGTGCGCATGAGCCCCTTCGCCGTGCGGGACGTGGCGGGCGAAGGGGGTGCGGGAGCACCGGCACGCCTACTGCGGGAGCGCCAACACGCCTACTTTGTAAGGTCGTTGACGCGCTCGCCGTACCGCTCGTCGGGGACGGGGGCGCGGGCGCCGCGAGGGGCGGGACGGTGCGCGGCAAGGACGGGCGCGCGGTCCGCGACGGGGCGCCGCACCGCCGGACACGCCTCGGCAGCGGGACTCGTACGTCGGACGCCTTCTGCCGTCATAGGGCGGAACCTGCCCCGGGCGATGGACGCCCGGCGTCGTCGTGAACAGAGGACGAGACCGGCCTGACCACCGGCGTACGACGAGTCCTCGGCGTCCCCAGCCTACTCCGCCGGTCCGGGACGGGGACGTCGGCGACCGGGGGGCCTCCGCACCACCGTCCCCCGACCGGACACGGGGCCCGGGGCGGCTGCCGTCCCGATCGGTGGCACGGGCGCCCTCGCCCGCCCCACGACCACCCCCTCTCCGGAGATCCGCTCGCGCCCCGGACAAGTTCGGCCACGACCCGGAGGGAAACCGGCTGGGCGCGGTCACGCCAGGGCCCCCGTGCGCCGGATCCGAAGCGGAACGGCCGGTCGGCGCGCGGAGCCATACGCTGGCCAGGCGGCAGCCCGAGCCCCCGGCCCTCTCCGTGCAGTCCCGACCCGCGCAACAGAGGCCCTGCGCAAGGCGCGGTTCCTCCTGAGGGCGGAACGAGGAAAGAGGAGTTGGGGCGATGGCCGTTCAGCCCGACCTGTTCGACGAGTGCCGGGTCGTCCGCGCCGACGGGGAGCTGGACCTGACGACGGTCCCGGCTCTCGTCCGCGGTCTGGAGGAAGCGCGCCAGGGCACCGCGCGCCGGTTCCTCATCGTCGACATACGCAGGGTGACGTTCATGGACGGCAGTGTCCTGGAGCCCCTTTGCTCCGCGTGGGAGGACTGCCGGAGGCGGCTCGGCTGGACCCGCGTCGTCTACACCCGGCCGGGCCTGGGCCTGGTGCTCGGAGCGGCCGGGCTCCGGGGCCGCTTCCCCCGGTACGCGAGCGCCCAGGACGCCTGGCGGGGCGTACCGGCGGACCGGGCCACAGCGGCTGCCCGGCACGTCCGGGGACGGCCCGCTCCGGGCCCGGCCCCCTACGACGACCGGGCCCCGTAGCGCACCCGGCGCCTCGGCGTGACCGCGGGGTGAGTCCCCCGCGGTCCGCGCGGTGTCAGGCGGCCTGCGGCGCAACGGCTGACGGTGCCGGGCTCCCGAGCACGGGAGTGCCCGGGAGGACGGCACCCGAGGTTTGCGGGTGCCAGGTTTTCGCGCCTATGTTGGCGCGCATGCAGTCCTACACCATCGGCCAGGCGGCCCGTCTGCTGGGCGTGAGCCCGGACACCGCGCGACGGTGGGCGGACGCCGGCCGGGTGGCCACGCACCGCGACGAGGGCGGCCGGCGGCTCGTCGACGGCCGGGACCTGGCGGCGTTCTCGGTCGAGCTCGCGAAGAGCGGTGCCGAGGAGGAAGGCGCCTCGCTCACCTCCGTGCGCAACGCCTTCCCCGGCATCGTCACCGCCGTCAAGCTCGGTGACGTCGCCGCCCAGGTGGAGATCCAGGCCGGCCCGCACCGGCTGGTCTCCCTGCTCACCCGTGAGGCCGTGGAGGAACTCGGCCTGGAGGTCGGCATGGAGGCCACCGCTCGCGTGAAGTCCACCAGCGTGCACATCGACCGCACGTAGATCCCCGCGGACGTACCCCACCGGCCGGCGCTGCCCCTTGCCGTGGCCGGGGCGCGTGCGCGCCTCCGCCCGCATCACACCGTAGAAACGCACATGCGTGCATCTACGGCTTCTGGACCGGCTCATGCGATGCGACAGGAGACTTTCGGCTCGCATCTGCGGAAGTATGATCGGCGTAGGCCCGTCCGAACGTCCAGAGGAGTGCTCTCGTGATGACCCGTTCCGCGCGCCGGACGCGCCGTATCCGCCGGACCCTCCGGGCGGCCGGTGCGGGCACCGCCGTACTGCTGGCCGTGAGCGCCTGCTCCTCCTCCGGATCGGACGCGGACGCGGACTCCGCGGCCGGGTCGGGGGAGTCCGGGAAGCTCTCGGGGACGGTGACCGTATTCGCCGCCGCCTCGCTGAAGGAGAGCTTCACGAAGCTGGGCGCGCGGTTCGAGAAGGCCCACCCCGGTACGGAGGTGACCTTCAACTTCGGGGGCAGTGACACGCTGGCCGCCGGTATCACCGGGGGCGCCCCCGCCGACGTGTTCGCCGCCGCCAGCCCCAAGACGATGGCGATCGTGACGGACGCGAAGGGCACGGCCGGCGCCCCGGTGACCTTCGTGCGCAACCAGCTGGAGATCGCCACCCTGCCGGGCAACCCCGACAAGGTCTCCTCGCTGAAGGACCTCGGCAGGTCCGGCCTCAAGGTCGTGCTGTGCGACCGGACGGTGCCGTGCGGCGCCGCCGCGCAGAAAGCGCTGGACGCGAGCGGCGTGAAGCTCACCCCGGTCTCCTACGAGCAGGACGTCAAGAGCGCCCTGACCAAGGTGGAGCTGAAGGAGGCCGACGCCGCGGTGGTCTACAAGACCGATGTGAAGGCGGCGGGTGACAAGGTGGAGGGCGTGGAGTTCCCCGAGTCGGCCGACGCCGTCAACGACTACCCGATCGCCCTGCTCAAGGACGCGCGGGACACCGCCGTGGCGAAGGCGTTCATCGCGCTGGTGCGGTCCGCCGACGGGCAGCGGGTGCTGACGTCCGCCGGGTTCCTCGCGCCGTGACCGGCCGGCGGCGCGGGCGGGCCGGGACCGGCGCGCGGGGCAGGGCCCCGCTGCCCCTCCTGCTGCCCGCCCTCGTCGGCCTGGTCTTCCTGCTGCTGCCGCTGGTCGCTCTGCTGGTCCGGGCTCCGTGGCGCAGTCTTCCGGAGCAGCTGACCAGTCCGGAGGTCTGGCAGGCCCTCCAGTTGTCGATAGTCACCGCGACGGCGGCCACCGCGGCGAGCCTGGTGATGGGCGTGCCGCTGGCCTGGCTCCTCGCGCGCACCGACTTCCCCGGCCGCGGTTTCGTGCGCGCCCTGGTGACACTGCCGCTCGTCCTGCCCCCGGTCGTGGGCGGTGTGGCCCTGCTGCTCGCGCTCGGCCGCAACGGCGTCGTCGGGCAGTGGCTCGACTCGGCCTTCGGGATCACGCTGCCGTTCACGACGGCGGGGGTGGTGGTCGCGGAGACGTTCGTGGCGATGCCGTTCCTCGTGATCAGCGTGGAGGGCACGCTGCGGGCCGCCGATCCGCGCTACGAGGAGGCGGCGGCGACCCTCGGCGCGTCCCGCTTCACCGCGTTCCGCCGGGTGACGCTGCCGTTGATCGCGCCCGGGATCGCTGCGGGGTCCGTGCTGGCGTGGGCCCGCGCGCTCGGCGAGTTCGGCGCGACGATCACGTTCGCCGGCAACTTCCCCGGCCGTACGCAGACCATGCCGCTGGCCGTCTACCTCGCCCTCCAGAACGACCCGGCCGCGGCGATCGCGCTGAGCCTGGTGCTGCTGGTCGTGTCGATCGCCGTGCTGGCCGGGCTGCGGGACCGCTGGATGACAGCGTCATGAGCCACGGCCGACCGCGCCACCACCGGAGGGAACCGTCATGACGGACACCGCCGACCACCCCGGGACCCCGGCCCCCACCGGCCACACACCGTCCGCGAAGGGGCTGGACGCGCGGCTGCTCGTGGAGCGCGGGAGTTTCCGGCTGGACGTCGAGCTGCGTGCCGCGCCAGGTGAGGTCGTCGCGCTGCTCGGGCCGAACGGGGCCGGAAAGACCACCGCGCTGCGGGCGCTCGCCGGGCTCACACCGCTCTCCGAGGGCGGCCGCCTCCACCTGGACGGGGCCTCCCTGGACGGGAGACCGCCGGAGTCCCGACCGGTGGGCGTCGTCTTCCAGGACTACCTGCTCTTCCCGCATCTGTCCGCCCTGGACAACGTCGCGTTCGGGCCGCGCTGCCAGGGGCTGCCGAAGGCGGCGGCCAGGGAGCGGGCCGCCGGATGGCTGGAGCGGATGGGGCTCGCCGAGCACGCGGACGCGAGACCGCGCCGGCTCTCGGGCGGGCAGGCCCAGCGCGTCGCCCTCGCCCGGGCCCTGGCGACCGGCCCCCGGCTGCTGCTCCTGGACGAACCGCTGGCCGCGCTCGACGCCCGCACCCGGCTCGACGTACGCGCCCAACTCAGGCGCCATCTGGCCGACTTCGAGGCCGTCGCCGTCCTCGTCACGCACGATCCACTGGACGCGATGGTGCTGGCGGACCGGCTGGTCGTCGTCGAGCAGGGCCGGGTCGTCCAGGAGGGCACCCCATCCGACATCGCCCGGCATCCGCGCACGGACTACATCGCCCAGCTCGTCGGCCTGAACCTCTACCGGGGCCGGGCCGAGGGCCACACCGTGACCCTGGACGCGGGCCCGGCGATCACCACGACCGAGAACCTGTCGGGTCCCGTCTTCGTGGCCTTCCCGCCGGCCGCGGTGACGCTCCACCGCGACCGCCCGACCGGCTCCAGCGCCCGGAACCTGTGGCAGTGCCGGGTCACCGGCCTGGAGACCCACGGCGACCAGATCCGCGCGGACCTCACCGGCGAACTCCCCCTCGCCGCCGACCTGACCACCGTCGCCGCCGCCGAACTCGGCCTGCACCCCGGCGCCCCGGTCTGGGCGACGGTCAAGGCCACGCAGACGCACGCGTACCCCGCCTGACCACCGGTCAGGGGGCCGCGGCTCAGGGGGCGACGAAGGCGTACATCCCGGCGACGGGCCGCGGCCGCCAGGTGCGGGCGTAGGGCGGGGGCCGGCCGCCGGGCTCCGACAGCGCGGCGACCGGCATCCGCCGCGTGGCCCGCTCGACGCCCTCCCGCGTGATGTTCGCGTTGTGGCCGGTGACGTTGGCGGAGGAGCAGCCGGCGTAGAAGGCGATGGGGATGGCCTCTTCGCCGGTGAGCAGGCAGGGCGGCCGTACGCCGATGCGGTGCAGCGCGGCGGCCGTGCGGGCCCAGTCCCGGTGTGCGGCGGTCGTACGGTCCACGGCGCGCTCCAGCACCGCGTACTGCACGGCGAGATGAGCGGCGAGTCCGAGCGACACCAGCGTCACGGTCACCGGGCGCCAGGCCCGGGCCGGGGCGGTGAGGAGGAAGGCCAGCGCGTCGGCGACGGGGATCGCGAGCAGGGCGTAGACGGGGAGCAGGAAGCGCGGCGCGGCGTACCCGATCATCAGGAGGTAGGGAATGCCGGCGGTCACGGCGCAGGCGAGCGGCAGCAGCGTGCGTGCCGGGCGCCGGGTCCGCACGGCGACCGCCGCGCCGAGCGCGGCGAGCAGCGGCAGCGCGAACCACCACAGCAGGACCGCCGTGCTCGGCAGCGGCCCGCCGCACGGGCGGCACAGGGCGCGTCCGTCCATGCTGCGCAGCTGGTCCAGGACGGCGATGTTCCAGCCCAGGCCGCCCTGGATGCGGGCGGCCTCGGCCAGGCGTTCGCCCAGGCCGCCGAAGCCCGCGTAGGCCTCGACGACCCACTCGGCGGCGCCCGCGACGAGCCCGGCGGCCGGCGCCGCCAGCAGGCCCCACCGCCGCGCGCGCACGGCGACGGCCAGCAGGGGCAGGACCGTCCACACGGCGTCGGTGGGCCGCATCCACGCCATCAGCGCGACGCTCACGCCGAAGCCCCACAGCAAGCGGCGGTCGCGGCGGTCCGCGCGGGCCCGCAGGAACAGGCCGACCGCCGCCAGCGCGCCGACGGCGACCCAGTAGTTGGGCATGGCCTGGGGTCCGTAGAACAGGGTCACCCACAGCGTCGCGAACAGGGCCCCCGCGAGCGCGAGGGTGCGCGGCGGGAACAGTCCGCGCCAGGCCCGCAGCGCCAGGAACAGGCCGAGCCCCGACAGCAGCGCCAGATACGTCCGCAGCAGCCCGGTGGACGACGACCAGGAGGCGACCGGCGCCACCAGCAGGGACACCCCGCGGGCACGCGGCGCGCTGAAGAACGCCGCCGGGCTGTGCGCGCTGACCTGGCTGACGTACACCACCTCGTCCCAGCCGAGGCCCATGCGGGGGTCCACGAGGAGCAGCTGGGCGAGGGTGAAGGCGCACGCGACGAGGGCGGGCCAGGAGCGGCCGGTCTCGGGCGGCGCCGTGGCGCGCGGCCCCGGTGAGGGCGCCCGCCCCTCGGCACCGACGGTCCGGACGCCCACGGCCCTGGCCTCGTCCACCCTCCACCACCCCCGTGAGCACGACGGACCGCACGGGTGCGTACGAGCCCTGTCCGCCCGTACCCGTCACGGAAATTACCGGACAAATTACCCCGTATCTATCCGCACCGCCCGTAGGTGGGCCGGTCGCCACCGGTTCCGGAGGGCCGTCCGCACGGCGGCGGGCGGGCCGCCCGCGCCCGGGGACGGGGAAGGGCCCGGCACCCTGTGAGCGGGAGCGCCGGGCCCTTCGGTGGGGACGGGGTCGGTCAGGAGCGGGACTTGGCCGTACGGCGGCGGGTCGCCACGGCGATGGCCGCACCGGCGGCGAGCAGAGCGGCGGCGCCGCCCGCGATCGGGAGGGTGTTGCCGCCGCCGGTCTCGGCGAGGTCGCCCTCCGGAGTGGACTCGCCTCCGGCGGGCGTGGGCGCCGCGGGCGTGGTGGACTCCGCGTCGGACGGCGTGGACTCCGGCTTCGAGGCCGACGGGGTGGCGGACGCGGGCGGGGTCGAGGCGGGCGCGGTCGACGCCGGGGGCGTGGACGCCGGCGGGGTCGTCTCCGGCGTGCCGGGCGTCTCGGACGTGCAGTCCTTCGTGCCGCCGTTCCACGCGGCGATCAGCTTGTCCTTGATGACCGGGCGGTCCGGGCCCTGCGGCACGTCACCGTGCTCGAAGCCGTCGTTCGCGTCGGTCCGGCCGTCGAACTTGACCTTGCCCCGGTACAGGTCGACCTGCGCGAAGCAGCCCGCGTCCGGCACCGAGATGTCCAGCGAGTCCGTCTCGCCGCGCTTCACGGTCACGGTGTCGAAGTCGTGGAAGACCTGGACACCGGAGGTCTTGAAGGTCGCGCCGTGCGTCCGGTAGGCGGCGAGCGACGCCGTGCACGTCGCGGCGTCCTCGGCGGCCCGCACCTTGATGTGCACCTTGCCGTCCTCGGTGGGCCGGAGGTTCAGGTCGTCGACGCGGACGGAGTCAGCGAACTCCTTGCCGTCCAGGGAGAACTGGCAGCGATCCGTCTCCGTCACCGTGCCCGGCCCCTGTCCGGACGTGTATCCGCGGCCGGCCCCGTCCCAGCCGTCGCCGCCCGGTGTGTCGGTGGCGTACGCGCTGGTCGTGACGGCGGAGAGGGCGACGACCGCCGCGCCCGTCCCCAGCAGGCAGCGCATCGTGACACGTCTCGCTATGGACATGCGGATCCCATCGTGAGGTTGCGAGACCCGGGCGACGGCAGCGGGCAGCACAAAGCAGCCGGGGGCCGGCCGCACCGGGGATCAAGGGTCGAAGAAACACCGGGCTCATTGGTCACATGTGCCACGGTGCGACCACATCGTCGGCCAACGCGTGAGCACTGTCAACCTTGTTGAACGCGCACATACTTCACGGGTCGTCACATGACGGCCACACAGGGAACCGGATATTCCGGCGACCGCGTGAGATGCGCCGAGGTCACCGCCGTGAGGGCACGACGATCCAGGTCACGAAGGAACGGACAACTGGACTGCCCACGCCCGCATGTGAACCGGGTCGCCGCCAACTGACGCCGGTTGGCGGGGACTTCACCGCAGCGCAGACAGGGCCGCGGAGAGCTGGGTCGGACCGGGCCCGGAAGACACACGGGAGAGCCGGTCCGAGAGGAGTGACGCAACGGCGGAGCCGGCCCAAGAGGGGGTCACGCACGGCGGAGCCGGTCCGAGAGTGGGCACGGACGGCGGGTCCGGGTCCGGGTCCGGGAAAAGGGGAACGCACGGCGGAAGGCCGTGCGTGAAGGGGGCCGGAAAGCAGTCGACGCGGCCGGTCGCGTGTTGCTGCGACCGCCGCGTCCGTCCCGGCCGGACCGGCCGGGGAAGTACCGCTCGGGGTTACGCCGTCTCGGTCCAGCTCGGCGCCGCGGGGGCGGCCGGAGCGGCGGCGGGACGGCAGGTGAAGCCGAGCCGCGTGAGCGCGCGGGCGACCTCGGACTCCGTGAAGTCACGGCGGTCCTGCTTGGTGATCACTTCGCCGACCTGCTTGATGGGGTACGTGTGCGAGCCGACGGTCACGGATCCACCGGTGACGGGTTCCGGCCGGACACCCGACATCGAGTGCTCCACCTCGCTCTTGATGAGGTCGAACGGGAAACGGGCGATCACACAACGCATGGTGCCTCCGCGGGGCGAAATTCAGTGCTGATCCGGACGAGGAACAGGGCCTTGCGCGGCGCAGAAAGCGCGGAAAGCCGTACTCGAAAATGCCCGGAAAACGAAAAAGCAGGTGGCCGGGGCCCGCACCCCGTGGTGCGGGCCCCGGCCACCTGTAACGCGTCAGCCAACCCGTGGGTCAGGCGTCAGCCGTGTCCCAGGACTAGGCGGGGACGATGTTCTCGGCCTGCGGGCCCTTCTGGCCCTGCGTGACGTCGAAGGTCACCTTCTGGCCTTCCTGGAGCTCACGGAAGCCCTGGGTGGCGATGTTCGAGTAGTGGGCGAAGACGTCAGCGCCGCCGCCGTCCTGCTCGATGAAGCCGAAGCCCTTTTCAGCGTTGAACCACTTCACGGTACCAGTAGCCATGTCATATCTCCTTACGGGAGCAGTGCTCGAAGGCCCGCACTGTGCGGACCCGCGGTCGCCGCGATGATTGCCCCGTCCGGAGAAAAACACCGGAAATTCAGAAGCGAACCGCCCAGTACTGACCGGGTGGTGCGCTCCAAGACTTTGGGAACCACAACTGCAACTGAAATCGACAGTAGCACGGCAGCTGCCGGAGAGGGCGGGCCACTATGCCACCCCTTCCGAAGAAATAACAAAACCTGTCGGCGCATCCCGGCGATTTCTGCTTCCGCCACGACAGATATCCGTCGGGGCTCGTTGGAGGGCTCAGCGGCCTTTCCAGTCCCCCCAAGACCGAGCGGCCTCCCGCGCGCCGGGGGCCGACGGACACCGGACGGGCGCCCGCGGTGTCACCCACGTCACTCGTACGTCACCCGTACGGTCCGGCGCGGTGGTGGACGCGTACGAGGAATGGTGCCTTGAGGCAGACGGGCACGAGTGATCACCCGCGGCACCCGGGACCGGGGCGCGGACACTCCCCTGCCCGGCCCGAAGGCCCGGACGCGTCGCCCCGCACCGCTGGAGGTACCGCCATGCACCGTCTGCCCCGCGTTCTCGCCACGGCCCTGGCAGCGGGCGCGCTGCTGACGAGCGCGGCCTGCTCGGCCGGCGGCGGCCCGGGCCGGGGCGCCGGTACGTACGCGGGCGCGGGTGACACGAGGGCGTCGGGCGAGCGGCGGCAGGCGGCGCCCGCGGCCGCCGCAGCGCTCAGCGACGCGCAGGCCGCGCACGCGCGGCTCGCCCTCGACGACCTCGGCTCCCGGTGGGCGCCCACCGAGGGGGCCGCCACCTGGCACGACGCCCTGCTGAAGGGCACGGCGCAGGACGCGGACTGCCGGCGGCTGCTCGACGGGCTGTACGAGGACGCGCTGCTGGGAGAGCCATCCGGCGGACGGGCCGTGGTCGGCTTCGACGACACCGAGAACGGGGCCCAGCTGCGCCATGTGGTCGCCGCGTACGACCGTTCCCGGCTGGACGCCTCCATGGAGTGGCTGCGGGGTCTGCCCGCGCGGTGCGGCGAGTTCACGGCGACGGACGGACAGGGGGTGGAGCGGGCGGTGCAGCTCGTGGAGTCGCCGCTGCCCGGGCTCGGGGACGCGCGGCAGGGGCTGCGGATGACCGTGAGCGGGGACGTCGAGCAGATCCCCGCCACCCTCACCCTCGACATCGTCGCCGTCCGCGTCGGCGACAGCGCCTTCGTCCTCACCGACGGCGGGCTGTACGGCACCGACGAGGAGTCCACCGCGCGGGCCGCCGAACGCGGTACGCAGCGGCTGAAGGCCGTCCTGGCCGACCGGGCCGCCGGGGCGCCGTCGACCAGGCGGCGGTGACCCGGGGGCGGTGACGCCCGCCTGCTACTCGCGGTGGAACCGCTTGCGGTGCGCGAGCACCTCGCGGGCCGCCACGCCCGCCGTACTGCCGTCCGCGAAGGCGTACGCGCGCAGCCGGGCCAGCGCGTCCTCCGGGCCGATGCCGAGCTGGGCCATGATCATGCCGATGGCCTGGTGGATCTCGTCGTGGTCCGAGGTCAGCCGGCTCAGCCACGAGTCGTCGCCGCGCATCCCCGTCCACTCCCCGCGCGGCAGGGACATCAGGGCGACCGTCACGACCCCGGCCACCAGCCGTCCGGTGCTCAGCTCGCGCCGGGTCGGTTCGCCGGGGGAGTCCCGGTAGAGGTCCAGCGTGCCGACGCACACCCGCGCGTCGCCCAGCGGCAGCGAGTACACCGCCCGCACACCGGCACCGGTGGCCTCCTCGGCGAAGACGGGCCAGCGGCCCGCGTCGGCGCCCCGCGTCAGGTCACAGGCGATGACGGCGGTTCCGGCCGCGGCGGCGTCCAGGCAGGGGCCCTCGCCCAGCGTGCCCTGGACGTCCGCGATCCGGGCGGCGGTCGCGTCGCTCGCGCCCAGCCGCACGGGCAGTCCGTCGCTGCGCAGCGACATGCTGGCCCCGCTGACCGGCAGCAGTTCGACGGCCGCCGCGCACAGCCGCCCGGGCAGTTCCTCGGGCGGTACGTCCCAGACGGCGTCCGCGATCGCCACGGCGACCTCGAAGTCGGCATCGGCCGCCCCGTCGGCGGAGGCGTCCCGGAACTCCGGGGCCTCGTCCACGCGGCACTCCGGCGCGGTGTCCGGACCGGGCCGCCCCCGGGGCCCGGGTGGCGGCGAACCGTCGCCGCCCCCGGCACCGGGGTCCGCTCCCGCCGCCGTCCGTCCTGCGGTTCCGGGGTCCACCCCGTTGTCGTGTGTGCCGTCGTCGCCGTTCGGCTCACGGGCGTCCGGAGAGTCGTCACCGGAGCCCGACGAGCCGCAACCGCCCTTCCTCGACCGCACGGCCACCGCCTCCTTCCGCGCCTCGCCCGTCGACCAGCCGTGTCCGGCGGAGTGCGTGTTCGCGTCCGAGTACCCACGGGGGCGGATCCAAGCGGACGGCTCGCGACCGGGCTCGGGAATCCTCCGGTGCGGCGGGCAGGTGCGGGGGCGAACCCCGACCCGTCAGAGCGGGGGCTGGGCCGGGGCTGGGCCGAGGGTGGTGGTGCCGGGGGCCGTGCGGTGGCCGAGGCCCGTGCGGTAGGCGTCGAGCGCGGCCTCCACGCGGCCGGTGCGGCGCAGCAGGTCGCCGAGGAGGCGGCACAGGTCGGCGAGGTCGCCCGCGGCCCCGGCGCGTTCCAGCAGGCTCATGGCGCGGACGTAGTGCTCCTCGGCCGCGTCCGTGTCGCGGGCGTCCTCGGCGATGATGCCGAGGAGGCGGTGGGCGCCCGCCGAGTGCACGGCGCCGCGCTCGGAGCTGAGGTCGCCCAGCACCTCGCGCAGCAGCGCCGCAGCCTCCTCGGACTTCCCGCGCCGGTGCAGGACGTCGGCCAGCTCGACGTTGACCTGGCTGGTGTAGAGGGCGGCGCGTTTGGCGGTGAGCATGGTCTGGGCCTCCCGCAACTCGGCCTCGGCGCGCTCCAGTTCGCCGTTCTGCGCGTACAGGTAGCCGCGCATCCAGTGGCAGTTGGCGAGTTCGGTACGGATCTGGAGCTGGCGGTAGAGCTCGGCGGCCTTGGCGAGGGACGCGTCGGCCTCGGCGGTGCGGCCCTCGGCGAGCAGGGTGCGGGCGACGGAGCGGTGCATGCGGGCGACCAGCGCGGGGTCGCCGACCTGGGGTGCCAGGGCGAGCGCGAACTCGGCGGCCTGGGCGGCGCGGGCGTGCGCGCCCATGTCCATGTAGGGCGCGATGACGCCCGTGTAGAGGAGCAGGAGCGCGTCGGGGTCGTGCAGGCCGGTGCGGTTCAGTTCGTCGAGCGAGGACTCGAACAGGTAGCAGGCGTAACGCAGTTCGCCCGCGAGGTAGTGGGAGACGGCCCGGCCGCGCAGGGCGGGGACGCGCAGCGGCAGCGGGGCGTCCCCGAGCCGCTGCTCCGACTGCTCGAAGCGGGTGCGGGCGGTCTCCAGGTCCCCTGTCTCCAGGGCGCATTCGCCGAGGCCCAGCAGGGCGGCGGCCTGTTCGGCGACGAGCCCGTGCGCCTCGGCGTCGGCGAGCAGCGCGCCGTACTGCTCGGCGGCCACCTCGGCCTCTCCGGTGGCGAGGGTTCGCTGCGCGTCCGTCAGCCGCAGCCGCAGGCCGGTGGCGAGGTGGGCGGGCCGGCCGGTCGCCAGCTCGTCGTAGGCCACGCCGAGCCGCTCGGCGATGTGCCGCAGCGCCGGTTCGGAGGCGCGGACGCGGCCGGCCTCCAGGGTGGAGATGTAGGCCGGCGTGTACGCCGGTTCCGCCAACTGCTTCTGTGTCAGACCGCGTTCCGTCCGCAGCTGCTGCACCCTGCGCCCGATGATCCCCGGGTCGTCGCGCTCCGCCATGAATTAAGCATGCCATTAAGGGGAGTTACATCCGGACGCCTTTTGACTTTCGTTTAACTCCCCCTGTGCGTCTTGCCCTTGGCCCATGGGTGGCTCTACGTTAAGCGGCGCATTAAACGTGCTTAACACGCCGCTGTTGCGAGGTCGCCGTGCTCCGACGCCTTTCCGCCCGCCATCTGCGCGGCCTCGGTGCCGCGGTGGTCGCCGTGGCCGCGCTGGTCACGGCCGCGAACGCCGGTCCCGCCAGGGCGGACGGGCTCCCCGCGGCCCCGCACACCGTCCACGCTCCGGACACCGCCCGCGGGGCCGATCCGCGGCTGCCCTGAGCGAAGGGCCCGCGGCCCGGCGAGAACACCCGTCACACGCCTGCCGCACCCGCCGCCCGGCGCCTACGCTGACGCCGTGACCTCTGCCGCCGCACGCACCGCGCTGGACCTCACCGCCGACCTCCCGGTCCCCGCCCTGGAGGACCTCTACCGGGACCTGCACCGCCACCCCGAACTGTCGCTTCGCGAGCACCGCACGGCGGCGGCCCTCGCCGGCCGGCTCCGCGCGGCCGGCTACGAGACGGCCGAGGGCGTCGGCGGCACCGGAGTCGCCGCGCTGCTGCGCAACGGCGAGGGGCCCACCGTCCTGCTGCGCGCCGACATGGACGCGCTCCCGGTCACCGAGGAGACCGGACTGCCCTACGCCTCCGAGCGCGACGGCGTCATGCACGCCTGCGGACACGACCTGCACGTGACCTGGCTGACCGGCGCGGCCGAGGCGCTGGCGGCGGGCCGCGACACCTGGTCGGGCACCCTCCTGGTCGTCGGCCAGCCCGCCGAGGAGACCGGCGAGGGCGCCGCGCTGATGGTCGGGGACGGTCTGTACGAGCGCTTCCCGCGGCCCGACGTGCTGCTCGGCCAGCACGCGGCACCCGGCCCCGTCGGGCTCTACGCCCACTCCCCGGGCCTGATCATGTCGGCCTCGACGGACATCGACATCGTCGTCCACGGGCGCGGCGGGCACGGCTCGCGGCCCGAGTCGACGGTGGACCCGGTGGTGACGGCCGCCTACCTGGTGACGCGGCTGCAGACCGTCGTCAGCCGGGAGATCGCCGCCCGCGAGCCGGCCGTCCTCACGGTGGGCCGCATCGAGGCGGGCACCCGGCACAACATCATCCCGGCCGAGGCCCGCGTCGAACTCAACATCCGTACGCAGTCCGACGAGGTCCGCGACCGGATGATCGCCGCCATCCGCCGGATCGCGGCCGGTGAGTGCGCGAGCGCCGGCTGCCCGCGCGAGCCGGACGTCACCGTCGGCAACACCTTCCCGGTCACGGTGAACGACCCCGAGACCGACCACCGCGTCGCCGCCGTGCACGGCAGGGTGTTCGGCGCCGGGACGATCCTCGACCCCGGGCCCGCGATGGGCAGCGAGGACTTCGCGCGGCTCGCGGAGCACGAGGGCGGGCGGCTCCCCTACTCCTACTGGTTCGTGACGAGCACGCCCGCCGACGTCTGGGACGCGGCCCCGGGCACCGACCTGATGGAGAAGTTCGCCGCGGTCCCCGGCAATCACAGCCCGCACTTCGCACCGGACCTGTCGACCGTCGTGCCGGGGGTGCGGACGCTGGTGTCCGGGGCGCTGGCGTACCTCGTCCACTGACGCCGCGCCCGTACGCCCCGGTCTTACGGAGTGGTGACGTGCGGCGCGCGGTCCGCGACGCGGCGCGGCCGCGCCCCTAGCGTGGGCGGCATGCGGGTACTGGTCACCGGCGGAGCCGGGTTCATCGGGTCGGAGATCGTCACGGCACTGCGCGCGCGGGGCCACGAGGCGGTCGTCTACGACGTGCGGGAGGGCCGGGACGTACGCGACCCGGCGTCGGTGGCGGAGGCCCTGCCCGGGGTGGACGCGGTGTGCCACCAGGCGGCGCTGGTCGGGCTCGGCAACGGTTTCTCCGACGCCGCCGAGTACGTCTCGCGCAACGACCTCGGCACGGCGGTGCTGCTGACGGCGATGGCCGAGGCGGGGGTGCGGCGGCTGGTGCTGGCCGGCTCGATGGTGGTCTACGGGGAGGGCCGGTACGCCTGCGGGCGCCACGGCGTCGTGCGCCCGGGCCCCCGCGCCGAGGCCGACCTCGCCGCCGGCCGCTTCGAGCCCGCCTGCCCGGTGTGCGGCGACGACCTGGTCCCGGGACTGGTCGCGGAGGACGCCCCGGCCGACCCGCGCAACGTCTACGCGACGACCAAGCTGGCGCAGGAGCACCTGGCCGCCGCCTGGGCCAGGAGCACCGGGGGCGGGGCGGTGTCGCTGCGCTACCACAACGTCTACGGGCCCGGCATGCCCCGCGACACCCCGTACGCGGGCGTCGCGGCGTTCTTCCGCTCCGCGCTGGCCCGGGGCGAGTCCCCGCGGGTCTTCGAGGACGGCGGGCAGCGCCGGGACTTCGTGCACGTGCGGGACGTGGCGGCGGCCAACGTGCTGGCGCTGGAGGCCGGTCCGGCCGACGGCACCTTCACCGCGTACAACACGGGGAGCGGGGACCCGCACACCGTCGGCGAGCTGGCGCACGCCCTCGCCGCCGCCCACGGCGGCCCGCGGCCGGTGGTCACCGGCGAGTACCGGCTGGGCGACGTCCGCCACATCACGGCGGACTCCGCCCGGCTCCGGGCCGACCTGGGCTGGAAGCCGGAGGTGGCCTTCGAGGACGGCATGCGGGAGTTCGCGGGCGCGGCCCCGGAGTCCGTCAGCCGGTGAGCTGCGCGGACCGGAGTCCGTCGAGGCGGCGCTGGATGTGGAGCAGCGCGCCCTCGCGGCGGCCCGGGACTCGGCGGCGCAGCTCGGCCAGGGCGGGGGCCAGTTCGCGGGCCCGGCCCGCGTCCTCGATGCGGCCCCACTGGTGGTGGGCGCGGTCGGCGGCCGATTCCACGGCGGGCGCGTCCGGGGACTGCCCGGCGCCGAGCCGTACGGTGGCGACCGCGAGCCAGGCCCGGCAGCTGTGGACGGGATCGCCCGCGAACATCGCGAGGTCGGCCCGGACCTCCATCCAGTGCAGCGCCTGCTCGGAGGCGGGGCCGTGGGCGCGTACGGCCGTCCGCTCCCACTGCTCGGCCAGCGCGGCGGCCTCCGCGTGCCGGCCGGCCTGCACGGCGGCGGTGATCGCCGCGTGCGGGTCGGGCGCCACCGGCACCCTGCCCTCCGCCGACAGCACGACCCCGGGCGCGTCGCCGTCCGCGAGCGCCCGCGTCAGGGCCAGTTGGTGCAGCTGCTCCGGCACCGGCCGGTGGCCGCTGCGCAGGATGGTGGCCAGGGACCTCATGTACGCCGGTGCCGCCACCGTACGGCGGGGCGGGGGCGGCGCGATCCGCCCGTAGAGGCTCACGCCCGGGCCGGCCGTGAGCGGCTGGGACGCCAGCGCCTGCCAGGCCTCCGCGTCCGCGTGCAGGTCGGCGAAGAGCGTGGTGGTGCCCGGCGGGCGCAGCCGCAGCTCCTCGCGGACCCAGTGCCAGGGGAACGCCGTGTAGCGGACCGTGGCCGGGGTGGTGCGCGCCAGCGCGAGGTGCGGCAGCCGTTGCCTGCGGTCGAGCTGGAGCTGGCCGGTGAGGTACACGGTCAGCGGTCCGGCGGACGTCGCGGCGGCGCGCAGGCGGGTGAGGACGGCCTGGGGGTCCAGCGGGTCGGCGAGCTCGACCACGTTCGCCGTCTCGGCGCCGGACAGCACGGCGGGTGCCACGGCGGCGAGGACGGGGAGCACGGAGGCCGCGTCCACCAGGCATCCCCTGCCCACCGGCGAGGCCGCGAGCAGCAGCACGGTTCCGGGCATCGTTCCCTCCCCCATCGATCACCTACGGCAGCACCGTAACCGCTGCGCGTGCAAACGGGGGACCTCGCGGGGGCCGTACGTGCGAACACCCGGCGCCTGCCGGGCGGTTGCGCCCGGCGCCCGTCCCCGGCGTTCACACCGTCGGCGTACCGGGGAAGAGGCCGGTCTACGGCCCCTAGGCCCGCACCTCCGTGCCGGGGAACGTCGTCGGCAGGGTGGGGAGCGTCACCTCGAAGCGGCAGCCGCCGGAGACGTTGCGTACGGCGGCGCGGCCCTGGTGGGCCTCCACGATGCCGCGCACGATGGCGAGTCCGAGGCCGGCGCCGGCCGGGGGCGTCCGGGCGTGGGTGCCGCGCCAGCCGGTGTCGAAGACGCGCGGCAGGTCCTCCTCGGGGATGCCGCCGCAGCCGTCGGTGACGGACAGCACGACGCCCTCCGGCGAGCGTTCCGCCGCCACCGCGACGGTCCCGTCGGCGGGGGTGCGGCGGATCGCGTTGACGAGGAGGTTGCCGAGTACACGGCTCATCTCCTTGCCGTCCACCTCCACGGGCAGCGGTTCGACCCGGTCCCCGACCAGGCGTACGCCGTGCTCGCGGGCCAGCGGGTCCGCCCCGGCGAGGGCGTCGCCGACGAGGTCGTACAGGGAGATCCGGGACGGGGAGAGGGCGAGGGAACCGGCGTGGATGCGGGAGAGTTCGAAGAGGTCGCCGACCATGCCGTTCAGGCGCTCGACCTCCGTGCGGATCTGGCGCAGGTAGCGGGCGGGGTCGGCGGCGACCCCGTCCTCCAGCGCCTCCGACATCGCGCGCAGCCCGGCGAGCGGGGTGCGCAGGTCGTGGGAGATCCAGGCGACCAGCTCGCGGCGGGAGGTCTCCAGGGCGCGCTCGCGGTCGCGGGACTCGGCCAGCTTGGCGCTCGTGGCCTGCAACTCCCGGCTCAGCGCCGCCAGTTCGGCGGTGGCCGGACCCGCGGGGGCGGCGAAGGCGCCGCCGTCGCCGAAGGAGCGGGCGGCGAGGGTCAGGGCGCGGCTGCGGCCGACGACCCAGCGGCCGAGCAGCAGCGCGGTGGCCAGCGAGACCACGGCGGCCATCGCCACCACGGTCGTCACCACGGTCAGGTCGTGCGGGGACAGGAACATCGCCCACGCGACGGCGAGGGTGCCCGCGAGCATCGCGGTCACGGCGACGGCGGCCACCACGGCGAGGGAGGCGGTGAGCGAGCGCCGCCGGATCAGCCAGAGCACGAACGCCCCGAACAGCCCGGCCGCGGCGGCCCCGAGAAAGGCGAAGAGGGCTATGAGCAGCATGTCGCGCATGGGCTACGGCTCCTGCGTGGGCACGTGCGGGAGGACCCCGCCGGGGGTGGAGGCGGGGGGTGGGGACAGGTCGGGGTCGGGCGCCGAGGACGTCTCGGGGGCGGCGGGCCCGGGCGGCGAGGCGGGCTCGGGAGCGGCGGGCTCGGGCGGTGCGGGGGCAGCGGGTGCGGGGGCAGTGGGATCGGAGGTGGCCGTCGTCCCGGGTGCGGGGGCAGTGGGATCGGAGGTGGCCGTCGTCCCGGGTGCGGGGTCGGGAGGCCAAGGCGAGCTGGGGGCGGGTGGGTTCGTGGCGTGGCCCGATGCGGCGGAGGAAGCCGGGGTGGGGCCGGGTACGGCAGGGGAGGCCGGGGTGGGGCTCTGGAGGGTGCCCGCATACGGGGGCACCCCGTCCGGCTCCGGCGCGGGGTCCCCTTCAGCAGACGCCCCGTCCGGATCTGGCCCGGGGTCCTCTCCGGCAGGCGCCCCGGTCGGTCCCGGCGCTGGGTCCTCTACGGCGGGCGCGCGGTCCGGGGCGGGCATGGGTACGGCGGCGGGGCCCTCGAAGCGGTAGCCGACGCCCCACACCGTGTGGATCAGCCGGGGCCTCGCGGGGTCGTCCTCGACCTTGCCGCGCAGCCGGCGGACGTGGACCGTGACGGTCGACAGGTCGCCGAAGTCCCAGCCCCAGACCTCGCGCATCAGCTCCTCGCGCCCGAAGGCCCGTCCGGCATGGCGCAGGAGGAACGCGAGCAGGTCGAACTCCCTTACCGTCAGGGCGAGTTCGACACCGTCCTTGGTGGCCCGACGAGCACCGGGGTCGACGGTCAGGCCGCCCGCGCGGAGCGGGCGGGCCCCGGCGGCGGGTCCGGTGCGGCGCAGTACGGACTCCACGCGCAGCACCAGCTCGCGCGGGCTGAAGGGCTTGGTGACGTAGTCGTCGGCGCCCACCTCCAGGCCGAGGATCCGGTCGTCCTCGTCCCCGCGCGCGGTGAGCATGATGACCGGCACCGGCCCCCGCGCCCGCATCCGCCGGCACACCTCCAGGCCGTCCATCCCCGGCAGCATCAGGTCCAGGACGACGAGGTCAGGCCAGTGGGCGGCCGCCCGGGCGAGTGCCTCGGTCCCGTCACCGGCGCGGTCCACGACGTAACCCGCGCGGTCCAGATAGCCGGAGACGATCTCGGCCACGGTGGGGTCGTCGTCGACGACGAGCACGCGGGCGCCCCCGGCGGCCCCCCGGTCGCGCCGGGCACCCCTGATCTCCGGTGACTGGTACGGCTGCTGCTCCATGCCGCCAGCCTCGCACCGCCCCGGTCCCCGTGGCGCCCCCGCGGCGGTCCGAACCCCTGACGTCCGTGTTTCGTAAGGAGCCCGAGTCCGCTTTGTCCCCTTTGTGTTCGTAGGGTGAAACCCGTGACGACCTCTCCCGCATCGGAACCGGAATCGGCCCCGGCCACGGACACGGCATCCGTCGACGTGGTCCTGCCCTGCCTGAACGAGGCCGAGGCCCTCCCCTGGGTCCTCGACCGCATCCCGCCCGGCTGGCGGGCGCTGGTCGTGGACAACGGCTCCACGGACGGCTCGGCGGACCTCGCCCGCGCTCTCGGCGCGACCGTCGTCCACGAGGAACGCCGCGGCTTCGGCGCCGCCTGCCACGCGGGACTGACCGCGGCCACGGCGGACATCGTGTGCTTCTGCGACTGCGACGCCTCGCTCGACCCCTCGCTGCTCGCGACCTTCGTCCGCGAGGTGCGCGAAGGAGGCGCGGACCTGGTGCTGGGCAGGCGGCGCCCGCAGGGCCGCGGCGCCTGGCCCGCCCACGCCCGCGCGGGCAATCTCGCGCTGTCCCGGATGCTCCGCCGCCGGACCGGCCTGCGCCTGCACGACCTCGGCCCGCTGCGGGCCGCCCGCCGTGCCCCGCTGCTCGCCCTCGGGATCACCGACCGGCGCAGCGGCTACCCCCTGGAGATGGTCGTCCGCGCCGCCGACGCCGGCTGGCACGTCACCGAGCACGACGTCCCGTACCTGCCGCGCAGCGGTGCCTCCAAGGTGACCGGCACCTGGCGCGGCACCTGGCAGGCGGTCCGCGACATGAGCCGGGTCCTGGCCGCGCCCGCCACCGCGCCCGTCCCCCTCTCCCTAGGAGGCACCGCCCAGTGAGCACCGCCCACGCCACCACCCTCCTCGTCATCGCCAAGGAGCCGCGCCCGGGGCGGGTGAAGACCCGGCTCACCCCGCCGTTCACGCCCGAGGAGGCGGCTGCGCTCGCCGAGGCCGCGCTCGCGGACACCCTCGACGCGGTGCTGGCCGCCCCGGCCCGGCGCCGCGTCCTGGTGCTGGACGGGACACCGGGACGCTGGCTGCCGCCCGGCTTCGACGTCGTACCGCAGTGCGCGGGCGGCCTCGACGAACGCCTCGCCGCCGCGTTCGCGGGCTGCGCCGGCCCCGCCCTCCTGATCGGCATGGACACCCCGCAGGTGACGCCCGCGCTCCTGACCGTCGACTGGCGGGAGGGCGACGCCTTCTTCGGGCCGGCCGCGGACGGCGGCTTCTGGGCCCTGGGCCTGGCCGAACCCGATCCGGACCTGCTGCGGGGGGTCCCGATGTCGACGGCGGCCACCGGTGCCGTGCAGCGGGGGCGGCTGACCGCGGCCGGCCTGCGCGTACGGGACCTGCCCGTGCTGCGGGACGTCGACACCGCGCCCGACGCCGCGCGGGTCGCCGGGGCGGCGCCGGACGGACGGTTCGCGGCGGAACTGACCCGGCTGACGGCGGTCGCCGGACGATGAGCGCACCCACCGAGAGCGCCGCACCCGCCTGGTGTGCCGACCCTTACGCCGACGCGCTGCGCGCCGGCCGCGGACCCCTGTACCTGCGCCGCAACGACGGCTGGCTGCTGCCGCTGGAGGTGGAGCGGTGGTGCGCGGACGCCGACGTGGTGGACCTGGAGGTGCTGCGGCGGTGCGAGGGCGCCGTCCTCGACGTCGGCTGCGGCCCCGGCCGGCTCGTCGCGGCGCTCGCGTCCCGCGGCCGGCCGGCCCTCGGCGTCGACGTCAGTGAGGCGGCCGTCGCCCACACGCTGCGGCTCGGCGGACAGGCCCTGCTGAGGTCCGTGTTCGACCCGCTGCCGGGCGAGGGCCGCTGGGACACCGCGCTCCTCATCGACGGGAACGTCGGCATCGGCGGCGAACCCCGCACTTTGCTGCGCCGGATCGCCCGGCTCCTGGCCCCCGGCGGCCTGCTGATCGCCGAGAGCGCCCCGGTGGACGTGGACGAGCGGGTGCACGTACGGGTCTCCGACGGCCGGGGCGCCGCCGGTACCCCCTTCCCCTGGGCCCGGCTCGGCGCCCCGGCGCTGCTGCGGCACGCCCGCCGGGCCGGTTTCCGCGCCGAGGCTCAGTGGGCCGCGGGCGGGCGCTCCTTCGTCGCGCTGCGCCGCCGCGACGCCCTCGACACCCGCAGGGCGAGCAGCGCCGCCGAGCCCGCGAACAGCACCGCGGTGATCAACAGCCACCGGGCCAGGAACCCGTCGCCCGACAGGCTCGTGGCCGACGTGTAACGGTCCGCCACCTGCCCGCTGATCAGCGGGAACCAGACCAGCAGGAGCAGCCCCGACAGCGCCGCCGGGACGCGGACGAAGTTCCGCCACTCCCGGCGGCCGGCCGTGCCGAGCGCCCCGCCGACGGCCCGGTCCGCCGCCACGTACAGCGGCAGCAGCACCAGGTCGTGCAGCAGCGCGGCGCCCACGATCCACAGGGCCACGCCCACCCAGTCGTCGGCGAGCAGCCGTACCCCGGCGTAGGCGGCGAGGGCGAACGAGCAGCCGAGCAGCAGGAGTTGCAGCGGGCTGCCGAGGGGAATGCGCGGTCGGGCGGGCATCACAGGTCTCCGAACGTCGTGCGGGCCACCCATTTGGTGTTGTGCACGCCGGGCGCCGCGGGGACGATGACGCGCGCGGGGTGGCCGTGGTCGGGGGTCAAGGGCTCGCCGTTGACGTGCAGGGCGAGCAGGGAACGCGGGTCGGCGACCTGGTTGGCGCGCAGGGCCGCCCTGCGGAACGCGCCGTGCCGCTGGAGGGACTCGACGAGCACGTCCGCGCCGTCCGGGTGGCCGACCAGCGCGGCCAGTTCCCGCAGCCGTACGCCCCGCCACCACTGGTCGGACGTCGACCAGCCCTCCACGCAGGCGATGGGCAGGGCGGCGCCGTGCTGCGGGAGCCGCAGGAGTGCGGCGCGGCTCAGCCGGACGGTCCCGGTGCGGCCCGTGACGACGAGCCGCCACGCCTCCTCACTGGTCTCGGCGGGGTCGATGCCCACCCCCGCGGCCGTCTTGTTGACCTGGAACGCGGCGGCCCCGGAGCCCGGTTCGGGGCCGCCGTGCGGGGCGAGCACGGCGGTCTCCCGCAGCGGCCCGTCGAAGCTGCGGCCCGCCGTCGTGACGAACAGCAGCAGCGAGCCGCCGCCGACCAGCCCGAGGGCCCCGCGCCGGGAGACGGTGGGCGGGGCGGGGTCCGGCGACACCAGCCCCTCGGCGGACGCCGCGACGTCCGGGAACGCGGGGCGGCCGGCGGACGCGGGCCGCTCAACGGACGCGGGGCGGCCGGCCGACGCGGGCCGCTCAGCGGACGCAGGCCGCTCAGCGGACGCAGGGCGGCCGGCGGACGCCGGTCCACCCGCGTCCGCGGGACTCTGCCCGGAGTCCGGTCCGGCGGGTGCCGGCCGGGGTTCCGTGCGCAGGTGGCGGAGGTTGCGCAGGGCCGTGGGCACCCGCAGCACCGCGTGCGTCAGGAACGCGGCGAAGAACACCCACGCGCCGTAGAAGTGCAGGGGGTAGAAGGAGCCCGGGAAGACGTAGTCGAGCTGGACGTTCAGGACGCCGGTGATGAACTCGAACAGGCCGCCGCCGACCAGCAGGAGCAGCGAGATCCGCTCCAGCCCGTGCGCGAGCGACCGGGCGGGCGGCAGCGCGAACAGCTTCGGCACCACCGACCACAGCTTCGCCAGGAGTACGGGGATCAGCACCAGGCCGAGCGTGACGTGCACGCCCTGGGTGAGGCGGTACAGCCACACCGGGTCCGTCGGCCAGGAGAAGAGGTAGAAACCGAGCAGGCCCTTGTCCGGGGTCTTGTCGTTCACCGGGTCCAGGCCCGGGTTGTAGGCCGCGTAGGACAGCAGGCCCGTCACGAACAGCACCGTGATCCCGACGAGCAGGACGACACCGAGCACCGAGGTGAACCAGGGCCCGCGCAGGGGGCTGCGCCAGAAGGCGGGGGACGTGGGCGAGGCGGGGGAGCGGCGGGACAGCGGACGAAGGACGCGGGATGCGGGGAGCTGTGGGTCGCGCATGTCCCGACCGTAGGACGGCACCCCCCTCCGAAAGGGCTCAGGACCGATGACGAAACGCTGACGTCGGCGCGCGCAGTCACCCGGTGCGGGCCGCCGCCGCCTAGCGTGCCGATGTGACCCGAGACCTCCTCCGTGACCTGGCCGCCGTCCTGGTGGCGGCGCTGCTCGTCGTCGCCGCCGTCCTGGTGGGAACCGCGATCGAGCGGGACGACGGCACGCTGCACGTCGGCTGGCCGCCCCTGTACGCGTACTGGGAACCCCATATGGGTCCCGGCACCCCCGCCGCGCTCGTGGTGGCCGCCGCCGTCGTGGCGTACGGGCCGAGGCTGGCCGCCCGGCTGCCGTGGCGGGCGCTGCTGGGTGCCGCGTGGGCCACGGTGACGGCGTGGACGTTCTCGCTCGCGCTCGTCGACGGCTGGCAGCGCGGCATCGCCCGGCGGCTGACGACCGCGTACGAGTACCTCCAGGTCATCGACCGCTTCGACGACATCCCGCGCGCCCTGCGGGAGTTCACCGGGCACATCCTGCTGCACTCCCCCGACCACTGGCCGCCGCACGTCGCGGGGCATCCCCCGGCGGCGACCCTCACGTTCGTCCTGCTGGACCGGATCGGTCTCGGGGGCGGGGCGTGGGCCGGGGTCTGGTGCATCGTGGTCGGGGCGACGGCGGCCGTGGCGGTGCTGGTCACCGTGCGCGCCCTGGCCGGGGAGGACCTGGCCAGGCGGGCGGCGCCGTTCCTCGTGTCGGCCCCGGCGGCCGTGTGGGCGGGCACCTCCGCGGACGGCTACTTCGCGGCGGTCGCGGCCTGGGCGGTGGCCCTGCTGGCGCTCGCGGTCACGGGACGGCGGCCGAGGACGGCGGCGCTCGGCTCCGGCCTCCTCTTCGGCCTCACCGGCTACCTCTCGTACGGGCTGATGCTGATCGCGCTGGTCGCCGGCACGGTGCTGCTGCTCGGCCGGCGGCGGCGGCGCGTCCTGCCGTTCCTGCTCGCGGGCGCCGCCGTCGTGCCGCTGGTGTTCGCGCTGCTGGGCTTCGACTGGTGGGAGGCGTACCGGCTGCTGGTCGAGCGCTACTACGAGGGGGCGGGCGGCATCCGGCCGTACGGCTACTGGGTGTGGGCCAATCTCGCGTGCACGGTGCTCGTGGTGGGACCGGCGGCCGTGGCGGGACTGCGCCGGTCCACGGCGACGGCCGCTCCCCTCGCCCGCACGGCCGCCCGCTCCCTCACCCGCCGGACCGGGGCGCTCCCGGCGGACGCGGACGCTCCGGCCGGGGGGTCCGCGACCGGCCAGGCGGACGCCCGGACGAACGGGACCGCGACCGGCCCGGCGGGCGCTCAGACGAACGGGACCGCGACCGGCCCGGCGGGCGTCGCGGTGACCGGCCCGGTGACCGGCCTGCCGACCGGGGCCCTGACCAGCTCTGCGAACGGGTCGCCGCCCGGCCCCGTGACCGGCCTGGCGACCGCCCCGGTGACCGACCCGGTGACCGGCCTGGCGATCGGCCCGCACGGTCCCGGAGGCGGGTCCGAGAGCCCGGGGTCCCAAGACGCGGGGTCCGAGGGTCCCGGGTCCGGGTGGCGTCGGCTTCTCGGTGGGCGCCCGCTCTCGGGGGAGCAGCGGCTCGCGCTGCTGGTGCTCGCCGCCGCGCTTGCGATCCTCGCCGCCGACCTCTCCGGGATGAGCAAGGCGGAGACCGAGCGGATCTGGCTGCCGTTCGCCGTCTGGCTGCCCGCCGCCGGCGCCCTGCTGACGCGTCCGCGTGGCTGGCTCGCCGCGCAGACCGTCCTCGCGCTGCTGCTCAACCACCTGCTGCTGACCGGCTGGTGACGGTCGCCGGGCGGCGGACCGCGAAGATCGTCGTGTCGTCCTCCAGCCGGCCGCCGCTGTGCCGCAGCGTGCCGTCGCGCACCAGCCGGACCAGCCGCCGGGGTTCGGCGGCGCGCGGGTCGGCGGCCAGCGCGGCGGCGACCCGGTCGAAGAGCGGGAAGAAGTCACCGCCGGCGTCCCGCGCCTCCGTCACCCCGTCGGTGACGAGGAGCAGCGTCTCCCCCGGGGCGAGCGGCACGCGCAGCACCGGCGGCAGCCCGGGGCCCAGTTCGCCGAGCCCGACCGGCAGCCCGTCGCCCGGCGGGAGGGACCGGACCCCGCGGGGGCCGATCACCAGCGGTGGTTCGTGGCCGAAGTTGACGACCTCGATCTCGTCCGGCGCGTCCTCGGTGAAGCCGACCAGGACGCCGGTGGCGAACCGGTCGCCGTCGGACCGGCCGACGGCGACGCAGTAGCCGGCGTGCCGCAGCATCCGTACCTCCAGCCGCTCGGCGACGGTGCTGAGGGCCGCCTCGTGGTACGCCGATTCGCGGAAGGTGCCGAGCAGCGCGGCGGCCGTCTCCACCGCGCCCAGCCCCTTGCCCTGGACGTCCCCGAGCAGGACGCGGGTGCCTTGGGGGCCCGGCTGGATGTCGTAGAAGTCGCCGCCGACCCGGGCCTCGACGTCCGCCGACAGATACACGGCCGCGTGGTCGAGGCCGCCCCAGCCCGGGGGCAGCGGCCGCAGCACCGCGCGCCGGGTGGTCTCCGCGACGTCCCGCATGTGCACCATGCGCCGCTCGCCGCGCACCCGGACCGCGCAGGCCAGCGTCGCCAGGACCCCGCCCGCGACGACGAGGATGAAGTCGGGCAGCCCGGTCTGGTACTGGTGCGGCCAGGACGTGTCCACGGTGAAGTAGGCGACCACCGCCAGCAGGGCGAAGACGGCGGTGCCCCACACCCCGCAGATCGCCGCCGCGATCCCGGGCACCAGCACGATCCACGAGATGATCCGGAACTCGCCCGAGGTGTTCCAGTCCAGGACGGCGATGCCGAGCAGCAGGACCAACGGCGGGACCCAGGCGACGCTGCGGCCGTGGATCCGCAGCAGCCGCTGGCGGGCGGCGGGGTCCGCCTCCCGTCCGGCGCGCGGCAGCCGGTCGAGCACGGACCACGTACCGAGGTCGCCGCGGCGCCGCCGGCCGCGCCGCGAGGTGTGCCGCAGGCCGTTCACGCCGACCGCACCGTCCCCGTCAGCAGGCGACCGGGACCCGGGCACGGGGGCGGGCGTCCTGCTCCGGTCCGCGGACGTGGGCGAGCGCGTGGTCCCCGGCGCCGAAGAGTACGAGCTTCATGAGGCCCAGCGAAACACGGTGCGCGGAGCCCCGCATCCCGACTTGCCAGGCCCCTGTGCGAGGTGTGCCCTGGAAGTCGGGGGCGAGGAGAGGAAGGAGTGTTCCCATGGCTCAAGCGGCACCCGCGTCAGGGACACCACGCACGTCAGGAAGCACCGGCGGCGCCCGCACGCCGTCCGCCCGGCCGGACGTCTTCGGCGCCCGTATGCACATCGTCGTGGTCCCGGTGGTGCTCGGTCTGGTCTACGGGTTCTGGGCCGCGCAGATCAGGCGCGACGCCGGTGCCGTCACCGGCTGGAACGTGCTCTTCGGTTTCGTCTGCGCCATCGTCTTCATGGCGGTCTGGGCCGCGCTGCGTGTGGCGGCGCCCCACCTGCGGCGCGAGCTGCACGCGCTGGCGTGGGCCGCCTTCGCCGGCATCGCGCTCGGGTTCCTGCACAGCCAGTCCCACTCGTCCGTCCTGTGGTCGGTGCTGATGGCGCTGGCGGTCGCGGCGGGCGTCTACGTCGCGCTGTTCTACCGCTACTACACGCACGAGGACGCGGAGGGCCACCCCGACCCGCGCTGACCGGCGGGCGCCTGACGGTGGGTCGGACCCGTCGCGGGCGACGGGATACGTACCAGGAGGCCCCGGCTCGAAGCCGGGGCCTCCTGCTGGTGCGGGCGCCTCACCGGTGAGGCGTCCGCACTCACGGACTGCCGGTCATCCCGCGCTTCCCGAACTCCACTGCCAGGAACCGGAGGAGGAGACGGTCACGCTCCAGCTCCAGGAACCCGAGGCGCTGAAGCTCCAGTAGCCGGAGCCGGAGGCGTGCCGGTCGTCGGAGGGGTCGCTCGCGGGGTTGCAGTTCCACGAGGAGTCCCGGGCCCGGTCCTTCCAGCCAGGGCAGGGGTCCGAGCAGCCCGGCACCCCCTGGTCGCCGATGTCGACGAAGGCGGCGCTCGCCCAGGCCTGTGCTCCGGCGAGCCAGAACCAGTACGGGTTGCCGAGGACGCTCTGTCCCTTGACCGCGCACTGGACGCGGTCCTCGCTCCCGGGCGGGAGCTTGCCGACGAGCGCGGAGGAACTGGTGGGGAGCTGTCTGAGGTTGAGGTCGCCGCTCGAGACGACGGTGCCCCACACGGGGCTGTCCGAGCCGCTACCGGTCGATTGGGACGACGGGGCCGCCGTCGATGTGCCCGCCACCGCGACGCTGAGCACGCCGCCGGTGAACAGGGCCGCGGCACAGGTCCGCAGGGCCGGGGTGGTGCGCATGATCGGCCTCCTTTCCCCAGATACAGGTAACACCCGTTCGGGGGAGCCCTCCACCGGAGCCCGTCATCACGGGCCTGTCGGGGCTGTTTCGGCGGCAGCGGGACCCCGCTCCCCCGAAGGGCTTGTCATATGCACCCATATGCACCCAAACAGCTCGCGAGTGGGGCTCGTGGGGACTGTCCTGACGGGGTGTCCCTACGTGCCCGGAGCGCCCTGTCGGCAGTGCTGCTCACCCTCGCCTGCCTGTTCGCGCCGGCCGGTGCCCTCGCGTCATGGGCGACGTACGAGATCGGCGACAGCGGCCGCTACGAGGCCACGACGGCGCCGCTGGCCGCCGATCCGGCGGTCCGCGACGCGATCGCGGCGGCCACGACCGACGGCATCATGCGCGAGATCGAGGTGGCGCCGCGGCTGCGCCGGCCCGTGCGCTCCTTCGTGCACGCCGCCGTACGGTCGTTCACCCAGACGCCGGCCTTCCACGTCGCGTGGGACACCGCCAACGCGGCCGCCCACGACGCCGTCATGCGGGCGCTGCGCGACGAGGACGAGCGGACCGTGACCCTGGACGTCGCACCGGTCGCCGCCCAGGTCAGGCGCCAACTCTCGGACGACCACGTGCCGTTCGCCAACCGCATCCCGGTCGAGCACACCGAGATCACGGTGGTGCGGTCCGCCGACCTGGCCCAGCTCCGGAAGGGGTACCACGTGCTGGAGATCGCCGGATTCTGGCTCCCCGTCTCGACGGTCGTCCTGACGGTGGCGGGTGTGCTGGTCGCCGTGTGCCGCCGGCGGGCGGTGCTGGCGGCGGGGCTCGGTACGGCCCTCGGGGCGGCGCTGCTCGGCGTCGCCATCGCCGTGGGCCGCCGGATGACCCTGTCCGGGCTGCCCGCGGACGTGTCCCACGCGGCGGTCGGAGCCGTCTACGACACCCTCACCGGCACGCTGCGCACGGTCTCCTGGCTGCTGCTGGGGCTGGGCCTCGCGCTGGCGCTGGGCGCACTGCTCACGGAGCGGATCGCGCGACGGAGGCGAGGGTCCGCAGGGCCCGTGCCAGTTCCTCCTCCGGAGCCGACGCGAGTCCGAGCCTGACGGCGTCGGCGGCCGTGGCGACCTGCGGGACGGCGGGCGGCCCCGCCCCGGCCGGCGTCCGGCCGCCGGGGGCGACGTGGAAGGCGGGCCCGGGGGTGACCGCGATGCCGTGGCGGGCGGCCGCCGCGGTGAACGTGTCGGCCCGCCAGGGCGCGGGCAGCCGCCACCACACGTAGTACGCCCGCGGGTCCGCGCTCACGTCGAAGCCGTCCAGGTGCCGGGCGGCGAGCCGCTGCCGGCGAGCCGCGTCCGCCCGCTTGGCGGCGACCAGCCGGTCGACCGTACCGTCGTGGATCCACCGCACCGCGGCCTCCAGAGCGAACCGCCCCGCCGTCCACCCGCCGGACCTGAGCGCCGCCGCCACCGCCTCCTGCCGCCCCTCGGGCACGACCAGGAAACCGGCGGTCAGTCCCGGCGCCACCCGCTTGGAGAGCCCGTCGACGACATGGGTGCGCTCCGGGGCGTACGCGGCGAGCGGCTCGTCGCCCTCGTACAGGAAGGACCAGATGCGGTCCTCGACGACCGGCAGCTCCAAGTCCCTGACGGTCCCGGCGAGTTCGGCGCGGCGGCCGGCGCTCGTCGTCAGCGAGGTCGGGTTGTGCAGGGTCGGCTGGACGTACAGGGCGGAGAGGGGAGCCGTGCGGTGCGCCGCGGCGAGGGCGTCCGGGCGCAGCCCCTCGCCGTCCGTGGCCAGCGGCACCAGCACCACGCCCAGCCGTGCCGCGATCTCCTTGACCAGCGGATACGTCAGGGACTCCACGCCGACGCGGCCGCCGGGCCGGACCAGGGACGCGAGCGTGCCCGCGACGGCCTGGCGGGCGTTGCCGGCGAACAGCACCCGGGCGGGCGCGGGGCGCCAGCCCGCGGTGGCGAGGAGGCCGGCGGCGGCCTCGCGGGCCTCGGGCGTACCGGCCGCCGGCGCCGTCCGCAGGGACCGCGCCAGTACGTCGGGGCGCAGCAGCGGCGCGAGACCGGCGGCGAGGAGCTCCGACTGGCCGGGCGCGACGGGGTAGTTGAGCTCCAGGTTGACCGGCGCGGTGGTGGCGGGCTCGGCGAGGGCGCGGCCCGAGGGCACCGGCGCCGCCCGCACGAACGTGCCGCGTCCGACCTCGCCCACCACGAGCCCGCGGCGCACGAGTTCGCCGTAGACCCGCCCGGCCGTCGAGACTGCGATGTGGCGGCGGCGCGCGAAGGCCCGCTGGGTGGGCAGCCGTTCACCGGGCCGCAGCCGCCCGGCGGCGATGTCGTCGGCGATCCCGTCGGCGATCCGCCGGTAGTCCCCCATGTCCCCGCCCCTCTCGCATTGCACCGAGAGCAAAGATCCTATTGCACCGAGGAGTTGGGGAACCCTAGGGTCGGACCCATGGCACCCTTCCTCGCATACGAGGACAAAGGCACCGATTCCTCCCGGCTGCCCCTCGTCCTGGTCCACGGCCACCCCTTCGACCGCACGATGTGGCGCCCGCAGATCGCCGCGTTCTCCCCCGAACGCCGGGTGATCGCCCCGGACCTGCGGGGGTACGGCGCCTCCCCGGTCGTCCCCGGGGTCACCCCGCTCGGCGTCTTCGCCGACGACATCGCGGCCCTCCTGGACGACCTGGGTGTGGACGACTTCGTCCTCGGCGGGCTGTCCATGGGCGGCCAGATCGTCATGGAGTGCTACCGGCGCTTCCCCGGACGCATTCGCGGCCTGGTCCTCGCCGACACGTTCCCGGCCGCCGAGACCCCGCAGGGCAGGAAGGCGCGCGGCGAGGCGGCGGACCGCCTGCTGCGCGAGGGGATGCGCGGGTACGCCGACGAGGTGCTGCACCGGATGGTCGCGCCGTACGCGGACGCAGGGGTCGCGGCGCACGTCCACCGCATGATGACCGCGACCGACCCGCGGGGAGCCGCGGCGGCCCTGCGCGGCCGTGCCGAACGCCCCGACTACCGCGAGCTGCTGACCCGCGTCACGGTCCCCGCCCTCGTCGTCGTGGGCGCCGACGACACCTACACCCCGGTCTCCGACGCCGAGGCGATGCGGGCGGCGATCCCCGACGCCACCCTGCGGATCATCGAGTCGGCGGCCCACCTGCCGAACCTGGAGCGCCCCGCGGAGTTCGACGAGGCGCTGGCCGCGTTCCTGGCCCGGCTGGACGGCTGAGGCCCGGCCGCGCGCCGCCGCGGGCAGGTCACCCGTCCGGCCCATCCGTGACGCGGACGGCAGGTCACCCGTCCGGCCCATCCGTGATGCGGGGGAGGCATGCGCGGGACGAAGCTGCGATGACATCGCGCAGAGGAGACCGCCATGACCCAGCACACCGCGTCAACTCCCACGGCCGCCCGCTCCAGGAGCTCGTCCTGGGCCGAGGGCGGCACCGTCTTCGCCGGGATCCTGATGATGATCGGCGGCGTCCTCGGCATCCTCAACGGCATCGCGGGGATCGCCACGGACGACGTCTACCAGGCCATCGGCTCCTACGTGTACGAGTTCAGCCTCACCACCTGGGGCTGGATCCACCTCGTCCTCGGTGCCCTGGTCGCGGTCACCGGCTGGGGTGTCCTCAAGGGCATGGACTGGGCGCGGGGCGTGGGCATCGGCCTGGCCGCCCTCTACATGATCGAGTACTTCATGTTCCTGCCGTACGCCCCCGTCTGGTCGCTCATCTCCATCGCCATCGCCGGTTTCGTCATCTGGGCCCTGGCGACCGGGGACCGCACGGCGCGCACCGTCTGAGGCACCCACACCGCAGGACCCGTGCGGCAACCATCAGCCCCCGCGTCCCGTCTTCGGGGGAGGATCCGGGCACACGACGCGCGGGGAGCGGGAGGCCGGCCTTGGACACGACGGCGGCCGGACCGGCCACGGACCCGGCCGGACGGACCGGCCCCCGGCGCGGGACCCGCGTCCCGGCCGCCTTGGCGAGCGGGCTGCTGCTGGCCGGGGTGAGCGTCGTCGCCGGCTGCCGGGCGGCCGACCGCGACGGCGTCACACCCGTGCCGCAGCTGCTGGCGTTCCTGCCGTGGCTGCTCGTGCCCGCCGGACTCGCCCTGCTGCTCGCCGCGTTCGCCCGCTGGCGCCCCGGGCTCGTGTGGGCGCTGGCCGTGCTCGGCACGCTGGCCTGGTACCTGGAGCCGTACGGCAGGACCGGTGAACCCGCCGGGAACGCCGTCGCCGCGCTGCGGGTGCTGACGTCCAACGTGCAGTTCGGCGGGGGCACCGGCGCGCTGGTCACCGCGATCCGGCGGGAGCGGCCCGACGTCGTCTTCGTCGAGGAGTGCGAGTACACCTGCCAGGCGCGGCTCGTGAGGACCTTCGGCGCACGCCTCCCGCACCGGTCGGCCGTCGAGGCCGGCGGCTCCGAGGGGTCCCTGATCCTCAGCCGGTTCCCGCTCACGCGGACCCCGCCCGTGCCCGGGACCCTCGGCATGCCGGGCGCCGTCGCCGACGTCGGCGGCCACACCGTACACCTCCAGCTCGCCCACCCCATGCCGCCGCTGCCCGGCGGGCTCGGCCCGTGGCGCGAGGAGCTCGGCGCGCTGCGCGACCACGCCGCCCGGAACCGGGGCCGCTCCACCGTCGTCGCGGGCGACTTCAACGCCTCCCAGGACCACGCCGCGTTCCGCCGGATCCTCGACGCCGGGCTGCTCGACGGCGCCCGCCTCTCCGGATCACCCCGTACGCCCAGCTGGCCCGCGCGCACCGCCCCGCGCTTCGGCGCCCAGATCGACCACGTACTGGTCTCCGCGGACTTCTCCGCACGCGGCGCCCGCTTCCTGCACCTCGCGGGCACCGACCACCGCGCCCTCGTCGTCGACCTCACCCTCCACCGGCGGGGATGAGCCCTGGGCCGTGTCCTGAGACGACAGCGGTACGGACCGCCCGTGCAGGGGCGGTCCGTACCCATGGGGGGTGACTGCCGGCGCCGGGCCCGCCGGGAGGGCGAGACCGGCCGGCCGGACAGTCCCTAGCGGGCGTCGGCCTTGGCCAGCGCCTTGTCCAGCGCCTTCGCGAAGCCGTTCGCCCACAGCTGGTTGACGCGGGAGCGCTCCGTCGCGTTCGGATACGCGTTGGTGCACGACGTGCCGGGCCCGCCGCCGGACATCAGCTCACTGCACGGACCCGAGTAGTGGTCCGGCAGCCCGAGCACGTGCCCGGTCTCGTGGGCCGTCACGCGGGTGGAGTTGTACTGCCGGTTCTGCGCGTAGTCCAGGAAGATGTAGCCGCTGCCGTGACCGTCGGTCGAGGCGTACGAACCGCGCGAGTCGTTGCCCTCGTAGTACCGGAAGTCGGCGTTCGAGCCCGACTGGAGCTTCACGTTCGACACCGAGCTGTTCCAGATCGAGGCGCTGCGGGCTATCTGCGTGGCGAACGTGGGCGCGCTGGACGCGTTGTAGATCACGGTGACCGAGGCGGCACCGGGGTTGGCGGCACGCTTCTCCGCCACGGACTTGATGACCGCCTCGAAGAACGCCTGGTTGGCGTCGGCCTCCGCGGCCGAGCCGGTGTAACCGGCGTAGGGAGCGGGCTCGGGTGCCGCCGAGGCCGGGACGGCGCCCAGACCGGCGGCGGTGACGCCGAGGCCGACGGCGGCCGCGAGCAGGGGACGGGACAGGTGCAGGGAGACCCTCATGCGATGACTCCTCGGGTGGGGGGTGAAGTCGTCATCGGTGAGTGTCGGTGCCTGTGCGGCGGCTGTGATGATGGCAAAGGGCGATAGGACGCGGCTATCGGCGCTCCTCGGCCGTCCCGCGGGGCCGTCCAACTCGCCGGATTTGCTTGCGGTTTGTACATCTGGTGCGAGGCCCGGTTCCGCCTTAGGCTCCCGGGACATGGACCTCGAGGTGAGGCATCTGAGAGCGCTGTGCGCCATCGCCGACACCGGCAGTCTGCACCGTGCCGCGCGCCACCTCGGCGTGGCCCAGCCCTCGTTGAGCACCCAGCTGCGCCGCATCGAACAGGAGCTGGGCGGCGCCCTGTTCACCCGCGAGCCCACCGGCTGCCGCCCCACCCCGCTCGGCCGTCTCGTCCTGCTCCGCGCCCGCCCCCTGGTGGCCGAGATGCGCTCCCTGGTCGCCGAGGCCCGCGCCGCCACCGCGGACGGCCCCCAGCTGCGCGTCGGCTCCACGGCCAGCCGCGCCCTCGCGGGCTGGCTGCGCCGCCTGCGCGGACGCCGGCAGGAACCGATCCTGCACATGAACGTCTCGCCGAACGCCCTGCTGCGCATGGTCGCCGACGGCCAGCTCGACATCGCCTTCGTGCACGAGGTCGAGGGCTCCCCGCTGCGCGTCCCGGAAGGGCTGCGGCTGCGCGTACTGATCGAGCGCGAGCCCCAGTTCGTCTCGCTGCCCGCCGACCACCCGGCGGCGGACCGGGCCCTGGTCCGCCTGGCCGACCTGGCCGGGGACCGCTGGATGGTCGACCCCACGGTGGACGGCGAGTGGGACGCCGTCCACCGGATGCTGCGCGCGGCCGGACTCAGCCCGCGGGTCCTGCACGGCGACTACCACACGGCCGCCGCCCTCGTCGCGACCGGCGAGGTCGTCACGGTCTGCCAGCCCACCTCGCCGTCCCGGCCCGACGCGGCCGTCCGCCGGATCGAGGGCGACCCGCTGGGCGTACGGCTGCTGCTCGCGGCCCGTACGGACGCGGCGCTCGACGCGGTCTACCCGGCCCTCGCGGAGGCGTACTGGGAGACGGCGCTGCTGGCACCGGCGTACCGGGAGTGGCTGGAACGCGAGCGGGACGAGCACCGGGCCTTCGCACCGACCCGCTGACCCACCCCGCGCGCGCACCCGTCGTCCGGGTCCTCGCTCAGACGCCGATGTCGCAGCCGTCCGCGCGCCACACCGCGACCACGGCCGGGCGCACGATGGTGCCCGGTCCATCCGGCCAGACGCTCGCCGGCTTCTCCACCGTCGCCCCGTCGATCTCACCGGGGTGCTGGACGGCGACCAGCACCCGCCGGTCCTGGACGAGCGGGCCGCAGGTCTCGGCGCCGGTCGGCACCGTCAGGAACTGCTTGAGCTCACCGCGCCGCTCGCCGCGCGTCGCGACCCCGAACAGGCCGTCGTGCGAGCCGAGCTGGTTGCCGTCCGTGGAGATCCACAGGTTGCCGTGCGGGTCGAAGGCCACGTTGTCGGGGCAGGAGATCGGGCTGACCCGGTCCTTCGGGAAGCCCGCGAAGTACGTGGCCGGGTCGGCGGGGTCGCCCGCGACGAGGAACAGCGACCAGGCGAAGTCGGTGCTCTCGGCGCGGCCCCGGCGCTCGGTGAGCTCCAGGATGTGCCCGTGCTTGTTGGCGTTGCGGGGGTTAGCCTCGTCGGCGGGCGCGTAGCCGGTCTTGCCGCGGTTGGAGTTGTTCGTCAGCGCGACGTACACCTTGCCGGTGTGCGGCGAGGGCTGGATGTCCTCGGGCCGGTCCATCTTGGTGGCGCCCACCTTGTCGCCCGCGAGGCGCGTGAAGACGAAGACCTCCTCCGCCGTCATGCCCTCGACGTGCGAGACGGCACCGTGCGCGGTCGCCGTGGCCAGCGGGATCCACGTACCGCTGCCGTCGAACTCGCCGTCGGAGGGGAGCTTGCCGGTGCCGTCGAACTCGGCGGCCGGGGAGTCACCGGTCAGCCGGGCGACGTACAGCGTGCCCTCGTCGAGGAGGGAGAGGTTGTGCTCGCGGACCGCACGGCCCGACCCCTTCTTCATCCGCTTGCTGCCGACGAACTTGTAGAAGTAGTCGAAGCGTTCGTCGTCGCCGGTGTAGACGACCGGGCGGCCGTCGTCCGTCAGCCGGACGGTGGCCGCCTCGTGCTTGAAGCGGCCGAGGGCGGTGTGCTTGCGGGGCGTGGAGGTCGGGTCGTACGGGTCGAACTCCACGACGTACCCGAAGCGGTGCACCTCGTTCGGCTCCTGGGCGATGTCGAACCGCTTGTCGAACCGCTCCCACTTGCGCTCGGTCGCCCCGGTGCCGATGCCGTACCGCTTGTCGGTGTCCCGGGTGCCGCCCGCGAAGTACTGGTTGAAGTTCTCCTCGCCGTGCAGCGTGGTGCCCCACGGAGTGGTGCCGCCGGAGCAGTTGTTGAGGGTGCCGAGGACCTTGCGGCCGGTCGGGTCGGCGGACGTCCGCAGGAGGGGGGAACCGGCGGCGGGGCCGGTCAGCCGGAACTCGGTGGTGGCGGTGACGCGGCGGTTGAGGTGGTGCCGGGTGACGGCGGTGAGGCGACCGGTGCGGCGGTCCTCCTCGACCACGACCGCGGACAGCCCGTGGGCCGCCCAGGCGATCTCGACCTGGTCGCGGGTGGGGTTCGCGGGGTCGTACCCCCGGAACATGAGCACCTCGTCCGTGTACTCGTGGTTCGCGACGAGCAGCTGCCTGCCGCGCTCGCCGGGCAGCGGCAGCAGGGCGAGGAAGTCGTTGTTGTAGCCGAACTGGCCGGCCTGGGCCGCGGCGCTCTGGTGCTCCGGGTCGAAGGCGGGAGCACCGCGCAGGATCGGCTCGCCCCAGCGGATGACGACGTTCTGCCGGTACCCGTCGGGTATCACCACGGCGTCGGTGGTGTTGGGGGCGACGGCCTCGAAGCGCAGCCCGCGCGCGGCCCTGCCCTTGTCCTTCGCGGCCGGAGCGGCACCGGCGGCGGCCGCCGCCCGCGGGGCGCCGGGGCCGGCGAGGGCCGTGCCTGCCGCGGTGGCGACCGTCACGACGGCGGCCGCCCGCATCACCGACCGGCGGCTGAGCGCACCGGCGATCACATCGCCCACGTAGGCGTTGCCGCTGGTGTTGGGCACCTCCTGGAAGCAGGCGTCGCCACAGCGGAACCGGCAGGTCAGGGCGGACCGGCCGCCGGGATGTGAGCCGGACGATCCGATCAACGGCAGCAGCTTGCGCACTTTGTCTCCCCAGACGTTCCCTCGGTGTCAGCGTGACGCTAGGTGGCCGCGCGTGCCGAAACGGGGACACGAGGTGAAGCGGGGGTGAACCGCTGTTATCCACAGAGGTGTTGGGGGCGGCGCGGCCGGAGCCCGGGAACGTTACGGAACGGGGTCCCGTCAGCCCTTGTCCCGGGGCCCGGACCCCGGACAAGATCACCCTCTGTGGCCGCTAACCTTACGTGTCCGTCCTGGCCAGGGATTGACGGGCATCAACTCACGCGAAGGGTTGCGCACATGGGCATTCTCACTCTCCTGCGGAATGCGTTCGGCCGCTCACGCAAGGGTCGTGACGCCGACGCGGAGACTTCGCGGGAGGCGACGGCTCCCACGGTTCCGGCCCCGGCGACCGAGCCGGACGCCACGGAGCCGAAGGCGGCCGCGTCCTCCGTCGAGGTGCCCGCACCGTCGGCCGAACCGGACCCGTCCGTGGTGGACGAGCTGGTCTCGGCCGCGTTCGACAACGTCACGGTCCCCAAGCCCCGCGCCACGGAACCCACACCGGAGCCGAAGGCGACGACGAAGCCCGAGGCCGAGCCCGAGCCCGAGGGCAAGGGTGCGGCCGAGGCCGAGAGCAAGGGTGCGGCCAAGGCCGAGGTCGCGGCCGAGCCCGAGAGCAAGGGCGCGGCCGAGCCCGAGGCCGAGGTCGAGCCTGCGAGCAAGGCGAAGGCCGAGCCCGAGGCTGAGACCAAGGCCGAGGCCACTCCGGAGCCCGAAACGGAGGCCGAGCCTAAGGCGGAGCCCGAGGCGAAGCCCGAGCCCGAGGCTAAGGCGAAGCCCGAGCCCGAGGCTAAGGCGAAGCCCGAGCCCGAGGCTAAGGCGAAGCCCGAGCCCGAGGCTGAGGCGAAGCCCGAGGCGGCTCCGGAACCGGAACCGGAACCCGAGGCCACGCCGGAACCGGCGGAGAAGGCCGAGGCCACCCCGGAGCCCGCGCCGAAGGCCGAGGCCACCCCGGAAGCGGAGCCCAAGGCCGCGGCTGAGGCGACCTCGGAGCCGAAGCAGGCGCCCGAGGCCAAGAGCGCGCCGAAGGCCGAGAAGGCACCGGAGCCCGAGGCGGAAGCGAAGCCGAAGGCGGAGCCCGCGGCGGCCGAGGCCGCGAAGGCGGACGCTCCCGCGGACGCCGACGGCGATCAGGCCGAGCAGGGGCCACTCGCAGCCGAAGACGAGAGCCGCACGGGTGGTGCGGGTGGGAACGACAAGGCCGAAGGCGAAGCCGAGGCCGAGACCCCCGCCGAACCGGCCAAGGCGACCACCCCGGCCAAGGCGACCAAGACGGCCACCGCCAAGAAGACCGCCCCCGCGAAGAAGGCGGCCACGCCGAAGAAGACGGCGACCGCGGCCAAGACGACCACGGCCAAGAAGGCCACCGTGAAGAAGACGGCGGCGCCGGCCAAGACGGCCACGCCTGCAAAGGCCCCGTCGGCCAAGACGACCACGCCGGAGAAGGCGCCCGCGTCGGAGAAGGCCCCGTCGGCCGAGACGGTCACGTCGGAGACGGCCGCGTCGGAGAAGACGGCGCCGCAGGGCAGGCCCGCCGTCCCCCTCACCCGCGTGAAGTCCGAGGCCCCGGCCCTGGTCCCCCCGTACAAGGAAGCGGGTACCGCCCTCAAGACGCGGGACCTCACCGGCACGCGAGCCAAGATCTACCTCGTCCTCGACCGCTCCGGCTCCATGCGCCCGTACTACAAGGACGGCTCCGCCCAGGCCCTGGGCGAGCAGGTCCTCGCCCTCGCCGCGCACCTCGACAAGGAGGCCACGGTCCACGTCGTCTTCTTCTCCACGGAGCTGGACGGCACCGGCGAGCTGACCCTGTCCGAGTACGAGGGCAGGATCGACGCACTGCACGAGGGCCTCGGCCGCATGGGCCGTACGAGCTACCACGCGGCGGTCGAGGAGATCGTGGCGCACTACGAGAAGTCGGGCACGAAGGACCCGGCGCTGGTCGTCTTCCAGACGGACGGCGCCCCGGACGCCAAGGGCCCCGCCAACCAGGCCCTGGAGGACGCGGCGAAGCTGCCCCTCTTCTTCTCCTTCGTCGCGTTCGGCGAGCACGAGGCCAAGGGCTTCGACTACCTCCGCAAGCTGAAGGCGGACAACGCCGCCTTCTTCCACGCGGGCCCCGCCCCGCGCGAGCTGACGGACGCCGAGGTCTACGAGGGCATCCTCGCGAACTGGCGCCCGTAGCCCCGGCCGGACCCGCCCCCGGCGCTCCCGCCGGCCGGGTCCCCGCGCTCGACCGGCCGCCCGCTTCCCACCCCGTAAAACGGGAAGCGGGCGGCCCACGCGTGTCGGCTACGATTTCAAGGTTCGTACGACGGCCCGGCGGTGCAGCCGGAATCGACATCCGTCACCGCACGTAGCGACTTGGGAGCAGCCCGCGATGGCTCGACACCTCATCACCAGCGCCCTTCCGTACATCAACGGGATCAAGCACCTGGGCAACATGGTGGGGTCCATGCTCCCGGCGGACGTGTACTCCCGGTACCTCCGCCAGCGCGGCCACGACGTGCTCTACATCTGCGCGACGGACGAGCACGGCACCCCCGCCGAGCTGGCCGCCAAGGAGCGGGGCCTGCCGGTCGACGAGTTCTGCGCCCAGGCGCACGACGCGCAGAAGGCGGTCTACGACGGCTTCCAGCTGGCGTTCGACCACTTCGGCCGCAGCTCCTCCCCGCAGAACGCGGAGCTGACCCAGCACTTCGCGCGCCGCCTGTACGAGAACGGCTTCATCGAGGAGCGGTCGATCCGCCAGGTGTACTCGCCGGCGGACGGCCGCTTCCTGCCCGACCGCTACGTCGAGGGCACCTGCCCGCACTGCGGCTACGACAAGGCGCGCGGCGACCAGTGCGAGAACTGCACCCGCGTCCTGGACCCGACGGACCTGATCGACCCCCGTTCGGCGATCTCCGGTTCGACGGACCTGGAGGTGCGCGAGACCAAGCACCTCTTCCTGCTCCAGTCGAAGCTCCAGCACGAGGTGGAGTCCTGGATCGACGGCGCCTCCGAGGACTGGCCGCAGCTGGCCTCCTCCATCGCCCGCAAGTGGCTGACCGAGGGCCTGCACGACCGGGCGATCACCCGTGACCTGGACTGGGGCGTCCCGGTCCCGGCCGACACGTGGCCGGAGCTGGCCGCCGAGGGCAAGGTCTTCTACGTCTGGTTCGACGCCCCGATCGAGTACATCGGCGCGACGAAGGAGTGGGCGGACGCCGCTCCCGGGGAGAACCGCGACTGGAAGTCCTGGTGGTACGAGCCGGACGGCGCGGCCGACGTGCGCTACACGGAGTTCATGGCCAAGGACAACGTCCCCTTCCACACCGTGATGTTCCCGGCGACCGAGCTGGGCGTGCGCGAGCCGTGGAAGAAGGTCGACTACGTGAAGGCCTTCAACTGGCTGACGTACTACGGCGGCAAGTTCTCCACCTCGCAGAAGCGCGGTGTCTTCACGGACCACGCCCTGGAGATCCTGCCGGCGGACTACTGGCGCTACTTCCTGATCGCCAACGCCCCCGAGTCGGACGACTCGTCCTTCACCTGGGAGCACTTCACGGCCACGGTGAACAAGGACCTCGCCGACACCCTCGGCAACTTCGTCAACCGCGTGCTGTCCTTCTCGAAGAAGCGCTTCGGCGAGGAGGTCCCGGCGGGCAAGGCGGCCGGTGAGGCCGAGGCGAAGCTGGGCGAGGAGATCGCGCGGCTGCTCGCCGAGTACGAGGAGCAGATGGAGGCGCTGCAGTTCCGCAAGGCCGCCGCCGCGCTGCGCGCGCTGTGGTCGGCGGGCAACTCCTACCTGGAGGAGAAGGCCCCCTGGCTGGAGATCAAGACCGACCAGGAGGGCGCGGCCCTGACGCTGCGCACGGCGATGAACCTGATCCACCTGTACGCGGTGGTCTCCGAGCCCTTCATCCCGGCCTCCTCCAAGGCGATGCGCTCGGCGTTCGCGCTGCCGGACGACACCGCCACGTGGGTCACCCCCGAGGAGGCCCGCGCCCTCACCTCGGTCCCGGCGGGAACCCCGTTCACGGTCCCGCCGGTCCTCTTCGCCAAGCTCACGGACGAGGACCTGGAGACGTACAAGGAGCGCTTCGGCGGCGCCCCGGAGTAGCGGCACACGCCCCGGACGGAGGGGGTGGCCGGGCACGCCGCACCGGCGCCCGGCCACCCCTTCCGTCATGCACGTGCCGACCTTCACAAGATCCGTACAACCAACATCGCGTGCCGTGTGTCTCCTACTCGCCCGGACCAGGATCCGGATCGTCATTCGTGGAGAAACATGCGTATTCGTACCGCCGCGGGCGCTGCCGTCGGCACCCTGGCACTGCTCTCGTTCCTGACGCCGGCGGCACAGGCCGACGTGAGCAAGGGCGACACCGTCTTCACCTCCCTGTCCTTCAGCAGGACGACGGTCGACGTCGGTGTCAGCGCGGCGCAGAAGCTGACGGTGACCGCCACCGCCAAGGACGGCTCCGGGATCAAGGACATCTACGGCGCCAAGCTGGTCAGCCCCGACGACCGGATCGTGCACGCCGGCTCGGCCGACTGCACCCGGCCGTCGACGACGACCAGGAAGTGCGTCTTCCAGTTCACCCTGGAGGCCGACCGCTCCGACTACTACGACCTGAAGAACAGCTCCGCCGGCACCTGGCACTTCACCGCGGAGGCCGCCGCGAACGACGGCGACTTCTACGACCTGGAGGACAGCGCGCCGGTCAAGGTGAAGCGGTACGCGAAGCTGACGGCCACGCAGGCCTCGCCGGAGCCGGTCGCCTCGGGCGGCACCCTCACCGTCACCGGGGCGCTGACCCGCGCGAACTGGGACACCAACGTCTACGCGGGCTACAGCGGCCAGTCGGTGGCGCTGCAGTTCAAGAAGTCCGGGTCCTCCACGTACACGACGGTCAAGTCCGCGACCACGGACAGCAGCGGCAAGCTGCGGACGACGGTCACCGCGCGTTCCTCCGGGACCTGGCGCTGGAAGTTCGCCGGCACCGGCACGACCAGCGCCGTCACCGCCTACGGCGACGGTGTCGCCCTGAAGTAGCGGGCCGCCCGGCACCGCAGGGTGCCGGGCACCCGGGGCCTCCCGCGTCGGCGGCCGACCCCGCCGGTGACATGTCCCCGCTCACCCGTATGGTTTCGCCATGGCAGTCCCCCAGGTCATTCCGATCGCCTACGAGCCCAAGCACCGCACCGAGACCATCGGACGGTACGCGGACGGCCAGTTCCTGGCGTCGATCACATACGCGTTTCCCGAAGGGTTCCGTCCCGACGACGGCTGGGAAGAGCACAAGCGCCTGTACGTGGCGCTCCACACCTTCGACGCCGAGGGCCGCTACCGCGACTCGGAGGTCTGGTGCGCGGGCACCTGGGCCGAGCAGCAGCGCGCTCCGCACGGGGAGAACTCGGTCCTCGCGCGGGCCCGCGCCCATCTGGGGAAGCTGCTGCGCAGCCTGCCCCGGCGCGCGTACACGGACATCGCGATCCGCCCCTTCCAGCTGACCGTCGACGGCGTGCTGTTCGGACTGGTCACCGGGGAGGACGCCGAGGAGTCCTGGGCGGAGCTGTACCCGGACCGCCTCGGCTTCGCCGCCCCCTGGGACGGCCGTTACGACACCTGAGCCCACCCGACCCCGCGCGAACAGCGAAGCGGCCCGGAACCGTTCCTCGGTTCCGGGCCGCTTCGTGCGGGTCGTCGGCTACTTCGGCTGCGGCTTGCGCACGGAGAGGTGCAGCTCGCGCAGGCGCGACTCGTCGAGCTCCGTCGGCGCGCCCATCATCAGGTCCTGCGCGTTGCCGTTCAGCGGGAACGCGATGGTCTCGCGGATGTTGGGCTCGTCGGCGAGGAGCATGACGATGCGGTCGACGCCCGGGGCGATGCCGCCGTGCGGCGGGGCGCCGAAGCGGAACGCGCGGAGCATGCCGGCGAACTGCTCCTCGACGGTCTCGCGGTCGTAGCCCGCGATCTCGAAGGCCTTGAGCATGATCTCGGGCTCGTGGTTCCGGATCGCGCCGGAGGACAGCTCGACGCCGTTGCAGACGATGTCGTACTGCCAGCCCAGGATGTCCAGCGGGTCCTGGGTCTCCAGGGCCTCCAGGCCGCCCTGCGGCATCGAGAACGGGTTGTGCGAGAAGTCGATCTTCCCGGTGTCCTCGTCCTTCTCGTACATCGGGAAGTCGACGATCCAGCAGAAGCGGAAGACGTTCTCCTCGAAGTGCCCGGCGCGCTTGGCGGCCTCGACCCGCACCGCGCCCATGATCTTCGAGACCTCGTGGAACTCGCCCGCGCCGAAGAAGACGGCGTGCCCGGCGGCCAGGGAGAGCCGCTTCGTCAGCTCCGCGACGTTCTCCTCCGTCAGGAACTTGGCGATCGGGCCGGTCAGCGACCCGTCCTCGGCCACGCGCACCCAGGCCAGGCCCTTCGCGCCCTGCTCGACCGCGTAGTCACCGAGGCCGTCGAAGAACTTGCGGCTCTGCCCGGCGACGTCCGGCACCGGCAGGGCACGCACGTGCTTGCCCGCGAACGCCTTGAACTCCGAGCCCTCGAACACGTCGGTGATGTCGACGAGCTCCAGCCGGGCGCGCAGGTCCGGCTTGTCGGAGCCGTACTTCAGCATGGCCTCGCGGAACGGGATGCGCGGGAAGGGCGAGGTGACGTGCCGGCCGCCGCCGAACTCCTCGAACAGCTCGGTCATGAGCTTCTCGATGGGCTGGAAGACGTCCTCCTGCTCGACGAAGGACATCTCCACGTCGAGCTGGTAGAACTCGCCCGGCGAGCGGTCCGCGCGCGCGTCCTCGTCGCGGAAGCAGGGCGCGATCTGGAAGTAGCGGTCGAAGCCGGAGATCATCAGCAGCTGCTTGAACTGCTGCGGGGCCTGCGGCAGCGCGTAGAACTTGCCCGGGTTCAGACGCGAGGGGACGACGAAGTCACGGGCGCCCTCGGGGGAGGTGGCGCTGAGGATCGGCGTCGCCATCTCGTTGAAGCCCAGCGCCGTCATCTTGTGACGGATCGCGGAGATCACGGCCGTGCGCAGCAGGATGTTGCGGTGCATGCGCTCGCGGCGCAGGTCGAGGAAGCGGTACTCCAGGCGCCGCTCCTCGTTGACGCCGTCCTCGGCGTTGATGGTGAACGGCAGCGGGGCGGCCGCGCCGAGCAGCTCGACCTCGCTCACCTCGACCTCGACCTCGCCGGTGGGCAGGTCGGGGTTCACGTTCTCCGTGCCGCGGGAGACGACCTTGCCGTCGACGCGGACCGTCGACTCCTTGGAGAGCTTGTCGAGCGCCTCGTACGCGGCCGTGCCGGGGCGGGCGACGAGCTGCGTGATGCCGTAGTGGTCGCGCAGATCGATGAAGAGGATGCCGCCCAGGTCTCGGCGATTGTGCAGCCAGCCGCTCAGCCGGACGTCGCTCTCGACGTCAGAGGCGCGGAGCTCGCCGCAGGTGTGGGACCTGTACCGATGCATCGTCGTTCATCCAGTCTTCGCGGATCGGGGGCTGTTTCACGTGAAACATCCGGGCTGGAGCCCGGATCTCCCAAGGGTACCGGCCGCCCCGAGATCACCGGCCCGAATACTCTCGGTGGCAGCTCCCGATCACCTCTCCTTAGAGTGGGTGAATGCGCACTGGTGAGCCCCTGCCCACCGTGGGGGAGGTCCTGGCCTCCCTCGCGACCGGCCTTTGGCGCTGGGACAACGAGGCCGGACTGGTGACGCTTGACGCCGAGTGCGCGCGGCTGCTCGGCCTGCCGGCCGAGCCGACGACCCTGACGGAGGCGGGCATACGCTCCCGCTTCCACCCGGTCGACTGGAACGAGATCGACGGCATCGTGCAGCTCGCCGTCGCCGAGGGCACCCTGGCGGAGGCCCGGCTGCGGATCATGGACGAGCAGGGGCGTGTGATCCGCACGGTGCGCAGCCGCTCCCGGCCCTCCGTGCACCCCGAGACGGGCGAGTACGAGCTGGTCGGCACCCTCCAGGAGGTCAGCGAGCAGCCCCCCGGCGCTGCCGCCCGTACCCCCGTCACCGGCGACTGGCGCCGCTCGCGCGAGGCGTTCCTGCTGGACGCGGGGCGCGCGCTGGCGGAGGCGCGGTCGACGGAGGAGGTCCTGCGGGTCGCGGCGGGCTTGTCGATGCCGGGCTTCACCCCGGACGGGCTGGCCGTCTTCGGCGCGGAGGCGGACCGGCTGACGATCATCGGCCACCACGGGCACCAGCCGGGTGACGAGGGGCCGTTCTCCCACATGTCCCTGGACACCGACTATCCGGCCGCGGAGGTCGTCCGCACCGGCCGTGCCGTCTACCTCTCCTCCCCCGAGGACTACAAGGCCCGCTACCCGGCCTCCTGGCCGCTGGCCCAGCACTTCGGGCGGCAGAGCTGGGCGTTCCTGCCGCTGACGGTCGCCGGCCGCACGATGGGCGCCTGGATGGCGGCGTTCTCCTATCCGGTCTCGTTCACGCCCGACGAGCGCTCGGTGCTGACCACCGTGGCCCGGATGCTGGCGCAGGCCCTGTCGCGGGCGGGCGTCGCCGAGTCCGAGCGGGAGCTGACGGACGGCCTCCAGCGCTCGATGCTGCCGACCCTGGGCCCCGAGATACCCGGCATGTCGGTGGCCGCGCGCTATGTGCCCACCGGCGGCGGGCTCCAGGTCGGCGGCGACTGGTACGACATGATCCCGCTGCCCGGCGGCACCTCCCGGACGAAGTCCGGGGCGGGCAGGTTCGCCCTGGTCATCGGCGACGTCCAGGGGCACGACGTACGGGCCGCGGGACTGATGGGCCAGCTGCGGATCGCCCTGCGCGCCTACGCCTCCGAGGGGCACCGCCCCGACGCGGTGCTCTCGCGGGCCTCCCGGTTCCTGTACGGGATCACCGACTCCGTCACCCAGGACGGCGAGAGCATGGACCCGCGCTTCGCGACCTGCCTGTACGTCGAGGTCGACCCGGCGACCGGCGTGCTGGACATCGCCCGGGCCGGCCATCCGGACCCCGCGATCCGCATGGCGGACGGGACGGTGCTGATGCGGCCGACCGCGGGCGGGCTCCCGCTGGGCGTCGACCCGGACGCGGACTACCCGACCACCCGGCTGGTCCTGGAGCCCGCCGAGACCCTGCTGATGTGCACGGACGGCCTGATCGAGACCGGCGGCCACGACCTGGACACCGGCTGGCGGCGGATCCGCCGGATCCTGGAGGAGCACGACGGCGACATGGACGTCCTCGCCGACTCCCTGGTCCAGGCCGTGCACGGACCCTCCTCGCACCACTCCCCCGGCCCGCTGATCGACCGCCGCGAGGACGACATAGCGGTGCTGCTGCTGTGCCGGATCGGCGAGGGCTGCGGCTGCGGCAGCACGGCCGACGTCATCGCGCCGCCGGTGCGCCGCACGATGGTCACCGTCGCGCAGGCCGAGCCCGAACGGGTCGCGGGCGCCCGCCAGCAGCTGCGGGAGCTGCTGCACGACTGGGCCTGCGACGACCAGGTCGACTCGGCGGTGCTGATGACCTCCGAGATGGTCACCAACGTGCTCGTGCACACCGACGCGGACGCCCTGCTCGTCGCGCAGCTCAGCGGCGACACGGGGGAGCGCCGGCTGCGGGTGGAGGTCACGGACGGCAGCGACGACCTCCCGCACAAGCGCCGGCCGGGCGAGCTGGCGTCGTCGGGCCGCGGACTGGTGCTCATGGAGCTGCTCGCCGACGCGTGGGGCGTCGATCCCCGGGGCCAGGGCAAGAGCATCTGGTTCGAGCTCTACGAGTCCTCGGGCAAGTCCGACGACCCGCCGGACTTCGGGCTGTCCGACGACGGCGACGCGTCCGAGGACTCCCCCGCGTAGCGCGTGCGCGCCTCCGACAGGACGCCGAACGCGGCCGCCGTCAGCGGCACGGCCAGCAGCATCCCGAGGATCCCGGCGACCGAGGCGCCCCCGGTGATCGTCAGCATGACCACCGCCGGATGCATCTGCACCGTACGGCTCTGGATCGCCGGCTGGAGGACGTGGCCCTCCAGGACCTGGACGGCGAGCACGACGCCGAGCGCCCACAGCGCGATGACGAACCCCCGGTCGGCCAGCGCGACCAGCACCGCCACCGTGCCCGAGATGAAGGCGCCGAGGTAGGGGATGTACGCCATCACGAAGACCAGCGCGCCCAGGCCGACGGCGCCGGGGACGCCGAGGACCAGCAGCCCGACGGTGATGCAGACGGCGTCGATCAGCGCGATGAGCGTCGTACCGCGCATGAAGCCCTCCACGGCCTGGAAGGCGCGCCTGGCCATGGCCTCCACGGTGTCGGCCGTGCCGTGCGGGGACAGCGCGCGCAGGGCGCCGGGGGCGCGGTGGGAGTCGCGCAGGAAGAAGAAGACGAGCAGCAGCGCGAGCACGGCCACGGCGAGGGTCTCGCCGACGACGCTGACGCCGCTGATGACGTTGGAGGCGGCGGTCCCGCCGAACTTGCTCAGCAGTTCCCTGGAGTTCGAGGCGATGTCGTGCAGGGAGGTGCCGGCCGCCCCGAAGTGCTCGGCGAGCGAGGTCGCGGCGTCCTTGAGCGAGGCGACGATCTGGTCGCCGGTGTCGACGAGCGCGGCGACCACGATGTAGACGGCGCCGCCGACGACCACGACCACCGCCACGCAGGTGAGCCCGGCCGCCAGCGACCGGTTGACCCCGACCTTCACCAGCCGCCGGTACAGCGGCCCGAGCAGGGCCGTCCCGAGGAGGGCGAGCAGCACCGGCACGACGGCCGTGCGCAGTTCGCCGCAGAGCTGGATCCCGACCCACCCGACGGCCGCGACGAGGAGGATGACGGCGCACCAGGCGGCCAGCCGCCGGGCGCCTTCGGGAAGTAGGTGCACGGCCCCACCCGATCACGCGGCGGGCGGTGTGTCCTCGCGGGACGGCCCGCCCGGGTGACGCGACGTCAGGAAGAGGACCGCTCACGCCGCGGGGGAGCACCGGCCCCGCGCGCGTACCCGGCACGGGGACGGAACGGGCGCCGCGGCCGAAAGCCCTTCGGGCGGGCGCGAGTTCGGGCCACGGCGGGAGTTTCCGCGGCCGGGGCTTGGCTAACCTGCACGGGTGACCACCGACCTGACCCTGCTGCCGCGTGTCGCCCACCGCGGACGGGAGGTCACCGCGCCCCGGCTCCGGGGCCTGCTCGCGCTGCTCGCGGGCGACGTGCGCTCGGGCTGCAGCACCGAGCGGCTCGTGGCGGGACTGTGGCCGGACGAGCAGCCGGAGCACCCGGGCAAGGCGCTCCAGGTCCTCGTGTCCAGGGCGCGGGCGCAGCTGGGCGCCGACGTCATAGCGAGCACGCCGACCGGGTACCGGCTCACCCTCACCGAGGACCGGATCGACAGCTCAGCCCTGCTGCTGCACGCCACCACGAGCGCCGGGCGGGCCAGGGCCGGGGACCACGCCGGATCACTGGCCGCCGCCGAGGCGGGGCTCGCCCTGTGGGAGGGCACCCCCGAGGGGGCCGGTGACCCCGGAGACCCCGTGGCCGCGCTGCGCGCCGACCGCGCCCCCGTCCGCGACGCGCTCGTCCGGGCGCGGGCCCTCGCCCTCGCCCGGCTGGGCCGCCACACGGAGGCCGCCGGACCGCTGGCAGCGGCCGCCGCGGCGCGTCCGCGCGACGAGGAGGTGCTCGCCGAGCTGCTGCGCGGCGAGGCGGCGACGGCCGGCCCGTCCGCCGCGCTGACGCGCTACGAGACCTATCGCCGGGAGCTGCGCGACCGGCTCGGCACCGACCCAGGGCCCGCCCTGAAGGCCGTCCAGCGGGAGCTGCTGCGCGGCGAGGCGCCGCCCGTACGGCACGGCGTCCCGCACGAGCCGAACCCGCTGCTGGGCCGGGACGAGGACATCGCGGCGGTGGAACGGCTGCTGCGCGCCTCCCGCGCCGTCACCGTCGTCGGCCCCGGCGGCCTCGGCAAGACCCGCCTCGCGCACGCCGTCAGCCGACGCGCCGAGCAGCGGCTGGTGTACTTCGTGACGCTCGCCGGAGTCGGCGCCGACGAGGACGTGGCCGCCGAGGTGGCCTCCGCGCTCGGCGCCGGCGAGGCCCGGCCCGCCGCCGTGACCGGGCCCGCCCAGGCCCCGGCGGTGTCCGGCATCCTCGGCGTGCTCGGCTCCGGGCCCGCCCTGCTGGTGCTGGACAACTGCGAGCAGGTCGTCCGGGGCGCCGCCGACCTCGTACGCACCCTGGTCTCGTCCTCGAAGGACCTGCGGGTGCTCGCCACGAGCCGGTCCCCGCTCGGCCTCACCTCGGAGGCGGTGTTCGCGCTGCCCGAACTCGGCCTCGGCACCTCGGTCGAGCTGTTCACGCAGCGGGCCCGGGCCGCCCGGCCAGGGGTGGAGCTGCCGCCGCACGCGGTGGCCGAGCTCTGCCGCCACCTCGACGGGCTGCCGCTCGCCGTGGAGCTGGCCGCCGCGCGGGTGAGGGTGCTGTCGGTGCCGGAGATCGCGCGCCGCCTCGGCGACCGGTTCGCGCTGCTGCGCGGCGGCGCACGGGACGTGCCGGAACGCCACCGCACACTGCACGCGGTCGTGGACTGGAGCTGGAACCTCCTCGACGAGGAGGCGCGGGCGGCGCTGCGCACGATGTCCGTGTTCCCCGGCGGCTTCTCCGGCGAGGCGGCCGAGCGGGTCCTCGGCGAGGACGCCCTGCTCCTGCTGGAACAGCTCGCCGACCAGTCGCTGCTCACCGTCGCCGACACCCCCGCGGGCGTACGGTTCCGGATGCTGGAGACCGTACGGGAGTTCAGCGCGGCCCGGCGCGCGGAGGCGGGCGAGGAAGAGGAGGCCGTCGGCCGCTTCCTGGACTGGGCGCGGGACTTCGGGGTCACCTACCACGACTGGTTCTTCAGCTCGGAACCGCTGGCCGCCTGGGAGCGGATCAGGGCCGAGCAGGACAACCTCGTACCGGCCCTGCGGCACGCCCTGGCCCGCACGGACGGCCCCACCACCGCCGCGCTCACCGCCGTCCTGGCCGCGCTGTGGTCCACCGACTCCAACTACCTGCGCCTGGCCACCCTCGCCGCGGACACCGGGCCGCCGCTGTCGCACTACCACCCCGAGCCCGCGTACGTGGAGGTCGCCCGCGCCGCCGCGGTGCTCTGCACGGCCAGCCTGTTCATGGGCTACGGCCCGCACGTCGTACGCCAGCTCGTCACCCTGCGAAGGCTGCCCCCGGCGCCCCCGGACACGCTGCTGCGCGCCATCGCGGCCGTGCTGGGCGCGGTCCCCGAGATGCAGCCGCCCGACTACGCCGTGCTGCGCGAGCTGTGCGCCAGTGACCAGCCGCTGCTCGCCGGGATCGCCGAGTGCGTCGCCACCTACGTCTGGGAGTACGAGCACGACATCGACCGGGCGCTCGCCTCGGCCCGCCGCACGGTCACCGCGCTGGCGCCGGTCGACAACCCGTTCCTCCAGGTCATGGGCCACTCCCGGCTGGCCCAGCTGTGCCTGCAACTGGAACAGGGCGACGCGGCGTACGGCCATCTCCGACAGGCCCTCGAAGCGCTGCCGCGGCTCGGCGACGACCACGACACCATCGGCGTCCGCTGGGGCCTCGTCCTCGCCTGCCTCCAGCGCGGCGACCCCGACGAGGCCGAGTACTGGCTGCGCCAGGCGGAACAGGCCGGCAACCCGAAGAAGGACGACTCCGACAGCGCCGACCTCGGCGGACGGGCCGAGATCGCGCTCGCCCGGGGACTGACGGAGGTCGGTCTCGGCCTGTGGCGCAGTGCCATGGACGGGGTCACCGAGGCCGGCCCGATGTACAGCGGCGATCCCTTCCTCGACCGGTGGGCGCTGAAGATCCAGTCGGCGGCGGTGACGGCGCACGCGCACGCGGGGCGCCTCGAACCGGTCGCGCAGGCGGTCGGGCGACTGCGCCGGGGCCTTACGACCCTGCTCTCGGCCCCGGCCCACTCGCCCATGGACCTGCCCGTGTACGGGACGGTGCTGCACGCGCTCGGCATGGCGGGCCTCGCCGCCGGAGACGGCACGGCGGTCCGGATGATCGCGCTGGCCGAACGGCTGCGGGTACTGCGCGACTACCAGCCGACCATGTCGGCGGACCGCGCCCGCAAGGCGGCCGAGCAGGCCGACAGGGCGGCGTACGCCGACGCGGTGTCGGAGTACGCCGCCCTGCCGCGGGACGGGCTGCGCGAGGCAGCCCGCGCGCTCATTTCGGGTCGCGGTTGAACAGCGCCGTCGACCAGCGGTAGCCGAGCACGGACAGGCCGACGCACCAGGCGATCGCGATCCACCAGTTGTTGCCGATCTCGCTGCCGAGGAGCAGGCCGCGCAGGGTCTCGATGGCGGGCGTGAAGGGCTGGTACTCGGCGATCGGCTGGAACCAGCCCGGCATCGTGTCGGCCGGGATGAAGGCGCTGGAGATGAGCGGCAGGAGGATCAGCGGCATCGCCATGTTGCTGGCCGCCTCGGCGTTCGGGCTCGCCATGCCCATCCCGACGGCGATCCAGGTGAGCGCCAGGGTGAACAGCGCGAGCAGTCCGAAGGCCGCCAGCCACTCCAGCGCCGTGGCGTCCGTGGACCGGAACCCGATGGCGACGGCGACGGCGCCGACGAGGACCAGGCTGGCGAGCACCTGGAGCACGCTGCCCACGACGTGCCCGATGATCATCGAGCTGCGGTGGATGGCCATGGTGCGGAAGCGGGCGATGAGGCCCTCGGCCATGTCGGTGGAGACGGACACGGCGGCGCCGATGACGGTGCTGCCGATGGTCATCATCAGGATGCCGGGGACGATGTAGGCGATGTACTCGGAGCGGTCGGCGCCGCCGCCGCCGATCCCCGCGCTCATCACGTCGCCGAAGATGTAGACGAAGAGCAGCAGCAGCATGATCGGCGTGAGCAGCAGGTTCAGTGTGAGGGACGGGTAGCGCCGGGCGTGCAGCAGATTGCGGCGCAGCATCGTGTTCGAGTCGCGCACGGCGAGGGAGAGGGCGCTCATCGGACGGTCTCCTTGGACTGGCTGGGGACGGCGGCGCCGCCGGTGAGGGCGAAGAAGACGTCGTCGAGGTCGGGGGTGTGCACGGTCAGCTCGTCGGCCTCGATGCCGGCCGTGTCCAGCCAGTCGAGGACGGAGCGCAGTTCGCGCTGGCTGCCGTCGCTGGGGATCTGCAGCGTCAGCGCCTCGTCGTCGCGGGTGGCCTCGCGCAGGGCGGCCGCGGCGGACCGGTAGGCGGCCGGGTCGGTGAACCGCAGCCGCACGTGCCCGCCGGGGATGAGCCGCTTCAGCTCGTCGGCGCTGCCCTCGGCGGCGATCTTCCCGTCGCTCAGCACCGCGATGCGGTCGGCGAGTTCGTCGGCCTCCTCCAGGTACTGCGTGGTGAGGAAGACGGTGACGCCGCCGGAGACCAGCTCGCGGATGATCTGCCACATGTTGTGGCGGGAGCGGGGGTCGAGGCCGGTGGTCGGCTCGTCGAGGAAGATGATCCGCGGGCCGCCGACCAGCGTCATGGCGAGGTCCAGGCGCCGCTTCATGCCGCCGGAGTAGGTGGACACCGGCTTCTTGGCGGCCTCCACCAGGTCGAGGCGCTCCAGCAGTTCCGCGGTGACGCGCCTGCCCTCCTCGCGGGGGAGGTGGTGCAGGTCCGCCATGAGGAGCATGTTCTCCTCGCCGGTGATCAGGTTGTCGACGGCGGAGAACTGCCCGGTGACGCCGATCGCGGCGCGGACGGCCTGCGGGTCGGCGGCGAGATCGTGGCCGCCGACCTGCAGGTCGCCGGCGTCGGCGGTGATGAGGGTCGAGAGGATCTTGACGGCGGTGGTCTTGCCGGCGCCGTTCGGGCCGAGCAGGGAGAACACCGTGCCGGCCGGGACCGCCAGGTCGATGCCGTCGAGGACCGTCTTGTCCCCGTAGGCCTTGCGCAGCCCCTTGGCCGCGATGGCGAGGGAGTGCGGAGTCGTTGTCGTCATGGGGCAGAGCGTGCGGCACGGCGCCTTCAGCGCGGTTTCACGGCGGTTTCAGCGTCCTGGAACCGGGACCACCCGCCGCGTACGGGCACACGGACGAGCCCCGGTCCGGGTGTGGACCGGGGCTCGTCCCCGCGGGGTGCCGGCGGGTTCTACAGGCCGCCCTCGGACATCCCGTGCACGGCCGGGACCGTACCGAGCCGGCCCTTCTGGAAGTCCTCGAAGGCCTGCTGGAGCTCCTCGCGGGTGTTCATCACGAAGGGGCCGTAGTGGGCCATCGGCTCACGGATCGGCTGCCCGCCGAGGATCACGACCTCCAGGTCCGGCGTGTTCGAGTCCTGCCGCTCGTCCGCGCGGACGGTCAGCGAGGAACCGGCGCCGAAGACGGCGGTCTGCCCGGTGTGGACGGGCCGGCGCTCCGCACCGACGCTGCCGCGCCCGGCGAGGACGTACGCGAGTCCGTTGAAGTCCTCGCGCCACGGGAGCGTCAGTTCGGCGCCGGGCGCCACGGTCGCGTGGATCATGGTGATCGGCGTGTGCGTGATGCCGGGGCCCTGGTGGCCGTCCAGCTCACCGGCGATGACCCGCAGCAGCGCGCCGCCGTCGGGGGTGGTGAGCAGCTGGACCTGGCCGCCGCGGATGTCCTGGTAGCGCGGCGCCATCATCTTGTCGCGGGCCGGCAGGTTCACCCAGAGCTGGAGGCCGTGGAAGAGGCCGCCCGACATCACGAGCGCCTCCGGCGGCGCCTCTATGTGCAGGAGTCCCGAGCCCGCCGTCATCCACTGGGTGTCCCCGTTGGTGATGGTGCCGCCACCGCCGTTGGAGTCCTGGTGGTCGAAGATCCCGTCGATGATGTAGGTGACGGTCTCGAAACCGCGGTGGGGGTGCCAGGGGGTGCCCTTGGGCTCTCCCGGCGCGTACTCCACCTCACCCATCTGGTCCATCATGATGAACGGGTCGAGGTGGCGGTAGTTGATCCCGGCGAACGCGCGGCGCACCGGGAATCCCTCGCCCTCGAAGCCACCGGGCGCGGTCGTCACCGTGAGGACGGGACGGGCCACGGCGTCGGCGGGCGCGACCACACGGGGCAGGGTCAGCGGGTTCTCGACGGTCACTGCAGGCATGTCGGGTACCTCCTTGGCTTCGAGTTTAGTTGATTGTTGAACTTTCTGCTACCCGTAACGAAGGACGCCCGGAGGGCATTCCCTCCGGGCGTCCGTCGTGGGCGAAATACGTCGTCGGCGGCGCGTGCGGGCGCTCACCGCCCGCGGCACGGCCGCGGTCAGCCGTACATCCGGCGCATGGCGAAGTCGACCATCTGCTCCACGGCCTTCGCGTCGAAGACCATGCGGTGCTCGCCCTCCATGTCGAGGACGAAGCCGTAGCCGGTCGGCAGCAGGTCGATCACCTCGGCGCCGGTGATCACGAAGTACTTGGACTCCTTGCCGGCGTACCGGCGCAGCTCCTTGAGCGAGGTGAACATCGGGATCACGGGCTGCTGGGTGTTGTGCAGCGCGAGGAAGCCGGGGTTGTCCCCGCGCGGGCAGTAGACCTTCGAGGTCGCGAAGATCTGCTGGAAGTCCTCGGCGGCCATCGACCCCGTGGTGAATGCGCGGACCGCGTCCGCGAGGGAGGGCGGGGACGGCTCGGGGTACAGCGGCGGCTGCTGGCCGTAGCCGCCGGGCATCTGCTGCTGCGGCGGGGCGTACTGCTGCTGAGCGCTCGCGTTCTGGTCGTAGCCGTACATGCCGCAAAGACTACTGAGTCACAGATGACCCACTCGGGGTTGCGTCTTATTACCGACGGGTAGCATCATCGTAGCTACTTGCCGGTATGTGTAACGAGGCTGCCAGTTCTCCGGCCTCCCCGATCTCTTACGGAGCCGTCGCCATGGGGCACTACAAGTCGAATCTCCGCGACATCGAGTTCAACCTCTTCGAGGTGCTCGGGCGCGACAAGCTGTACGGCACCGGCCCGTTCGAGGAGATGGACACCGACACCGCCAAGAGCATCCTCGAAGAGCTGACGCGCCTCTCGGAGAACGAGCTGGCCGAGTCCTTCGCCGACGCCGACCGCAACCCGCCCGTCTTCGACCCGGAGACGAACACGGCGCCGGTCCCCGCGTCCTTCAAGAAGAGCTACCAGGCCTTCATGGACTCCGAGTACTGGCGGCTCGGCCTGCCCGAGGAGATCGGCGGCACCACTACGCCCCGCTCCCTGATCTGGGCCTACGCGGAGCTCGTGCTCGGCGCCAACCCGGCCGTCTGGATGTACTCCTCCGGCCCCGCCTTCGCCGGCATCCTCTTCGAAGAGGGCAACGAGGTCCAGAAGCACATCGCGAAGATCGCCGTCGACAAGCAGTGGGGCTCCACCATGGTGCTCACCGAGCCGGACGCCGGCTCGGACGTCGGCGCCGGCCGCACCAAGGCGGTCCAGCAGGAGGACGGCTCCTGGCACATCGAGGGCGTGAAACGCTTCATCACGTCCGGCGAGCACGACATGTCGGAGAACATCCTCCACTACGTCCTCGCCCGCCCCGAGGGCGCCGGCCCCGGCACCAAGGGCCTGTCCCTCTTCCTCGTCCCGAAGTACGAGTTCGACTTCGAGACCGGCGAGCTGGGCGAGCGCAACGGCGTCTACGCCACCAACGTCGAGCACAAGATGGGCCTCAAGGCGTCCAACACCTGCGAGATGACCTTCGGCGACCGCCACCCCGCCAAGGGCTGGCTGATCGGCGACAAGCACGACGGCATCCGCCAGATGTTCCGCATCATCGAGTTCGCCCGCATGATGGTCGGCACGAAGGCCATCTCCACGCTCTCGACGGGCTACCTGAACGCGCTGGAGTACGCCAAGGAGCGCGTCCAGGGTCCCGACCTGGCGAACTTCATGGACAAGACCGCGCCCAAGGTCACCATCACGCACCACCCCGACGTGCGCCGCTCGCTCATGACGCAGAAGGCGTACGCGGAGGGCATGCGCGCGCTCGTGCTGCACACCGCCGCGATCCAGGACGAGATCCAGGTCAAGGAGGCGGCCGGCGAGGACGCCACCGCGCTGGAGGCCCTGAACGACCTGCTCCTGCCCATCGTCAAGGGCTACGGCTCCGAGAAGGGCTACGAGCAGCTCGCCCAGTCGCTCCAGACGTTCGGCGGCTCCGGGTTCCTCCAGGAGTACCCGATCGAGCAGTACATCCGCGACGCCAAGATCGACACCCTCTACGAGGGCACCACCGCGATCCAGGGCCAGGACTACTTCTTCCGGAAGATCGTCCGCAACCAGGGCGCCGCGCTGAACTCCCTCGCCGAGGACATCAAGAAGTTCCTGGCGCTCGGCACCGGCGGCGAGGAGCTCTCCACCGCCCGCGAGCAGCTCGCCAAGGCCGCCGTCGAGCTGGAGGCCATCGTCGGCCTGATGCTCACCGACCTCGCGGCCACCGAGCAGGACGTCAAGAACATCTACAAGGTCGGCCTCAACACCACCCGCCTGCTCATGGCCTCCGGTGACGTGGTCGTCGGCTACCTGCTGCTGCGCGGTGCCGCCGTGGCCGCCGAGAAGCTCCAGACCGCGTCTGCCAAGGACAAGCCGTTCTACACCGGCAAGATCGCGGCGGCGAAGTTCTTCGCGGCCAACGTCCTGCCCGGCGTCACCGGCGCGCGCAAGCTCGCCGAGGGCGTCGACCTGGACCTGATGGAGCTGGACGAGGCCGCCTTCTAGCACCCGCCACCGGCGGGGGACGCACCCCTGCCGGCAACCGGCGGCTGTCAGAGGGTCCGGCGGTCCGGCGAGCGGATGATCGCCGTCGGTCCGACGCGGCGGTCGTCCGGTGGGCCGGGGAGCGGATGGCTCAGGTCGCTCCGGCGCTCCGGCGAGCGGATGGCCCAGGTCGGTCCCGAGGGCCGGCCGGCGGGTGGACGTCGGCGGGCCGGTGGCCGGATTCTGACCCTCCGGTCAGGTGTCCGCCTTTCACATCCCCCTCACGAGGGCCCGTTCCCCATCACGGGGAGCGGGCCCTCGTGCGTCGTTAAGGTGAACCCCATGCGCACACCCTCCCGCTTCGACCGCGGCCACACCGACGACCTCATGACCTTCCTGGCGGCGACACCCACGCCGTACCACGCCGTGGCGAACGCCGCCGAGCGCCTGGAGAAGGCCGGATTCCGTCAGGTCGCCGAGACCGACGCGTGGGACGGCACGACCGGCGGCGCCTACGTGCTGCGCGGCGGCGCGATCATCGCCTGGTACGTCCCGGAGGGCGCCGCCCCGCACACCCCGTTCCGGATCGTCGGCGCGCACACCGACTCCCCCAACCTGCGGGTCAAGCCGCTGCCGGACAGCGGCGCCCACGGCTGGCGGCAGGTCGCCGTCGAGATCTACGGCGGCCCCCTCCTCAACTCCTGGCTGGACCGCGACCTCGGCCTCGCCGGACGCGTCTCGCTGCGCGACGGCACGACCCGGCTGGTGAACATCGACCGCCCGCTGCTCCGCGTCCCCCAGCTCGCGATCCACCTCGACCGCTCGGTCTCCGCCGACGGCCTCAAGCTGGACAAGCAGCGCCACCTCCAGCCCGTCTGGGGCCTCGGCGACCCCCGCGAGGGCGACCTGATCGCCTTCGTCGAGCAGGAGACCGGCCTCTCCGCCGGCGAGATCACCGGCTGGGACCTGATGACCCACTCCGTCGAGGCCCCCGCGTACCTGGGCCGCGACCGGGAACTCCTCGCCGGCCCGCGTATGGACAACCTGCTCTCCGTGCACGCCGGCACCGCCGCCCTCGCCGCCGTCTCCGCCGCCCGCGACCTCCCCTACATCCCCGTCCTCGCCGCCTTCGACCACGAGGAGAACGGCTCCCAGTCGGACACCGGCGCGGACGGCCCGCTGCTCGGCACCGTCCTGGAGCGCTCGGTGTTCGCCCGCGGCGGTACGTACGAGGACCGGGCCCGCGCCTTCGCCGGCACCGTCTGCCTGTCCTCCGACACCGGACACGCCGTCCACCCCAACTACGCCGAGCGGCACGACCCGACGCACCACCCCCGCGCGAACGGCGGCCCCATCCTCAAGGTGAACGTCAACAACCGCTACGCCACGGACGGTTCGGGGCGTGCCATCTTCGCCGCCGCCTGCGAGAAGGCCGGCGTCCCCTTCCAGTCCTTCGTCTCCAACAACGCCATGCCCTGCGGCACCACCATCGGGCCCATCACCGCGGCCCGGCACGGCATCAGGACCGTCGACGTCGGCGTGGCCATCCTCTCCATGCACAGCGCGCGCGAACTCTGCGGCGCCGACGACCCGTTCATGCTGGCCAACTCCCTCGCCGCGTTTCTCGAGGGCTAGCCGGGCATGTCCGCCGCGCCCCCGGGTACCCGGAGTTGACCCGAAGAGAAGCCGAGTCGGCTACAGGAGGCGACACCCAATGGGCCTGGGCGGGTGCATCATATTGATCGCCGTAGGGGCGATCCTCACATTCGCGACCGACTGGGACATGGAAGGGGTCAACCTCGACCTGGTCGGCATCATCTTCATGATCGCGGGACTGATCGGCGTGGCGACGTTCAGCAGCATCGCCAAGCGCCGGCGCACCGTCGTACAGCCCACCACCCCGGTGGTCACCGAAGAGCGTCCCCGGGGCGGTTACAACGACGGCTACGGCGCGTAGGACACCCGGCGTCGGCTGAGGCCGCCGCCGTGACGGCACCGGCGGGCACCCCCGGAGGACGGGGACGCCGCCCGGGCCGGGCACGCGGACGGGGCACCCCGAGGGCGGTCATGGCACGAGGGGTACCGGACACGGGCGCGGAACGCGGGGAGGACGGTCAACTGCCGCCCTCCCCGCAGCCGTCCGCCCCACACGCGGCACCCGCACCGGTACGGGACGCTCACCGCCCCGCACGCCGGCACGGCACCGGCACGGGCACGGGCACGGGCACCGGCACACTCGCTGCACCGCACGCGCCGCGCCCGTTCGGGACACTCACCGCACAGCACGCGGCCCCCGCCGTTCCGGGGCGATGACCGCACGCACGCGGCGCCCCGCCCGTTCGGGACAGTCAGCGCACCGCACGCGGACCGGCACACTCGTCTGCACCGCACGCGCGCCCGCCGGTTCAGGACGCTCCCCTCACCGCCTGCGGCGCCCTCGCCGATTCGGGACGGCGTACCGCACCGCACGCCGCGTCCTCGGCACCCACGCGCCCCGGCACCCCGCGCGTCCGGCCTTCGGCCCTCAACTCCCCCCTCGTCAGACCTCGTCCATCCCCGCGAGGACCAGCGGCAGCCGGTCCTCGCCGTCCGGGGTGAGCCGGACCGGTACGCCCCAGTCCTGCTGGTGGACATGGCACGCCGGGTACTCGATGTCCGCGTCGTCGTCACACGACGCCGCCATCGCCGAGACGTGCAGCACGCCTTCGGCGACCGCCGGGTTCAGCTCCAGCTCCCGGGACAGCTCCGTCCCCGCACCCCCGCCGCGCAGCAGCAGCTCCGGCGGCGTCGAGGAGACCAGCAGCCGCGTGGACGGCCCGTACCGCGTGTCGAGCTTCTGGCCTGCCGGAGCCTGGAAGACGACGTCCAACCGCACGGCGCCCGGGGCGACTTCGGTGGCGGCGCGCTGCGTGCGGTGGGCGACCGCGTCGACGCGCACCGCCTCCTCGGGCAGCCGCAGCCGGGTCAGCCGGTGCCGGGCCGACTCGACGACGACCACGTCCGGACCGACCACCACCGCGTCGCTGGGCTCCCGCAGGTCCGTCGCCAGCGTGGTCACCTCACCGGTGGCCGGGTCGAAGCGGCGCAGCGCGTGGTTGTACGTGTCGCTGACGGCCACCGAGCCGTCGGGCAGCGCGGTGACGCCCAACGGGTGCTGGAGCAGGGCCTGTCCGGCGGCGCCGTCCCGGTGCCCGAAGTCGAACAGGCCGGTGCCCACGGCCGTGTGCACGCTCCCGTCCGGCTCCACCCAGCGCAGTGCCGAGGTCTCGGAGTCGGCCACCCACAGCCGCTGCCCGTCGGCCGAGACGGCGAGACCGGACGGCTGCGCGAACCACGCCTCCGCGGCGGGCCCGTCCACCAGCCCCTCGTTCGTCGTGCCGGCCGCGACGCCGACCGTCCCGCCGCCGGCGGCACCCCCTGCCGGGTCGTACACCCACAGCTGGTGCACGCCCGCCATGGCGATCCAGACCCGCCCGCCGAACACGGCCACGTCCCACGGGGAGGACAGGTCCACCTCGCGCGCGGGCCCCTCCGTCGCCGACCCGCGCCACCACTGGCGACCGGTGCCCGCGAGCGTCGTGACCCGGCCGTCCGCGAGGTCGAGGCGGCGCAGAGCGTGGTTCACCGTGTCGGCGACGACCACCGCGCCGTCGTCGAGGAGGGCGAGGCCCTGCGGCTCGTTGAACGCGGCCGTGCCGGGCCCGCCGTCGGTGAGGCCACGCACGCCGGAGCCGATGCGGCGCACGACCGTCTCACCGTCGGGCTCCAGCTCCACCAGCTGATGCCGGGTCGTGTCGCTCACCAGGAGGTTCCCGGACGGCAGCACCAACGCCTTGCCGGGGAAGCGGAGGTCGCCCGCGACCGACTCCGGCGCCACGTACGGGCCGTCCCCGCGCCGCAGGGTGCCCTTCGCCGCGTGCTCGGCCTCCAGCTCCTCGACGAGCCGCTCGATGGCGTGGGCGTGCCCCTCGCCCGCGTGCTGCGCGACCACGTACCCCTCGGGGTCGATCACCACCAGCGTCGGCCAGGCGCGGACCGCGTACTGCTTCCAGGTGGCCAGCTCCGGGTCGTCGAGGACGGGATGCTCCACCCCGTACCGCTCGACGGCGTCCACGACCGCCTCGTGCTCCGCCTCGTGGACGAACTTCGGCGAGTGCACCCCGATGACCACCACGGTGTCCCGGTGCTTCTCCTCCAGCTCCCTCAACTCGTCCAGAACATGCAGGCAGTTGATACAGCAGAAGGTCCAGAAATCGAGTACGACGACGCGTCCTCGCAGGTCGGCGAGGCTGTACTGCTTGTCACCCGTGTTCAGCCAGCCGCCCTTGCCGACCAGCTCGGGGGCGCGGACGCGAGCGCGGCGCGGGGTGGAGTGGTTCATGGATCAAGGGTGCCACTCGGCCCGCGCGAACCCTTTTCCCTGTGGATAACCCGGTCACATTGAGTAACAGAACGCCACGAGATGCGTACCCGGCGTGACGGAGGGATGCTCGGAATACGACAGGGGGGTCACTGCAAGGGAGCAGTTTCATGGCACGACAGCCCGACGAATCCATGCGCGAGCCCGGTATGCGCGACCGCGACGAGCTGCGCGACCCCGAGGGCATGCAGGAGCGCATGCGCGACCGCGAGAACCCGCGGGACCCCGAGGGCATGCGCAACCGCGAGAACCCGCGCGACCTCGACCCCATGGAGGACAGGGACCGCAGGGAGCGGCGCGGTTCGGACGCCGGGATGCCCGGCGCCGGCGTCCGTGAGCGCGCCCGTGGCGACGAGCGCGCCGCCGAGGACGACGACGAGATGTGGGCGGACGGTTACCGGTAACGGCTGACCGGCGCTCGGTTCGCGTCGAGCCCCCCGCCGCTTCGGTGCGGCGGGGGGCTTTCGCGTGCCGGCGTCCGCCCCGGGGACCGGGACCGCGCGGCCCCGGTCAGTCCAGGGCGTGGCCGATCGTCGCGTCGACGTGGTCGGGGATCTCCTCGTGGCGGTCGCCGACGGTGAGGGTGCCGGTCGGCTCGAAGAGGAGGAGCGAGGCGCCCGCCGGGGCGACGGGCTTGTGCTCGGTGCCGCGGGGGACGGTGAAGACGGAGCCCTTGGGCAGGACGACGGTCCGCTCGCCTCCTGCCTCCCGCAGCGAGATGGCCAGCTCCCCGTCGAGGACCAGGAAGAACTCGTCCGTGTGGTCGTGCACGTGCCACAGGTGCTCGCCCTCGACCTTCGCCACGCGGACGTCGTAGTCGTTGACGGCGGTGACGATGCGGGGGCTCCAGAGGTCGTCGAAGGAGCCGAGTGCCTCGGCGAGGGAGACCGGCTCGCGGCCCGCGCGGGGGCCCGTACCGGTGTCGGGTGCGCTCTGTTCGCTGCTCATGGCCCCATGCTCGGGCGTGGTGCGGGCGCCGCGCGAGTGCTAGAAATCGCGTATGCCGCAAGGATCCTCGCAAGCGGGGCGGCCGGTGCCGGACGGTTCCGTGCCGCGCCGCCCCGGTCCGCCGCCGGACGCCCCACCCCCGCGTCCCCATCGCGTCGCCGTGATCGTCGACGCGAGCACGAACCCCTTCGAGGTGGGCGTGGCCACCGAGCTGTTCGGGCTGCCGCGCCCCGAGCTGGGTCTCGACCGGCCGCTGTACGAGCTGACGCTCTGCGGGCCGACGCCCGAGGTCCGGATGAACCACGGCTTCTTCACGCTGGCCGGGGTGCCGGGCCTGGACGCGGTGGACGACGCGGACACCCTGATCGTCCCCGGCCGCCCCGACAACGTCGTGCCGCGCGGCGCCGACGTGTGGGAGGCCATCCGGCGCACCCACGCGCGCGGGGCCCGCGTGATGAGCTTCTGCACGGGCACCTTCGCGCTGGCGGAGGCGGGCCTGCTGGACGGCCGCCGGGCGACCACGCACTGGCGCTGGGCCGACTCCTTCCGCGCGCTGCACCCGCGGGTGCTCCTGGAGCCGGACGTCCTGTTCGTGGACGAGGGTGACGTGCTGACGGCGGCGGGCAGTGCCGCGGCGCTCGACCTGGGGCTGTACGTGGTCCGCCGTGACCACGGGGCGGAGATCGCCAACGCGGTCTCCCGGCGTCTGGTGTTCGCCGCGCACCGCGACGGGGGCCAGCGCCAGTTCGTGGAGCGGCCGCTGCCGGACGTGCCGGACGAGTCGCTGGGGCCCCTGCTGGCCTGGGCCCGTGAGCGTCTCGGCGACCCCCTGACGGTCGCGGACCTCGCGGCGCGGGCGTCCGTCAGCCCGGCCACCCTCCACCGGCGGTTCCGTGCCCAGCTCGGGACGACCCCGCTGGCGTGGCTCACCGGCGAGCGGGTGGCGCTCGCCTGCCGGCTGATCGAGCGGGGTGAGGAACGGCTCGACGTGGTGGCCCGGCACAGCGGGCTGGGCACGGCCGCTAACCTCCGCGAGCGGCTGCGCCGGGAGACGGGACTCAGCCCGTCGGCCTACCGGCGGCGTTTCGGAGGAGCCGCCGGGGAAGCCCTGATGGCATGAGATACCTCGTACGCGAACGACTGCTCGGTTTCGGTGACGACTACTGGATCGAGGACCAGCACGGCAACAAGGCGTTCCTCGTCGACGGCAAGGCGATGCGGGTCCGGGACACCTTCGAGCTGAAGGACGGCCAGGGCCGGGTCCTCATCGACATCCACCAGAAGATGTTCGCCCTGCGCGACACGATGGTGATCGAGCGGGACGGCGACCCCCTGGCGACCATCAAGCGCAAGCGTCTGTCGCTGCTGCGCAACCACTACCGGGTGTCCCTGGTGGACGGGACGGAGCTGGACGTCAGCGGAAAGATTCTGGACCGCGAGTTCGCCATCGACTACGACAACGAGCTCCTGGCGCAGATCTCCCGGCGGTGGCTGCACGTCCGGGAGACCTACGGCGTGGACGTGGTGCGCGACGACGCGGACGCGGCCCTGCTGATCGCCGTGGCGGTGTGCGTCATCCACCTGGCGGACAAGGAGGGCGAGGACGACTGAGGGCGGCGCCCGCCTCGGCGGCCGGCGCCGGTCTCAGCGGCGGGGTGCCCGCAGTCCCAGCACCCGGTCCTTGAGCGCCGGGAACTGCTCCCGGGTGTCGCCGACCTTCGCGGGGTCGAGGTCCACGGTGAGGACCTCCTCGCCGGCGCCCGCCTCGGCGAGCACCTCGCCCCAGGGATCGACCACGATCGAGTGACCGGCCTGGGGAACTCCCGCATGCGTGCCGCCCGTTCCGCAGGCGAGCACGTACGCCTGGTTCTCGACGGCCCTCGCGCGGGCGAGCAGCGTCCAGTGGGAGCGGCGGCGTTCGGGCCAGCCGGCGGGGACGACGAGGATCTCGGCGCCCGCGTCGACGAGCCCGCGGAAGAGTTCGGGGAAGCGGAGGTCGTAGCAGGTGGCGAGTCCGATGGTCGTCCCGGTCAGCCTGGCGGTGACCAGTTCCGTCCCGGCGCCCATCAGCACGGCCTCGCCCTTGTCGAAGCCGAACCGGTGGATCTTCCGGTAGGAGGCGGTGAGTTGGCCGTCGGGGGAGAAGACGAGGGAGGTGTTGTAGAGCGTGCCGTCGGTGTCCCGCTCGGGGATCGAGCCGGCGTGCAGCCACACGCCCGCGTCGCCGGCCGCCTTCGCCATCGCCTCGTACGTGGGCCCTTCGAGGGGTTCGGCCTCGGTGCCGAAAGCCTCGTAGGCGAAGGCGCCGGTGGTCCAGAGCTCCGGCAGCACGACGAGATCGACTCCGGCTTGATCCCGTACGAGGGAGGCGGCTCGGCGCCTGCGCGAATCGACCGATTCGCCCTCGTCTACACCGATCTGGATGAGGGAGGCGCGCACACTACCACCGTCCTGGCATTCGAGCCGTCTATACGGGCCTACGATCGTCACACCAAAGCACTGCCGGGGTGCCTCACAGCAGCGTAACTTAGCGTTCCAAGACACCCACTGCCCGCGTACCGACCGCCCGAGGGGTCCCGTTCCGTGAGTCTGCATCCCAGTCTTCAGTCCTACGCCGACGCCTGGACCCATTCCGTCGACGCGATATCGGAGCTGGTGTCATCGCTTGTGGAAGGCGAGTGGAACAGGCGTACGCCGTGCCCGGGTTGGTCGGTGCGGGACCTCGTGTCGCACGTCATCGGCCTCGACTGCGAGATGCTGGGCGACCCGCGGCCGATCCACACGCTCCCCCGCGACCTGTACCACGTGACGAACGAGCACCAGCGGTACATGGAGATGCAGGTCGACGTGCGGCGCCACCACACGGCGCCCGAGATGACGTCGGAGCTGGAGTACACGATCATCCGCCGCAACCGCCAGCTGCGGAACGAGTCGCGGAGCCCGGACACCAAGGTGCGCGGCCCGCTGGGCACGGAGCCGACGCTCGAAGAGGCCATGCGCTACCGCGCGTTCGACGTGTGGGTGCACGAGCAGGACCTGCGGACCGCTCTCGGGCAGCCGGGCAACCTGGACTCGCCCGGCGCGTTCATCACCCGTGACGAACTGCTCGCCGCCCTGCCGAAGGTGGTCGCGAAGGACGCGGGCGCGCCCGCCAACTCGGCGGTGGTCTTCGACGTCCACGGGCCCGTCGAGTTCCTGCGCACGGTCCGGGTGGACGCGGACGGCCGCGGTTCGATAGACGGCACCCCCTCGCTGGGCCCGGCCGCGACGCTGACGCTGGACTGGGAGACCTACGTCCGGCTCGCCTGCGGACGCGTCAGCGCCAACTCCGTCGAGGACCGCATCAAGGTGGAGGGCGACCCGGATCTGACCGCGGCGATCCTGCGGAACTTCGCGGTCACTCCGTAGCGGGCCGGCCCCGGCCCACGGGGCCGTACGGGGGCGCAGTCCGTGTCCGGCGGCCCGCGGCCCGCGGCCCGCCCCGGCGTACCCCTTCCGGCGCCCTGCCGCGAGGACCGGCGGTGCCTTCCCTTCCCTCGCCGAGCGACAGGGGCCGGGCCGGCTCCGTCGCGTCAGGCGGGGACGTGCACCGTCTCCACCCGGCTGGCCACCAGCCGCTCCCGCTCCCGGCGGGCCGCCTGCCCGCGCAGCCGGAAGATCTGGCTGAGGCCGAGCGCCTGGAGCACGAAGACCGCGGAGAACGCGACGCGGTAGTTGTCACCGGTCGCGTCCAGCAGGACGCCGATCGCCAGCAGCGTCGTCATGGAGGCGACGAAGCCGCCCATGTTCGTGATGCCGGACGCCGTCCCCTGCCGCTCGGGCGGGTTCGCGGGCCGCGCGAAGTCGAAGCCGATCATCGAGGCGGGCCCGCAGGCGCCCAGCACGGTGCAGAGCACCACGAGCAGCCACAAGGGCGCGTGCGCGCCGGGGCAGACCAGGACCGCCGCCCAGACCAGCGCGGTCGCGGTCACCGTGCCGAGCGCCAGTGGCAGCCGCGCCGCGTGGTGCCGGGCGACGACCTGGCCGTAGACCAGGCCCACCACCATGTTGGACAGGACGACCAGCGTCAGCAGCTCGCCGGCCGCCGCCCGCGAGAGGCCCTGCGCCTCGACGAGGAACGGCAAACCCCACAGCAGCAGGAACACCATGGCGGGGAACTGCGTCGTGAAGTGCACCCACAGTCCCAGCCGGGTGCCCGGCTCCTGCCAGGAACGGGCGATCTGGCGCCGCACGAAGGCGACTCCGCGGTGGGGGAAGGGTTCGGGCTCGTGCCCCTCGGGGTGGTCCTTCAGGAACAGGAGCAGCAGGACGAGGACGACGACCCCGGCGAGCGCGCTGCCCGCGAAGGCCGCGGTCCAGCCGACCCCGTGCAGCAGCCGGGCGATCACGAGCGTCGAGACGAGGTTGCCGGCCATGCCCACCAGGCCCGCCAGCTGGGCGACCATCGGGCCGCGGCGGGCCGGGAACCAGCGGGTGCCGAGCCGCAGCACGCTGATGAAAGTCATCGCGTCGCCGCAGCCGAGCAGCGCACGGGAGGCCAGCGCCATGCCGTACGAGGGGGAGAACGCGAAGCCGAGCTGTCCCGCCGTGAACAGCAGGACGCCGATGGTCAGCACCTTCTTGGTGCCGAGCCGGTCGACCAGCAGCCCGACGGGTATCTGCATGCCCGCGTACACGAGGAGCTGGAAGATGGAGAAGCTGGAGAGGGCGGAGGCGTTGACGTGGAAGCGGTCGGCCGCGTCCAGGCCGGCCACGCCCAGCGAGGTGCGGAAGATGACCGCGACGAAGTAGACGGAGACGCCGATGCCCCAGACGGCGATCGCGCGCCGTCCGCCGGGCGGGTCGCCGGGCAGGGAGACGGCGCTCACCGGACCTCGCCCCGGGCCAGGTTGGAGAACCAGCTGACGTGCCGGTGGACGATCCCGACAGCCGCCTCCGCGTCGCCGGACCGCAGCGCCTCCAGGATCTCCTCGTGCTCGGTGAGCGTCTTGGTGATCCGGTCGGGGTGGGCGTGCATCACGGCGACTCCCATCCGCAGCTGCCGGTCGCGCAGTTGGTCGTAGAGGCGGGCGAGGATCTCGTTGCCGCCGCTGCGCACGATCTCGGCGTGGAAGCAGCGGTCGGTGACGGCGGCGGCGGCCAGGTCACCGGCGGCCGCCTGTTCCTTCTGCCGGGCGAGCAGCTCCTCCAGGCGGGCGATGAGCCGGGGCGAGGCCGGTACGGCCTTGCGGGCGGCGTGCTCCTCGACGAGCTGGCGGGTCTCCACCACGTCCGCGATCTCCTGCGCGGAGACGGGCAGGACGAGCGCGCCCTTCTTGGGGTAGAGCCTGATCAGCCCTTCCACCTCCAGCCGCAGCAGCGCCTCGCGCACCGGAGTGCGGGAAACCCCTACGGCCTCGGCGAGTTCGCCCTCGGTGAGCAGCGTCCCGCCCTCGTAGCGGCGCTCCAGCACGCCCTGCTTGACGTGCGCGTAGACGCGGTCGGCCGCGGGGGGCGGTTTGACGGCGGGCGCGGTGGACGCACCGGCCGCGGCGGGCACGTCGGACACGGGAGCGACAGGCATGCGCACAGCATAGATACAACACGTACGCATGGTCGCGCCCCGTCCGGATCGCGGACACCCGACCAGAATGCGACAAGTCCCACCCCCGCCGCGTGGACGTGCAACCATCCGTGCTACTCAGGTGTCAGAGGAGTCGCGGCACTCCCATGTGACCGCACTCCAGGGGCATTTAACGTATTCGGGGTATTCAACTTGATAAACGGCATTAAGGGCGCACGCGTTCGCCGCGCTGTCGCCGTGATGATGACGAGCGGCGCCGTGGTCGCGACCGGAGCCCTCAGCGCGGCTCCCGCACAGGCCGTCACCAAGCCCACGATCGTCGCCGCGGGCGGCTACGTGATGAACAACGGCACCGGTGCGAGCCTGTACACCAAGGCGGCCGACACCAAGCGTTCCACCGGCTCCACCACCAAGATCATGACTGCCAAGGTCGTCCTGTCGCAGTCGAACCTGAACCTGGACTCCAAGGTCACGATCCAGAAGGCGTACAGCGACTACATCGTCGCCAACAACGCCTCCTCGGCTCACCTGATCGTCGGCGACAAGGTCACCGTCCGCCAGCTCCTGTACGGGCTGATGCTGCCGTCCGGCTGCGACGCCGCGTACGCGCTCGCGGACAAGTTCGGCAGCGGCACGACCCGTTCCGCCCGCGTGAAGTCCTTCATCGGCAAGATGAACACGACGGCGCGCAGCCTGGGCATGACGAACACGCACTTCGACTCGTTCGACGGCATCGGCCACGGTTCCAACTACTCGACGCCGCGCGACCTCACCAAGCTCGCGAGCAGCGCGATGAAGAGTTCCACGTTCCGCACGGTCGTGAAGACCAAGTCGACCCAGCAGAAGGTGACCACCAAGAGCGGTGGCTACCGGTACATGAACTGGTCGAACACCAACAACCTGCTGAGCGAGTACAGCGGCACAATCGGCGTGAAGACGGGCTCCGGCCCGGAGGCCAAGTACTGCCTCGTCTTCGCCGCCACGCGCAACGGCAAGACGGTCATCGGCACGGTCCTCGCCTCCACGTCGGTCGCCAACCGCACGTCGGACGCGAAGAAGCTGATGAACTACGGCTTCGCAAGGTAGTCACCCTCCCCTGGGTGCCTCACCTGGATGTGCCGGGGGCCGGCCGCTTCGAGCGGCCGGCCCCTTTCACGTCAGCGTCGGCGCAGGTGGGCGGCGAACGACGCCCACGCTCCCGGCGCGAGCCGGAGTACCGGCCCGTCCGGATCCTTGGAATCCCGAACGGCGACGACACCGGGGAGATTGCGGGCGACCTCGACGCACTCCTGTCCGGCGTTCCCGCCGCTGTGGCTGGACTTGACGAACTCGTATGCGGCCACGCGTACCAGACCCCCTTTTACGTCAGCGTCGGCGCAGGTGGGCGGCGAACGACGCCCACGCTCCCGGCGCGAGCCGGAGTACCGGCCCGTCCGGCTCCTTGGAGTCCCGGACGGCGACGACACCGGGGAGATTGCGGGCGACTTCGACGCACTCGCCGTTGCCGCTGCTGTGGCTGGACTTGACGAACTCGTATGCGGCTACGCTTGCTACATCTCCTTGAGGATTCCGTCGATCAGCGCGGCAGAGGCCCGCTGTGCGAGGCTCAGCCGGGTGATGCGGTCGAACAGCCCGTTGTGGCGATCGGCATCAGTATCGCTCTCCAGCCAGAGAGTCGACGAGGTGGTGTCCAGGTGGACCACGTCGAGCGCGCCCGGTTCCGCGAACGAGACGATCGTGAAGGCGCTGGTCATGCCCGGGTGAGCACCCGCCAGGAAGGGCAGCACCTGGAGCTTGACGTTCGACTGCCGCGCCGCGTCCAGCAGATGGCCGAGCTGTTCGCGCATGACCCGTCGGCCGCCCACGAGTTGGCGCAGGGCACCCTCGTGCACGACCGCCCACAGTTCGAGCGGACGCTCTCCGCCGAGTCGCGCCTGACGCGCCATCCGGGACTCCACGAACGGTTCGATCTCGTCGGGGTCCTCCCAGTGTCCGTTGCCGACGGCGAGCGCCCGCGCGTAGTCGGGAGTCTGCAACAGACCTGGTACGACAGCCAGTTGCCAGGTCCTCACGTTGGTCGCGATGTCTTCGAGGGCCACGTATTCGACCATGGCGCCCAGCTGCGGGTACTGGTTCCACCAGCCGTGCGCCTTGCGCCGCTCGCGGTCAGCCTTGGCGAGGGCCAGGAGCCGTTCGATCGCCGGCTCGTCCCTCTCGCCGTAGAGATGGCACAGCGCCCGCACGTCCGGATCACGCATCGGCACCTGGCCGCGCTCGATCTTGGCGACCTTGGGAGCGGACGCGGTGAGCGCTTCGGCGGCCTCGGCCTGCCGTAGCCCACGCTCCTCGCGCATGCGCAGCAGCTCGCCACCCAGTCGGCGCCCCAGCACGGTCGACACCGTCCGGCCCCGGTCGGGGTCCTTGCCCGCCATCTTCCGTCCCTCCGGTGGATCGCCCCAGTCTGGTGGCGCACGCGCTTCCCACACAAGCTGGACAGAAAACTTTCTGCCCAAGCAGGTTGCTGCCCGCTCCGGGGTCGTGCGGCCGAGCCACCTCCCCCCACCCGACCGGACACCGCCAGGGCACCGGCCCCGCACGAGGAGGTGCGCATCCATGTACGGCTCCTGCGATCCCGATCGCCACGCCCCCGACCGCTACGACTGCGTCAGCTACACCCGTATCCGCGGAACGTCCCGCTGGCCCGCAGACGGGTCGCCCGGCTCGCCGCCGAGTGGGGGCATCCCGGCGCCGCCGGCGACGCCGCGCTCCTGGCCGGCGAGTTGTGCGCGAACGCGCTGCTGCACGGGTGCCTGCGGGACCGCCTGTTCCGGGTGGAGACCTCGCTCACCGGACAGGTGCTGCGCGTCGCGGTGACGGACCCGAGAGGGGAGCGCCTGCCGCGGCTGCGGACGGCCGAGGACGACGACCAGTTCGGGCGGGGACTGCTCATCGTCGGCCTGCTCGCCGCACGCTGGTCCGTGCGGCGGCTGCCGGTGGGCAAGACGGTGTGGGCGGAGCTGGACGTCCCGGGGACACCGGGCCCGGAACGGCTCGCGGGGCCGCCTCCGTGAGGAGACGGCCCCGCGAGAGGAGGTCGACCGGGGCTACGCCCAGGTGATCAGCCGCTTCGGCTGTTCCAGGATCGCCGCCACGTCGGCGAGGACCTTGGAGCCCAGCTCGCCGTCGACCAGGCGGTGGTCGAAGGAGAGCGCGAGCGTGGTGACCTGGCGGGGCTTGACCTTGCCCTTGTGGACCCACGGCTGGAGCTTGATCGCGCCGACCGCGAGGATCGCGGACTCGCCGGGGTTGAGGATCGGCGTGCCCGTGTCGACGCCGAAGACGCCGACGTTCGTGATGGTGACCGTGCCGCCCTGCATGGCCGCCGGGGAGGTCTTGCCCTCGCGGGCGGTGGCGACCAGCTCGCCCAGCGACTCGGCCAGCTGCGGCAGGGTCTTGGCGTGGGCGTCCTTGATGTTCGGGACGATCAGGCCGCGGGGGGTGGCCGCCGCGATGCCCAGGTTCACGTAGTGCTTGCGCACGATCTCCTGGGCGGCCTCGTCCCACGACGCGTTCACGTCCGGGTTGCGCTTGATGGCGACCAGCAGGGCCTTGGCGATGAGCAGCAGCGGATTCACCCGCAGGCCGGCCATCTCCTTGTCCTGCTTGAGCTCCTCGACCAGCTTCATCGTGCGCGACACGTCGACGGTCACGAACTCCGTCACGTGCGGCGCGGTGAACGCGGAGCCGACCATCGCCTGCGCGGTGGCCTTGCGGACACCCTTGACCGGGATCCGGGTCTCCCGGGCCCCGTCGTACGAGGCGACGGGCGCCGGAGCGGCGGCGGCCTGCACCGGGGCCGGAGCCTCGGTCACCGCGGGCACGGCCACGGGCTGCGCGGCCGGAGCGGCCACCGCGGCGTGCACGTCCTCGCGCGTGATGATTCCGTCGGGGCCCGACGGCGTGACCGTCGCGAGGTCCACGCCGAGGTCCTTGGCGAGCTTGCGGACCGGCGGCTTGGCCAGCGGACGCTGCCCGCCGTGGCCGTTCAGCTCGGCCTGGATCGCGGTGGCCGCGTAGTACGTCTCGGACGGGGCGTCGGCGCGGACCTCCGCCCCCTTGCGGGCACGGCGCTTGGTGGACGCCTCTGCGACCCCGTACCCGACGAGGACCGGCTTGCGCTCGGCCTTCGGCTCCTCGGCGGCCGGTGAGGCCGGCGCCTCGGCGACGGGGGCCTCGGGGGCCGGGGCGCCGGCACCGCCGGACACGTCCACCGAGATGATCACCTGGCCCACGTCCACCGTGGTGCCCTCGGGGAAGCGCAGCTCGCTGACCACGCCGTCGAACGGAATGGGCAGCTCCACGGCGGCCTTGGCCGTCTCGACCTCGCAGACGACCTGGCCGTCGGTGACCTGGTCACCGGGCTGGACGTACCACTTGAGGATCTCGGCCTCGGTGAGCCCCTCGCCCACGTCGGGCATCTTGAACTCGGCGAGCCCGGAGGCGGTCTCTGTCATCGTCGTCACGACCCTCTCCCTCAGTACGCCAGCGAGCGGTCGACGGCGTCGAGCACCCGGTCCAGGCCCGGCAGGTACTCGTCCTCCAGGCGCGCCGGCGGGTACGGGGCGTGGTAGCCGCCGACCCGCAGGACGGGGGCCTCCAGGTGGTAGAAGCACCGCTCGGTGATGCGGGCGGCGATCTCCGCGCCCGTACCGAGGAAGACCGGGGCCTCGTGGACCACGACGAGCCGGCGGGTCTTCTCGACGGACGCCTGGACGGTGTCGAAGTCGATCGGCGACATGGAGCGCAGGTCGACGACCTCCAGGGACTTGCCCTCCTCGCGGGCGGCGTCGGCGACCTCCTGGCAGACCTTCACCATCGGGCCGTACGCCACCAGCGTCAGGTCGGTGCCCTCGCGGACCACCCGCGCCTTGTGCAGCTCGCCGGGGATCGCGCTCGTGTCGACCTCGGACTTGTCCCAGTAGCGCCGCTTCGGCTCGAAGAAGATCACCGGGTCGTCGCTCTGGATGGCCTGCTGCATCATCCAGTACGCGTCCGCCGCGTTCGACGGGGAGACCACCTTCAGGCCCGCCACGTGCGCGAACAGCGCCTCGGGGGACTCGGAGTGGTGCTCGACCGCGCCGATGCCGCCGCCGTACGGGATGCGGACGACGACGGGCAGCTTGATCTTGCCCAGCGCCCGGGCGTGCATCTTCGCGAGCTGCGTGACGATCTGGTCGTACGCCGGGAAGACGAAGCCGTCGAACTGGATCTCCACCACGGGGCGGTAGCCGCGCAGGGCCAGGCCGATCGCGGTGCCGACGATGCCCGACTCGGCGAGCGGGGTGTCGATGACCCGGTCCTCGCCGAAGTCCTTCTGGAGACCGTCGGTGACCCGGAAGACACCGCCGAGCTTGCCGACGTCCTCGCCCATGATGAGGACCTTGGGGTCGGTGTCGAGGGCCGTGCGCAGCGACTCGTTGATCGCCTTGGCCAGCGCCATCTTTTCTGCTGCCATCGCTACTTGCCCTCCCCTTCGTCCGCGAACGACGCCTGGTAGGCGGCGAACTGTGCCCGCTCCTCGTCGACGAGCGCGTGCCCGTCCGCGTACGCGTTCTCGAAGATCGCGAAGTGGTCCGGGTCCGGCATGGCACGCACCACGTCACGCACCCGCTTGCCCAACGTCTCGCTCTCGGTCTCGAGTTCCGCGAAGAACGCCTCGTCCGCGTGGCCCTCGGCCTCCAGGTGGGCGCGCAGGCGCAGGATCGGGTCCTTCGCCTCCCACGCCTCGCGCTCCTCGTCGGCCCGGTACTTGCTCGGGTCGTCGGAGGTGGTGTGCGCGCCCATGCGGTACGTGTACGCCTCCACCAGGGTGGGGCCCTCGCCGTTGCGGGCCCGCTCCAGGGCCCACTTGGTGACGGCGAGGCAGGCGAGCACGTCGTTGCCGTCGACGCGGACGCCGGGGAAGCCGTAGCCCTGCGCGCGCTGGTAGAGCGGGACGCGGGTCTGCCGCTCGGTGGGCTCGGAGATCGCCCACTGGTTGTTCTGGCAGAAGAACACGACGGGGGCGTTGTAGACCGCGGAGAAGGTGAACGATTCGGCGACGTCGCCCTGGCTGGAGGCACCGTCCCCGAAGTACGCGATCACGGCCGAGTCGGCGCCGTCCTTGGCGATGCCCATGGCATAGCCGGTGGCGTGCAGGGTCTGCGAGCCGATGACGATCGTGTACAGGTGGAAGTTGTTGCTGTTCGGGTCCCAGCCGCCGTTGTTCACGCCGCGGAACATGCCGAGCAGGTTCGTCGGGTCGACGCCCCGGCACCAGGCGACGCCGTGCTCCCGGTAGGTCGGGAAGACGTAGTCGTCGTCCCGGGTGGCCCGGCCCGAGCCGATCTGCGCGGCCTCCTGGCCGAGCATCGACGCCCACAGGCCCAGCTCGCCCTGGCGCTGCAGGGAGGTGGCCTCGGCGTCGAAGCGACGGCTCAGCACCATGTCCCGGTACAGGCCACGCAGCTCTTCGGGGGTGATGTCGGCGACGTACGCGTCGTACGTGGCGTCCTTGACCCGCTTGCCTTCCGGGGTCAGCAGCTGGACGAGTTCGGGCTCGGCGCCCGGGGCCGCCTTGGCGGCCGCGCCGGCCCGCCTGCTCGCGGCGCTCTTCGTACCGGCGCTGCGTCGCGGCTTGCGCGCGGCAGTGCTCTCCACGGTCACGTGTGCTCCTCCGTCGGTCCGGCCCCCGGGGTTGCCGGGTGGCCAGTGCGGCTCGCCTGATCCCGATCCCGCGCACGGGGTGGGTGCCGCTCGGCCGGGAACAGACGTGACAGGTGCCCCGGCGAGCGCCCTGCAAGATGCACGTTACCCAGTGCTCCACATTTCTGTGAAACCCCGCCTGACCTGCGATTTTGCTTGGATTTCCAAGTACTTTCCACGAGGGGTTCCAAGTGCGTCGCTCAAGTCGGGAACAGTCGCTGGTCACAGCCTTGCAGGGGGCCGGAACACGGGCACGTTATCCCGGTCACCCCGGGCACGGGAAGACTTGACCTCAGGCGGGTATTCCTGCCGTGTGTGAAACTGACCCCGTGCGCGAAGACGGGAAAATCACCGTATTTCTCCTCGACGACCACGAGGTGGTGCGCCGGGGCGTCCACGAACTGCTCTCGGTGGAGCCCGACATCGTGGTGGTCGGCGAGGCAGGGACGGCGGCCGACGCCCTGGCGCGGATTCCGGCCACCCGCCCGGACGTCGCCGTGCTGGACGTACGGCTCCCGGACGGCAGCGGCGTGGAGGTGTGCCGCGAGATCCGCTCGGCGGACGAGAACATCAAGTGCCTGATGCTGACCTCCTACGCCGACGACGAGGCTCTTTTCGAGGCGATCATGGCGGGCGCCTCGGGCTACGTCCTGAAGGCCATCCGGGGAAACGAGCTGCTCACGGCCGTACGGGATGTCGCCGCCGGGAAGTCCCTGCTCGACCCGGTGGCCACCGCCCGCGTCCTGGAACGGCTGCGCGACGGGGGTCCCAAGGCCGACGACCGGCTCGCCCGGCTCACCGACCAGGAGCGCAAAATCCTCGACCTGATCGGGGAGGGCCTCACCAACCGGGTGATCGGCGAGCGGCTGCACCTCGCCGAGAAGACGATCAAGAACTACGTGTCCAGCCTGCTGGCCAAGCTCGGCATGGAGCGCCGGTCCCAGGCCGCCGCCTACGTGGCCCGCCTCCAGGCGGAGAGCCGCCGGCCCTGACACGGCCGTTCGGGACTTTCGGCTCCTCTTTCCGGGGCGGGCGACCCTGTCTCCCCGGGGCCCGGTGCCCGAGATTGGTGGGCATGCCCACCGAAGAACAGCTCGCCGTGGACCTGCTCGGCCGCGTCCGGCACGGCCGGGCGGCCACCAGCATGCGCGCGCTGCCCTTCCTCGCCCCCGCCCGTCACATCGTCGCGGACGGACGCGTCCTGCTGCGCCTGCACCGGGGCTACGGGTACCACCGGGCCTGCGGAGGCGGGGTCGTCGCGTACGGCGCGGACAACCTCGGCTGCGCCCGCCCCGGCGAGGGCCTGTGGTCCGTGCAGGTCGTCGGGCACTGCGAGAGCGCCGACCCGACCCCGGCCGAGCTCGACCGCCTCGGACCCGGTCCGGAACTCGTGGACGGCGAGCCCTTCGATCCGGTCCATCTGGTGATCGAACCGCGCTTCGCCACCGTGCACACCATCGACGGTGGCCTGGAACGGCGGTTCCAGCACGTCCTGTGACCGAAGACGACTGTCTGTGACAAGCGCGAGGTCGGAGGTCCGGATCGTGCCCTAGCATCTGGCGCGTGCCGCGCCCATCTGTACCACCCCCTACGACTCACGCGCCCCCCTTGGGTGCCCTTCTGCGCCGCTACGCCGCCGGGTCCGCGCTCACCTGCGAGCCCGTCGACCAGGGCCTCCTCAACCGCGGCTACCGGCTGTGCACGACCCGCGGCCGCTACTTCCTCAAGCACCACTTCGACCCGGAGACCGCCGACCCCGCCGCCATCGCCCGGCAGCACCACGCCACCCGGCGCCTCGCGGACCTCGGGGTCCCCGTCGCCCCGCCGCTGGCCGCCACCGACGGCCGCACCGTCGCCGTCGTCGGCGGCCACGCCTACGCGCTGCACCCCTGGATCGACGGCGGACACCGGCACGGCGGCCAGCTCACCGGCGAGGAGTGCCGGCGCCTCGGCGCGCTGCTCGGCCTCGTACACGCCTGCCTGGAGCGGGTCATGCCGGCGGACGGGCGGGCGCCCGGGAAGCCCGCGGACGGCGCCGATCCGGCCGACACCCGCGCGCTCATCGACGACCTGCTCGGGCACGTGAACCGGCGCCGGCCGCCGGACGCCTTCGACGAACTGGCCCGGCACCGGCTCCTGGAGCGGCGGGCGCTCCTGGAGGAGCACGCGGACCGGCGTCCCCCGCGCGGCGGCTCCGTGGGGTGGGTGCACGGCGACTTCCACCCGTACAACCTGCTCTACCGGGACGGCGAACCGGCCGCGATCGTCGACTGGGACCGGCTCGGCGTGCAGCCCCGGGCCGAGGAGGCCGTCCGCGCCGCGGTGATCTTCTTCGTCCGCCCGGACGGCACCCTCGACCTGGCGAAGGTGCGGGCCTACGCGCGCGCGTACCGGCGTTCGGCGGGCGCCTCCGGCGCCGAGTTCGCGGCGGCCGTGCACCGCGTGTGGTGGGAGCGCCTCAACGACTTCTGGATACTGCGCTGGCACTACGAGCGCGGCGACACCCGCGCCGACCCGCAGTTCCCGGCCGCCTCGGCCCTGGTGATGTGGTGGACCCGGGAGTACGACGCGGTGGGCGAGGCGTTCGCGGGCTGAGCGGCGCGGGCGGCCCGGCACCCGACGGACCCGGAAAAGCGGCACGCGCGCGTGGAGCCCGTCTCCGGGCCGCACGCGCGCGTGTGGCGGGGGCCGACCCGGGCTCAGAGCCCGTCGCCGCCCGCGGTGTCCTCGCCGCCCGACGGGTCCGCCGACGGCGGCGGCTCGCTGGAAGCCGGCGGCTTCGTCGACGGGGTCGTCTTCGTCGGCGGCACCTTGGTCGGCGTCGTCTTCGTCGGCTTCTCCGTCGGCTCGTCCGTCGGGGTCTCGGACGGCGTGTACGAGGGCGTCCAGTCGTCGCCGGTGCCCGTGCTCGTGCCGTTGTCCGTGGAGTCCTCGGTGGCCTTGCCCGTGGAGTCGTCGCTCGGGCTCGCGTCGTCGCCCTTGTCCTTGGACGTGGTCGCCGTGGGTGAGGTCGTGGTGCCGTTGCCCCCGCCGCCCTCGCCCCCGTTGTGGTTCAGCGCGAGCGCCACACCGGCTGCGATGGCGATCACCGCGAAGACCGCGAGGATCCACAGCTTGCCGCGGCCGCTGCCGTGGTTGCCGTGTCCCTCGAAGCCGCCGTCGTCCCCGCCGGACTGCGGCAGCAGCGGCGAGGGGATCTGCGTGGTGCCGGAGTCGCCGGGATGCGGCAGCATGCCCGCGCCCGCGAAGCCCGCGGCAGGGGTGTGCCGTCCCTCGTGCACCGTGACGGGCCCGGTGTTCCAGGTGCCGGTGTGGCCGCCCTGGTCGTAGAGCATCTGCAGCGCGTACTGGACCAGGCCGCGCATCTCCTCGGCGGTCTGGAACCGGTCGTCGGGCTCCTTCGCCAGCGCGCGCATCACGAGCCCGTCGAGCTCCGGCGGCACCGTGTCCGACACCGTCGACGGCGGCGCCGGGATGTCCTGCACGTGCTGGTAGACCACCGACAGCGGCGTCTCACCGGTGAACGGGGGCCGCAGCGCGAGCAGTTCGTAGAGCAGGCAGCCGGTCGCGTACAGGTCGGAGCGGTGGTCGACGGCCTTGCCGAGCGCCTGCTCCGGGGAGAGGTACTGAGGGGTGCCCATGACCATGCCGGTCTGGGTCATCGTCGACTGCGCGCCGTGCAGGGCGCGCGCGATGCCGAAGTCCATCACCTTCACGGCACCCGTGTCCGTGATGATGACGTTGGCGGGCTTGATGTCGCGGTGCACGATGCCGTGCTGGTGCGAGTACGCCAGCGCCTCCAGGACGCCGGAGACGATGATCAGCGCCTGCTCCGGGCCCGGGGCCTCGGCGTTGAGCAGCAGGTCGCGGATCGTGCGGCCCTCGACGATCTCCATCACGATGTACGGCACGACGCCGTGGCCGACCGCGTCCTCGCCGGAGTCGTACACGGCGACGACGGCGTGGTGGTTGAGCCCGGCCACCGACTGGGCCTCGCGCGTGAAGCGGGCCTTGGAGACCGGGTCCTCGGCCAGGTCGGACCGGAGCAGCTTGACCGCGACGGTGCGCCCGAGTCGTACGTCCTCGGCCGCGAACACCTCGGCCATACCGCCCCGGCCGAGTCTGCGGGTCAGTCGATACCGGCCGTCGCCGACCAGCCCGCCGTTACCCCACATCTCCGGCGCATCTGACATACCGCCGCCAGTCGCCTCGGGGTCGGACGGGCCCTGAGCGCGCTGCTGCTGTGCCATCAGTCCTCGCCGTCGTTTCTGCCCGCGGTCTGCGCGGTGGTTGTTACGGTCTCCGTCGGGCCACGCTACAGGCTCCGCGCAAGGCGCTGGTCCGGGTTGGATTCGAGATGGACCGGCCATGAAACCCGCAGCGGGTCCCCGCGTGCAAATCCTGTGTACCGGCCGTACGCCACCTGTAACGCTTCCGCGACGCTTCTTTCGCGTACGGTCACGGAACGGGCACCGAGCTTGACGTGTCACTGCCCTCGGGCAGACTTGGCCGGGAATAGCGCATTGGATCACCGAGGACCGAACGCGGGACGCGGACGCACGAGAGCCGCTGCCGCCGCGCCGATGGGGGACGCAGAAACATGAGCCAGGACGGCGCACAGGGCCGGTACGCGGGGCGTGCGGTCGCCGGCGGGCGCTATCAACTGCGCGACCTGCTCGGCGAGGGCGGGATGGCCTCGGTGCACCTCGCGTACGACTCGGTGCTCGACCGCCAGGTCGCCATCAAGACCCTGCACACCGAACTCGGCCGCGAACAGGCGTTCCGCGAGCGCTTCCGCCGCGAGGCCCAGTCGGTGGCCAAGCTCACGCACACCAACATCGTCTCGGTCTTCGACACCGGCGAGGACGACCTCGACGGCATGACGACGCCGTACATCGTCATGGAGTACATCGAGGGCCACCCGCTCGGGTCGGTCCTCGACGAGGACATCCGGCAGTACGGCGCCATGCCCGCCGACAAGGCCCTGAAGATCACCGCGGACGTCCTGGCGGCCCTGGAGATCAGCCACGAGATGGGCCTGGTCCACCGGGACATCAAGCCGGGCAACGTGATGATGACGAAGCGCAACGTCGTCAAGGTGATGGACTTCGGCATCGCCCGCGCCATGCAGTCCGGGGTCACGTCGATGACCCAGACCGGCATGGTCGTCGGCACCCCGCAGTACCTCTCGCCCGAGCAGGCCCTCGGCCGGGGCGTGGACGCCCGCAGCGACCTCTACTCGGTCGGCATCATGCTGTTCCAACTGGTCACCGGGCGGCTGCCGTTCGAGGCGGACTCGCCGCTGGCCATCGCGTACGCGCACGTCCAGGAGGAGCCGGTCGCGCCCTCCTCGGTCAACCGCTCGCTGCCCCCGGCGGTGGACGCGCTGATCGCCCGCGCGCTGAAGAAGAACCCGAACGAGCGCTTCCCGAGCGCCGAGGCGATGCGCGACGAGTGCCTGCGGGTGGCCCAGTCGCTGCACGGCACCGCGCCGAACATCGTGCCGGGCGCGCAGACGCCGAGCGGTTCCGGTGTCGGCTCCGCCGTCTTCCCGCCGGTCGACCAGTCGGCCCCGGCCCCGCCCGGCCCGGTCCAGACGCCGTACCAGCCCGGTCCCTACGGCCCGCCCACCCCGTCGCCGCAGCACACCCCGGCGCCGTCCTACGGCTACCCGCAGCAGGGTGGCTACCAGCCTCCGCCGCAGACCTCGGCGTACGCGCCGCAGCAGGGCTCGCACACCCCGCCGCCGTACAACCTCTCCCCGCACCAGGCGCCCCAGGGCGGTTCCGGCGGCGGGAAGAGCAACAAGAGCGTGATCATCGGCTCGGTGCTCGTCGCGCTCGTCGCGATAGGCGGTCTGATCACGGCGCTCACGATGAACGGCGGCGGTGACGACGACAAGGGCCGCGACGGCGGCTCCTCGTCCTCGGCCTCCGCCTCCGAGGTCGCCGGCCACAAGGGCCCGGACACCACGAAGACCATCGAGACGTCGAAGTGCACGGAGCCCGACGAGTCGTACAACGACCCGGACAAGATCAAGGTCCCCGACTTCACGTTCCGGTACATCAAGTCCGTCAAGTCGTGCTTCCAGGCCGCCGGCTGGCAGCTGAAGGAGAAGCCGGTCGACGAGAACACCTATGGCGAGGGCACGGTCATGGACCAGTTCCCCGCCGCGGGCACGGACGTGGACCCCAAGGACATGCCCTCCATCGAGCTGCGGGTCTCGACGGGCGACCCGGCCTGACCGGCTGAGACCGCCGGCCACCGCCGGCGCACCGAGGGCCCGGCACGAGTGCCGGGCCCTTGCGTGTGTACGGTCGCCGGACTCCGTCCGGCCGCCGCCGTCCCCGACGGCCGCGCTCTACAGGTACGGTCCGCCGGAGCGGCCGCCCGCGCGCGGGTCCTCGCCGTCGTCACCGCCGCCCACGCCCGGCGGCAGGGCCCGGCGCATGGTCTCCAGCTGAGCCCTGGCCGCCATCTGCTGGGCGAACAGGGTCGTCTGGATCCCGTGGAAGAGCCCCTCCAGCCAACCCACCAACTGGGCCTGCGCGATGCGCAGTTCGGCGTCACTGGGGGTTCCCTCGTCCGTGAAGGGGAGGGAGAGGCGCTCCAGCTCCTCGACGAGCTCGGGCGCAAGGCCGTCCTCCAGCTCCTTCACGGAGCTGGCGTGGATCTCCTTGAGCCGCACCCGGCTGGCCTCGTCCAGAGGGGCCGCGCGCACTTCCTCCAGCAGCTGCTTGATCATGCTGCCGATGCGCATCACCTTGGCGGGCTGTTCCACCATCTCCGTCACCGGGACCTCCCGGGAGTCCTCGTCCCCGGCGCCTCCGAGAGGCATTCCGTCCTGGCCCACGACCAGGATCTGGGGGTTCTCCGGCGACCGTTCGTTCCTCGGCATCTCCATGCCGCCATTGTCTCGCACACGCCCACCTCATCACGGTGGCGCCCCCGCCGGGCAGTGATCCACCCTTCGGCCCCCGACGGGATGCCGGGATCCTCACCTCATGTGAGGCTTGTCTCGTTGATCTTGGCGAACTCTCGCACCGGGAGGGGGTCACGGACGTGACTCCAAGGCTGCGCACACAGCGGCAGGGCGGCCACGGGCCGTACGCGGCGGGACTGGGCCTGCTGCTGGTCCTGCTGGCCGGCGGCACCACCCATACCTCGTACGCGTACGCGGCCCCGGCAGCGCGGGAAGCCCCGCCCTCCCCGTCCGTCTCGTCGTCCCGCACCCCGGCGGCGGGCCCGTCCCGCTCCCCGGCGCCGGACACCTCGCGCACCCCCCGGGCCGACGCGTCGCGCGCCGGGAGCGAGGCGGGCGAGGGCCGCAGGCGTCCGGGACGCGAGGAGCCGGCACCGCGCGAGGAGGACGCGGGAGCGACGCACGCGGGCCGCGACCCCGACGGCCGCAAGCGCCCGGACCGGCCGGTCCGGCCCGCGGGCCGTACGGACGCGGACGCCGGGGACGGGACGTCCGAGGCATACGACACGGACGGCTCCGGCGTCGCGGACAGCGACGGCGTCCCCGAGAGCGCCGTCGCCTCCGAGGCGCCCGGGGACACCGGGCTGCCGCCGCCCTCCCCGGCCCCCGCAGGGCGGTCCGTCACCCGGTCCGCGCCGCAGGAGCCCGTGCTGCAGATACTGCCTCTGGGCAGCGGGCTGATCCTCATCGGCTGCGGTCTCGGGCTCGCCTTCCTCGCCCTGCGCGTCCGGCGCGGCTGAGACTCCCGCCCGGCCGGGCGCCTACGGCACGACGAGCAGCACCTTGCCGATGTGCCCGCTCTCCTCAAGGACGCGGTGCGCCGTGGCCGCGTCGCTCATCGGGATCTCGCGGTCCACGACGGGCCGGACGTGCCCGGAGGAGATCAGCGGCCACACGTGCTCGCGCACGGCCGCCACGATGGCCGCCTTCTCGGCGAGCGGCCGGGCCCGCAGCGAGGTCGCGCTGACCGCGGCACGCTTGCCGAGGAGCGTGCCGATGTTCAGCTCGCCCTTGACGCCGCCCTGCATGCCGATGATCGCCAGCCGGCCGTTGACGGCCAGCGCCCGGACGTTGCGGTCCAGGTACTTGGCGCCCATGTTGTCGAGGATGACGTCGGCGCCGGCTCCGTCGGTGGCCCGCTCCAGCTCCTCGACGAAGTCCTGCTCGCGGTAGTTGATCAGGACGTCCGCGCCGAGGTCGGCGCAGAACCGCAGCTTGTCCTCGGTACCGGCCGTGACGGCGACCTTGGCGCCGACCGCCTTCGCCAGCTGGATCGCCATGGTGCCGATGCCGCTGGAGCCGCCGTGCACGAGCAGCGTCTCACCGGGGCGCAGGTGGGAGATCATGAAGACGTTGGACCAGACGGTGCAGGTCACCTCGGGCAGCGCGGCGGCCCGGTGCAGGTCGATGCCCTCCGGCACCGGCAGCAGCTGGCCGGCCGGGACGGCGACCTTCTCGGCGTAACCGCCGCCCGAGAGCAGCGCGCACACCTCGTCCCCGACGGCCCAGCCCGACACCCCGGGGCCCAGGGCGGCGATCCGCCCGGAGCATTCGAGACCGGGGTAGGGGGACGCGCCGGGCGGCGGGTTGTAGAAGCCCTGGCGCTGCAGCAGATCGGCTCGGTTGACGGCACTGGCCACCACCTCGACCAGGACTTCGCCCTCCCCGGGCTCCGCGTCCGGGACCTCGTCCCACACCAGAGCCTCGGGTCCACCAGGTTCGGCAATCGTGATCGCTCGCATGCCGCGAGGCTACTTCAGGAGACCCGCACGATCGCGATGAGACGGTCCGTCAGTTCCAGGGTGCCGATGGCGGGATCGTCGTATCCGAGGACCCGGTGACCTCGTACGACGCTCACCACCAGGTCGCCGACCTCGCGCACCCCCTTGCCCACCTCGGCCTTTATGACCGGGCGTTCGACGATGTCGAGTCCGCTGCCCTGCTGGATGAGGTCCTCCATGACCAGGCCCGCGCTGGGGCTGAGCACCGAGAGGCCGAGCAGGCGCCCGGCCGCGCCGGCACTGGTGATGACGGCGTCGGCGCCGGACCGGCGCAGCAGCGGCGCGTTCTCCTCCTCCCGCACCGCGGCCACGATCTTCGCCGTGGCGTTGAGCTGCCGGGCCGTCAGCGTCACCAGCACGGCCGTGTCGTCCCGCTGCGCGGCGATGATGATCTGGCCGGCCCGCTGCACCTCGGCCCGCAGCAGCACGTCGCTGCGGGTGCCGTCGCCGACCACGCCCGCGTAGCCCTCGGCCGCCGCCGCCTCGATCACCTTCGAGGCCGGGTCGATGACGACGATCCGTTCCTTCCTCAGTCCCGTCGCGCAGACGGTCTGGACGGCCGACCGCCCTTTCGTCCCGAAACCGACCACCACGGTGTGGTCACGCAAGGCGGGCCTCCCACGAATCGACGGACGTCACCCGCGCCGACGTTACCCACCTGGAGGCCAAGATCCGAGAGCATGGCCCCGGTACCGGTCCGCCGACCGGGCCGCGAGCCGCTGGGAGCAGGCCATGAAGGACGGACAACAACGACCGCCCAGGACAGCAGCGCACGGAGCGGGCACGGGCCGCGGGGACCGCGGCCGACGCGACCCGGGCCGGACGGACGGGCGGGGCGGGGCCACCCGGGAGGACGGTCCGGGCGCGGGACGCTTCTCCATCCTGCGCTCCCTCTGGTACCGCTCGCGCACGGAGGCCCTGGACGACGCCGAGGCGGGCCGCTCGATCCGGCTGCCGGTCGAGGTCACCGTGCCGCCGCTCCAGCAGGTGCTGCGGCGGCTGGCGATGGCGCTGCTGGTCCTCGCGTTCACCACGTTCCTGGTCTGGCTGGACCGCTCCGGCTACCAGGACAACTCCGACGGCTCGGTCGACCTCCTCGACGCCGCCTACTACGCGACCGTCACCCTCTCCACCACCGGCTACGGCGACATCACCCCGGTCAGCGACACCGCCCGGCTCACGAACATCCTCGTCATCACCCCGCTGCGCGTGCTCTTCCTGATCATCCTGGTCGGCACCACCCTGGAGGTCCTCACCGAGCGGACCCGGCAGCAGGTGCGCATCCACCGCTGGCGCTCGCGGATGCGGAACCACGTGGTGGTCGTCGGCTACGGCACCAAGGGACGGCACGCCATCGAGACGCTGCTCGGGCAGGGCATCCCCAGGCACCGGATCGTCGTCGTCGACCCGCAGCAGAAGACGGTGGACGCGGCCGGCAGCGACGGACTGGTGTCCGTGCTCGGGGACGCCACCCGCTCCGACACCCTCCTCAAGGCCGAGATCCAGCACGCCGCCCAGGTGATCGTCGCCCCGCAGCGCGACGACACGGCGACCCTCGTCACGCTCACCGCCCGCCAGCTCAACCGGCGCGCCACGATCGTCGCCGCCGTCCGGGAGGACGAGAACGTGCCGCTGCTCAAGCAGAGCGGCGCCGACATGGTCGTCACCAGCTCCAGCTCGGCCGGGCGCCTGCTGGGCGTCTCGGTGGGCAGCCCGCACGCCGCCGACGTCCTGGAGGGCCTGATGACCTACGGCAGCGGCCTCGACCTGACGGAACGCGCCGTGTCGGAACGGGAGATCGGCGCCGCCCCGCGGGACTGCGCCGACCTCGTGGTCGCCGTCGTACGCGACCGGAGGGTGCTGGACCACGCCGCGCCCGACACCGCGCCGCTGCGGGCGGGCGACCGCCTGATCACGATCAGCCGGACGGGCAACGGCACGCCCCACCCGTAGGCGGACAGCCGGCCCGGCCGCCCGCCCGCTCGGCGGCTAGGGCCTGTCGTTTGGATCAGGCCAGTGTCGCGGGGTCGCCGGGACGAACCGTCCGTCACGGCCGACCTGATCCAAACGACAGGCCCTAGGCGAGACACGCCCCGAGGCCGGCCAGCGCCCAGGGCAGGTCGAGCAGTTCCACGTCCTGGCCCGCCCGGGCGCCGCCGGGCGGCACGACGGCCAGCGCGTCGGCCGCGGCGATGCCCCGCAGCATGGCGGGGCCGTTGTAGTGCAGCGGCACGGCCTGCTCCGCCCGCAGCACGACGGGGATCAGCCGGGTGTCGTACGGATGCCCGTGCACGCCGTCCTTCAGGGGCATCCCGTACGGCTCCGGAGCCGTCCGCCCGGCCAGGGCGCGCAGCAGGGGCTCGGCGAGCGTGAGCAGCCCGGACACGGCGGCCAGGGGGTTGCCGGGCAGGCCGACGAGGTGCTGGTCCTCCTTGATGCGGGCCAGCAGCATGGGGTGGCCGGGGCGGACCTTGACGCCGTCCACGAGGAGTTCGGCGCCGAGCCGGTCCAGCACGGGGTGCACGTGGTCGACCGGGCCGAACGCGGTACCGCCGGTGGTGACGACCAGGTCGGCGGCGGAACCGGCGATCGCCCGGTGCAGCGCCTCGGCGTCGTCGCCGAGCCGCCGCACGCCGAGGACCTCGGCGCCCAGGGCCCGCAGCCACGGCGGCAGCATGGGGCCGAGCGCGTCCCGGATGAGCCCGTCCCGGGGGAGACCCGAGGTGAGCAACTCGTCGCCGAGGACGAGGACTTCGACCCGCGGGCGGGGGAGGACGGCGAGCGTGTCGTACCCGGCGGCCGCGGCGAGACCCAGCACGGCCGGGGTGACAAGCGCGCCGACGGGCAGCAACTGGTCGCCGCTGCGGCACTCCTGGCCGCGCGGGCGGATGTCCTGCCCGTGCACGACCTCGCGGGTGGCGTGCAGCCGCCCCTTGTCGTCGGTCCGTCCGTGCTCGCTGCGCAGTACGGCGGTGACGTCCTGCGGGATGCGCGCCCCGGTGGCGATCCGCACCGCCTCGCCGTCGGTGAGCCGTGCCGGCTCGGCGTGCCCGGCGAGCACGCCCTCCTCCCGCACGTCCCAGGGGCCCGGACCGGCCAGTGCCCATCCGTCCATCGCGCTGGTGTCGAACGGGGGCAGGTCGGTCAGCGCGCCGAGCGGGGCGGCGAGGACCAGTCCGAGGGAGGCGTCGAGCGGCACCGACACCGGTGCCCGGCGTGCTCCGGCACGGCCGGCCCGCTCGGCCGCGGTGCGGGCCCGCGGCCAGGGGGTGGCCCGGTGTCCGGCGGGCGCGGCGGGCCGCCCGTGCCATTCGCCCTCCGGTACGGGCGCGGGCTCGGGACTGCTCGTGGGGCCGGGCACGGTCTCCCCCTTGACCAGGGCGAGGGCCTCTTCGACGTCGAAGTCCTCGTCCTCCTGGCTGTTGCGGGTGCCGCCAGCGGCGGTCATCCGGCGTCCGGACGGACGACGGGACCCTCGCCGGCCGGGGCGGGCGGCGGCGCGGGGAGGTCCTCGGCCTCCCAGGCCAGCGCGAGCGCCGACGCCTTGCGGGCGGCCTCGGCCACCGCCTCGGGGCCGCCTCCGGCCCGCGCGGCCGCGTAACCCACGAGGAACGTGGTCAGCGGCGCCGAGGGCCGGGCCACCGAGTGCGCGGCGTCCCGGGCCAGGTCCAGCAGGATGCCGGTGTCGACGTCCAGGTCGATGCCCAGTTCGTCCTTGACTGCGGAAATCCATTCATCCAACACGAGCCCATGCTCCCTGATGCGTGACCGAGCGGTGGCGATGTCGTCCCAGGTGTCGCAGTCGAAGGAGGCGACGGGGTCCGGGAGACGGGTGAGTTCGAGAGCGGCGGTGACCTGCCGCAGGGGCAGCCCGTCCAGCCCGCCCCGCGCACCGGCCAGCCCCTCCAGCACCCTCCGCAGCGCCTCCGCCCGGTAGACGGCCACCAACGGCTGCTCCCGCCCGTCCCGGTCGGTGAGCAGCACCCCGTCGGGAGGGGTGCCTTGCGGGGGGCGGGGTGCCTGGGCGGCGGGATGCGGGGCCGGGACGGTGTCACCGCGGTGGGGTTCGCGGGGATGCGCGGGCTGGGCGCTGCCGGGGGCGGCGGGGGGTACGGGGCCGGTGACTTCGGCGCTCACAGCGGGGGCGACGGGGGACGCGGAGCCGTTGGGTTCGCGGCCCACGACGGGGGCGGGGCCGGGAGCGGCGGGGGGCGCGGAATCGGTGGGTTCGCGGCTCACGGCGGGTGCGGGGCCGGAGGCGGCGCAGGGCGCGGAACCGGTCGCTTCGCGGCTCACGGCGGGTGCGGGGCCGGGAGCGGCGGGGGGCGCGGAATCGGTGGGTTCGCGGCTCACAACGGGGGCGGGGCCAGGTCCGTCCGGTGCGACGGGGGCGGGGCCAGGTCCGTCCGGTGCGACGGGTGCGGGGCCGGGTCCGTCCGGTGTGGCGGGCACGGGGTGCCGCGGGCGGCCGGTGCCCCCGTCCTTCTCCGCACCGGGGCCGGCGGCGTCTCCCGGGCCGGGGCGGGCCGGGCCGGCGTCGCCCGTCAGCAGGGCCGAGAGGAGGCGCCGTACCGTCCCCGCCGTCAGGAACGGCAGGTCGGCCGAGAACACCACGACGTACTCGGCGGTGATGTGCCGGAGTCCCGCGCCGAGGGCGGCGACGGGTCCCGCGCCTGGCGGATCCTCACGGGCCCACACCACGGGCCGGGCGGTCGCCCTGGGGTCGGCCACCACGACGGTGGTCCCGGCTCCGGCGCACGCGGCGAGGACCCGGTCGAGCAACGCCCGTCCGCCCACCCGCACGCCGGGCTTGTCCGCGCCCCCGAGACGCCGCGCGCCGCCCCCGGCGAGCACGACGGCGTCATAGGCGGCGGGCGCGGCGCCCGGAGCGGGGACGCCGGCCGCGACGGCGTCCGCCGTGCCGACGGCGGCGCCGAGTGGCTCGTGCGCGGTCATCCCCCGAGTATGGGCGCCCGGGGGATCATTGCCACCCCCGCGCACAGCATGTGGACGGCGGCGTCCCCCGGTGGCCTACAGCGTCCGCAGCAGCACCGCCGGCCGCTCCACGCAGTCCGCGACGTACCGCAGGAAGCCGCCCGCCGTACCGCCGTCGCACACCCGGTGGTCGAAGGTGAGCGAGAGCTGCACGACCTGCCGTACGGCCAGCTCGCCCTCGTGCACCCACGGCTTGGGGACGATGCGGCCGACGCCGAGCATGGCCGCCTCCGGGTGGTTGATGATCGGCGTGGAGCCGTCGACACCGAACACGCCGTAGTTGTTCAGCGTGAACGTGCCGCCCGTCAGGTCCGCGGGCGTCAGCGTCCCGGTGCGCGCCGCCTCGGTCAGCCGCCCGAACTCCGCGCTCAGCGACTCCGCGTCCCGCGTGTGCGCGTCCCGGACGACAGGCACCACGAGCCCGCGCTCGGTCTGCGCGGCGAAGCCCAGGTGCACCCGGTCGAGCCGCACGATCTCACGGGCCTCCAGGTCGACCGTCGAGTTCAGCTCGGGGTGGCGGGCCAGCGCGGCCGTGCAGATCCGCGCGAGCAACGCCAGCAGCGAGATCTTCGGGCCGCCCGCCGCGTTCATCGCCGCGCGCGCCCGCATGAGTTCGGTCGCGTCGGCGTCGACCCAGCAGGTCGCGTCGGGTATCTCGCGACGGCTCCGGGAGAGCTTGTCGGCGACGGCACCGCGAACGCCCTTGAGCGGCACGCGCACACCTTCCCCGGCAGCGGGCGTCCGGACCGCCCCGGCGGCGGCCGGGACTCCGGTCCCGTCGCCGCGCACGGCGGAGGCCGCGTCGGCGAGGGCGGCACCGGTGGCAGCGGGTCCACGGCCCTCGGGCACCCGTACGGCACCCCGGCCGGCGGCCGCCCGCAGCGCGGACTCGACGTCCGCGCGCAGGATCAGCCCGTCGGGCCCGGTCCCCTCAAGCGCACGCAGTTCCAGCCCGTTCTCCCGGGCCAGCCGGCGCACGAGGGGGGAGATCACCGGAACGGGACCCTCCGTCCGCCCGGCGACCGCACGGCCGTCCACGGCACCGCCCGTCCCGAACGTCCCGGCGGCCTCGGGCCGGGCGGACCCGGCCGTCCCCGCCCCGGCGGACTTCCCGGACGACGGCGCGGCGGCTCCCGCGAGGGAGGGCGCGGCTCCGGCGGACGCGAATCCGTCCGCGCGGCTCCCCGACGGGGTCCCGGGCACCGGCGACGCCGGCCGGACCCTCCTGCGGCGCCCGGGCGGGGCCTGGGTGCCGTATCCCACCAGTACGTTGCCCGATCCCTGGTCGCCGTCGCCGTTCGAGGACGCGGACGGCCGGGACGCGGACGCGGGCGCGGACTCGGACGCCGACGCGGGCGCTCCGACCGCGACCGTGATCAGCGGGGCGCCGACGGGCAGTTCGGTGCCTTCCTCGCCGAAGCGGGCGGTGACCACGCCCCCGTAGGGACACGGCACCTCGACCATGGCCTTGGCGGTCTCGACCTCGACGACCGGCTGGTCGACGGCGACCACGTCACCGACCTGGACGAGCCAGCGGACGATCTCCGCCTCGGTCAGGCCCTCCCCGAGGTCGGGCAGCTTGAACTCCAGCACCTGGGCCATCAGCTCTCGCCCTCCCATTGCAGCCGTGCCACCGCGTCCAGGATGCGGTCGACACCGGGCAGGTGGTGGCGCTCCAGCATCGGCGGCGGATACGGGATGTCGAACCCGGCGACCCGCAGCACCGGCGCCTCCAGGTGGTGGAAGCAGCGCTCGGTGATCCGCGCGGCGATCTCTCCGCCCGGTCCCCCGAACCCGCCCGACTCGTGCACGACGACGGCGCGCCCGGTCCGCCGGACGGCCGCGCACACCGTCTCGTCGTCGAACGGCACCAGGGAGCGCAGGTCGACGACTTCGAGGTCCCAGCCCTCGGCCCGCGCCGCCTCGGCCGCCTCCAGGCAGACGGGCAGGGACGGGCCGTACGTGACGAGGGTGGCGCTGCGGCCGGGACGCCGGACCACCGCGCGGCCGATCGGATCGACGGCCGGCGGCTCCTGCGGGTTCCAGGTGTCCTTCGACCAGTACAGGCGCTTGGGCTCCAGGAAGACGACGGGGTCGTCGGAGGCGATGGCGGCCCGCAGCAGCCCGTAGGCGTCGGGGACCGTGGCGGGCGTGACGACGTGCAGCCCCGGGGTCGCCATGTAGTACGCCTCGGAGGAGTCGCTGTGGTGCTCGACGCCGCCGATGCCTCCCCCGTAGGGCACGCGGATGGTGATCGGCAGCGGCATCGCGCCGCGCGTGCGGTTGCGCATCTTCGCGACGTGGCTGATCAGCTGCTCGAACGCCGGGTAGGCGAAGGCGTCGAACTGCATCTCGACGACCGGCCGCAGCCCGTACATCGCCATGCCGACGGCGGTCCCGAGGATGCCGGCCTCCGCCAGGGGCGTGTCCGTGCAGCGGTCCTCGCCGAACTCCGCGGCGAGCCCGTCGGTGACCCGGAAGACACCGCCGAGCGTGCCGACGTCCTCGCCCATGACGTGGACCGTCGGGTCCTCGGCCATGGCGTCCCGCAGGGCGCGCCCGAGGGCCTGCGCCATGGTCGCCGGTTTCTGGGCAACGGTGGTCATCGCCCGGCCCCTTCCGACCCGTGCGAACCGTCCGCCTCGGCGTCGAGCTCGGCGCGCAGCTGCGCCTCCTGCTCGCGCAGCTGCGGGGTGGGCTCGGCGTACACGTGGGCGAAGAGGTCCATGGGGTCGAGCACCGGGTCCTGGTTCATGCGCTCGCGCAGATCCGCGGCCATCGCCTCGGCGTCCTCGCGGGCGGCCCGTACGCCGTCCTCGTCGAGCAGGCCGCGCTCGGTCAGCTCGCGTTCCAGCAGGGCGATCGGGTCGTGCGCGCGCCAGGTCTCGACCTCGGCGTCACCGCGGTAGCGGGTGGCGTCGTCGGCGTTCGTGTGGGCGTCGATGCGGTACGTGACGGCCTCGACGAGCGTCGGGCCGCCGCCCTCGCGGGCACGGCGCACGGCGTCGGCGAGGACCTCGTGGACGGCGGCCGCGTCGTTGCCGTCGACCAGGCGGCCCGGCATCCCGTAGCCGACTGCCTTGTGGGCCAGCGAGGGGGCCGCGGTCTGCTTGGCGAGCGGGACGGAGATCGCGAAGCCGTTGTTCTGCACGAGGAAGACGACCGGGGCCTGCCAGACGGCCGCGAAGTTCAGCGCCTCGTGGAAGTCGCCCTCGCTGGTGCCGCCGTCGCCGACCATGGCGAGCGCGACCACGTCGTCGCCCTTGAGGCGGGCGGCGTGGGCGAGACCCACGGCGTGCGGGAGCTGGGTGGCGAGCGGGGTGCTCAGGGGCGCGATGCGGTGCTCGCGCGGGTCGTACCCGGTGTGCCAGTCGCCGCGCAGCAGCGTGAGCGCCTGGACGGGGTCCAGGCCGCGGGCGACGGCCGCCAGGGTGTCCCGGTAGCTCGGGAAGAGCCAGTCGCGCTCTTCGAGGACGAGCGCCGCGGCGACCTCGCAGGCCTCCTGGCCGGTGGTGGAGGGGTACACGGCGAGACGGCCCTGCTTGGTGAGGGCGGTGGCCTGCGTGTTGTAGCGGCGGCCGCGGACCAGCTGGGCGTACAGCCGGCGCAGCAGGTCGGGGTCGGCCTGCGCGGCGGCCTCGGTGCCGAGGACGCGGTGGGGCAGCGCGTCGGGCAGCAGCGGCGCGGGGTCGGTGCGTGGCTGCCAGGCGGGCGGCGGTGTGGGCCGGTAAGCGCCTCGCTGCTCCATGACCGTCATGACGGCACCTCCTCGTGGGAGCGGCTGGAGAGACGCACCGGGTGTGATGCGCCTCACCTACCGATTGTTCGGTCGTCGGCACATTTTGGCTACAGGCACCGCCAGGCTGTGGACAAACGGTTCTGCACAGCCTGAGATGGACGCAGTACGTCCATGGTAGGGAGGCGGGGGGACATGGCACCTGAACAAATGGCCGAGGGAGCTGGGGCCGGGACGGAGCTGCCGCCCGCCCGTCCGCTCGACCCGATCGACCAGGACATCCTGCAGATGCTCCAGGCGGACGGACGCGCCTCGATACGGTCCGTCGCCGAGCGGGTCCACGTCTCGCGGGCCAACGCCTACGCGCGGATCAACCGCCTCATCGAGGACGGGGTCATCCGGGGCTTCGGAGCCCGCGTCAACCACGAGCGCGCGGGCCAGGGCACGTCGGCGTACATCACGCTCAAGATCGTGCAGAACTCCTGGCGCACGGTCCGCGAGCAGTTGCGGGCGCTGCCCGGGGCCGCCCACATCTCGCTGGTGGGCGGCGACTTCGACGTCCTGCTGCTGGTGCACACCCCGCACAACCGCGCCCTGCGCGAGCTGGTGCTCACCCGCCTCCAGGCCATCCCCGAGGTACTCAGCACGCGCACGCTGCTGGTCTTCGAGGAGGAGGACGTGGAACCCGAGGCGTGAGCGGGCCGGACGGGGTCCCGTGGCGTGGGCGGCTCGGGCGGAGGTCCCGTTGAACCCGAGTGAGGCATAGGGGGGCCTGGCCAGGAGGCCCCGTGGCGTGGGCGGCCTGGACAGGGTCCCGTGGCGTGAGCCGCCCGGACGGGCCCCGTTGAACCCAAGTTAGGCATAGGGGGCCCCGTAGGAATCCGGGGCCTGGACAGGGCCCCCGTCAGGAGTGTCAGCCCTCCTTGCGGAGCCCTTCGAAGACCAGGCGTACGACAGCGTCGGCCACCTCGCGCTCGGCGGAGCCCCGGCCGTCGGGCCGGTACCACTCCACGATCGAGTTGATCATGCCGAACACCAGCCGCGTCGCGAGCCGGAACTCGACGTCGTCCCGTACGTCGCCGTCGGCGGCCGCCGCCCTCAGCAGTTCGGCCACCCGGTGGTCGAAGTCCCGGCGCCGCTCCAGGGCCCAGCGCTCGGTGTCCGTGTTGCCCCGCACCCGCAGCAGCAGCGTCACGTACGGCAGCTCGGCGGTGAGCACCTCGACCATCCGCCGTACGACGTACTCCAGGCGCTCCACGGAACGCCCCACGCGCGCGTGCTCCTCGTCGAGGATGCCGAAGAGGCCGTCCAGCGCCCGGCGCACGGCCCTGCCCAGCAGCTCCTCCTTGCCCGCCACGTGGTGGTAGATCGAGGACTTGGAGATGCCGGCGGCCTTGGACAGGTGCTCCATGGAAGTGCCGTCGTAGCCGCGCTCGATGAAGACCTGCACGGCGACATGGAGCAGCGTCTCCGGGGTGTACGTGTCCCGCTTGGCGGTGGTCACGAGGTGCCCTCCCGCTTCTCGGAGGCGTGCCCGTGGCGGTACAGCGCCAGGGAGGGCGCGTAACGGCCCGAGGGCTCGCGCAGGTGCAGCTCCTCCAGGAGGTCGTGCGCCCAGGTCCGGCCGAGCCTGCGGCTCCACTCGAAGGGACCCAGGGGGTAGTTCACGCCGAGCCGCATCGCGGTGTCGATGTCCTCCTCGGTGGCCACCCCCTTGGCGACGGCGTCGTGCGCCAGGTCGATGATCCGGGCCACCGTCCGGGCGACGATCATGCCGGGGGCGTCCCCGATGACGCTGACGTCCTTGCCGAGCGCCTGGAAGAGACCGGTCGCCTCGGAGAGAGTCCGGGCGGCGGTGTCCTGGGAGGCCGACAGGGCGATCCGGGTGGCCCGGCGGTAGTCGAGCGCCAGGTCGAAGTAGACGACGTCACGGAACTCGACCGAGGTCTGTCCGTCGGCGAGGACCAGCTGACCGCCGGAGGGCAGCAGCAGCCGGGTGCCGTGGTCCTCCTCCTCCTCGCGGACCTGGATGCCCGCCTTGCGGATCAGCGCGACGAGTTCGGAGGCGGGGCCGAGGTCGCCCTCGACGGTGACGTGGGCGGGCGCGGGCGCCTTCTCCGCGGTGTGCGGCTCGGGGCGCTCGGCGCCGTCCGCGTAGTCGTACCAGCCGTGACCCGACTTTCGGCCGTGCCGGCCCGACTCCACGAGCCGCCGCTGCGCCAGCGAGGGCGTGAAGCGCACGTCCTGGAAGAACGCCTGCCACACGGAGTGCGTGACGGACTCGTTGACGTCCTGGCCGATCAGGTCGGTCAGCTCGAAGGCCCCCATCCGAAAGCCCCCGGACTCGCGCAGGACGGCGTCGATGGTGGCCGGGTCGGCGGCCTGGGACTCGTGGACCGCGAAGGCCTCGGCGTAGAAGGGCCGGGCGATGCGGTTGACGATGAAACCGGGGGTGTCCGCGCAGGCGACCGGGGTCTTGCCCCAGGCGCGGGCCGTCTCGTACGCGCGCGTGGCCGACGTGACGTCCGTGGCGAACCCGGAGACGACCTCCACCAGGGGCAGCAGCGGAGCGGGGTTGAAGAAGTGCAGCCCGACCAGGCGGCCCGGGTTGCGCAGCGCGCCGCCGATGGCCGTCACGGACAGGGAGGAGGTGTTCGTGGCGAGCAGGGCGTCCTCCCCGACGACGTCCTCCAGGTCGCGGAACAACTGCTGCTTCACGTCGAGCTGTTCGAGCACCGCCTCCACGACGAGTACGCAGTCGGCGAGTTCGCCGAGGCTTGCCGCCGGGTGCAGCCGGGCGCGCGCGGCGTCCCGGTCGGCGGCACTGAGCCGCTCCTTGTCGACGAGCCGGTCCAGTCGCGCGCCGATCGCGGAGGCGGCCGCTTCGGCACGTCCGGGCAAGGCGTCGTACAGCCGCACGGGCCGGCCTGCGACCAGCGCGACCTGGGCGATGCCCTGGCCCATGGTGCCGGTACCGACGACGGCCACGGGGCTGCTGAGGTCGAGTGCTGTCATGCTCGCGATCCTCCCGCACACGGTTTTCCACAGATGCGGCGGTCCCCCTTGTCCCGACCGATCGTTCGGTTACTCTAACCGTGTCCGTCCATTCCTGCCCAGCTCGCGAGCTCGACGAGGAGCTCCTGAGACGAGGAGTTGGTCCTAGATGGCCGCCGAACTCACCGCGCACCAGCTGATCGCCCAGCACCGGCCCACCCTCGACCAGGCGCTGGAAGCGATCCGCACGCGCGCGTACTGGTCCCCGCACCCCGAGCACCCCAAGGCCTACGGGGAGCACGGGAGCCTGGGCATGGCGGAGGGCAAGGCCGCCTTCGACGCCCTGCTGGGCACCCGTCTCGACCTCGGCCAGCCCGGCACGGACGACTGGGTCGGCGGCGAGGTCTCGCCGTACGGGATCGAGCTGGGCGTCAGCTACCCGCACGCGGACGTCGACGTACTGCTGCCGGCCATGCGCGCGGGCATGCGGGCGTGGCGGGACGCGGGCGCGGAGACGCGCGCGGTGGTCTGCCTGGAGATCCTCAAGCGGATCAGCGACCGGACGCACGAGTTCGCGCACGCGGTCATGCACACCAGCGGCCAGGCGTTCATGATGGCGTTCCAGGCGGGCGGCCCGCACGCGCAGGACCGCGGCCTGGAGGCGGTGGCGTACGCGTACGTGGAGCAGGTCCGCACGCCGGACACCGCGGAGTGGACCAAGCCCCAGGGCAAGCGCGACCCGCTCGCGCTGACCAAGCAGTTCACACCGGTGCCGCGCGGCATCGCCCTGCTGATCGGCTGCAACACCTTCCCGACGTGGAACGGCTACCCCGGCCTCTTCGCCTCCCTGGCCACGGGCAACGCGGTCCTGGTCAAGCCGCACCCGCGCGCGGTGCTGCCGCTCGCGCTGACCGTGGCCGTGGCCCGCGAGGTGCTCACCGAGGCCGGCTTCGACCCGAACCTGGTCGCGCTGGCCGCCGAGCGCCCCGGAGAGGGCATCGCCAAGACCCTGGCGGTCCGCCCCGAGATCCGGATCATCGACTACACGGGCTCCACGGAGTTCGGCGACTGGCTGGAGACCAACGCCCGTCAGGCCCAGGTCTACACGGAGAAGGCCGGCGTCAACACGGTGCTCGTCGAGTCGACCGACGACTACAAGGGCATGCTGTCGAACCTCGCCTTCTCGCTGTCCCTCTACAGCGGCCAGATGTGCACGACGCCGCAGAACCTGCTGATCCCCCGTGACGGCATCCGCACCGAGGAGGGCCCCAAGTCGTACGACGAGGTGGTCACCGACCTCGCCAGGTCGGTCGACGGACTCCTCGGCGACGACGCCCGCGCGAACGCCCTGCTCGGCGCGATCGTCAACCCCGACGTGAAGGCCCGCCTGGAGGCCGCGTCCGGCCTCGGCGAAGTCGCCCTCCCCTCCCGGGAGGTCGCCAACCCCGAGTTCCCGGGCGCCGTGGTGCGCACCCCGGTGATCGTGAAGCTCGACGGCGCCCGGAAGTACTGGGACGGCGCCGAGGACGAGGCCGCCTACCTGAGCGAGTGCTTCGGCCCCGTCTCCTTCGCGGTCGCCGTCGACTCGGCGGCGGACGGCGTGGACCTGCTGCGGCGCAGCATCCGCGACAAGGGCGCGATGACGGTCGGCGCGTACACCACCTCCGACGAGGTCGAGCAGGCCGTCCAGGAGGTCTGCTTCGAGGAGTGCGCCCAGCTCTCGCTGAACCTGACCGGCGGGGTCTACGTGAACCAGACGGCGGCCTTCTCCGACTTCCACGGCTCCGGGGGCAACGCGGCGGCCAACTCCGCCCTGTGCGACGGCGCCTTCGTCGCGAACCGCTTCAGGATCGTGGAGGTCCGCCGGGAGGCGTAGGCCGCCCGGGCCCGCCGGGCCTCAAGCCGAGGCGCCCCCGGTGGTGCTCCAGTGGAACAGGGTCATCGCGACGCTGGTCGCGAGGTTGTAGCTGGAGACCTGGGGGCGCATCGGCAGGGACACCAGGTGGTCGGTGCGGGCGCGCAGTTCGGCGGACAGCCCGCTGCGCTCGGAGCCGAAGGCGAGGACGGCGTCGTCGGGGAGCTTCAGCCCGCGGATGTCCTCGCCCTCCGGATCGAGGGCGAAGACCGGCCCCGGCGGCAGCTCGGCGACCGTCAGCCGCTCCACGGCGGTCGCGAAGTGCAGCCCCGCCCCGCCGCGTACGACCGTGGGATGCCAGGGGTCGAGCGTGCCGGTGGTGACCACTCCGGTCGCCCCGAAGCCCGCCGCGAGCCGGATGACGGCGCCCGCGTTGCCCAGGTTCCTGGGATTGTCGAGCACGACGACCGGCGCCGTGCGGCCCGGACGCGCCAGGGCCTCCAGGTGGGCGGTCCGGGAGGGTCGTACGGCCAGCGCGGCCACCGCGGTGGGGTGCGGACGTGGCACCAGAGCCCGCAGCGTCGTCTCCGGGACCTCGCTGAGCAGCCCGTCGAGCACCTCCCGTACGTCGGGGGCCAGCTCGTCCGCCAGGGCGAGTGTGGCGGACCGGTCGGCGCTGACGGCCACCGGGACCGAGGCGCCGAAGCGCACGGCGTGCTTGAGGGCGTGGAAGCCGTCGAGCAGCACCGCATCGTCGGCGAGCCGGAGCCAGGCCCGCACGGCGTCGTTCGCGCCGCCGGTGCCGCCGTCGCCGTTCGTGCCTCGCCTGTCGCCCGGGTCGTTCATGCCGTGAAGCCTACGTGCGTCCCCTCCACGGGATCCGGCTGCTCACCACGCGGGCCAGGGACCGTGCGGCCCCTGTACCTGCCGCGGAACAGCCCCCCACGCGCGCGTGCCACCCGTCCGCCCACGCGCCGCAGGAAGGACGTCGGCAGGAACACCGCGTCGGCGGCGATCATCGCCAGCGAGAAGAACGGCAGGCCCAGGACCACGGCGATCACGGCGTGCTCGGTCATCATGACCGCGAGCAGCACGTTCTTCACCCGCCGGTTGAACAGCGTGAACGGGAAGGCGACCTGCACCACGACCGTCCCGTACGTCACCAGCAGCACCGCGGTCCCGTGTGCGGACAGCAGGTCGGAGAGCGCGGGCCAGGGCGAGAAGTAGTCCAGGTGGAGCGGGTAGTAGACGGCGGTGCCGTCCTGCCAGCGCGAACCCTGGATCTTGTACCAGCCGGCCGTCGCGTAGATCAGGCACGCCTCGGCCATGATCACCAGCAGGGCCGCGTTGTGCGCGAGGTTCGCGACGACGTCGAGCAGGATCCGCGGCTGGGCGGTGCGCGCGCGGCGCCCGACGGCCCACCACAGCCCCTGCCCGGCCCACAGCCCCCAGTAGACGGCCGGCCAGCCCCCGAGCAGACCGCCGTCGATCTTCCCCGTCAGCGTCGCCGCGAGCAGGGCGAAACCCAGTACGGCCCACAGGGCGGCTCCGACGGGATCGGACCCGTCCGCCGTCCCCCTCGCCTCCGGGGCTTCCGGGGTTTCCCGCGTCCCCTGGAGCACGTCGTGGCCGGGGAACGCTCCACGCGCGCGTGCCGCTTGCCGGAGCCGGGCCCGCCGTTCGTCCAGCGACCACACCTGCCCGCAGCGCGTGAAGACGAGGTAGATCGCCATCAGGTGGATGACGTTGTCACCGCCGTCCCCCATGAAGACGCTGCGGTTCTGCAGGGAGAGCACGCCGACCATGAACAGCACGGACATGGTCCGGGTCCGCCAGCCGAGCATCAGCAGCAGGCTCGACAGCACGGCCAGGGCGTAGACCGTCTCGAACCACAGCTGGCTGTCCGACCACAGCAGGACCGTGAAGGAGTGGTTGCTCGCCACGAGTTGCTGCGCCAGGTCCCAGCTCCAGGGCCCGTCGGGCCCGTACAGCTCCTGGCGGTGCGGGAACTCGCGCAGCAGGAACAGCAGCCAGGTGGCCGAGAAGCCGATACGGATCACCGCCGACTGGTACGGCCCGAGGGCGGTCTCGGTGACGCGGGCGATCCCGCGCGCGAGACAGAGGGAGAACCGGTTCATCAGGCGCTCGCCCCCGCCCCGCCCGTCGGCACCCGCCACCAGGGCAGCACGCGGAGCACCGGCTTGTCGGACACCGGCTCCGTGCTCCAGTCGGGAGGCGGCACGTTGGTCGTGCGGGAGCGGACCTGCACGCGCTCCACGACGCCCCCGTCGGCGTCCACCCGCTCCCGGTCGAGGCGCAGCACGACGATGCGGCGCAGGTAGCGCTCGGCGAGGTCGCCGCGCAGGCCCGCCGGACGGTTCTCGCTGTCGTGCGAGGCGACGAAGAAGTCCCAGGCCCGGCGCAGTTCGTTCTGCTGGGTGTGGCTCGGCAGCGGATTGCCGTCGATGGCCTCGCCGTCGCGCGCCGACAGGTCGTACCAGCCGGTCGTACGACGCCCGCCGTCCGCGGTCCTGACCTCGGCCCGGACCTGGACCGCGATGTTCTGCTGGAGTGGATTGGGCGCGAACAGCTTCCAGTTCTGCTCGAACTCGGGGTAGATCCACTCCTCGACGGTCCGGCCGTGCTGCTTGGTCGCCGTGTTCGAGGGTGCGACATGCAGGAACACCATGCCGAGGTGCACGCAGGCGGCCACCATGACGAAGGCGAGGGCCCCGGCGGCCGCGATCCGGTAGGGCAGCGACAGCGCGGCGAGCCCGACCCGGTCCGGCGCCACCGCCGCGCGGCCGGCGTGGTCCGGCCACACCTGCGCAGCCGTTTCGACCGGCTCGGTGCGCACGGCTTCCGGGCCGGGACGGACCGGTTCCGGCTCACCGGAAGGGCTCGCGTCGGCCTCGGCGCCGGGGCGGGTCAGGACCGGGTCGTCCGGTACGGGGCTGTCGGAGGCGCCGTGGTGGTCGGGCTCGTCGGACGAAAGCGGCACGGAACCACCGGGCGGGGGCGGCACAGGTCCCCCGGGCGTAGGCGGCGGGGAACCACCGGGCGGGGGCGGCACGAAGCTACCGGGCGGGGGCGGTACGGGTCTGCCGGGGTGGTCGGGCCCGTGGCGGGCGTCCGAGCCCTCGTCGTACGCGTCCATTCCGCCCCGTTTCCCGATCCCGGTCCGCTTCCCCGCCGTCCGGCCGTACGGCGCGGTATCACTCGCGCACCACGCGCCCCGACGTTCGCACCGGAACGGAACGGTACTCAGACCCGCGGTCCAGCACAGCCCCACGGGCCCCAGCGGTCGAACCGGGCCCCGTGAGGTTATCCACAGCGGTTGACACCTTACGACGCTCGCCCGACCATGGTTTCGAGCGAACCGAACGATCGGTCGGTAGCCAGGAGCGAGAGGTCGAGGGGGACCGCATGGCAACAGCAGCCGCGCAGCGTACGGCCCGCACGGAGGCGGACCCGGCGACGGACGGCGCCGCGCAGGAGGCGTACGAGCGCGCCTTCGACGCCGCCGTGGCGGCCGACGAGCGCATCGAGCCCCGCGACTGGATGCCCGACGCGTACCGCTCGACGCTGGTGCGCCAGATGGCGCAGCACGCGCACTCCGAGATCATCGGCATGCAGCCCGAGGCCAACTGGATCACGCGCGCGCCCTCCCTGCGCCGCAAGGCGATCCTGATGGCCAAGGTGCAGGACGAGGCGGGGCACGGCCTGTACCTGTACAGCGCCGCGGAGACCCTGGGCACCAGCCGCGACGAGCTGCTGGACAAGCTGCACAGCGGCCGCCAGAAGTACTCGTCGATCTTCAACTACCCGACGCTGACCTGGGCGGACGTCGGCGCGATCGGCTGGCTGGTGGACGGCGCCGCGATCACGAACCAGGTCCCGCTCTGCCGCTGCTCCTACGGCCCGTACGCACGCGCGATGGTCCGCGTCTGCAAGGAGGAGTCCTTCCACCAGCGGCAGGGCTACGAGCTGCTGCTGGCCCTCAGCCGCGGCACCCCGGAACAGCACGAGATGGCCCAGGACGCGGTGAACCGCTGGTGGTGGCCGTCCCTGATGATGTTCGGCCCGCCGGACGACGAGTCCGCGCACTCCGCGCAGTCGATGACGTGGAAGATCAAGCGCCACTCGAACGACGAGCTGCGCCAGCGCTTCGTGGACATCTGCGTGCCGCAGGCGGAGTCCCTCGGCCTGACCCTCCCCGACCCGGACCTCCGGTGGAACGAGGAGCGGGGCCACCACGACTTCGGCGCGATCGACTGGGCCGAGTTCCGCGAGGTCCTCAAGGGCAACGGCCCGTGCAACGACCAGCGGCTCACCCAGCGCAGGCAGGCCCACGAGGAAGGCGCCTGGGTCCGCGACGCGGCCGCCGCGTACGCGGGCAAGCAGGCGGCCAGGACGGACGCGGCCGGCACCGGCCGGCCCGAGGACGTACACGGAAAGGCGCGAGCATGACCACCGACTGGCCCCTCTGGGAGGTCTTCGTGCGCTCGCGCCGCGGCCTCTCCCACACCCACGCCGGCAGCCTGCACGCCCCGGACGCCGAGCTGGCCCTGCGCAACGCGCGCGATCTGTACACCCGCCGCGGCGAGGGCGTCTCCATCTGGGTCGTCCCGTCCACCGCCGTCACCGCCTCCTCGCCCGACGAGAAGGACCCCTTCTTCGAGCCGTCCGCCGACAAGCCCTACCGGCACCCGACGTTCTACGAGATCCCGGAAGGGGTGAAGCACCTGTGACGCCCACGCTGCCCGCGGCCGGCACCACGGCCGCCGCCGCCCTCTGCCTCGGGGACGACGCCCTGGTGCTCTCGCACCGCCTGGGGGAGTGGGCCGGCCACGCCCCCGTCCTCGAAGAGGAAGTGGCCCTGGGGAACATCGCGCTGGACCTGCTCGGCCAGGCCAGGGTGCTGCTGTCGATGGTCGGCGACGAGGACGAGCTGGCGTACCTCCGCGAGGAGCGCGCCTTCCGCAACCTCCAGCTGGTCGAGCAGCCGAACGGCGACTTCGCCCACACGATCGCCCGCCAGCTGTACTTCTCCACCTACCAGCACCTCCTCTACGGGCGCCTGGCGGCCGGTGACGGCGCGCTGGCGCCGCTCGCCGCGAAGGCCGTCAAGGAGGTCGACTACCACCGGGACCACGCCGAGCAGTGGACACTGCGGCTGGGCGACGGCACCGAGCTGAGCCACGAGCGGATGCGGCAGGCCTGCGACGCGCTGTGGCGGTTCACCGGCGAGATGTTCCAGCCGGTCGAGGGCCTGGACCTCGACTGGGAGGCGCTGCGGACCGACTGGCTGACCTCCGTCACCGACGTCCTGCGCCGCGCGACCCTCGACGTGCCGCAGGGACCGCAGTCCGGCGCGTGGACGGCGGGCGCCGGCCGGCAGGGCCTGCACACGGAATCGTTCGGCCGGATGATCGCCGAGATGCAGCACCTGCACCGGAGCCACCCGGGAGCGTCGTGGTGACCCCCGCCCCCACGGCCGAGGGCCGCACGACCGCGCTCGAGGAGGAACTGCGCAGGCTCGCCGGTTCCGTCCTCGACCCGGAGCTGCCCGTCCTCACCCTGGAGGAGCTGGGCGTACTCCGCGCGGTGCACGTCCGCGAGGGCGGCTCGGTCGAGGTCGAGCTCACCCCTACGTACACCGCCTGCCCCGCCATCGAGGCGATGACCGTCGACATCGAGCGCGTGCTGCACGAGCACGGGGTCGCCGAGGTGTCCGTGCACAAGGTGCTCAGCCCGGCCTGGTCGACGGACGACATCTCGGACGAAGGCCGCCGCAAGCTGCGCGAGTTCGGCATAGCGCCGCCGCGCGGCGGCCGCCCGGCGGGCCCGGTGACGGTCGGCCTCGGCCCGACCCGCACGCTCACCGCGCAGGAAGCGACGCCTGCGCCGACGACCCCGGGCGCGACAGTTGCCGGCGCCGAGGCCCCCGCTGACGAGCTCACGGCGGCCCGGACGCCGGCGGCGGAACCCGTGCGCTGCCCGCTCTGCGGCTCCGGCGACACCGAACTGCTCAGCCGCTTCTCGTCCACCGCCTGCAAGGCACTGCGGCGCTGCCTGACGTGCCGTGAACCGTTCGACCACTTCAAGGAGTTGTGATGGCCCGGTTCCACCCGCTCCCGGTGGCCGCGGTCGACCGGCTCACCGACGACTCCGTCGCCCTGACCTTCGCCGTGCCGCCCGCCCTGCGCGAGGAGTTCCGGCACGCCCCCGGCCAGCACCTCGCCCTGCGCCGCGTCGTCGACGGCACGGAGATCCGGCGGACGTACTCGATCTGCTCCCCCGCGCCCGACCCGGCCGACCCCGAAGGCCCGCGCACCCTGCGCGTCGGCGTGCGGCTCGTCGACGGCGGCGCCTTCTCGACGTACGCGCTCAAGGAGATCCTGGCCGGCGACGAGGTGGACGTCATGACACCGGCCGGACGCTTCACCCTGGACCCGGCCCCCGGGCTGTACGCGGCAGTGGTCGGCGGAAGCGGCATCACGCCGGTGCTGTCGATCGTGACGACCCTGCTGGCGCGCGAACCGGAGGCCAGGTTCTGCCTGATCCGCAGCGACCGGACGGCCGCCTCGACGATGTTCCTGGAGGAGGTCGCCGACCTCAAGGACCGCTACCCGGAGCGGTTCCAGCTGGTGACGGCGCTCTCCCGGGAGGAGCAGCAGGCCGGACTCCCGACGGGCCGGCTCGACGAGGAGCGCCTGACCGCGCTGCTGCCGGCGCTGCTGCCCGTGGACCAAGTAGCGGGCTGGTTCCTGTGCGGGCCGCTCGGTCTCGTCGAGGGCGCGGAGCGGGCGCTGCGCGGCCTCGGGGTGCCTCGCACGCGGCTGCACGAGGAGATCTTCCACGTGGACACCGTCGCCGCGCCCGCGGTCACCACACCGGCTCCCGCCCACAGCATGGTCACCGCCCGGCTCGACGGCCGGGGCGGGACCTGGCCCGTCCAGGACGGCGAGTCCCTCCTGGAGACAGTGCTGCGCAACCGCCCCGACGCCCCCTACGCCTGCAAGGGCGGGGTCTGCGGCACCTGCCGCGCCTTCCTGGTCTCGGGTGAGGTGCGCATGGACCGCAACTTCGCGCTGGAGCCGGAGGAGACGGACGCGGGTTACGTACTGGCCTGCCAGTCCCATCCGGCCACGGAGAAGGTGGAGCTGGACTTCGACCGCTGACCCCGTCTCCGGTGACCCGGCACCCCTGCCGGGTCACCGGACGGCCTGCGCTCCCGGTGACGTGACCGATTCCCGGTGACGACAGCGGCGACGGTGCTCGTCGCCGCGCTGTGCGGGACGGACCCCAACCCGCCCTCGGACCCCTCCCTCTCCACCCCTGCCCTCGTCACCCGTTCCCTTCTTGTAGAACCTGTTCTATCTTGACGAACCGTCAGATCCGTCGGAGCCACCCGACCGACGATCCGCCGGTTCCACCGGTTCGGGCGGCACGACGGTGGCAGGACGGGTGGCCGGGTGCGTGGGAGGGGCGGGACCGTGGACTTCACCTTCACCGAGGAGCAGCAGGCGGCGGCCGAAGCGGCGAGGGCGGTGTTCGCCGGGGTGGCACCGGACGCCGTACCCAGCCCCTCCATGACCGCGGGAGCCGTCGCCGAGGACTTCGACCGGCCGCTGTGGGCGAAGCTCGCCGACGCCGACCTGCTGAGCCTGCTGCTGGACGCGGAGTCCGGCGGCGCGGGCCTGGACGCCGTCGCGCTGTGCCTGGTGCTGCGCGAGTCCGCGAAGGTACTGGCCCGGGTACCGCTGCTGGAGAACACCGCGGCCGCGGTGACCGTACAGGCGCACGGCAGCCCCGAGGCGAAGGCGGACCTGCCGGCACGGGCCGGCCGTGGCGAACTCGTGCTGACCGTCGCCGCGAACGGCCGCACCGGCCACGACCTGGCCGAACTCGCCGTGACCGCCCGCGAGGACGGCGACTCCTGGATCCTGGACGGCCTGCAGACCGCCGTGCCCTGGGCGCACGACGCCGACGTCATCGTCGTACCCGCACACACCGCCGCCGGCCGGACCGTCCTCGCCCTCCTCCCCCGCGTCCACGAGGGAGCCGTACTCGCCGAGCAACTCTCCACCACCGGCGAGCGGTTGGGCGAGCTGCGCCTGGACTCGGCGCGGATCGCCGCACGGGACGTCATCGAGGCGGACGGCGCCTGGGAGGAACTGCGCGAGCTGCTGACCGTCGGGACGTGTGCGCTGGCGCTGGGGCTGGGGGAGCGCGTGCTCGGCATGACGAGCGCGTACACGAGCAAGCGTGAGCAGTTCGGCTTCCCCGTCGCCACGTTCCAGGCCGTGGCCGTACAGGCCGCCGACCGCTACATCGACCTGCGCGCCATGGAGGTCACGCTGTGGCAGGCCGCGTGGCGGATCTCCACGGGTGCGAGCGGTGCGTTGCCCGCCGCGGCCGACGTGGCCGTCGCCAAGACCTGGGCGTCCGAGGGCGTACGACGTGTCGTGCAGACCGCGCAGCATCTGCACGGCGGCTTCGGTGCGGACGTGGAGTACCCGTTGCACCGCTACCACGCCTGGGCCAAGCAGCTCGAACTCTCCCTCGGCCCGGCGGCAGCCCACGAGGAGGCCCTGGGCGACCTCCTGGCAGCCCACCCCTTGAGCTGAACGGCGGCTCACCGGATGACGGCTCACGGCCACCGACGGCGGGGACCCCAACCCCTGGCCCCCGCCCTCGCCCCGCCGGTCATCCGCCTCCGCGGTTACCTGCTCAGAGCACGAACCCCTGCTCGCCCTTGTCGTTCACGACGGGGCGGCCCGCGGCGGCCCAGACCTGCATGCCGCCGTCGACGTTCACCGCGTCGACGCCCTGCTGTACGAGGTACATGGCCACCTGCGCCGAACGTCCCCCGGAGCGGCAGATCACATTGACCCTGCCGTCCTGCGGCGCCGCCTCGGTCAGCTCGCCGTAGCGGGCCACGAACTCACTGATCGGGATGTGCAGCGCCCCCTCGGCATGACCCGCCTGCCACTCGTCGTCCTCGCGGACGTCCAGCAGGAAGTCTCCGTCCGTCAGGTCCTTGACCTCGACGGTGGGCACACCAGCTCCAAAATGCATGCCTCGACGCTACCTGACCGCACCAGCACTCCGTCGCCCCAGCCATCCGGCGCCCACCGACAGCCCCAGCTGCCCGAGGTCCACCGGCAGCCTCAGGCGCCCGAGGTCCACCACAGCCACAGCCACCCGTCGGCGGACCGACAGCGCACGCCCCTCGCCGACCGATCAGCTCCGCTGCTGACCGATCAGCTCCGCCAGCTGGGCCTCGCGCTGCCCGACCTGGGCCAGGAGCTGCTCGGCGATCTCCTCCAGCAGCCGGTCGGGGTCGTCCGGAGCCAGCTTGAGCATCGCGCCGATCGCGCTCTCCTCCAAGTCACTGGCTACGAGCGTGAGCAGTTCCTTGCGCTGCGAGAGCCATTCGAGGCGGGCGTAGAGCTCCTCGCTGCGGCTCGGCTTCCACTCCTCCGGCACGGGACCGGCGGCCCACTCGGCGGACAGCTCCCGCAGCAGGACCTCGTCGCCGCGCGCGTAGGCCGCGTTGACCCGGGTGATGAACTCGTCGCGCCGCGAGCGCTCGCCGTCGTCCTGCGCCAGGTCCGGGTGGGCCTTGCGGACGAGTTCGCGGTAGAGCCTGCGGGCCTCGTCGCTGGGCCGCACGCGCTGCGGGGGCCGCACCGGCTGGTCCGTGAGCATCGCCGCGGCCTCCGGGAACAGGCCCTCCGAGTCCATCCAGCCGTGGAACAGCTCCTCGACGCCCGGCATCGGCATGACCCGGGCCCGCGCCTCGTCCGCCTTGCGCACGTCCTCCGGGTCACCGGTGCGGGCGGCCTGCGCCTCGGCGATCTGGGCCTCCAGCTCGTCGAGCCGCGCGTACATCGGCCCGAGCTTCTGGTGGTGCAGCCGCGAGAAGTTCTCGACCTCGACGCGGAAGGTCTCCACGGCGATCTCGTACTCGATCAGCGCCTGCTCGGCCGCGCGCACGGCCCGCTCCAGCCGCGCCTCGGGCCGCGCGTCCTCATCGGCCACGACACCGGCACCCGCTCCGACGGCGCCTGCCTCAGCCGCCGCGCCCGCGCCCGCACCGGCACCGGCACCGGCACCGGCACCATCATCGGCACCGACCTGATCGCCCTCAACGCCCGCGCCACTCCGCGCATCCGCAGCGACCTGACCGCCCTCGACGCTCGCGGCGCTCTGCGCATCCGAACCGACCCGCTCGCCCCCGGCGGCCGGAACGCTCTGTCCGCCGGAGGACTGAGCCCCCGTGCCCTCGTCGGGCTGCGGGCTCGCGGTGCTGCGGGAGCTGGCGTCCTCCGTCGTGCGGGCGGCGTCCGCCTCGCTGCGGTCGGGCTGGCTGTGCTCGGCTTCCGGGGTCGTCACCCGTCCAGCCTAGGCCACGGGCCCCCGGGGTTTCCCGGGCCGACCCGCGACGCCGCCCGACCCTCCCGTCACACGCCCGCCTCCGCGGCCACGCGGCCCTGCGCGACCGCCGCCACCAGCTCCGCGTGGTCCGCCTCCGTACGGTCCGCGTAGGCCACGGCGAAGGCGGCCATCGCCTCGTCCAGCTCCTCGTTCTTGCCGCAGTAGCCGGCGATCAGGCGCGGGTCGGCGCTGTGCGTGTGGGCGCGGGCGAGCAGGGCGCCCGTCATCCGGCCGTAGTCGTCCACCTGGCCGGGGGCGAGGGCGGCGGGGTCGACGCTGCCCTTGCGGTTGCGGAACTGCCGCACCTGGAAGGGGCGCCCGTCGACCGTCGTCCAGCCGAGCAGGAAGTCGCTGACGACCTGTATGCATTTCTGGCCGAGGACCACGCGCCGGCCCTCGTGCTCCACGTCGGGCACGGTATAGCCGGCCGTCCGGAGATGGGGGACCAGCGCCGAGGGCCGGGCCTCCTTCACCTGGAGGACGAGAGGTTCCCCACGGTGGTCCAGGAGCAGGACCACGTACGAGCGGGTGCCGACGCTTCCGGTGCCGACGACGCGGAAGGCGACGTCGTGCACCGCGTACCGGGCGAGGAGCGGGAGGCGGTCCTCGGACAGGGTCGTCAGGTAGTCCTCGAGGGACGCCGCCACCGCCGCGGCCTCCCCGTCCGGTACGCGGCGCAGCACCGGCGGTGCGTCGACGAACCGCCGGCCGCCGCCCTCCACGGTCTCGGTCGACTTCTCCGCGAACCGTCCGCTGGTGTTGGCCCGCGCCTTCTCGGAGACCCGCTCGAGAGTGCCGAGCAGGTCGTGGGCGTCGGCATGGGAGACGAGCTGCTCGTCCGCGATGGCGTTCCACGCGTCGAGGACCGGCAGCTTCGCCAGCAGCCGCATGGTGCGGCGGTAGGCACCCGCCGTGTCGTGTGCCGCCTTGCGGCAGGTGTGCTCGTCCGCCCCGGCCTCCCGTCCGGCGAGCACGAGAGAGGTGACGAGCCGCTTGAGGTCCCACTCCCAGGGGCCGTGCACCGTCTCGTCGAAGTCGTTCAGGTCGATGACCAGGCCGCCGCGGGCGTCGCCGTACAGGCCGAAGTTCGCCGCGTGGGCGTCACCGCAGAGCTGCGCCGCGATGCCGGTCATGGGGGTGCGCGCGAGGTCGTACGCCATGAGGCCGGCCGATCCGCGCAGGAACGCGAAGGGTGAGGCGGCCATTCTGCCGACGCGGATCGGCGTGAGCTCGGGGATGCGGCCGGCGTTGGACTGCTCGACCGCGGTCACCGCGTCCGGCCGGCCGGTGTCGGGCGTCAGCTCGGCGTGCGCGGCGCGCGGCACGGCTTGCCGCAGGGCCTTGCCCTCGGCCTTGGGACCCCGGTGTCCTCCGGCTTCCCCGCTGCCGGGCGTCTCCTGGAAGGGCCGCTCCGCGAACCCCCGCACGCGGAAGTTCCTCGGTGCGCGCCGCTCCGAAGCACCCGCGTCCTGCTCGGGGGCCTTTGCGTCCCGCTCAGCAGCCTCTGCGTCCTGCTCGGTCATCGTGACCGCCTCCCCCGTGCACAACATCAACTCGTGATGACCGTACCGCCGGGGGCCGAGACGCGTCAGACCCTGTGGACAACTCCGCGGACCAGCTATTTCCCGCCGCGGCAAGGCCCGCCCTCCGGCAGGTACCGCTCGGCCCAGACGCCCAGTTCCTTGAGCGCGGGTTCCAGTGCGGCGCCCGCCTCGGTCAGGCGGTAGGCGACCCGCAGCGGCGGTCCGTCGTTCACCTCGCGAACGACCAGTCCCGCCACGCCCAACTCCGTGAGGCGGTCCGAGAGCATCCGTTCGCTGATGCCGGGGATGGCCCGGCGCAGTTCGGCGAAGTGCACGGGCCGCTGGATCAGCACGGACACGACCAGGCCGGTCCAGCGCTTTCCGAGCAGCTGGAAGACCCGCGTCATCCCGTCATCGACCTTTTGACACGGTCCTGCGTGGTGGGGCACCGACTCCGCCATGCCTCCAGAGTACTGCGCTCACGCAAGGGGATGAAAAAAAGTAAGTGACTGTGTTATCTCTAGTTAGGTACGAAAAAGAAGCCCGCAGCCCGGGCCGCTTCGCCCTTCATTGGAGATTCCGATGGCCACGCTCCTGCACATCGACTCGTCCGTGTTCCCGACCGCCGCGTCGGCCTCCCGCGCCGTGACGGACGCCTTCCGCAAGACCTGGGAGGAGCAGCACCCCGACGGCACGGTGATCTACCGCGACCTCGCCGCGAACCCCGTGCCGCACATCACCGCCGACGCCCACACCGCCGGCTTCGCCGCCCCGGACGCGCACACCCCGGAGCAGGCCGCCGCCTTCGCCGAGCGCGTGAAGCTCATCGAGGAGCTGGAGAGGGCGGACGCCGTCCTGATCGGCGCCCCGATGTACAACTTCTCGATCCCTTCGACCCTCAAGGCGTGGCTGGACAACGTGATCCTCATCGGCCGTACCGCCATGGCCGAGGACTCGAAGATCAAGGGCACGCCGATCACCGTGGTCGCCAGCCGCGGCGGCTCCTACGCGCCGGGCACCCCGCGCGAGCCCTACGAGTACGTGCAGAACTACCTCCAGGCGGTCTTCGCGGACAGCCTGGCCATGGACGTCCACTTCATCGTCCCGGAGCTCACGATGGCGCCGCAGAACCCGGCCATGTCCGAGCTCGTCCCGCTCTTCGAGGCCTCGCGCGCGCAGGCCCTCGACGCCGCCACCGCCAAGGCCAAGGAGGTCACGGCCCACTTGGCCGCCTGACCCCAACCGGGCACCCGTGGCCTCGCGGCCACCACCACCCAGTACGGCCCGCGCCGTGTGACCGACCTCACGACTCGGTGACACGGCGCGCAGTTGCTCGTACGAAGGGGATGTACCCACGCCCTGTCTCAACGAGCCGGCGCCTCCCGGGCTACCGGCGTCGTGGGCGTGGGACGGAAGCCTCACGGTCGTGCAGTGAGATAGCTCACCGCCGGACCCGGGGTCGCCCGCGACGGGCAGGCCGGGATCCGGTCTTTTCGGGCAACGAGAAACGGACCCCCACCCCGACTTTCGTCGGAGTGAAGGTCCGTTCGCTGTGCGCGAGGGGGGAGTTGAACCCCCACGCCCTTTCGGGCACTGGAACCTGAATCCAGCGCGTCTGCCTATTCCGCCACCCGCGCATTGGGTGTGTCGTCCGTCTCCCACCAAGTGGTGCGAGCGCCTGTCGACATGCAGAAGATTAGCACGCTGTCCGGGGTGGAATCACATCCCTTTCCCCGGCCCCCGCACGCTCGGCGGACCTCGGCCGGCGAAGCACGCGCCCGGCGTCCGGGAGGCCCCGCCGGGGCCTCGGGCCAGGCCCGGGGCGGTGCCCGCGCCGGAGGGGACGCGTGGACACGGGAGGTCGCGCGGGGCGCTCCGCGCTCCCGGCCGTCCCCTCTCGCCCTTCCTCGTCCCCGCCGGCCCCGTCCCGCCCGCCCCTGGTCGCTCTGGCCCCCCCTCGTCCCCCTCGCCCCTCTCGTCCCGTCCCGCTCCGTTCCCCCGTACCGAGCGGAACCGGTTCACGTATCAACCTCGTACCGGTCCTGGCCATCTGTACAGGAGCCGGACAAGGTGCACAGCCAGGTGCGGGACACTGGTCCCGGGCCGCCTCTACGATCCTTGTCGTGAGGAGTTCGAAGAGGCGCTCCGGAGGGAACTCCGGGAGGGAACCCCGGCTCGGTGCTTCGCGAGGTCTCGACACTCGTCGACCGGGCCGACAGGGGGAACCACCCGTTTTCCCGGCGCGTGGATACGATCAGTAAGCAGTATCAGGACGAAGACGATCAGCAGTACGCCGTAAGTGGCACCGCGCTGGGCAGTAGACACGTGGGTGACACCGCGGTGAGCAGCACAGGAAGCACCGCACGCGGCAGCGCGGCGAGCGGTACGGACGCAAGCGGCACGCAGGACGACGTCTAAGGAGGAGGTGCCCCATGGGAGTCCTGAAGAAGTTCGAGCAGCGTCTCGAAGGTCTGGTCAACGGCACCTTCGCCAAGGTGTTCAAGTCCGAGGTCCAGCCCGTGGAGATCGCGGGAGCGCTCCAGCGGGAGTGCGACAACAACGCCACGATCTGGAATCGCGAGCGGACCGTCGTACCCAACGACTTCATCGTGGAGCTGAGCACGCCGGACTTCGAGCGCCTCAGCCCCTACTCGGGCCAGCTCGGCGACGAACTCGCGGGCATGGTGCGCGACTACGCCAAGCAGCAGCGCTACACGTTCATGGGCCCCATCAAGGTCCACCTGGAGAAGGCCGACGACCTGGACACCGGTCTGTACCGGGTGCGCAGCCGTACGCTCGCCTCCTCCACCAACCAGCAGTCCCCCGCGTCCGCCCCGGCGGGCCCCGCGGGTCCGGCCGCGGGGCGACCCGGCGGATACGGCTACCCGCCGTCCGCCCAGCCCTCGGCAGCTCCTCCCATGCCGTCCGCGCCGCCGCCCGGCGGACGCCCCGGCGTCGCCCCCCTGGGACAGCGCGCCGCGGCGGCCCCCGGACCGGGCACCAGAACACGGCACTGGATCGAGGTCAACGGCACCCGCCATCAGATCTCCCGCCCGACGCTGGTGCTGGGCCGCAGCACCGAAGCCGACGTGCGGATCGACGACCCCGGCGTCTCGCGCCGGCACTGTGAGATCCGGACCGGAACGCCCTCGACGATCCAGGATCTCGGGTCCACCAACGGCATCGTGGTGGACGGGCAGCACACCACCCGCGCTACGCTCCGCGACGGCTCGCGGATCGTCGTGGGCAGCACCACCATCATTTACCGGCAAGCCGAAGGGTGAAGCGGGGGCAATGTCAGAGCTGACCCTCACGGTCATGCGGCTGGGTTTCCTGGCCGTACTGTGGCTGTTCGTGATCGTGGCCGTGCAGGTCATCCGCAGCGACCTGTTCGGAACGCGCGTCACACAGCGCGGCTCGCGCAGGGAAGCCGCGCGGCCGCAGCAGGCCGCGCGCCAGGCCGCGCCCCCGCAGCAGCGCCAGCAGGCGGCGCCGAGCGGCGGCGGGCGCCAGCGCCGCGGCGCCCCCACCAAACTGGTCGTCTCGGAGGGCACCCTCACGGGCACGACCGTCGCGCTCCAGGGGCAGACCATCACCCTGGGCCGGGCGCACGACTCGACGATCGTGCTCGACGACGACTACGCGTCCAGCCGGCACGCCCGGATCTACCCGGACCGGGACGGCCAGTGGATCGTCGAGGACCTCGGCTCCACCAACGGCACCTATCTCGACCGGGCCCGGCTGACGACTCCCACACCGGTCCCGCTGGGCGCGCCGATCCGCATCGGCAAGACCGTCATCGAGCTGCGGAAGTAGTACTACGTCATGAATAGGCGCGAGCGGAGCGAGCACGCAGCAGCGGTCCACACGACGGACCCCCGCGCGCTCCCGACCGGAGGGTGGGCACCGTGCGGATGTACCCGGAGCCGACGGGCGAGGTGCGCATGAGTCTGTCACTGCGCTTCGCCGCCGGATCGCACAAAGGCATGATCCGAGAGGGCAACGAGGACTCCGGTTACGCCGGTCCACGCCTGCTCGCGATCGCCGACGGGATGGGCGGCCAGGCGGCCGGCGAGGTCGCCTCCTCCGAGGTGATCTCCACCATCGTCGCGCTCGACGACGACGTGCCCGGCTCCGACATCCTCACCTCGCTCGGCACCGCCGTGCAGCGCGCCAACGACCAGCTCCGCATGATGGTCGAGGAGGACCCCCAGCTGGAGGGCATGGGCACGACGCTCACCGCCCTGCTGTGGACCGGTCAGCGTCTCGGCCTCGTCCACGTCGGCGACTCCCGGGCGTACCTGCTGCGCGACGGCGTCCTCACGCAGATCACGCAGGACCACACCTGGGTGCAGCGCCTCGTCGACGAGGGCCGCATCACCGAGGAAGAGGCCACGACGCACCCGCAGCGGTCCCTGCTCATGCGGGCGCTCGGCAGCGGCGACCACGTCGAGCCCGACCTCTCGATCCGCGAGGTCCGCCCCGGCGACCGGTACCTGATCTGCTCCGACGGCCTGTCGGGAGTCGTCAGCCATCAGACGATGGAGGACACCCTCGCCAGCTACCAGGGCCCGCAGGAGACCGTCCAGGAGCTGATCCAGCTCGCGCTGCGCGGCGGTGGCCCGGACAACATCACCGTCATCGTCGCGGACGTCCTCGACATCGACAGCGGCGACACCCTCGCCGCCCAGCTCTCCGACACCCCGGTCGTCGTGGGCGCGGTCGCCGAGAACCAGCTCCAGTCGCACGACAACGGCGCCATGCAGACCCCCGCCGGACGCGCCTCGAACCTCGGCCGCCAGGTGCCCGGACAGGGCGGCGGCGGCGAGTTCGGCCCGCCCGGCAGCGGCGACACCACCGGCTACGTCCCGACCGGCAGCTTCGACGGGTACTCGGACGACGACTTCGTGAAGCCGCGCTCGGGGCGCAAATGGCTGAAGAGGTCCTTCTACACGGTGCTCGCGCTCGCGGTCATCGGCGGCGGCCTGTACGGCGGCTACCGCTGGACGCAGACGCAGTACTACGTCGGCACCAAGGACGAGCACGTCGCGCTGTACCGGGGCATCAGCCAGGACCTGGCCTGGGTCTCGCTCTCGAAGGTGGAGAAGGACCACCCCGAGATCGAACTCAAGTACCTGCCGCCCTACCAGCAGAAGCAGGTCAAGGCGACCATCGCCGAGGGCGGGCTCGACGACGCGCAGTCCAAGATCGACGAGCTGGCCGTGCAGGCGTCCGCGTGCAAGAAGAACGCCGAGCGCCGCTCCGCCGAGAACGAGAAGAACGCCAAGACCGGCGAGGGCGAGGCCGGTGGCGTCACGGGAACCACGAAGTCCGCACTGACGTCCAAGGCCACGTCGTCGCCGACGCCCAACCCGTCGGCGTCGCAGCCCTCGTCCTCCAAGTCCAAGACCGCACCCACTCCCACACCCGGCCCCAGCCTCTCCGAGGAAGAGCAGAAGCTGGTCTCGCTGTGCGGTAAGCAGTAAGCAGCCGTGAGGGGCCCTGTCACACCATGAGCAGTACTACGAACCCGTCGACGCACCAGACGTCCACGATCGGCTCGATCGGTACGCCGAGCCGACGCAACACCGAGCTGGCGCTGCTGGTGTTCGCCGTCGTCATCCCGGTGTTCGCCTACGCCAACGTGGGCCTCGCCATCAACGACTCGGTGCCGCCCGGCCTGCTGAGCTACGGCCTCGGCCTCGGCCTGCTCGCCGGCGTCGGCCACCTCGTGGTCCGCAAGTTCGCGCCGTACGCCGACCCGCTGCTGCTGCCGCTGGCGACGCTGCTGAACGGGCTCGGGCTGGTGGTGATCTGGCGGCTCGACCAGTCGAAGCTGCTGCAGTCGATCAACCAGGCCGGCGGCGCCGCGCCGCGCCAGCTGCTGTACACCGCGCTCGGCATCGCGCTGTTCGTGGTGGTGCTGGTGTTCCTGAAGGACCACCGGGTGCTGCAGCGCTACACGTACATCTCGATGGTCGCGGCCCTGGTGCTGCTGCTTCTGCCGCTGGTGCCGGGGCTCGGCGCCAACATCTACGGCGCCAAGATCTGGATCTCGATCGCCGGATTCTCCATCCAGCCCGGTGAGTTCGCGAAGATCGTCCTCGCGGTGTTCTTCGCCGGCTACCTGATGGTCAAGCGGGACGCGCTGGCCCTCGCCAGCCGCCGGGTGATGGGCCTCTACCTGCCGCGCGGACGTGACCTCGGCCCGATCCTGGTGGTCTGGTTCATCTCCATCCTGATCCTGGTCTTCGAGACCGACCTCGGTACGTCGCTGCTGTTCTTCGGCATGTTCGTGATCATGCTGTACGTCGCCACCGAGCGGACCAGCTGGATCGTCTTCGGTCTGCTGATGTCCGCCGCCGGCGCGGTCGGCGTGGCCACCTTCGAACCGCACATCCAGACCCGTGTCCAGGCCTGGCTCGACCCGATGCGCGAGTACGCGCTCAGCCAGGCCGGGACCAACGACGGCGTCGTCCACTCCGAGCAGGCCATGCAGGCGCTCTGGGCGTTCGGCTCCGGCGGCACCCTCGGCACCGGTCTGGGCCAGGGCCACTCCGAGCTGATCCGGTTCGCCGCCAACTCCGACTTCATCCTCGCCACCTTCGGCGAGGAGCTGGGCCTGGCCGGCGTCATGGCGATCCTGCTGATCTACGGCCTGATCGTCGAGCGTGGCATCCGTACCGCCCTCGCCGCCCGCGACCCGTTCGGCAAGCTGCTGGCCGTCGGTCTGTCCGGCGCCTTCGGGCTCCAGGTCTTCGTGGTCGCCGGCGGCGTCATGGGCCTGATCCCGCTGACCGGTATGACCATGCCGTTCCTGGCGTCCGGCGGTTCCTCGGTCATCGCCAACTGGGCGCTGATCGCCATCCTGATCCGCATCAGCGACACCGCCAGGCGGCCCGCGCCCGCCCCCGCCCCCAACCCCGACGCCGAGATGACCCAGGTGGTCCGCCCGTGAACAAGCCCCTGCGCCGGATCGCGATCTTCTGCGGGCTGCTCGTCCTCGCCCTGCTGATCCGGGACAACTGGCTTCAGTACGTCAAGGCCGACTCCCTCAAGGACGACCCCAAGAACCGCCGTGTCGCCATCGAGCGCTACGCCACCCCGCGCGGCGACATCATCGTCGACGGCAAGTCGATCACCGGCTCGAAGAAGACCGACAACAGCGACTTCGCGTACAAGCGGACCTACAAGGACGGCGCCATGTGGGCGCCGGTCACCGGGTACGCCTCCCAGGCCTTCGGGGCCACGCAGCTGGAGTCCATCGACGACGGCATCCTCACCGGCAACGACGACCGGCTGTTCTTCCGCAACACCCTCGACATGCTGACCGGCAAGAAGAAGCAGGGCGGCAACGTCGTCACCACCCTCAACTCGGCCGCGCAGAAAGCCGCCTACCAGGGCCTGCTGAGGCAGGGCAAGGGCGCCGTCGCCGCGATCGACCCGCAGACCGGCGCGATCCTCGCCCTGGCCTCCACCCCGTCGTACGACCCGTCGACGTTCGCCGGCAACTCCACGACGACGGACAGCAAGGCCTGGACGAAGATCCAGAAGAAGAACGACCCGGACGAGCCGATGCTCAACCGGGCGCTGCGCGAGACCTACCCGCCGGGCTCCACGTTCAAGGTCGTCACCGCGGCCGCGGCGCTGGAGAACGGGAAGTACACCAGCGCGGACCAGAAGACCAAGACGCCGCTGCCGTACACCCTGCCGGACACGACGACGGAGCTGAAGAACGAGGGGAACATCCCCTGCGAGAACGCCACCATGCGCGTGGCGCTCCGGGTCTCCTGCAACACGGTCTTCGGCAAGATCGGCGCCGACCTCGGCCGCGACAAGATGGTCGAGCAGGCCGAGAAGTTCGGCTTCAACGAGGAGCAGTTCACGCCGGTGCGTGCCAGCAAGTCCATCTTCCCCACGAAGATGGACCGGCCGCAGACCGCGCTCAGCTCCATCGGCCAGTTCGAGACCGCCGCGACCCCGCTCCAGATGGCCATGGTCGCCTCAGCCGTCGCCAACAACGGCACGCTCATGAAGCCGTACATGGTCGACAAGCTCCAGGCGCCGAACCTGGACGTGATCGAGCAGACCGAGCCGCAGAAGATGAGCGAGCCGCTCTCCGAGGAGAACGCCCAGATCCTCCAGTCGATGATGGAGACGGTCGTCAAGGACGGCACCGGCCAGAAGGCGCAGATCAACGAGAACGGCATCACGGTCGGCGGCAAGACCGGTACCGCGCAGCACGGTGTCGACAACAGCGAGAACCCGTACGCCTGGTTCATCTCCTACGCCAAGCAGAGCGACGGCAGCTCCCCGGTCGCCGTGGCCGTCGTCGTCGAGGACGAGAGCGCCAACCGCGACGACATCTCCGGTGGCGGCCTCGCGGCGCCCATCGCGAGGGACGTGATGAAGGCGGTTCTCGACAGCAAGAAGTGACCCCCGTCACGTCCCCTGCGCATCGGTGCACGTTGCGATACCGGTCCTGTATCGGGTGACGGTCTTGGCCAGGTCACACAAAGCGATCCGGGTACGGTATGCCCGGACAGCACACCGCCGGACCACACAAAGGTGCGGTCGGGACTGACGGAGAGGGCTGGTAGGTAGCTATGGAAGAGCCGCGTCGCCTCGGCGGCCGGTACGAGCTGGGCCAGGTGCTCGGCCGTGGTGGCATGGCCGAGGTTCACCTCGCCCACGACACCCGGCTCGGCCGCACCGTGGCGGTGAAGACGCTGCGCGCGGACCTCGCGCGCGACCCGTCGTTCCAGGCCCGCTTCCGCCGGGAGGCCCAGTCGGCCGCCTCGCTCAACCATCCCGCGATCGTCGCCGTCTACGACACCGGCGAGGACTACATCGAGGGCATCTCCATCCCGTACATCGTGATGGAGTACGTCGACGGTTCCACGCTGCGCGAGCTGCTGCACTCCGGGCGCAAGCTGCTGCCCGAGCGCACGCTGGAGATGACCATCGGCATCCTCCAGGCGCTGGAGTACTCCCACCGCGCCGGCATCGTCCACCGTGACATCAAGCCGGCCAACGTCATGCTCACGCGCAACGGCCAGGTCAAGGTCATGGACTTCGGCATCGCCCGCGCGATGGGCGACGTCGGCATGACGATGACGCAGACCGCGGCGGTCATCGGCACCGCGCAGTACCTCTCCCCGGAGCAGGCCAAGGGCGAGCAGGTCGACGCCCGCTCCGACCTCTACTCCACCGGCTGCCTGCTGTACGAGCTGCTGACCGTGCGTCCGCCGTTCGTCGGGGACTCCCCGGTGGCGGTGGCCTACCAGCACGTCCGCGAGGAGCCGCAGCCTCCGAGCGTCTTCGACCCCGAGATCACGCCCGAGATGGACGCGATCGTCCTCAAGGCGCTGACCAAGGACCCCGACTACCGCTACCAGTCCGCGGACGAGATGCGCGCGGACATCGAGGCCTGCCTCGACGGCCAGCCCGTGGGCGCCACGGCCGCCATGGGTTCCGTCGGCTACGGCGGCTACCCCGACGACCAGGCGACCACGGCCCTGCGGTCCACGGACGGGCAGGCCACGTCGATGCTGCCCCCGATGAACCCGGACGACGCCGGGTACGGCTACGACGACCGGCCCGACCGCCGGCGCCAGAAGAAGAACAACACCTCGACGATCCTGCTGGTCGTCGCGGGAATCCTGGTCCTCGTGGGTGCGATCCTCATCGGCAAGTGGGCTTTCGGGGGCGGCGGTTCGGGCGACGAACCGTTCCCGGCACCGGACTTCGTGGGCCAGACCAAGGCCGACGCCGTCCAGATGGCGGAGAACCGGGAGCTGCAGCTCACGTTCACGAAGAAGCCCTGCGAGAACCAGAAGACCGGCAGCATCTGCTCCCAGGACCCCGTGGCCAAGACCGAGGTCAACAAGGGCGACACGATCAACCTCGTAGTCTCGACCGGGGCCCCGAAGGTCGCCGTGCCGAACGTCATCGACGACCCCCTGGCCGTGGCCAAGAAGAAGCTCGAGGCGGACAAGTACCAGTTCGACGTGGAGACCAGGTCAAAGGAGTCCAGCCAGGATCCGGGCACCGTGCTCGCCCAGGACCCGGACCCGGGCAAGGAGGTGGAGAAGGGATCGACGATCACCCTCACCATCGCCAAGGAGAAGAAGCAGGCCACCGTCCCGGACGTCACCGGCAAGTCCTGTGACGAGGCCAAGCAGCAGATGCAGGCCAACGACCTGGTCGGCGAGTGCCAGGACGTCGAGACCGCCGACGCCGCGAAGGTCGGCAAGGTGCTCCAGACCGCCCCCTCGGCCAACTCCACGGTCGATCCGCAGTCGAAGGTCACCATCCAGATCGGCAAGGCCGCCGAGAAGCAGAAGGTGGCCGTCCCGGGTGTGACGGGCCAGCGCCTCAAGGACGCCAAGAAGGCGATCCAGGAGGCGGGCCTTCAGGTCGGGAACATCACGGGCGGCAATGACGACAACGCCATCGTCCTGATCACCGATCCCCCGGCCGGCAGCCAGGTCGACCAGGGCACCGCGGTCAACCTGACCACCACCGGCCAGCAACAGGGCGACAACGGGGGCAACGGCGGTAACGGCGGCTTCTTCGGAGGCGTCACCGGCACCGTGTTCCGCACGGAGGACTAGCCGGTCCGCCCGCACCGGGTCCTTGCACACGGAGCCCCGGCACCCACGAAGGGTGCCGGGGCTCCGTCGTACCGCCTTCCGTCAGCGCATTTCCTTCGGCGGCGTACGGTCGGCGTCGACCTTCTCGACCCGCTCCAGCTCGCCCCAGACCACGTAGCGGTAGCGGGACGTGTAGACCGGCGTGCAGGTCGTCAGGGTGATGTAGCGGCCCGCCTTCTTCACGCCCGACTCCTTCGGGACGGCGCCCAGGACCCGCACGTTGTACTTCGAGGTCTCCGGGAGGACTGCAAAGACCTTGTAGACGTACCAGTCGTCCTTGGTCTCGAAGACGATCGGGTCGCCCTTTTCGAGCTTGTCGATGTTGTGGAACTTGGCGCCGTGGCCGTCACGGTGGGCGGCCAGCGCGAAGTTGCCCTTCTTGTCCTGCGGGAGGGCCGACTTGACGGGGTCCGTGTAGTAGCCGGCCACGCCGTTGTTCAGGACCTCGGACGACGTGCCCTTCTTGACCAGCACCTCGCCGTTCCGCATGGCCGGCACGTGCAGGAAGCCGATGCCGTTCTTCGTGTCCAGGGCGCCGGGGCCGCCGCCGCGGCCCTCCAGCCAGTCGTCGCGGACCTGGTCGGCCTCCTTGTGCGCCGTCCGGTCGGCGATCACGTTCGTCCACCACAGCGAGTAGACGACGAAGAGGCCGAGCACCAGCCCGGCCGTGATGAGGAGTTCACCGAAGACACTGACGGCCATCGCGATCCGGCCGCCGCGGCGGCGAGGCGCGGGCACCTCGCCGGCGTCGGCACCGGTGTCGGCGCGCTCGTCGTGGTCCGTCCTCGCTGCCACTGTGCATCCGCCCCGTCTGGTCCGTCTCGACAATGCGTCCCGGGGCACCCGGGTCGTCCGGAAGGCCCGGGGAAGCCGCTCCCCGCGCTCCTACTGGACGAGCGCGTCCGGCTTGCCCTTGCTGCGCGGCCGTTCCTCGACCAGCTTGCCCCAGACGATCATCCGGTACTTGCTGGTGAATTCCGGCGTGCACGTGGTCAGTGTGATGTAGCGCCCGGCGCTGGTGAAACCCGACCCCTTGGGGACGGGGTCCAGCACGGCGGTGTTCGAGGGCGGCGTCACCGGGAGGATCGACGCCATCTCGTAGACGAAGTACTCGTCCTGGGTCTCGACCACGATGGGGTCGCCCGGCTTGAGACGGTTGATGTACCGGAACGGTTCGCCGTGGGTGTTCCGGTGCCCCGCGATCCCGAAGTTGCCCGTCTTGTCCTCGGGCATCGCCGTCTTCACGCTGTCCTTGTCGTAGTGCCCGACCATCCCGCGGTCGAGGACCTTCGACTTGCTGATGCCCTCCGCGATCGGCGCCACGACGTCCAGATCGGGGATGTGCAGGATGGCGAACCCCTGTCCCGGTTCGAACGCCCCCGGCTTCCGCTTGCCGTTCGCCCAGTCCTCCTGGAGGTTGTGCGTCGCGCTGCCGGCCTGCTGGTGTGCCCGGATGTTCGACCACCACAACTGGTAGGTCACGAACAGCAGCATCAGGACGCCCGTGGTGATGAAGACCTCGCCGATCATCCGGCTCACCACGACGGCCGCACCAGGCCGCCGGGCCCGCGCCGCGCGCCGCGCCTCCAGCCGGGACCGGGGCGCCCCCGGCGGCCCGTCCGCGGGCGTCTCCACGGCCGTCTGCGCGCCTCCGTGCCGTCCTCGGCGTCCGGCGGCCTTCCGGCGGGCCGCTCGGCCGCCTGGCGGGCGTATGGACTCGCTCCCGGCCCCGCCCGGCACGCCCGGCACGTCCGCGATCCGCAGCGCCACCGTCTCGTCGTCCGGCAACTGCGGCGCCACGACCGGCTGGACGAGGGTGGGAGCCGCGTGCGGAGCCTCGTACGCGGGGACACCCGGCGCCGTCCGGGGAGACGCGTACGGCTCCTCGTGCCCGCGCGGGCCCTCCTGCTGCCCGTACCCGCCGTACTGCGCGTAGGGCTGCGGGGTCTCCTGGTACGGCTGCGCCGGCGCCGCGTACGTCCCCTCGGCCGACCCGTACCAGTCCCGCGCGTACCCGGCGGGGTCGTACCACTCCTCCTGGACCCCCGGCCCGGGCTGCGCGATGAGCGGGTCCGTCAGGGGATCGGCGGGCCGTCCCGCCGGCGCCCCGAACGCCTCGGCGCCCTCGAACGCGCCAGCGCCCCCGTACGCGGCCTCGCCGTGGGGGGAGCTGTCGCGCTCGGGGCGCAGCGCGGTCACGCCGTGGCCCTGCCCACCACCGGGGCGAGCCCCGCCGACCTCGCCACCGCGTCCTGGTCCCCGCACTCCGCCAGCCAGTTGGCGAGCATCCGGTGACCGTGCTCGGTCAGCACCGACTCGGGATGGAACTGCACGCCCTCGACCCGCAGTTCACGGTGGCGCAGGCCCATCACGATCCCGTCGTGCGTGCGTGCCGTGACCTCCAGCTCGGCCGGGACGGTCAGCGGCTCGGCGGCCAGCGAGTGGTAGCGCGTGGCCGTGAAGGGGGACGGCAGTCCGGCGAAGACGCCCGTGCCCCCGTGCTCGACGAGGGAGGTCTTGCCGTGCAGCAGCTCCGGCGCGCGGTCCACCACCCCGCCGTACGCCACCTGCATCGACTGCATGCCGAGGCAGACGCCGAAGACGGGGACGTCGGTCCGGGCGCAGTGCCGGACCATCTCGATGCAGACGCCCGCCTGTTCCGGGGCGCCCGGTCCCGGCGACAGCAGCACGCCGTCGAAGTTGTCCTGGGCGTGCGCCGTGGACACCTCGTCGTTGCGCACCACCTCGCACTCGGCGCCCAGCTGGTACAGGTACTGGACCAGGTTGAAGACGAAGCTGTCGTAGTTGTCGACGACGAGAATCCGCGTGCTCACTGGTCGTCCACCGTCACATCGTTGAAGGGCAGCAGCGGTTCGGCCCACGGGAAGACGTACTGGAAGAGCACGTAGACCACCGCGAGGGCCAGGACGAGGGAGATCAACGCCCTCACCCATACGTTCCCCGGCAGATGCCGCCAGATCCAGCCGTACATGCCGTCCCTTCCGTAGCACCACGGCACCAGAGTCACGCCCTACCCCACCGGACTCACGCCGTACGTCACCAGACTAACGGCGCAGCGCCTCCGGTTTCCCGGCCTCCACAGGCTGGGTGGAATCCAGATGCGCCCAGACGATCAACCGGTGACTGTGCCCCCACTCCGGCTCGCAGGTCGTCAGTGTGAGGTACCGGCCCACACGCGTGTACCCCGATTTCCTCGGTACGGGGTCGACGACCGCGACATCACCGGGCAGTGTCCGGTAGGGCTTCGTGTCGATCCGGTACGTGAACCAGGTCGTGCCGTCCGTCAGCACCACCGCGTCCCCGGGGCGCAGCCGGGGGAAGTCCTTGAAGGGGTCGCCGTAGGTCCGGCGGTGCCCGGCGACCGCGAAGTTGCCCCGCTGCCCGAGCCGGGCGGTGCGCGCGTAGTGCCCGAGCCCCTTCTTCAGGGTGCCGGTGCCGGTCCCCTCCAGCACGGGCTTGTTCCACGTGAAACCAAGACGCGGCACGTACATGATCGCGAACGGCTCGTCGTTCTTGTACGGCCCGGGTCTCGCCGGTGCGGTGGCGGCGGGCTCCGCGGAGCTTCCGCTTCCGCCTGGTGTGCCGCTTCCCGAGGGCACCGGCCGGACGCTCCCCTGCGACCAGCGGTCCTGGAGTTCGTCGATCTGACGGTCCATGACGCCGTCGGCCTTCACGCCGGTCCAGAAGAGCACGTAGACGACGAAGAGCACGATCAGAGCGCCGACGGTGATGCACAGTTCGCTGAGCGTCCGGACGACCACACGCACCGACACAGGCCCCCCAGTGGCAGCTGCTCCGCTACTCCGGCCACCGCGCCCGCCCGCGGACCGCTCGCTACTCCACGGGCTTCGCGTAGTGGAGATCCACTGTGCCCGAGTAGCCGGGAAGAGTCACCTTCCCGTCCTCCTCGACTTTCCAGCCGAGCCCGTAGACATTGACGTAGACCATGTAGTTCTGGATCGCCGCGGAGGCCGCCAGCGCCTTCTGGAGCTTGGCGGGATCACCGACCGCCTGGATCTTGTAGGGCGGCGAGTAGACCCGCCCCTGGAGGATCAGGGTGTTGCCGACGCAGCGGACCGCGCTGGTGGAGATCAGCCGCTGGTCCATGACCTTGATGCCTTCGGCGCCGCCCTGCCAGAGCGCGTTCACCACGGCCTGGAGGTCCTGCTGGTGGATCACCAGGTAGTCCGGCTGGGGCTCGGGATAACCCGGCAGCTTGGCGGTCGCGTTCGGCGGGGCGTCGTTCAGCGTGACCGTGATGGCCTTGCCCCGCAGCTTCCGGGTGCCGGCGTTCTTCTCCAGCGCGGCCAGCTTCGCGTCCTCGGCCGCCGTGCGGCCGTCGTCCCGCTCGGCGAGGGACTCCACGTCGTCGCGCAGGGCCCCGTTGGACTCGTCGAGCCGCCCGTTCTTGTGACTCCGCTCCTGGATGAGGTCGGAGAGCTTCAGCATGGACGCATCCGTACGGATATTGGTGCCCTTGGCCGTGTTGAAGCTGGTGAAGAAGATGAGGCCCGCCAGGGCGAACACCGCTACGGTGAGCACCCGCACGGGCCGGAAACGGCGCGTGCGGCCAGGGGTGGGACCCGTCCCGGGGGAGTCGGCAGAATTGCTCAACGTACCCTTATCTCCTTAGGCGCCGCGGAAGCACTACGCTAACGGACGCCCGGGGGAGCACTCAGTGTCCCCTTGTACGCTGCCCCGGAGCCCGCCCCAGTTCCCTGCGCGGCCACGCAGCGCATCGACAGGAGAGACCCTCGTGCCGAAGTCACGTATCCGCAAGAAGGCCGACTACACGCCGCCGCCGTCCAAGCAGACGACGGCCATCAAACTGAACAGCCGCAGCTGGGTCGCCCCGGTCATGCTGGCCATGTTCCTCATCGGCCTGGCCTGGATCGTCGTCTTCTACGTGACCGACGGTTCACTGCCGATCGACGCGCTCGACAACTGGAACATCGTGGTCGGTTTCGGCTTCATCGCGGCGGGATTCGGCGTCTCCACGCAGTGGAAGTGACGTCGTTCCCGGTGGGATAACGGTGGCCCACTGCCGGGTGGACGGAGCTCTGCCCCCAGCTATCCACTGAGTTATCCACAGAAGTTTTCCACAGTGGGGAAAAAGAACGACGATCTGTGGATAACCCACCGGGTGTTGACGCCGGTGTGACTGGCCTACCGGGATGCGGAAGTCTGTTCGCCCCCTGTCCTACCTGGGAAAACTCGGGTCAGCGACAGGGGGCACAGTTGTTCCCGCACAGCGTGCACAAGATCCGCCACAGTCTGTGGACAACATCGGTCACTCAGGTCAGCTGACCGGTCCTGACCAGCGTCATGACGACCACCACGGCCAGGACCAGGGCACAGGTCCCGTACTGCACGAGGCTCCGCCGCTCCCGCGGGGCGTGGACCATGGCGTACCCGACGACGAGCCCCGCGACCAGCCCGCCGACGTGGGCCTGCCAGGCGATGTCGGGCACGGTGAAGGTGACGACCAGGTTCACCGCGAGCAGGATCAGGACCGGGCGCAGGTCGTAGTCCCGGTGGCGCAGCAGGACGACGGTCGCACCGAACAGGCCGTAGATCGCTCCGGACGCCCCGACCGAGGGCTGGTTCTGCGCGGCGATCAGATACGTGAGCGCCCCGCCCGCGAGGCCGGACACCACGTAGAGGACGAGGTAGCGGGCCCGGCCGAGGGCTTCCTCCAGCGGCCCGCCCATCCACCACAGCAGAAGCATGTTGAAGGCGATGTGCGTGAGGCCGTTGTGCAGGAACATCGACGTCAGCAGCCGGTACGGCTGGCCTTCCGCGACGCCCTGGACCGAGTTGAGCACCGAGTCGTAGCCCCGGCCGACGAGCTGGAAGCGGCTCGTGAACCGGTCTCCGACCGTCTGCTGGAGCAGGAACGCGGCGAGGTTGAGGCCGATCAGGATCTTCGTGACGAGCCGGGGGTCGGCGGCGACCGTGCCTCCCGCGAGGGTGCGGGGCCGGGCGGCGTCAGGGGCGTGTCCGGTGCCGGATCCGTCGCGCACGCACTCGGGGCACTGGAAGCCGACGGAGGCGCTGACCATGCAGTCGGGGCAGATGGGGCGCTCGCAGCGGGTGCACCGGACGCCCGTCTCGCGGTCGGGGTGCCGATAGCAGGCGGGCAGGCTCTGGGCGTCCTGCGGTCCGTGGTCGCCCGGTCCCTGCGGGCTGCCTGGCACCTTGTCCATGACGGGTCCCCTCACCTCTGCGTACGACGGGCTGCGCGGCCGGCGCGCAGCGGTCCGCCCGGGCTCGTGCGCGAACGCACCGCCCCGTCCATCCCTACGGACGAACGGGGCGTTTGGTTCCCGGCGGAACCCCGGGGGCTCAGCCCTGCCGGGTCTCCACGACGACGGACTCGATCACGACGTCGTTGACCGGACGGTCGGTGCGCGGGTTGGTCTGGGCGCTCGCGATGGCGTCCACGACCTTCTGGCTGGCCGCGTCGGTGACCTCGCCGAAGATGGTGTGCTTGCGGGTCAGCCAGGCCGTCGGGGAGACGGTGATGAAGAACTGCGAGCCGTTGGTACCCGGGCCGGCGTTCGCCATGGCCAGCAGGTACGGCTTGTCGAAGGCAAGGTCGGGGTGGAACTCGTCCTCGAACTTGTAGCCGGGGCCGCCGGTGCCGTTGCCCAGCGGGTCGCCGCCCTGGATCATGAATCCGCTGATCACCCGGTGGAAGACCGTGCCGTCGTACAGCTTGTCCGTGGTCTTCTGGCCCGATTCCGGGTTGACCCATTCCCGCTCGCCCTTGGCGAGCTCGACGAAGTTGCGGACCGTCTTGGGCGCGTGGTTCGGCAGAAGCCGGATCTCGATGTCGCCTTGGTTGGTCTTCAGGGTGGCGTAGAGCTGCTCAGCCACGATGTGCCTTCCGTTGCCTTCTCTGACTCCCCGATCCTCGCACGGACCGGCCTTTCCGAAGCCCGCCACCACTCGTCCCGGCGATTGGTACTCCTTCTACCGGGCACCCGGATCATGTCCCCGGACAGCCGTCCGGGGGTGGTGTCTGCAGAAAACCGGTCGAGTCCTCCCGGATGGGGGCGCGTCACGACGATCCGTGGCATTGTCGTCGACAAGCTCCTGTTGCCCTGTATTAATCCGCTATTGGACCTGATCGTCGCCTGACGGTCACCGATCATCCCGTGATCGGCGACTGCTCCAGGCTCGCCCGGGAGGGGGGCATTCGTGACCCGGATGCCCGTCCTCACATGCCCCGGTGGTCACCGACGGGCATGATCCCGATGAGGGCGGAAAGGTGAAATACCGTACGCCACCGAGGAGGAGGAAACCCGTGACCCGCATCGAGAGCGTGCGCGCCGCGACCGGCTCGGCAAAGGACAGCGTGCTGCACGCCGCGGAAGTGGTGGCGCCCTATGCCGACACGGCCAAGGACAGGGCCGCACACTACGCAAACGAGGCACGCGTACGGCTTGCGCCGAAGGTGTCGCTGGCCGCCGACCAGGCCCGCGTCCAGTACGACGCTCATCTCGCGCCCCGGCTGGAACAGGCCCGCTCGCACGTACCGCCGAAAGTCGACCAGGCCGCCCACGACGCGGCGGTCCGCACCCGCAAGGCCGCCCGCCAGGCCGCCGATTACTCGAAGCCGAGGATCGACCAGGCGGTCGCGGTGGCCCAGCCCGTGAGCAAGGAGGCCGCGGCCCGCGGAGTCGCCGCACTCGCCGCCCTGCGCGGTCAGGTCTCGCCCAAGGAGATCCAGAAGCTGGTCCGCAAGCACGAGCGGCGGGCCAGGGCCGGACGGATCGCCAAGGGCCTGGCCATCCTGGGCGTCGTGGCCGGCGGTGCCTTCGCCGCCTGGAAGTGGTGGGACAAGCAGGCCAACCCCGACTGGCTGGTCGAGCCCCCCGCCGCGACCGAGGTGCCGGACAACGGCCACCTGTCGGCCGTGGACGGCAGCCAGGCCGCCCTGGACCCTGAGGTTCAGGCCAAGGAAGCAGAGGAGGAGTCGGCGGACCGCGACGAGAACCGCTGATCCCGGCCACCGCGCCGGCCTCAACAACGCCGTGGGGCAGAAGACTTGAGGGTCTTCTGCCCCACGGCGTTGTTTCACGTGGAACATCAACCGGAACCCCGGTTCCGGGTGCGGGCACCGGCGTTTACAGCACTCGTCCCCGATGACGTTTGCAATGACCCGCACACATGACATCCACACAAAAACCTTAACGGAGCGCATTGCACCGGTTACGGGACGGCGACCGCCCCCGCCCCCGTAAGGCCCGCCCATCGGCGACCGCCACACCGCGGAGCCGCAGCGCGCCGACGAGAAGACCTGACGGGCCCCGTTTTCGACACCCATTTGCGCAAATAAATGCAACGAAGCAAAGCCCCGACGTGTGACACAGGTCACCCACGCGTCGACCGACCGGCTGCACCGGGACCTCGGAGGAGTCGGAGACCGGGAGAAACAAGGGCATACGAAAACCGGCCAGCCGCCCGCTGAGGGCGTCCGGCCGGTCCGAGGTGTGGAGCCTAGGGGAGTCGAACCCCTGACATCTGCCATGCAAAGACAGCGCTCTACCAACTGAGCTAAGGCCCCGGAAGAGGAACGTCCGACCGGAGGAGACTCGCACCGGCGGGCGCCGCAGACCAGAGTACCGGGTCACCCCCGGGATCTCGCAAAAAGATAGGGGGTCCCCGTGGACGACCACTCTCCGTAAGATGCTCGGCGTGGTTCGCGGCAGCGAACCGCCGTACTTGGGGAAGCGATGGGGAGACGCAATGGACGCCGCACAGCAGGAAGCGACCGCAAGAGCCCGGGAGCTGCAGCGGAACTGGTACGGGGAGCCGTTGGGGGCGCTCTTCCGTAGGCTCATCGACGATCTGGGTCTCAACCAGGCGCGTCTCGCCGGGGTACTGGGGCTGTCCGCCCCCATGCTGTCGCAGCTGATGAGCGGCCAGCGCGCCAAGATCGGCAACCCCGCGGTGGTCCAGCGGGTCCAGCTGCTCCAGGACCTGGCGGGGCAGGTCGCGGACGGCAGTGTCAGCGCGGCCGAGGCCACCGCCCGGATGGACGAGATCAAGAAGTCCCAGGGGGGCTCGGTGCTCAGCAACACCACGCAGACGACCAGCAGTTCAGGGGCGCCGACGGTGAAGCGGGTGGTCCGCGAGATCCAGTCGCTGCTGCGTTCCGTGGCCGCGGCGGGGGACATCATCGAAGCGGCGGACACCCTCGCCCCGACCCACCCGGAACTGGCAGAGTTCCTCCGGGTGTACGGCGCGGGCCGTACCTCCGACGCGGTGGCGCACTACCAGTCCCACCAGAGCTGAGCAGACCGCCCGGCGGCAACACCCCCGCGGTGAAGGGCTCTTGGGCCTTCGGCCACGGGGAGGCGGGCAGCCGGGCACCTCACGGGGTATGCGCAGCGGGAGACCGCACGACGGACCGGGCACGGCACCCGGCAACCGACACCGCCGGGCGGCCCGACAGCGGGGCGCCCCGGAGTGCCCCGGGGGCGTGGGCACTTCGACGAGCTCCAGCCGACCGGGCACCGCGCACGCGGCAGCCGGGCCGACTCCGAAGGGGGAGCGAGGCACGACCATGGGTGAGGTCTTCGCCGGCCGGTACGAACTGGTCGACCCGATCGGACGCGGGGGAGTCGGTGCCGTCTGGCGCGCCTGGGACCACCGGCGACGCCGGTACGTGGCCGCCAAGGTCCTGCAGCAGAGCGACGCGCATTCGCTGCTGCGGTTCGTGCGGGAGCAGGCGCTGCGGATCGACCATCCCCATGTCCTCGCCCCGGCCAGCTGGGCCGCGGACGACGACAAGGTCCTCTTCACCATGGACCTGGTGGCCGGAGGCTCACTGGTCCATCTCGTCGGCGACTACGGCCCCCTGCCCCCGCACTTCGTCTGCACCCTGCTCGACCAGCTCCTCGCCGGGCTCGCCGCCGTGCACGCGGAAGGTGTCGTGCACCGCGACATCAAGCCCGCCAACGTGCTCCTGGAGGCGACCGGCACGGCCCGGCCGCGGCTCAGGCTCTCCGACTTCGGCATCGCCATGCGTCTGGGCGAGCCCCGGCTGACGGAGACCAACTACGTGGTCGGCACGCCCGGTTACTTCGCGCCCGAGCAGATGACGGGCGCCGACCCCGACTTCCCCGCCGACCTGTTCGCCGTCGGACTGGTCGCCGTCTACCTCCTCGAAGGCGCCAAGCCCGACGCCAAGGCGCTGATCGAGCACTTCGCGGCCCACGGCACGCCCAGGGCGCCCCAGAGCATCCCCGAGCCCCTGTGGCAGGTCGTCGCGACGCTGCTCCAGCCCGACCCCGACGCACGGTTCCGTACGGCGACGGGAGCGCGCAAGGCCCTCGCCTCCGCCATCGAACTCCTGCCCGAGCCGGGGCCCGACGACGAGCTGGTCGAGGTCTTCGACCAGGTGGGCCCGCTGCCCGCGGGGTTCGGCCCCGAGGGACCGCTCCGCCGGGCACCGGGAGTGACGCGGACACCCCCGCCCCCGGGCGCCGCCTCCCCCGACGGCTCCGACACGACGCCACCGTGGCCGGACACCGGCACTGCCCCCTCGCTGCCCGACGGCACCCCCATCCCCCCGCGGCCCGACGGCGGAACGCCGCCCCAGGTACCGGCCGACGGCACGGTCCCGCCGCGCCCGAGCCACGGTGCGACGCCCCGGCCGCCCGGCACCGGGACACCTCCGCATGCGCTCAACGGCGCCGTCCCCCCGTATCCCGGTACCGGCTCCGGCACGGGTACCGGTTTCGGCACGGGGACTGGCACGGGCACCGGTTTCGGCACGGGGACTGGCTTCGGCACCGGTGCCGGAGTGCCGCCCCACCCCGCAACCGGCATACCGCCCCGCCCGCCTGCCGGTGCGATACCTCCCCGCCCGGCAGCCGAACCCGTACTTCCCCAGGACTCTCCCGGTCAGGAGGAACAGGCCCGGCACCCGGGCGCGACGGCACACCCCGTTTCTCCGGGGAACCCGACACCGTCGGCCGTCGGCGACGACACCGCGCCCCAGCCGTCCACCATGTCGGACACCGGGAGCTTCCATCTGCCGCCTCCCCGCGCCCTGGCTGAGACCCCCCGCCCGCAACCGGCCGTCCCCGTGCAGCCGTACACGCCGCCCGCCCCCGCCGAGCTGCCGACGCCGACTCCCGTGCACGCCCTCCCCTACGCGTCCACGCACGTCTCCACCGCCCACCAACCCGCTGCGCCGATGACCGCGCTGCCGCAGCACGCGCTCGTCTCCACGGCCCCGTACGCCGCCCCGGCACCCGCCTCGCAGACCCCGCGTCCGTCACCGTCGACCGCACGGCACCGCACCAGGCGCCCGGGACCGCCCGCCAAGGTGGCCCTGCCGATGCTGCTCCTGGCACTCGCCTGCTTCGCCGTGGGCTTCTGGGCGCTGGCGAGGATCTGACCGGCCGACAGGCCCCGGGAGCCTGCTGAGAGCGCACGTGGCGTCCAGACAGAGGAGCGGGGCGGAATCGGAGGTTCCCGCGCGACGTCCAGCCGGGCCGTCGCCGGGAGACCGGCCCTGAGCGCCGTGCCGAACTCGCCGACGCCCCCACCTCCAGGAACCGGGGTTCAGCGGCCCCGCCTACGCCCGGAGCCCGCACGCGCCGGGCTCGCGCGCCGGCGTGCCAGCGCCGTCCATAAGACCAGCGTGAGCACCAGCGCACAGCCCGAGCCGATTCCCGTGGCGGCGACCACCTTCATCGCGGCTTTCCCACCGACTCCGCCGGTGCCGCCGTCCCCGTTGCCGTCGCCGTCGCCGCTCCCGGTACCGCCCGCAGGACCGCTTCCCGCTGCTCCGGACGCCTCGGCGCGGTCCTCCGCGGTGACCTCGAACGCGCCCTCCGGCCGGGCGCTGCCCAGGTAGGCCGGGCCGTCCCCCGCGTCGCCGCGCACCCGCACACGCAGCGTCAGCTGGACCGGACCGTCCCCGAATTTCTCGGCGACCCCGGCACCCAGGTGCACGACGAGGTAGTAGGAACCGGCGAAGCGCATCGCGCTCACCCGGGCGCTGATCGCATGGCGGTTGTCGTACGCGACCGGCGGCAGCACGGGCAACGCGGCCGACCGCCGGCTGCCGCCGTACCCGGAGCCGACGTCCTCGACGAAGCCCCGCACCGGGTTGTAGAGCGCCATGGACAGAGCTGTGCCGACATAGCGGCCGCCGCTGTCCACGCCGCCGAGTTCGGCGTCCGCGTAGACCTGCTGGCCCCAGTCGACGGGCACCTTGTAGAAGAGGGTCTGCCCGGCCTCGATCCCGGTCTGCCAGACGCCCTGGCCGAGCGGAGCGGCGGTGCTGAAGCCGGTACCGCCCGCGCGGCGTCCGGCCTCTCCCAGGAGACCCTCGGGCGGGGCCGAGTCCCAGTTCTCCGGGGCGGCCGTCGCGTCGGCCTTGCCCAGCCTCGGCTCCGTCACGTAGCCGATCTCCAGGTCCCAGTCCTCCGGGGAGGATCCGAGCGGCCCGCTGCGCTCGACGACCGCGTAGTACGTCCCCGGCTCCTGGCACACGTACTTCGTGCGCCCGATCTCACGGGACGCCGCGGCGGCGATCGGGTGCGGGCTCTGGGTGGCACCGATGTGGGCGGACTTGGTGGAGCAGGTGGAACCGTCGGCCTCCTGCACGGTCACCTTGATGCCGTCCGCCGCCGAGACCTCGCTTCCGGGGGCGGGCACGGCCGTGGCGGAGACGTACGCGTTGGAGGCCGCGTCGAGTTCGAGGCGGTAGTAGACCTCGCCGTCCTCGGCTATGGAACTGCGGTACGTCCCACCGGGCTCCAGGCGTGCGGCCCCGGTGATGCCGTCCGCGCCCTCGACCGTCCTCGCGTCCTCGTCGAAGGCGTACGGGTCCGGGTCACCGTCGGAGGGGAGCAGTCGGCCGGCGTGCACAGGGGACGCGGAAACGGCTCCCGCACGGTCACCGGCGCCCTGAGCGGCACCGGCCGGCCACGACGACGGACTCGCCGCCGCCTGTCCCGGCACCACCGCCGTCACGCCCAGGGCCCCCGCCGTGCACAGCACCGCCACCATCGCCACCGGTGTCCGGCCGCGCCGCCCCACCGTGCGCCGCCCCATCCCGCGCCACCCCTCGTCGTATCCCCCGGACCGTGGCCCATCCTGCCGCGCACGCCCCCGCGGCGCCCGCACTCCGGTCAGGAGCGGCCGAAACGAAACTCCCCGGATCACGGCCGGGACCCGGGAACGGTGCCTTCCCCCGTCCCCACACGCCCGATTCAGCCGCCTCGGCGGCCCCGCCCGGCCCGTGACAACACAAAACCCCGACCGTACGAACGGCCGGGGTCTGTTCTGAGACTGGTGTCGCTACTCACGAACCCGTGGGCACGGAGTCAGTCGCCTCCGTCCACAGATCCTGCTCGGCGCGATCCGCCTGGATCTGGCGGTACACGAGGAGCCCGCCGATGGCGGCCAGTGCGACCAGGAGAAGCTTCTTCACCGCGCTACCTCGTCTTTCCTTGACGTAGGGGACCTCTGGCGCCCGACTATACACACCGACCGATACCGATCGGTGACCTGCGTCAGCCCTCAACTCCCGCCCTGCGCAGCCCAGTAGGACCGTGAGGCCGGGCGCGTTCATAGGGTGACAACTCATCACACACTGTGATTTCCCACCGCAGATCCCGGGTTTTCGGGCGTCCTGCGTCCATCCGGGTGGTGTTCATCTGAACATCGACGCGCCACGGGCGTCGGTCCACCACTTCGCGGCGCTCATACACATCATGAGGAAAGTACGCAAATCGCCCAACCCGAAAGTGAGGGGCCATGGCCCAGAACAAGGTCATGAAGCTGTGGATCGCCATCGTCACCGCCTTCCTCGCGGTGTGCACGACGCTCGGACTGATCACGACCGTCGCGGCCGCCGCGGTACCGCAGGCCGAGGCACCGCGCAACACCGGCACCGCAGTGAACGTGCCGACGGCATCCCCCTGGGCCTGGTCCTACAGCCGGTCCCTGCCCCCCACGATGAAGCAGCGCATCCGCGCCGAGGCCCACGGCTCCTCACCGAGCTGCCGCCACCGCGCGACCGACGACGAGGCGGCCGCGGACACGGACGCCCCCTGCGACGCCGACTCCCCTGCCGAGGCCGGTACGGAGCCCCTCACACCCCTCCAGCGCTGAGCCCACGGCACCACCACAAGGCACGCCCCTGACGTAGCGGCGAACTTGCGTACAAAGCCACACAGGGCAGAGGCCCGGCGACTCCTGCGAGTCGCCGGGCCTTCGACGTGTACGGACCCATCGAGTCAGCGCCTCTGTCCCCCGGCCCACCGGACCGCGACGACGGCCAGCGCGGTGATCGCGGCGATCGTGACGAGAATGGCAACCCCGGTGCCCACGCCCATGACTCCGAACATCTGCAACCCCCATGAATCGACCGCAGGCCGCGGTCCCGCTGTGACGTGGGACGACCATGGCACGACGATCAAACCGGCGGCACTCCCACGGCAAAGCCCTGAGCAACTTCTGAGGTTGCCCCCGGCTGCATCCCGAACACGGAAGGCGGCCCGGGACCACTGAGTCGCCAGCCCCGGCGAACCGTCTGATACTGGCTTTATGGCCCAGAAAACCGAGAAACCTCATGGGCCGTCCACCTTGACGGTCAAGGGACGGGACTTCCGGCTGCGTTCCGTCGGCTTCCTCGTGCTCGCAGCCCTCGCCATCTGGTTCATCGCCGCCAACACCAAGTCGGTGACCATCCGGCTCTGGGTCTCCGAGGTCACCCTCCCCCTGTGGATCGTCCTGTCCGTGACGCTCCTCGTCGGCATCCTCCTGGGCCTGCTGATCGCCTACCGCAGGGCCCGCAGGTAGCCGGCGCCTGGATAGACGGTCCCGGCCAGGACCGGCGGCGGGGAGTCGCCAGTCCCTCGACTTCACGAGCCCCGTGGACGCCGAAGACCCCCGATCCATCCGGACCGGGGGTCTTCGTACTGTGGGGCTAACAGGATTTGAACCTGTGGCCTCATCCTTATCAGGGATGCGCTCTAACCAACTGAGCTATAGCCCCGCCGCGCTCTGCGGTGTATGTCCCGCGCGCTGACCTCTGAAGATTAGCGCACGACGCGGCCAGTCCCAAAATCGGTATCCCGGGGCCTGTGGAAGGCCCCGGAGAGCCGCTGCTACTCGTCCTCGGCGAGGGTCAGCTCGACGCCTCCGACGAAGCCCGCGGAGAGGTTGTAGATGAACGCGCCGAGCGTCGCCAGCGCCGTGGCCAGGACGACGTCGATGACCGCGATGATCGTCGTGAACATCAGGACGTGCGGCAGCGACAGGAACGACTGGAGGTCGAAGCCGTTCGACTCGTTGGAGCCGGTGGCCTCGGAGATCGTGCCGCCGACGGTCGAGAAGACGCCCATCGCGTCCATGACCATCCACAGCACCGCGGCCGCGACGATCGTGCAGATGCCGAGCGCGATGGAGAGCAGGAAGCTGACCTTCATCACCGACCACGGGTCGGCCTTGGCCACCCGGAGCCGCGCCTTGCGGGTGCGCGGCGTGGTGCGTGCGCCGGTCCGGGGACGGCGTACCGCGCCCGCCGGGGCCGGCTGGTAGGCCTGCGGCGGGTGGTAGGGGCCGGCGGCGGCCTGCTGCGGCTGGCGTTCCCCCGGGAGCGCGGAGCCGGCGGGCGCCGCCGCCGTGGAGGGAGCCGTGGCGGCCGGTGTGTCCGGGCCCGCTCCGGCCGCGTACTGCTGAGCCTGCGGACCTCGGGTGTCCGTCACAGTTCCCCCCTGGGATCCATGAGAGTCATGGGAGTCGGTCGCATCAGTGGCGGAGCCACGGCCGCCGTCCGTTTCCTTGCCGGTCGTTCCGGCGCCCGTGGCTCCGCTCACGATGACTCACTCCTCGCGCTACTCGGCCGGGGTCTGCTCGCCCTCGTCCGTTCCCGCGGCCGCGACTGCTTCGGCGGTGTCGTCCTCGGCGTCCACGCCGTCGACTTCCTCCGCCTCGCGACCGGCCTCGGCGTTCCGAGCGATACCGACCACGGCATCGCGCTTGCCCAGGTTGATCAGTTGGACGCCCATGGTGTCACGGCCCGTCTCCCTGACCTCGTTGACTCGCGTACGAATCACACCGCCGGACAGCGTGATGGCGAGGATCTCGTCGGTCTCCTCGACCACCAGCGCACCGACGAGGGAGCCGCGGTCCTCGACGATCTTGGCGGCCTTGATGCCCAGGCCACCGCGACCCTGGACGCGGTACTCGTCGACAGCGGTCCGCTTCGCGTACCCGCCGTCCGTAGCAGTGAACACGAACGTACCGGGTCGAACAACATTCATCGAGAGCAGCTCGTCGCCCGCGCGGAAACTCATGCCCTTGACACCCGAGGTGGCACGGCCCATCGGGCGCAAGGCGTCGTCCGTGGCGGTGAACCGGATCGACTGCGCCTTCTTGCTGATCAGAAGCAGATCGTCCTCTGCCGAAACCAGTTCCGCACCGATCAGTTCGTCATCAGAACCGCTCTCCGTCTCACGGAGATTGATCGCGATGACGCCACCCGAACGCGGGGAGTCGTAATCCTTCAGAGACGTCTTCTTGACCAGTCCGCCCTTGGTGGCGAGGACCAGGTAGGGCGCGGCCTCGTAGTCGCGGATCGCCAGGATCTCGGCGATCGCCTCGTCCGGCTGGAAGGCGAGCAGGTTCGCGACGTGCTGTCCGCGCGCCTCACGGCCGGCGTCCGGCAGCTCGTACGCCTTCGCGCGGTAGACCCGGCCCTTGTTCGTGAAGAACAGCAGCCAGTGGTGCGTGGTGGACACGAAGAAGTGGTCGACGATGTCGTCCTGCTTCAGCTTCGTGCCGCGGACGCCCTTGCCGCCGCGCTTCTGCGAGCGGTAGTCCTCGGTCTTGGTCCGCTTGATGTAGCCGCCGCGCGTGATGGTGACGACGATGTCCTCTTCGGCGATCAGGTCCTCCATGGACATGTCGCCGTCGAAGGGGACCAGCTTGGAGCGCCGGTCGTCGCCGAACTTCTCGACGATCGCGTTGAGTTCCTCGCTGATGATGCCGCGCTGGCGCACGGGCGAGGCGAGGATCTCGTTGTACTCGCGGATCTTGGCCTGGAGCTCGTCGTGCTCCTGGATGATCTTCTGGCGCTCCAGGGCGGCCAGTCGGCGCAGCTGCATCTCGAGGATGGCGTTGGCCTGGATCTCGTCGATCTCCAGGAGGCCCATCAGGCCCTCGCGCGCGATGTCGACGGTGTCGCTGCGCCTGATCAGCGCGATGACCTCGTCGATGGCGTCCAGGGCCTTCAGAAGGCCGCGCAGGATGTGCGCGCGCTCCTCGGCCTTGCGCAGCCGGAACTTCGTACGGCGGACGATGACCTCGATCTGGTGCGCCACCCAGTGCCGGATGAACGCGTCCAGCGAGAGGGTGCGCGGCACTCCGTCGACGAGCGCCAGCATGTTGGCGCCGAAGTTCGTCTGGAGGTCGGTGTGCTTGTACAGGTTGTTCAGTACGACCTTGGCGACCGCGTCGCGCTTCAGGACGATGACCAGGCGCTGGCCGGTACGGGACGAGGTCTCGTCGCGGACGTCGGCGATGCCGCCGATCTTGCCGTCCTTCACGAGGTCGGCGATCTTCTGCGCGAGGTTGTCCGGGTTCACCTGGTAGGGGAGTTCCGTGACCACCAGGCACTGGCGGTTCTGGATCTCCTCGACCTCGACGACCGCGCGCATCGTGATGGAGCCGCGACCGGTGCGGTACGCCTCCTCGATGCCCTTGCGGCCCACCACGAGGGCGCCGCTCGGGAAGTCGGGGCCCTTGATGCGCTCGATCAGCGCGTCCAGGAGCTCCTCGTGCGAGGCCTCCGGGTTCTCCAGGTACCACTGGGCGCCGGCCGCGACCTCGCGCAGGTTGTGCGGCGGGATGTTGGTGGCCATGCCGACCGCGATACCGGCGGAGCCGTTGATCAGCAGGTTCGGGAACCGGGCCGGCAGGACGGTCGGCTCCTGGGAGCGGCCGTCGTAGTTGTCCGTGAAGTCGACGGTGTCCTCGTCGATGTCGCGGACCATCTCCATGGACAGCGGCATCATCTTGCACTCGGTGTACCGCATGGCGGCCGCCGGGTCGTTGCCGGGAGATCCGAAGTTGCCGTTGGAGTCCACCAGCGGCATCCGCATCGACCACGGCTGCGCGAGGCGGACCAGCGCGTCGTAGATCGAGGAGTCGCCGTGCGGGTGGTAGTTGCCCATGACGTCGCCGACGACGCGGGCGCACTTGTAGAAGCCCTTCTCGGGCCGGTAGCCGCCGTCGTACATGGCGTACAGGACGCGGCGGTGGACGGGCTTGAGGCCGTCCCGTACGTCGGGCAGCGCGCGCGACACGATGACGGACATCGCGTAGTCGAGGTAGGAGCGCTGCATCTCGGTCTCGAGCCCGACGGGCTCGACGCGCAGGGCGATCTCGCCCTCTTCGTCAGGGATGCTCGGAATGTTCTCGTCGGCCATTGCTGGTGAAGATCCTTTCTGCGGCGGTCAGCTGAGACCGACTCAGATGTCGAGGAAGCGGACGTCCTTGGCGTTGCGCTGGATGAACGCGCGGCGTGCTTCGACGTCCTCGCCCATGAGGACCGAGAACAGGTCGTCGGCCTGGGCGGCGTCGTCCAGCGTGACCTGGCCGAGGACGCGGTGCTCCTGGTCCATCGTCGTGATGCGCAGTTCCTCGGCGTTCATCTCGCCGAGACCCTTGAAGCGCTGGATCGAGTCCTCGCGGACCCGCTTGCCCGCCTGGCGGCCGAGCTCGATCAGGGCGTCGCGCTCGCGGTCCGAGTAGGCGTACTCGAAGTCGTCACGGCCCCACTTGATCTTGTAGAGCGGCGGGCGGGACAGGAACACGTGCCCGGCCTCGACCAGCGGCCGCATGAAGCGGAACAGGAAGGTCAGCAGCAGGGTGTTGATGTGCTGGCCGTCGACGTCGGCGTCCGCCATCAGGATGATCTTGTGATAGCGGAGCTTCTCGATGTCGAAGTCCTCGTGGACTCCGGTGCCGAAGGCGGAGATCAGCGCCTGGATCTCCTGGTTCTGCAGGATCTTGTCGATCCGCGCCTTCTCGACGTTGAGGATCTTTCCGCGGATCGGGAGGATCGCCTGGTACTGCGGGTTGCGGCCGGACTTGGCCGAACCGCCGGCGGAGTCACCCTCGACGATGAAGATCTCGCACTTGGTGGGGTCGTTCGACTGGCAGTCGGAGAGCTTGCCCGGCAGGGAAGCCGACTCCAGCAGGCCCTTGCGGCGGGTGAGGTCGCGGGCCTTGCGGGCCGCCACGCGCGCGGTGGCCGCCTGGATCGACTTGCGGATGATGTCCGCGGCCTCGTTCGGGTTGCGGTCCAGCCAGTCGCTGATGTGCTCGTGGACGACCTTCTGGACGAAGGTCTTCGCCTCGGTGTTGCCCAGCTTGGTCTTGGTCTGGCCCTCGAACTGGGGCTCGCCCAGCTTGATCGAGATGATCGCCGTCAGACCCTCGCGGATGTCGTCGCCCGTGAGGTTGTCGTCCTTCTCGCGCAGCAGCTTCTTGTCGCGCGCGTACCGGTTGATCAGACCCGTCAGAGCGGCCCGGAAGCCCTCTTCGTGCGTGCCGCCCTCGTGCGTGTGGATGGTGTTGGCGAAGGAGTAGACGCCCTCGCTGTAGCCGCTGTTCCACTGCATCGCGACCTCGAGGGAGAGCAGGCGCTCCTTGTCCTCGGCCTCGATGTCGATCACCGTGGGGTGGATGACGTCGCCCTTGCGGGAGTTGAGGTACTTCACGAAGTCGACGATGCCGCCCTCGTAGTGGTACGTGACGGTCTTGACCTCGTCGTTCTCGTCCGCACCCGCCTCGTCCGCACCGGTCACGGCCTTCGCGGAGTCGCGTTCGTCCGTGAGCTTGATCGTCAGGCCCTTGTTGAGGAACGCCATCTCCTGGAAGCGCCGCGACAGCGTCTCGAAGGAGTAGTCCGTGGTCTCGAAGATGTCGCCGTCGGCCCAGAAGGTGACCGAGGTGCCCGTGACGTCGGTCGCCTCGTGCTTGGCCAGCGGGGCCGTCGGGACGCCCAGCTTGTAGTCCTGCGTCCAGCGGTGGCCGTCGGTCCTGACCTCGACGGCGACCTTCGTGGACAGCGCGTTCACGACGGAGACACCCACGCCGTGCAGACCACCGGAGACCGCGTAACCGCCGCCGCCGAACTTGCCGCCCGCGTGCAGCACCGTCAGCACGACCTCGACGGCCGGCTTGCCCTCGGACGGGACGATGCCCACCGGGATGCCGCGGCCGTTGTCCACGACGCGTACGCCGCCGTCGGCGAGGATCGTGACCTCGATCGTGTCCGCGTGACCGGCGAGGGCCTCGTCGACGGAGTTGTCGACGACCTCGTACACGAGGTGGTGGAGGCCGCGCTCACCGGTCGAGCCGATGTACATGCCGGGCCGCTTGCGGACCGCGTCCAGCCCTTCGAGGACGGTGATGGCGCTGGCGTCGTACGCGACGCTCTGGGCCTCAGCTGTGCCGGCGTGTGCCTGTGAGCGGGGCGCCTTACCCTCCTCATCCGTTTCGGTAGCGGCGATGTTCTCGTTGGGGTTGCCGGAATCGGCCACGAAGCGCCCTTTCTGGCACAGCACGAACCAAGCTTCCGGCGGTGGCCGGAGCGGCTGCGGCGTGTTGCGTTGGTAAGCCTGCCTTGCACACCTTTTCCCGAAGCTCCCCGCGAGCGGGGCGGGATTGGCTTCCAGTCTACCGGTAGCGCCGACAGTGATGGGGGTTTGCGGGTACCTGAGTCCGCATGTGCCGCCCTCAACCGGTCTCTCGCGACTCCCCATATGCGGAGCGGGGCTCCAAGAGGCTCACGGAGGCACTCAGCGCTTCCGGGTGTCAACCCCTAGCTACTGACGGGTCAGGTCACCCGTAGGTGTCACCGGGACCGGTGCTCCCAGGGGCGCGCAAGGGGCCGAAACGGCGTGCGGGGCCACCGGGACCGAGCACCTTGATCACCCTCACGGTGCCGTGCCCGAGGTCCTCGTTGAGCCGTGCGACCAGCTGCGGGGCCAGCAGCCGCAGCTGCGTGGCCCAGGCCGTCGAATCGCACTGCACGGTCAGCACGCGCTCGTCCTCGTCGTACTTCTGGGGCACGCAGTGCTTGGCCAGGTCGTCGCCGACGATCTGCGGCCAGCGACCCATCACCCCGCCGACCGCGGCCGGGGCCTCCCAGCCCCGCTCGGTGAGCAGCCGGTTGATCGCGGCGCCGAGCGCCATCGGGTCCCGCCCGTCGGCGCGCGCGCCGGAGCGCAGTCCGCCACCGCGCCGTACATGCTTCTTCTGCTGGGCCGCGTCCCCACGCGCGCGTGCCTGTTCCTTCGCGGCGCGCAGGGCCACGCGCGCGAGGTCGACGCCCGAAGGCTCGGGAATCTTCTTGGCCCCGCCCCCGGACGCATCCCCGGGAACGTCCCCGGCGGCTCCCGGTGTGTTTTCCGTCATACGCGCTCCACCGTGCCCTCCGACACGGCGAACCGCGTCCCGGCGAGGACGCCCGGGACGTCGTCGTCCACCGCGGCCGTCACGAGCACCTGCTCGCCCGGCGCGACCAGTTCGGCGAGCCGCTCGCGCCGACGGGTGTCCAGCTCGGCGAAGACGTCGTCCAGGACGAGCACGGGCTCGTTGCCCTCGGCCCGGAGCAGGTCGTACGAGGCCAGGCGCAGCGCCAGCGCGTACGACCAGGACTCGCCGTGGGAGGCGTACCCCTTCGCGGGCAGCTGGCCGAGCTTGAGGAGCAGCTCGTCGCGGTGGGGGCCCACCAGGGTCACGCCTCGCTCGATCTCCTGCTTGCGGGCCTCCGCGAGGGCGGCCATGAGCTGCTCGTACAGCTCCTCGCGCGCGTGGCCGGTGATGTCGGGGGAGGACGGCTTGTACTCCAGGGCGATCGGGCCGCCGCCGGGTGCCAGCTGCTCGTACGCCTTGTCGGCCAGGGGCTGGATCGCGGCGACCAGGTCGAGGCGCTGGGCGAGCAGTTCGGCACCCACGCGCGCGAGGTGCTGGTCCCACACGTCGAGCGTCGACAGGTCCATGGTCCGGCCGCCGTGCCTGCGGGCGAGGGCGGCCGACTTGAGGAGGGTGTTGCGCTGCCGCAGGACCCGGTCGTAGTCCGAGCGCACGCCCGCCATCCGCGGGGAGCGGGCGGTGATCAGCTCGTCGAGGAAGCGGCGCCGCTCCCCGGGGTCGCCCTTGACCAGCGCGAGGTCCTCGGGCGCGAACAGCACCGTCCGGACGATCCCCAGCACGTCACGGGGTCTGACCTGCGAGGACCTGTTGATGCGGGCGCGGTTCGCCTTGCCTGGGTTCAGCTCCAGCTCGATGAGCTGCTGGCGCTCGCCCTGCCGGACGTTGGCCCGGATGATCGCGCGGTCGGCGCCCATGCGCACCAACGGCGCGTCCGAGGAGACCCGGTGGCTGCCGAGGGTGGCGAGGTAGCCGACCGCCTCGACGAGGTTCGTCTTGCCCTGGCCGTTGGGGCCCACGAACGCGGTGACACCGGCGTCGAGCGGGACCTCCACCTGGGGATACGAGCGGAAGTCGGCCAGCGACAGATGCGTGACGTGCATGGTCGTTCGCCGACCTCCCCCAACGTGGTACTTCGGGTGTTTCCCCCGTGGGCCGGGTCAGTCCCGGCCTCACGGTCGTCCCCCGGTTGTGGACAACCGGGTCGTTCCCCGGGGGCGTCGCCCCCAGGGTGTGGATCAGTTCTTCTCCACGGCGTGGCCGCCGAACTGGTTGCGCAGGGCGGCGATCATCTTCATCTGCGGCGAGTCCTCCTGACGGGAGGCGAAGCGGGCGAACAGCGACGCGGTGATCGCCGGCAGCGGGACCGCGTTGTCGATGGCCGCCTCGACGGTCCAGCGGCCCTCACCGGAGTCCTGGGCGTAGCCCTTGAGCTTGTCCAGGTGCTCGTCGTCGTCCAGGGCGTTGACGGCGAGGTCGAGCAGCCAGGAGCGGATGACCGTGCCCTCCTGCCAGGACCGGAAGACCTCGCGCACGTCGGTGACGGAGTCGACCTTCTCCAGCAGCTCCCAGCCCTCGGCGTAGGCCTGCATCATGGCGTACTCGATGCCGTTGTGGACCATCTTCGCGAAGTGGCCGGCGCCGACCTTGCCCGCGTGCACCGACCCGAAGTCGCCCTCGGGCTTGAGCGCGTCGAAGACCGGCTGCACCTTCGCGACGTCCTCCGCGGCACCGCCGTACATCAGCGCGTAACCGTTCTCCAGGCCCCAGACACCGCCGGAGACTCCGCAGTCGACGAAGCCGATGCCCTTGATGCCCAGCTCGACGGCGTGCTTCTCGTCGTCGGTCCAGCGGGAGTTGCCGCCGTCCACGACGACGTCGCCCGGCTCCAGGAGGGCGGCCAGCTCGTCGATGGTGGACTGGGTCGCGGCACCGGCCGGGACCATCACCCACACCACGCGCGGGCCCTTGAGCCGGCCCACGAGCTCTTCGAGGCTGTGGACATCGGCGACGTCCGGGTTGCGGTCGTATCCGATGACGGTGTGGCCTGCGCGGCGAATCCGCTCGCGCATGTTGCCGCCCATCTTGCCGAGGCCGACGAGACCGAGCTCCATCAGTTGTTCCTTAGGTTTTCGACGTGGCGTGAGAGCACTTTCGTGCCTCGTCCGAGCCTAAACCCGGACGCTCACGCACACCTGTGGGCACAGCCGCTCAGGCGTACGCCCCCACCTGCGGTCTTCGTCTGTCCGCGGGTCAGCCGCTGAGGCGCACCGGCATGATCAGATACTTGTAGGCCTCGTCCGCCTCGGCGTCCACCGCGGGCCTGCCGCTGAGCAGGGCGGGCTTGGTCGAGGTCGTGAAGGAGAGCTGGGCGACGGGCGAGTCGATGGCGCTCAGGCCGTCGAGCAGGAACGTCGGGTTGAAGGCGATCGAGATGTCGTCGCCCTCCAGTTGGGCGTCGACCCTTTCCACAGCCTGTGCGTCGTCGCTGGAGCCGGCCTCCAGGATGAGCACGCCCTGCTCGAAGCTGAGGCGCACCGGGGTGTTCCGCTCGGCGACCAGGGCCACACGCTTGACGGCCTCCACGAAGGGGGCGGTCTCGATGACGGCGATGGAGTTGAACTCCGTCGGGAACAGCGTGCGGTACTTCGGCAGGTCGCCTTCGAGCAGACGGGTGGTCGTACGACGGCCGGCGCCCTCGAAGCCGATGAGCCCCTCGCCCGCGCCGGAGCCGGACAGGGCCAGGATCACGTTGTCGCCGCTCGTGAGGGCCTTGGCGGTGTCCAGGAGCGTCTTGGCGGGCACCAGGGCGACCGCGGAGGCGTCCGGGTTCTCCGGCTTCCACAGGAACTCGCGGACCGCGAAGCGGTAGCGGTCGGTGGAGGCCAGCGTGACGGTGTCGCCCTCGATCTCGATCCGCACACCGGTGAGCACCGGCAGCGTGTCGTCACGGCCGGCGGCGATGGCCACCTGGGCGGCCGCCGAGGCGAAGACCTCGCCGGGGACCGTGCCGGTCGCCGACGGCATCTGGGGCAGCGCCGGGTACTCCTCCACAGGCAGGGTGTGGAGGGTGAAGCGCGAGGAGCCGCAGACCACGGTCGCCCGTACACCGTCTGTGGAGATCTCCACCGGCCGGTTGGGGAGCGCGCGGCAGATGTCGGCGAGGAGGCGGCCGGAGACGAGGACCGTGCCCTCCTCGTCGATCTCGGCGTCCACGGAGACGCGGGCCGAGACCTCGTAGTCGAAGCTCGACAGGCTCAGGGAGCCGTCCTCGGCCTTCAGCAGGAGGCCGGCGAGGACAGGCGCCGGCGGACGGGCCGGGAGGCTGCGTGCCGCCCAGGCCACTGCCTCCGCGAGTACGTCGCGTTCCACCCGGATCTTCACCGTTGCCGCCTCCGTCTGTTGCCGGCGCTCTCGCCCTGCTGGCCTTCGCTGTCTGACTCGGTGTCGTCGGTCCCTGTGACGGGAAGGACACCGGGGACCAGTCTGACGCACCGCACTGACAGTCGGTGCCCCCCTCGGTCAAGTCGTGCCGAGCGGCAGCGGAGCTCCCGACCCCGAGTTGTGCACAGCCCCCACTTCGAAACGGATTCCCAGCTCTCTCTAGTTGGGAGTAGTAGTAGGGGCTGTGGAAACCGTGGATAACCCCGTTTTCGCAGCTCAGACGGCAAATTTTGTCCACCGGCCCTGTGGGCGACGGCGGTGGACAACCGGGGTTCTCTGTGGACGGGGAAAAGTTCTGCACACCCGATGCACAGGCAGGGGGCACTTCTCCCCAACGCCGTCCCCAGTTTTACCCACGTTCCCCACAGGCCAACCAGACACCTTGGTGTGACGCCTTTCACTCGAGACGGTGAGAAGGCGCGCCGCGTTGCCGAACAGTGGACAGGCATGTGGAGAAGCTGGGAGAGGCTGGGGACAAGCGGCCCGGTCCTGTGGGCCGCCGGTGGACAACTTCCTGCACAGCCTGTGGATCATTTCTTCGTCCACAGCCTGTGGAGATCCTTCGTCCACGGATCCACAGCCCCCTGACCTGGCCCGACGGACTTTGGACAGGGTCCCCTGTGGACACCGTCTGGACAACTTCGCGGTCCCCAGGATGTGGACGCGAGAAAGTCCCCACATCTGTGGAGGGCGGCCGTAACCCCGGCCCTATTCGAACAGTGGATGACGGTTGTGCGTCGGTGCACGGGCCGATTTCGGGGGGTGAAAACGCCCTCGGAGGGGCCGCGGGAGGTCCGCGGAACGGTTTTGGAGGCGGTTCGGGAGCCCGGGAGATGCCCCCTGGGGGAACTCCGAAGGCGCGGGAGAACGCTTCCGGGGCGTTCCGGGGATCGGCTGGGACGACTGGGAAGGTCCGCCTATGGAGGTGCGGCCCCGGATCTGGATGAGCGCCTGGGGGAGCCGGCCGAGCCCCCTCCTGGGCGCTGGGGACGCCCGGGGACTGTCCGGGAACGGCGCCCGGGGGCTGTCCCGGGACGGCGAAAGGCGCCCCCGGGGAGAAGACCCGAGAGCGCCCGTGCGGCCGTATCGCTTTGGCGTCAGCCGTTCTTGATGCGGTTCGTGAGCTCGGTGACCTGGTTGTAGATGGAGCGCCGCTCCGCCATCAGCGCGCGGATCTTGCGGTCCGCGTGCATGACGGTCGTGTGGTCACGGCCGCCGAACTGCGCGCCGATCTTCGGCAGCGACAGATCGGTGAGCTCCCGGCAGAGGTACATGGCGATCTGGCGGGCCGTCACCAGGACGCGGCTGCGGGAGGACCCGCACAGGTCGTCCACCGTCAGCCCGAAGTAGTCGGCGGTGGCCGCCATGATGGCCGTCGCAGTGATCTCGGGAGCGGAGTCCTCGCCGCCCGGGATGAGGTCCTTGAGGACGATCTCGGTGAGTCCGAGGTCCACGGGCTGCCGGTTGAGCGACGCGAACGCCGTCACCCGGATCAGCGCGCCCTCCAGTTCGCGGATGTTCCGCGAGATCCGGGACGCGATGAACTCCAGCACCTCCGGCGGGGCGTTGAGCTGCTCCTGCACCGCCTTCTTGCGGAGGATCGCGATACGCGTCTCCAGCTCGGGCGGCTGGACGTCCGTGATCAGACCCCACTCGAAGCGGTTGCGCAGTCGGTCCTCCAGGGTCACCAGCTGCTTGGGGGGCCGGTCCGAGGACAGCACGATCTGCTTGTTCGCGTTGTGGAGCGTGTTGAAGGTGTGGAAGAACTCCTCCTGCGTCGACTCCTTGTCCGCGAGGAACTGGATGTCGTCGACCAGCAGGATGTCCATCTCGCGGTACCGCTTGCGGAAGCTGTCGCCCTTGCCGTCGCGGATCGAGTTGATGAACTCGTTGGTGAACTCCTCCGAGCTCACGTACCGCACGCGCGTGCCGGGGTACAGGCTGCGGGCGTAGTGCCCGATCGCGTGCAGCAGGTGCGTCTTGCCGAGGCCCGACTCCCCATAGATGAAGAGCGGGTTGTACGCCTTCGCGGGCGCCTCGGCGACGGCGACCGCGGCGGCGTGCGCGAAGCGATTCGAGGCGCCGATGACGAAGGTGTCGAAGAGGTACTTCGGGTTGAGGCGCGCGGTGGGCTCGCCGGGACCCGCCGCCGGCGCCGGCTGGGCGGCCAGCGGACCGGGTGCGCCGCTCGCCGCGGGCAGCGAGGAGCCGACCGAGCCACCGCGGTGCACATGGCCGGAGGGCGACTGCGGCTCCTGGAGGTCGCGCCGGTCGAGGTCGCGACGGCCGTCGCGCGGCTCGTAGTCCTGGCGCTGCTGCTCGTAGGGCGGGCGGTCCATCGCCTGGGGGCGGTAGTCCTGCGAGGGCGACGCGTACGGGTCGCGGTCGGGGAAGCCGAGCCGCTGCTGCTGCCACCCGTAGTCGTCCTGCGACGGACGCGGCCAGGCGCCCGGCTCCGGGCGCTGGTAGTCCGGGTAGGCGGGGCGGGCGGTCGGCAGGTGGTCGCCGGGACCCTGCGGCAGCTGCTCGGGGCGGCCGGACCGGTGGTCGTCGGCGCGGTGCCGCCCGTAGCGCTCGTAGCCGTCGCGGTTGTCCCGGTTGTCCCGGTTGTCGTAAGGATTCCGCTCGTCGCGGCCCTGGTCGTAGCCGTCCCGGCTGTCACGCGAGTGCCGGCCGCCCTGGCTGTGCCCGTCACGGGGATCACGGCTGTCACGTGCGTCACGGCCGTCCCGTGTGTCACGTGCCGGGCCGTCGTACCCCTCGCGCCCGTCGCGGCCCTGGCCGTCGTACGGATCACGTCCCTGGTCGGGACCGGCGGGGAGCTCGGACTCCTCGTAGCGGGGGGGCGCGGGCGGGCCGGAGGGCTCGCCCGCGGAGTCGTCGACCGTGATCGCGATGCGGATCGGCCGGCCGCACTCGCGGCTCAGCGTCTCACTGACGACAGGGGCGAGCCGGCCTTCGAGTACGCCCTTCGCGAACTCGTTCGGAACCGCGAGCAGCGCCGTGTCCGCGACGAGGGCCAGGGGCTGACAGCGCTTGATCCAGTGCTCGTCCTTCGCCTCCACACCCTGCCCGCGGCCCTCACCGAGAAGTTGTTCCAGTACTCGTGGCCACACTGCGGCAAGATCGGCAGGTACGTCAGCCACAGGGCACGCTCTCTCACGGGTCCCACGAACGTGTGGTTCTGGGAACAGGTCGGGATGTAACTCGGGTGGGGCAGGGGGGAACGAATCAGATGGCGCAGGGAGAAGGGAACGAATCGGAGTTCGGCCACGGTAGTCAGGGCGACCCATGCGGTTCAAGTTGTTGTCCCCAGCCTGTGGACAGTGTCCCCTGCGAGAGGCTGGTTTGACCGGATGGCGTAACCGCGCGTACCGTAACCAGGTCGAGTTGTCGATGGCTGCTGCCGCCTGCCTCCGATGGGCACAGGTCACGTTCAGTGATCGGGAAGCGGTGCACTCGGGCGTAATACGAGCTACTCGTGGGCGCACGGTGACAGCCAGGACGGCACCCCGCCACCACCGATTCTTTCTGGAGCCCCCGAGTGAGCAAGCGCACCTTCCAGCCGAACAACCGTCGTCGCGCCAAGACCCACGGCTTCCGCCTGCGGATGCGCACCCGTGCCGGCCGCGCGATTCTCGCGAACCGTCGTGGCAAGGGTCGCGCGAGCCTGTCCGCCTGATCACTTAACAGGTCATGACGTGCTGCCTACCGAGCATCGGCTGAGGCGGCGCGAGGACTTCGCGACCGCGGTACGCCGAGGACGCCGGGCCGGACGCCCGCTTCTCGTCGTCCATCTACGTAGCGGTGCAACGGACCCGCACGCGCCTGGGGAGAGCGCTCCCCCGGTGCGTGCGGGTTTCGTTGTCAGCAAGGCCGTGGGCGGGGCGGTCGTACGCAACAAGGTGAAGCGCAGGCTTCGCCATCTGATGCGGGACCGAGTGGCCCTGTTGCCCCCCGGTAGCCTGGTAGTAGTACGAGCGCTGCCCGGTGCGGGCGACGCCGACCATGCACAGCTGGCCCGAGACCTGGATGCCGCCCTGGAGCGGCTGCTGGGAGGGGGCGCGCGATGAAGTACCCGCTGCTGGCGCTGATCAAGCTGTACCAGTGGACCATCAGCCCGCTGCTCGGGCCGGTGTGCAAGTACTACCCGTCGTGCTCCCACTACGGCTACCAGGCCATCGACCGGCATGGTGCGGTCAAGGGAACGGCACTCACCGCCTGGCGCATCCTCCGGTGCAATCCGTGGTCGCTGGGCGGTGTGGACCATGTTCCGCAGCGCAAGCGTCCGCGGTGGCACGAGATGATCCGCAACGCCTGGCGTGCACGCAAGGGCGGGACCTCCGCCGCCGAACCGGCCATCGAAGGGCATGGCATGTCCGACCATCCCTCGAGCCCGGCCGCCGAGACCCCGTCCCATGCTCAAGGAGCCTGATTAGTGGACACGATTGCCAGTCTCTTCAGCTTCATCACGACACCCGTTTCCTGGGTCATCGTCCAGTTCCACTCCGTGTACGGAAAGCTCTTCGGGGCCGACACGGGCTGGGCCTGGGGCCTGTCCATCGTGTCCCTGGTGATCCTGATCCGTATCTGCCTGATCCCGCTCTTCGTGAAGCAGATCAAGGCGACCCGGGCGATGCAGACGCTGCAGCCCGAGATGAAGAAGATCCAGGAGCGCTACAAGAACGACAAGCAGCGCCAGTCCGAAGAGATGATGAAGCTGTACAAGGAGTCGGGTACCAACCCGCTCTCCTCGTGCCTTCCCATCCTGGCGCAGTCGCCGTTCTTCTTCGCCCTGTACCACGTGCTCAACGGCATCGCGACCGGCAAGACGATCGGCGTCATCGACGATCAGCTGCTGGAGAGCGCCCGTAAGGCGCACATCTTCGGTGCCCCGCTCGCGGCGAAGTTCACGGACGGCGCGGAGAAGGTCTCCTCCCTCGGCGCCACCCTGACCGATGTCCGGGTCGTGACCGCGGTCATGATCGTCATGATGTCCGCGTCGCAGTTCTACACGCAGCGCCAGCTGATGACGAAGAACGTCGACACCACGGTGAAGACGCCGTTCATGCAGCAGCAGAAGATGCTGATGTACGTCTTCCCGGTCATGTTCGCCGTCTTCGGCATCAACTTCCCGGTCGGTGTCCTCGTCTACTGGCTGACCACCAACGTGTGGACCATGGGCCAGCAGATGTTCGTCATCCGCAACAACCCGACCCCGGGCAGCAAGGCCCAGGCCGCCTACCTCGAGCGCCTGCAGAAGCACGTGGTCAGCCACGGCAAGATCCGCCGGCGCGGCGAGAAGGCCATCGTCAAGGCCATCGTCGCCAAGGGCCGTGACCGCAACGAGTTCGAGCGGAAGTTCATCAACAGCCTGACGAAGGCGGGCCTCGCGGCCCAGGCCGACGGCACGGTGGCGAAGAGCGACACCGCGACCGTCGTGGAGACCGAGGACGGCACCACGACGACCGTCGCCGCCACGCCAAAGCGCCAGCAGCCGAAGCGGCAGTCGAAGTCCCAGCGTGCCTCGGCCGCGGCCAAGGCAGCGGCCGAGGCCGAGCCGAAGACCTCGCTGACCAAGTCCGACCAGCCGCAGGACGCCGCGCCCGGCACCGCCAAGCCGGCAGGTGGCGCGACCCAGCCCGGCACCGGTACCCGCAGCAAAGCCCAGTCCGGGCGCAAGGGTCCGCAGCGGCCCAAGTCCCCGTCCAAGAAGTAAGAAGGAGTCCATCCCGTGACGGAAGGCACCACCTCCGCCGCCGCCGAGGGCGACACCCTGAGCCGTCTGGAGCAGGAGGGCGAGATCGCGGCGGACTACCTCGAAGGTCTGCTCGACATCGCCGATCTCGACGGTGACATCGACATGGACGTCGAGGCCGACCGCGCCGCTGTCTCGATCATCAGCGACGCCGGCGGCCGTGACCTGCAGAAGCTGGTCGGCCGGGACGGCGAGGTGCTGGAGGCCCTCCAGGAGCTCACGCGCCTGGCCGTGCACCGGGAGACCGGCGACCGCAGCCGCCTGATGCTGGACATCGGGGGTTACCGCGCGAAGAAGCGTGAGGAGCTCTCCGAGATCGGCGCCAAGGCCGCGGCTGACGCCCGGAACTCCGGCCAGCCCGTGAAGCTGGACCCGATGACGCCCTTCGAGCGCAAGGTGGTCCACGACGCGGTCAAGACCGCGGGCCTGCGCAGCGAGTCCGAGGGCGAGGAGCCGGAGCGCTTCGTCGTCGTGCTTCCCGCCTGATCGGTACGTACGTTTCTCCGGCCCCGTCTGTTGCGCAGACGGGGCCGAGCTTTGTCAGCCTGGTAGTCCCCGACAGCTGCGGTCCCGGCAGCTGTAGTCCCTGATAGTCCTGGAAGTCAGCGCTCAGTGCGCTTATGCGGTACGGAAGGACGGTCCCCGTGACGGAGGCAGCGGAGCTCCCCCCTACGCCCGAGGAGGCGCGCGCCGTATTCGGCGATCGCTTCGCGGACGCGGTCCGGTACGCGGAGCTGCTGGCCGAGGCGGGAGTGCAGCGCGGGCTGATCGGCCCTCGCGAGGTGCCCCGCCTGTGGGAGCGCCACCTGCTGAACTGCGCGGTGCTCTCGGAGGTCGTCCCTGAGGGCGTGACCGTCTGCGACGTCGGCTCCGGTGCCGGTCTGCCCGGTATCCCCCTGGCACTCGTCCGTGAGGACCTCAAGATCACGCTGCTCGAACCGCTTCTGCGTCGGACCACCTTCCTCACCGAGGTGGTCGAGCTGCTCGGCCTCGATCACGTGACGGTCGTGCGGGGTCGGGCCGAGGAGGTCATGGGGAAGCTGCCCCCGGTCCATGTGGTGACCGCTCGCGCCGTGGCGCCGCTGGACCGGCTGGCGACGTGGGGCATCCCTCTGCTGCGGCCGTACGGCGAGATGCTGGCCCTCAAGGGGGACACGGCCGAGGAGGAGCTCAAGAGCGCCGCGACGGCACTGAGCAAGCTGGGTGCCGTCGGGACGTCCATCCTCCATGTGGGCGACGGCGTCGTGGACCCCCTCTCCACCGTGGTGCGGGTGGAGGTAGGGGAGAGCCCGGGCGGGGTGCGCTTCGCGGCGAAGCGTGCCAAGGCGGCTAGGACCACCCGCACGCGACGTCGCCGCTGACGTCTGCCCGTCGCTCGAAATGCCTCGACTCTCGGCTCCGCCCCGGCGGAGCCGAGAGTTTTTTTTGTCACGTCAGGGCTTTCTCCCTGTTGATCCGTCCTGACGACGAGCCGTACTCCACACAAGCTGCCAAACCTACCCATACCGGAGTGTCGCGCCGATATGGCGGCGGTCGCTAGGCATCTTGTTTCACGTGAAACGTCGCTCACTGCTGCACGGCATCATCAGTCGCGGCCGCGCCGCGGCCGAACCCCGCGATCGGAAACCCCTCGGTTCACTCGAAGAGACTGCGGAGTTGTCCACAGAGGTGGATTTCTCCACAGAACCACGGGCCTCGCTGGTTCACGACCCCGAAGACATGGGAGGCTCTGTTCATTGCGAGCCTGAAGTCGAGGAGAGTGAATCCTTGCGGTCCGACGCCAACATCGCGGGACCGATGACCGATCCGGTCCCCGGTCCCCGTACCGAGTCGATGGGGGACGATGTTTCACGTGAAACACCGCCCCCGATGGACGACACTCCCATCGGTCGTGCTGCCCAACTGGCAGTGGAGGCTCTTGGCCGTGCCGGCGAAGGCCTGCCACGGCCGGAGCAGACACGCGTCATGGTGGTCGCCAACCAGAAGGGCGGGGTGGGTAAGACCACGACCACGGTCAACCTGGCCGCGTCGCTCGCCCTGCACGGCAGCCGCGTCCTGGTGATCGACCTCGACCCTCAGGGCAACGCCTCCACCGCGCTCGGCATCGACCATCACGCCGAAGTGCCGTCGATCTACGACGTGCTGATCGACAGCAGGCCGCTTTCCGAGGTCGTCCAGCCGGTCCCGGATGTCGAGGGACTCTTCTGTGCGCCCGCCACCATCGATCTCGCCGGTGCGGAGATCGAGCTGGTGTCCCTGGTGGCACGGGAGAGCAGGCTGGAGCGGGCGATCCAGGCCTACGAGCAGCCGCTGGACTACATCCTCATCGACTGCCCGCCGTCCCTCGGTCTGCTGACGGTCAACGCTCTGGTGGCCGGAGCGGAAGTCCTGATCCCGATCCAGTGCGAGTACTACGCGCTGGAAGGCCTCGGACAGCTCCTGCGCAACGTCGATCTGGTGCGGGGCCACCTCAACCCGAACCTGCACGTGTCGACCATCCTGCTCACCATGTACGACGGCCGGACCCGGCTGGCGTCCCAGGTCGCGGACGAGGTACGCAGCCACTTCGGCGACGAGGTGCTGCGGACGAGCATCCCGCGCTCGGTCCGTATCTCGGAGGCCCCCAGCTACGGGCAGACGGTGCTGACCTACGATCCAGGATCGAGCGGTGCCCTCTCCTATCTGGAGGCGGCGCGGGAAATCGCGTTGCGCGGCGTCGGACTTGCTTACGACGCGCAGCATGCCCACGTGGGCGCACAGAACGGTCAGAACATGGTGGAGGGGATCCAGTGAGCGAGCGACGGAGGGGGTTGGGCCGAGGTCTCGGCGCACTGATCCCTGCTGCCCCCACAGGGGAAAAGATGACGGCCCCGGCTGCGAGTGGCGCGTCCACTTCGCCGACGTCCGTACCGGTACTCACCGCCGAGCGCGGAATCGCGGCGGCCAAGGTGGCCACGCTTCCTCCTGTTTCACGTGAAACAGAGGAGCTGCCCACATACACGACCGTGGAGGCGCCGGCCGAGCCGGTCGGTGCCCACTTCGCCGAACTGCCGCTCGACTCGATCACTCCGAACCCGCGGCAGCCCCGTGAGGTCTTCGACGAGGACGCTCTCGCCGAGCTGGTCACCTCCATCAAGGAGGTCGGTCTGCTCCAGCCGGTCGTCGTGCGCCAGGTGGGACCGGCGCGCTACGAGCTCATCATGGGTGAGCGGCGCTGGAGGGCCTGCCGGGAGGCCGGGCTCGAGGCGATCCCGACGATCGTGCGGGCCACGGACGACGAGAAGCTTCTCCTGGACGCGCTGCTGGAGAACCTGCACCGGGCTCAGCTGAACCCGCTGGAGGAGGCGGCCGCCTACGACCAGCTCCTCAAGGACTTCAACTGCACCCACGACCAGCTCGCGGACCGCATCGGCCGGTCGCGCCCGCAGGTCTCCAACACCCTGCGTCTGCTGAGACTCTCCCCCTCGGTCCAGAAGCGGGTGGCGGCCGGCGTGCTGTCCGCAGGACACGCCCGCGCTCTGCTCTCCGTCGACGACTCGGAGGAGCAGGACCGCCTCGCCCACCGGATCGTTGCCGAGGGGCTGTCGGTGCGAGCCGTCGAGGAGATCGTCACCCTCATGGGGTCGCGGCCGCAGACCGCACCGCGCTCCAAGGGGCCGCGGGCCGGGGCCGTGCTCTCCCCAGCACTGAGCGACCTCGCGACGCGGCTCTCGGACCGCTTCGAGACACGGGTGAAGGTCGACCTGGGGCAGAAGAAGGGCAAGATCACCGTCGAGTTCGCCTCGGTCGAGGACTTGGAGCGAATCCTCGGTAGCCTCGCCCCCGGGGTCGGCCCCGTCCTGCAGAAGAGCCTCCTGGACGACGACGCCGAGGAGACCGAAAGCTAGTCGGCGGGCGGTGGAACGTCACTCCACCACCTGAGCGGGCCGTGTCCGGTGTGTACCGGAAGACGGCCCGCTCTTTGCTTTCTGGCGGTATCTATGGAATCGCATCGTGGATACGATGCGAACGGGTATGGCGCATCCACCTGGCAGCACCTCATCGGGGAGGCGGGGGCCATGCAAACCGTGAGCCGTTCCGGTCTGGTGACTGCCGGCCTGGGCCTGGGAGCGGTCGGCGGATTCGTCGGCAGCCTGCTCAGGGAGCGAAGCGCTCTGACAGCCGCCCGCGAAGCAGCGGGCGAAGGAAGCGAGGAACTGCCTTCATGGGGCGTCGGCTCGTACCGCTCACGCTGGACAACCTTCCGGACCTCCCCCAGCGCTGTCGCTCGTGCGTCTTCTGGGAACTGGACCCCGTCAGCGGCGAAGCCGCGATAAAGGCGGGCACCCCGGCACTGGAGAAGGAAGCCTGGATCTCGTCCGTCCTGCTGGACTGGGGATCGTGCGGCCGGGTCGTCTACGTGGACGATCAACCGGTCGGCTTCGTGATGTACGCGCCGCCTGCGTATGTCCCTCGTTCCACAGCCTTCCCGACCAGCCCCGTCTCGCCGGACGCGGTCCAGCTGATGACCGCCTTCATCCTCCCGGCGTATCAGGGGCAGGGCCTCGGCCGGGTGATGGTCCAGACGGTCGCCAAGGATCTGCTGCGTCGCAACTTCAAGGCGATCGAGGCTTTCGGGGACGCGCGCTGGGAAGAGCCGGCCTGCGTGCTCCCCGCCGATCACCTCCTGGCCGTCGGCTTCAAGACCGTGCGGCCGCATCCCCGGTACCCGAGGATGCGACTGGAGCTGCGTACGACGCTCTCCTGGAAGGAAGACGTGGAGCTGGCGCTCGACCGTCTGTTGGGGGCCGTACAGAAGGAACCCGCGCTGCGACCGCTGTGAGCGGCGCAGCCCTCCGCGCCCGCACATGCGAATGGGCCAACCTCGGGAGGTTGGCCCATTCGTGTTTCACGTGAAACATCACCGCCGGGTGTGGCGGCGTCACCGACTACTCGGCGATGAAGTCCTCGAGGTCCCGCACGATCGCGGCCTTCGGCTTCGCACCGACGATGGTCTTGGCGACCTCGCCACCCTGGTAGACGTTCAGGGTCGGGATGGACATGACGCCGTACTTGGCGGCCGTGCCCGGGTTCTCGTCGATGTTCAGCTTGACGATCTCGATCTTGTCCCCGTACTCGGCGGCGATGGCCTCGAGCGACGGCGCGATCTGGCGGCAGGGACCGCACCAGGCGGCCCAGAAGTCCACCAGGACGGGCTTGTCGCTCTTGAGGACGTCCTGCTCGAAGGAGTCGTCGGTCACGTTCTTCAGGGTGCCGGCCACGGCGGGCTCCTTAACTCGGTGGTGCGGTGGGGCGGACGGGGGGTCAGACAGTGGTCTTCTCGGGCTCGGCGGTCGCCTCGCCGTCGGCAAGGGCGGCGAGGAAGCGCTCCGCGTCGAGGGCGGCGGAGCAGCCGGTGCCGGCCGCGGTGATCGCCTGGCGGTACGTGTGGTCGACGACGTCACCGGCGCCGAAGACACCGGTCAGGTTCGTCCGGGTCGAGGGAGCGGCGACCTTCAGGTACCCCTCGTCGTCCAGCTCCAGCTGACCCTTGAAGAGCTCGGTGCGCGGGTCGTGCCCGATCGCGATGAACAGGCCGGTCACCGCCAGGTCGGAGATCTCGCCCGTCTGGAGGTTGCGCAGCTTCAGACCCGAGAGCTTGGGGTCACCCTCGATCTCGGCGACTTCGCTGTCCCAGATGAACTTGATCTTGGGGTCGGCGAACGCGCGGTCCTGCATGGCCTTGGAGGCCCGCAGGGTGTCCCGGCGGTGGACGATCGTCACCGACTTGGCGAAGCGGGAGAGGAAGGTGGCCTCCTCCATCGCGGTGTCACCGCCGCCGATCACGGCGATGTCCTGGTCCTTGAAGAAGAAGCCGTCACAGGTCGCGCACCAGGAGACGCCTCGTCCCGAGAGGGCGTCCTCGTTGGGCAGGCCGAGCTTGCGGTGCTGCGAGCCCGTGGTGATGATGACGGCCTTCGCGCGGTGCACTGTGCCGGCGGTGTCGGTGACGGTCTTGATCTCGCCGGTCAGGTCGACGGCGACGACATCGTCCGGAACGAGCTCCGCGCCGAAGCGCTCGGCCTGGGCACGCATGTTGTCCATGAGCTCGGGGCCCATGATCCCGTCCTGGAAGCCGGGGAAGTTCTCCACCTCGGTGGTGTTCATCAGCGCACCGCCGGCTGTGACGGCGCCCTCGAACACCAGCGGCTTCAGCGACGCGCGCGCGGTGTAGAGCGCCGCCGTGTAGCCGGCGGGCCCGGAGCCGATGATGATCACGTTACGGACGTCGCTCACGGCTTGATTCCTCGTCTCTGGAGACTGCTGCGTACTGCCGGTGGGAGCCTCGCTCTGAACTCTCACCCGACCCAACGGATCCTAAGGGCCTTGCATTCCCAGTGTGTCCGGGCACACGGAGTCGGCACAGGGTACGGGGGTGCGGGGGATGACGCATGTCGGGGCCGACCGGCATTGAGACCGCGGCTCGGACACGTGCCGGCGCAGCGTTCGCCGGGCACCGGGTGCTCAGGGCCGGGCGTACGAGCGGGTCACCAGCACCTTGCCCTTGACCGCCGCCTGATCCACACAGGTGGCGTCGATGACGTAGGCCGTGACGCGCGAGGGGTCCGTGGCGTGCGGCAGGACGACGAGGTACGCACTCGTTCCCTTGTAGACGCCCTCGGAAGCGGCGAGAACGGCGTCCCGGCGGTTGACGGCCTGCTGGACGCACTCCGGGATCGGTACCCCGGTCTCCTGAAGGGTCTTCGGTTCGCTGCTTCCGGGCCCTGAGCCGTCGGACTCGGCACCCCACGGCTTCTTGCTGCGGGTGCCGGGGCTCTTCTCCTCGGCGAGCAGTCCCGCGACCTGGTCCTCCAGCTTGCCGTCGGCGAAGGTGTGCGCTTCGTCGGTGTGCCGCTGTGCCGAGGTGGCTGGCGTGTCGCCGGGGTTGCCGTCGGTCAGCGACTGGACGAGGAGAGTGCCGAGCCCCAACGCGGCAGCCGTGAAGACGGCACCGAGGGCGATAGCCCCGCGGCGGCCACGACGCAGCCGAGGGGCACGGCCCGGTCCGGTGGTGGCCCGGGGATGTCCTGCGGGGCGGTGCCCGGCTGAAGCGGGCGATGTTTCACGTGAAACAGGTGCGCTGTCGATGTCCGACCGGGTCGGTGCGGCCGGCTCGTCGTCAGGCGTCGCGGATTCCGGCTCGGGTGTCGTGGCGCTCAGGAGGGCTTCTGCGGCCAGCGCGGCGTCGATGCGCTCCGCCACGTCGACGGGCATACGAGACGGGCCGGGCAGCGTGCCCAGGAGCCCTCGGATCTCTTCCAGGGAGGCGTGGACGTCCGCACACAGCGGGCAGTCGTGCAGGTGCTGCCGGACGTCCGCGCTGCGAGCAGGGGAGAGGAGGCCCTCGGTGAGGTCGGAGAGCTCTGTCACGTCCGGATGCCCGGCCGTGCCGGTCGTGGATGTCACCCTCGCCCACCTCCGCCCTTCATCGCGGCCGAATCGCTTGGTCCCGCTCCCTGTGGTCCTGCTGCCGGTGGGACGGACGTCCCCTGCGTCCGGTTCCGTCCGTCGCCCGACTTCTCTTCGTCCGTGTCGCTTCCGCTCTCCGTACGGAGATGCGTGAGCAACGGCAGCAGTCTGGCTCTTCCACGGGAACAGCGGCTCTTCACCGTGCCCGTGGGTACGTCCAGGACGCGGGCGGCCTCGGCCACGGGATAGCCCTGCATGTCCACGAGGACGAGGGCGGCCCGCTGGTCGGGCGGGAGGGTGCCCAGCGCCTCGACGAGTTCGCGGTGGAGGTCGTTGCGCTCGGCGGGGGCGGACGCCGACTCGTGCGGTTCCAGGAGCTGTTCGAGCCGCTCGGTGTCGTCCATCGGCGAGGTTTTCCTGGACGCGGTCTTCCGGGCGCGGTCCAGACAGGCGTTGACCGTGATGCGGTGCAGCCAGGTGGTGACGGCCGACTGGCCGCGGAAGGTGTGGGCTGCCCGATAGGCGGAGACCAGTGCGTCCTGGACCGCGTCAGCGGCCTCCTCGCGGTCTCCCAGCGTCCGCAGCGCCACGGCCCATAGGCGGTCCCGGTGTCGTCGTACGAGCTCGCCGAAGGCCTCGGGATCACCCGCGACATGGCGGCCCAGGAGGTCCTGGTCGCTCGCGTCGTCGTATGAGCCGTCGTCGGCCACCGGACCCCTCCCCTTCGTCGACGGGCTGTCAGCCGGTGAACTTCACATCCGTTATGGCCTGCTTGTAGCCGGCGCCGCTGAACTCGTCCTTGCCGGCGTAGGGCGCCGCGGTGATCCACACCAGGACGTAGCGCGTCTTCACCGCCTTGTCGGCGGAGATCTTGAGCTGCCGGCCGGAGGTCGTCGCCGAGGCGATCTTCTTCATGGAGCCGAGCGAGGCGGACGAGGACAGCGAGTCCGCCGAGTACAAGGTGATCGTGGTGTGGTCGCCGCCGTAGTTCAGCCCTATCGAGGCCGAGGAGAGGCTGCGCCGGGACCCGAGGTCGTAGACGATGCCCACACCCTGCTTGAAGGGCGCGAGCACCGGACCGCCGTTGTAGGAGTACGTCCGCCAGTACGTCGAGCTGTTGCCGTCGTAGGTCAGGCCGACGTCGGAGGGGTGCTGCGACTTGCCGTCCGGGAAGTACTCCTGGGCGCCCTTGATCGAGATCGGCCTGACCGGCTTGTGCTGGTCGCTGTTCTTGTCGTTGCCGTCCGTGGTCTGCGTCTTGTTGGTCTCGTCGCTCTCGCCACGGTCCATCAGAGCGTCGGCCAGCTGCCAGCTGCCGAGACCCAGCGCCGCGATGAGCAGGGCGGAGACGGCCCACTTGAGGGCTTTGCCCGTACGGCTCTGCAGCGGGGGCGGAGGAGGCGCGACGGGCTGCGTGCTGCCCGGATGCGGCGTCTGCCTGCCGTACGTGCCCTGCTGGTACGTGGTGCGCTGGTACTCGGGCGGGGCGGTGAACGCGGGCTCCGGCGGGCGGATGCGGGGCATCTCGCCGATCGCCCTGACCAGTTCCTCCGGCGTCGTGCACGGCGGGTCCTGGCGCGAGGCGGTCGCACCGTCGTTGACGAGGGCACGCATCGCGAGCTCCGAAAGGCCCCGGTGGACGCCCGCCCGGACCTGGTCGGGGGCGATCAGGCCGACGCCCTTGGGCAGCCCGGACAGACCGTACGCGTCGTCCTCGTACGGCCAGCGCTGGGTGAGCGCCGCGTACAGCAGTGCGCCGATCGCCTCGGTGTCCGTGCGCTGCGGGGTCTCGGAACTGATGCCCCGCAGGGCGGCGTTGACCGCGAGGCCGCGGATGCGCCACTGGCCCGACGAGGAGCGCAGGACGGCTCCCGGGGTCAGCCGGAGGTGCGCGAGGCCCTCACGGTGGGCGGCGGCCATCGCCTGGGACACCTGGGTGACCATCTGGTAGGCGTCGTGCACCTCCAGCGGGCCCGAGGCGAGGAGCGTCGTCAGCTCCGTGGCGTCGGGAAGCCACTCGTGCACGACGTAGACGAGGTCGTTCTCCTCGACCGCGTCCAAGACCTGGACGAAACGGGGATCACCGAGCAGCGCGGACGACCGAGCCGCGGCCAGGACCGAGCGGGCCCGGGTGTGGTCGGCCGGCAGGAGGTGCACGCCGACGGCGCGGCGGAGCTTCTCGTCCACCGCACGCCAGCTGCTGAAACCGTCCAGACGAGTGACGCACTCCTCGAGACGGTAGCGTCTGGCGAGCTTGTGACCGCTGTGCAGTTCGGGCGGTGAGACCTTCCCGGGACTCTCGGTCCCGCCGCTCCCCTGTGCCTCGTCGCTCTCCGTGTCCCGCTCCAGGTTCTGGGCCACCCCGTCGGCCGTGGACTGGTCCGCCTTCGCGGTCAGCGGCTCGTCGCCGCTGTTGTCTGCCACGTCGACGGCAGCCGTGCTCCGTTCCGCCACCGTCGTTCCTGCCTCCCCATCCGTTGCGCGCTGTCCGACGCAGAAACCAATTGTGCCCACAGTCCGGCGCTATGCACGACACACAGCAGCGAACGATGGTTGTGCGCTTACCCCCGGGTCATCGCCCCAGGCGCCCGCGGACCATGCCGACCATTGAGTTGAGCTCTTCGATGCGCATCTTGCGCGCGGCGACGTAGAAGACCCCGAGCAGGATGGCGCCGCCGCCGATCAGGGCGAGGAAGGAACCGCCGACGCCCTGCCCCAGCGACTTGCTGATGCCGTAGCAGGCGGCGCCGCTGAGCAGGGCCGCCGGAATCGCCGCGATGGCCAGCCGCGCGTAGGTGCGCATCACGCGGGCGCCGTCCAGGTCGCCGCCCAGGCGCTTGCGCAGCCGGTTCCAGGCGATGCCGACGCCGATCGCGTAGGCGAGCCCGTACGAGGCGGCCATGCCCACCACGGCCCAGCGGGAGGGCAGGAGGAAGAAGCAGAGCGCGGACGCGCCGGCGTTGACCGCCGCCACGATCACCGTGTTGTAGAAGGGCGTCCGGGTGTCCTCGTAGGCGTAGAAGGCACGGAGCACGACGTACTGCACGGAGTACGGGATCAGGCCCAGACCGAAGGCCATCAGCATGTAGCCCATGTTGGTGGCCTCGCCGGTTCCGGAGGAACCGAAGATCAGGGTGCACATGGGAATGCCGAGGGCCACGAATCCGAAGGAGATCGGCACGATCGCGACGGCCGTGGTGCGCAGTCCCTGAGAGATGTCGTCGCGGACCGCGCCGGTGTCGCCCTCGTTGGCCGAGCGCGAAAGCCGCGGCAACAGGGCGGCCATCAGCGACACGGTGATGATGGCCTGGGGCAGCCCCCAGATGAGCTGGGCGTTGGCGTATGCGGCGAAGCCGGTGCCGTCGACGGGCGAGGACTTGCCCGCCGCTGTGGAGAGCTGGGAGACCACGATGGCGCCCGCCTGGTTGGCGAGGACGAAGAGCACGGTCCACTTGGCGAGCATCGCCGCCTTGCCGAGCCCGTGGCCCTTCCAGTCGAACCGCAGCCGCAGCCGGAAACCGGTCTCCCGCAGGTACGGAATCATCGCAAGGGCCTGCACGACGAGGCCGAGCAGAACACCGACGCCGAGAAGCTTCTCGCCCTCCGGCGGGATGGTCGTGACCTTCATGCCGGAGTTCGCCGCAGAGCCGTACACCCAGATGAACAGGCCCAGGGTGACGATGATGACGATGTTGTTGAGGACCGGCGTCCACATCATCGCGCCGAACTTGCCGCGTGCGTTGAGGATCTGCCCCATCACCACGTGGACGCCCATGAAGAAGATCGTGGGCAGGAAGTAGCGGGTGAAGGTCACCGCCACGTCGTTGGCCGCCGGGTTGTCGGCGATCCCGGCGGACAGCATGCGGACCAGCAGCGGTGCGCCGAGGACCGCGAGCACGGTGAGTGCCCCGAGGACAACCATGACGAGGGTCAGCAGCCGGTTGGCGTAGGCCTCACCGCCGTCCTCGTCGTCCTTCATCGCGCGGACGAGCTGCGGTACGAAGACGGAGTTGAGGCCGCCGCCGACGGTCAGGATGTAGATCATCGTCGGCAGCTGGTAGGCGATCTGGAAGGTGTCACCAAGCAGTCCGACACCCAGGGCCGAGACGATGAGCGCGGAGCGGATGAAGCCGGTGAGCCGCGACACCATCGTGCCGGCGGCCATCACCGCGCTCGACTTCAGCAGTCCCGAGGCACGACCGCCCTTCTTCGGTGCGGGAGCGGCGTGCGAGGCGGCAGGAGCCGCGGCGGGCCCGTTCAGCCCATGCTGCGGGGAGGGCGCGGGCGACGGGCCCGGCACGGCCGCGGACTCGAACGGAGCGCGGGCGCCGTCCTGCTGCTGGTCCCGGAACAGGTGGGCGAAGGCGTCCGGCTCGTGGCGCTCTTCACCGGCCTGCGTGACGAGGTCGTCCACGCCGACGAACTGCGTCGTACGCGGGTCCTCGCCGTACGGCAGGTGCCGCGTCGGGCCGGCGGGCTCCGGCGGGGGCGTCTGGGCCCACACGCGCGGATCGGGTGCGTACTGCTGCGGCTGGGGCTGGGCGTAGAGCGGCTGCTGAGGCTGGTACATGCCCGGGGGAGGCGGCGGGTGCGCGGCGCGGTCGTAGAGCGCCTCGGTGACCGGATCCTGGGCGGAGAGGTCCTGCCCGCGGTACGGATCCTGGTCGTAGGCGTCCTGGAAGTACATGTCCGCGGGGGGCCCCGGTGGCGTCTGGCCGGGCTCGGGCGGCGGACCCTCGGGGTAGCCCGAGTCGCCCGCGCCCTGACCGCGGTCACCGTCGTACGGCGCGTTCATGGTTACCCCACCTCATCGTCCCCGGGCCCACCGGCCACGACATCGCTCAACGGTCCACTCTCTCACCCGTGCCGGACGGGTCGGTGCTTTCCGGTGCGGTGTCCGGTGTCGGGTCACTCGGGTGCTCCGGGCCGCCTGCCCCTGACTCCGTGCCGGACTCCCCCGCGGGGCCGTCCTGGGAGTCCGGGGCGCCGGTGTCCTCAGTCTCCACGGTGCCGTCGGTGTCCGTGTTCAGACCCTCGTCCCCGGCTTCGTCCTGTTCCTGGTCCTCCTCCGCCTGCCGGGCCACCGCGCGCTTGCGCTGCGTGTACATCCGGAACCCGGCGAGGACGAGGAGCAGCACACCGCCGGCGATGACCAGCATCACCGTGGGCGTGATCTCGTTGACGTCCACGTCGAAGGTGACGGCGTCCCCGTACGCCTGCCCGTCCTCCGTGTAGAGCTGGGCGACCACCTTGACCGGGCCGTTGGCGTTGGCGTTGGTGATGAACTTCACCGACTGGCTGTGGCCGCCCGAGACACCGATGGCCCGCTCACCGAAGGGGGCGTCATCGATCTTCAGACGGGTCGGCTGCTCCGACGTGAGGCGGAGCGTGAGGTTGTCGACGCCCTGCACCAGGTTGTTCTGCACCGTCACCGGGATCGTGGCGCTGCGGCCCGAGAGCTTCGTCTCCGACTTGTCGATCAGTCTGACCTGGTCGGTGAGCACCTCTAGGTACGACTTCACCCCGGTGCGGAACGCCGCCGCCTGCGCGGTGTGGCCCCGCCAGGAGGTGGAGGTGCCCCGGTCTATGGCCCGCCCGAAGGGAGTGACCACCCGGGAGGGGTCGATGAGGATCACCTGGAAGCTGTCGAGCTTGCGCTGGATCTCCTCGATGTCCTCGAAGGCCGACCGCGGCAGCTCCTGCCGCGCGTTGCGCAGCGACGAGGGGTAGGAGGAGGCGGACGGGACCCGGCTCGTGGCGTTGGGGTCCGGCTTTGCCTTGGCGGCCGCGGTCAGGTCCTGGGACTGCGACCAGTTCCCGTCCTGGAGCGCCGTCAGTGCCTGGGCCATCGTCTGGGCCTGGCTGCCCGAGGGCATCCGCTGCGGCGCGACCACGATGCTGCGCTGCTTGTCGGGCTGCTGCAGGTTGGTCATCAAGCTCTGGGCGAGGAACGCCTGGACGGCACGCGTCGAGTCGTCCGCCTTGCTCATGTCGCCCTGGAACGCCGTGGACATACGCGCGTCCGCGACCACCGCCGTGGTGCCACCGCCGATGGGCCTGGCTGCGTTCGGGGTGTAGGAGAGGCCGCTGGTCTCCCGCAGGCTGTCGCTGCGGGTGAGCACCTTGTCGGCGCCGGCGGAGGTGGCCACCTTGACGATCGACGGATCGATCGCGCCCTCGACGGGCCAGGCGAAGTCGGTGTTCGGCGTCACGTGCAGGATTGTCTTGACGGTGTCCGAGGCCACGTCGGTGGCGTCCTTGAGACGGCTCAGGGATCCGGTGACGGTCCTGCCGTTGTGCGCGAGCGACGCCAGGTCGGGGTCTGCGAAGGGGAGGGCGACGATCTCCTTGTCCTCGACCGTCTTCTCCAGCTTGTCGAGCCAGGCGTTGGCGACCGACTGGTTCTTGCCCGCGGTGGTGGTGTCGCCTTCGCCCTGGACCCGGTAGCTGTCCCTCATCGCGTCCACGGACGCCAGCAGGTCCGGGTCGACGACCCAGGTGACGTCGAGCTTGCTGCCGAGGGACAGCATCTGGTCCAGCCGGCCGCCGGGGGCGATCTCCTTGGCCAGGTCGTCGTTCTGGAAGACCGGCGTCTGCGCCTCGTTCGAGCCCGTCTCGGCCGTGAGGTGGACGTCGGAGATCAGGGGCCAGAGATACGTCGTCTTCGTCTTGGTGTCCGGGGTCTCCGGCTGCCAGGGCAGGAACGTGCGCTGGATGCCGAGCACCTGCTCGTACGGCTGGCTCGCGGACCGGCCGGACAGCGAGACGCCGAGCTGGTAGACGCCGTCGTCACCGAGATCCAGGTTCTTGACCGGCACCGAGATGCTGAAGTGCTGCGAGATGCCGGAAGCGAGCTTCGGGAACTCCTCGGCGTACTTCTCGTCGACCGGGGCTCCGTCGAAGCCGGGCTGGTACCGGGTGCGCTTGGTCACAGTGTCGATCGCCGTGCGGCTGTTGAGCGTGGGGCCCAGCCGCAGGTCCACTCGAGCGTCGGTAACCGTCTGCTTGCTCTTGTTGGTGACCGTGCCCGAGACGGTGAGGGTGTCGCCGTCGGTGGGGGCGCTGGGGCTCAGGGAGTCCAGGGAGACGTCGACGCCGCCGGAGGACGCCGCGTCGGCCGGGGCGGCCTGCTGGGAGGCGTGAGCGGCCGTGGAGGCGGGCAGCTGGAGCAGGCCGGCCATCAGGGGCACACCCGCGAGCAGCGTCCCGGTGCGCCGCATCCAGCGGCGGGCAGGTGAGGGACTCGTCCCCTGGAAGTCTGCCGCCTCGGCCACGCGCTCGCCCGTCCCTCGTCGTCGTCAGTGGTCGTCGGAATGTGCGTCCACGCATGGTAACGATGTGCGCGGAGGGGAAGTGCCGCGGTCTGCTCCACAAGATCAGGGGGAGGCCGTGGGCCTGTCCTCTATGTGTGTGTATCGGAGGCGGAGTCCCAGGGCGCTCCGGTCCAGGGGTGTGTGCACGTTTAATGGAGGCGCCCGCGGTGGTGCGGGCCACGTACCCTTTTGCGTTGTGCCGAACGCCAACGAAGAGAACCCCAGTGCCCTGAGTCAGGTGCAGCGCCGCGCGGTGAGTGAACTGCTGCGGGTGTCCCCTGTCGCCGACGACCTCGCCCGCCGTTTCCAGGAGGCGGGTTTCTCGCTCGCCCTGGTCGGCGGCTCGGTCCGGGACGCGCTCCTCGGCCGGCTCGGCAACGACCTGGACTTCACGACCGACGCCCGCCCCGAGGACGTCCTGAAGATCGTGCGGCCCTGGGCGGACGCCGTCTGGGAGGTCGGGATCGCGTTCGGCACCGTGGGGGCGCAGAAGGACGCGCGCGTCGGTGACGTGGAGCAGTCCTTCCAGATCGAGGTCACGACGTACCGCTCGGAGGCGTACGACCGGACCTCGCGCAAGCCCGAGGTCTCCTACGGCGACTCGATCGAGCAGGACCTGGTCCGTCGCGACTTCACCGTGAACGCGATGGCCGTCGCCCTGCCGGAGAAGGAGTTCATCGACCCGCACGGTGGCCTGGACGACCTCGCGGCGCGTGTCCTGCGCACGCCGGGCACCGCGGAGGAGTCCTTCTCCGACGATCCGCTCCGGATGATGCGTGCCGCCCGCTTCGCGGCGCAGCTCGACTTCGAGGTCGCCCCGGACGTCGTCGCCGCGATGAAGGACATGGCCGGGCGCATCGAGATCGTGTCGGCGGAGCGCGTGCGGGACGAGCTGAACAAGCTGATCCTGGCTGCCGAGCCGCGCAAGGGGCTGACGCTGCTCGTCGAGTCCGGGCTCGCCGACCATGTGCTGCCCGAGCTTCCGGCGCTGCGTCTGGAGCGCGACGAGCACCACCGGCACAAGGACGTCTACGAGCACACCCTGATCGTCCTGGAGCAGGCGATGGCGCTGGAGGAGGACGGCCCCGACCTCGTCCTTCGGCTCGCGGCCCTGCTGCACGACATCGGTAAGCCCAGGACGCGTCGCTTCGAGAAGGACGGGCGGGTCTCCTTCCACCACCACGAGGTGGTGGGCGCCAAGATGACCAAGAAGCGGATGACGGCGCTCAAGTACTCCAACGAGTTGGTGAAGGACGTCTCGCGCCTGGTCGAGCTCCATCTCCGCTTCCACGGATACGGCACCGGGGAATGGACGGACTCCGCGGTCCGGCGCTATGTGCGCGACGCCGGTCCGCTCCTCAGCCGTCTGCACAAGCTGACGAGGTCCGACTGCACCACGCGCAACAAGCGCAAGGCCATGGCGCTATCGCGTGCGTACGACGGCCTGGAGGAGCGCATCACGCAGCTACAGGAGCAGGAGGAGCTGGACTCCATCCGGCCGGACCTCGACGGAAACCAGATCATGGAGATCCTCGACATCGGACCGGGGCCCGCGATCGGCCAGGCGTACAAGTTCCTGTTGGAACTGCGGCTGGAGAACGGTCCGATGGAGCACGACGCGGCGGTGGCGGCACTCAAGGAGTGGTGGGCCGCGCAGGACTGAGGTCCTGACCGACTTGGGCCGCGCAGGACCGAGGTCCTGACCGACCTGAGGACGAGGTCATGTTTCACGTGAAACATGACGCGGATACGCCGAGGGGCGGTGTTTCACGTGAAACACCGCCCCTCGGCGTATGCCGGCCGAGCTGTTACTTGGTCTCCTTGAGGCAGAGCACCACGTTGTGACCGCCGCCGGTCTGGATGTAGGTGATCGTCGTCGCCGAGACGCTCTTGCACTTGTTCTCGTCGCTGGTGTCGTCGAACTTCTCGAGGACCTTGTACTGCGAGTCGCCCGAGGAGCAGTCGACCGTCTGGAGGTCGGGGCTGGTCTGCGTGCCGTCGTTGTGCATGCAGGCGCCCACGGACGTGGTCTCCGCGTCGCTCTGCCCGAGGTACCACTTGACCCCGTACAGGGCTATGGCGACCAGGATCAGGCCGACGATGCGCATGGCCTTCTTGCCGAAGCGCTTGCCCGCGGTCGGAGCCGGGGGCGGAACGGGGGCGCCGGCCTGCTGGGGGAACGGCGCGTAGGGCTGCTGCGGGGGGACCCCGGGCTGGCCGGGCTGCTGGTCCCCGGCAACGGTGGGCTGCTGGGCGAACGGATTCTGGCCCTGCGGCGGCGGAACGGTCACTTTGGGGGTCCCCCTCGAACGTGATGTGAGCACGTGGCGTGAAATAAGACGCACGTAAGCTACCGGGACTCGCGGGCAACTCTGTAGCCGATACAGGCTCTGTGGCACTGATGTGACACTTACTGCTGCGCAAAGCGGGCCATAGCCACAGCAACTGCCGCGTAGATAACGGCGACCGTGACCACCAGGGGCACCGATCGCCCGTCAGCGGGCAGCAGGAGCGCGGCCACCGCCGCGGCGCCGACGAACGCGACGTTGAAGAGCACGTCGTAAACGGAGAAGATCCGGCCACGAAAGCCGTCATCCACCGCGAACTGCACGATCGTGTCCGTGGCGATCTTCGCGCCCTGCGTGGTCAGGCCCAGCACGAAGGCCGCGGTCAGCATCGGGGTCACGGCGAACGGCAGGGCGAGCGCGGGTTCCAGGACGGCGGCGCCGACGGCGCAGACGGCGATCCAGCGGGCCGGCCCCAGCCTCCCGGCGACCGACGGGGTGACCAGTGCCGCAGCGAAGAACCCGGCTCCCGAGACACCGACGGCGAGTCCCAGGAGGGCCAGACCGTCCTCGGAGTCGGACGACCAGGCGTACCGGCAGAGCATCAGCACCATGACCGTCAGCGCGCCGTAGCAGAAGCGCATCAGCGTCATGGAGGCGAGCGCCCAGGCGGCCTCCCTGCGCGGCGGCTCGGACAGAAGGCGCATGCCCGCCGCGAGCCCGCGGGCGGTGTCCAGGAGTGTCGCCCACAGCCGTGGACGCACGGGGTGGCGGTCCGGGCCCAGGCTGTCCAGAGGTATGCGCAGGGCGGCGAGCGCCGCACACAGGTAGACGCCTGCCGCCAAGAGCACCACGACGGCGTTGGAGTCCACGGTCAGCAGCCGTACGCCGAGGGCCACGGCCCCGCCCGCGGTGGCGCCGAGTGTGCCCGCGGTCGGGGACAACGAGTTCGCGATCACCAGCCGCTCGGGGTCCACCACCCGGGGCAGGGATGCCGACAGACCCGCGAGGACGAAGCGGTTGACCGCGGTGACGCACAACGCGGAGGCGTAGAACAGCCAGTCGGGGACGTGGCTGAGCATCAGAAGGGCCGTCACGCAGGCCAGGAATGCCCGCAGCAGGTTGCCGTGGAGGAAGACCTGGCGGCGACGCCAGCGGTCCAGGAGCACGCCGGCGAAGGGACCTACGAGGGAGTACGGCAGGAGCAGGACCGCCATGGCCGAGGCGATACCGGCGGCGGAGGTCTGCTTCTCGGGTGAGAAGACGACGTACGTGGCGAGCGCGACCTGGTACACGCCGTCCGCGCCCTGGGACAGCAGACGGATGCCGAGCAGGCGTCTGAAACCCTGGAAACGCAGAAGTACGCGCAGGTCACGCACGACGGACATGGGCTCCAGCCTCACATACGAGGAGGGTCCCCGGGCGGATGACCCGGGGACCCTCAACTGCCTCGCGTTGTCGGCGCTTTAGCGCTCGACCTCGCCCTTGATGAACTTCTCGACGTTGGCGTAGGCCTCGTCGTCGAAGTACTGGACCGGCGGGGACTTCATGAAGTAGCTCGACGCGGAGAGGATCGGGCCGCCGATACCGCGGTCCTTGGCGATCTTCGCGGCGCGCAGGGCGTCGATGATGACACCGGCCGAGTTCGGGGAGTCCCAGACCTCGAGCTTGTACTCCAGGTTCAGCGGGACGTCGCCGAAGGCACGGCCCTCGAGGCGCACGTACGCCCACTTGCGGTCGTCCAGCCAGGCCACGTAGTCCGACGGACCGATGTGGACGTTCTTCGCGCCCATGTCGCGGTCGGGGATCTGCGAGGTGACGGCCTGCGTCTTCGAGATCTTCTTGGACTCGAGGCGGTCGCGCTCCAGCATGTTCTTGAAGTCCATGTTGCCGCCGACGTTGAGCTGCATGGTGCGCTCGAGACGGACACCGCGGTCCTCGAACAGCTTCGCCATCACACGGTGCGTGATGGTGGCGCCGACCTGCGACTTGATGTCGTCGCCGACGATCGGGACGCCCGCCTCGGTGAACTTGTCGGCCCACTCCTTGGTGCCGGCGATGAAGACCGGAAGGGCGTTGACGAAGGCGACCTTGGCGTCGATGGCGCACTGGGCGTAGAACTTCGCCGCGTCCTCGGAACCGACGGGCAGGTAGCAGATGAGGACGTCGACCTGCTTGTCCTTGAGGACCTGGACCACGTCGACCGGGGTCTCCGCGGACTCCTCGATGGTCTCCCGGTAGTACTTACCGAGACCGTCGAGGGTGTGGCCGCGCTGGACCGTGACGCCCTTGTTCGGGACGTCGCAGATCTTGATGGTGTTGTTCTCGCTGGCACCGATGGCGTCCGAGAGGTCGAGGCCGACCTTCTTCGCGTCGACGTCGAAGGCGGCGACGAACTCGACGTCACCCACGTGGTACTCGCCGAACTGAACGTGCATCAGGCCCGGCACCTTGGACGCCGGGTCGGCGTCCTTGTAGTACTCGACGCCCTGGACCAGCGACGCGGCGCAGTTGCCCACGCCGACGATGGCTACGCGAACCGAACCCATTCCGGTTGCTCCCTGTGTGTGCTCGGTGAAACCCCGAATGGGCTTCACGTGGTGGTGTCGTCGGACGGATCCGGCCGGGAGCTGTCCCGGTGCCGGGGCAGGCCGCCCGTCTCTCCAGATGTGCTGTCCTGCTGAGCGGTGCCTTCGGGACCGGAGAGCCTCTGGTCCCGTCCGGCCCGCTCACTTTCGATGAGCTCGTTCAGCCAGCGCACTTCGCGCTCCACGGACTCCATTCCGTGCCGCTGGAGCTCAAGGGTGTAGTCGTCGAGGCGCTCCCGGGTGCGAGCCAGAGAGGCGCGCATCTTCTCCAGGCGCTCCTCGAGCCGGCTGCGGCGGCCCTCCAGTACGCGCATGCGTACGTCGCGGGACGTCTGTCCGAAGAACGCGAAACGAGCGGCGAAGTGCTCGTCCTCGTACGCGTCCGGACCCGTCTGCGAGAGCAGCTCCTCGAAGTGCTCCTTACCTTCCGCCGTCAACCGGTAGACGATCTTGGCGCGACGCCCTGCGAGCGAGGTGGCGAGGGCGTCTTCGGGTGTGGACCCCGGCTCCTCGATCAACCAGCCGTTGGCGACCAGCGTCTTGAGGCAGGGGTAGAGCGTCCCGTAGCTGAAGGCACGGAACACACCCAGTGACGTATTGAGACGTTTGCGCAGCTCGTAGCCGTGCATCGGAGACTCGCGGAGCAGGCCGAGAACGGCGAACTCGAGGATGCCGGAACGCCGGCTCATGAACGCCTCCTCCCTGTCGCGGTCACGTCGGCACGGCCTTTATGCCGGGCTGATGTATCGACTCGATACATCAGCACGATAGAACGCCCCTGCGGTTGCGACAAGAGGGGGCACGGTGAACGGCGTCACATCACTGATTCGTAGGAAGTGACTTGCCTGATTTGGGGTGAACTTCGGCCCTAGGTGGGTTTTGACGGTGCGTAGTCTGTGCGCCATGCAGACCACCGGGAACCGAGTGACGCCTGGGGACGTCCTTGTCCTCGGTGCAGTACGGGTGAATGCGGCGACTGCCGTATCCGTACTTCGGGGGGACCGGAAACCAGCCGCCGTTTCCAGGCGCGCAAAGGTGCGCCTGCCCGAGGAGTAATCGTTCGATGAGCGAGCACCGTCGCAAACCGCCGCAGCCGCAGGGCGGCGGACGTGCCGCGGCCCGACGCGGCCAGCCCGGCCCGTCCGCCGGCCGCCGTGCCGCACCGCGAGGCGCCACCGGGTCACCTTCCGACGCCTACGGCCCGGGAGGTGAGGAGCGCCCGTACGGGAGCCGTGCCGAAGCACGCCGGGCGGCACAGAAGAGCAGTGGGGGCGGCCGACGCCGAGCGGCCGACGGCGCGGGCGCGGGCGGACACGGCGGGGCCGGCGGAGGCCGGCGCGGCGGGCCCGGAGGACCCAACGGACCGGGACGCGGCCGCGGCCGCCAGGGACCGGCCAAGAAACGCTTCATCGACTACCCGCGCGCGGGCAGGTACGGAGCCGCGCGCTGGGTGCCGTCCTGGAGACTCGTGACCGGGCTCTTCATCGGCTTCTTCGGCAGCCTGGTGGCGGTCGCGGGCGTGGCGTACGCCCTGGTGGGTGTGCCGGACGTGGCCAAGACCGCCGAGGCGCAGAACAACGTCTACTACTGGTCCGACGGCACTCAGATGGTCGCGACAGGCGGTGAGACGAACCGCCAGATCATCCCCTACGAGAAGATCCCCAAGGAGATGCGCTTCGCCGTCATGTCCGCCGAGAACAAGACGTTCGAGAACGACAGCGGCGTCGACCCCATGGGCATCGCCCGGGCCTTCGTCAACATGGCCAAGGGCGGCCAGACGCAGGGCGGCTCCACCATCACCCAGCAGTACGTGAAGAACGCGATGCTGGACGACCAGTCACAGACGATCTCCCGCAAGTTCAAAGAGCTGTTCGTCTCCATAAAGGTGGGCGCCCAGGAGCCCAAGGAGAAGATCATGGCCGGCTACCTGAACTCGGCGTACTACGGGCGCAACGCCTATGGGATCCAGGCGGCGGCGCACGCGTACTTCGACAAGGACGCCGAAGAGCTCAATGAGAGCGAGTGTGCCTTCCTCGCCGCGGTGCTGAAGGGCGCCACGTACTACGACCCCGCGGGTGCCGAGTCGATCGACCCTGTCGGTGCCACTCCCGAGGCCAACCGGAAGCGTGCCAAGGCGCGGTGGAGGTGGATCCTCCAGGAGGAGGTCAACGACGGACGGCTGCCGGCCTCGGTCCTCCAGAAGTACAAGACCTTCCCCAAGATCCAGAATCCCCGGTCGAACGCACAGCTCAGCGGCCAGGTCGGTTACCTCGTCGACCTGGCGAAGGCGTACCTGATCAACAACTCCGACAAGACTGAAATCACCGCCAACAAGCTTCAGCAGGGCGGCTACGAGATCCACACGACCTTCGACAAGAACATGGTCAAGGACCTTGAGAAGGCCGTGAAGGACGTCCGCAAGAAGAACATCAAGCCCAAGCTGCGGCCGGACAAGGACAAGTACGTCCAGTTCGGCGGCGCCTCCGTCGATCCGGACACGGGCGCGATCAAGGCCATCTACGGCGGTGAGGACGCGACCAAGCACTTCACCAACAACGCCGACCAGACCGGTGCCCAGGTGGGCTCGACCTTCAAGCCGTTCGTGCTCGCGGCCGCCATGTCGTGGGGGGTGAGGAACCCTGACGGCGACTCGGAGCAGGCACAGGACGAGCGCACCATCGCCTCCCCGAAGAGCCTCTACAGCGGCCAGAACAAGCTCAAGATCAAGGAGTACGACGGCAGCGTCTGGACGGACAAGGACGGCAAGGAGTGGCTGCAGCGGAACGACGGCAACGAGTCGTACAACCCGCCGAGCTACAACATCGATCTCCGTGAGGCGATGAGGGTCTCCGCGAACTCCGCCTACGTGCAGCTCGGTATGGACGTCGGTCTGGACAAGGTCCGGGAGGCCGCCATGGAGGCGGGTCTCCTCAAGACCAGTCTGGCGAGCGCCAGCTTCCCGTCGTTCTCGATCGGCACCTCCGACCCGAGCGCGATCCGCATGGCCGGCGCGTACGGCACCTTCGCCGACAGCGGCAAGCAGCACGACCCGTATTCGGTGGACAAGGTCACCAACGAGGACGGCACGGTCTACCAGCACGAGAACAAGTCCAAGCAGGCCTTCCGCTCGGCCGTCGCGGACAACGTCACCGATGTGCTGAAGACCGTGGTCGACAAGGGCACCGGTACGGCCGCCCAGCTCCCCGGCCGTCCGGTGGCCGGCAAGACCGGTACCACCGACGGCAACAAGTCCGCCTGGTTCGTCGGCTACACCCCGCAGCTCTCCACCGCGATCACGATGTACCGGATGGACGACAACGAGAGCAGCAAGAAGCGCGAGTTCCTGGAGATGTACGGAACGGGCGGCCAGGAGAAGATCCACGGCGCCTCGTTCCCGGCCGAGATCTGGCACGACTACATGGCAGAGGCGCTCAAGGACGAGCCGGTGAAGAACTTCCCGACGCCGGAGGACATCGGAGAGGTCGTCAACGACGTACCGAGTCCGAGCGCAACCCCTTCCGCGACCGAGAGCCGGCCGGAGAGCCCGACGCCCAGTGCGACTCCCAGCAAGTCGTCGCCCTCGCCCACGCCCTCGGAGAGCCAGAGCTGCGGCAAGTGGGACTGGAACTGCAACAACAACGGCGGGACCGACAACGGAGGGACCGACGTCGGTGGTACGGACGGCGGCGTGACATCCTCGCCCACGGAGAGCAGCGATACCGGGAACACAAGAGGCAACGGCAATGGGGGCCTCTTCGGCGGTCCGGGCGGATAGCGGCCCGTTCGTCCGCTGAGTGGTGTTTCACGTGAAACATGGGCCGCCGCACCGATCAGGTGCGGCGGCCCTCGGCGTATTCCCAGACACGTACGGCAGGATGTGCGGCATGCCCAGCGCAGAAACGACGCCAGCGAGCGTGCACGAGCCGGAGACGGTCCACCCGACCCGGGAGGACGAGGTCGCCGCGAACGGTAGCGAGCTGATCGGTGGTCCGCTCGGACGGCGAGCGCTGACCGGGACATCCTGGTGGACCCCGGTGCGGGTCGTCGCGCTCATCGCCATCGGCATGTTCGCCCTCGGCATGGTGCAGAAGCTGCCCTGCTACGACGGTGCCTGGTTCTTCGGAGCCAGTTCCCAGTACACGCACGCGTGCTACTCGGACATCCCGCACCTCTACCAGGGGCGCGGCTTCGCCGACGGGCTCGTGCCGTACTTCGACAAGCTCAGCGGCGACATGGACTACCTCGAGTACCCGGTGCTCACCGGTGTCTTCATGGAGGTCGCCTCCTGGCTCACCCCCGGCAGCGGCAGCATCCAGGACCAGGAGCAGTTCTACTGGATGGTCAACGCCGGGATGCTGATGATCTGCGCGGCGGTCATCGTCGTGTGCGTCTCCCGGACCCACGCACGGCGCCCCTGGGACGGCCTGCTGGTCGCCCTGGCGCCCGCCTACGCCCTGACCGCCACCATCAACTGGGACCTGCTGGCGGTCGCTCTGACGGCCGCCGCCATGCTGATGTGGTCCCGGGGCTGCTCCCTCGCCTTCGGTGTCCTGCTGGGCCTCGCCACGGCCGCCAAGCTCTACCCCGTCCTGCTGCTGGGGCCGCTCCTGATGCTGTGCTGGCGGGCCGGCAAGTGGCGGGAGTTCCGGATCGCCGTCGGCGGCGCCGTGGTCGCCTGGCTGGCCGTGAACCTGCCGGTGATGGTCTTCGCCTTCGAGGGCTGGTCGAAGTTCTACACGTTCAGCCAGGAGCGCGGGGTCGACTTCGGCTCCTTCTGGCTGATCCTCTCCCAGCGCTGGCAGAGCTCACTGCTCACCACGGACAACATCAACACGTTCGCCACCGTCCTGATGCTGCTGGCGTGCCTGGGCGTGGCCGCGCTCACGGTGACCGCCCCCCGCCGCCCTCGCTTCGCGCAGCTTGCGTTCCTGATCGTCGCGGCGTTCATCCTGACCAACAAGGTGTACTCGCCCCAGTACGTGCTCTGGCTGGTCCCCCTCGCGGTGCTGGCCCGGCCGCGGTGGCGTGACTTCCTCATCTGGCAGGCCTGCGAGGTCGCGTACTTCCTGGGGATCTGGATGTACCTCGCGTACACGACCAGCGGAGACGCCCACAAGGGCCTGCCGACGGAGGGGTACCAGACCGCCATCGCCGTCCACCTCCTCGGGACGCTGTACATCTGCGCCGTGGTGGTGCGCGACATCCTCATGCCGGAGCGGGACCCGGTTCGCCGTTCCGGCGACGACGATCCCTCGGGCGGCGTGCTGGACGGCGCCGAGGACGTGTTCGTCCTGGGAGCGGCCGCCCATCCGCCCCGGCACGCGGCTCACTTCGACGGCCCCCAGGTCGAATGGGGCGCACCGAACGGAACCGCCAAGGACAGTTCGCTCTGAGCGAACACGGCAGGAAGCAGGCCATGCGAAAGGCCGTACACGGGGTCCGTGTACGGCCTTTCGTCTTCGGCGGCGCGGAACTCCGGCCTGCCTCAGCGGGTCAGCGCTCGACGATCCGGTCGAACTGCGTAGTGGTGTGCCGCAGATGGGCTACCAGTTCCTCGCCGACCTGCGGCTCGGGGGCGTCCGAGGGCACGAAGAGGATCGAGACCTGCATGTGCGGCGGCTCCGCGAACCAGCGCTGCTTGCCGCTCCAGACGAACGGCGAGAGGTTGCGGTTGACCGTCGCGAGGCCCGCGCGGGCGACGCCCTTGGCGCGCGGCATGACGCCGTGCAGCGCCTTGGGGGCCTCCAGGCCCACCCCGTGCGACGTACCGCCCGCCACGACCACCAGGTAGCCGTCGGAGGCCGCCTTCTGCTGCCGGTAGCCGAAGCGGTCACCCTTGGACACGCGCGTGACGTCCAGGACGGCTCCGCGGTACTCGGTCGCCTCGTGGTCCCCCAGCCACAGCCGCGTCCCGATCCGGGCGCGGAAGTGGGTCTGCGGGAACTGCTGCTGGAGGCGGGCGAGTTCCTCGGCCTTGAGGTGGCTGACGAACATGGTGTGCAGCGGGAGGCGTGCCGCCCGCAGACGGTCCATCCAGCCGATGACCTCCTCGACGGCGTCCGAGCCGTCGGTGCGGTCCAGCGGCAGGTGGATGGCGAAGCCCTCCAGGCGCACGTTCTCTATGGCGGAGTGCAGATGCGGCAGGTCCTGCTCGCTGACACCGTGCCGCTTCATCGAGGACATGACCTCGATGACGACGCGGGCACCCACGAGGCCGTACACGCCGTCTATCGACGACACGGAGCGGATGACCCGGTCGGGCAGCGGTACGGGCTCCTCGCCCCTCCTGAACGGCGTCAGGACCAGCAGATCGCCGCCGAACCAGTCCTTGATCCGGGCGGCCTCGTACGTGGTGCCGACGGCGAGGACGTCCGAGCCGAGGCGCGTGGCCTCGTCGGCGAGCCGCTCGTGGCCGAAGCCGTAGCCGTTGCCCTTGCAGACGGGGACGAGCCCCGGGAACTGCTCCTGCACGTGCTTGTGGTGTGCCCGCCAGCGCGCGGTGTCGACGTAGAGCGTGAGCGCCATGGCCGGTCCCGGAACCTTTCTCGTGGCTGCGGTGAATCAGAGTGATGAAACGAAAGTGTGGCGGATCCGCCGCGACTTTGCGGTGACACCGCGCCGGAGAGTGCGCGCGGCGGGCGGACCGGTCCGGGTCAGCGACGCGACATGTAGATGTCGAGAGCCTTGTGGAGCAGCTTGTTGAGCGGGAAGTCCCACTCGCCGAGGTACTCGGCCGCCTGGCCGCCCGTGCCCACCTTGAACTGGATCAGACCGAAGAGGTGGTCCGTCTCGTCCAGCGAGTCGGAGATGCCGCGCAGGTCGTACACCGTCGCGCCGAGGGCGTACGAGTCGCGCAGCATCCGCCACTGCATCGCGTTGGAGGGCCGGTGCTCGCGGCCGATGTTGTCCGAGGCGCCGTAGGAGTACCAGACGTGGCCGCCGACGACGAGCATCGTGGCCGCGGACAGGTTCACCCCGTTGTGCCGGGCGAAGTAGAGCCGCATGCGGTTGGGGTCCTCGGTGTTGAGGGCCGTCCACATGCGCTGGAAGTACGAGAGCGACCGGGGCCGGAAGTGATCGCGCAGCGCGGTGATCTCGTAGAGCCGCTGCCACTCCTCCAGGTCCTGGTAGCCGCCCTGGACGACTTCGACGCCCGCCTTCTCGGCCTTCTTGATGTTGCGGCGCCACAGCTGGTTGAAGTTCTTGTGGACCTCTTCGAGGGACCGGTTCGCCAGCGGCACCTGGAAGACGTAGCGGGGCTGCACGTCGCCGAAGCCGGCGCCGCCGTCCTCACCCTGCTGCCAGCCCATGCGGCGCAGCTTGTCCGCGACCTCGAAGGCGCGGGGCTCGATGAAGTCCGCCTCGATGTCGCGCAGGCGCTTCACGTCGGGGTCCTGGATGCCGCCCTTGATGGACGTGGCCTCCCAGCGCCGGATGATCACCGGCGGGCCCATCTTCACGGAGAAGGCGCCCTGCTGCTTGAGGTGCGCCAGCATCGGCTGGAGCCAGTCGTCGAGGTTCGGGGCGAACCAGTTGATGACCGGGCCTTCGGGCAGGTACGCGAGATAGCGCTTGATCTTCGGGAGCTGGCGGTACAGGACGAGCCCGGCGCCGACCATCTCACCGGTCCTGTCGTCGAACCATCCGAGGTTCTCGGAGCGCCACTCCGCCTTCACATCTGCCCAGGCGGGGACCTGCATGTGGCTGGCCGAGGGCAGGCTCTGGATGTATGCCAGATGCTGCTCTCGGCTGATGGTCCTCAGGGTCAGGCTCATTCGGGGCGCTCCTCGGCTGGTCTGTCCCCATGGGTACAGGGGCTCCGGCTCTCGCGCCGAAGCCTACTGCGCCCCGCGAGCGCCCCGATTGGCCGTATGCGACCTCGCCCCCGGCCGACGGGCCGCCGGGGAGGCGAGGGGTGCTGTCGGGCCGCGCGGCCGACTGTGCGCCGGCCGGCCGCCGGACCCGTGCCGAGCGGGCGGCCCGGTCAGCTGATCACGCCTCCGAAGAGGCCGCCGTGGGCCATGCCGAGGAAGAAACCGAAGGCCGAGGCGCCGAGCCCCAGGATCAGCCCGAAACGTTCCCGGGTGGTCTCGGAGACGAACTGTCCGTAGGCGCCGGTGAAGATGCCGATCAGGCCCGTCCAGGAGCTGATCAGATGGAGGTTGTGGAACATCGCGGTCACGAAGGCGACGACGCCGAGGACGGCGGTCACCCAGACCAGGGTGTCCTGGAGGGGGTGGGGCTTGCCGTCGCTCGCGAGCAGGGAACCGCCGATGTTGGGTCGCATTGTCTGTGCCATAGGGCACCTCCTGCGGAAGGTGGCGCATCGTAGCGCCATTCACACCCGATGTGTACAGACTGACGGTCTCCCCGGCCGGATTTCAACCGGAAGCCACCGTGCGGGTACTCTGTACTCTCTGCACCGGTGTCTGCCCAGGCCGTGGCCACGTCACGACAGGGACTCCCGCTCGGATCCCCGAGCGAGAAACCCATTGTCAGTGGCGGCGGATACCGTTGCTCACGCATAACAACCCTCCTGCCACGGAACGACCGTGGCCGCTGAGTCCAAAGGAGGTGGGTTCCACATGCGTCACTACGAAGTGATGGTCATCCTCGACCCCGATCTCGAGGAGCGTGCTGTCTCCCCGCTGATCGAGAACTTCCTCTCCGTGGTCCGTGAGGCCAACGGAAAGGTCGAGAAGGTCGACACCTGGGGCCGTCGTCGTCTCGCGTACGAGATCAAGAAGAAGCCCGAGGGCATCTACTCGGTCATCGACCTGCAGGCCGAGCCTGCGGTCGTGAAGGAGCTCGACCGCCAGATGAACCTGAACGAGTCGGTCCTCCGGACCAAGGTCCTCCGCCCCGAGACCCACTGAGCTCACCAGCTCAGCTGATCTCGGGATCCGAGTAGCAGCACCAAGCAGCCAGCAGCAAACCCGCCGAGAGGTTCCCCCATGGCAGGCGAGACCGTCATCACGGTCGTCGGCAATCTTGTCGACGACCCCGAGCTGCGCTTCACCCCTTCCGGTGCGGCGGTCGCGAAGTTCCGTGTCGCGTCCACCCCCCGCACCTTCGACCGTCAGACCAACGAGTGGAAGGACGGCGAGAGCCTGTTCCTGACCTGCTCGGTCTGGCGTCAGGCGGCGGAGAACGTCGCAGAGTCGCTCCAGCGAGGCATGCGCGTGATCGTGCAGGGCCGGCTGAAGCAGCGGTCCTACGAGGACCGTGAGGGCGTCAAGCGCACGGTCTACGAGCTGGACGTCGAGGAAGTCGGCGCCAGCCTGAAGAACGCCACGGCCAAGGTCACCAAGACCACCGGTCGAGGCGGCCAGGGCGGTTACGGCGGCGGCGGTGGCGGCGGCCAGCAGGGCGGCAGCTGGGGCGGAAGCTCCGGCGGCGGTCAGCAGGGCGGCGGCGCTCCCGCCGACGACCCCTGGGCGACCAGCGCTCCTGCCGGCGGCGGCAACCAGGGCGGCGGCGGTGGCGGCGGCTGGGGCGGAAGCTCCGGCGGCTCCGGCGGCGGCTACTCGGACGAGCCCCCCTTCTAAGGGCGGGTTCGTACCCCCACTTCTTGATCACACAGGAGATACACCATGGCGAAGCCGCCTGTGCGCAAGCCGAAGAAGAAGGTCTGCGCTTTCTGCAAGGACAAGGTCACGTACGTGGACTACAAGGACACGAACATGCTGCGGAAGTTCATTTCCGACCGCGGCAAGATCCGTGCCCGCCGCGTGACCGGCAACTGCACGCAGCACCAGCGTGACGTCGCCACGGCTGTGAAGAACAGCCGTGAGATGGCGCTGCTGCCCTACACCTCCACCGCGCGATAAGGGAAGGGTGACAGACACATGAAGATCATCCTCACCCACGAGGTCTCCGGCCTCGGTGCCGCGGGCGACGTCGTCGACGTCAAGGACGGTTACGCTCGCAACTACCTGATCCCGCGGAACTTTGCGATCCGCTGGACCAAGGGCGGCGAGAAGGACGTCGAGCAGATTCGTCGCGCTCGCAAGATCCACGAGATCGCGACCATCGAGCAGGCCAACGAGATCAAGGGCCGCCTCGAGGGCGTCAAGGTCCGCCTTGCCGTCCGCTCCGGCGACGCCGGTCGTCTCTTCGGTTCCGTCACCCCGGCTGACATCGCCTCGGCGATCAAGGCTTCTGGTGGCCCCGAGGTCGACAAGCGCCGCATCGAGCTGGGCTCGCCCATCAAGACCCTGGGCGCCCACGAGACGTCCGTGCGTCTCCACCCCGAGGTTGCCGCCAAGGTCAACATCGAGGTTGTCGCTGCCTGAGTGCAGCGCTCGGCATAGCTGAGAGAAGGGCCGCACCCCCTGGGTGCGGCCCTTCTTCACGTCTTGGCCGTTCCCGTGGGGTCGGCGCCTCGGCTTGTTTCACGTGAAACAAGCCGTTTCACGTGAAACACACCAGCTGCCAGCCGTCAGCGGGTGGCGCCGGTGACGATCCAGCGTCCCGACCGGGACCGGAGCCACAGGGTCAGCAGGCGCATCGTCATCATGAACGTCATCGCGAGCCAGAGAGCGGTCAGCCCACCGCCGAGGACGGGCACGAGCAGTGCGACGGGTGCGAAGACCGCGAGTGTCAGAACCATGGCCCCTGCTAGATACGGCCCGTCTCCGGCACCCATGAGGACGCCGTCCAGCACGAAGACGATGCCGGAGACCGGCTGAGCGATCGCCACCACGAGGAGTGCGGGCAACGCGATGTTCTGGACGACGGAATCGCTGGTGAAGAGCGGAAGGAACAGCGGCCGGGTTAGTACGACCAACAGGCCGAGGACGATCCCGACGGCGATACCCCACTGCACCATCCGCCGACAGGCGTCGCGAGCACCCTCGGCGTCCTCGGCACCGAGATAGCGGCCGATGATGGCCTGGCCGGCGATGGCGATCGCGTCGAGTGCGAAGGCGAGCAGATTCCACAGCGAGACGATGATCTGGTGCGCGGCCATGTCCGCGTCCCCGAGCCCGGCAGCGACCGCGGTCGAGATCAGGAGGATCGCCCGCAAGGACAGGGTGCGTACCAGGAGCGGGGCGCCGGCCTGGGCGCAGGCCCGGATGCCGCCGAGATCGGGCCGCAGCGAGGCACCGTGCTTACGGGCGCCCCGGACGACGACGTACAGATAGCTCGCCGCCATGCCGAACTGGGCGATGACGGTGCCCCAGGCGGAGCCGGCGATACCCAGGCCGGCGCCGTAGACCAGGCCCACGTTGAGAGCCGCGTTCGTCACGAAGCCGGCGACGGCGACATAGAGCGGTGTCTTCGTGTTCTGCAGTCCGCGCAGAACGCCTGTGGCAGCGAGCACCACGAGCATGGCCGGGATGCCGAGGGCCGAGATCCGCAGATAGGTGACCGCGTAGGGAGCGGCTGTCTCCGATGCTCCGAAGAGTTCCACGAGGGCGGGTGCCGTCGGCATGGTGATGGCGATGACGGTCGCGCCGATGAGGAGCGCAAGCCAGATGCCGTCCATGCCCTGACGTATCGCCGCTCGCAGGTCGCCCGCTCCCACCCGCCGGGCGACGGCGGCCGTGGTGGCGTAGGCCAGGAAGACGAAGACGCCCACGGCAGTCATGAGGAGGGCCGAGGCGACGCCGAGGCCGGCCAGTTGAGCGGTGCCGAGGTGGCCCACGATCGCACTGTCGGCCATCACGAAGAGAGGCTCGGCGACCAAGGCGCCGAAGGCCGGAACGGTGAGCGCGACGATCTCTCTGTCGTGCCGGCGCAGGGCGGACCTGGGTGCCGCGGGAGCCTGTGTCATGAGCACCAATCTAATCTTCCACAGGTAAGAGATGCAAACCTTCATAGACCCTTACTGGTGGGCGAGTGAGAGGTGTCGTCGTGCAGTGTTCGAGGAGATCTTGGGCTGACCGGGAAAGTTTTTCTTCTGCACAGCCGGTGGAACGGAAAACGGCAGGTCAGCGCCGCTTTGGTGAGGGGACTGAGGGCTTGTTCACAGGGCTGTCCACCGGCTCGTGCACAGGTTTTGCCGGGTTCTCCACAGCATCCGGGCCGTCGTCCACATGGCCTGTGGATAACCAGATTGGCTGACGGTGCCCGCGGGCCTACCGTAGGGCGGCGCCCGCTCTCTCCTCCGTCCTCGGAAACCTGGCAAAACCGACGCGTCAGAACCGGAGTTGGGCCGCTCATTTGTCAGTGCCGTGCCGTAGAAAAGAGGGGCACGGCTAGGTCCGCTCGGCGGACGGGAGGAGGTGGCTCGGTGAGTATTTCCGAGCCCTTGGACGACCCGTGGGCCGACAGCGGTCCCAGTGATCGTCTGCCCGCCTCCCGCCAGCGCCGTGACGGTGGACGGGGCCGCGAGGAGCAGCACGAACGAGGCCGCGAGGGCGGTGAGTGGGACGGCGGAGGTTCAGCCTTCGAGAGGGTCCCGCCGCAGGACCTGGACGCGGAGCAGTCGGTTCTCGGTGGCATGCTCCTGTCCAAGGACGCCATCGCGGACGTCGTGGAGGTCATCAAGGGCCACGACTTCTACCGGCCCGCTCACGAGACCATCTACACGGCGATCCTCGATCTGTACGCGAAGGGCGAGCCGGCCGACCCGATCACGGTCGCGGCGGAGCTCACCAAGCGTGGCGAGATCACCAAGGTCGGCGGCGCGTCGTATCTGCACACCCTCGTCCAGACCGTTCCCACCGCGGCCAACGCCGAGTACTACGCGGAGATCGTCCACGAGCGCGCCGTCCTGCGCCGCCTGGTGGAGGCGGGCACGCGCATCACGCAGATGGGATACGCCGCCGACGGCGACGTGGACGAGATCGTCAACAGCGCGCAGGCGGAGATCTACGCGGTCACCGAGCAGCGCACCAGCGAGGACTATCTCCCGCTCGGCGACATCATGGAGGGCGCGCTCGACGAGATCGAGGCGATCGGTTCGCGCAGCGGCGAGATGACCGGCGTGCCGACCGGCTTCACGGACTTCGACTCGCTCACGAACGGTCTGCACCCGGGACAGATGATCGTCATCGCCGCCCGTCCCGCCATGGGTAAGTCCACGCTCGCGCTGGACTTCGCCCGGGCCGCGTCGATCAAGAACAACCTGCCCAGCGTCATCTTCTCGCTCGAAATGGGCCGCAACGAGATCGCGATGCGTCTGCTGTCCGCCGAGGCCCGCGTCGCCCTGCACCACATGCGTTCCGGCACGATGACCGACGAGGACTGGACCCGCCTGGCCCGCCGGATGCCGGACGTCTCGGCCGCCCCGCTCTTCATCGACGACTCGCCCAACCTGTCGATGATGGAGATCCGGGCCAAGTGCCGCCGCCTCAAGCAGCGCAACGACATCCGGCTGGTCGTCATCGACTACCTCCAGCTGATGCAGGCCGGTGGCTCCAAGCGCGCCGAGAGCCGCCAGCAGGAGGTCTCGGACATGTCCCGAAACCTCAAGCTGCTGGCCAAGGAGCTGGAGATCCCGGTCATCGCGCTGTCGCAGCTCAACCGTGGTCCCGAGCAGCGCACCGACAAGAAGCCGATGGTCTCGGACCTCCGTGAGTCCGGCTCCATCGAGCAGGACGCCGACATGGTCATCCTGTTGCACCGCGAGGACGCGTACGAGAAGGAGTCCCCGCGTGCCGGCGAGGCCGACCTGATCGTGGCCAAGCACCGTAACGGCCCGACGGCGACCATCACCGTCGCCTTCCAGGGCCACTACTCCCGCTTCGTGGACATGGCACAGACCTGACAGGTGCGGCTGCACGTCTTACGTTCGCTGCCCCAGCCTCAGAGGCGACGCCGGACAGACGGCCGTTGGAGGTTGGCCGGCATCCTGCCTGACGTCTGCGGCGCGGGCCGTTTCGCTTTGCGGAGAGGCTCGGATGAAATGCGCTCGACGTGGGGTGTCGGGCGGGGTGGACTGGGCGCATGACATCGCCTCAGGAAGAGTTGCTTCCCGCCACGCGCCGAACCCTGCTCCACCGCATCGCCACCGCGCAGGCCGAGGGGCGTGCTCCGTCCCTGGTCGCGACGGTCGTCCGGGACGGGCAGCCGGTGTGGACGGGCTCGCGCACGTCGGTGGAGGGGCACGGCCCGGACGGGAACGTGCAGTACCGGATCGGTTCGATCACCAAGACCTTCACCGCCGTTCTCGTCCTGCGCCTTCGGGACGAGGGCGTGCTGGATCTCGGCGACCCGCTGGAGAAGCACCTGCCGGGCACCGGCGCGGGGGAGGCGACCATCGCCGAACTGCTCGCGCACACCGGCGGACTGGCGGCCGAGTCACCCGCTCCGTGGTGGGAGCGCACGCCCGGCTCGCTGCGCCCGGAACTCGCCGATGTGCTGGGCGAGCAGCCGCTGCGGCATCCGGTCGGTCGGCGACACCACTACTCGAACCCCGGGTACACATTGCTCGGCGCTCTGATCGAGGAGTTGCGCGGCGCGCCCTGGGAGGACGTGCTGCGGCGCGAGGTGCTCGAGCCGCTCGGCCTGCACCGCACGAGTGGGAGTCCGCGGGCACCGCACGCGGGCGGTTGGGCGGTGCATCCGTGGGCGGACGTGATGCTGCCGGAGCCCACCGAGGACCTCGGACGGATGGCGCCGGCGGGGCAGCTCTGGTCCACCACCGACGATCTGGCCCGCTTCGCGGTCTTCCTCACCCGGGGCGACGACCGGGTGCTCAGCGCGGATTCCGTACGGGAGATGCGTACGCCCGCCGCTCCCGCGGAGGTCGCGGACGTGTCAGCCGGTTCCGCGTACGGACTGGGCATGCAGATCCAGCATCGGGACGGGCGGATCCTCGTCGGTCATTCCGGGTCACTGCCGGGCTTCCTCGCCAACCTGACGGTCAGCGTGGAGGACGATCTGGCGGCGGTCGTGCTGGCCAACTGCACCTCCGGCCCGCTGGTGTCGAACCTGGCGGCCGAACTCGTACGTGTGGTGGCGGAGGCCGAGCCGCGCATTCCGGCACCGTGGAGGCCGCTGCCGGAAGTCGACCGTGACGTACTGGAGTTGGCCGGCCAGTGGTACTGGGGCACTCTGGCGTTCGCGCTGCGCCTGTCGGCCGACGAGGGCCTCTCGCTGGGGCCGCTGGCCGGCGGAGGCCGCCGGTCGCGTTTCCGGCCGAACGGTGACGGTACGTGGACGGGGCTGGACGGCTACTACGCCGGAGAGCCGCTACGAGCCGTACGACGGCCTGACGGGTCGGTGAGCCACCTGGACCTCGGGTCGTTCGTGTTCACCCGCCAGCCGTACGACGAGTCGGCTCAGGTGCCGGGTGGCGTCGACCCCGAGGGCTGGCGCGGGATCAGGTAGGCGACGTCGCGGGGGCCGCGTCCTGTTTCACGTGAAACAGGACGCGGCCCAGCCGCTGGAAGCCCGTCAGAGTGGGAGCTTGAAGCCGACGTGCGAGGCGGTGAAGCCGAGCCGCTCGTAGAAGCGGTGCGCGTCGGTGCGGGTGACGTCGGAGGTGAGCTGGACCAACTGGCAGTCCTGGCGCCTGGATTCCTCGATCGCCCACTCGATGAGCTGCGTTCCGAGGCCACTGCCACGTTCGTCCGCGTGGACCCGTACGCCCTCGACGATCGACCGGGTCGCACCTTTGCGGGAGAGGCCGGGAACGATCGTGAGCTGGAGCGTGCCGACGACGCGGCCCTCGCGCGCGGCGACCACGAGGTGCTGGTTCGGGTCGGCCCTGAGGCGTTCCAGCGCCGCGAGATAGGGCGTCAGGTCGTCCGGGGACTCGCGCTGGGCCCCCAGCGGGTCGTCCGCGAGCATGGCGACCACGGCGGGCACATCGTCGGCGGCGGCCGGTCGTATCTCAAGATCTCCCATGGCCGCAGCCTAAGCGGCCCTGGTCACTTCCCGCAGGTACGGGAGGACCCGCGCCCCGAGTTACGCGGGCACGCTCACTGACTCCACGACCCGGACCAGCGGGGCCAGTTCGGGAACCTTCGCCGCCGCGTCCAGCGCCTCCCGGAGAGCGGCGTCGTTGGTCGGACGCGCCTCTTCGAGCAGCTTGAGGCCCGCCTCGCTGACGTTCGTGTAGATGCCGCGGCGGTCGGTGGGGCAGAGGTAGCGGGAGAGGAGTCCGCGGTCCTCGAGCCGGGTGACCAGCCGGGTGGTGGCGCTCTGGCTGAGGACGACCGCGTCGGCGACCTGCTTCATCTGCAGATGGCCTCCCTCGCCGTCGTGCTGCCGGCTGAGCACGTCGAGCAGCGAGTACTCCCGTGCGCTCAGGTCGTGCTTGGCCTGCAGGGCGCGCTCGATGTGCGCCTCGATCCTCCCGTGCAGAAGAGAGAGGGCGCACCAGCCCTGGGCAAGGGCAGTGAGCGCGGGGTCCGTCGCTGTCATGGCGTTCTCCTCCGTCCCGGAGCGGCTGGAACCAGGATAGAGCACGAACGCAATAGACCGCGTTTGCATATAGCCCGCGTCTGCAACTATTGTGAACGCACGCTAAGAGCTCCTGCAATCTTCTGGGAAGGTGCATCCACGCATGCCTCTCGCGCTACTGGCCCTCGCGATCGGGGCCTTCGGAATCGGCACCACCGAATTCGTGATCATGGGCGTGCTGCCCCAGGTCGCCGGTGACTTCGGGGTCTCCATCCCCACCGCCGGACTGCTGGTGACCGGCTACGCCCTCGGCGTGGTGATCGGCGCTCCGATCATGACCGCGCTCGGTACGAAGGTGTCCCGCAAGCGGATGCTGATGCTGCTGATGGGGCTGTTCGTCCTCGGCAACCTGCTCTCCGCCGTCGCCCCCGTCTTCGGACTGATGCTGGTGGGCCGTGTGGTCGCCTCGCTGGCGCACGGAGCGTTCTTCGGCATCGGCTCGGTCGTAGCCGCGGAGCTGGTCGCCCCGGAGAAGAAGGCCGGCGCCATCGCCATGATGTTCAGCGGACTCACCATCGCCAATGTGGTCGGTGTCCCGCTGGGCACACTGATCGGGCAGTCCGCCGGCTGGCGGGTCACCTTCGCCGGTGTGGCCGTGCTCGGCGTGATCGGATTCCTCGGCATCGCCAAGCTGGTGCCCGATCTGCCGAAGCCCGAGGGCGTACACCTCCGTCACGAGCTGGCCGCCTTCAAGAACGTGCAGGTGCTGCTCGCCATGGCGATGACCGTCCTCGGATTCGGCGGCGTCTTCGCGGCCATCACCTACATCGCGCCGATGATGACGCACGTCGCGGGCTTCGCCGACGGCTCCGTCACCTGGCTCCTGGTCCTCTTCGGGCTCGGCATGGTCGGCGGCAACCTCATCGGCGGGAAGTTCGCCGACCGCGCCCTGATGCCGATGCTGTATGTGTCCCTGGGCGGCCTCGCCGTGGTGCTCGCGCTCTTCACCTTCACCGCGCACAACAAGGTCCTCGCGGCTATCACCATCGCCCTCATCGGCGCCCTGGGCTTCGCGACCGTGCCGCCCCTGCAGAAGCGCGTCCTCGACCAGGCGCACGGCGCCCCCACGCTGGCTTCGGCGGTGAACATCGGCGCCTTCAACCTCGGCAACGCCCTGTCCGCCTGGCTCGGCGGCATCGTCATCGCGGCGGGCCTCGGCTACACCGCCCCGAACTGGGTGGGCGCCGTCCTCGCCGCCGCCGCCCTCGTCCTGGCCGTGCTGTCCGCCGGTCTGGAGCGTCGGGCCGGAGCCAGGAGCACGGTGGTCGCGGGTGCCACCCCGACCGAACAGCCCGCCCCCCTCCACCACTGACCCCCGGTTCCGACGGGGGGGGGGGGGGGGGGGGACAGGGCCGTCCCCGCCCCGGGCCGAGAACCGTCACTCCGCATGTTCCGAACGAGCGCCCGTCACGGCGGACGCCCGGTACCACCCCGCAAGGAGAACTCCTCATGACCATCACCACCGCCGCTGTCGCCCCGCTGACCATCCAGGACGCCGAACTCCTCGTCACCGAGGCCCGCCGTGCCGCCGAGGCCGCCGGGGTCACGGTCAGCGTCACCGTCCTCGACGCGGGCGGCCACCTGCTCGCCTTCCGGCGGGACGACCGCGCCGTGCTGATCTCCGGCGAGACCAGCACCCGCAAGGCCTACACGGCGCTCCAGCTGGACTCCGCCACCGCCGATCTCGTCGACGCGGTCCAGCCCGGCGGCCTCTTCCACACGCTGCCCACCGCGCTGGACCGTCCGCTGCTGTTCATCGCCGGCGGTGTACCGGTCCACCGTGACGGCCGACTGATCGGCGCCGTCGGGGTCGGCGGCGGAGCGCCCGAGCAGGACCACGGTTTCGCGACCGCGGCCGTACAGGCGCTCGCCTGAGACATCACCGCTCACTGACCGAAGCCGGCTCCCGCATCACCGGGGGCCGGCTTCCGTCCGTAGGGAGAATGCTCAGCCCGCTGCGACGGTCAGCGGAGCGAAACGCCGCGTCCAGTCGCCGGGCAGTTCCGAGATGCCGTAGGTCATGACGTCGTTGAAGGCGACGGGTGCCAGGCCGTGCTCCTTCAGCCAGGTCAGCAGCTCGTCGTGCCGGACGTCGATGTCGGTGCGCAGCGGGCGGTCCGTGTGCGCCGCGAGCGAGGCGACAAGCGCCTTGGCCGTCTCCGTGTCCCGGGCGATCAGTGGACCCACGACGTGCGTCTCCATGTTCGGCCAGGCAGCTGCGTAACCGATGATCCGGCCGTTCTCCTCCGCGACGCGCAGCTGGTCGGCGAAGGCAGGCAGCCGCGTGATCACGTGCGTACGGTCGGGGCCGAAGACCTCCTCGTCGAGCCGCACGATCGTCGTCAGGTCCTCGGCGGTGGCGGACCGGGTGACGATCCGAGGTTCCGTGCCGTCCGGCAGGAAGCGACCGCGGATCATCTCCGCGCGGCCGATGGTCTTGAAGCCCAGCTGCTCGTAGAGCGGGCGCCCGGACGGGGTGGCGTGGAGGGTCAGCGGGGTGGTTCCCATCTCCGCGACGACATGGCTCATCAAGCGGCGGCCGACGCCCAGGCGCGCATGCCGGTCGGCGACCAGCACCATGCCGATGGCGCCAAGGCCGGGGCGGTCCCGGGGGCCGTACTCGGTGACGACACAGGCGGTGACGAGTCCTCCCTCGGGATCGTCGATGCCGTATCCGGTGCCCGCTGCCAGCAGGAGGCCCCACTTGTGTTCCTCGCGGGGCCATCCCCGGTTCTCGGACAGGTCGGCGCAGGCGGCGAGATCGCGGACCGTCAGTCGGCGGATGGGCAGAGCGGTGAGGGAAGGTGTCGACACGCAGGTCAGGCTGTACGAAAGGAACCCGTGACGTCCACCGGTTTGCGTCCGGACGGCCGCTTTTTCGGCCATCTCGCGCAGAACCGCACACCGTACTGGCAGATGTTTCACGTGAAACACCGCGGAACGTCCTCCCGACTTGAACGGCGGACCCCGGCCAGGCGTACTCGATGAGGGAACCGGCCTCGTCGTCCGTGCCCCGACGAGCCGGTGAGCCGTTGGCGGTGGTGGGAATTCTCGGCGCGGCGCCAAGGTGCAGATCGCGGACCGACTCTGTGAAGAATTCGAGGTGAGCCGTACGGACGGCTTCGCGTGTGGCGACTCGCTGTCCGACCGGAGCCTGTTCGACATTGTCCCGGTATCCGTCGCGCTCAACGCCGATCGGCACCCGGCGGGCCTGGCATCCACTCCCACGTGGGCCGGGATCTGTGGGGTGCCTATGAATTGGTGCGGCACGCCCGGTAATTGAGGGAATTGGTGGTTCGGCCCAGAGCATTAGCGGTGGACCAAGGAAGGACTTGTGTGTGGGTCGTCGGCCGGTAGGGTCGACTCCGGTTCGTGACCGGGGTGCTGGACGGCTTCACGGCTCACGAACGCAGGCCAATGCAGCGTATCGGGACGGAGAGATCGAACACGTCATTTTCCGCTATGCGGTCGGCGGCAGCCCGGCGATGGGACGCTGCGGGAATGGGGTGGCCGATGTCACGCTCTCGGCTTACTTGTCGGTACGGGACGGGAACGCGGCTCCAAGGCGGCCGTAGCGGCGGGCAGGACTGAACGGGGACACAAAGGAAAACCGTCTGCGTGGGAAAGCAGGCATCTTCCGACCGAGGAAGTGCGCAGACCGACCGAAAGATGTTCGAGGCGAGGCACACCATGGACGCTCCGACCACTACGCCGGCCGACAACGGCACATCCGGCGCCGAAGGCGGAGGCGGCTGGTTCACGCCGCGCACCAAGCCTGAGGCCACCGTCGGAGAGACGGCCGACGCGCCGGAGGGCAACCGCCTGGCGGGGATGCGGCCGCGCGGCAGGTCCTCGAAGGGCGAGAACGCGCCGGGACAGGAACGAATGGGTCAGGCGGCTCAGGCGTCCGCAGCCGTGCCGACGGGGGTACCGGTCACCACTCCGGCCGCCGAGGCGCAGGAGCCAGGCCGGGCCGCCTCCGTTCCCACCCCGGGCCCCGCCCCCCGACCGGCCTTCGACGGCATACGCACAGGGGCCGCCAACGGCCCCGCCGAGATCCGACGGCACAGCTCTCCCGCGTACCCCGCCGCGACGCCGGTGCCGCAAGCACCCGCGCAGCTGCCCCGGTCGGCCCCCGCGGCCTCTCCCGACGCCGTGCTGATCCAGCGGACCATGGCCGAGGTCGCTCCGGTCGCCGACAAGGTCACTTCGTACTTCTACGCGCTGCTCTTCGTACGCCACCCCGACCTGCGGCAGCTCTTCCCCGCCGCGATGGACACCCAGCGGGACCGTCTGCTCAGGGCGCTGCTGACGGCGGCCGAGCACATCGACAACACCGACGTCCTGGTCGCCTATCTGAAGAACCTCGGTCGAGGCCACCGCAAGTACGGCACGCGTCCCGAGCACTACCCGGCCGTCGGCGAATGCCTCATCGGCGCCCTGAGCCGGTACGCCTCGTCGGTCTGGGACGAGGAGACGGAGGCGGCCTGGGTGCGGGCGTACACGACGATCTCCCAGGTCATGATCGACGCGGCGGCAGCCGACGAACTGCGGGCCCCCGCCTGGTGGCACGCGGAGATCGTGTCGCACGAGCTGCGGACCTCCGACATAGCGGTGCTCACCGTCCGTCCGGACCAGCCCTACCCCTTCCTCGCGGGGCAGTACACCAGTGTCGAGACGCCCTGGTGGCCGCGGATCTGGCGGCACTACTCGTTCGCCTCGGCGCCGCGCAGCGACGGGCTGCTGTCGTTCCACGTGAAAGCCGTGCCGGCAGGCTGGGTGTCCAACGCGCTGGTGCACCGGGCCAGACCCGGAGACACCATCCGGCTCGGACCGCCCGCGGGCACGATGACCGTGGACCACACCACCGGGAGCGGCCTGCTGTGCCTGGGCGGCGGGACCGGGATCGCCCCCATCAAGGCACTGGTCGAGGACGTCGCCGAGCACGGGGAGCGGCGCCCGATGGAGGTCTTTTACGGCGCCCGTACCGGACAGGATCTGTACGACATCGACACGATGCTGCGGCTCCAGCAGAGCCATCCCTGGCTGTCGGTGCGCCCGATCGTCGACCAGCAGGCGCATCTGCAGCTCCCCGACGCCGTACGCGAGTACGGCCCGTGGAACGAGTACGACGCCTATCTGTCGGGACCGCCCGGCATGATCCGCAGCGGAGTGGACGCGCTGCGGGACATCGGCATCCCCTCGGACCGCATCCGGCACGACTCCGTGGAGGAACTGGTCGCGGCCGGCAGCTGATCCGGCGGAGGCCCGGACCGGTGTCAGCCGAGATCGGGGGCGTGCATCGCGCGTACGCCCTCGATGTTGCCGTCGAGATAGTGCCGCAGGGACAGCGGGACCAGGTGGACGGAAGCGATGCCGACCCGGGTGAAGGGGATCCGCACGATCTCGTACTCACCGCACGGTTCGTCCACCTCGGGTCCGTGGCGCTGGGCGGGGTCCATGGCTTCGAGGTGGCAGACGAAGAAGTGCTGGACCTTCACGCCGCTCGCGCCGCCGTCCTCGCCGATGTGCTCGACCGTGTCGACGAAGCAGGGGACCACGTCGGTGATCTTGGCGCCGAGTTCCTCGTGGAGCTCTCGGTGGAGGGCGTCGACGACGGTCGTGTCCTCGGGCTCGACGCCACCGCCCGGGGTGAGCCAGTAGGGATCGACGCCGGGCTTGGTCCGCTTGATGAGGATCAGGTCGTCGCCATCGAGCAGGATGGCGCGGGCGGTGCGCTTGACCACGGGTCGAACGGTCATGGGAGAAATGTGGCCCGGCTGGTTCCACGTGAAACATCGCGCAGCCGGGAGGACGTCAGAAGAGCTCTCAGCGCCGACCGCGCCGTCGGACAGGAGCGAGGCCAGGACAGGGACTCAGCTCCATTCCCCCGCTGCGTGCAGCAGCCACTCGTAGGCCCGGGCGATGTGGGGCATCGCCAGTGTCCCGGTGCGCACCACGAGGAAGTACGTGCGCAGCGGCGGCACTGCCGGGTCGTGCAGGGGCACGACGTCTCCGGCGTCCAGCGCGTGGGAGCACAGGTAGCGCGGCAGCACCGCGAGGCCGGCTCCGGCGGCGGCGCAGGCGAGGACGGCGCGCAGGTCGGGCACGATGACGGTGCCCGAGGCGGCGGGCCGGGAGTCGAAGACGGAGGCCCAGTACCGGGAGACGAGCGGCAGCGACTCGTGCACCTCGACCACGGGAAGGCCTTCGAGGGCGTGGGAGCCCTTGCAGCGCAGCTCTCCGGCGCCGATCTGGGCGGCCCAGCTCGGGGCGGCCACCAGGACGTGCTCCTCGTCGCAGAGCGCAGTCGAGGTGAGCAGGGCGCCCCGGGGGCGGGCCGTCGTGATGGCCAGATCATGATGGCCGGCGGCGAGTCCCTCCAACGTCTCCTCCGCGTTCCCGAAGGAAGCGCGCAGCGCGAGGCCCTGGCCGTCGTCACCGGTGAGCTCCGTGAGAGCGGGGAGCGCCCGTTCCGCGGTGAACTCCGGAGGGCCCGCCAGATGCAGGGTGCGTGCGGACGCGTCCTCGTCCAGGCCGGACGCGGTGATCTCCACCAGGGCGTCCAGATGCGGGGCCGCCTTGTGGGCGAGCTCGTCGCCGATGGTCGTGGGCGTCACCCCGCGGGCCTGACGCAGGAAGAGAGGCCGGCCCAGCTGGCGTTCCAGCGTGCGGATCTGCGAGGTCACCGCGGGTTGCGAGAGGCCCAGCAGAGCGGCGGCACGAGTGAAGGAACCGGCCCGGTGCACGGTCACGAAGGTGCGCAGCAGGGCCAGATCCATGCTGCCCCTCCCCTCCCAGCACCCCCGAGCGAACCCCAACTATAAATAAGTCGATAGGTCTCTGTCGCTACCGTGATTGGACACTGACACAGAGTCAACTAGCCTTGTGGGCACGGTTCTTCGCGCGGAGACCCGCGACGGTCCGAGCCACGAGGGGGGAGGCTCGGACCGTCTTCGTGCGCGCGGCCGCCCGTCCGGCGACGCCTGTGGACGCACCCGATGGTCAGGCGGCCGTCACTCCGCCGACTCGTCGAGCGCGCGCAGCACGTCCGCGACCAGGTCCTGCGGGTCCTCGGCACCGGCCGAGAAGCGGATGAAGCCCTCCGGCACCGCGTCCCCGCCCCACCGGCCGCGCCGTTCGGCCGTGGACCGGACCCCGCCGAAGCTGGTCGCGTCGTCCACGAGCCGCAGCGCGCCGAGGAAACGTTCGGCACGCGCGCGCGTGGGCAGCGTGAACGAGACCACGCACCCGAAGCGCCGCATCTGCTGAGACGCGATCTTGTGCGAGGGGTCGTCGGGCAGCCCGGGGTAGCGCAGCCCGCTCACCTCGGGACGGCCGCGCAGCGCCTCGGCGATCACGAGGGCGTTGGCGTTCTGCCGGTCGGCCCGCAGCTGGAGAGTGGCGAGCGAGCGGTGCGCGAGCCAGGCCTCCATGGGGCCCGGAATCGCCCCCACGATCTTGCGCCAGCGGCGGACGGGGACCATCAGTTCGGCGGTCCGCCCGCTCACGTAACCGAGCAGGACGTCGCCGTGCCCGGTGAGCATCTTGGTGCCGCTGGCCACCGAGAAGTCGGCGCCGAGTTCGAGGGGACGCTGGCCGAGCGGGGTCGCCAGTGTGTTGTCGACGGCGACGAGGGTGCCCTGCGCATGCGCGGCCGCGACGAGCCGCCGCACGTCGCACACGTCCAGGCCCGGGTTGGACGGGGTCTCGATCCACAGCAGCTTCGCGCCGTCGAGCACGTCGAGTTGCGCGTCGCCGGCGGTCGGAGCGGTGCGCACCTCGATGCCGTAGGCGGTCAGCTGCTCGCGCACCAGCGGCAGGACCTGGTAGCCGTCGTCCGGCAGGACCACGGCGTCACCGGCGCGCAGCTGGGAGAACAGGACGGCCGAGATGGCGGCCATCCCCGACGGGAAGGCGAGTGTGGTGACCCCGCCGTCCTTGGGTGACTCGAGCTCGCCGATGGCCCGCTCCAGGAGCGTCCAGGTCGGGTTCTCGTCCCGGCCGTAGGTGTACGGGCCCGTGGGATCGCCCGGCAGATGGAAGTGGGCCGCGAAGACGGGACCCGGGAGCGTCGGCTCGTACTTGACGGGTTCGGGCAGTCCGGCCCGTACCGCGCGCGTGCCGTCACCGGTCTCCGTACCGAATTCCCCGGAAGTCATGCTGCCCGTCCCTTCACGTGCTGGTGGATCGCGGCGAGCGGACCAGCGCCCGCCGCCCCCACCCTCTCAGGACACCCCGCGAAGCCGTCCGGACGTCCGTCATACGGATCGGGTGCGTCCGGATCGGCGCCGCCACCGGGATCGCGGCGGCCGGCCTCCAGGGGTCGCGTCGGCCGGTGCTCAGTCGTCGTTGTCGGGCAGGACGACGTTCAGCGCCCAGGACACCACCGAGATGATCAGTCCGCCCAGCACGGCCGTCCAGAAGCCCTCCACGTGGAAGCTCAGGTCGAGTTCGCCGGCCAGCCATGAGGTCAGCAGCAGCATCAGGGCGTTGACCACGAGGGTGATCAGACCCAGGGTGAGGATGAACAGAGGGAAGGTCAGCACCTTCACGACCGGCTTGACCAGGAAGTTCACCAGGCCGAAGACCAGCGCGACGAGTATCAGCGTGCCGATCTCCTTGCCGGTGCTGTCGCCGGTCAGGGTGATCTTGTCGAGCAGCCACACGGCGACGGCCAGGGCTCCCGCGTTGGCGATCGTCTTGACTACGAAATTCTTCATGTGTCTGATCGTGGCAGAAGAGATCGATTCACCATACGGCTGTGATCACGGTCGTGGGCGCACAGGAGCGGACGAGGTCGATGAAGGCATTCCGGCTGGACGAACTGGAGGCGGAACGCGCCGCCAACGACGGTGCCTACCTGCAGTTCCTGCGTGAACGGAACATGTCGGCGGGCCTGTACGCCCTGGACGCGGGCGAACTTGACCCGCAGAAGCCCCACCAGCAGGACGAGGTGTACTTCGTCGTCAGCGGCCGGGCCTCGATCACCGTCGGCCTGGAGACGACCCAGGTCGGGCGGGGCAGCGTCGTCTACGTGCCCGCGGGCGTCGCCCACAAGTTCCACCACATCACCGAGGACCTGCGGGTCCTGGTGGTCTTCTCTCCGCCCGAGAGCTGAGTCGCGCCTCAGGGTTCCCTAGGGGACCGTTCAGGGGGAGACAAGGGGCGCCGGGCCCCCGGCGGCCCCCTCCCCGGCCATAGCATCGAAGCAGGACGTCAAAGATCCGGACGGCATGCGTTCCGGAGGTCCGATTTCCCGGAAAAGCACAGTCCCGGACCCGGGGCGACGGGCGAAGAGGTGAGGACGGGGCGATGCGAGAGATCTTCAACGGTATGCCGTGGTGGGTGAAGTGGGTCGCGGTGCCGGTCATCGCCCTGGTCGTCTTCGGCAGCGTGATAGTCAGCGTCGTCAGCGTGGTGATCTGGCTGCTGTTCAAGGTGCTGGTCTTCGTCGCGCTGGTCGGCGGACTGATCTACGTCGTACGGAAGTTCATGTCGAGTTCCTCCTCGCGCAGCGACTGGTGACGCCGAAGCGGGTCCGTCCGGTGGGTAACGGGCAACGGGAAACAGGAAGCTGAGGTTCCCTCGCCCGGGGGAAGTTTCCCGCGCGGGCGGCCGGCGAGCGGTGGCGGGCGGTTAAAGTCCGGAATCGACGCGGGGCAGACCCCCGCGGGCGGCGCACCCTCCTCCCGTGTTCCCCCGCACGGGCGGCCCTCCTCGCGCTCCGGGAGTGACCCTTGGCCACGGTTGACACCGCACCCGCAGAATCACCCGCTCCACCCATCCAGCGATCGAACACACCGGCGGGGACGCGCGTCCCGCCCGTGCAGCCACGCACGTCCCCCACCGAGGCGGCGCCCCCGGAGCCGCACACGACCCTCATCGGCTCCGTCCAGCGGGCGATGCGCCTGCTGGAGGCCGTGGCGGCACGCGAGAGCGGAGCCCCCGCCAAACAGCTGGCCCGTGAGGCCGGCCTCGCCCTGCCGACGGCCTACCACCTGCTGCGCACGCTGGTCCACGAGGGCTATCTGCACCGGGAGAAGGGGCTGTTCTTCCTCGGTGAGGCGGCCGAGCGGCTGGGCAGCAGCGGAGCACAGCAGAAACGTCGCAGCACGGTCAATGACGCGCTCTCCCAGTGGAGCGAGGCGCTCGGTGTGCCCATCTACTACGCCATCTACCGCGACGGTGAGATCGAGGTGGTGTCCGTCGCCGACACTCCGGGCAGCCCGGCGGTGGAGGAGTGGGCGGATTTCCGGGAGACCGGCCACGCCCACGCGATCGGCCAGTGCCTGCTGTCCCAGCTCGACGAGGAGGGCCGCCGGGACCACCTTGCCCGCTACCCGGTGCAGTCCATCACTCCGAACACGGTGCGTGACGAACGGACCCTGTTGCGCCGCCTGGAAAGGGCGAGGCGGATGGAACCGATCGTGGAACGGCAGGAGTACGCCCTCGGGACGGTGTGCGCCGCGCTGCCCATCACGGCGGGGGCGACGGCCGCCACAGTGGCCATTTCCCTGCCCTTCCATCAGGTGGACCGACTGCTGCCCGTGGCCCGTCAGCTGCAGGCCGAAATCGGCCGGATGCTGGGAACGCTGACGATCTCTATCAGCATCTGAAAACTCACTCCTTGTGATCTGCCGTGTACGTTGAGCAAGATGCCAGCAGTGTCAGGAGGATGATTCCTGGCCAGTCGACGGCAAACGACGGGGTTGACGATGCGCGAGTCGGTGCAGGCAGAAGTGATGATGAGCTTTCTCGTATCGGAGGAGCTCTCCTTCCGCATTCCGGTGGAACTCCGTTATGAGACCAGTGATCCCTTCGCCGTGCGATTGACCTTCCACCTGCCCGGTGACGCACCGGTGACGTGGGCGTTCGGCCGGGAGCTGCTGATCGACGGGGTGGGCCGGCCGTGCGGTGACGGGGATGTGCACATCACCCCCGCGGACCCCGAGGCGTTCGGTGAGGTGCTGATCCGGCTTCAGGTGGGGTGCGACCACGCGTTGTTCCGGTCCGGTACGGCCCCGCTGGTGGCCTTCCTCGACCGTACGGACAAGCTGGTGCCGCTCGGGCAGGAGCGTTCCCTCGCGGACTTCGACACCCACCTCGACGAGGCGCTGGACCGCATCCTGGCGGAGGAGCAGAGCGCGGGCTGATCCGCCCGACCGCCTGCCCCAGTGGAGTAACGCTTCCTCTCCGCTCAGTGCTTGCGCCGGCGGCCCTTCCCGCCGCGTGCCGGGGCCCTGAGTCGCGGAGCCGTGGCGCCCGCGGGTGCCGGAACGCCCGAGCTGTCCTTGCGGTCCGCCGAGACCACGAGGGCGGCCAGCGCCGTGGTCACCGGAACGGAGGCGACCAGGCCGATCGAGCCGACCAGGGTGCGCACGATCTCCTCGGCGACCAGCTCGCTGTTGGCGACCGTTCCGACGCTGCTCTGGGCGATCGAGAACAGCAGCAGGAGAGGTAGGGCCGCGCCCGCGTACGCCAGCACCAGGGTGTTGACGACGGAGGCGATGTGGTCGCGGCCGATCCTGATCCCCGCCCGGTACAGCCCGCGCCAGCCCATCGTCGGGTCGGCCTGGTGCAGTTCCCAGACGGCTGAGGTCTGGGTGACCGTCACGTCGTCGAGCACGCCGAGCGAGCCGATGATGACGCCGGCGAGCAGCAGGCCGCTCATGTCGATGGACGGATAGAGGCCGTGGATGAGGCCGGTGTTGTCGTCCACGTTGCCGGTCAGCGCGGCCCAGTCGATGAATCCCGAGCCCAGCACGCCGATCAGCAGCAGGGACAGCAGCGTGCCCAGTACCGCGACCGAGGTCCGGGCCGAGAGGCCGTGGCACATGTAGAGGGCGATCAGCATGATCGCGCTGGCCCCGATCACCGCCACGACCAGGGGATTCGAACCCTGCAGGATCGCGGGCAGGATGAAGAACGTCAGGATGAGGAAGCTCACGGCCAGCGCGACCAGCGCCATGACACCGCGCAGCCGGCCCACCACGACGACGGCCAGCGCGAAGATCCCGGCGAGGAGCGCCATGGGGAGCTTCCGGTTCACGTCGGTGACGGAGTACTGGAGGTTCACGGGCGCCGAGGGTTCGTAGGCGACCACGACCTTCTCGCCCTCGTGCAACTGCCGTGACTGGTCGGGCTGGACGATCTCGGTGAAGGTGCGGCCCTTGTCCTTGCCGGTGTCGATCCGGATGGTCGCCTTCTTGCAGTCGCCCGTCGCCTGCTGCTGCGCGGAGGACCCCTCGGCGGTGGAGGTGTCACCGGTCGGAGTGTCCCCCGAGGCGTTGACGGACTTGCAGTCCACCTCGTCGACCTGGGTGACCGTGGCTCCCTGGGTCTGCCGGTCGAAGCCGACGCCGGTCCGCTCGTGCGAGGGTGCCCCGCCCGGCCAGAGCACCACCAGGCCCACGACGACCGCGGCTGCGAACGGGATCAGGATCGCGGCGATGACCTTGCGGAGATGCTTGGAGACGGGGGCTGCCGGGCCGTGGCTGTGCGAGTGACCGTGTCCGTCGCCCGGCGCAGGACCGTGCCCGCCGCCTGACCCGGGGCCGCTGCCACCACCCGGCCCGGGACCGCCGCCGCCACCCGGTCCACGGCGGGGGCCGTCACCGGGGCCGGGGCCGGGTACGGACCCGTGGCCGGAACCGGGGCCGGCGCCGTGTCCGTGCGGCGGCTCGGAGGGCGGATACGGGGGCTGCTGCGTCGTGGTCACCGACCGATCATCGCAAGAACGGAGGGGGCCCTCTGTTCACCGCGCCAGATATGACGCTAGCGTGGAGGCACCTTTGCACACGCGGGAGCTCGGAGCACCGGGCTGAGAGGGCGCTGACCTCCGTCTCTGCGATGTTTCACATGAAACATCGGCAGACGGACATCGCTGCGTCGACCGCTGAACCTGTTACCGGGTAATGCCGGCGTAGGGAGTAGGTCTCATGACCAACAAGGACGTAAGCACGCCTGCCTCCGGCCAGACGGACGAGGCATCCGCCTCGCTCCGGAACGGCGAGGCCGGGAAGTCCATCGGCTGGCACAAGGCGTACGTCGAGGGCTCGCGCCCTGACCTGCGGGTGCCGGTCCGTCAGGTGCACCTCACCAACGGGCAGTCGGTCACGCTGTACGACACCTCGGGCCCGTACACCGATCCGACCGTCGACACCGACGTACGCAGGGGGCTGGCGCCGCTGCGCGAGAACTGGATCATCGCCCGCGGTGACACCGAGGAGTACGCGGGCCGGGCCGTGCGTCCCGAGGACGACGGCATCAAGCACACGTCCCCGCGCGGTGGACTGCGCAATCTGGACGCGGTGTTCCCCGGCCGGCCGCGTCAGCCGCGCCGCGGCCGCCCCGGAGAGGCCGTCACGCAACTCGCGTACGCCCGCCGCGGCGAGGTCACTCCCGAGATGGAGTTCGTGGCGGTCCGCGAGAACGTCGACCCCGAGGTCGTACGCGAGGAGATCGCCGCCGGCCGTGCGGTGCTGCCCGCGAACGTCAACCACCCGGAGATCGAGCCGATGATCATCGGCAAGCGGTTCCTGGTGAAGGTGAACGCCAACATCGGTAACTCCGCGGTCACTTCCTCCATCGAGGAGGAGGTGGACAAGATGACCTGGGCCACCCAGTGGGGTGCGGACACGGTCATGGACCTGTCCACCGGGCGCAACATCCACACCACGCGCGAGTGGGTCCTGCGCAACTCCCCCGTGCCCATCGGCACCGTGCCGCTCTACCAGGCGCTGGAGAAGGTCGACGGCCGCGCCGAGGAGCTGACCTGGGAGATCTACAAGGACACCGTCATCGAACAGGCGGAGCAGGGCGTGGACTACATGACGGTCCACGCGGGCGTCCGCCTCCCGTACGTGCCGCTCACCGCCAACCGGAAGACGGGCATCGTCTCGCGCGGCGGCTCGATCATGGCGGCCTGGTGCCTCGCGCACCACAAGGAGAGCTTCCTCTACGAGAACTTCGAGGAGCTGTGCGAGATCCTCGCCTCCTACGACGTCACGTACTCGCTCGGCGACGGGCTGCGGCCCGGGTCGATCGCCGACGCCAACGACGCCGCTCAGTTCGCCGAGTTGAGGACACTCGGGGAACTCAACAGGGTCGCGAAGCGTTTCAACGTACAGACCATGATCGAGGGCCCGGGGCATGTCCCGATGCACAAGATCAAGGAGAACATCGACCTTCAGCAGGAGATCTGCGATGAAGCTCCGTTCTATACGCTCGGCCCGCTGACGACGGACGTCGCCCCGGCGTACGACCACATCACCTCCGGTATCGGCGCCGCGATGATCGCCTGGTGGGGCACCGCGATGCTCTGCTACGTCACGCCCAAGGAGCACCTGGGTCTGCCCAACCGGGACGACGTCAAGACCGGCGTGATCACCTACAAGATCGCCGCTCACGCGGCCGACCTCGCCAAGGGGCACCCGGGCGCGCAGGAGTGGGACGACGCGCTGTCCGACGCCCGGTTCGAGTTCCGCTGGGAGGACCAGTTCAACCTGGCTCTCGACCCGGACACGGCACGGGAGTTCCACGACGAGACGCTGCCGGCGGAGCCCGCCAAGACGGCGCACTTCTGCTCGATGTGCGGGCCGAAGTTCTGCTCGATGAAGATCTCGCACGACATCCGGCGCGAACACGGGAACTCGCCGTCGGAGATCGAGGAGGGCATGGCACAGAAGTCCAAGGAGTTCGCCGCGGCGGGCAACCGGGTCTATCTGCCCTTGGCGGACTGACGCGGTTGGACGGGGCCTCGGCGGTCGCGACCGAGACGATCGCTCGGTCCTGACGCCCGCTGTGCCGCCTGCCTGCGCTCCCTGTGCGGGGCGCAGGCAGGGGCCCGTACAGCGGTGCGCGGCACCCGGAGCACCACGGGCCCGACGGCGCGCCGGGTGCGGCCACCTCGAACCGGTCCGCCGGGCCGAGGTGCCGGTCCGGCGGCACAGGTGAGGTGGAGCTCGGTCCGGCTGCCGAACTCCGTCCGGGGACCGGCGGGTTGGCGCCTGGGCGGTCGATGGTCGACGGCCTGTCGCGTCGCGCGCCGGTGGGTTACCGGTGGGCTTCCGGCCTGGTGGGACGTCGGGCCGGGGTCACTCCGGCTGGTGTTCCGGGCCTCCGAAGTCCGGGCTGGAGAAGTCCGGACTGCTGTAGCTCGGCCGCGGGCCCGCTGCCGGGCCCCCGTCCGGGCTGCTGAACCCCGGTCGCCCGTACCCCAGATGCGGCATACGGCCGGTTGGCTCCGGGGACTTGGGGCTGACGGCCGTCGTGCCTGAGTCGGCGAGCGCCTCCCGAAGGAACGGCAGGATGCCGCGTTCCAGCAGGGCCTCGCGCCAGGCGTCCCCCGCCCGGGTCACCTCCTCGTTCAGCTCGCCGCTGTCCTCGGCCTGGAAGGAGGAGCCGCCGTCGCGCAGTGCCGTGAGCAGGAGCCCGACCGCGGCGGCCAGGATGGCGACCGCAGTGACGGCTCCGAAGACCCATCCGGTGGTCAGGATCGTCCTCGCGAACGCCGGTTCGGGGTCGAGCATCTTCAGGATGTAGCCGACCAGCAGGAATATCGCCGCGGCCGTCCCGGCGAGCACAGGGGCGAGCACCGCGACGACGGCCATGGCACCGGCTCCGGCCGTCTCGGCGACCTCCCCCATGGTGGTGGCCAGCCCGACCGCGCCCGAACCGGGCTCGGTGGAACCGGACTCCTCGCGGACGGAAGGGGCGGACGACGCGGGCCGGCGCAGTTCCTCGCGGGCCGTCACGTAGTGCTGGTACTCGGCCGCCGCGGCCGCCGTGATGAGAGCCGTGGCGTTCAGGGCCATCGTGCGCAGTTGTTCGGGGTTGAGCCGCTTGCCGACCGCGGCCAGTTCCGGGCGGTGTGGTGCGGAGCGCAGCGCCTCATCGAGGATCCGCTCGTAATCCTGGCGGTCCTCGTTCAGCAGGTGCTGCGGAACGCTGTTCATGTGCATCCCCCGATGCTCCGTAGGGCTGGTGGCTCGCACGCTGACGAGCCGTCGGGCAGAAACGGAGGGGAGCCTGCTACGGATAAGCCGATGGTAGAGCTGCGAGGGCACACGATGACAGAGGGTTTCCGGAAATTGCCCTCTGACCGGCAGGGTCCTTCGCGGGGGACACCTGCCCGGCGAACACTCAGCTACCCAGGGGGAGCTGCTGCACCAGCAGCTTTCCGGCCATGGTCACTCCGCCGTCCATCGCGATGGCCAGCCCGTCGGCGTAGATGTGCGGTCCCTCGACCGTCGGGCCCGCGTTGTCCTCGCCGTCCTCCGAGCCGACCTCGCCCAGCAGGTACGGAATGGGGCTGTGGCCATGGACGATGCGTGCGCCGCCGTAGGTGTCGAGGAGCGAGCGGACCGCCTCGGCGCCACCGTCGTCGCGGAAGGCGAAGCGCTTGGTGAACTTGCGGAACAGGTCCCAGCACTCGTCGGCGTCGTTGCGGGTGAGGGTCTCACGGACGGTGTCGTTGACCGCCTCGATGGAGTCGCCGTAGTCGAGGTAGGCGGTGGTGTCGGAGTGCACGAGGAGATGCCCGTCGGAGATCTCCATGGCGTCCAGGCGGGCCATCCACTGAAGATGGTGGTCCTGGAGGCGGTCCATGTCGGTCTTCTGGCCGCCGTTGAGGAGCCAGGCGGCCTGGAAGGTGGCCGTCCCCGCACCGGAGTTGACGGGAGTGTCGCCGAACCGCTTGGCGCCGAGCAGCAGCAGCTCGTGGTTGCCCATGAGCGCCTTGCAGTAGCCGCCGACCGCCGCCGCCTCGGCGGACAGCCGCATCACGAGGTCGATGACCCCGATGCCGTCCGGGCCGCGGTCGGTGAAGTCGCCGAGGAACCACAGCCGGGACGTGCCGGCGCACCAGTTGCCCGCGGCGTCGATGAGGCCCTGCGCCTGGAGCGCCGCGACGAGCTGGTCGAGGTAGCCGTGCACGTCACCGACGACGTACAGCGGGCCGGGTCCCTCGGCGGGCTGCGGGGCGGGCGCGGCGGCGGGGTCGACGTGGACCTGGAGCGTGTCCCCCCGGTTGATGACGGGCAGATCGCGCTGGGTCGGCGTGTACTCCGCCGGCTCCGGGACGGACGGCGCGCCCTCCTCGGGGGGCGAGCTCTGCGCGTACGGACCGGTCTCGTGGACGTACGCGGGAACCCGGAAGTCGCGCAGCGTCGCCGTGCGCAGCACCTCGGGTCCCTGACCGGCCCCCTGAGTCATCGACCCCTCCACCACCATCGCGCCGCATCTGCACCGCTTCGGACTGCCTGGTCGCAGCGGCCCGCGGTGTCGTCCGCCCATCATAGGAATGCGGATCGCGCCATGTGATGACCCAGGGGTGGTGAATCGGAGCAAGACCTCGCTTCACCGCGGCTTTCGCCCCAATTGGGTGGTGCTTCCCACTCGGCGCCGGTCCCGCCACCTGTGACTCAGCCCTCCTCCGGGGACCGCGGCGGGCTGACCGTCGTGCGCGGCGGACGTCGCTCGGAGGACGTACGCACGATCAGCTCCGTCGGTATCACCTGTTCGACCGGCTGGTCCGATTCGAGGCCCTCGATGGCGTCGATGAGGAGCTGGACGACGGCCGTGCCGATCCGGCGGGGCTTCAGGGAGAGCGTGGTGATGGGCGGTTCGGTGCTGGCGTAGACGGTGGACTCGCTGCAGCAGACGAGCAGGAGGTCGTCCGGTACGCGCAGGCCGTAGCGGCGGGCCGCGGCCAGCAGGTCGGTGCCGTTCGGGTCGAAGAGACCGTAGACGGCGTCGGGGCGGTCGGGCCGGGCGAGCAGCCGGTCGGCGGCGACGGCGCCCGCGCACGGGTCGTGCGCGGGGTAGGCCTCGTACACAGGGTCCTGGCCGACGCGCTCGCACCAGCGCAGGTACGCGCTCGTGGAGAGGTGGGTGTAGGTGTCCGTGGTGGTGCCGGTGAGGAGGCCGATCCGGCGTGCGCCGGCGTCGGCCAGGTGGTCGAGGATGCCGAGGACCGCCGCCTCGTGGTCGTTGTCGACCCACGCGGTCACCGGGAGGGAGCCGGCCGGGCGGCCGTCGGAGACGACCGGTAAGCCCTGGCGGACCAGCTCACTGACCACCGGGTCGTGGTCGGAGGGGTCGATGACCACGGTGCCGTCGAGCGCGACGTTCGACCAGACGTCGTGTCGGGAGGTGGCGGGCAGGATGACCAGGGCGTAGCCCCGGGCGAGGGCGGCGGAGGTGGCGGCTCTGGCCATCTCGGCGAAGTAGGCGAACTCGGTGAAGGTGAAAGGTTCATCCCCGTACGTCGTCACGGTCAGGCCGATGAGGCCCGACTTGCCGGTACGGAGGGTTCGGGCCGCCGCGGAGGGGCGATAACCCAACCGGTCGGCCACCTCCCGGACATGGCGTCGGGTGGCGTCCGGCAGCCGGCCCTTCCCGTTGAGGGCGTCGGAGACGGTCGTGATGGAGACTCCGGCGGCTGCGGCCACGTCTCTGATGCCCGCCCGGCCCGGCCGACCGCCTCGGCGGGGAGTGTCCGCCCGGCTCACCTGGTGCTTCCCTGCTGCTGTCATGGCGAGCCGATAGTAGGGCTCATGCGGTGGGGTAGTGCGGACGCATATTCACTCGTTGACAGGCACGTTTCTGCATGATCGAAAAGCGTCAACTGCCTTTGATTCAGAGGTGTTTGAACGATGCAATGGCAGTACGTGACTTGTCGGCGCGCACAAGCCTGCCAAGTGGGCCATGTTTCGAAGAGGTCTCAACTCACCCCGACGAGGGACGCGCGCCACGGAGTGAGCCACCGGCGCGTGTCGAAGCGGACGGTGCGCCCCCTGTTTTGCGCGGCTCGTACACCTTCGGGTGGGGATGACCTCGCGGATGCGGGCGGCTGTCCACAGCCCCATTCGCAGTGGGGCCGAATCCTCATAAGGTGAGAAGCATTGGATGCCGGTGCGGGTCATGAGCCGGTGGTGGTCGCGAGGAGGACTGCGGTGAGCGAGACGAGCCCCAAGCTGCGTGCCGAGCTGGAGGGTATCCCCACCTACAAGCCCGGCAAGGCCGCCGCGGCCGACGGCCCGGTGGCGTACAAGCTGTCGTCGAACGAGAACCCCTACCCGCCGCTGCCCGGCGTGATGGAGAGGGTGACCGCGGCGGCCGGGTCCTTCAACCGCTACCCGGACATGGCCTGCACGGGCCTGATGGACGAGCTGTCGAACCGCTTCGGGGTGCCGCTCTCGCACCTCGCCACGGGCACCGGCTCGGTCGGGGTCGCCCAGCAGCTGCTGCAGGCGACCAGCGGGCCGGGCGACGAGGTCATCTACGCCTGGCGGTCCTTCGAGGCGTACCCGATCATCACGCAGATCAGCGGCGCCACCTCGGTGCGGGTCCCGCTGACCTCGGGTGACGTGCACGACCTGGACGCCATGGCGGACGCGATCACCGACCGGACGCGGCTGATCTTCGTCTGCAACCCCAACAACCCGACCGGCACCGTGGTGCGCCGGGCCGAGCTGGAGCGGTTCCTGGACCGGGTGCCGAGCGACGTCCTGGTGGTCCTCGACGAGGCGTACCGCGAGTTCATCCGCGATCCCGAGGTGCCGGACGGCGTCGAGATCTACCGGCAGCGGCCCAACGTGTGCGTGCTGCGCACCTTCTCCAAGGCGTACGGCCTGGCGGGTCTGCGGGTCGGTTTCGCGATCGCCCACGAGCCCGTGGCGGCCGCGCTGCGCAAGACGGCGGTGCCGTTCGGCGTGAGCCAGCTCGCCCAGGAGGCCGCCATCGCCTCGCTGCGCGCCGAGGACGAGCTGCTCGGCCGGGTCGGCGCCCTGGTGTGCGAGCGCCAGCGGGTGGTCGAGACGCTGCGCGGTCAGGGCTGGACGGTGCCCGAGACGCAGGCCAACTTCGTGTGGCTGCGGCTGGGGGAGCGCACGCTCGACTTCGCCGCGGCCTGCGAGCAGGCCGGTGTCGTCGTACGGCCGTTCGCCGGCGAGGGGATGCGGGCGACGATCGGCGAGGCCGAGGCGAACGACATCTTCCTGAAGGTGGCGGAAGGATTCCGCAGGGAGCTGTAGGCGCCGCGGAAGCGCCGCGACGCCGGGTGCCTCTGCCCTCACCCCGGCGAGCGGGCCCGGTCCCTTCTGGTGAGGGCCGGGCCTCTGGCGCTCGGCCCGGTGGGCCCGGTCCCTCCTGGCGGACCCGCGCCTCTGCGCCCGGCCCGGTGGCGAGCCCGTGGTGACGCCGGGCGTCCTGGGCTCACTCCCTGCTGACCGGCCTTCCGGAAGTCACACGTTTCCTTCGGTGGTCCTCGCCGCATCCGGCGGGGACCACCGCTCGTCCACGAGCTCGACGCGTACGGGGTCGCCGTCCCGGACGGTCGCGAGGACGCGCGGGTCGCCCTCCACGCGGCCGAGAAGGTTGCACGGACTCGCGAGGCGGCACTCGCCCTCGAACTCGTCCGCGGGCAGCCCGTACCCCTGTGAGATCGGCGTGGGCCCGTAAGGGAGGGCCAGGGCGTCGCCGTCGGTCCAGAACGCCACCGTGCCCGGGGCGACGACCTGCCGGGCGTCGCCCTCGACGGCGACCGCGACGCCCGTGTCGAAGTAGACCTCCTCGCCCCAGGTGCGGGCAGTGGAGACGAGCGGCAGCGCCCGGGCGAGGACCCGGGTGGTCGGGGTGTCGTCGAGGGCCGCGGTGAGGTGTCCCGCCGGCCAGGAGATCCGTATCTGCATGCGCGGATTCAACAATATGTTGAAGTGCTTGCCAAGGGTCCTGACCGGCGTCTTCGCGCCAGAGGCCGACCGGCCCGCACTTAGGGACCCCCCGCCGCTCACGCTTCGAACGGGCATGCGTCATAATTGCTTGTGAATGTGAACGCGTTCACAAGCGTGTCCCGTTTGCTCCGTGATGTGCGTGACAAAGAGGGCAAGCGGCCGCCGCAACCACGGCGGTGACGTAAGGAGACTGACGACGTGGAATTGGCTCTGGCGCCGGAGACACTGGCGCGATGGCAGTTCGGCATCACCACCGTCTACCACTTCCTCTTCGTCCCCCTGACGATCTCGCTCGCCGCGCTCACCGCCGGCCTGCAGACCGCCTGGGTGCGCACGGAGAACGAGAAGTACCTCAGGGCCACCAAGTTCTGGGGGAAGCTCTTCCTGATCAACATCGCGATGGGTGTCGTCACCGGCATCGTGCAGGAGTTCCAGTTCGGCATGAACTGGTCCGACTACTCGCGCTTCGTCGGTGACGTCTTCGGTGCGCCGCTGGCCTTCGAGGCCCTGATCGCCTTCTTCTTCGAGTCGACCTTCATCGGCCTGTGGATCTTCGGCTGGGACAAGCTGCCGAAGAAGATCCACCTCGCCTGCATCTGGATGGTCTCCATCGGCACGCTGCTGTCGGCGTACTTCATCCTCGCGGCCAACTCGTGGATGCAGCACCCCGTCGGCTACCGGATGAACGAGGAGAAGGGCCGCGCCGAGCTCACCGACTTCTGGCGGGTCCTGACCCAGAACACCGCGCTCAACCAGGTCTTCCACAGCTTCTCGGCGGCCTTCCTGACCGGTGGTGCCTTCATGGTGGGCATCGCCGCCTTCCACCTCATGCGCAAGAAGCACATCCCGGTGATGCGCACCTCGCTGCGGCTCGGCCTGGTCACGCTCGCGGTCGGCGGACTGCTCACGGCGATCAGCGGCGACACCCTCGGCAAGGTCATGTACGAGCAGCAGCCGATGAAGATGGCCGCCGCCGAGGCGCTGTGGGACGGCGAGAAGCCGGCGCCGTTCTCCGTGTTCGCCTACGGGGACGTCGACAAGGGGCACAACAAGGTCGCCCTGGAGATACCCGGACTGCTCTCGTTCCTCGCCCACAGCGACTTCGAGTCCTACGTGCCCGGGATCAACGACACCAACAAGGAACTGCGGGAGCAGTTCGGCCCCGGTGACTACAAGCCCATCGTCCCCGTCGCCTACTGGGGCTTCCGGTGGATGATCGGCTTCGGCATGGCGTCCTTCTCGCTCGGCCTGCTGGGCCTGTGGCTCACGCGCAAGAGGTTCCTGCTGCCCGCCGCCCACCGGACCGGCGACGACGAGGTGCCGCACCTGGTGCTGCTGAAGAAGCCGCTCGGATCGAGGCTCACCCGGCTGTACTGGCTCGCGGCGCTGTGGACCATGGCCTTCCCGCTGATCGCCAACTCGTGGGGCTGGATCTTCACGGAGATGGGACGCCAGCCCTGGGTCGTCTACGGCGTGATGCAGACCCGCGACGCCGTCTCCCCCGGTGTCTCGCAGGGCGAGGTCGTCACCTCGATGATCGCCTTCACGGCGCTGTACGCGGTCCTCGCCGTCATCGAGGTCAGGCTGCTCGTCAAGTACGTCAAGGCCGGGCCGCCCGAGCTCACCGAGAACGACCTCAACCCGCCCACCAGGATCGGCGGCGACTCCCGTGACGCCGACAAGCCGATGGCCTTCTCCTACTAGGCCCAGGGAGCTGCTGAGTCATGGAACTTCACGACGTCTGGTTCGTCCTCATCGCCGTCCTGTGGACCGGCTACTTCTTCCTGGAGGGCTTCGACTTCGGGGTCGGGGTGCTCACCAGGCTGCTGGCCCGCGACCGCGCCGAGAAGCGGGTCCTCATCAACACGATCGGACCCGTCTGGGACGGCAACGAGGTGTGGCTGCTCACCGCGGGCGGTGCGACCTTCGCCGCCTTCCCGGAGTGGTACGCGACCCTCTTCTCCGGCTTCTACCTGCCGCTGCTGGTGATCCTGCTCTGCCTGATCGTGCGCGGTGTTGCCTTCGAGTACCGGGTCAAGCGGGCCGAGGAGAGCTGGCAGCGCAACTGGGAGACCGCGATCTTCTGGACCTCGCTGATCCCGGCGATCCTGTGGGGCGTGGCCTTCGGCAACATCGTGCGCGGGGTGAAGATCGACTCCGACATGGAGTACGTCGGCACCCTCTGGGACCTGCTCAACCCCTACGCCCTGCTGGGCGGCCTGGTCACGTTGACGCTCTTCACCTTCCACGGGACGGTGTTCGTCGGGCTCAAGACCGTGGGGGACATCCGTGAGCGGGCACGGAAGCTGGCGCTCCAGGTCGGTGCGGTGACCGCCGTGCTGGCGCTGCTCTTCCTGCTCTGGACGCAGGTGGAGAGCGGGGACGGCAAGTCCCTGGTCGCCATGGTGGTGGCGGTGGCCGCACTGGTCGCGGCCCTGGGCGCAGTAAAGGCGGGGCGTGAGGGCTGGGGGTTCGCGCTCTCGGGGCTCACCATCGTGGCCGCCGTCGCCATGCTCTTCCTGACGCTCTTCCCGAACGTCATGCCTTCCTCGCTCGACGCGGACTGGAGCCTGACGGTCACCAACGCCTCGTCGAGTCCGTACACGCTGAAGATCATGACCTGGTGCGCGGGGATCGCCACGCCGCTGGTCCTGCTCTACCAGTCGTGGACCTACTGGGTGTTCCGCAAGCGGATCGGTACGCAGCACATCGCGGACGTCGCTCACTGAGCCCGCGTGCCGAGGGGCATGTTTCACGTGAAACATGCCGTCTGGAACGAAGGGTGCGTTTCCGCTCGGAACGCACCCGCTGAACCGAGAGTGTGTTTCACGTGAAACCGATCGACCCGCGCCTGATCCGGTACGCCCGCGCCACTCGCCTCTTCCTCGTGGCGGTCGTCGGCCTGGGAACGGCCGGGGCGGCACTGGTCATCGCTCAGGCCATGCTCATCGCCGAGATCGTGGTGGGTGCCTTCCAGCACGGCCGCTCGGCCGGTGAACTGGCCACACCGCTCGCCCTGCTGGCGCTCGTCGCGATCGGTCGTGCCCTCGTCTCCTGGCTGACGGAACTCGCGGCACACCGGGCGAGTGCGGCGGTGAAGTCGGAGTTGCGTGGGCGGGTGCTGGAGCGGGCCGCGCAGCTCGGACCGGGATGGCTCGGCGGGCAGCGCACCGGTTCCCTCGTCGCACTCGCCACACGGGGAATCGACGCCCTCGACGACTACTTCTCCCGCTACCTCCCCCAGTTGGGGCTCGCGGTGGTCGTGCCGGTGGCCGTGCTCGCGCGGATCGTCACGGAGGACTGGGTCTCGGCGGCGATCATCGTCGGCACCCTGCCGTTGATCCCCCTGTTCATGGTGCTGATCGGCTGGGTCACCCGGTCCCAGATGGACCGTCAGTGGCAGCTGCTGTCCCGGCTGTCGGGCCACTTCCTGGACGTGGTCGCGGGACTGCCGACCCTGAAGGTGTTCGGCCGGGCGAAGGCGCAGGCCGAGTCGATCCGGCGCATCACCGGTGAGTACCGGCAGGCGACCATGCGGACGCTGCGGATCGCCTTCCTGTCGTCCTTCGTGCTGGAGCTGCTCGCCACGATCTCGGTCGCTCTCGTCGCGGTCACCATCGGCATGCGGCTCGTCCACGGCGACATGGACCTCTACGTGGGGCTGGTCATCCTCGTCCTCGCGCCCGAGGCCTACCTGCCGCTGCGGCAGGTAGGCGCGCAGTACCACGCCGCCGCCGAGGGGCTGGCCGCGGCCGAGGAGATCTTCGCGGTGCTGGAGACCCCCGTGCCGGCGTCCGGTTCGCTCGTAGCGCCGGAGGGACGGATCACTTTCGAGGACGTGTCCGTGCGGTACGCCGGGCGGTCGGCCGACGCGGTGTCCCACGCGTCGTTCACGGTCGAGCGGGGCGAGACGGTGGCCCTCGTCGGGCCGAGCGGCGTGGGCAAGTCGACGCTCCTCAACGTGCTCCTCGGCTTCGTACGGCCGACGTCGGGACGGGTGCTGGCCGGGGACGTCGATCTCACGTCCGCCGACCTGACGGAATGGCGCTCGCGGATCGCGTGGGTGCCGCAGCGCCCTCACCTGTTCGCGGGGTCCGTCGCCGAGAACGTCCGGCTGGCACGCCCCGACGCCGACGACGCGGCACTCACGCGGGCGCTCGCCGACGCGGGCGCGCTGGACTTCGTCGCGGCTCTGCCCGACGGGGTGGACACGGTCCTCGGCGAGGACGGCACCGGGCTCTCCGCGGGTCAGCGCCAGCGCCTCGCCCTAGCCCGGGCGTTCCTGGCGGACCGGCCGGTGCTGCTCCTCGACGAGCCGACGGCCGCCCTGGACGGGGCGACGGAGGCAGAGGTGGTGGAGGCGGTGCGGCGGCTCGCGGTGGGGCGGACGGTGCTGCTCGTCGTCCACCGGCCCGCGCTGCTGGGTGTGGCCGACCGGGTGGTGCGGCTGGAGCCGACGCCCCAGGAGTTCCACCTCCCGGAAGCCGCCGGTCCCGCCGCCACCGGGCTCCGGACGACGGTCCCGGCACCGGGCGCCACCGTCTCCGGGCCCCGGACATCGGTCCCGGCACCCGGCGTCGCGCCTTCCGCGCCCCGTACGTCGGTCGCGCCTTCCGCTCGGAGCACGTCGGTCTCGGCCTCCGCACCCCGTTCTTCGAATGACCAGGTCGGGTCCTCCGTCGCGGGGGACAGTCTGGTGGCTGTCGTGCCGGCCGCTGCCGCGACCGGTCCGGTGTTCGTGGACGCGGGTGAGGCGACGGGGCGGGAGCACTCGGGGGCACCCGTCCGCCACGAGCGCGGCGGAGTGCTGGCGCGCGTGCGGACCATGGCGGACGCCAGGCGCGGCCGTCTCGTCCTGGCTCTCCTGCTCGGCAGCCTCGCGCTCGGCAGCGCCGTCGGGCTGATGGCGACCTCGGGATGGCTCATCTCCAGGGCGTCGCAGCAGCCGCCCGTGCTCTACCTGATGATGGCCGTGACGGCCACGCGGACGTTCGGCATCGGGCGTGCGGTGTTCCGGTACTCGGAGCGGCTCGTGTCCCACGAAGCGGTGCTGCGCATGCTGGCCGACACCCGGGTCGCCGTGTTCCGGCGCCTGGAGAGGCTGGCGCCCGCCGGACTGCGCTCCACCCGGCGAGGCGACCTGCTGTCCCGGCTCGTCGCCGACGTGGACGCCCTCCAGGACTACTGGCTGCGGTGGCTGCTGCCCGCCGGTGCCGCCCTGGTGGTGTCGGCCGCCTCCGTCGGCTTCACCGCCTGGCTGCTGCCCGAGGCCGGCGCCGTCCTCGCCCTCGGTCTGCTCACCGCCGGTGCCGGGGTCCCCCTGCTGACCGGCGCCGTGGCCCGCCGCGCCGAGCGCAGGCTGGCGCCCGCCCGCGGAGTGCTCGCGACCCGGGTGGCCGACCTGCTCACCGGGACGGCCGAGCTGACCGTCGCCGGTGCCCTCCCGTCGCGTACCGCGCAGGCGCGCGACGCCGACACCGTGCTCACCGGCATCGCCTCCCGCGCGGCCACGGCGACCGCGCTCGGGGACGGTCTCACCGCCCTCGTGTCCGGCCTGACGGTGACGGCCGCCGCACTCGTCGGCGCGCAGGCCGTCGCCGACGGGCGCCTCGGCGGTGTGACGATGGCCGTCGTTGTCCTCACCCCGCTGGCCGCCTTCGAGGCCGTGCTGGGGATGCCGCTCGCCGTCCAGTACCGCCAGCGGGTGCGCAGGAGCGCGGAGCGGGTGTACGAGGTCCTGGACGCACCCGAGCCCGTACAGGAGCCGGAGCTGCCGGAGCCCGCGCCCGCGTCGCCGTTCCCGCTGCGGGTGCGGTCGCTCACCGCCCGTCACGCCGGACAGCATCGGGACGCGCTGGCCGGGCTCGACCTCACGCTCGACCGGGGGCGCAGGGTCGCCGTGGTCGGCACCTCCGGCGCCGGAAAGACGACGCTGGCGCAGGTGCTGCTGCGGTTCCTGGACCCGGCGGCGGGCACGTACACGCTCGGTGGCGTGGACGCCCGCGCGATGGACGGCGACGACGTACGGCGGCTCGTCGGGCTGTGCGCCCAGGACGCGCACCTCTTCGACAGTTCCGTGCGCGAGAACCTGCTGCTGGCCCAGAGGGACGGCACGGAGGGCGAACTGCGGGACGCACTCGCGCGGGCCCGGCTCCTCGACTGGGTGGACGCGCTGCCCGACGGGCTCGACACGCTGATCGGCGAGCACGGGGCCCGGCTGTCCGGCGGGCAGCGGCAGCGGCTCGCGCTGGCACGGGCCCTGCTGGCCGACTTCCCCGTCCTCGTCCTCGACGAGCCCGCCGAGCACCTCGACCTCCCGACGGCGGACGCGCTCACCGCGGATCTGCTCGCCGCGACCGAGGGCCGTACGACCGTGGTGATCACGCACCGGTTGGCCGGGCTCGACGCGGTGGACGAGGTGATCGTGCTGGCGGAAGGGCGTGTGGTGCAGCGGGGACCGTACGCCGAGCTGGCGGCGGTGGACGGGCCCCTGCGGGAGATGCGGCGGCGGGAGTCCGAGAGCGAGGCGCTCGTGGGTGCGGCACAGCACTGAGGGGCGGTCCGGGCCGTGTGCGGCGGCCGGGGCCGGAGCGCTCGGCACATCTCGACTTTCCCTTGCAAATCGGACTAACTACTCTCAAGGCATGTCAGCAGCCCGCACCTCGCCCGAACCGCAGGCCGGCCCGGGCGCGGTGCCCCGGACGTCCCGGAGTCTTCGAGGTCTCTCCGCGGAGCTGACGGCGCGCGTGCCGCAGCTCCTGCGGGCGATGCGGTCCGTCGGCTCCGGCCTCGAACTGCACTCCACGCTGGACCGGATCTGCGAGACCGCGGCCGAACTGGCCGACGCGCGCTACGCGGCCATCGGGGTCGTCTCCGAGGACGGCGAGGGACTCGCGGACTTCGTCTACCACGGGGTCGACGAGGAGGTCGCCCGACGCATCGGCCGGCCGCCCGACGGGCACCGGGGGCTGCTCGGCGCGCTGATCCACGAACCGGAAGCCGTACGCCTCGCCGACCTGACCGACGATCCGCGGTGCAGCGGCTTCCCGGAGCACCATCCCCCGATGCGCAGCTTCCTCGGCGTCCCCATCCGGGTGCAGGGTGAGATCTTCGGCAACCTGTACGTGTCCGAGAAGCACGGCGGCGGCCCGTTCGGTGAGGACGACCTCCACATGCTGAGGGTGCTGGCCACGGAGGCGGGCATCGCCGTCGGCAACGCCCGGCTGTACGAGGCCGCCAAGCAGCGCGAGCGCTGGATCGACGGCTCGGTGGCCGTCACCACCGCTCTGCTCTCGGGCGGCGACACCGAGGACCCGCTCCAGGTCGTCGCCGAACAGGCCCGGCGGCTCTCCGGCTCCGCGGCGGGGATCGTGCTGCTGCCCGCGGACGAGGGCGGCCTGGAGATCGTCTCCGTCGCCTCGGACCGGCCCTCCGAGGCGCTCGGAGTCGTCGTCCCGCCGCAGAGCGAGATCGTCGCCGAAGTCCTGGCGGGCGATCCCGTGTTCGTCGAGGACGCGGCCACCGACCCTCGGATGCTCACCGACCTGGCGCGCGAGTACGGGCCCGCCATGATGCTGCCCCTGCAGAGCGGCGGCCGCGTCCTCGGCGCCCTGGTCACCCCGCGCGGACGGGGCGCCCGGCCGTTCACGCAGAGCGAGCGCACCCTGGCGGCGCAGTTCGCCTCGCAGGCGGCGCTCGCCCTGATGATGGCCGAGGCACAGCGCGACCGGGAACGGCTCGCCGTGTACGAGGACCGCGACCGCATCGCCCGTGACCTGCACGACCTCGTCATCCAACGGCTGTTCGCCACCGGGATGATGCTGGAGAGCGCTCAACGGCGTTCCATCGTGCCCGAGGTGCGGCAGGGCGTCGGCAAGGCGGTCGACGAACTCGACGTCACCATCCAGGAGATCCGCACCGCCATCTTCGCGCTGCAACGGGGACCGGCCGAGGAACCGTCCGGGCTGCGGACCCGGGTCCTGCGCGAGATCAACATGGCCGCCGTCCCCCTCGGCTTCAAGCCCGTCCACCACTTCGTGGGCCCGGTCGACACGGTGGTCGGCGAACTCACCGGCAAGAACCTCATCGCCGCGCTGCGCGAGGCGCTCTCCAACGCCTTCCGGCACGCCGGGGCCTCCCGGATCGACGTCACCGTCGACGCGGCGGCCGTCCTACCGGGCGGTGAACCGGGTGTACGGCTCACGGTCGCCGACGACGGCGTCGGCATCCCCGAGGGCGGCCGGCGCAGTGGACTGCTGAACCTCAAGCGGCGTGCCGAATCGCTGGGCGGCGACAGTTGGTACGGGCCCGGGATCGGGCGGAACGGTGGAGGCACGACGGTGGTGTGGGAGGCGCCCCACTGAACCGGCGGCCGCGGGCCCGCGGAGGGGCCCGTAGCAGCTCCGAGGGCCGTCGGCCGCGACACGCCGAAGCCGGTTCCCTGTTCGGCCGAGCCGGATGGCCCGTCCGTGGCGTCCGGTCCCCCATGCGTACGACTTGAACAGGACCGCGGGCCCCGGCGCGGGACACGATCGCTGGCATGCGCTCACCTCGCCGCCCCCTGCTGCTCGTGCCGGCCCTGCTGTGCGCGCTCGCCGTCCTCACGGCAGGGCCCGCGGCGTCCGACGGCGAGTCCGGTGAGGAGCTGGACGTCAGCGCCCAGGTGGCGCGCCTGTACGAGGACGCCTCCGTGGCGACGCGGCGCTACGAGACGGGACGTCGCGAGGCCGATGCGCTGCGCGCCAGGGCGCGACGGGCCGACGAACTCCTCGTACGTGAGCGGCGGGGGATCGCAGCGCTGCACGGGGACCTCGGCAGGATCGCGCGAGCCCAGTACCGGCAGGGCGGCGGACTCCCGTACACGGCGCAGCTGCTGCTCGCGGACAGCCCCGAGGAGCTGATGCGGGGCCAGCGGGCGGTCTGGCAGGCGGACCTCGCCGTCAACAACGCGGTGTCCAAGAGCCGGCGGGCGGAGACGAGACTCGCCGCGGACGAGGCGAAGGCGGCGTCGGAGTGGCAGGCGCTGGAGAAGTTCACCGGGCAGCTGGCCGAGGTGAAGCGGACCGTCCAGGCGAAGCTGGACGCGGCGCGTTCGACGCTGCAGAGCCAGGCGGACGCGTCGGTCGCGGCGGGTTCGTGCCGAGGTGCCGTCCGGCTGGACCAGCCGGAGACCGGCCCGGAGTCCCCGTGGCTCACCCCGGTGGAGACCTACGACCTGTCCGCGTCCTTCGGCAGCGGGGGCGAGCACTGGGCGGCCCGGCACACCGGGCAGGACTTCGCGGTGCCCATCGGCACGCCGGTACGGGCGGTGGGCGCGGGGCGGGTCGAGCGGGTGTCGTGCGGCGGGCCCTTCGGCATCGAGGTCGTGGTCGAGCACCCGGGCGGCTACTACACGCAGTACGCGCACCTCGCCGCCGTCACCGTCGACCAGGGGGAGCGGGTCGCGGCGGGGCAGTGGGTCGGGCAGTCCGGCACGTCCGGCAACTCGACCGGTCCGCATCTGCACTTCGAGGTGCGGATCACGCCGGACATGGGGTCCGCCGTCGACCCCGTGCCGTGGCTGGCCGGGCACGGGGTGGAGCTGTAGGCCCGCGACGGTCGCCGGGCCCTCGCCCCAGTTCGGGCACCGGAGACCAAGGGCGGCGCCGGGCGCCCGGGGGACCCTAGACCCGGTCCGCCAGGATCCGCTCGATCACGACCGCCACGCCGTCCTCGTTGTTGGCGACCGTCTGTCCGGAGGCGGCGGCGATCGCGGCGGGGTGGGCGTTGCCCATCGCGTACGACCGGCCCGCCCAGGTCAGCATCTCGACGTCGTTCGGCATGTCACCGAAGGCGACGACCTCCTCGTGGGAGATGCCGCGCTCGGCACAGCACAGCGCGAGGGTGCTCGCCTTGGAGACACCCGGCCCGCTGATCTCCAGCAGGGCGCTCGGGCTGGAGCGGGTCACGTTGGCGCGGTCGCCGATGGCCAGGCGGGCGAGGGTGAGGAAGTCGTCCGGAGCGATCTCCGGGTGGTAGGCGAGGACCTTGAGCACCGGCTGGTCGGCGTCGGGGGCGTCCGGCGCCAGGAGCTTCTCGGCCGGGGCGATGGTCTCCGGGGGCTCCATGTGCAGCGAGGGGTAGGCCGGTTCCAGGTGGAGTCCGTAGGTGCGCTCGACGGCGCACGCGGTGCCCGGCGCCGCGGAGCGCAGCAGCTCGACGACGTCGAGGGCGGTGCGGGGTTCGAGCTCGCGGACCTTGACGAAGCGGTGGGCGCCGGGGCCGCCGTGCAGGTCGACCACGGCGGCGCCGTTGCCGCAGATCGCGAGACCGTGGCCGTGGACGTGGTCGCTGACGACGTCCATCCAGCGCGCGGGGCGCCCGGTGACGAAGAAGACCTCGATGCCGGCCTCCTCGGCGGCGGCGAGGGCGGCGATCGTGCGCTCGGACACCGTCTTGTCGTCGCGCAGCAGGGTGCCGTCGAGGTCCGTGGCGATCAGCCGGGTGGGAACGGTGGAGGCCGGGGTCTCGGGCCGTCGAGTCGCTGAGGTCACCACGTCATTCTCCCGCATATGCCTGCACGCTCGTGCGGGGGTCCGCACATGTGAGTGATTACCGTCCCCACCAGGGCCGTCACCTTCCGCTGTCGCCGGACGGGCGCCGCGGGTCCTGCGCGCTCCACCACCGCCGGGGAGGACCCGCGCCGCCACCACCGGTGGGCCCTCGTCCCGGCGCCCGGCGGGTCAGCCCAGCTGCGCGACGGCCTCGACGGCGATCTGCTCGAAGACCTTCTCGTCGGCCGCGAAATCCGAGTCGGGGATGGGCCAGTGGATCGCGATGTCGGTGAATCCAAGCTCCATGTGCCGGCCCGCGAAGTCGACGAACGCGTCGAGGGACTCCAGCGGCCGCCCCCGGGCCGGGGTGAACCCGGTCAGCAGCAGCTTGTCGAGCCCGGCCACGTCACGGCCGGCCTCCGCGCAGGCGGCACCCAGCTTCTCGACCTGTCCGCGAATGGCTTGAATCGACTGTTCGGAGGTGCCCGTCTCGTACAGCTTCGGGTCGCCCGTCGTCACCCACGCCTGTCCGTACCGGGCGGCGAGCCTCAGCCCGCGCGGACCGGTCGCGGCCACCGCGAAGGGCAGCCGGGGGCGCTGGACGCAGCCCGGGATGTTCCGGGCCTCGTGGGCCGAGTAGAAGGTGCCGTCGTAGGTGACCCCGTCCTTGCCGTCCTCGGTGAGCAGCCGGTCGAGCAGCGGCACGAACTCGCCGAAGCGGTCGGCGCGCTCGCGCGGGGTCCAGGGCTCCTGGCCCAGCGCGGTGGCGTCGAAGCCGGTGCCGCCCGCGCCGACGCCGAGGGTGATCCGGCCGTTCGAGATGTCGTCGAGGGAGATCAGTTCCTTGGCCAGGGTGACCGGGTGCCGGAAGTTCGGCGAGGTCACCAGCGTGCCGAGGCGGAGGCGGTCGGTGACGGCGGCCGCGGCGGTCAGGGTCGGCACGGCACCGAACCACGGACCGTCCCGGAAGGTCCGCCAGGACAGGTGGTCGTACGTGAACGCGGTGTGGAAGCCGAGCTGCTCCGCGCGCTGCCAGGTCGCGCGGCCGCCCTCGTGCCAGCGGAGGTACGGCAGGATCACGGTGCTCAGACGCAGACTCATGCGTCGAGCCTAAGCGGAGCCGGGCAGTGCCGGTGGCCGCCCTCCGCCCTCGCGCGGGTCCGGTCAGTGCGGTGCGGGAAAGCGCAGGTAGCGCGGGGGTACGGCGGCCGTGAGCCAGACCCCGTTCTCACTGACGTGGAAGACGTGACCGTCGCGGTGCATGGCGGCGGCGTCGACGGAGAGGACGACCGGACGGCCCCGGCGGGCGCCGACGCGGGTGGCGGTCTCGCGGTCGGCCGAGAGGTGCACGTCGTGGCGGTTCATGGGCCGCAGCCCCTCGGCGCGGATCGCGTCCAGGCTGCGTGCCACGGTCCCGTGGTAGAGGTACGCGGGTGGGGTCGCCGGGGGCAGTCCGAGATCGACCTCGACCGAGTGGCCCTGGCTGGCGCGGATCCGGGTGCCCTCGACGGCGAAACGCCGCTTGTCGTTCGTGGCGATCACGTGGTCGAGTTCGGCGCGGCTGAAAGGGAAGCCGTGCTCGGTGGCGGCGGCGATCAGTTCCTCGATCTCGACCCAGCCGCCCTCCGCGAGCGTGAGCCCGATCCGCTCGGGCTGGTGCCGCAGGTGTTTCGAGAGGTACTTCGACACCTTCACGGTGCGTCTGTCGTCGATCGGTTCGTTCATCCCGCCAGGGTGCCTGGAGAGACGCGCGTCACGCGATCGATTTTGGTCCGGAGGTTTGATCCACAAGCAAGTGCGGTTATCCACAGGGGAATTGGCGATTCTGTGGACAACTACTGTGTTATTTACGGCTGTTCAGCAACGCCGTTGCACCCAGGCGGGCTTGCTGCAAGGGCGTCCAAGGTCCTGCCGTGCACCTCTCGTTCGGCCGCCGCGGTGATGAAGGCGGCCGCGTTGCCCGCGCCAACCAGGCGCTCCACGGCACGCATTGTGTCGGCGGGTATCGCGACGTCACGCGTCTCCGCAGGGTGTTCCTGGGGTGATCCGGTCCCGAGGTGCCGGTGCAGGTGACGGGTGGCGAACAGGCGCATGGCACGGGCCAGTTCGGCATCCACGGACTGCTGGGCGAGCGGCCGCAGCCGGCGTACGAGCGATGCCGCTTCCGTCGCTTCGGTGTCCGTCGGCGGGTGCTCGCCGAGATAGCGCGCGAAGACGTGCTCGGTGGTGAACTCCAGGAAACGGGAGGCGATGTGCTCGACCTGGCCCCTCAACTCCCGCAGATGGGAGGCGATCGCGGACAGCGGGACGCCCGCCTCGTACAACTCCACTGCTACGGAAAGCTCTTGGGGGCTCGGCACGAGGTAGGTCTCGTCCTCGCCCGGGACGCGCTCCAGCACGCCCAGCTCGACCGCGTCGGCGACGGCCGCGTCGTCCGGGTGCCCGCCGAACCGCTCGTCGAGCTCGGCCCGGGAGATACGCACCGCCTCCTCGTCCGTCCACGGTCCGTCGACCTCCGCGACGAGTCCGAGCACCCCGCCGAGCCCCCGGCCCGCGTCCCAGGCCTCCAGGAGTTCCTTGATGGAGGCCAGCGTGTAGCCGCGGTCCAGCAGGTCGGCTATCTGCCGGAGCCGGGCCAGGTGCGCGTCCGAGTACACGTTCGCCCGGCCCCGCCGCTCGGGGCGGGGGAGCAGCCCCCGGTCCTGGTAGGCGCGGATCGTGCGGACCGTGGCGCCACTGCGGTGCGCCAGGTCCTCGATCCGGTAGGCGCCGCCGGCCGGCTCACCGTTCACGCTCACGCTTCCTGCCTTTCCGTGCAACAACCGCTTGGTGCACGGCCGTTGGTGCACCCGGTGCCGCCGCTACGCGAGGGCCGCCCGCCCGATCGCCCTTGCCGCCGCGGGTGAGCGTGCCAGGTGCTCCTCCTCCGCACGCGGCGAGCACTCCCGCGGGGGATGGTACGACCGCCGCAGATAGCGGGGTACGGCGGTGCCGAGCTGCCGCCAGGTGGGGAGCAGCCCCTCGCGTACGGCCCTGTCGTGAGCGGCGAGCGAGTACCGCAGGCGGCCGGCCAGGGTCCCGGAGGCGCTCACAGCGGCGGCTCCAGCCGGGCGATCGCGCGCAGCGCCCGCGGAGCGAAGCGCGACATGAGATGGGCGCCGCGCGCCTCGGGCGTGACCGGCACGACCGCCTCGTTGCGCACGACCGCCCGCAGGATCGCGTCGGCGACCTTCTCCGGCGGGTAGTTGCGCAGCCCGTACAGCCGTGCCGTCCGCTTCTGGCGGCGCTTCTCCTCGGTGGCGTCGACCCCGGCGAAGCGGGCCGTCGAGGTGATGTTCGTGTTGACGAAGCCCGGGCAGATCGCCGAGACGCCGATGCCCTGGCCCGCGAGCTCGGCGCGCAGGCACTCGCTGAGCATCAGCACCGCCGCCTTGGAGGTGCTGTAGGCGGGCAGCGCCTTCGAGGGCTGGTACGCCGCCGCCGACGCGGTGTTGACGATGTGGCCGCCCTGCCCGCGCTCGGCCATCTGCTTCCCGAAGAGCCGGCAGCCGTGGATCACACCCCACAGGTTGACGTCGAGGACCTTCCTCCAGTCCTCGGCGGTCGTGTCGAAGAAGGAGCCGGAGAGCCCGATGCCCGCGTTGTTCACCAGGACGTCGACCACGCCGTACTCGGTGGCGACCTTCTCGGCGAGCTTCTCCATGGCCTGCTCGTCCGAGACGTCGACGGTCTCGGCCCAGGACGCGGGGGAGCCGATCAGCCGGGCCATCTCCGCCGTGCGGGCCGCCGCCTCGGCGTCCCGGTCGACGGCCACCAGGCGGGCGCCGGCCTCGGCGAAGGCGTACGCGGTGGCCCGGCCGATGCCGCTGCCCGCGCCCGTGACGAGCACGAGCTGTCCGCCGAAGCGGTGCGCGTACCGGCCGGTGGCCGGCTTGTCGTGCGCCGGGACGCCGTCCTCGTTGGCCTGGACGAAGTCCGTGATCCAGGAGGCCAGCTGGTCCGGGCGGGTGCGCGGGACCCAGTGCTTGGCCGGGAGCGTGCGGCGCACCAGCTGCGGTGCCCACCGCTCCAGTCCGTCGTAGAGCCGCTCGGAGAGGAACGCGTCCCCCAGCGGCGTGATGAGCTGCACGGGCGCGTGTGCGTAGGCGTCCTCGCGCGGGCGGCCGAGCCGTGCCCGGACGTTGTCCCGGTACAGCCAGGCCCCGTGAGCCGCGTCCGAGGGCAGCGACGGGGTCGGATAGCCGTCGGCGGGCACCTTCTCCACGCGCTGGAGGATCTTCGGCCACCGCTTACCCAGGGGGCCGCGCCAGGCCAGCTCGGGCAGGACCGGCGTGTGCAGCAGGTACACGTACCAGGACTTGGCGCCCTGGCCGAGGAGCTGGCCGACCCGGCGGGGGGTCGGCCGCTTCGTGCGCTGCTTGATCCAGTGGCCGAAGTGGTCGAGCGAGGGCCCGGACATCGAGGTGAACGACGCGATCCTGCCCTCGGTGCGGGCGACCGTGACGAACCCCCAGGACTGCACGGAACCCCAGTCGTGCCCCACCAGGTGCACCGGCCTGTCCGGGCTCACCGCGTCCACGACGGCCAGGAAGTCGTCCGTCAGCTTCTCCAGCGTGAAGCCGCCGCGCAGGGGTTGCGGCGCCGTCGACGCGCCGTGCCCGCGCACGTCGTAGAGCACCACGTGGAAACGCTCCGCGAGGCGGGCCGCGACCTCGGACCACACCTCCTTGGAGTCGGGATAGCCGTGCACCAGCACCACCGTCGGCCGGGTCTCGTCACCCAGCTCGGCGACGCACAGCTCGACCCCGCCCGTCCGCACCCGGCGCACGCGCGCGCCGTCCAGCCCCGTCATCGAAAGCTCCCTGTCCGGCGCGCTCATCACACGCCCTCCGCCCAGCGCCGCACGTGCGGCAGGTCGTCGTCCAGCCAGAACGCGCTCTCCTCGGGGTCCCGGGAGTCGGTGACGACCAGGATCTCCTCGAACTTCGCGCCCGTGCCCCGGAAACCGAGGTGCGGCTCGACCGCCCACAGCCCGGGCCGCGGCGGGTGGTCGGAGAAGCGGTACGGCGACCACAGCGGTGACCAGCCGTCGCGGTGGCCGCGCAGCGCGTCGCCCGCCAGCCCCTTCAGGGACTGCGTCCCGAACCCGAACAGATGCGGTGACCAGCGGCGCTGGCGCACCCGGTCCACCTTGTGCGCGATCACGCCGAAGGGGTAGGCGCGGTGACGGTTGGCATAGCCCTGGCGGACCATGAGCCGGTCCACGTCCTCGTAGATCTCGCGCAGCGGGCGCCGCTCGCGCACCTCGCGCAGGATCAGCTCCCGGTGCGCCCGCAGGTCGGCGAGCAGCTTGTCCTGCACCGGGTTCAGCCCGAGGGAGCCCGAGTAGCCGATGTCCGCCGTGTAGCCCTTGAACACCGGGGCCATGTCGAGGATGAACGGCATGCCCGCCTCCAGCCGGCGGCCGGTGGGGAAGAACTGGAGCGGGATCCTGAAGTCCACGAAGGCCGTGCGGTCGCCGAACCAGGCGAAGGGGAGGTGGAACCAGTCCCGCACCCCGCGCTCGCGCAGCCACTCGCGCTGCATGCGCGCCGCCTCGCGCTCCGTCACGCCGGGCTTCAGCTGCGCCGCGACCGCCTCGGCGCACGCGCACGCCAGACGCTGCACCTCTCTGAACCCCCGCAGTTCCGCGGTGAGTTCGGCCGCCCCCGATGAGGCCACTGCAGAGCTCATGCCACCGTCCGTCCCGTGTCCGGCTGTGCGCTACCTGCCCGTAACTTGACACTGATGAATGTGACAATTGTTGGAGGCTGCGTCAATAGGCGGGCACCGGCCTGTGGACGAGCGGCCGGTTGTGGACAACGCCCACCCCCGGACGGTGGACGTGTTCGACCTCAGGGGGACCCCTAGTGGCCCGTACGACTGGAGACTGACGCCGATCCAGCTCCGTGGTCTGACGACCAGTGTGGTGTGCGCCACTACCGTCGGACACGTGACTGTGATCGTGACCGAAAGCCTGAGCAAGCGGTTCCCCCGGGTGACCGCGCTTGACCGGCTCTCCGTGGACGTCGGGCCCGGTGTGACCGGACTCGTCGGAGCCAATGGAGCCGGCAAGTCCACACTGATCAAGATCCTGCTGGGTCTGTCCCCCGCCACCGAGGGCCGAGCCGAGGTGCTCGGACTCGATGTCGTCAGCAAGGGCGCCGAGATCCGCGAGCGGGTCGGGTACATGCCCGAGCACGACTGCCTGCCGCCCGACGTCTCGGCCACCGAGTTCGTCGTGCACATGGCGCGCATGTCCGGCCTGCCGCCCACCGCCGCCCGTGAGCGCACCGCGGACACGCTGCGCCACGTCGGCCTCTACGAAGAGCGCTACCGCCCCATCGGCGGCTACTCGACCGGCATGAAGCAGCGTGTGAAGCTCGCGCAGGCCCTCGTCCACGACCCGCAGCTGGTCTTCCTGGACGAGCCGACCAACGGACTCGACCCGGTCGGCCGCGACGAGATGCTCGGCCTGATCCGCCGCATCCACACCGACTTCGGCATCTCCGTGCTGGTCACCTCGCATCTGCTGGGCGAGCTGGAGCGCACCTGCGACCACGTGGTCGTGGTCGACGGCGGCAAGCTCCTGCGGTCCAGCTCGACCACCGACTTCACCCAGATCACCACCACCCTCGCCGTCGAGGTCACCGACACCGACGAGCACCCGGACGGCACCCGCACCCTGCGGGACGCGCTCCACGCGCGCGGGGTGGACACCCACGAGGGCAGCGGACTGCCCGGCGCCGGCCACGTGCTGCTGCTCACCGCCGAGGGCGAGGAGACGTACGACCTGGTGCGGGACGTCGTCGCCGACCTCGGCCTCGGGCTGGTCCGCATGGAACAGCGCAGGCACCACATCGCCGAGGTCTTCCACGACGAGCAGACGCAGGCGCGCGACGGCGCACAGGACGCGCGGAAGGCGGCGGTCGGCCATGGCGGTTGAGCAGCCCCTCGCCCAGCAGGGCGAGCAGACCCGGATCCACAACATCGGCTACCGCAACTACGACGGCCCGCGCCTCGGCCGCGCCTACGCCCGCCGCTCGCTGTACTCGCAGTCCCTGCGCGGCGCCTACGGCCTCGGCCGCTCGGTCAAGTCCAAGGTCCTGCCGATGCTGCTCTTCGTGGTGATGTGCGTGCCCGCGCTCATCATGGTCGCGGTCGCCGTCGCCACCAAGGCGAAGGACCTGCCCCTCGACTACACGCGCTACGCCATAGTGATGCAGGCCGTCATCGGCCTCTACGTCGCCTCCCAGGCACCGCAGTCCGTCTCGCGGGACCTGCGCTTCAAGACCGTTCCGCTGTACTTCTCGCGGCCCATCGAGACCGCCGACTACGTACGCGCCAAGTACGCGGCCCTCGCCTCGGCGATGTTCGTGCTCACCGCCGCGCCGCTGCTGGTGCTCTACGTCGGAGCGTTGCTCGCCAAGCTCGACTTCGCCGACCAGACGACGGGATTCGCCCAGGGGCTGGTATCCGTGGCACTGCTCTCCCTGCTGTTCGCCGGCATCGGCCTGGTCGTCTCGGCCGTCACCCCCCGCCGCGGGTTCGGCATCGCGGCCGTGATCGCCGTACTGACCATCTCCTACGGCGCCGTCTCCACCCTCCAGGCCATCGCGGACTCGCAGTCCAGCACCTCGGCCGTGCCCTGGATCGGCCTCTTCTCGCCCGTCACCCTCATCGACGGCGTCCAGACCGCCTTCCTCGGCGCGAGCTCCTCCTTCCCCGGCGGCGAGGGACCCACGTCCGGGCAGGGCGTCGTCTTCCTCGTCGTCGTCCTGGGCCTCATCGCCGGCTGCTACGGCCTGCTGATGCGCCGCTACCGAAAGGTCGGACTGTGACCACGCTGAACATCGACCACGTCTCGCGCTGGTTCGGCAACGTGGTGGCGGTCAACGACATCACGATGACGATCGGCCCCGGCGTCACCGGCCTCCTCGGCCCCAACGGCGCCGGGAAGTCCACCCTCATCAACATGATGGGCGGCTTCCTCGCCCCCTCCACCGGAAGCGTCACCCTCGACGGGCAGCCGGTCTGGCGCAACGAGGACATCTACCGGCACATCGGCATCGTCCCCGAGCGGGAGGCGATGTACGACTTCCTCACCGGCCGCGAATTCGTCGTCGCCAACGCCGAGTTGCACGGCCTCGGCAAGAAGGCCGCCGAACGGGCCCTCGCCACGGTCGAGATGGAGTACGCGCAGGACCGGAAGATCTCCACGTACTCCAAGGGCATGCGGCAGCGGGTGAAGATGGCGTCCGCGCTCGTCCACGACCCGTCCCTGCTGCTGCTCGACGAGCCCTTCAACGGCATGGACCCGCGCCAGCGCATGCAGCTCATGGACCTGCTGCGGCGCATGGGCGACGAGGGCCGCACGGTGCTGTTCTCGTCCCACATCCTCGAAGAGGTCGAGCAGCTCGCCGCGCACATCGAGGTGATCGTCGCCGGACGGCACGCCGCGAGCGGCGACTTCCGCCGCATCCGCCGACTGATGACCGACCGCCCGCACCGCTACCTGGTGCGCTCCAGCGACGACCGGGCCCTGGCCGCCGCGCTGATCGCCGACCCGTCGACGTCCGGCATCGAGGTGGACCTCGCGGAGGGCGCGCTGCGCATCCAGGCCGTCGACTTCGCCCGGTTCACCGTGCTGCTGCCCAAGGTCGCCCGCGCGCACGGCATCCGGCTGCTCACGGTCTCGCCGTCCGACGAGTCCCTCGAATCCGTCTTCTCGTATCTCGTCGCGGCGTAGGAGGCCAAGATGTACGACCCCACAGTCGCCCGGCTCACGTACCGGGCCCTGCTCGGCCGCCGCCGGGCGCTCATCCTGGCCGCCCTGCCCGTCCTGCTGATCGTGATCGCCACCGTGGTGCGGGCGCTGACCGGCGCCGACGACCAGGTGGCGGCCGACGTCCTCGGCGGCTTCGCCCTCGCCACGATGGTGCCGATCATCGGCGTGATCGCCGGCACGGGCGCGATCGGTCCCGAGATCGACGACGGTTCCGTGGTCTATCTGCTGGCGAAGCCGGTCAAGCGGCCGACGATCATCTTCACCAAGCTGATCGTCGCCGTCGCCGTCACCATGGCGTTCTCCGCGGTCCCGACCTTCGTCGCGGGCCTGATCCTGAACGGCAACGGCCAGCAGATCGCCGTCGCCTACACGGTGGCCGCGCTCGTCGCCTCCATCGCGTACGCCGCGCTCTTCCTGCTCCTCGGGACGGTGACCCGGCACGCGGTGGTCTTCGGGCTGGTCTACGCGCTCGTCTGGGAGGCGCTGTTCGGGACGCTCGTCGCCGGGGCGCGCACCCTGAGCGTCCAGCAGTGGTCGCTCGCCGTGGCGCACAAGGTCACCGGCGGGGACCTCGTCACCTCCGACGTGGGACTGCCGACCGCGACGGTGCTGCTGGTCGCGGTCACGGTGCTCGCCACCTGGTACGCGGGCCAGAAGCTGCGGACGCTGAAACTGGCCGGGGAAGAGTGAGAAAGGGGGCTCCACGCACGCGCGTGGGGCCCCCTTTCCGCTTTGACACCGGCTTCACACGGGCCCGGGCACACTGGGCGGGAGCACGCTCGGCCAGGAGGACGGGGATGGCGGAGGAAACGCACGGCGGCGGTCGCGAGGAGGCCGGGGACGTCTTCGACGACCTCGTGCTCGACGAGGACTTCATACGCTCGGCACCGACGGAGGAGCCGTCCGCGCGGGCGCGGATGCTCGCCGCCCGCTGGCGTGACGGGGCGCCCGACCCCCAGCCCTGGCGGTCCGACGAGCCGCCCGCGGGCTGGTTCTTCAGCAAGGGCCGCCGGCGCAGGTGGCGCCGCCGCTGAGACGCGTGTCCGGCCGCCGCCGACCGGCCCGCGACGCGGTGCCCGCGCGCGGGTGTCCGCCCCGCCCGTTAATCGGTGGCGCCCAAGTCGGCGCCGGGGCACAGTGGTCGGTGTCCACGCAGCCGGTTCGGGCCGGCGCCGGGTCCTGGGAGAGGAGCGCGACCATGCCATTCAGGGGCAGTACGTCGAGTTCCCCGCAGGGCAGCCCGCGGCGGTCTCCGGAGTAGTCACCTCCGTCGAGTCCGCTCCGCACGTGAGCTGCCCGGGGCGGCCGCTTCGAGCGCGTGATCTCCGCGCGGGCCGCCCACCCGGAGGATTGGCCGAGAGGCAAGGCACCGGCTTGCTAAGCCGTGGTCGGGGTCGTCCCCCGCGCGCGTTCGATCCGCGCATCCTCCGCACACGCACGCCGCACCACCCGCACGCCGCACACCCGCACACGGTCCTCGGCCACCGGGCCGAGGACGCGACAGGGCCTAGCCGAGCAACCGCTCCAGCACCACGGCGATCCCGTCCTCCTCGTTCGAGGACGTCACCTCGTCGGCCACGGCCTTGAGCTCGGCGTGCGCGTTGGCCATGGCCACCCCGTACGACGCCCAGGCGAACATGGGGACGTCGTTCGGCATGTCGCCGAAGGCGATCGTGTCCGCCGCCTTCATGCGCAGCCGGCGGGCCGCCAGCGACAGCCCCGTGGCCTTGGACAGGCCGAGCGGGAGCAGCTCCACGATGCCCGCGCCCGCCATGGTCACCCCGACCAGACCGCCGGCGACCCGGGAGGCCACCTCGGCCAGCTCGTCGTCGGAGAGCGTCGGGTGCTGGACGTACACCTTGTTCAGCGGTGCCGACCAGAGGTCGTCGGCGTCCTTGATCGGCACGTACGGCAGCGGGCCCTCGTGCACCCGGTAACCGGGGCCGACCAGCACCTCGCCGTCCAGACCGTCACGGCTCGCCGCGAGAAGCAGCGGGCCGACCTCGGCCTCGATCTTGGCGAGGGCCAGTCCGGCCAGCTGCCGGTCCAGCGTCACCGAGGTCAGCAGCCGGTGCTCCCCGGCGTGGTAGACCTGCGCGCCCTGCCCGCACACCGCCAGCCCGTCGTAGCCCAGCTCGTCGAGGATGTGCCGCGTCCAGGGCACCGCCCGGCCGGTGACGACGATGTGCGCCGCGCCCGCCGCGGTGATCGCGGCGAGCGCCTCGCGCGTGCGCGCCGAGACCGTGTCGTCGGGCCGCAGCAGCGTCCCGTCGAGGTCGGTGGCGACGAGCTTGTAGGGGAACGGCCCGCTGGCGTCGCTCACTTGGAGATCGGCTCCAGGACCTCACGGCCGCCCAGGTACGGGCGCAGCACCTCGGGCACCCGCACGGAGCCGTCGGCCAGCTGGTGGTTCTCCAGGATCGCCACGATCGTGCGCGGTACGGCGCACAGGGTGCCGTTCAGCGTGGCCAGCGGCTGGACCTTCTTGCCGTCGCGCATGCGCACGGACAGGCGGCGGGCCTGGAAACCGTCGCAGTTCGACGCCGAGGTCAGCTCGCGGTACTTGCCCTGGGTCGGGATCCACGCCTCGCAGTCGAACTTGCGCGAGGCCGAGGAGCCGAGGTCCCCGGAGGCGACGTCGATCACCTGGAAGGGCAGTTCGAGGCCGGTGAGCCACTGCTTCTCCCACTCCAGGAGCCGCCGGTGCTCGCTCTCCGCGTCCTCGGGGTGGACGTAGGAGAACATCTCGACCTTGTCGAACTGGTGCACGCGGAAGATGCCGCGGGTGTCCTTGCCGTAGGTGCCGGCCTCGCGGCGGAAGCACGGCGAGAAGCCGGCGTACCGCAGGGGCAGCTTGTCGACGTCGAGGATCTCGTCCATGTGGTACGCGGCGAGCGGGACCTCGGAGGTGCCGACCAGGTAGTAGTCGTCCTTCTCCAGGTGGTACACGTTCTCCGCGGCCTGGCCGAGGAAGCCGGTGCCCTCCATGGCGCGGGGGCGGACCAGCGCCGGGGTCAGCATCGGGACGAAACCGGCCTCGGTGGCCTGGGCGATCGCCGCGTTGACGAGGGCGAGCTCCAGCAGCGCGCCGACACCCGTCAGGTAGTAGAAGCGCGAGCCGGACACCTTGGCGCCCCGCTCGACGTCGATGGCGCCGAGCGCCTCGCCGAGCTCCAGGTGGTCCTTGGGCTCGAAGCCCTCGGCGCCGAAGTCGCGGATGGTGCCGTGCGTCTCCAGGACGACGAAGTCCTCCTCGCCGCCGACGGGCACGTCCGGGTGGACGAGGTTGCCCAGCCGGAGCAGCAGGGCCTTCGTCTCCTCGTCCGCCTCGTGCTGCTCGGCGTCGGCGCTCTTGACGTCGGCGGCCAGCTGGCCGGCCTTCTTCAGCAGCTCGGCCTTCTCGTCACCCGAGGCCTTGGGGATCAGCTTGCCGAGCGCCTTCTGCTCGGAACGCAGCTCGTCGAAGCGGAGGCCGGAGGACCTGCGCCGCTCGTCGGCGGAGAGGAGGGCATCGACGAGTGCGACGTCCTCTCCACGGGCGCGCTGCGACGCACGCACACGGTCGGGGTCCTCACGGAGCAGGCGAAGGTCAATCACCCCTCAAGGCTACCGGTGTGCGCTCAAGGGTCACGACTCGATATTCCGGCACGCCGGTTATGGGCGGTTTGGGCGATTCGTTCGGCGAATGCGCGAGACCGGGAAATGATCTCCGGAGTGACCCCTAATGACCTTCGGGGCGATCGGAATTGATCTTCGATGGCCGTCAATAAAAGTGGTCGTACTCCCTGAAAGGGGGCACGGGGCCGCCGGGCGGTTGACCGGATTCCTTTGCGCTGACAGGGGCTTGAGGGCTGGGTTGTCCACAGGATTTCCGATCGCGAAAAGTTATCCACAGGCTGTGCGAAAGATCTGTGGACTTCGGGAGTGATCGTTCCGAAAGCCGCATGCCGGGCGGAGAATTCCCAAGTCAAACCGTCTCCACACCCACTTTCGAGTGGAAATGGTTCGCCCTAAGGGATTGATCGATGGAAACGGGTGGACGAAGGGTGACCTGCGGGGCTGTGGATGCTCTTGGGGCCTGTAGGGCGATTTGTCGACTGCGTCACGCTTCGTTGTCGACTTGTCCCCAGGTCGAGAAGGGAACCTGTGGATAACTTTTGTGGACGGAGCAAATCTGCTGGTAGGACCAGCGCGGAGCGGCCTCCGATGCGGACGGCCGGGCCTAGAAACGGCCGTCCTGGCAGCGCGCCAGCCAGTCGGACGCGGCGGTGAACTCGCTGTCGGACGTGCCGGGGCGGGGCGCGCGCACGTCCACGGGGTCGACTTCCGCACGCGGGTACGAGCCGAGGAACCGGATCTGCGGGCAGACCCGCTTGAGCCCCATGAGCGCCTCGCCGACCCGGCTGTCCGAGACATGGCCCTCGGCGTCGATGGCGAAGCAGTAGTTGCCGATGCCCTCACCGGTGGGCCGGGACTGCAGGAGCATCAGGTTGACGCCGCGCACCGAGAACTCCTGGAGCAGCTCCAGCAGGGCACCGGGGTGGTCGTCGCGCTGCCAGATGACCACCGACGTCTTGTCCGCGCCGGTCGGCGCGGCGGGGCGGGCGGGCCTGCCCACCAGGACGAACCGCGTCTGCGCGTTCTCCGCGTCGTGGATCCCGGTCTCCAGCGCCTCCAGGCCGTACGTGGCCGCCGCGAACTCGCCCGCGAACGCCGCGTCGTACCGCCCCTCCTGGACGAGGCGCGCACCGTCGGCGTTCGAGGCGGCGGACTCCCAGAGCACGTCCGGCAGGTTGGCCTTCATCCAGTTGCGCACCTGCGGCTGCGCGGCGGGGTGCGCCGTCACCGTCTTGATCGCGGACAGGGTCGTACCCGGCCTGACCAGCAGCGCGAAGGTGATCGAGAGGAGCACCTCGCGGTAGATCATCAGCGGGGTGCCCGCGACCAGCTCGTCCAGGGTCGTGGTGATGCCGCCCTCCACCGAGTTCTCGATGGGCACGAACGCGGCCTCCGCCTCGCCGTTGCGCACGGCGTCCAGCGCCGCCGGGACCGAGACCATCGGGACGAGCTCCCGGGTGGCCGCCTCCGGAAGCGTGCGCAGTGCCACTTCGGTGAAGGTGCCCTCGGGGCCGAGATACGCGTAGCTGGCTGGCATGACCTCACCCTAATGGGCCTGGCCCGGCCCGGCCCGGCCCACGGCCGCGGGGAGAGCCCGAGGACACCGCCGTAGCCCGCCCGGCGCCGGACGCGGCACCCGTACCGCGGACCCTCAGCCCTCCAGCAGCCGCTGCCCCACGTACTCCCCCTCGGCGGCCCCGCCGGGCACGGCGAACAGTCCGCTCGACTCGTGCCGGATGAACGCCGACAGCGCGTCGCCCCGGTCGAGCTTGCGCTGCACGGGGACGAAGCCGCGCAGCGGGTCGGCCTGCCAGCAGATGAAGAGCAGGCCCGCGTCGGGCACCCCGTCCGCGTCGAAACCGTCGTGGAAGGAGAAGGGCCGGCGCAGCATCGCCGCGCCCCCGTTCTGGTCGGGCCGGGTGATGCGGGCGTGCGCGTTCAGGGGGATGACGAGCTTGCCGTCCGCGCCGGTGCGCTCCAGCTCCGGCTCGGTCGTCTCGGTGCCGCCGGTCAGCGGCGCCCCGTCCGACTTGCGGCGCCCGATGACGTCCTCCTGCGCCTTGCCCGACAGCCGCTCCCAGTCGTCGAGCAGCATCCGGATCCGGCGGACGACGGCGTAGGAGCCGTTCGCCATCCACGCCGGGTCGCCCGAGGCGGGCACGAAGATCCGCCGGTCGAAGTCGGGCTCGGACGGCTTCGGGTTGCGGGTGCCGTCGACCTGGCCCATCAGGTTGCGCGCGGTGAGCCCCTGCTGGGCGGTGGCGCCCGGGGTGCGGTTGAAGCCGTTCATCTGCCAGCGGACCCGTGCCGCGCCGGCCGCGTCCTTCTGGAGCGTCCGCAGGGCGTGGAAGGCCACCAGGGAGTCGTTCGCGCCGATCTGCACCCACAGGTCGCCGTTGCTGCGTGCCTTGTCGAGCCGGTCGGAGGAGAAGTCCGGCAGGGGGTCGAGAGCGACCGGGCGCTGCTTCTCCAGGCCCGTCCGGGCGAAGAAGCCGTGCCCGAAGCCGAAGGTGACCGTCAGGGAGGCGGGACCCGAGTCACGGGCGACGTCGGTGTCGTCGTGGGCTGCGGCCTCCCCGGCCATCAGCCGCCGGGCCGTGCGCGACCAGCGGCGCAGCAGAGCGGCGGCCTCCTTGCGGCCCGCGCCGGCGGCCAGGTCGAAGGCGACGAGGTGACCGCGTGCCTGGAGGGGCGTGGTGATGCCGGGCTGATGTTTCCCGTGAAACATCACCGTGTCCGCGCCGAGCGAGGTCAGCGGCGTGGACCGCTCGCTCCCGGAGGCCGCCGCGTACCCGGCGGCGCCGCCCGCGGCACCCAGCGCGAGGCCGGTGGCGCCGGCCGTGCCGAGCAGCCGCCGCCGCGAGAAGGCGCCCGGGCGGGAGCCGTGCGGGGAGTTCTCCGGCCTCCCGGGGGTGCCGTTCACGGCAGGCGTCTCCCCGGGAGTGGCCTCCGTGGCGGGGGCCTCCGGAGTGGACTGGTCAGGCATGGTGGTTCAGCCGATCTTCGCGTTCTTCTTGACGGTCGTCTGGTCGATGTCGGAGGTCCGTACGGTCACCGCGATCTCCCAGTCTCCCGCCATGGGGATCTGCACCCCGGTCGCCGTCCAGTGTCCGGTGGCGATGCGGTCGGGGACCACCGGCAGCGGGCCGATGTCCTTCGCGCCGAGGGTGAAGGCGAGCTTGACCTCGGGCACGTCGAACACCTTGCCGTTCAGGCGCTCCACGAACAGGTGCAGGTCGTTGCCACCCACGCGGGCCGGGTCGAGGGTCAGCCGCACGCTGCCCCGGCCGTCCTGGCCGCCGGTGTCGAACGGGACCGTGACGGTCAGCGGCCCGGTCCGCTGCACGGCGGCCGCGGTGGCCGCCCTGGCCTGCTCCTCCGTGCGGCCGGGTTCGGTGGACGTCAGCACGGTGGTGACGGCGAGCAGCGCCACGGCGACGGCGGCCTCGGCCAGTACCGAGCGGCGCAGTCCCGAGCGGTGCGGGTCGGCGTCCCGGGCACGCTTCTCGCGCGCGGTGGCCACCGCGGCACGCTGCCGGGCGAGCTGAGCCGCCCGCACGGAGTCCGCGGCCCCGGCCCCCGAGTCGGCCTCGGCCCCCGCCCCGGTCTCGGACTCGACCCCGGCCCCGGACCGCGAGTCGGCCCCGGCCCCGGTCTCGGGTCCGGACCCGGACACGACCCCGGCTTCGGCCCCGGCTCCGGACTCGGCTTCCGTCTCCGAGCCGGAGCCGGCGGGCACCCGCGCGGGCTCCTTCTCCGTCGGGCGGTCCGACGGACGGCTCGCCGCCGGGACGCGCACCGAGGCGCCGGTGGGTGCCGAGGCGGCCTCGGGCAGCCGCGCGGTCCAGCGCCGGGAGATCCACGCGATGCCGACCAGGACGGCGACCAGGCCGATCTTGACGAGCAGCAGCTGCCCGTACCCGGTGTCGGTGAGCGCCCGCCAGGAGCCGACCTGGCGCCACGACTGGTAGATCCCGGTCGCGGCCAGTACGACGACGCTGCCGAAGGCGACGCGGGAGAAGCGGCGGACGGCGCCCGCCTCGATCGGGGCGTCGGAGGGCGCCCGGTGGAGAGCGACGAGCAGCGTCGCCAGGCCGCCCAGCCAGACGGCGACGGCGAGCAGGTGCAGGACGTCGACGGGCATCGCGATGCCCGGCTGGACGCCTGTCGACGCGTGCTCCGACATGGCCCAGGACGCGGCCAGGCCCGCCGCGACGACACCGCCGCCGATCCCGAGCCCGAAGGTGAGGTCACGCCGCTGCGCGGCGGCGTCGGCCTCCGCGTCCGCGTCGGTGTCCGCCGGCCCCTCGGCGTCGGCGTCCGCCTCGTCCCCGGGCTCGGGGGAATCCGCCTCGTCCTGCTTCACGTACGCCCCGAAGAGGACCGCGATGAAGAGCGCGCCGGCCGCGAGGAGCAGCAGCCGGGAGACCAGCGCCGCGCCCGTCTTGGTCTGGAGCACCTGGCCGAGCAGGCCCAGGTCGAACACGTCGGCGAACTTGCCCGAGCCGGTGTACGCGCCGCGCAGCAGCAGGAGCGCGAGGGTGGCCCCGGTGAGCGTGAGCCACCCGCCGACCACGAGCCGCTGCACCGGCCGCACGCCCGCGCCCCGCTGCCAGCAGGCCAGCACGAAGGCCGCCCCGCCGACCAGCAGGACGAAGCCCGCGTACGAGAGGTAGCGCGCGAACCCGTAGAGGCCGCCGACGACTCCGCCGCCCGCCGTCCGGTCGGAGACGGAGACGGAGGTCTGCGACGGCGCGCCGATGGAGAAGGTGAAGGCGCCCGCGACGGGGTGGCTGTCCGCCGACACCACCTGGTAGGTGACGGTGAACGTGCCGTCGGGCAGGCCCGCGTGCAGTCTCACGGCGTACATGGCGCCGCCCAGGTCGGCGGGGTCGCCCGTGTCGACGCGCTTGCCCTCGGGGTCGAGGACGCGCACCGAGTCGCCGGACAGCGCGACCTTCTCGGAGAAGCTGAGCGTGATCTGCGTGGGCGCCCGGTCGACCACCGCTCCCTGCCTCGGGTCGCTGCCGGTCAGCGCGGCGTGCGCGGACACCGGCCCGGCGCCCGCCAGCAGGGCGCCGGCGACCGCCAGGAGCAGCAACAGCAGCGTCCACGGCCGCACGGCCGAGCCGCGGACGGGACGGGGAGCGATGGCCTGTGTCACGGTGGATCCCTCCCTCAGTGCCCGGTCTTCGGGGTGTACGTCGCGGGCTTCACCGGCATGGACACCTTCACCGTGCCGGACTTGGCGAAGTGCAGTTCGACCGCCACCTTCTCGCCCTCGGCGGGCTTGCGGGCGAGCTTCTCGAACATCACGTGGTTGCCTCCGCTGGCGAAGTCGAGCTCACCGTGGGCGGGCACCGTGAAGGACTTCCGCTCCTCCATCGCGCCGCCCTCGGTGGCGTGCAGCGTGACGTCGTCCGAGAGGTCGCTGGTGACCGAGGTCAGGGTGTCGGCGCCGCCGGAGTTGGTGACGGTGAAGAAGCCGGCCGCCATGTCCGCCATGGACGGAGCGGGCATGTAGGCGCCGGTCACCTTCAGTTCGGGTCCGGCCGGGGACGCGTCGTCGGACCCGCCGCAGCCCGCGAGCGCCAGCGCCGCCGTCATCGCCGCGACGGCCGCGGCGACGGGGCGGGCGGGGCGCCTCACGGGGTCTCCCCCTTGATGAGCTTCGGGAGGTCCTTGGTGTAGTCGTCCACGGTGGCGTCCTCGCCGTAGAGGACATAGCCGGCGTCGGTCTTCGGCGAGAACGCGATGACCTGCGTGCCGTGCACCGAGACGACCTTGCCGTCCTTGTCCTTCTTCGACGGCTCGACGGAGATGCCGAGGGTGCGGGCGCCGGCCTGGATCGTGTCGAAGTCGCCGGTGAGGCCGACCGCGGCGGGGTCGATCCCCTTGAGCCAGGTGCCGAGCGCGGCCGGGGTGTCGCGCTCCGGGTCCGTGGTGACGAACACGATGCGCAGCTTGTCCTGCTCGGCCTTCGGCAGCTGCTTCTTGGCGACGGCGAGGTTGTTCATGGTGAGCGGGCAGACGTCGGGGCAGTGGGTGTAGCCGAAGTAGACCAGCGTCGGCCTGCCCTTGGTCTCCTCGCGCAGGTCGTACTTCTCGCCGTGGGTGTCGGTGAGGACGAGGTCCGGCTTCTCGAACGGCTTGTCGAGGACCGTCGCGGCCTTGTCCGAGCCGGCCTCGGCAGACACCTCGGCCACCGGCTTGTCACCGTCGTCGGTACCGCAGGCGGTCAGGGTCAGAGCGGCCGCGGCGAACAGGGCGGCCACGGTGTACGTCTTCTTGCGCATAGAAAAATGTCCCAGATGTGAGTGCGCCGGTGCGCACCGGGGTCGTACGCCGCCCGGGACGGCGACGTCGTACGGCTCCCCGGTGCGCACCGAGAGGGGTGGACCTCAGGCCTCGGTGCGCCGGCGGCCGGCCAGCACGCCGAACGCCACGCCCGCCACGCCGACGAGGATGCCCAGGGCGCCGAGCACGCGCGCGAGGGTGTCGCTGCTGTCGGAGGAGGAGGCGGCCTCGGTCTCGCCGTGCTCCGCCTTCTCCTCTTCGGAGGCCTTCTCGGCGCCCGCCGAGCCGTGGTGGCCCTCCTCGGACGCCGCGGCCAGCGCGAGCACCGGCGCCGGGTTCTCCGGCTCCTCGGCGCCGTCCTCCTGCGGCTCGATCCAGCGCACGACCTCCTTGTTGTCGTACGTCTGGATCGCCTTGAAGACGAGCTCGTCGGTGTCCTCGGGCAGCTGGCCCACGGAGAGCGGGAACTTCTGGAAGAAGCCGGCCTGGATGCCCTTGCCGGTGGCCGTCCAGGTGACCTTCGAGACGGCCTCGTCGATCTTCTTGCCGTGCAGCTCGATCGGCTTGTCCAGCTTGGCCCGGGTGACCTTCACGTCCCAGCCGTCGAGGGGCTGGGGCATCACCGAGGCGAGCGGGTGGTCGGTCGGGAAGTTGACCTCGAGCCTGGTGGTCGAGGCGTCGTCCCGCTCGTTCGGGACCTTGAAGTCGATCGTCGCGTAACCGCCCTTGGCGGCGACGCCCTCCGGCTGCACGCTGACGTGCGCGAAGGCGGGGGCGGACAGGACGACGACGGCCGAGGCGGCGAGAACGCCGGAGGCGGCGATACGGGAAGCCTTCATGGCAGAGAACACTCCACTGTGCGTGATGGTCCGATGAGGTCGAAAGACGCGCGTACGAAGAGGCGCCCGGGGCCGGACCCGTTGCGGAAGGAGCCGGAGAACCGCTCCCTGGGCCGGCCCGGAGGCAGTCCTCCCGGGTCGGTCCCGCCCGTGGGCGGGCACGCGCGCGTGCCGCACGGCGGCACGCCTCGGGACGGAGTGGTTCTCCGGGACGAGTGGTGCGCCGTGTCAGGCGGCGAGGAAGAGCACCGTGGCCCGGGGCGGGCCGCGCCTGATCACCGAGTGCTGGAGCGCGGTGGTGTGGGGCGCGGGCGGCGGGGGCGGCGCGGTCCGCACCACCCGTGGAGTCCCGAGAACGCCCGGCAGGCCGGCCCGCAGGGCACGGACCAGCGCGAGCGCCGCCCGCAGGGAACGGACCAGGGCCGTCTCCGCCACGCCGTGCGCGGACAGCCGCATGAGGCGCAGGACCGCGAGGTCCCCGCGTCGCAGCACCCAGCCGGCGGCGACGGCCGCGAGCACGTGGACGAGCAGCATGGGCAGGGACGGCAGGACGGACATCGACGAGCCGGCCGCGGCCGACACGGCGTCCGCCGAGTGGTGCATGGACTGCGCCGGGGCGGAGTGCGCCGCGTGCGGGTCGATCCGGGCGTCGCCGAGGATCCGCTGCGCCTGCGCGGGGCTGATCGCCGCCGCGGACGCGCCGCACACCACCCGCGCCGCACGCGCCACGAGGGAGGCGTCCGACATGCCCGACGCCATGGACGCCATGGAACCGCCCGTGGCGGGCGGACCGCCGGACGTCGTGGTCATCGCCGTGCCCTGGCCGAGACCGAAGAGCACGTGCAGCGCGCTCTGGCCGACCGCGAGCACCGCGGCGATGCCCGGCAGCGCCCGCTCGCGCCCGGCGAGCGGGGCGGCGACGGCGAAGACGGTGAGGAAACCGGCGCCCACGCTCCACCACGGCACCGTGGCGCAGGAGGCGATGCCATGGCCCGCCGCGGCCAGCGCGACGCAGACCGCGGCGAACACCGCGGCCCGCAGAAGCCGGACGTCGCGTCCGGAGCGCGCCGTGCGCTGGTGGGGGGCAGTCATGGCGGGCTCATCATCGCACTGGCACCCCACCCCGTTGACGGCAGGTCCGCAAGATGACGTACGACCGGATTGGGCCCGCTTCGGGGGGAGTCGCCGGCGCATATGCGGATTCCCGGTGTCCCCACATACACCGATCTGGGCGTGTACGCATCCGCCGTATGGGCGGCATCACGGGGTGTGGGCGATTGCACACCGTTCCCGGCGGCAATACGTAACGGTATGTCGAGCCGCGGCCTGGAGGCTGGAGCATGAGCATCTGGTGGTCACTCCACTTGCGGCGCGAAGCCGCGAGCGTCCCGCTCGCCCGGCGCCTGCTGCTCGGCACGATGGAGACGGCGGGCGTCGACCCGGACGTCTCCTACGACCTCTCCCTCGCGCTCAGCGAGGCGTGCGCCAACGCCGTCGAGCACGGCGGGGGCACCGCGTCCGGCGGCCCCTCCGAGGCGTACCAGGTCACCGCCTACCTGGACGGCGAGACGTGCCGCATCGAGGTGGCCGACTCGGGCCCCGGGTTCCCGTCCGCCCCGGTGGAGGGCGCCGACGCGGGCCGCACCGGCGCGTACGCCCCGCGTCCCGCGGTCCGCGCCGCCCGCAGCGACGACGAGAACGGCCGGGGGCTGTGTCTCATCCAGGAACTGGCCGACCACGTGCACATCGGCAACAAGCCGGGCCGGGGCGGCGCCGTGGTGAGCTTCGACAAGATCCTCAAGTGGCGCGAGGGCACCCCGCTGGTGACGGTCTGACCGCTCCCGCGCAGGCCCGGGGTCCCGCGGGGTCCCCGCGGCGCCCGGGGATGGTTCGGTGCACCGGCCAACTGCCTTGAAAACAGCGGCTGAACGCGGTCTGGGCGCGGTGGGGGTCCGTCTGCATACTGGCCTGATGCGGGAGTCGGCGCGCCATGCGGCCGGCCACGGGCGGGGACTGGGAACGGCCGCCGCCGAACCGGCTGCACGCTGCCGAGGCCCCGCACGCCGTCCGCGAGGGATGCCCCGGGCGCGCCGCCCGGGCCGAGGTGTCCGGGGGGCACATCGCACGGCCCGCGGGTCCGGCCGGCCGGACACGGGACGCGGGGGTGATCCTGGCCGGAGCGGGACCCGTCGGCCGAGAGCGTCAGGGGGAGTGCCAGTGCTGCGAATGGTGCGTGCCGGGGACGGCCGGCGACTGTCGGTGGAACAGCGCGGCGATCCCGGCGGCAGGCCGGTGTTCCTGCTGCACGGCACGCCCGGTAGCCGGCTGGGCCCCGCGCCGCGCCCGTCGGTGCTCTACCGGATGGGAATCCGTCTGATCACCTTCGACCGCCCGGGGTACGGGGACTCCGACCGCAAGCCGGGCCGTACGGTCAGCGCGGTCGCCGCCGACGTGGCGGACATCGCCGACGCCCTCGGGATCGACCGCTTCGCGGTGGTCGGCCGCTCCGGGGGCGCACCGCACGCGCTGGCCTGCGCCTCGCTGCTGCCGGACCGCACGACGCGGACGGGGGCCCTGGTGAGCCTCGCCCCGCGGGACGCCCGGGGCCTGGACTGGTTCGAGGGCATGACCGAGTCGAACGTGCGCGAGTACGTCAACGCGGGGATCAGCCGGCGCCGGGTGACCACGACGCTGGGCCGCCGGTCGCTGTCGATCGTCGCCGACCCGGCGGGCTCCATCACGGAGATGCGCAGCAAGCTGCCGGAGTCCGACCGCTGGATCGTCGCGGACGCCGGGATCCAGGACATGCTGGAGCGCAACTTCGCCGAGGGGCTGCGGGACTCGGCGGACGGCTGGGTGGACGACGTGATGGCGTTCAGCACCGGCTGGGGCTTCGATCTGGCGCGGATCGCCTCGCCGGTGCTGCTGTGGCACGGCGAGGACGACATCTTCGCGCCGGTGCAGCACACGCTGTGGCTGGCGAGGAACATTCCCGGGGCGAGCGCCGAGGTGGAGCGGGGCGCGGCTCACTTCGGTGCGCTGCGGGTGATGACCCGCATCCTGAGCTGGGCCGTCAGCACCCCGTAGGAGCGCACCCGGCCCGCGGGCCGGGGCGGGGCGCCGGTCCGCGGGACCGGCGCCGCCGTCCGCCGCGCGTCAGATCTGCTGCGGCTCCAGGTCCCGGCCCACCCGCTGCCACTCGCGCACCGACTCGGTCACCGGGTGCACGTCGCCCAGCAGCAGGGCGAGCGCGTTCTCCGCCTCCTGCTGGAGCCGCATGGCCTCCTCGTCCCGGCCCAGTCCGCGCAGCGACACCGCCAGATTGCCCTTGGTGACCAGCACGTCGGGGTGCTCCGGGCCGAACCGGCGGCGCAGGCCCTCCAGCGCCAGCCGCTCCCAGTGCTCGGCCCGGTCGTGGAGGCCGAGGTCGGCCTGCGCGTTCGCCAGGTTGAGCCCGGCGCACAGGACGGCGGGGTGGTCGTCGCCGAGGCGCGCGGCCAGGGTCGAGCGCGCCCGCTCGGCGAGTCCGGCCGCCGTCTCGGGCTCGTCGAGCGCCCGGTGGTAGATGGACAGGTTGTTGAAGCACTGCATCGTGAACGGGTGGTCGGCGCCGAACGAGTTCTGGTATCCCTCCAGCACCTCGTTGACCAGCTGTACGGCCCGCCCCGCGCCGCCCGCCGGATCGGTGGCGAAGTAGTCCGCGGCGAGGTTGAGCCCGCACGCCAGCGCCTCCGGGATGGTGCTGCCGTAGCGGTCGCGGTAGCGGGCGTACGTCTGCCATGCCTCCTCCGTGATCCGCAACGCCTCGCCGATGTGACCGGCCTTGCGCAGCGAGACCGCGAGGCTCTTGTCGGCGCGCAGCACCTCGGGCACGTCCGGGTTGAGCACCTGCTCGAAGCTCTTGCGCACCTCGCGCAGGATCTCCGCCGAGCCCTTGAAGTCGCCCAGCTCGCGCAGGTCGCGGGCGTGGTGGCCCTTGGTGATCAGGGTGTAGGGGTGCAGCGGGCCCAGCAGCGCGGTGCGGCGGCGGAGGGTGTCGTCGTCGAGCCGGCGGGCGGCCTCGACGTCGCCGGCGAGCCGGTAGTCGATCCCGAGGTTGTTGGCGGCGGAGAGGGTGCGGGGGTGGTCCTCGCCGAAGATCTCGCGGAAGCCCCGGTAGATCCGCTCGTCCAGCTCCAGGGCCTCCTTGAAGTGCCCGAGCGCCCGCAGGTCGGCGGCGAGGCTGCCGGAGGTGATGAGGATGCTGGGGTGGTCGTCGCCGAGCAGCCGGCGCTGGCTGGCGAGCGTCTTCTCGTCCAGGTCGCGGGCGGCCTGGTGCTGGCCCTGGGAGCGCAGCACGTTGGCGCGCTCGAAGCGGAGGTTGAGGATCTGCTCGTCGTTGGCGTCGGGGAACTCGGTGGTCCAGAACTCGTCGAGCTGCGCGGCCAGCGTCCGGGCCGCGTGCAGTTCGCCGCGCTTCCACAGGTAGCGGACGCGGTCGACCATCAGCTGGCGCGGCTCCTCCTCCGCGCACTCACGGATGTTCGAGGGCGTCAGGTGTGGCCAGATGACCTCGAACCCGGGCCACTGCGAGGGGTCGTCCACGGCTCCCTCGGGCGGCCTCGCCACGGCGAGGATGCGGTGCACCTCGTGGATGGTGTCGTCGAACTGCTCGTCGCTGAGGCTCTCGCGCACCGCGGCCTGCACCAGCCGGTGCACCTGGATGGAGTTGTCGGTCGAGTCGACCTTGGCCAGCGCGAACCGGTTCAGCGCCTGGGTGACCCGGCCGAGCATGTAACGGGCGCGCAGGTGCTTGTCGTACGGCAGCAGCGCCTTGATCATCGCGTCGCTGCCGATCAGGCTCATCGCGATGGGCTCGGCCGCGAAGAAACTGCACAGCTCCAGCAGCCGGGCCGCGGCGGGCGACTCCTCGCGCAGCCGGTTGATGGAGATGTTCCAGGTGGCGCCGACCGACGAGGGGTACTCGACCGCCTCGACGGCCTCCTTCACGGACAGCACGCGGGTGGACTGCTCGCGCAGCTGCTCGATGTAGTCCTCGACGGGAGTCGCCGTCGCCTCCAGCCAGGCCGCCGCGACCTCGATGGCCAGCGGCAGGTCGCCCACGGCGTCGGCGACCCGGCCCGCGTCGTGCTCGTTGAGCCCGGGCACCCGGCGGCACAGGTGCTCCACGCTCTCCTCGCGGGTGAAGACCTCCACCTCCATCGGCTGCACCCGGGTCGAGGTGGGACGGGCGCGGGTGGTGACGAGCAGGTGGCCGTAGACGGTGTCGTGGACGGGCGCGGTCTGGTCCGGGAAGAGGTCCAGCGCCTTGTCCAGGTCCTCGACGTTGTCGAATATCAGCAGCCAGCGGTCGTACGGCTGGCCTTCCCTGAGCGCCTGGACGGCCGCCTCGGCCGCCTCCCCCACGTCGCCGCCGCCCACCCCCAACTGCTGGGCCAGCGCGGCCAGTTTGGCGGGCACCAGCTCCGGCTGCTCGGCGTCCACCCACCACACCACGTCGTAGTCCGCCATGAAGCGGTGGGCGTACTCGCGGGCCAGCTGCGTTTTGCCGACGCCGCCGAGGCCGTGCAGCACCTGCGGCAGGCGCTGTCCGGGCCGCCCGGTGGCCAGTTGCTCGCGCAGCCGGTCCAGGATCGTGGAGCGGCCGGTGAACCACCGGTAGCGGGTGGGGATGTTGGAGATCCGCCGGCCCACGCTCGGGTAGCGCAGCCCGCGCGCGCTCGGCGACACCGCGGAGACGGCGTCGGCGCGGTCGAGTCCGGTCAGCAGCGCCGCGTACGCCTGCGACTCGTCGAGGCCCTTCAGGTCGATGACGCCCCGGCTGGCGTACGGCATGCTCAGCTGGACGTCGTCGACGCGGACGGCCACCGCCTGCTGCCGCTTCTCCGAGCCGCCGGAGTGCACGGCCGCCTCCCAGGCCGCGCGGGCCCGGCGGGAGTCGACGAAGCTCGGCGAGAGCACGGCGAGCACCCGGTGGGTGGCGCCCGGCATGGCGTCGGCGCCGATCTCGGCGGTGGACATCGTCTGGACGTTCTTCGGCACTACCTCGAAGCCGGCGCCGCGCAGCACCGACTCCAGCCAGTCCGCCCACATCCGGTCCTCGGACACGTAGTAGAGCATCAGCTGCGAGGGCGGCACGGGACGGCGCCGGGTGTAGGCGCCCTTGTACTGGGCCCGCCGCGTCTCGCTGATCGCGGGCAGCTTGCTGACCCGGTCCTTCGTGATGACGGAGGTGAGCCGCTCGCAGGCGCTCAGCATGGAGTTGGCCGACTTCGGCGGGTCCCCGAACGCGGCGAGGATCTCCTCGTAGGCGTAGTACGGCTGGTACAGGATCTCCATCGAAGCCCAGTAGTCGGCGAGTTGGTCCGCCTGGAGGTCGGAGGGCAGCCCGGCGAAACGCTCGCGGGCCAGCGCGCGCCCGGCGTCCAACTTGTCCTTCTCGCCGAGGTCGATGCGCATGGCGACGGGCAGGATGCGGATGCCCTTGTCGCCGTACCGCTCCTTGATGTCCTGCGCCACGGCGGCGGCGCCCTCGATGCTCTGGTCGCTGAGCGTGTAGCAGACGACGAGGGTGTGCGGCATCTGCACGGTGCAGATGTCCGCCAGGTCGCTGAGACCCGTACGGCTGTCGATCAGGGTGTAGTCGTAGTAGCGCTGCATGTCGGCGCGCATCGCGTCGAAGAACTGGCCGCCGCCGTAGCTGGCGTAGAAGTGGTCCCAGTCCATGTTGCCGACGATGGGGTAGTCGCGGTGCCGCTTGCCGGCGGACAGGAAGTCCAGGCTGCCGTTGTCGGGAAAGGGCCAGTCGAGGGAGAGCGCGTGCGGCCTGACGCGCGCGTAGCTGCGGTGCCAGTCGGGCGAGCGGTCGGGCAGCTCGCGCAGGGCCTCGCGGCGGTAGTCGTCGATCAGGTTGACCAGGCCGGGGGTGGCGCGCAGTAACGAGGGGTTCAGGAAGGGGTGGAAGAACTTGTGCAGACCCGGCGCCTCCAGGTCCCAGTCGACGGCCAGGACCCGGTGGCCGTTCGCGGCAAGGATCCACGCCACGTTCGCGAGCGCCATGGTCCGGCCCGTGCCGCCCTTGTACGAGTAGAACGTGATCACGGTGCCCTTGCGATTCTCCGTCATGCGCATGCCCTCCGCCTTCTCGGCTCGCTCTTCCGTCGCCCTTCGGTCGTGCGGTGGTGCCGGTGGTGCGAGGGGTCCTAGCCCAGGTCGCTGGGTCCCCTCAGCCGTGGGGGCCGGGTCGGCGGTCCCGCAGGTGGGTAGGTCGTCGCATGCTCCTCGTAGTAGTGCACGGCCCGTCTGACGGCCGTCTGCAGCTCGCTGCCGAAGGCGTCCAGCGTGCGGATGCCCGCGCTCAGCGAGCGGTGCCCGGCGTCCTCCCCCGGCCGCGTGGTCAGCACCCGGTCCGTGAGCGACTTGAGCTTCTTCTCCTTCTCGGCGGAGACGGAGTCGTCCTTGTTCTGCGGCAGCATCACGCTGATCCAGGGACGGCTGTCCTCGGTGAGCCGGTCCGCGAGCTCCCTGCCCCGGCTGGAGTGCAGCGCCCACCGGTCGAGCAGGAGCAGCCCGGGCACCTTGGGCGGTCCGGGGCTCAGCATGCGCTCGGCGTCGTACTCGAAGTTCCCGATGGTGACCTTGTAGTCCATGGCCCGTACGAGGTCGGCCGCGTGGTCGCCGAGGGGCTGGGCGGACTCGGGGTGGTAGGGGTTCCAGTCGTGCGGGAGGTCCCCGTAGTAGTCGGGCTTGCAGCCCTGCGGTAAGTCGGAGCGGGTGCAGGCGAGGACCGAGATGTCGAACTGCGGCGGGTGCCCCAGGGACCCGAACGCGCTGGGCAGCGACTCGTAGTCCTTGTAGACCTGCCCCTCCTCCAGTTCGGTCTCCTTGGCCATCTTCACGATGCGCTGCGCCATCCGGTACACGGCCCGCTCGTACGCGTCCTGGAGATACCGGAGTTTGGTCAGCCCGTAGAACCCCTCCTCCGCGTACTCCTGGCCGAAGGCGCCGTGGTTGAACTGCAGTTCACTGGCGACCTGGGGCATCTGGGCGGGTTCCACGGGCACCCATAACGCGGGGATGATCGCGCTCTCCCGGGCGGGGGCCCCGCGCACCCGCCGGCTGATCTGCCGCTGGCAGAAGGCCCACCACTCCCGGCCGCACTGCTCGCTCATGAAGTAGCGCGGCGAGTACAGCGGCACGAACACCTTGCAGCGGGCGAGGTTCTCCGACAGTTCGTCGGTCCACCGGGTGCCGACCGCCATGCCCTGGTCGAGGAAGCCGACCTTGGCCCCCGTCGGCAGGTCGGTCAGCTGGAGTATGTGCTCGCACAGACCGTCGTACAGCTTCTTGACCCAGGCGTCGGGGTCGGCGTCACCCGTGCCGTGCTTCGGGGTGTGCGCGTAACTGAGGAAGAAGAACGGATTCCCGCCCCGACCCCTCCCCGTGTCTGCTTGCACGTATGACCCCCCGACATCCCGTGACAGGAACCCCAGTGTAGGAAGTCACAAGTCCTGTGTGGAACAGGACAAACACGTCCGGCTTTCCGCTCCGGCCCCTCCGCCCGGGCCTCCGTCACGGCCCGCGGGACGTCCGGGGGAGACCGGGAAGGGACCCGAGGGCGACCCGGCGTGCTCCTCTAGCGCGGCGCCCACACGGCTTGGTGCTCCTCGGCCGCCCTGCGCGCCGCCAGCAGGGCCTCCTCGCCGATCTCGTCCGCGAGCAGCCGCCGTACGGTCTCCCGCATGCCGGCGACGAACCGCTCCCCCAGCGGGGTGAGCGCACCGGAGCCGGCCAGTGTCTCGACGGCCTCCGCCGTCTGGTCCCGCCACCGGGCGAAGTGCGTCTCCGCGGCCCGGGACCGCTCGCCCGTGGTGCTCCGCCACTGCGCGCGCCAGAAGTCGATCACCGCGAGATGGGCGTACGTGCCCTGCAGCAGCCCCTCCAGCGGACGTGGGTCGGGGCGCCACGGCGCGTAGAACAGGCGCTCGCAGGTCGGGTCGTAGAGGTCCGTCAGGTCGAGCAGCGCCCCGAGCTTCACGTGCTGGAACTCGTGGACGAGCAGCAGGGCCAGCCGTTCCGGTCCGGCGGGGAGGGCGATGGCCACCGCGCCGAAGGCGTCGCGCGCCGCGGAGCTGATGTCGGAGCCGTCGGGGGAGGGCCGCAGCGGCGTGATCACCCGCAGGCCGGAGGCGATCCCCGGTGCGTAGGCGGGCAGTTCGCGGCGGATCCAGTCCCAGGCGTCGAGGAGGTTGGTGCGCCAGGCCTCCGCCTCGTCCTCGGTGAGCCGGGTCCGCGCGGGGTGGCCGTGGCAGTCCCGCAGCGGGTCCGTGTCCTCGACGGTGACCGCCCAGCCGTCCAGCTCGTGGCGCCGGCTGCCGTGCCAGCCCTCGGGTCCGGTGCCCTTCGAGGGGAGGACCAGGTCCCGTCCGGCGGCGGTGACGGTGAAGCCGTCGCCGGACACGCGCACCCCCGCCTCGGTGGCGTCCTCGACCGCCAGGGTCCCCAGGGTCGGCAGGCGCAGCACGCCGTCGTGCACGGGGACGGTGACGCGGGCCGGGCGTCCGGCGCGCACCGCGGCGGCGGCGGCGATCTCCGCGACGCCGCGCATGGCCGCGGTGCCGCCGTCGCCCGCGTCGCCCCGCAGCACCTCGACGGCCCAGGGGCGTACGTAGGGGTGGGCGAGGACCGTGTCCACCGACTCCTGTGCCGCGGTGTCCAGCGTGGCCAGCGTCTCCCAGGCCCTCTCGCCGAGGGAGTCGTGCGGGCTCTGTCGCCAGACGGCCGCCAACAGCTCGCGGTTGACGGCGAGTTGGTGACGGGCCAGCAGATCGACGGTCCCGGCGGTGCCGAAGCCCGCGGCGAGGTCGGTGAACTGGCTGTCGCTGAGCGGTAGTTGCTCGTCCATGTCCCGGTCCCGGATGTCGGTGATGAGGCGCAGCAGGTCGGCGCAGTAGACGGAGGGGTTCATGAACCCGCTGCCGGACCGGTACCGGTGGGCGTAGAGCCCGCCGCCGCAGGACCGCACGACCGGGCAGGCGCGGCACTGGTCGCACAGCCCCTCCAGCCCCTGCTGGCGGGCCACCACCCCGGGATGGGCGGCCACCTCGTCGAGGGTGTGGGTGTGCACGTCGAGACCGGTGGCGGGTGCCCCGTCGTACGCGGTCTTGAGCGAGTCGGCCTGTTCGAACGTGCCGTCGGTCTCGATCACGGCGAGGTCGGAGGGCGCGAGGCCGAGCGACTCGGTGAGGCTGAGGCCGCCGTGCAGGGTGCTGAGGACGGAGTCGAAGAGGCGTACGTCCATGGGGCGGCCGTCGGCGGTCCAGCGGTCGTAGACGGCCAGCAGCCAGTCCGCGTAAGGGGTTTCACCGAGGCCGGGTCCGCCGGGGGTGAGCGGCGGCTCGTCCCAGGTGGCGTGCGGGAGGAGGAAGTCCACGCGGGGCGGGGTGAGTTCGGCGAGCGCCTCGTACACGGCGACCGGCTCGTTGCGGACGTCCACGGTGCACAGCAGGCCCGCGAAGAGGTGGCGGTAGCGGGGGCGGTTGAGCAGGGAGACGGCGCGCACGACCTTGTCGTGGCTGCTGCGTCCGTCGCGGTAACGGCGGTGGAGGTCGTTCGCCGCCTTGTCGCCGTCCAGCGAGATGCCGACCTTGATCCCGAACTCCGCGAACAGTGTGCAGAACCGCTCGTCGAGGGTGACGCCGTTGGTGTGGATCCGCAGGTCTAGGGCGCACACCCCGTCCAGGGCCCGGGTCAGCTCCTCGGCCGCGGTGCGCAGCCTGGCCCGCCCGGCCAGCAGGGGTTCGCCTCCGTGGAGCACCACGTGGACGGTGTCCAGGCGGTGGGCGGCGGCGTGTTCGGCGATACGTTCCGCCGTGGCCTTCAGGACCTCGTCGGACGCCACCATGGGCCGACCCTGCCAGCTCTGGTCCGCGTGCTCGAAGACGTAGCAGTGATCGCAGGCGAGGTCGCAGCGACTGTGCATCTTGAGCACGAACTGGCGTAAGGGGAGCGGTGGTCGGCCCATGGCTGACATACGTGTGGTGACTGCCCTCGGGCTCAGACGGAGGAGTTGAAGGCCGCGACCGCCACCCGGCCGGGGCCGCGCCGCTCGACGCCGTTCGACACGACACGGGTGAGAGCGGGAGAGGCGGCGCCGTTACTCTGCGCAGCCAGGCGTACCAGTGAGATCCGTTCCGGGCCGACGGCGGCCGTCTTCCCTGGCTCTTCGACCGCGGAGTCGTGGGATGCGTTCATGCGGACCTCATGTTCTTGTGCGTAAGCACGGACGGGGGTGAAGCCTTAGGTCTAACTAAACGTGCCCACGGGAAAACCGCCTGTTGAGATCGGGCCAGAACGCATCACGGCCGACGGGCGGTCTCAGGTGTCCCGTCGGCCACTGATCACGAGCAGACGACTACCAGCAAAGCGGGGAGTCAGCCAAACGTGACACGCTTCACACTCCAGGTGGGTGTCCGCGATACACGTCTTTGGCGGCACCGAGGTCAGAGCGCGGGTACGCCGTCAATTGGCAGGTCATGAGGATCGCCAACCGGCCGTGCGCGCCCGGCGATAATCGGTGAAACTTTACCGAGATTTGGTAATGGCCGCTGCGGACATGTACGGCAAAAGGCGGTTTGTTTCTACGTCCGGGGCCCGGGAGCGCATGACGGCGCCCCGCCCCCGCGTGGACGCACACGAGCGCGCCCCCGGTGACCGCCGGTGTCCCCGGCACGCCTCCAGTGGCTCTGGACGCGCCGTTGAGGACCTGGCCGATTTCCGCCCCGAATCCGTCACTCCGGGTGACGAAGCCGATCCGCGCACCCGGTGTTCTGGACGTACCCGACGCCCCTTTGGTTCCCGTTCCCCGGACTCCGGCGGTTCCCGTCCCGGGCTCCGGCGGTTCGCACCTCGAAGCTCCGGCCGGGCTCCAGCGGTTCGCGCGTCCGTCTCCAGCGCTTCCGCCCCCCGGCTCCGGGACGGCCGCCGCACGGACGCCCGCGTGCCGGTGCCGTTCCGGCTGCCCCGGGCCCCTCAGCCCGCCCGCATCCCGGCCGCCTGTCCCCGGCGGACGCCGCTTCCGGCGCCCGCGGACGGCACCGACCCGACTCCGGGGACCCGGCGCTCCTCCGCCCGCCGGGCAGCGGGCCCCATCGCGTACGACGCCGCCAGCGTCACCCCGCCGAGCAGTAGCCAGCCCGGTGTCCCCCACCCCACGAGCAGTGCCGTCAGGACCAGTGGGCCCAGGGTGCGGGCCACCGTGACGCCCGTGCCGAAGAACCCCTGGTACTCGCCCGTGCGGCCGGCCGGTGCCAGGTCGAAGGCCAGCTGCCAGGAACCCGCGGACTGCTGCATCTCGGCGGCCACTTGGAGGATCGCGCCCGCCACCAGCACCGCCGCCGCGACCCACGGCGCCGCCCCCGCGGAGAGGGCGAACACCGCGCACGACGCCAGCATCACGAACCCCGAGCGCCGGATCGCGCGGGTGGCGGACGCGACGCCGGTGACCGCGCGGGACATCCGGACCTGGAAGACCATCACCGCCCCGGTGTTCAGCACGAACAGCGCGGAGACCAGCCAGGCGGGCGCGTCGGTCCGCTCGGTGATCCACAGCGGGACACCGAGGCTGAGCAGCGGCATCCGCAGCAGGAGCACGGTGTTGAGCAGGGTGACCAGCGCGTACGGGCGGTCCCGCAGGACCCCGGGGCCGCGCACATGCCCGGTACCGGCGGGCGGCACCGGCGGCAGCCGCAGCAGCACCGCCGCGCACAGCAGGAAGCTCACCGCGTCCAGGGCGAAGACCGCGAGGTACGCGCCCCGGGTCCCGGCGTGCAGCGCGAGCCCGCCGAGACCGGCGCCCACCGCCAGACCGGCGTTCAGCGTCGACTGGAGGTGGGCGAGCAGCCCGGTCCGCTCCCCGGCGGGCACCAGCCCGGCCAGCAGCGCCTGCCGCGCCGCGGCGAGCCCGGACTGCGCGGAGGTGTAGACGCACGCCGCGACGAGGAAGGGCAGGAAGCCCCGGACGACGAGGAAGGACGCCACCGCCGCCGCGGTCGCGAGCGCCAGCAGCACCGCCGTGCCGCGCGCCCCGCGCCGGTCGGCCAGCCGCCCCAGGGGGACGCCGACGAGCGAGCCCACTCCCCAGGCGACGGTCAGCCCGAGGCCCACCCGCCCGGCCGGCAGTCCGACGACGTGCGTGAAGTACAGCGCCGAGGTGACGTAATAAGCGCCGTCCCCCACCGAGTTGCTCAACTGCGCGGCGGCTAGCACCCGCCGGGGGCCGGGCGGCGGGACGAGGCGACGGCCCTTGCCGGGGCCGTGCGCCGGATGCGGGGACCGGGCGGCGGAGTTCGTCATGGTCTCGACGCTATGGGCCCGCCGGACCGCTCGACAGGCCCATTCCGACGCCCTGTCACTGGTCCAATCAGGCGGCGCCGCTCTCCCTCACCTCGTGGACGCGCGCCCGCGCCGCAGCCCGCCCAGCACCCGCCCGAGCGCCTCCAGCGCCTCCGGGTAGACCCGCTCCCGGGGCGTCCCGTAGCCGACGACCAGTCCCTGCGGCCGCCCCTCACCCGGCGTGTGCCAGTGGTCCCCGAGACGCCCGACCGCGAGCCCTTCGCGGGCCGCGCGGTCCAGGACCTCCGCCTCGTCCGGCACCTCCACCAGGGCGTGCAGCCCGGCCGCGATCCCGCGCACCCTCCGGTGCGCCCCCAGCAGCGAGACGAGCTGGTCCCGGCGCCGCCGGTAGCGCAGCCGGCAGGCCCGCACATGCCGGTCGTACGCGTGAGCCGTCACCATCTCCGCGAGCGCCAACTGCCCGATGGACTCGGTGTGGTGGTCGCTGTGCAGCTTGGCGTCGGCCACCGCGTCGACCAGGTGCGGCGGCAGCACCATCCAGCCCAGGCGCAGCGCGGGACCGAGCGTCTTGGACGCCGTGCCCAGGTACACCACATGCCCGGGCGCCATGCCCTGGAGCGCGCCCACCGGCTGCCGGTCGTAGCGGAACTCCCCGTCGTAGTCGTCCTCGACGACGAGCCGGCCGTGCGCGCGTGCCCAGTCGGTGAGCGCCCGCCGCCGCTCGGGATGCAGGGTCACGCCGGTCGGGTACTGGTGCGCGGGCGTCACGACCACGGCGTCCTCGTCGCCCAACTCGGCCGCGCAGAGGCCCCGTTCGTCGACCGGCAGCGGCACGACCCGCCCGCCGGCCCGCCGGACCACGTCCCGGTGGAAGGGCAGCCCCGGGTCCTCCATGGCGACCACGCCGCCGTCCAGGACCCGCGTCAGGAGCGCGAGCCCCTGCACGTACCCGGACGTGATCACGATCCGCTCGGGCGGCGCGATCACGCCCCGGGCCCGGCCCAGGTACTCGGAGAGCGCCGTGCGCAGCTCGATGCGGCCGCGCGGATCCCCGTAGTCGTACGCCATGGAGGGCGCCGTCGCGATCGCCCGCCGCAGCGCCCGCAGCCAGGCCGCCGCCGGGAACGTGCCGACGTCGGGGCTGCCCGGCCGCAGGTCGAACCGGGGCGCACGCGTGTGCGGGTCGTCCGCGGCGGGCGCCATGCCGTCCGTGGGCAGCGCCGCCACCTCGGTGCCCGAACCCTGCCGGGCGCGCAGGTAGCCCTCGGCGACCAGCTGGTCGTAGGCGGCCTTGGCGGTCCCGCGCGACATGCCCAGCTCGGCGGCGAGCCGCCGTGTCGCGGGCAGCCGGGTGCCGGGGGCGAGCCGTCCCTCGCGCACGGCATCCCGCAGCGCCCGCTCCAGTCCGGCCCGGCGTCCCCCCGCCGCGTCCGGCTCCAGATGCAGGTCCACACCGACGCCGGACCAGAAGTCCTCCACGAAAAGCCGCCCCCCTGGACACACGTAGACATACGAACGGCCGGGCACCTTCCCGGTACCCGGCCGTCTTCCCGTACAGGCCGTGCGAACCCCTGGCTCAGGCCTTGAGTGCCGCCATCCACGCCTCGACCTCGTCGGAGCGGCGCGGCAGCGCGGCCGACAGGTTCCGGTTGCCGTCCTCGGTGACCAGGATGTCGTCCTCGATCCGCACGCCGATGCCGCGGTACTCCTCGGGGACGGTGAGGTCGTCCGCCTGGAAGTACAGGCCCGGCTCGACGGTCAGGCACATGCCCGGCTCCAGCGTGCCGTCCACGTAGGTCTCGGTGCGGGCCGCGGCGCAGTCGTGCACGTCCATGCCGAGCATGTGACCGGTGCCGTGCAGCGTCCAGCGGCGCTGGAGGCCCAGCTCCAGGACCCGCTCGACCGGCCCCTCGACGAGCCCCCACTCGACGAGCTTCTCGGTCAGCACGCGCTGCGAGGCGTCGTGGAAGTCGCGGTACTTGGCACCCGGGCGGACGGCCGCGATACCGGCCTCCTGCGCCTCGTACACGGCGTCGTAGATCTTCTTCTGGATCTCGCTGTAGCGGCCGCTGACCGGCAGCGTGCGCGTGACGTCGGCGGTGTAGAGCGTGTGCGTCTCGACGCCCGCGTCCAGCAGCAGCAGGTCGCCGGAGCGCACCGGGCCGTCGTTGCGCACCCAGTGCAGCGTGCAGGCGTGCGCGCCGGCGGCGCAGATGGAGCCGTAGCCGATGTCGTTGCCCTCGACCCGCGCGCGCAGGAAGAAGGTGCCCTCGATGTACCGCTCGCTGGTGGCCTCGGCCTTGTCCAGGACCCGTACGACGTCCTCGAAGCCGCGCACCGTCGAGTCGACGGCCTTCTGCAGCTCGCCGGCCTCGAACTCGTCCTTGACCAGGCGGGCCTCGGAGAGGAAGACCCGCAGCTCCTCGTCGCGCTCGGCGGTCACCTTGTCGCTCAGCGCCGCCTCGATGCCGGCGTCGTGGCCGCGGACGACCCGGACCGGTCCGGTGGCCTCGCGGAGCCGCTCGGGCAGCTCGCGGACGTCGGACGCCGGGATGCCGTACAGCTGCTCGGCCTCGGTCAGCGAGTGCCGCCGGCCGACCCACAGCTCGCCCTGGCCGGAGAGCCAGAACTCGCCGTTCTCGCGGTCGGAGCGGGGCAGCAGGTAGAGGGTCGCCCGGTGCCCGTCCGTGGCCGGCTCCATCACCAGGACGCCGTCCTCGGTCAGGTTGCCGGTGAGGTAGGCGTACTCGGTGGAGGCGCGGAAGGCGTACTCCGTGTCGTTCGAGCGGGTCTTCAGGTTGCCCGCGGGCACCACCAGGCGCTCGCCCGGGAAGCGCGCCGACAGCGCGGCACGGCGGGCCGCCGTGTACGCGGCCTGCGCGATCGGCTCCAGCCCGCGCAGCTCCGTGTCGGCCCAGCCGGACTTCATGTTCTCGGCGAGCTCGTCGGACACGCCCGGGTACAGGCCGTTCTTCCGCTGCTTGATCGGCTCTTCTTCGCCCGCTTCGTCAGCGGCATCGTCAAGCACGGCTTCCGGGGTCTCCGGTGTGAGCGCCTCCGACACGGTCTGCCTCCTCGTTACGACTCTGGACCACCCCCCATCGTACGGTCGTACGGAAGGGGGCCCAGGGCCATAGGACCTGTTACCCGCGGGGTCACGCACGGTGGTGCGCGCGTGCCGTCCGCGGAGGTCCCGGCAGGCTCACTCGAAGCGGGCGGCCAGCAGGACGACGTCCTCGTCGCTGTCGGCCTCGTCGAGACCGTCCGGCAGCACGGTCCGCAGGACGTGGTCGGCGACCGCGCCCGGGTCGCCGCGCAGCGCCCTCGGGACGCCGGCGGCGGCGGCGTGCAGCCGGGCGAAGGCGCGGTCCATGGGGTCGCCGGTGCGGTGCAGCAGGCCATCCGTGTAGAGGAGCACCGTCTCGCCTGGCCGGGCGTACATCTCGACGCTCGGCGCCTCCCAGCAGGCGAGCATCCCGAGCGGCGCCGACACGGACGTCTCGACGAACTCCGTGCGCCGGTCGCCGATGACCAGCGGCGGGCTGTGCCCCGCCCCGGCCAGCGTGATCTTGCGCAGCGCGGGCTCGCAGTAGGCGAAGAGGGCGGTGGCGGAGCGGGCGGGCTCGGTGAGCCGCAGCAGCAGCTCCAGGTCGGACAGGACGGCGACGGGATCCTCGCCCTCCATCACGGCGTAGGCCCGCAGCGAGGCTCTCAGGCGCCCCATGGCGGCGACCGCGCTGGGGCCCGCGCCGGTGACCGAGCCGACGGCGAGGCCGAGCGCCGCGTCCGGCAGGGGCAGGGCGTCGTACCAGTCGCCCCCGCCGCGCGGTCCGGTGCGGTGGCGGGCGGCGAGCTGGACCCCGGCGACCCGGGGCAGCCGCGGCGGGAGCAGCTCCTCGGAGATCGTCGTCATGCACGCGCGTGTGCGCTCCAGTTCCACCAGCCGGGCCAGGTGCTCGGTGGCGTAGCGGGCGTACAGGCCGATGAGGTGGCGCTGCCGCTCGACCGGTTCGGCGGGCTCGTCGTAGAGCCATACGGCGGCGCCCAGCCGCTCACCGGCCTCGGTGGACAGCGGCAGGGCGTAGCTGGCGGCGTAGCCGAGGCGGGCGGCGACCTCGCGGTGGCGCGGGTCGAGCCCGTCCTCGCCGAAGAGGTCGGGCTGGGCGATCTCGCCCTCGCCGCCGGGCAGTCCGTCCAGGATCCTGCCGTACGCCATGCTGCTGCGCGGGACGGTCTCGATGTGCCCGAGGTCGGCGCGGGCCAGGCCGAGGCCGATGGTGGTGTCCGGGCCGAGCCCGTCGCGCGGTTCGAGGACGACCAGGCCGCGGCGGGCGCCTACGAGGGTGGCCCCGGCGCGCAGGAGTTCCTGGAGGGCTTCGTCGAGCGACGCGGTGCGCGCGAGCCGCTCGGTGAGTTCGTGCAGGGTGGTGAGGTCGGAGACCCAGCCGGCGAGGCGGTCCTGGAGGACGGCTCCTGGGCCGGTGGGGGGCGGGACGGGAGGGGCCTCCGTGGGGGCGGGCGCGGGCGCGACAGTGTGTGCGGGCGCGGGAACCGTGGAATCGATTCCGGCCACTTTCGGAAGGTGAGGGGCGTTCATGGCATCCGGCTTTCCGACCGGTGCGTTTTGCTCGATAGCATCGCAAACCCCCATGTCATTCTGCGCCGCTAGCAGTGTCTCCACATGTACACGCACTCGTGAGGGGATGTCCAGCATTGTCCTGCTGGGATTCCTGGTGTCCGTGAGACACTTGCGGAAAAGCGAAGTTGGCTTAAAACTGCATCGGGTAACGGGTTATTGAGGTCGACTGGCCTTGCTCGACGGAGCGTCACAGCGGTCGTGATGGGTACGTACTCGGTGAAGGTCAGGGGTGGATCGGATCCACTCGGAACCTGGCAGCGGACCCGGGCGTCTTAACCACCGACGACCGTGCCCCATCCTCCCGTGGCGGAGGCGGCTGGACATATGCGCGACGGTAAAACGCCAGGCGCCGCCACCCCACGCCATGCCCATGCTTTTGCCAGACGCGGTATGGGTGTGGATGCAGCCAACGTTCGGCCCATAGGGGTTCCCCTTGCCTCGCGCAGGGGTGTGATGCGCCAGCAGGTACGCACAGTGAAGAGATCGACACATGGTGTGATGTGATCCTCGGTGTTGCCAGGCGTGCAACGGAAAGGAACGAGCGCTCATGCGCGAGATCCTCGGAAGGCGACGCAGGCTCCTGTCCAGGCGGAACAACCGGAGCCCTGAGATGCTCAGCGCGGCCCTGACCTTCGCGACCGAATGGCAGTGGCCCGTACTCCCGGGAGTGGCACCGGACCCGCGGGGGCGGGCCGGCTGCGGATGTCCCGACCCGGAGTGCACGGTGCCAGGTGCCCATCCCTTCGACCCCGGCCTCCTCGCGGCCACCACCGACGCGCGCATGGTGCGCTGGTGGTGGGGCAACCGGCCCTCCGCACCGATCGTGCTGGCCACCGGCGGCGCGGCCCCCTGCGCGGTGAGCCTGCCCTCTCTGGCGGCCGCCCGCGCGCTCGCGGCACTCGACCTCATGGGCATGCGCCTCGGCCCGGTCGTCGCCTCCCCCTCGCGCTGGGCGATCCTCGTCGCGCCGTACTCCCTGGAGCAGCTCGGCGAGCTGCTGTACGCCAAGGACCACGTCCCGGGCTCCCTGCGCTTCCACGGGGACGGCGGCTACATCGCGCTGCCGCCCTCCGAGACCGGCCAGGGGAAGGTGCGCTGGGAGCGGGCTCCGCTGCCGGGCTCGGCCGCGCCCTGGGTACCCGACGTGGAAGCCGTCGTGGACGCGGTCGTGGAGGCTCTCACTCGTACGGGTGTGAGCGCGCCCGAGTTGTAGGGGTGTCGGGCGCGCGGCGAACCGGGCGTCCCCTCCGGGCCGTTATGTTCCCTCGTATGCTGCGTCACTCCGGCGGACGGCCCCCGGACACCCGAAGAGTCCGCCTGCTCGCACTCGTCGGCTTCGTGGCGGCCGTGATCGCCCTTCCGCTCGCCGTGGCATCCGCGGGACCCGTCGGTGACGGCGGTCCCGCGGCCGTCCGCGCCCCCGTCCGCGACGACGCGAAGCGGGCGGCCCCCGCACCCTCGCGCTCGCCGCTGCTGCTCGGCCTCGGTCTCGCCACCGCGGCCTCCTGCGGTCCGGAACTCTCCTCCCCCGACGGCATCGAGGCGCAGACCTGTGTCCTGCGGCAGGGACAGGAGACCTGGGCGCGCACCTACTACCGCAACGCGACCGGCGAGGCGCTGAGCGCCGTCCTGACCCTCCTCGCGCCCGGTGGCCGCACCGTGCAGATCCACTGCGCCGTGGACGCCGGGGACGAGCCGGAGACGTGTGAGACGCCCAGGGAGCGCTCGGCGGACGAGCCGGCGTCGTACTCGGCGGTGGCGGAGTTCGCGAGGAGTGCGGGACGAGGGCCGCTGCTGCTGCGCTCCGGGAGCAACTCGGCCCGGCCGTAAGGCCGTTGGCGACAAGTGCGGAGCGGGGCGCCGACGGGCCGGCGCGGGATGCCGGAACCGGGCCATGAAAAGACCCGGTTGCTGGCGACGGGGGATGCACCAGCAACCGGGCTACGGGAACGGTAACAAGAGATCGGCGGTTCGCAAATTCGAACTCGGCTATTCAGACACCGATTTCCGTGCCAGGACCGGGAGTTGTGACAGGAGTCACCCCTCCCGGCGGACCTGACGAGCTGACCGGTCGGTCAGCGTGCCGCGGTGTGTCAGCTGAGCGTGACCTGTCGGTTGGTGAGACCGCCGCGTGCCCGGCGCTCGTCCGCGGTGAGCGGCGCGTCCGTCGCCAGGGCGGCCGCCAGACGCTCCGCGAACTCGGCCGCGGGCTTCTCGATGTCGTCGGCCGTGACCTCGCTCGGCAGGTCCCAGACCGGCACCGTCAGGCCGTGCGCCCGGAAGGAGCCGACGAGACGCGTGCCCTCGCCGAGACCCGATCCGCCCGCCGCGTGCAGCCGCGCCAGCGCGTCCAGAAGTTGCTCCTCGGGGTGCGGCATGACCCAGCGCAGGTGGTTCTTGTCCGGGGTCTCGCACCAGTACGCCGCGTCGACGCCGGAGAGCTTGACGGTCGGGATGGCGGCCGCGTTGGCCCGCTCCAGGGAGGCGGTCACCTCCGGCGTCGCGTTCTCCGCGTCCGGGACCCAGAACTCGAAGCCCGAGTGCACGACCGGCTCGAAGGCGCCCTCGGGGTCGAGCACGTCCTGCAGGCGCGGGCCGTCGGCGGGGGCACGGCGGCCCTCGACCGGCGTACCGGGCGGAGCCGTCAGGGCGCGCCGCAGGGTGTCGGCGAGGTCGCGGCTGATGTCGCCGGAGGCCGTGTCGTTCTGAAGGCCGAGCAGGACCGAGCCGTCGTCGCGGCGCAGCGCGGGCCACGCCATCGGCAGCACGGTGGCGAGCGTGACCGAGGGGACGCCCTCGGGCAGGCCCTCCTTGAGGGTCAGCTCGACGGTCGCCGCCGGCACCAGCTCGCGCAGCGCGACCCAGTCGCCCTCGCCGGGCAGGCCCTCGAAGGGGCGCTGCACCAGCTCGGTGACCGCGTGCGCGGCCGCCCGGCCGTGACAGGCCTTGTACCGCCGGCCGCTGCCGCAGGGGCAGGGCTCGCGCGCGCCGACCACCGGGACGGATCCCTCAGCGCCTGCGGCGCGGGCCCCGTCCTTCAGCTGCGGCTGCCTGGCCTTCGTCTGGGGTCGCTTCTTGGCCATCGTGGGTGTCTCCCGGTTACGGCTCGTCTCGTACGGGCGCGAGCCTAGCCGTTCGTACGACGAGGGACGGGACCCTGTGGACAACGCACCGGGTCGGCACGGAGCCGGTGCGTCGTCCACGGGGTGCCGGTCCACGGGCGCCCCGTGCCCGGAGCGCGACTTCCGGCCGGGGCGCGGCCTCGGCCGGACCCGGTCTCCCGCGGGACCCGGCGTCCTGCTCCGGGCCCCGGGGCGGTTCCTCAGTCCAGGTCGTCGAACACGTCCGCGAAGTCGAGTTCGGGGACGCACGACACGTGCGGTGACGCGACGCGCGTAGCGAAATCGTCACGCCGGTGCGCGCTCAGGACGTCGTCCTGGACGACGACCCACACGGTGACCTCTCCGCGGGTGTCGTCGCGGACGCCCCAGTCCTTGGCGAGCGCCGTGATGATGTTCAGCCCGCGGCCGCCGCGTGCGGTGACCGAGGGCGTGGCCGGAACCGGGCGGGTCGGACCACCGCCGTCCGTGACCTCGACCGTGAGCCGCCCCGCCGGATCGACGCGCCAGGCCGCGCGGACGTCACCGTCACCCGCCATGGCGTCGCCCAGCGGACGGCCGTGACGGCACGCGTTGCTCAGTAGTTCGGAAAGGATCAGTACGGCATCGTCGATGACCGGTTCCGCCACTCCACCGGACCGCAGCTGGTCCCGCATCCGGTGTCTCGCTTGTCCCACGCCCGCAGGGCCATGGGGTACGGCCATGCTCGACGACGTGGGCACCTCCTGTGCCACCACCAACGCCACCCCCGAGACCTCCTTTGCCCCACGCCACGGTGTGAATGCCCTCTTGGACTGGACCGGAAACCGGCCAACACACGTCTGCTGACGCACTCGTAACGATCGAATACGGAACGAACGCGCCGGTGCACTCCCTGTGACGAATGGCTGGTTGTCGGTGGCGGGTAACCGGGGTGCCGGGCGGTTTCGTCAGCGGCCCAGCCGGTCCAGGACGGCGCGCGGACGGTTGGTGATGATGGCGTCGACGCCCAGGTCGGCGCAGAGGTCGACGTCCTCGGCCTCGTTCACGGTCCACACGTGCACCTGGTGGCCGTTCTTCTTCAGCCGCTCGACGTAGCCGGGGTTGCCGCGCACGATCCGCATCGAGGGGCCCGCGATCCGGACACCGGCGGGCAGCCGTCCGTCGCGCAGCCGGGGCGAGACGAACTGCAGCAGATAGACCGTCGGCACGTTCGGGGAGGCGGCCCGGACGCGTTGCAGGGAGCGCGCGGAGAAGCTCATGACGCGCACCGGGGACTCGGCGGCGGTCTCGGGTGCGTCGAGGCCGAAGCGCTTCAGGAGAACGAGGAGGCGCTCCTCGACCTGTCCCGCCCAGCGGGTGGGGTGCTTGGTCTCGATGGCCAGTTCCACCCGGCGGCCCGCGTCGGCAACGAGTTCGAGCAGCCGCTCCAGGGTGAGGACGGAGGTGGCCTCCGGGTCGCCGGGGCCGTGCTCCCAGTCCGGGGCCTCGTCGCCGTTCTTCCAGGAGCCGAAGTCCAGGGCCGCGAGGTCGGCGAGCTCCAGCGCGGAGACGGCGCCGCGTCCGTTGGACGTGCGGTTCACGCGGCGGTCGTGGACGCAGACGAGGTGACCGTCCGCGGTCAGCCGCACGTCGCACTCGAGGGCGTCGGCACCGTCCTCGATCGCCTTCCTGTACGCGGCCAGCGTGTGCTCGGGTGCCTCTTCGGAGGCGCCCCGGTGAGCGACGACCTGGATCGGGTGCTGTCGTGCGAGGGTCACCGCGTCATGGTGCCACCGCCGAGGGGTGGACGTGCAGGCGGAGACGTCAGGAATACATTCGTTTTGTCTTAACCGTCCGATATAAAGGATGGCCCCGGACGCACAGGCACCGCTTATGGTGCTCTGACGGCCGGTGGGAAAAGCTGACGGCATACAAAAGCACATGCACAGCTGAATCGCGCCGGGTCGTCTACAAGCGTGAGCGAGCGTGACCGAGTGCGACCGAGAACAACAGCCGTGGACCGAGGAGAAGAGCTGTGAGCACCGAGAACGAGGGCACTGCGGTACCCCCGGCCCCGTCTGCACCTCCTGTGCCGGTGGACACTCCCGCTGCTTCCGCGCAGAGCCCTGCGCCCGAGGGAGGCGCGCCGACGACTCCGCTCCCGCCGGTGCCGCACGGGCAGCCCGGTGCGTCGGAGCACGGCCAGGCGGCCGCCGCGGCGAACGCGCCGTACGCCTCCGCGGGTGCCGGGGCTCCGGGGACCTCCGGGGCGGGGCACGCCGGGCCGGCGCAGGGCTACGGCGAGCACGGGCAGAACCAGGGATTCGGCGGACAGGGCCAGGGGGCGACCGGCACCCCGTCCGCGGCCGAGGCCGGCTGGCCCCCGCCCCCGCCCGCCACTCCCTCGTATGCCGACGGCGGTTCGGGGTCCGGCGGCTGGGGCTCCTCGTATCAGCAGCAGGCCGCGCCGGGGCGCAAGTCCGGACGCGGCGGCCTGGTCGCCGCGGTGCTCGTGGCCGCGCTGCTCGCGGGCGGTGTCGGCGGCGGCCTCGGCTACTCGCTCGCCAAGGACGACGACGGCGCCACGGACTCGACGACCGTGTCCGCCTCCGGCGGCGGCGGCGACTTCAAGCGCGACGCGGGGACGGTCGCGGGCGTGGCCACCGCCGCGCTGCCGAGCACGGTCACCATCGAGGCGGAGAGCAGCAGCGGAGAGGGCGGCACCGGCACCGGCTTCGTCTTCGACAAGCAGGGCCACATCCTGACCAACAACCACGTCGTGGCCGAGGCCGTCGACGGCGGCAAGCTGAGCGCCACCTTCCCGAACGGCAAGAAGTACAACGCCGAGGTGGTCGGGCACGCGCAGGGGTACGACGTCGCCGTCATCAAGCTCAAGAACGCGCCGTCGGACCTCAAGCCGCTGCCCCTCGGCGACTCCGACAAGGTCGCCGTCGGCGACTCGACCATCGCGATCGGCGCGCCCTTCGGCCTGTCGAACACGGTGACGACGGGCATCATCAGCGCCAAGAACCGCCCGGTGGCCTCCAGCGACGGCAGCGCCAGCAGCAAGGCCTCCTACATGAGCGCCCTGCAGACCGACGCCTCCATCAACCCGGGCAACTCCGGCGGCCCGCTGCTGGACGCCAAGGGCTCGGTCATCGGCATCAACTCCGCGATCCAGTCCACGAGCGGCGGCGGCCTCGGCGGCCAGAGCCAGTCCGGCTCGATCGGCCTGGGCTTCGCGATCCCGGTCAACCAGGCCAAGTACGTCGCCCAGCAGCTGATCAAGACCGGCAAGCCGGTGTACGCGAAGATCGGCGCCTCCGTCTCCCTGGAGGAGGGCACGGACGGCGCGAAGATCTCCGAGAAGGGCGTCAGCAACTCCGACGCCGTCGAGGCCGGCGGCCCCGCGGACAAGGCGGGACTGAAGCCCGGCGACGTCATCACCAAGCTGGACGACCTGGTGATCGACAGCGGCCCGACCCTGATCGGCGAGATCTGGACCCACAAGCCCGGCGACACCGTCGAGCTCACGTACACGCGCGACGGCAAGACCCGCACGGCGGACGTCACTCTGGGCTCGCGCCAGGGCGACAGCTGACCGGCAGAGCGCCCCGGACCCACGGCGCCTCCGGGCCACGGAGGCGCCACGCGACCCGTTAGTCTTGTCCCCGCGCGTCCGGTGATCGCCGCCCGCGCGGGGTGGGTTGCCCGAGCGGCCTAAGGGAACGGTCTTGAAAACCGTCGTGGCAGCGATGTCACCGTGGGTTCAAATCCCACACCCACCGCAGCAGCTCAGAAGGTTGCAGGTCAGAAGGGGTGCCACTCTTTGGAGCGGCACCCCTTCTGCGTGGCCCTGTCTCACCCTGATTCGCCGGTGCCCACTTCTGGCCAGTGTGTGCGGGCAGTGGACACTGGCGTCATGCTCTCGCCACAGCGGTTTCGGGATGCTCGGCACACGAAGTACGACTTCGTCGAGCATGTGCTCGTGCGCTGTCCGAAGTGCGCCGGGATCGCACATGTCACCCCGGCTGTAGCCGCGCCCATGCACACCGTTCCCTCGCTGTTCGCGCGTCGCCGTCTCGTATGCAGGGCGTGCGGGCTGTCCCGCGAGGTTGGCGGGGGAGGATTCCGACTCTTTCGTGGCCGGGGTGAGGCGACGGATCCCTACTTCGGGCTGCCCTTGTGGTTGCAGACGGAGACGCGGCACGGGCGGATCTGGGCCTACAACCCCGAACACCTGGCGGTGATCCGGAACTTCGTCCAGGCTCCGTTGCGTGAGCGGGCCCCGTGGGATGCGCCAGGCAAGAAGCTGACGCTTGTCGCGCGGCTGCCGACCTGGGTCAAGAAGGGCAAGAACCGAGACGAGGTCCTGCGTGTCATCGACCGGTTGTGGTCGATGCTGGTCTGACCAGTCCGGCCGTATACCGGGCGACACCGCTCGGTCCGTAGCCCCCCGCGCATACCCGACGACCGTCGGTGAGTGTGTCGTCCGGGGGGTGGTGGGGAACGACGTCAAGAGCGTTGTGATCGGTCTTGGTGTTCGGGGTCGGGAGGCGTCATCTCACGGAGTCGGCGGTTGCCGTACGGCGGCGGTTCGGGCGGGTTTCCGCCGGACCGGGTCTGGTACACGTCGTACGGCTCCAACATGCACCTCGGCCGGCTGGCCTGCTACGTCCGTGGCGGGCGGCCTGCCGGGGCGAGCCGGACGTACCCCGGGTGCAGGGACCGCAGGATGCCGGCGCGGTCCGTCGCCGTGGAACTCGCCGGCGCGGTGTACTTCGCCACCGCGTCGCCCGTGTGGGGCGGCGGCCGGGCGTTCTACGACCCGCTCGCGCGCGGCCGGGTCCTCGCCCGGGCGCATCTCGTCACCGTGGAGCAGTTCTCCGACATCGCCGCCCAGGAGATGTACCGGGCCCCCGGCGCGGACGTCGATCTCACGGAGGTGCTGGCCCACGGCCGGGCGGCTCTCGGGGACGGGCGCTACGAGACGCTCGTGCGTGTCGGCAGCGTCGACGGGCTCCCCCTGCTGACCTTCACGGCACCGTGGAAGCTCGGCGAGGTCGCGCCGCATCCGCCGTCCGCGAGCTACGTGCGCTGTCTGGCCACCGGGCTGCTCGCGACGCGGGCCTGGGACGCGGAGACCGTCGCCGCGTACGTCGCGGGGTGTTCCGGCGCGTCGGGCCGCTGGTCCGTGGACGCGGTCAGGGACCTGCTGGAGGCGAACCGCTTCGAGGAACCGCTTCCAGGCGCGTGACCCGGGCACCGTGAAGGTGCGTGATCGGGGCCTCGGCGGTGGGTGACCTCGGAGCCCGTGCGTGAGGCCGGCCCGCCCCCGCACCCGGGGCCCTCAGCGGTTGGCGTACAGGACTGTCAGTTCGCCTGAGAGGGCGGAGCGGACGTTGCGGGTGACCTCGTCGACCAGCACCTCGGGCTCGTCGGCGCGCAACGCCTCCATCGTCATCTCGGCCACGTCCTCCGCGAGGATCTTCGGCGAGTCGACCTCCGCCGCCAGGTCGGTGTCGACGTACCCCGCGTGCACCCCGACCACCAGCGTGCCCTGTTCCCGCAGCGCCAGCCGGAAGGCGTTCGTCAGGGACCACTGGGCGGACTTGGAGGCCGCGTAGCTCGGGAAGCGGCGGTTGGCCACCCAGGACGCGACGGACAGCATGTTGACGACCGCTCCGCCGCCGTTCGCGGCCAGTACGGGAGCGAACGCCCGCGTTACCGCCCAGGTGCCGAAGTAGTTGACCTCCATCTCGCGCCGCGCGCCCTCGAACGAGCCCTCCAGGAGGGACGGGCCACCGGTGACCCCGGCGTTGTTGACGACGATGCTCACGTCGCCGGCGGTGCGCGCGGCCTCCGCGACCTGTTCCTCGTCGGTGACGTCCAGCCGCAGCGGCACCAGCCCCGAGTCCCGGAGGCTCTCAGGGTCCCGGACACCGCCGTAGACCTTGGCGGCACCATGCGCGAGCAGCGCCCGGCCGAACGCCAGCCCGATGCCGCGGTTGGCTCCCGTGACCAGGGCCACCGAACCCTTGATCTCCATGATCACCCTCCTCGGGGCGGAAGGGGGCGCCCGGCGTGGGCCGTCGGGCACCCTCGGACCACCAGGCTATGGCCGCCCGTGCACGTCGGCACGTGGGCGCCGGACGGCGGGACGGGGCGCGGTGCGCCGCGTCCCGGAGGGGTCACCAGGCACTCGCGCCGCCGTCGACCGCGTAGTTCGCGCCCGTGATGTACGCCGCCCGGTCGGAGGCGAGGAACGCGGCCAGCTCCACGATCTCCTCCGGCTCGGCGAAGCGCTTGAGGAGCGTCTTGGCGGTGATCGCGTCCCGGGCCGCCCGGTCGTCGCCGAGGTCGCGCGCGCTGGCGGGGGTCAGGACGGGACCGGGGCTGATCGCCACCGACCGGATGCCGTGGGGCGCGCCTTCGAGCGCGAGCTGGCGCGTCATGCCGATGACACCGGCGTTCGCAGCGGTGTGGCCGACCATCGGGGGGTTGTGCCCGGCGATCATCCCGGCCATGGACGCGACGTTGAGAATGACGCCGCCGCCGCGCCGGACCAGGTGCGGCCACGCGTACTTCGACACGAGGAAGGGGATGTCGAGTTCGCCCGTCACGGTCGCCCGCCAGTCCTCGACGGAGAAGTCCGGCATGCGCCCGAACCGCAGCGAGGCGGCGTTGTTGTAGACGACGTCGAGCCCGCCGTACGCGGCCACGGCGTCCTCCACCAGCCGTTCGACCTGCTGCGGGTCGGTCAGGTCGACCGGTGCGATGCCGGTCATCTGCCCGCCCGCACCCCGTACGAGTCCGACCGTCTCCTCGTTCGCGGGGGCGTGGATGTCGGCTCCTACGACGCGTGCGCCCTCCCGTGCGAAGATCTGCGCCGCGACCCGGCCCATGCCCCCGCCGGTACCGGTGATCAGCACGACCTTCTCGTCGAGTGTTGCCATGGGACTGCTCCCGTCCGTGAGTGATCCGGTGGCCGCCTCGGTGGTGGACGCCCGGCACAGGGTCCGGCGCCACCGGGGTCGACTCCGGATTTACTTGACGCGTCAAGAATGCGACGCCGTCTGACAAGCGTCAAGCTATATCGGCGTGAGCGTGCTCACCCGTCGGAACCGGTAGGAAAGGGTGAATTGTGCCCGGTCGGCCGGTCGGCCGGTCGGCCGGTCGGCTAGTCAGCCGGTCGGGCGGTCGACCGGCTGAGCCGGTCAGCCGGTCATTCGGCCGGCCCGAATGCGCAGTCGCGGGCGGCGGCTGGTCCGCCGCCGCCCGTGACCTGTCCCACCTGCGGCGTCCCGCCTACGCGTCCCCCCGGCTCGTCATCCGGGCCGCCGAGGCGATCGTGGAGCGTGCCTCCCGGTACGTGAGGCCCGTGCGGACCGCCGCGTCGACCAGGGCGTCCGCCAGGTCCTCGCCGAAGCCGTGCTCGTAGGCGCGGCAGGCGGCCCAGAAGAGGCGGGTGTTGCGCTGGCCCTCGTGCGCGGTGAGGACGAACTGGACGAGGCCCTGGCCGTGCCGGCTCGACGCGCCGGTGCCCGGGCGGTGGGTCCGGGGCGGGGGCGTGAGCAGGCGCAGCAGTGCGGGCGGGCAGGGCGCGGGTGCCAGCCGGGCGGTGCCGGGCGCCGTGCCGTACACGCCGTGTTCGGTGCGGGAGCCGGGGCCGACGAGGTAGCCGCCGGCGCCCCTGATGTCGATGCCGGGGGCCAGCCGGCCGGCCGAGTTGGGCACGACCACGTCGGGCGGGCCGCTCAGCCAGAGGTGGCGGCCGCCGCTGGGGGTCAGGACGACCACGGTCTCGGGGATCGTGAAGAGGTGGCGCAGCGCCAGTTCGCGCAGGGCGGCCGAGGAGTCGGTGCCGGTTTTGGTGTCGAGGTCGACGCCGATGAGGTGGTGCGGATGCAGTCCGCAGGCGATGCCGTAGCCGCTGGCCCAGGGGGCGGCGGCGAAGAGTTCGCGGATGCGGCGGGGGTCGGTCGAGGCGTCGTACACGCCGTGTCCGAAGCGGCCGCACTCGCCGTGGCAGGCGCGCGCCGAGGGGTCCGGGTCGTCGCGGTGGGGGGATCGGAGGGCCGGGAGCTTGGTGCGAGACAGCGGGATGACCGCCAGCCCGCGTTCGGCGGCGGACAGGGCGTGTGCCAGGGCCATGGTGGTGGCCTGCCGGTCGATGGTGGCCATGGCTCTATTTTCGTACAGGTGTTCGAGAAAGGGAAGAGGGCTTCGGTCAGGAGGGGGTCGGCGCCTGCGCGCAGGGGTGGAGTGGAGGCAAGGGGCCGGGCCGTGGCGGAACGCTTCAGCGCTTGCGGTGCCTGTGCCGCGGAGGGCGGCACCCCTCCTCGTCAGGGCGTGAGTGCGCCGGAAAGGTCATGAAGGGGGTTTATCGACATGTCATCACGCTTGGGGGCGAATCGCCTCATCCGGGGTGGTTCGCCGGGTTCCGCTGGGCAACTCTGGAGTCGCGACGTCGAGAACACCACCGGGGCGGTCGGCCAACTGCCTCGGGTCAGCGCGTAATCCCGGTCTCGGCCGGTGCGTACATCCGGTTCTGGAGGAACTCACATGGCAAGCATCCGTACCGTCCGCGTCTTCGCCGCCGTCGCGGCCCTGCCATTGGCCGCCGCCCTCTTGTCGGGCGTCGCGACGGCCGACAACGGCGGATTCGCGGACGACGGATCGAACGCGGCCGTCGCCACCGTCAGCGGCGGGGTCGGGCACGACAACTCCGGCAACTCGTCCACCTCGCAGCAGCAGGCCGTCGGTTCCGGCGCCTCGAACCAGAGCAACTCGGCGCAGGTGAACGGCTCCGCGTTCACGGCCATCCATCAGTCGAACGAGACCGTCGCCGTCAACTTCACCAACCTCTGGTGAGCCGGGGGCCGGCGCGCTCGCGTCGGCCCTGAGGCCCCCGGGGGGAGCTTGGGGTGCTCAGGGGGCGTGCTAGGGGGGTCTGGGGAGGTCACACGTCTGCGCGGCGGCACTTCGGTGCTGTCGCGCAGACGTGTTCCGAGGAGGTGGGGCGGATGGCGGGTGCGGGGCGGGCCGGGAGGTGCCTCAGCCGCCCGGGGGTGCCGGTGACCTTGACAGCGGGCGGTACCTGACGGACAGTCAGAAACCTTCGCCCGTACGAGGAACCGGAGGGCAGCGGCCGTGCACCTCGCCCCCACCGAGCGCCAGGAACGGCTGCGCGCCGAACTCCGCACGTACTTCCGCGACCTGATGCCCGACGGGCCACCGCCCGCCGACGACCCCGTCAGGCAGCGGGAGTTGCTGCGCCGCATCGGAGCCGACGGACTGCTCGGACTCGGCTGGCCCGTCGAGTACGGCGGCCAAGGGCAGGGCGCGGAGGAGCAGTTCGTCTTCTTCGACGAGGCGTACCGGGCGGGGGCGCCGGTCTCGATGGTGACGCTGAACACCGTGGGACCCACGCTGATGAAGTACGGCAGCGAGGCGCAGAAGGCCCGCTTCCTGCCGCGCATCCTGAGCGGGGACCTCGTCTTCGCCATCGGGTACACCGAACCGTCGGCGGGCACGGATCTGGCGGCCCTGCGGACCCGGGCCGTGCGGGCGGGGAGCGGGGACGGGGCGGACTGGCTGGTCGACGGGCAGAAGATCTTCACCTCGAACGCCCAGCACGCCGACTGGATCTGGCTCGCCTGCCGGACCGACCCCGAGGCGCCCCGGCACCAGGGCATCTCCGTCCTGCTGGTGCCCACGGACGCGCCCGGTTTCTCGTGGACGCCGATCGAGACGGTGGGCGGCCTGGTCACGACGGCGACCTACTACGACGGCGTCCGCGTCCCCGCCTCGCACCTCGTCGGTGAGGTGAACGGCGGCTGGGGGCTCATCACCGAGCAGCTGAACCACGAGCGGGTCGCGCTCGCCGCGACCGGCATGCAGGCCGAGGACTTCTACGCCGCCGCGCTCCGGGCGGCGCGCACCCCCGACCCGGTGACCGGCCGGCGCCGCGCCGACGAGCCCTGGGTGCGCGCGCAACTGGCCGAGGCGCACGCCCGCCTGGCGGTGACGCGCCTGCTGAGCTGGCGTCTGGTGCAGGACATCGGGGCCGGCCGGCCGGCGCCCGGCGACGCGAGCGGCGTGAAGGTCGCGGGAACCGAGTCGGCGGTCGCGGTGTACCGGCTGTGCCAGCACGCCGTGGGGGAGCGGGCCCTGATCCGTGCCGGTTCGCCGGGGGCCTTCGAGGGCGGCGGGCTGGAGCGGCTGAACCGGGCGGCGCAGATCAACACGTTCGGGGGCGGGGTCGGCGAGGTGCAGCGGGAGATCGTGGCCACGCAGCGGCTCGGGATGCCGAGGGGGTGGCGGTGAGCGACGACTTCACGGCACGTCTGAAGGCGTACGAGGGCCGGCCCGCCGCCGCCACCGGGGTGGGCCGGGACCCGGTGAACGCGCCGATGATCCGGCACTGGTGCGAGGCGATGGGCGACGAGAACCCCGCCTACCGGGGGCCGGACGCGGTGGCGCCGCCGACGATGCTCCAGGTGTGGACGATGGCCGGCCTGTCCGGCCAGGCGGGGCGCACGGGCGCGTACACCGAGCTGCTCGGACTGCTCGACGACGCGGGCTGTACGGCGGTGGTCGCCACCGACTGCGAGCAGGAGTACCTGCGGCCGCTGCGGCCCGGGGACGAGGTCAGCTTCGACGCCGTCATCGAGTCCGTCTCGGAGCGGAAGAGGACCCGGCTGGGCACGGGCCACTTCGTCACGACCCGGACGGACGTCCGGACGGGCGACGGTGAACTCGCGGGGACGCACCGGTTCCGCATCCTCAAGTACGCGCCCGCCCGCAAGGAGCCGAGGGAGCGCAGGCCACGGCCCGTGATCAACCGGGACAACGCCGGTTTCTGGGAGGGCGTCGGACGCGGGCGGCTGCTGATCCAGCGGTGCGCCGCCTGCCGCACCCTGCGCTTCCCCTGGCTGCCGGGGTGCAACGCGTGCGGCTCCCCGGAGTGGGACACGGTCGAGGCGAGCGGCGAGGGGACCGTCTACTCGTACGTCGTCATGCACCACCCGCCCTTCCCCGCCTTCGACCCCCCGTACGCGGTCGGTCTGATCGAACTGGCCGAGGGCGTGCGGATGGTGAGCGACGTGGTGGGCGTGCCGTACGACGAGGTGCGGATCGGGATGCCGGTGCGGCTGCGGTTCGAGCGCTGCGACGAGGAGCTGGTGCTGCCGCTCTTCGCCGCGGTCGAGGGGGACGGCGGCTGACATGGACTTCACGCCCACGCCGGGACAGGAGGCGGCCCGTGACCTGGCCGCGCGGATCTTCGGCGACCTCGCCACGCACGAGCGGCTGTCCGCGGCGGGGACCGGCAGCGACCCCGGCCTGTGGAAGGCCCTGTGCGCAGCCGGACTCGTGAGCGCCGTGGCGGACACCGGCTTGCTCGGGCTGGTGCTGCTCCTGGAGGAACAGGGGCGCACGACCGCGCAGGTGCCGTTCGCGGCGAGCTGCGTGTACGGGCTGCTGGCCGTGCGGGCGCACGGCTCGGCCGAGCAGCGGGAGCGGCTGCTGCCCGGTATCGGGGACGGTTCGGTGGTGGTGGCCGGGGCGCTGCGGGAGACGGGGGCGGTACGGGCCGAGGTGCGGGAGGCGGGCGGGGGCGCGCTGAGCGGTGTCGTTCCCGCGGTGCCGTGGCTGCGGGACGCCACCCACGCCCTGGTCGCGGACGACCGGCGCCGGCTGTGGCTGGCGCGGACCGCCGACGCCGGGTGCGAGCCGGTGGAACTGACGGCGCCCTGGGCCGCGGGCCGCCTGACCCTGGAGGGCACGCCGGCCGAACGACTGGGCGGGAGTGCCGCCGACGGTCCCCCCGCCGAACGACTGGGCGGCGACGCCTCCGACGGGTCCCCGATCGAGGGGAGCCGGCGCGGCCGGTCGCCGGGTGGGGACCCCGCCCGCGACGCGGACGACGTGTACGCCGACGTGCTGGCCACCGCGCGCACCGCCTTCGCTGGGCTCCAGGCGGGGGTGTGCGCCGGTTCGCTGGCGCGGGCGGTGGCGCACACCTGCACCCGGGAGCAGTTCGGCCGTCCGCTCGCCGTCCGGCAGGCCGTCCAGCACCGCGCCGCCGACGCCCACCTGGACACGGAGGCGATCCGGGTGACGGCGTACGAGGCCGCCTGGCGCCGTGACGCGGGCCTGCCGTACCTCACGCACGCGCTGACCGCCGCCTGGTGGGCGGCGGAGGCGGGTCACCGGGTGGTACACACCGGTCAGCACCTGCACGGCGGGGCGGGCGCGGACCTCGGCCACCCGGTGCACCGGCACTTCCTGTGGGGGCGCCAGCTGGAGGCCCACCTGGGCTGCGGCGGCGAAGTCCTTCAGGAGCTGGGGGAGTCGATCACGTACGGGGAGGAGCGGTCGTGAAGGCAGGCGAGCGGTTGCCGCCGCTGGAGATCCCGGTCACCCGCACCCTGATCGTCGCCGGGGCCATCGCATCGCGCGACTACCAGGACGTGCACCACGACCCCGAACTGGCCCGGGCCAAGGGCTCGCCGGACATCTTCATGAACATCCTGACCACGAACGGGCTGGTCGGCAGGTACGTCACCGACCACTTCGGTCCGGGCGCCGTGCTGCGCGAGGTGGCCATCCGCCTCGGCGCCCCCAACCACCCGGGAGACACCATGGTGTTGACGGGCACGGTCGAGCATGTGGACGGCGACACGGCCACGGTGGCCGTCGTCGGCTCGAACGGCGCCGGACGGCACGTGACCGGCACGGTGAAGGTGAGCGTCGCGAGCCCGGCTCCCGCGCCGGGCGCCGGCCGGACGGCGGGCGGTGCGCCGTGAGCGTACGGACGCGGGACGGCCTCGGCGGCAGGGCGGCCGTCGTCGGGATCGGAGCCACCGAGTTCTCGAAGGACTCGGGGCGCAGCGAGCTGCGGCTGGCGGTGGAGGCCGTGCGGGCCGCGCTGGACGACGCGGGGCTGACACCGGCGGACGTGGACGGCCTGGTCACCTTCACCATGGACACCAGCCCGGAGATCACCGTCGCCCAGGCGGCCGGGATGGGGGAGCTGTCCTTCTTCTCCCGCGTCCACTACGGGGGCGGCGCGGCCTGCGCGACCGTCCAGCAGGCCGCGCTCGCGGTGGCGTCAGGGGCCGCCGAGGTCGTCGTCTGCTACCGGGCCTTCAACGAGCGGTCGGGGCGGCGGTTCGGCTCGGGGGTGCGGCACCGCGAGCCCTCGGCGGAGGGCGCGGCCCTCGGCTGGTCGCTGCCGTTCGGACTGCTGACGCCCGCGTCCTGGGTGGCGATGGCGGCCCGGCGGTACCTGCACGCCTACGGGCTGTCCCCGGAGGCGTTCGGCCGGGTGGCGGTGCTCGGCCGGCGGTACGCGGCCACCAACCCGGCGGCGTACTTTCACGGCCGGCCCATCACCCTCGCCGAACACGCCGCCTCCCGCTGGATCGTGGAGCCGCTGCGGCTGCTCGACTGCTGCCAGGAGACGGACGGCGGCCAGGCGCTGGTCGTGACGTCCGTGGAGCGGGCCCGCGATCTGCGGCGTCCCCCGGCGGTGATCACGGCGGCGGCCCAGGGCGCGGGGCGGGCGCAGGAGCAGATGACCAGCTTCTACCGGGACGACCTGACGGGGCTTCCGGAGACGGGAGTGGTGGCGCGCCGGCTGTGGCGGAGGTCGGGGCTGGCCCCGGCGGACATCGACGTCGGCATCCTCTACGACCACTTCACGCCGTTCGTGCTGATGCAGCTGGAGGAGTTCGGGTTCTGCGGGCGGGGCGAGGCGGCTGATTTCGTGGCGGAGGAGCGGCTGCCGCTGAACACGCACGGCGGTCAGCTCGGTGAGGCGTACCTCCACGGCATGAACGGACTGGCGGAGGCGGTACGCCAGGTGCGGGGCACGGCGGTGAACCAGGTGCCCGGCGCCGCCCGCGTCCTCGTCACGGCGGGCGCCGGGGTCCCCACATCGGGGTTGATTCTGGGGTCGGACGGATGAACGAGGCGTGTGGCTGACGCCTGGGGACACGGGTCGGTCTGTTCACTCATCGTATGTATCGTCACAGACGTCATCGGAGTCACAGCGTCCACCAGCGCGGCCCCCGGGTCGCCGTCGTCCTGAGCCTGACGCTGCTCCTGCTGGCGGGAGCCCCGGCGTCCGGCGCGCAACCGGCGGGCCCCGGTCCGGAACCGGCCGGCCACGGTCCCGAGCTCTCCGCCCTGGAAGCGGGACCGGACGGCGTCCACCCGGAGCCGGCCGGCGAGCTCGGTCCGCAGGACGCGGCCGACGCGGCGGCCGCCGCCTTCGAGGCCGACCCGGACGTCGAGCCGGTCGAGCCCGGTGAGCGGCGGGACGAGGCCCCGGGCGACGTGGAGGACCAGGACGCCTGGGAGGACCAGGGGTCGTGGGAGGACAGGGAGGACAGGGAGGACAGGGAGGACAGGGAGGACGGGGAAGACCGGGAGGACTGGGAGGCGGCCGATCCGGACCCGGCCCCCGTGCGGGAGCCGGGACAGGAGACGCGGCCCCGGCGGGAGCGGGAGGAGCAGCGGCGCGAACCGGAGCAGCGGCGGCGGCCGAGCGCGGCCCCCCGGTTCAAGGGCTGGGCCTTCGACACCTGCCACACGCAGTCGGCGGACACGATGCGCCGCTGGCTGGCCTCCCGCTACCGCGCGGTGGGCGTCTACTTCGGCGGCCGCGGCCGGGCCTGCCCCCACCAGCCGCTGCTGACGCACGGCTGGATGAAGACGGTGAAGAAGCAGGGCTGGAAGGTCCTCCCGCTGTACGTGGGGTCGCAGTCCAACTGCGTGACCGGCAGTTCCAAGCGGAACGTGACCGTCGGGCGCCACCCCTGGCAGCGCGGGAAGACCGAGGCCGCCGACGCGGTGCGCCGGGCGAAGGCGATCGGGATCCAGCAGGGCAGCCCGCTCTACCTGGACGTGGAGGCGTACAACCACCATGACAAGAAGTGCGCCGCCTCGACGCTGAAGTTCGTCCGAGGTTTCAACCGCGAGGTGCGCGCCCGGGGTTATCTGCCCGGCTTCTACAGCAGCGCGTCCACGGGCGTGAAGCACATGGAGACCGCTCGGCGGGCCGGGGTGAAGGACCTGCCGTCGGTGATCTGGTTCGCGCGCTGGCGGGTGAAGCCGCAGCTGGCCAAGGAGCCGGTGCTGGCCCGGGGCGCCTGGCCGAAGGGGCGGATCCACCAGTACGCGGGCAACGTGAGGGAACGGCACGGGGGCCGCACCGTCCTCATCGACCGGAACGCCATGGACGCGCCGGTCGCCCGCGTCGGCTGACGGGGAGGAACCCGGCGGGCTCGCAAGGCCGGGAGGGGCGCCGGGTACCGCCCGCCCCGGGCGAGCGCCCGTGCGCCCGGGATGCGCGCGCGGGACGGGTCCGTGCGGGCCGGTCGCGGTACCCCCGCGTCGGGCACCTCAGGGACGGACCCTGAGGGGGCGGGCCCCGCTCGTCCACCTTCAGGAGGTGGGGCCCGCCCCCCTCCTACAACCTGAGGCGGACATGCCTTCGGGACCTGCGGCCGATCCGCGGAACGGGGGCCGCTCCTAGCGTGGAGCCATGACCACACCCGTCTGCACCAGCGCTTCGAACGCCGTCACGTCAGCGAGGCAGACCCTTCCGTACCCGTCGTTCTCGTCGTACGTGAAGGCCCGTCAGCCGGTGCTGCTGCGCACCGCCCGGTCGCTCACCGCGAACCCGTGCGACGCCGAGGACCTGCTGCAGACCGCGCTGGCCAAGACGTACGTGGCCTGGGAGCGGATCGAGGACCACCGGGCGCTGGACGGTTACGTGCGGCGGGCGCTGCTGAACACGCGGACGTCGCAGTGGCGCAAGCGCAAGGTGGACGAGTTCGCGTGCGACGAGCTGCCGGAGCCGGAGGGCCTGCCCGCCGCCGACCCGGCCGAGCAGCAGGCGCTCCACGACGCGATGTGGCGGGCTATCACGAAACTGCCGGCCCGGCAGCGGGCGATGGTCGTCCTGCGGTACTACGAGGACCTGAGCGAGGCGCAGACGGCGGAGGTGCTCGGCGTCTCCGTCGGCACGGTCAAGTCGGCCGTGTCGCGCGCCCTGGGCAAACTGCGCGAGGACCCCGAGCTGAGCCCCGTGCGCTGAGGGCCGCCGGTCCCACGTCCCCCTCCTGTCCCAGGAGGCGTCGGCACGGGCCCCGCGGTACGCACCCGGTGCCGTCCGCCCGCCCGTTCGAGCACCCCGGGGAGCGGCCGGCGCACCGCCCCGGGCACCTCACCGGCGCGGCAGCCACGGCATTCGTGGGAGACGCCGCCTGATCGATCACCCGGAACTAGTGACATACCGCGCGGTATGTGCGCAGAATCAGCGCAACCCTTATGACTACCGCGCAGGCAATGTCGCCCCGGGAGGACGCCGTGCTGAGCACGATGCAGGACGTACCGCTGCTGATTTCGAGGATCGTGACCCACGGGGCACGCGTCCACGGGACGTCGCAGGTGACCACCTGGACCGGTGAGGGCGCACCGCAGCGCCGCTCCTACGCCGAGATCGGCGACCGGACGGCGCAGCTCGCGCACGCGCTCCGCGAGGACCTCGGCATCACGGGCGACGACCGCGTGGCGACGCTGATGTGGAACAACGCCGAGCACGTCGAGGCGTACTTCGCGATCCCGTCCATGGGCGCGGTGCTGCACACGCTGAACCTCCGCCTGCCCGCGGAGCAGCTGGTCTTCATCGTCAACCACGCCGCCGACCGCGTGATCATCGCCAACGGCTCGCTGCTCCCGCTCCTCGCGCCGCTCCTCCCCCAGCTGCCGACGGTCGAGCACATCGTGGTCTCCGGCCCCGGCGACCGCTCCCTGCTCTCGGGCACGAGCGCGCAGGTGCACGAGTACGAGGAGCTGCTCGAGGGCAAGCCGACCGACTACGACTGGCCCGAGCTGGACGAGCGCACGGCCGCCGCCATGTGCTACACCTCCGGGACCACCGGCGACCCCAAGGGCGTCGTCTACTCGCACCGGTCGATCTACCTGCACTCCATGCAGGTCTGCATGGCCCAGTCGATGGGTCTCACCGACGAGGACACCTCCCTCGTCGTGGTCCCGCAGTTCCACGTCAACGCCTGGGGCCTGCCGCACGCCACGTTCATGACCGGCGTCAACATGCTGATGCCGGACCGCTTCCTCCAGCCGGCCCCGCTCGCCGAGATGATCGAGAGCGAGCGACCGACGCACGCCGCGGCCGTCCCCACCATCTGGCAGGGGCTGCTCGCCGAACTGCACGCCAAGCCGCGGGACGTCAGCTCCCTGACGCAGGTCACCATCGGCGGATCGGCCTGTCCGCCCTCGCTCATGGAGGCCTTCGACGAGCTGGGCATGCGGGTCTGCCACGCCTGGGGCATGACGGAGACCTCCCCGCTGGGCACGGTGGCGCGTCCGCCGGCCCATGTCGTCGGCACGGACGAGGAGTTCGCCTACCGCCTGACCCAGGGGCGCTTCCCGTCCGGCGTCGAGGCACGCCTCACCGGCCCCGGCGGCGAACGGCTCCCCTGGGACGGCGAGTCCGCGGGCGAACTGGAGGTGCGCGGGCCGTGGATCGCGGGCGCGTACTACGGCGGACAGGGCGCCGAGGTGCTGCGCCCCGCCGACAAGTTCAGCGAGGACGGCTGGCTCAAGACCGGTGACGTCGGCACGATCAGCTCCGACGGCTTCCTGACCCTCACCGACCGGGCCAAGGACGTCATCAAGTCGGGCGGCGAGTGGATCTCCTCGGTCGACCTGGAGAACGCCCTCATGTCCCACCCCGACGTCGCCGAGGCCGCCGTGGTCGCCGTACCGGACGAGAAGTGGGGCGAACGCCCGCTCGCCACGGTCGTGCTGAAGGAGGGATCCACCGCCGACTTCTCCACCCTGCGGGCGTTCCTCGCCGACGAGGGCAAGATCGCCAAGTGGCAGCTCCCGGAGCGCTGGACGATCATCGAGGCGGTGCCGAAGACGAGCGTCGGCAAGTTCGACAAGAAGGTCCTCCGCAGGAAGTACGCGGCGGGAGACCTGGACGTCACACAGCTCTGACGGTCACGGCGGACCTTCTCCGCCGACCGGCACGACGACATCGGGCGGGACCTGCGGGACCGGGGCGCTGTTTCACGTGAAACAGCGCCCCAACCCGTGTGTCCCGGTGCTCAGTTCGTGCCGATGCGGGCCAGCAGGTCCACGATCCGGTCCTGCACCTCGGCGCTGGTCGACCGCTCGGCGAGGAACAGCACCGTCTCCCCCGCGGCCAGCCGCGGAAGCTCGGTCTGGTCGACGGCCGCGGTGTAGACGACGAGCGGCGTGCGGTTCAACTGCCCGTTCGCCCGCAGCCAGTCCACGATTCCGGCCCGCCGGCGCCGTACCTGCATCAGGTCCATCACCACGAGGTTCGGCCGCATCTGCGCCGCCAGCGTCACCGCGTCCTCGTCGGACGCGGCCCGCGCGACCTGCATCCCGCGCCGCTCCAGCGTCGCGGTGAGCGCCAGCGCGATCTCCCCGTGCTCCTCGATGAGCAGCACACGCGGCGGGTGCTGCTCCGAGTCGCGTGGGGCGAGCGCCTTCAGCAGGACGGCCGGGTCGGCTCCGTACGCAGCCTCGCGCGTCGCCTGCCCGAGTCCCGCCGTCACCAGGACGGGCACCTCGGCGGCGACGGCCGCCTGACGCAGCGACTGGAGCGCGGTGCGGGTGATCGGACCGGTGAGCGGGTCCACGAACAGCGCGGCCGGGAAGGCGGCGATCTGCGCGTCGACCTCCTCGCGCGAGTGCACGATGACGGGACGGTAGCCGCGGTCGCTGAGCGCCTGCTGGGTCGTCACGTCGGGCGCCGGCCACACGAGCAGCCGCCGAGGGTTGTCCAGCGGCTCCGGGGGCAGCTCGTCGTCCATGGGCCGAGGCTGCGGCTGGTCGGCCACCTCGACGGCGCCACCGGGCCCGTCGAGCGGCTCGGGCCCCTCGTCGGCGTCCCGGTCCGGGGCTCCTATGGCGTACGAGCGGCCGGCTCCCTCGGTGCCTCCGGCGGGACGGGACTGGCCGGTGTGCGGGTGCGGACGGGCCCCGGTCTCCGGGCGCTCCACGGCGGGCTCGGGACGCGTGCCGAGCTTGCGGCGACGTCCCGAACCGTTGGTCTGGTGCGGGGGAGGCGTGGGCGTCTGCGACCCGGGCTGCGCCGGGAGCTGCTGGGGGACCGGCTGGGCCGGTGCGGCCTGGCGGCTGAACGGCACGCCCTGCCCGAGCGTCCGCACGCTGAAGGCGCGCCCCTGCGTCGAGTTCGGGTCGACCGGCGCCGCGGCCTCGGCGGGCAGCGGCTGGGCGGCCCGGGGTCCGACGGGACGCTCGGGCGGCAGCGGAGTGCCCGAGGCGGGTGTCGGTGACGCCGGTGCCTGGGCGTCCGCGGGCACGGGGTGACCGGCGCCGGACGTGTCGTCGGACGCGGGCCACGGCCGGGGCGGCTCGGGTACGGCGCCCTGCGCGGGCACGCCGGCGGCCGCCGTACCGCCCGGCCAGGCCGGCGGAGCGCCGCCTCCGGCGTCCGGGTCCACTCCCTCGGACCACGCCTGCGGAGCGACGGGCGACCCGGAGGACGGGCCCGGAGCGTTCTGCGCCGCACCGGGCACGGCCTGGGCCGCGACGCCGGGGGCGGGCGTGGCACCGGCCGCCGGAGCGGTCCGGTCGGGGACCGGCTGACCGGGAGGCGTCGGTGCGGGGCCGCCGTACGGCGGGACGGGCTGTCCGGGCACGGCCGCGCCGGGCACGCCCTGCGCCGGTACCGGCTGCCCGGGACCCACCGCGCCCGGTCCGGCGACGCCCTGCTCGGGAACCGACTGGCCGGCCGCGACCGGACCGAGGGCCCGGCGTCCGGCGGGTGCCGGTCCGGTGCCCTGGCGCGCGGGAACGGGCCCGGCGACCGACTGCTCCGGCACACCCGCAGCCGGTACGGGACCGGGCACGGCCTGCGCGGGCACCGCCTGCGCCGGTACGCCCGGCGTGGCGGTCCGGCCCTCCGCCGGCACGCCCTGCCCGGGGATCTGCGCGGGCACGCCCTGGGCCGGGACGCCCTGCGCGGCCGGGGCCGGCGCCTCCGCCGGGGCACGCCGGGCGCGTCGGCGTCCAGTCGGGGCGGTCGCCGGATGCGGCTGCGGCGGGGTGTGGTCGTCGGCCGGGTCGTGCGCCATCACGTCGTGACGGTTCTCGTCCGCCAGGACGCCGGGAACTGCGGGAGTACCGGGCTCGTAGGCGCCGCCCTGCGGGGAAGGGACCTCGGCCGCCGTGTCCCCGGGTGAGCGGTCGGCGTCGGCGGGCGGCAGCGCGAACACCGTGCGGGCGCCCGCCTCCTGCGCCGCGGCACGCTCCGCCGCCGCGGCCAGGGCACGCCTGCGGCGACCGGTCGGCTGGGCGTCGGGGGCCTCGGACGCGGCACCGGCGTCCCCGGGCGTGCTCTGGGCCGCGGGCAGCGCCGGCGGCAGCGCGTGCTGCTCGGTGTCCCGGCGCGCGCGTCGCCCGGACGGGGCGGGCACGCCCTGCGGCGGCACGGTGCCGCCGAGTCCCGTACCCACGGCGGCCTGGCCGGCGGAGTGCTCGCCTGCCATGAGGACCGCGCCCTCGGCGACGCCCCCGGCGTCACCCTCGACCGGGCTCGGCCGCCCGCGCCGCCGCCCCGTGCCGCCGGGCGCCCCGGCCTTCGCTTCCTCGTCCTCGGGTCCCTGCGCCGGGACGGCGGCCTCGGCCGGTGCCGCGGCCTCTTCCGAGCGGCGCCTGCGCCGACCGGTGGGCTGCGCGGCGCCCGGGTCCTGGGCCACCGGCTCGGAGACGGTGCCCGCCCCCGTGTCGGGAGCGGTCTCCGCGCCGTCCAGGAAGGAGTCGACGGAGGACCGCCGGGCCCTCCGCCGTCCGCTCCCCTGCTGTGCCTGCTGCGTCTGCTGTGTCTCGTGTGTCTGCTGTGCGGCCTGCTCGGGCAGCGCGATCTCGGTCCCCGGCACCGATCCCGCCGCGACCGCTCCCGCGCCCCCGCCGATCGGCACTTCGAGGACGTACGCGCTGCCGCTCATCCCCGGCACCTCGTGCGTCTGGAGCACCCCGCCGTGCGCCCGCACGATGCCCCGGACGATCGGCTCGTGCACGGGGTCTCCCCCGGAGTACGGGCCGCGCACCTCGATGCGGACGACCTCGCCGCGCTGCGCCGCCGCCACGACGACCGTGTTGTCCAGATAACCGCCCGCCGACACCGGCGCGTTGCCGGTCGCGTCGACTCCCGCCACGTCGGCGACGAGATGCGCGAGCGCGGTGGCGAGCCGCTCGGGGTCCACCTCGGCCTCGATGGGCGGCGCGTGCACGGCGAACTGCACCCGGCCGGGGCCGATCAGCTCGACCGCGCCGTCGACACCGGCCGCGACGACCGCGTCGAGCATGACGTTGGTCCGGGTGATCCCCTCGGCGCCGGCGTCCAGCCGCTGGTAGCTCAGCACGCTGTCCACCAGGGTGGTGATCCGCGAGTAGCCCGCCGCGAGGTGGTGGAGCACCTGGTTGGCCTCGGGCCACAGCTGCCCGGCGTCGTCGGCGGCGAGCTTCGAGAGCTCACCGCGCAGCTGGTCGAGCGGCCCGCGCAGCGAGGTGCCGAGCACGGCGAGCAGCTGCTCGTGCCGGGCGGCGAGCGCCTCGAAGCGGTCCTTCTCGCGCTCGGCGAGCGCCGCGTACCGGTCGTCGCCGGCGGCGAGGTCCTCGGCGTGCTGCTCGCGCAGCTCGTCGAGCTCGGTCGTGTGCCGCTCGCGCAGCCGCTCCAGCTCCTCGGCGTGCTCGCCGGTGATCCGTTCGAGCTCCTCGCCGTGGCGGGCGGCCTCGGCCTCCTTCTCCTCGGCCAGCGCGTCGTAGGGCCGCCGGTCGGTGAACGTCATCACGGCGCCGACGAGCTGGTCCCCGTCGCGCACCGGCGCGGTCGTGAGGTCGACCGAGACCTTGGCGCCGGACTTGGACCACACGACCTGCCCGCGCACCCGGTGCTTGCGCCCGGAGCGCAGGGTGTCGGCGAGCGGCGACTCGGGGTACGGGAAGGGCTCGCCGTCGGCGCGCGAGTGGAGGATCAGCGCGTGCAGGTCCTGGCCGCCGAGGTCGCTGGCCCGGTAGCCGAGTATCTGGGCGGCGGCGGGGTTGACGAGGACGACCCGTCCGTCGGTGTCGGTGCCCACCACGCCCTCGGACGCGGCCCGCAGGATCATCTCGGTCTGGCGTTGCGAACGCGCGAGTTCGGCCTCGGTGTCGACGGTGCCCGACAGGTCGCGCACGACCAGCATGAGCAGTTCGTCGCCGGTGTAGCCGTAGCCGTCGTAGGCCTGCTGGCCGTTCTCCAGATTCGCACTGGTGACCTCGACCGGGAACTCGCTCCCGTCGGTCCGCCGCGCGACCATCCGGGTCGGCTTGGTGCGCCCGCTCTGGTCCATGGACTCGGGCCGCCGCATGGAGCCCGGGATCAGGCGCGAGTCGAACTGCGGCAGCAGATCGAGGAGCCCCCGGCCCACCAGAGCCGTGCCCGGGGCCTCGAAGGCCTCCAGGGCGATGGTGTTGGCGTTGACGACGGTCCCGTTGGCGTTGACCAGCACCAACGCATCGGGGAGCGCGTCCAGTATGGCTGCGAGGCGAGCAGCGCCTCGGGATGGCCTGCTGCTCACGAGACGCTTCCTCCCTGTTACCGCACCTTGCTGACCGCGAGGGCCATCTTGCCAACCGTCCCGCAGCGTGTCACGCGAGGGAGTCTACGGGCAGAGGTTGCGCTCGCGATGCCGGATGAGAGGGAGGTCGCACGCAGAAGACACGCAGAAGCTGTGACCGCGCATTTCACCCCTCCGGGCCATGACTTGGACATCCCCCCGCCGGGAGCCGACAGCGGGCCCCGGGGGGACGGGCGGGCCGCTGCTACCCGCGCACGTCGGGCAGCAGCGGTACGAGCGCGTTCCACCGCCCGATCTGGCAGCCGTCCCCCCGGTCGTACCTCGCGTCGACGGGGCGTCCGGCCCAGGTGCCGGTGACGTGCGCGGTCGCCGGGCCGCCGTACTGCATGGTGCAGAGCGTGCCCTCCGGGACGGAGGCGAAGGGGTCCTTGCCCCAGCGGGTGCTGTGTTCGAGCTTCTCGCAGGCGCCGCGCACGTCGGGATGGGTGCCGCCGTCCGGGTGGCAGTCCAGCTCGTACCTGCCGTCGGCGGCGCCCGCGTGGTCGACGGTGACGACGAGGTGGTCGCCCTGGTCCGCCGCGGCCGGGGGCGGCGGCATGAAGGGGAGCGACAGCGGGTCGGACAGCGGTACGGGTGCGGCGTGCGCGGCGACGGGGGCGGCGGACAGCGCGGCGGCGGAGGCGGCCGCGGCGAGGGCGAGCCGGCGCAGGGTGACCCGGGACATGACAGGACTCATGACGGGACTAACGCCTCACGGCCCGCGTGGTTGCGCCGCGCGACAAGGCTTTGCCCTGCGGCCTGAGTGCCTAGTACCGTGGGGGGCGATTGGTGACACCCCGCTCGGCTGTGTCATCATCTGCACGCACCATTCGCGCTCGCGCGGTGGTTGTGCTGGAGGCGTCGCCTAGTCCGGTCTATGGCGCCGCACTGCTAATGCGGTTTGGGCCTTAAAGCCCATCGAGGGTTCAAATCCCTCCGCCTCCGCGCTCGATCCCGAAGCCCCGGTCGTCACGACCGGGGCTTCGGTCGTTCCCGAGCTCCCGGACGTCCTACGGCTCCGCCCCCGGATCACCCCCGATCCGGGCATTTCCGCAGGTCAGGTCGGGTGCGACAAACGGATTTCGCCTCACGGCGCCAGTCATGTAATGTTGTTCCCGCAACGCCGACCGGGCCGAAAAGCCCGGGAGGAAGAGCACCACAACAGAACACACAGGCACTCGTAGCTTAACGGATAGAGCATCTGACTACGGATCAGAAGGTTGCAGGTTCGAATCCTGCCGAGTGCACACAGGTTGAAGGCCCCCGGAGAGATCCGGGGGCCTTTTGCGTGGGGTGACGGAAGTGAAGTGCGCGGGCCGGGAGGGGCACGTGAAGTTCTGATCCCCTCGCCTTGCCCCTGGCGAACGCCATCGGGACCCGGGAGCACTGCGCCTCTTTCAAGGTGTCGGCAGGGAGGGCGGCCCTGGACGGCAGGACCCGGCGTTGTCAGTGGGGGTGTCTACGCTCGGGTGATGGGTCGGGTGTGGAGTTGTGCGGGGTTGCGGTGGGGGGCCGACGGGCCCGCGCTGGTGTGGGGCGGGGGAAGGGTCAGCCCACTGGCGCGGGGCGGGCGGATCGCCTTCGGGGTGGCCGAGGACGGTGTCCGCACCTGCGTGGGGGCGCGCGGGCACGCCTGCCCCCGGGCCACCGCCGTGCCGGGGCGCGGCACCGGGGCGCGGTGCGAGGAGTGCGCGCGGCTGGAGCGGGCGCACTCCGTGGCCGCCGACACCGTCGCCGACGATCCGCGGCCGTACCACGTCTACCTGGCGTGGTTCGGGCCCGGCCTGGTCAAGGTGGGGATCACCGGCGTCGAGCGGGGCTCCGCACGGCTGTTGGAGCAGGGCGCCGTCACCTTCAGCTGGCTGGGCCGCGGCCCGCTGATGGCCTCCCGGCGGGCCGAGGAACTGCTGCGGGCCGCGCTGCGGGTGCCCGACCGGATCCCGTACGCCGACAAGCGGGAGGTGCGCGGCGTGCTGTCCGGGACGGGCGCCGGGGGCGTGGAGCGGGTGGCCGAGATCGCCGAGCTGCACGCCCGGGCGGGCCTGCTCGACGGGTGGCCCGAGTCCCTGGAGCGCATGCCGTTCGAGCCCGTCGACCACACGGATGTGTTCGGGCTCACCGGACTGCCGCCCGCCGAGGGCGTGGTGAGCGAGCTGGCCGCGGGGTGCGCCGTGAGCGGTGAGCTGCTGGCCGCCGCCGGTCCCGATCTGCATCTCGCGACCGGGCGCGGGGTCGTCGTGCTCGACACCCGCCTGATGCCCGGCTGGGAGCTGACCTCCGCCGGCGGGGACGACCGGCCCGCCTTCCCCGTACGGGAGTCGAGGCGCGCCGCATCCGGCGTACAGGACGGGCTCTTCTGACGGCGGCCCCTACGCCGGGCACCCCGGACACCGGCCCGGATGCCGGGCACTCCCGGGACACCGGTACCGGAGAGCCCGGCGGCGCCAGGGATCTCCCCGCTTGCCGCTGGACGCCGGCGGCCGTCCGGACGGAGAGTGGCGGGCATGAGCGATCACCGCGCCGCGAGCGGGCCTGACGGAGCGTCCACCGGCACCGGCACCGGTACCGCCCCCGACGCCGGGCACCCTCGGGACACCGGCCCGGACGTCGGGCACCCCCGGGGCACCGGCCCGAACCCCGAGCACCCCCGGGACATCGGCCCGGGCGACGGGCACCCCCGGGACACCGGTACCGGAGAGCCCGGTGACGCCGGGGACGTCGGCGCACAGGGCACCCCTCCCGGTACCGTCGCCGACCCGGGCACCGCCGACGTGCGGGCGTTCTGGGCGCGGCTCGGGCTGCCCGGGCTCGTCGACGTGCACACGCACTTCATGCCCGAGCGGGTGCTGCGCAAGGTCTGGAGCTACTTCGACGGGCTCGGGCCGCTCACCGGTGGCGTCGAGTGGCCCATCACCTACCGCGCCGGCGAGGAGGAACGGCTCGCCGTCCTGCGGGCGTTCGGCGCCCGTGCCTTCACCGCGATGCTCTACCCGCACAAGCCCGGCATGGCCCGCTGGCTCAACGGCTGGGCCGCCGACTTCGCCCGCCGCACCCCCGACTGCCTGCACACGGCGACCCTGTTCCCCGAGCCGGGCGTCGAGGCGTACGTGCGGGAGGCCCTCGACGCCGGGGCGCGGGTCTTCAAGGCGCACGTGCAGGTGGGGGCGTACGACCCCGGCGACCCGCTCCTGGACCCCGTGTGGGGGCTGCTCGCCGAGGCGGGCGTCCCGGTCGTCGCGCACTGCGGCTCCGGGCCCGCGCCGGGCAAGCACACCGGGCCGGGACCGGTCGGGGACGTCCTCGCCAGGCACCCGCGGCTGCGGCTCGTCGTCGCGCATCTCGGCATGCCCGAGTACGAGGACTTCCTCGGGCTCGCGGAGCGGTACGGCGAGGTGCGGCTCGACACGACGATGGCGTTCACCGGCTTCAGCGAGCGGCTCGCGCCGTTCCCCCGGCGGGCGCTGTCCCGGCTCGCCGGTCTCGGGGACCGGGTCCTGCTCGGGACCGACTTCCCCAACATCCCGTATCCCTACGTCGATCAGCTGCACGCCCTGGAGCGGCTCGGGCTCGGCGACGACTGGCTGCGGGCCGTCTGCCACGACAACGGGGCCCGGCTGTTCGGGCTCCCGGCGGCGGGCTGAGGTCGTACCGGCCCGGCGGACATGCGGCCACCGCCCTTGCGGCGTACGGGTCGTGGGCGTTCCCTGAGAGGCGGCTGTGGGTTTCTCAGGCAAATCACAGGTTCCCGAAAGGATGCTCTCAGCGGCGCCCAGCAATGTGTCCGCTATGACCACGACCTCGCCCCAGGGGCGCACCGAACTGCTGAGGCCGGACGGGAGCCCCGTCCGAGTGCTGGTGGTGGACGACGAGTTGTCGATCACCGAGCTGCTGTCCATGGCCCTGCGCTACGAGGGCTGGCAGATCCGCAGCGCGGGTGACGGACACGGAGCGGTGCAGACCGCACGGGAGTTCCGGCCCGACGCCGTGGTGCTCGACATGATGCTGCCCGACATGGACGGCCTCGCGGTGCTCGGCCGGCTGCGCCGGGACCTGCCCGACGTGCCGGTGCTCTTCCTGACGGCCAAGGACGCCGTGGAGGACCGTATCGCCGGGCTGACCGCGGGCGGCGACGACTACGTCACCAAGCCGTTCAGCCTCGAAGAGGTCGTGGCGCGGCTGCGCGGGCTGATCCGCCGCTCCGGTGCCGCCGACCGGCGCAGCGAATCGGTGCTCGTCGTCGGGGACCTCACCCTGGACGAGGACAGCCACGAGGTGGCCCGGGGCGGCGAGAACATCCAGCTCACGGCCACCGAGTTCGAGCTGCTGCGGTTCCTGATGCGCAATCCGCGCCGGGTGCTGAGCAAGGCGCAGATACTCGACCGCGTGTGGTCGTACGACTTCGGCGGCCAGGCCAACGTCGTCGAGCTGTACATCTCGTACCTGCGGCGGAAGATCGACGTGGGCCGCGAGCCGATGATCCACACCCGGCGCGGTGCCGGTTACCTGATCAAGCCCGCGGTGTCGTGAGCGGGCGACGACGGCCGCGGAGGCAGCGGCGGGCCGCCCGGCCGCGGACGCTGCGGACGCGGCTCGTCGTCTCGGCGGTCGCGCTCATCGCGGTGGTGTGCGCCGTCATGGGCACGGTGACCACGATCGCGCTGGCCGAGCACCTGGACCGGCAGCTGGACGACCAGGTCACCGAGGTCGGCATGCGGGCGACCGGCGGGCCGAAGAACAGGGACGGCGATCCGCCGCGGGACGCCGTGCCCCGGGACTCCGCGGGCCGGCCCGTGCTGCCCGACGACCCCTTCGGCTTCGCCACCAAGGGCGGCACGCAGGCGGACACCGTCGTCGCCCAGGTGGGTGACGACGGTGGGATCTCCAGGGCGGTCGTCACCAAAGAGAGGGAGGCCTCCGCGAACGAGGCCTTCCGGATGACCACCAAGAACCTCACCCAGGCGCAGAAGGCGGCGCTCGCCTCCGTCCCGAAGACCGGCGAGCACACCCTGGACCTACCGGGACTCGGCGAGTACCGCGTCAAGTACATGGACGGCAACCGCGGCACCTTCTACGTCGCGCTGCCCACCGCCTCCGTCACCGGCACGGTCCACACCCTCGTCCTCGTCGAGGTCAGCGTCACCACCGCCGGTCTCGTCGCCGCCGGCATCGCCGGGTCCGTGCTCGTCGGGGTCGCCCTGCGTCCGCTGCGCCGGGTCGCCTCCACCGCCACCCGGGTCTCCGAACTCCCCCTGCACAGCGGCGAGGTGACCCTCTACGAGCGGGTCCCGGAGTCCGAGGCCGACCCGCGCACCGAGGTCGGCCAGGTCGGCGCCGCGCTGAACCGGATGCTCGACCACGTCCACGACGCCCTGCACGCGCGCCAGCAGAGCGAGACGCGCGTACGGCAGTTCGTCGCGGACGCCAGCCACGAGCTGCGCACGCCGCTCGCCTCCATCCGCGGGTACGCCGAACTGACCCGGCGCGGGCGGGAGCGGACCGGGCCCGACACCCGGCACGCGCTCGGCCGGATCGAGTCCGAGGCCGGGCGCATGACGCTCCTCGTGGAGGACCTGCTGCTGCTCGCACGCCTGGACGCGGGGCGCCCGCTCCAGTACGAGCAGACCGACCTGGTGCCGCTCGTCGTGGACGCGGTGAGCGACGCCCGGGCGGCCGGACGCGACCACGACTGGCGCCTGGAGCTGCCCGACGAACCGGCCCTGGTCCCGGCGGACGCCGCCCGGCTCCAGCAGGTCCTGGTCAACCTGTTCGCCAACGCCCGCACCCACACCCCGCCCGGCACGACGGTCACCGCGCGGGTGCACCGGCACGGGCCGTGGCTGTGCGTGGACGTCCAGGACGACGGGCCCGGCATCCCCGAGGACCTGCTGCCCCGGGTCTTCGAGCGGTTCGCGCGCGGCGACTCCTCCCGCTCCCGTGCCTCGGGCTCGACGGGGCTGGGGCTGGCCATCGTGCAGGCCGTCGTGTCCGCGCACGGCGGCGGCGTGACCGTCGACAGCGTCCCCGGCCGGACCGTGTTCACGGTGCACCTGCCCGCGCTCGCCGTCGGGACGGGACCGCGGACGTACTCACAGGCACAGCACAGCGCCACCACACGGGCGTAACAGGGCGGTTGACGAATGTCGTCGACATGCGAACCGACTCTTCTCCCGGCAGCCTGCCGGCGCGGGAGCACCTCCCGGCCGGAACCGCCGGTACGCCTGTCCTGGACGTAGTGGTCCCCGTCTACAACGAGGAGAAGGACCTCCAGCCGTGTGTGCGACGGCTGCACGAGCACCTCGCGCGCACCTTCCCCTACGCGTTCCGCATCACGATCGCGGACAACGCCTCCACGGACTCCACACCGCTGGTGGCCGCGCGGCTGGAGTCGGAGATCGCGGAGGTCAGGTCCTTCCGCCTGGAGCAGAAGGGCCGCGGCCGGGCGCTGCGTACCGTCTGGTCCGCCTCGGACGCCCCGGTCCTCGCGTACATGGACGTGGACCTGTCCACCGACCTCAACGCCCTGCTGCCGCTGGTCGCCCCGCTGATCTCGGGCCACTCCGACCTGGCGATCGGCTCCCGGCTCGCCCGCTCCTCGCGGGTGGTGCGCGGCGCCAAGCGGGAGTTCATCAGCCGCTCCTACAACCTGATCCTGCGCGGCTCGCTCCAGGCCCGCTTCTCGGACGCGCAATGCGGCTTCAAGGCGATCCGGCGCGATGTCGCCCAGGCGCTGCTGCCGCTGGTGGAGGACACCGGCTGGTTCTTCGACACCGAGATGCTGGTACTGGCCGAGCGGGCCGGGCTGCGCATCCACGAGGTGCCGGTCGACTGGGTCGACGACCCGGACTCGACGGTGCACATCGTCCGGACGGCCACGGACGACCTCAGGGGCGTGTGGCGGGTGGGCCGGGCCCTGGCCACCGGTTCGCTGCCGCTGGACCGGCTCGCGCGGCCCTTCGGGGACGACCCGCGCGACCGGGAGCTGACCGGCGTGCCGCGCGGGCTCGCCCGTCAGCTGGTCGGCTTCTGCGTGGTGGGCGTCCTGTCCACGCTGTTCTACCTGCTGCTGTACTCCGGTTTCCGGGCCGTCTCGGGCCCGCAGGCCGCCAACGCGCTCGCGCTGCTGGTCTCCGCGGTGGCGAACACCGCGGCGAACCGGCGGCTGACCTTCGGCGTGCGCGGCCGGGACCGCGCCGTACGTCATCAGGCCCAGGGCCTGGTGGTGTTCGGCATCGGGCTGGCCCTCACCAGCGGTTCGCTCGCCGCCCTGGACGCGGCGGCGTCCGAGCCCGCCCACTCCACGGAACTGGCGGTCCTGGTGGCCGCCAACCTCGCGGCGACGGTGTTGCGGTTCCTGCTCTTCCGGGCGTGGGTGTTCCCGGACCGCGACGAGCCCGCCTCCACGGTCGCGCCCTCGCGCCGACCGGCCCCGCCCGCGCACTCCACAGCGGTGCGGCCGTACACCGAGGCGCCGCTGCCGCAGCTCCCGACGGCGCGCCGCTCTTCGTACGACACCACAGAGTTCCGCGCCGGCGACGCCGCGGACGCCACCCGGGGGGACGCGACCGTGCAGCTGCGGCCGGTGCGCCCGCACGACCACGATCCGAGGAACGCACGATGACGACTCAGCCCGACACGACCGCGCAGGGGGCCGACCCCTCCTGGGGACCGCCCGCCACGGCCCCGGCGGACGGTCCCGCCGGACGGCACCAGGCGGCCCCCGGGGCCGGAGCGCCCCGCGGGCGCCTCCCGGGACGGCTGTGGCGCGGACGCCCCGAGGACCCGCGCTGGGCGCGCCCGGCCCTCCTCGCGCTGCTCCTGGTCACCGGTCTGCTCTACCTCTGGAACCTGAGCGCCTCCGGTTACGCCAACTCCTTCTACTCCGCGGCCGTCCAGGCCGGCAGCCAGAGCTGGAAGGCGTTCTTCTTCGGCTCGCTCGACGCCGCCAACGCGATCACCGTCGACAAGCCGCCGGCCGCGCTGTGGCCGATGGCCCTGTCGGTGCGGCTGTTCGGCCTGGGCTCGTGGGCGATCCTCGTGCCCGAGGTGCTGATGGGCGTCGCCACGGTCGGCGTGCTCTACGCGGCCGTGCGGCGCCGGTTCTCCCCGGCGGCCGGTCTGATCGCGGGCGCGGTGCTCGCGCTGACCCCCGTCGCCGCGCTGATGTTCCGGTTCAACAACCCGGACGCGCTGCTCGCGCTGCTGATGACCGTCACGGTGTACTGCGTGATCCGCGCCCTGGAGGACGGCCGTACCAAGTGGCTGGTCTGGGCGGGCGTCGCGGTCGGTCTCGCCTTCCTGACGAAGACCCTCCAGGCGTTCCTGATCCTGCCGCCGCTGGCCGTCCTGTACGCGGTCTGCGGGCCGGTGCGGCTGAGGAAGCGGCTCGGGCAGCTCGCCCTGGCCACGCTCGCGCTGGTCGTCTCCGGTGGCTGGTGGGTCGCGGTCGTCGAGCTGTGGCCCGCCTCCTCCCGCCCGTACATCGGCGGCTCGCAGAACAACTCCTTCCTGGAACTGACCTTCGGCTACAACGGCCTGGGCCGTATCAACGGCGACGAGACCGGCAGCGTCGGGGGCGGTGGCGGCGGTGGCGGCACCGGGCAGTGGGGTGAGACCGGCTGGGACCGGATGTTCAACTCCGAGATCGGCGGCCAGATCTCCTGGCTGCTGCCCGCCGCGCTGATCCTGCTCGTCGCGGGCCTGTGGCTGACCCGCAGGACCGGGCGGACCGACCTGGCCCGCGGTTCCTTCCTCGCCTGGGGCGGCGCGCTGCTCATGACCGCGCTCGTCTTCAGCTACATGGCCGGCATCTTCCACCAGTACTACACGGTGGCCCTGGCCCCGTACATCGCGGCGGTGGCCGGCATGGGCGCGACGGTGCTGTGGGAGGAGCGGGGCAGGATCGGGGCCTCGCTCGCGCTCGCCGCCTCGGCCACCGCGACGGCGGTCTGGGGCTACGTCCTGCTCGACCGGACCCCGGACCACCTGCCCTGGCTGAAGTGGCTCGTGCTGGTCGGCGGCCTGACCGGCGCGCTGGGGCTCGTCTTCGTGACCCGCCTCGGCCGCCGGCTCGCCCTGGCGACGGCCGCGCTGAGCGTCGCGGCGGCGCTCGCGGGACCGGCGGCGTACACCCTCAGCACGGTCGGCACCGGGCACTCGGGCTCCATCGTGACGGCCGGTCCGGCCGGGGCGAGCATGATGGGCGGCCGGGGCGGCGGTCCCGGCGGCGCGGGTCGGCCGGACGGCGGGATGCCCGGCCAGAACCGGCAGGACGGCGCGGGCCGGCCGGGCGGCGGCATGGGGCAGCCCCCTGCGGGTGGCACCGGCGGCTTCCCCGGCGGCGGCACGAACCGGCAGGGCGGCCAGGCTCCGCAGGGCAACGGCCAGGCTCCGCAGGGCGGGGCGGCCGGCGAGCGCGGTGCGGGGGTCGGCGGCATGGGCGGTCTGCTCGACGGCGCCTCGGTGGGCGCCGAGGCCAGGAAGCTGCTGACGGCGGACGCCGACCGGTACACCTGGGTGGCGGCGACCATCGGTTCCCAGAACGGCGCCAGCTACCAACTCGCCACCGGCGAGCCGGTGATGGCGATCGGCGGCTTCAACGGGAGCGATCCGTCCCCGACCCTCGCCCAGTTCAAGAAGTACGTCCGCGACGGGAGGATCCACTACTTCGTCTCGGGCGGCATGGGCGGCGGTGGCGGCAACTCCGGCTCCGCGTCCGCGATCACCACCTGGGTCGAAGCCAACTACACGAAGGTGACGGCCGGTTCGGCCACCTTCTACGACCTGACGCAGCCGAAGAGCGGCGGCTGACCGTACGTCCGGCGCGGCGGGGGGGCGGGGGCCGCGCCCCCCCCCCCCCCCCCCCCCCCCCCCCCCCCCGGAAAATCCTTGTTAGGCGCACGGAACCGTTACAACGTGTGGGTC
>NZ_JBIAJQ010000005.1:594977-693296 GCF_042872045.1 Streptomyces sp. NPDC005496
GTTTGGCCGGGGGCGGGGGGGGGGCGGGGGTTTCCGGGGTGGGTTGGTCCCGCCCCCCCCCCGGGGGCGGGGGGGGGCCCCCGGCGGGGGGGGGGGGGGGGGGGGGGGGCCCCCCCCCCCCCCCCCCCCCCGCCGCTCCACGTCCCGCCGGAAACTGCCTTGTACGGCGCACGGAACGGTTCCACGGTGTAGGACGGCCCTCTCCGTACACCGCGGAAGGGCCCCGCACCATTTCCCGGCGGGCTGCTCGCGGCGGCGTTGCCGCGGCGGGCGGAGAGGGCAGACTCCGCGGTGACGGCGTCCGCGTGACGCACGCTTAGCACCGGGAGGGGAGGACCGGGGCATTCCGGCCCCCACCTCGGGAAACCAGAACCTCAGGGTCCCGCAGTTCCGAGAAAGGTGCGCCATGGTGAGGGCAGCCGACCGGGCCGGGCGTCCGGCGCGGACCAGTGTCTGGTTGGACGGCAAGGCGGCCCGGGGACGTACGGCGCGTGGCGGTAGCCAGCCGTCGGGGCTCGACCGGGACCGCATCACGGAGGCCACCGTGCGGCTGCTGGACGCGGAGGGCCTGGCCCGGTTCTCCATGCGCCGCCTCGCCGCCGAGCTGAACGTGACCGCGATGTCCGTCTACTGGTACGTCGACACCAAGGACGACCTGCTCGAACTCGCCCTGGACGCGGCCTTCGGCGAGCTGGACCCGTCCGACGCCGGACCGGGCGGGGACTGGCGCGACCAGCTGCGCTCCCTGGCCGCCGGCTACCGCTCGCTGCTCGTGCGCCACCCGTGGGTGTCCCCGCTGATCGGCAACTTCCTGAACATCGGGCCGCACTCGATGGCCTTCTCGCACCGCGTGCAGCAGATCGTCCGCGACACGGGGCTGCCCCCGCACGGACGCACGGGCGCCCTGTCGGCGGTCTTCCAGTTCGTCTACGGCTTCGGCACGATCGAGGGCCACTTCGTGCGGCGCTGCGCCTCGGCCGGGATGACCCAGGACGAGTACGTCCACCAGGCCATGGGCGCCATCCGCGACCGGCCGGAGTTCGCGGAGCAGTTCGAGAGCGCCGCGGACCTCATGGAGGCCCGCGGCGGTGACACGGTGGAGGAGATGCGCGAACGCGACTTCGCCTTCGCGCTGGAGACGTTGATCGCGGGCATCGAGGCGATGGTCGCCAGGGGCTGACCGCGCCGCTCCCGGGTCAGTCCTGCGGGGCGAGCCGCGCCGGGAAGCCGCCCGTGGCCACCGGCCCCCACCGCTCGGGCGTGACGCGGATGATCGACTTGCCCTGCTTGCGCATCGCCTCCCGGTACTCGTCCCAGTCCGGGTGCTCCCCCGCGATGTTGCGGTAGTACTCGACCAGCGGCTCGACGGAGTCCGGCGCGTCGATGACCTCGGCGGTGCCGTCGATCTGGACCCAGGGCCCGTTCCACTCGTCGCTCAGCACGATGAGGCTGACCCGCTCGTCCCGCTTGGCGTTCCGCGTCTTGGCGCGCTCCGGGTAGGTGGAGACGACGATGCGGCCCGCGTCGTCCACGCCGCAGGTCAGGGGGGAGCCCTGGGGGCCGCCGTCGGCCCGCCGGGTCAGCAGGACGGCGCGGTGCCGGGGCCGTACGAAGTCGAGCAACTCGTCCAGGGAGACGGAGGTGTTCTTCGCGATGTTGGGTGCCATGCGGCCAGCCTAGGTCGGACACGGCCTAGGACTCGATCGCCTCGGCCAGGTCGTCGTACACGGCGACGTCCCGGCGCAGCCCGGTCAGCTCCAGGACGCGGCTCACCAGGCCCTCCGGCCGCGCCACCACGCGCAGTTCGGTGCGCGGCGGGCGGTGCAGCTGTTCGCGTACCTCGTTGATGAGGCGTACGCCCTGGGAGTCCATGAACTCGGTCCCGGTGAGATCCAGGACGAGCAGGCGCAGTCGGTCCTTCCGTGTGTTCACCACGCCCATGGTCCCGGCGTACACGGAGTCGGCGTTGGAGATGTCGATGTCCGCGGGCAGCGTGACGAGCGTGCAGTTCGGCAGGTCACGTGGGGTCGGGGAGAAGGTCATGGCAACTCACCTGAAAGACATGTGTCCGGATCCGATGAGGCCGCTTCCTGACCTGTACGGCCATTCCACCACGGGCGCGGCTCTCTTCGGAAGCTCGGCCACCGAGCCGCAACCTCACCCCATCGGAGCAGCTAAAGTGCTGTTCGTCCTGTGCTCGCAGTCGGGAATGTGCTGCGGAGCTCTCCTGCGCATGGCGCTGGGGCCTGTCGTCGAACGACGACGGGATCCTGGTCATGCATGCCGAAGAGGTTCGTGGTGGCTGCGTCCGACTTTACTGAATTGCCCCATTTCGCGATGGGTTTCGAGCTGGCCGAGGCTCTGTCCGTGGCCGCTCAGCAGCTGCATGAGACATCCACGGCGAACGGCACCCTGCGCACCGCGGCCCGGCTCGCCGTGCACCTCCTGCCCGGCGCCGAGCACGCCGGCGTCTCCGTCATCGAACGCGCCGCGCACCGGCAGACCCTCGCCTGGACCGACGACGTCGTCCGCTCCGCCGACGCCCTGAACGCGGGCCGGGAGCACGACGCGTACTGGAACGGGCTGTGGAGCGCGCCGGTCGCCGGGATCGAGGACAGCGGCGACGACGAGGACGGTGAACTCACCCTGTCCGGCCTCGGACTGCGCTCGGTGCTCTCCCTGCGCCTGCGCGCGGACCGCCGCCGGGTCACCGTCCTCACCGTCTACGCGCGCAAGCCGCGGGCCTTCGACGACTCGGCCACCCGCATCGGCCGGCTGCTCACCGCGCACGTGAGCATCGCGCTGGAGTCGGCGACCGTACGGGAGCAGCTGACGGAGGCCATGCGCACCCGCGACCTGATCGGCCAGGCCACGGGCATCCTCATGGAGCGCCTGGACATCGACGCGGCGGAGGCCTTCGACAGTCTGGTGCGGACCTCTCAGCGGGAGAACGTGAAGCTGCGCGACCTCGCGGGGCGGATCGTGGAGGCCAGGGACCAGGCGTGAGCGGGTGCCGACGGGATAACCGTTCTGTATGAGACCCCCAGCGGATCCACCCCGGTCGCCGCGGGCCGTCGCGGCGGAAGCCGGCCCCCTCCACGAGGCGCTGGCTCAGGGCGGCGGCCTCGACACGCTGCTCAAGGACCTCACGGAGCGGGCCGTGCTCGCCGTCGAGGGAGCGGCCGCCTCCAGCATCACCGTCCGCCGCGACGGACGGCTGCTCACCCTGGCGGGCACGGACGGACTGCCGAGCGGACTGGACCAGCGGCAGTACGAGAACGGGGACGGCCCCTGCGTCCGGGCGGCCGAGGCGGACGCCGAGCAGCACTCGCCGGACCTCACCCAGGAGACCCGCTGGCCCTCGTACACCGAGTACGCGCTCTCGCAGGGGGTCCGCTCGGTCCTCGCGGTCCCGCTCGCGGTCGACGGCGAGACGGACGCGGCGCTCAATCTCTACGCCGTGACGGAGAACGCCTTTCGCGACCGGCGGGAGACCGCCCGGGAGTTCGCGGCTCGCGCGGCGCAGGCGATCAACGCTGCGCTGCGCATCGAGCGGGACCGGGCGTCGGCGGGGGACGTCCGGACCGCGCTGCTCTCGCGCAGCGTCATCGACCAGGCGGTCGGCATCCTGATGGCGAAGGAGCGCTGCGACGCCCGGGTGGCGCTCGACATGCTGCGCCGCGCCTCGCAGGACTCGAACGTCAAACTCCGGGACCTGTGCGGGGATCTGGTGGCCCGGGTGTCCCGTACGCCGGTCCGCGACGGCAGGACGCCGGGCGGCTCCCGGGCCGGCGCCTGAGCGGCCGCCCCGGGAGGGCCCGCCCGGTCAGACGGCGGGCAGCGAGTCGCCCTGGACCGCCTGGACGTCCAGCTCGACGCGCAGCGTGGTGCCGATGGCGGAGATGCCCGCCTGGAGCACCTGGTTGTAGTTCATCGCGAAGTCCTCGCGGCGCAGTTCGGCGGTGGCGCGGAACGCCGCCCGCGTGCCGCCCCAGGGGTCGGCGCCGGTGCCGAGGTAGGCCAGGTCCAGGTCGACGGGGCGGACGACGCCGTGCATGGTCAGTTCGCCGTGCACCGTCCAGCGGTCGGAACCGGCGAGGGTCAGCCCGGTCGAGCGGTACGTGATCTGCGGATACGTCTCCACGTCGAGGAAGTCGGGCGACTTGAGGTGCCCGTCGCGCATCGCGTTCCCGGTGTCGATGGAGGCCGCGGAGATCACCGCCTCCACCCGGGACTTGGCGACCTCGTCCGGGGCGATCTCGATCAGGCCCGAGAACTCGGTGAACCGGCCGCGCACGCTGGAGATGCCCAGGTGCTGGGCGACCGCGCCGACGGAGGAATGCACCGGGTCGATGGTCCAGGGGCCCGGCGGGGGCAGTTCGGTGCCGCCCTGGCGGGTCAGGACCACGTTCCCCACGTCCGCCCGCCCGCTCGCCGTGACGATCGCGCTGGACGCGGCGGGGGCGTACCCGACCGCGGTGACGATCACGGTGTACGCGCCGGGCGCCAGGTCCGTCGTCTCCCGCACGGCACCTTCGGTGTCGGCCTCGGCCCGCACCACCTGGGTGCCCGTCATGTCGGTCACCGTGACGACCGCGTGCGACACGGCCCATCCGTCCCGCGTGCGGATCCTTGCGGTCAGTCCCATCCCGTTTTCTCCTTGCAAGCCAAGCTGTCCGGGCCGGCGGGGCCGGCCGGACCGGTCGAAAAAGAGACCGGCCCGCGGGGCGCACCTCCGCTCGGAGTGCGCCCCGCGGGCCGGAGCCGAACTACTCGCCCGGGTGGGAGAGTTCGATGTCGTGGCCGTCGGTGCCGGGGCCGTCGACGGTCAGCGAGGTGGCCACCGGCGGGTAGCCCGTCGCGATGACGGTGTACTCGCCGCCGTCCAGGTCGGTGAAGGCGTACGCCCCGTCGGCGCCGGTCCTCGCCGTGCCGACCACGTTGCCGGCCGCGTCGACCAGGGTGACCCGGGCGTCGCCGAGCGGACCGCCCGGAGCGCGGACGACACCCTGCACGTGGGCGCCGGGGCTGAGTTCGACCTCGACCCGGGTGACGCCGGTGCCGCCGACCTCGACGGGCAGGGCCACCGGACGGTGCCCCGTGGCGTTCACCGCGACGGTCACGGCACCGGGAACCAGCTCGGCGAAGGTGAACTCGCCCTGCTCACCGGTGGTTCCGGTGGCCAGCACGTCACCGCGCACATCGGTCACGATGACCATGGCGTCCTCGACCGCGGTCCGGGACCCGGCGGCCCGCACCACACCGCTCAGCCCGCTGGTGCCGCTGAGCAGGATGTCGTACGCGACCGGCTCGTCGTTGACGACGATCGTCGAGGCCTGCGGCTGGAAGCCGTCGGCGGAGGCGATCAGGACGTAGGAGCCGGTGCCGGGCGCGTCCACCGCGTAGGCGCCGTCGGCCTGCGCGACCGACCGGCCGAGCTGCCGTCCCGCGAGCGAGATCAGCGTCACCGCGGCCCGCGGCACGGGCGCGCTCTCGGCGCCGCGGACGTGGCCGCGGACCGGGATGCCGCCGGAGCCGGGCGCGGTCCCGGTCGCCGCCGTGGCGACGGCGCCGAGCTGCTGCGTGCCCTCGGGGCCGGGGCCGGCCGTCTCCGTCGGGGAGGCGGACCGGTTCGCGGTCTCGACGGTCTCGACGGCGGGGGCTTCGGCGGCGGCCGGGACGGCCGCCCTGGCGTCGGCCTCGGCGGCCTGGGCCAGACCGCCCGAGGTCCGCAGCGGGACCTCCTTGATGAACAGCGTCACGAAGAAGGCGACGAGGGCCATCGCCGAGGCGATCAGGAAGACGTCCGCGATGCCGTGGCCGTACGCGCTCTCCAGGACCGTGCGCAGCGGGCCGGGCAGCGCGTCCATGTCCGGGATGCTGCTGTCGGAGCTCGCCGCGGAGGCCGCGGAGGCGTACTTGGGACCGAGGTCGGTCAGTCCGTCCCGGGCGTAGTCGCCGATCCGGTTGGCCATCACGGCGCCCAGCGCGGAGACGCCGATCGCACCGCCGAGGGACCGGAAGAAGGTGACCGTGGAGCTGGCCGCGCCGAGGTCGGAGGGGGCCACCTGGTTCTGCGTGCACAGCACCAGGTTCTGCATCATCATGCCGATGCCGAGACCCATGAGCGCCATGAAGATCGCGATGTGCCAGTACTCGGTGTCGTACCGGATCGTGCCGAGCAGACCCAGTCCGGCGGTCACCAGGACGCCGCCGCTGACCAGCCAGGCCTTCCACTTGCCGGTCTTGGTGATGATCTGGCCGGAGACCGTGGAGGAGACGAACAGGCCGCCGATCATCGGGATGGTCATCACGCCCGACATCGTCGGGGACTCGTCGCGGGCCAGCTGGAAGTACTGGCTGAAGAAGACGGTGCCGGTGAACATCGCGACACCGACGAACAGCGAGGCGATCGAGGACAGCGTGATGGTGCGGTTGCGGAACAGCCGCAGCGGGATGATCGGTTCCTTGGCCCGGGACTCCACGAGCACGAAGAGCAGCCCCAGCACGACCGCGCCGGCGAGCATCGTGTAGGTCTGCCAGGAGATCCAGTCGTACTTGTCCCCGGCGAAGGTGACCCACAGCAGCAGCAGGGAGACCGCGGCGGAGATGAAGAACGCGCCGGCCCAGTCGACCTTGACGTCCCGCTTCACGACGGGCAGGTGCAGGGTCTTCTGCAGGACGATCAGCGCGATGACCGCGAAGGGCACGCCGACGTAGAAGCACCAGCGCCAGCCGAGCCACGAGGTGTCGGTGATGACACCGCCGAGCAGCGGACCGCCGACGGTGGCCACGGCGAAGGTCGCGCCGAGGTAGCCGGAGTAGCGGCCCCGCTCACGGGGGGAGATCATCGCGGCCATGACGATCTGCGCCAGGGCGGACAGACCGCCGACGCCGATGCCCTGGACGACCCGGACCGTGATCAGCATGCCCGCGTTCTGCGAGAGGCCTGCCACCACGGAGCCGAGGACGTAGATGATCAGCGCTATCTGGACGAGCGCTTTCTTGCTGTAGAGGTCGGCCAGCTTGCCCCACAGCGGCGTGGTCGCCGTCATGGCCAGCAGCGAGGCCGTGACGACCCAGGTGTAGGCGGACTGGCCGCCGCCCAGGTCCCCGATGATCTCGGGAAGGGCGTTGGAGACGATCGTCGACGACAGGATCGCGACGAACATGCCGAGCAGCAGCCCGGAGAGCGCCTCCATGATCTGCCGGTGGGTCATCGGAGCGCCGTCGGAGGACCCACCTCCGTGCTTGGCGTGAGCCCGCACACCGGCTGGTGTGGTCGTTGCCATGGGCTTCCTTTTCTTACGTTCTATGCGGGTGTACGGGTGGTCGGTTCCGTCGCGTACGAGTGCGGGGGCGCCGGTCGGTGCGGCGGGGTGCCACGGCAGTCGCCGAAGCTCTCGCGCAGCCGGCCCATGAGCTCGATGAGCAGACCGACCTCGTCGTCGGACCAGTGGCTCAGCCGGTCGGCCAGCAGCCGCGACGAACGCTCTGAGAGCTCGTCGAGCTGATGCCGGCCCGCGGCGGTGAGGCGCAGGATGCGTGAGCGCTTGTCAGCCGGGTCGGGGGACCTCTCGATCCAGCCCCGGTCCGCGACATGGGCGACATGGCGGCTGGTCACCGACATGTCCACGGAGAGCAGCTCGGCGAGCCTGCTCATCCGCATGTCGCCGTGCCGGCCGAGCAGCGTCAGGACGGCGGCGGAACCCGCCGGGCAGTCGTGCGGCAGGATCCGCCCCATGTCCCTCTTCACGGCACCGATGGCGCTGAGCTGACGAGCCAGTTCCTCGTACTGCGCCTGCTCGGCCATCGCACCTCCCGTATTCGTTGCTTAGGGCAACCATAGAGACAGTTGGTTGCCACAGGCAAACGAAATCGGGACCAGTCGCCCTAAAAACTTGGCAAAGGCAAGCATTGGCAACCGTAAACCCGCAGGTGAGGGGGGTAAGTGCCGCCGTCAACGACCGTCCGGCCGGTACGGTCCCCGTCCGCGCCCCGCCGGGCCGGCTGGCGCGAGGCCTCCCGGGAACCGGCGAAAAGGGCCGCGAGCAGTACGGAAGCGGAATCGCGGGCCCCGCCGAACGGCCGGAAGGGGAACCCGGCACTTGGGCAGTCCCCGCTCATTCGCTAGGGTCCAGGGCCATGGCAAACACCCAGGGCCCCGAGGGCAACTACGACCCCGCGGGTAGCACCCAGATGTTCCGGGCCTTCGTCGACGAGGGCCCCCAGGCGCGTCCCCAGCAGGCGGCCCAGTCGGGCCCCCGCATCGGCCTGATCCTCGGCGTCGTGGCCGCCGTGATCGTCGTCGCCGCCGTGGCCTGGCTGGCGCTCTCGTAACCGGCGGCCCGCCCCCAGGGGCGGGCTACCGCCACCGTACGGACACGTCCCGCGTCTCGACGTGCATGCCCAGCGGCACCCGCCAGGCGTCCACGCACACCGTCCAGGTCCGTTCCTCCACGGCGCCGGCCGCGATCGGCGCCGGCAGGTCCTCGGTCGACTCGACCGTCGCCCAGTCGATCCCGAGCGCCCCGACGACATGCGTCCCGAACGTCACCGTGCCCGAACGCACCGCCGTCCCACCGGTGTTGCGGAAGGAGACGGTCACCTCCTCGCACCACCGGTGCTCACCCGCCGCGCGCCGCGGCTCTCCGGCGGTCAGTACGGCGGGCCCGGCCGGGGGACTCGCGGGCGCCTCGGTCGCCGTACCGCCGCCCGAACCAGCGCCCGGCCGCCCGGAGTCACCGCCCGCGCCCGCCGAACCCGGCCGCTCCGTCCCGTCTTCCGTCGTCGCGCCGGGACCCCGCGTCTGCGCACCCGGTGACCGCGTGGGCCCCGTGCCGGGTGCCGATGAGCTCGCCGGGTCCGAACGCCCCTGATCCGCGCCCCTGTTGACGGCCGGCGGCGCGGCGCCGCCCTCCTCGTCCAGTGGCGCCAGCGTCACGTCCCCGGTCGGCGCCGCCGCCCCGGACGCGCCCGGCGGCCCGCCGGCCGGACCGACCGCGACGTAGCCGCCGCCGAGCCCGCCTCCCCCGCAGGTGACGGCCACGGCACCCAGGCAGACGACAGCCGCCGAGGCACCCAGCAGGGCGCCTCGGCGGTCGCGTATCGGGAGTCGGCGCATCGCGACAGTGTGGTTGACGGTGCGTCAATTATGAAGACTCAGTCGGAGATGAGACCTTCCCGCAGCTGGGAGAGCGTGCGGGTGAGCAGCCGGGAGACGTGCATCTGCGAGATGCCGACCTCCTCGCCGATCTGCGACTGCGTCATGTTCGCGAAGAAGCGCAGCATGATGATGCGGCGCTCGCGGGGCGGCAGCTTGGCGAGCAGCGGCTTGAGGGACTCGCGGTACTCGACGCCCTCCAGGGACGGGTCCTCGTAGCCGAGGCGGTCCGCGAGGGAGCCCTCGCCGCCGTCGTCCTCGGGGGCCGGGGAGTCCAGCGAGGAGGCCGTGTACGCGTTGCCCACGGCGAGGCCGTCGACCACGTCCTCCTCGGACACGCCGAGCACCACGGCGAGTTCGGCGACGGTCGGCGAGCGGTCCAGCTTCTGCGACAGCTCGTCGCTGGCCTTGGTGAGGGCCAGGCGCAGCTCCTGGAGGCGGCGCGGGACCCGCACCGACCAGGAGGTGTCGCGGAAGAAGCGCTTGATCTCGCCCACGACCGTCGGCATCGCGAAGGTCGGGAACTCCACGCCGCGTTCGCAGTCGAAGCGGTCGATCGCCTTGATCAGGCCGATGGTGCCGACCTGGACGATGTCCTCCATCGGTTCGTTGCGGCTGCGGAAGCGGGCCGCCGCGTACCGGACGAGGGGGAGGTTGAGCTCGATCAGGGTGTCGCGTACGTAGGCGCGCTCGGGGCTGTTCTCGTCGAGCGCGGCGAGCCGCAGGAACAGGGAGCGGGACAGGGTGCGGGTGTCGATGGCTCCCGAGGCAGGAAGGGCCGGGACGGCCGCTTCCTGGTCCGGGAGGGCCGGGACGGCTTCCTGGTCCGGAAGGGCCGGGACGTCATGAAGCACGTCGGGCGCCGAGTCGCTCTTGGCGAGCGTGAGCACCTTCGAGCTGCCCTGATCTGCGGACATGCCACCCCCTTTGGGTCGCGGACGGTCGCGGCGGACGCTCCCGTCGGAGGAACGCAGCCTCCACCTGAATACCGGCGGCGAGGCCGCGGCAAACGCGCTTCCGGCAGAATGTCACATGTCGGCAACACGCTGTAGTGACATGTCGACATGGGAAGGGTGAATCGGCCCTGGAAAAAGGGGGTCTGACGGTTTATCAGTGAAGAACCGTCGGAAAAAAGCCCGCTGAGCGATTCGCTCCCGGGAGTTACGCCTCGATCCTGTTTGCGGATCTCAGACGCGCGAAACTACGCGCGAGAAGCCTTGACACATGCATCTGTGACACACCCAGTTCGGCACTGATCTGGGACTGCGTCAGATTGCTGTAGTAGCGCAGCAGCAGGATCCGCTGCTCCCGTTCGGGCAGCTGTACGAGAAGGTGGCGCACGAGGTCGCGGTGCTCCACCCCGTCGAGCGCCGGGTCCTCGTAGCCGAGCCGGTCGAGCAGCCCCGGCAGCCCGTCGCCCTCCTGGGCGGCCTCCAGCGAGGTCGCGTGGTACGAGCGCCCGGCCTCGATGCAGGACAGGACCTCCTCCTCGGAGATCCGCAGCCGCTCGGCGATCTCGGCGGTCGTCGGGGAGCGCCCGAAGGCCGTCGTCAGGTCCTCGGTGGCGCTGTTCACCTGCACCCACAGCTCGTGCAGCCGGCGCGGCACGTGGACCGTGCGCACGTTGTCCCGGAAGTACCGCTTGATCTCCCCGACGACGGTCGGCATGGCGAAGGTCGGGAACTGCACCCCCCGGTCGGGGTCGAAGCGGTCGATGGCGTTGATCAGGCCGATGGTGCCGACCTGGACGACGTCCTCCATCGGTTCGTTGCGGCTGCGGAAGCGGGCGGCGGCGTACCGGACGAGCGGCAGGTTGGCCTCGATGAGTGCGCCGCGCACCCGCCCGTGCTCGGGGCTGCCCGGCTCCAGCTGCTTCAGCTGCCCGAACAGCACCTGTGTCAGCGCCCGGGTGTCGGCGCCCCGGCGCTTCTCCGGCGCGGGGGCGGGCTGCTCCCCGGCGGCGGGCGGCGGGGCCGGGGCTGCCGGCTGCCCTGGGGCGGGGGACTGTGCGGGCGCGGCGGGCAGGGAGGGGGCGGACGGCAGGGCGGGCGCGGGCGGCTGGGTCGGGGCGGACGACTGGGCCGGGGCGGAGGTCGGGGCCTGGGACCGGGGGCGGTCCTGGACCTGAGCCTGGTCGGGGGCTTCCTCCTGGGGTGGCGCAGTACTGGCCGACACGGTCAACGCCACCTCTTCATTCGTCAACGATCCGTCGACGTCTCCGTCAACTCATCCGTCAAAAGCGGTCATAGCATCACAAGACATGTGCACTGTGTGCAAGCACCCCATAACACCGTGTTGGTAACCACTCCGGGCATACGACGCAAAAGGGCCCCCCGCCGGTTGCGGCGGGAGGCTCCTGGAACGGGTGGCGCGGCTCAGAAGGGATAGTCGGCGATCACCCAGGTGGCGAACTCGCGCCACAGCGCGACGCCCGCCTGGTGCGCGGGGTGCTCCAGGTAGCGCTTCAGCGCATCCGTGTCCGCCACCGCCGAGTTGATCGCGAAGTCGTACGCGATGGGCCGGTCGGTGATGTTCCAGTCGCACTCCCAGAACTCCAGTTCCGGGATCTGCCCGCCGAGCGCGCGGAAGGCGGCCACGCCCTCGACGACGCGGGGGTCGTCGCGCTGGACGCCCTCGTTGAGCTTGAAGAGGACCAGATGGCGGATCACGGGCGCTCCCAGGGGTGTTGCGGGCGGCCGCCCGGCGCCGGGGCAGGTCCGGCCGGACCTAGTCCTGGGCTCCGTCGGCGATCCACGTCATGAAGTCGCCGACCGCCTGAGCGGCGTTCGAGATGCCCTCGAACCCTATCTGGACGTAGTCGGCGGCCTTCTCGGGGTCGGTGATGATCACGTAGAGCGCGAAGACCACGACCGCGTAGACGGCGACCTTCTTCCCATTCACCGCCACCGCGGCCTCCCCTGTGCCTGCTGTGCCTGCTGCGCCCCGGTGGGCCCCCTGTTGACGGCGGTGAGTGTAACCCGACCAGGTGTTCGGACACCCGCACATGATCACGTATCCACCGGCCCCTCACCTCGCCTACGGAAGCGGGCACACAGCACGAAGGGCCCCGTCTTTCGACGGGGCCCTTCAGAAGCGGTAGCGGAGGGATTTGAACCCTCGGTGACTTGCGCCACACTCGCTTTCGAGGCGAGCTCCTTCGGCCGCTCGGACACGCTACCGAGGGAGACCCTACCCCAAGGTGGCCCGTGGTCAGAAATCCGTTTCGGAGATCCTCCGCGGTCACCTCCGCCGGAAGAACTCCGTCAGCAGACGCGCGCTCTCACCGGCCAGGACACCCTCGATCACCTCGGGCCGGTGGTTGAGCCGCCGGTCGCGTACGACGTCCCACACGGAGCCCGCCGCGCCCGCCTTCTCGTCGCGCGCGCCGTAGACGACCCGGTCCACCCGCGACTGCACGAGCGCGCCCGCGCACATCGTGCAGGGCTCCAGGGTGACGACGAGCGTGCAGCCGTTCAGCCGCCACTCACCGGTGCGTTCCGCGGCCCGGCGAAGGGCGAGGACCTCGGCGTGCGCCGTCGGATCGCCGGTGGCCTCACGCTCGTTGTGCCCCGCCGCGAGCACCGTCGTACCGTCCGGCGACAGCACGACGGCGCCGACGGGGACGTCCCCGCCCCCCGTGGCCAGCCGGGCCTGTTCCAGGGCGAGCCGCATCGCGGCCCGCCAGGGATCACGTACGGGATCGGGCGGGGACGTCTCCTCAGTGCTGCTCACCGGGGGAACCTAACGGACGGTCTCCAGGACCTCCGCGGCCCCCAGCGCCTCGGCGATCGTGTTGAGCGCGTCGCCCTCGTGGAGGAGGAGCAACTCCTTCTCGCTGACGCCCAGGTCGGAGAGGACCTCGCGGTCACCCACCGGGCTGTGCGGCACGGCCTCGCCGGATGTGCCGGCCTCTTCTTCTTCGTCGTCGGGGTCCTCTCGCTCACCGTCTTCCGTGCCGTCGAGGTCGAGGGAGTCCAGATCGGGGACGTCGTCGTCACCGGGCTCCCTTCCGAGAAGTTCGTCGGTGAGCAGGATCTCGCCGTACGAACTGCGGGATGCTGCGGCGGCGTCCGAGACGTAGATACGAGGGTCCTCCTCGCCGTCCACGCGGACGACCCCGAACCATCCGTCCTCCTGCTCGATGAGGAGGAGGACCGTGTCGTCGTCGACCGAGGCCTCGCGGGCCAGGTCGGTGAAATCCGACAGGGTCTCCACATCGTCGAGCTCTGTGTCGCTCGCTTCCCACCCGTCTTCGGTGCGCGCGAGCAGTGCGGCGAAGTACACCGTGACTCTCCCACTGGTCATAGGCGTGCCGGTTGGGGGTCCCCCCGGCGGAGGCTGTGGGCGGAACCGCTGCTTCGAGCCCCACCCACTCGGAATCGTGGCAGAAAGAGAGCGTCCAGGGGACGTCTTCGCCCTGCTGTGTCTGCCTCTTTTGATCGCTACCAGCGGGATCGTACGCGGCCGGGGGTCCCGCCCAGGGGCCCAACCGCCCGTGGGAGCGGGCCCGCGACCATTCCTGGACAGGGGCCCGACCACGTCCGCGACGGGCGGGACTACCAGCGGAAGGTGCGCATACGCATGGCGTGGCGCAGCCGGGCCGCCTTGGCGCGGCGCGGCTGGACCCGGTCGCGCAGCTCGCGTGCCTCGGTCAGTTCCCGCAGGAACTGGGCGCGGCGTCTGCGGCGCTCGGCCTCCGTCTCCCGCTGCTCCAGGAAGTCGTCGTCCCGCTCCGGCATAGGCACACCACCCCAGGTCCGTCCCTCCCACTTTCCCTCCGACGGCCGGTTTGATGCCAGCCGGAGGGCGAGGCGCGGTCCGGGCGCGGCGCGGACGATCGGGCGCCGTCGCGCCCGGGCGGGGAGCCGGGCGGGGCGGTGGTGGGCGGGCCGGGCCCGGTTACTGTTGTGGACATGCGTCTCCACGTCGTCGACCACCCTCTGGTCGCCCATAAGCTCACCACCCTGCGCGACCGCCGCACCGACTCCGCGACCTTCCGGCGGCTCGCCGACGAGCTGGTCACCCTGCTCGCCTACGAGGCCACGCGGGACGTGCGCACCGAGCAGGTCGACATCGTGACCCCGGTCTCCTCCACCACGGGCGTCAAGCTCTCCTACCCGCGCCCGCTGGTCGTGCCGATCCTGCGCGCGGGCCTCGGCATGCTCGACGGCATGGTGCGGCTGCTGCCGACCGCCGAGGTCGGCTTCATGGGCATGGTGCGCGACGAGGAGACGCTCCAGGCGTCCACGTACGCGACCCGGATGCCCGAGGACCTCTCCGGGCGGCAGGTCTACGTCCTCGACCCGATGCTCGCCACCGGCGGCACGCTCGTCGCGGCGATCCAGGAGCTCATCAAGCGGGGCGCCGACGACGTGACGGCCGTGGTCCTGCTCGCCGCCCCCGAGGGTGTCGAGGTCATGGAGCGCGACCTGGCCGGCACGCCGGTCACCGTCGTGACCGCCTCGGTCGACGAGCGGCTCAACGAGCACGGCTACATCGTCCCGGGCCTCGGGGACGCCGGGGACCGGATGTACGGCGCCGCGGAGTAGTCCACGCGCGGACGGCGGGGCCCGTCACCGGGCCCCGCCGCTGTTCGTCGCGCTGCTGGCGGAGGTGTCAGCAGGACTTCTTCGTGGCGGAGGGCGTCGGCTCGGGCCTGGCCAGCACGGCCAGCGCCTTGGTGGCGTCCTCCTTGTCCGTCAGCGCCTTGAAGCCGGTGCCGATGACGAGGTCGACCTCGGTGGCCTTCTGGCGCCCGTCGGTCTGCACCTCGGCGCCGGGGAGCTGGGTGTTCAGCACCGGCAGGGCGGCGGCGTCCGCGGCCTTCGCGCCGAGCAGCAGCCCGGTGCCCTCGACCTTCTTGTCGTACGCCTTGGTCGCGTTGCCCACGTCACCGATGCGGAAGCCGCGCTTCTTCAGCTCGTCGGCGGTCTTCTTCGCGAGCCCGCTGCGGGGCGTGGCGTTGAAGACGTTGACGGTGATCTGGCCCGGTTCGGGGAGGGCGCCCGCCGCCGCGGACGCCGTCGGCGAGGGACTCGCCTTCTTCGCACAGTTGGCTTTGGCGCCGGCCGCCGAGGCCTTGTCGCCGCCGGTGAAGACGTCGATGAGCTGCAGTGTTCCCCAGCCGATCAACCCCAGCGCGGCGACGGAGGCGATGGCGAGGAACGCCAGCCTGCGGCGCCCCCGGGGTCGGCGCATCCGCGGGTACTTGTCCCCCGTGATGCGGTACTGGCGGCCCATGCCCGGGGGAGTCAGCATGCTCATGGGCGCAGCGTAGTGCGACTTGGCGACGATAACTACTAAATGATCATTGACGGCGGCTCAGTCGAACCCGAAAGGGTCAACCGGCGGGCCCGCGGCGCTCAGTCCAGCTCGAGGACGCGGGCGTGCAGCACCTGGCGCTGCTGGAGCGCTGCGCGGACCGCGCGGTGCAGTCCGTCCTCCAGATACAGGTCGCCCTGCCACTTCACGACGTGCGCGAAGAGGTCGCCGTAGAAGGTGGAGTCCTCGGCGAGGAGGGTCTCCAGGTCCAGCTGGCCCTTGGTCGTCACGAGCTGATCGAGGCGGACCGGGCGCGGCGCGACGTCCGCCCACTGCCGGGTGCTTTCCCGGCCGTGGTCGGGGTACGGCCGGCCGTTTCCGATGCGCTTGAAGATCACACGGAAAGCCTACCGGTCAAGACCTTCCGGGCGCAGCCATGGGGACGGAGTGCGGTGCCGGAAAAGACGGCGGAAAGCGGGGCAGACCGGTAGGTGTCCGGGGTTCCCCGGAAGGCTCCGGCGGCGCCCGGACCGGCCAGGACCGGCGGCGGAGGCCCGGCGGACGGCGCCGCGGGACCGGGCGGAAGGTGACACCCGGGAGGGTGAGCGGTGGCGGTGACGACCGGCCCGAAGGTGTGAGGGTCACCGTCGTCCCCGGTGCGCCTGGAAGGCGACTTCCCCAGGGGTCTCCGGCGGGCGGCCGCCCCGGGTGGGACGGCCGCCCTGCGCTCACCGCCGTCCGTGCTCCTTGAGGGGCGTCCGCTCGCGCCGCCCGTCCGGTCCGGGGCGGGACTCGGTCTTCGGCTTGGGCGCGTTGCGTACGGCCTCCGCCCGCAGGAGGGCGTGCAGGATCGCGTAGGGATCGTGGGGCATGGCTGTGTCCTTGTCCTTGGTCCGTTTGTGCGTTGCTGCGGGATGCGGAACGGTCCGGGGACCGGGCCTCTCAGCAGCGCAGGACCACACAGCGCAGGACGTGCAGCGCGAGGGCGTACGGCGGTGGCGAGGGGGCGGACGGGAGGAGCGCCGCGTGCTCCGGGCGCCCGGTGTCGGGGCGGGGCGTGGGCGTCAGGGGGGCCAGGAGGCGGTGGCCGTGCCGGGCGGGCGGGCGCAGGGCCGTGTCGAGCGCGTCGGGTTCGAGGCCGCCCGTCTCGGCGGCGACGGCGAGGGGCGGCGCGGCGAGGGCCTCGGGGTGCGGGCCGGTCGCGAGCACCGCGACGACCAATAGGACGAGGACCCGCAGCCACGCGTGCCGGCGGGTGGCCCGCGCCGCGTGTGAAGGGGGAGCGGCGGACGGCGGCGGCGGGAGGGTCCGGGTGCCCGCCGTGCCCACCCGAGTGCACGGCGGGGCGCCCGTGGGAGTTCCGGCGGAAGCCCCCGTGGGAGTCCCGCCCCGCGCCCGTGCGCACCGCGGCGGCGGATGCGGTGGACGTGGGGCGGTGCTCATGGAAGGTGATGTCCCCCTCGGCGACGGTGTCCTCATCGGTTCGGCGGCCGGAACCGCCCTCTTGGCGTACGGGTCCGTGCGGCGCGGTCCGGCCGCGCGGTGCCCGTCAGAGGGTGCGGGGGACCAGATGCGCGCGCCCGCGGATCCGGAACGCCGTGACGATCTCCGTCACGCCGACCACGAGGAGCCAGCAGCCGCCGACCACGGCCAGCACGGCCACCGACTCGAACGGCGAGACGATCAGCACGATCCCGGCGAGGAAGCTGACGACGCCGAGGAAGATCTGCCAGCCGCGCGCCGGCACGCTCGGGTCCGACGCGGCGGCCAGGGTCTGGGTGATCCCGCGGAACAGCCAGCCGATGCCGATCCACAGGGCCAGCAGCAGGATCGACTGCATCGCGCCCCGGAAGCAGAACAGGCCCAGCAGCAGGGACAGCACGCCGCTGATGAACGCCATGACGCGCAGCGAGGTCGCCGCGTGCGTCCCGAAGGCGGCGACGAGTTGCAGCACCCCGCTGCACACCAGGTAGATCCCGAAGAGGACGCCGGCCGCGAACAGGGTCGCCTCGGGCCAGGCCAGGACCAGGATCCCGAGGACCAGTGCGGCGGCCCCGGCGGCCATGACGGCCTGCCAGGCGGCGCGGGAGAGGAAGTGCAGGGGGCCCTCGACGCCCTCGGGTCCGCCGCCCTGGCGCCCGAGGGCGCCCTCCGGGTGGCCGGGGTGCCCGACTCGGGGGTCCCGGGCGGCGTGGACCCGGCGGTCGTCGTACTCGGGGCCCCGCGGGGAGCCGTTGGGTGCCTCGGTCATGCCTCATGCTCCGGCCGCGCCCGGACACCGCGCACTCCGGGAGGGTCCACGCGGCTGACGCCGGACGTGCCAGGCACCGGGCGGCGGCCGGCGCCCTACCCCTCGGTGGCGCGGGCCGCCTTGGCCGCCTTCGCCGCCGCCTTCATCTCCTGCTTGTGCGCCCGCACCTTGGTCAGCGACTCGGGGCCGGTGATGTCGGCGACCGAGCGGAAGGCGTCCGGCTCCCCGTACGCGCCGGCGGCCTCGCGCCAGCCCTCGGGGCGTACGCCGAGCTGCTTGCCCAGCAGCGCCAGGAAGATCTGGGCCTTCTGGGTGCCGAAGCCCGGCAGCTCCTTCAGCCGGCGCAGGAGTTCCCCGCCCGTGCCGACGCCCTCCCACACCGCGCTCGCGTCACCGTCGTAGTGCTCCACGAGGTACTGGCACAGCTGCTGGATCCGCTTGGCCATCGATCCCGGGTAGCGGTGCACGGCGGGCTTCTGCGAGAGGAGCGCGGCGAATGCCTCCGGGTCCTGCGCGGCGATCTCGTGCGCGTCCAGGTCGTCCTTCTCCAGCCGCCGGGCGATCGTGTAGGGGCCGGCGAACGCCCACTCCATCGGGACCTGCTGGTCGAGCAGCATCCCGACGAGGGCGGCGAGCGCACTGCGCCCCAGCAGCTCGTCCGCTTCCGGCTGCTGGGCGAGGTGAAGAGTGGCGTCCATGCCTCGATGATCGCCCGCACGCGCGCGTGGCGCCTCCCCGGGTCCCGGGGAGCGGGCCGTCACCGGAGCGGGAGGGCGGCCGGGGGTTCAGGCGGCGCGCCAGTACCCCAGGGCGTTCACCCGCTGCTTGGGCAGGGACAGTTCCTTGCGGACGTATGCCGCGAGGGAGCGGGTCGTGGCCGTGTCGCAGGCGATCCACACGTACGGTTCCGGCTGCTCCGCCAGGAGGCCGGGGAGGTCGTCCTTCACGCGGGCGACCAGGCCGGCGCCGCCGTCGAGGCGGGGTACCGCGCGCACCTCGTGCAGGGAGGGCACGGTCCGCGCGGGGAGGCCGCCGAGCCCGGCCGGGGACGAGCCGTCGGTCTCGAACCAGATCGTCGCCGGGGTCCCGTCCATCGCGTCCAGCAGGGAGTTGAGGGCGGGCAGCGACGCGGGGTCGGCCACCGCGAAGACGTGGGAGGGGGCCGGGCGGGGCGCGGTGAACCCGGTCCCCTGCACGGTCGCCTCGATCGTGTCGCCGGGCTTCGCCGTCCGCGCCCAGTCGCTCGCGCGGCCCTCGTGCAGGGCGAACTCCAGGCTGAAGGTCCCGGCGGCCGGATCGGGGTCGACCAGCGTGTACGCCCGCTGATGGGGCCTGCCCGCGTTGTCGAACCACAGCCGCACCCACATCGTCGGGTGGACGCCGGTCGCCGCCAGCATGCCGCCGTCGGTGAGCCGCACCCGCCGGTAGTGCGGGGTGACGTCCTCGGCCCCCGTGACGGTGAACGCGAAGTTCTTGGCGCCCAGCAGCCTGAGCACCGCACCTTCCCAGCCGTGCCCCTGCCCCATCGAGTCTCCCTCGTCCCACGTCGCGTACGATTCCGCCGCAATCAAAGTTAGGTTAGCCTAACCTGAAATGACGGGGGTTGGTCCGTGAGCAGCGAGATCTACCGTGACGCCTGGGGCATTCCCCATCTGCGTGCGGACGGCGTGCGGGAACTCGCCCACGCCCAGGGCCGGGTCACCGCCCTCGACCGGGCCTGGCAGCTGGAGGTCGAGCGGCACCGCGCGCAGGGCACCTCGGCCGCGTTCCTCGGCGCCGACTCCCTCCCCTGGGACCTCTTCGTCCGCCGGGCCCGCGTCGACGACACCGCCCGGCGCTGCTTCACGGCCCTGGAGGAACGGGACCCGGAGACGGCCGACTGGCTGCGGGCGTACGTCGACGGCGTCAACGCCGGACTGGCCGAAGGCGCCCGCCGCGCCCCGGAGTTCGCGCGCACCGCACTCGCTCCCGGCCGGTGGGAGCCGTGGACCCCGATGGGGGTCTGGCTGAGCACCCACATCCTCTTCGTCGGCTTCCCCGCCAAGCTGTGGCGCGAGGAGGTCGTACGGCGGCTCGGCGCGGACGCGGTCGCCCTGTTCGCCGCCGACGGCCCCGGCACCGTCGGCAGCAACGGCTGGCTCGTCGCCGGCGAGCGCACCACCACCGGCCGGCCCGTCATCGCGGGCGACCCCCACCGCTTCATCGAGGACCCCGGCGTCTACCAGCAGATCCGCCTCGCCTGCCCCGAGTTCGACGTCGTCGGCATCGCCGTCCCGGGCATGCCGGGCATCGCCCACTTCGGGCACACCGGCGCGGTCGCCTGGGCCATCACCAACGCCATGGCCGACTACCAGGACCTCTACCGCGAACGGCTGCGGCGCACCCCCTCCGGCGTCGAGGCGCTCGGCCCGGACGGACGGTGGCACCCCGCCTCCCGTCACGTGGAGACCGTGGAGGTGGCGGGCGGCGAACCGGTCGAGGTCGAGGTCGTCGAGACCGCGCGGGGTCCCGTAGTCGTCGGCCCGGACCCCGGCGAGGACGGCACCGAGGACGCCATGAGCCTGCGGTACCCGCCCCGGGTGACCGGCGACCTCGGCTTCGGCGCGCTCCTGCCTCTGCTGCGGGCCCGCCGGGTCGCCGACGTGGACCGGGCCCTCGACCGGTGGGCCGAACCCGTGAACGTCGTCCAGGCCGCCGACACCGAGGGCGGCCTGCTGCACCGCGTCGCCGGGAAGGTGCCGGTGCGCGGCACCGACAACCGCACCCGGGTCGTGCCCGCCTGGGAGCCCGGCCACGAATGGCGGGGCTGGCACGAGATGCCGCACGGCACCGTCGACGACGGCATCGCCGTCATGGCCAACCAGCACGGCCCCGCCACCCCGCTCGGCACCGAGTTCGCCGCCCCGCACCGGGCCCGGCGCATCCGCGCCCTGCTCACCGCCCGGCGGACCTGGTCGGCCCCGGACATGGCGGCCGTCCACACCGACACCCACCTCGCCTCGGCGGCCCCCCTGCTGGAGCGCCTCGCCGCCCTCGACGAGGCCGCACTGAGCCCGCGGGCCGCCGCCGTACGCGCCCGGCTCCTGGCCTGGGACCGGCACATGGACGCCGGCAGCACCGACGCGGCGGCCTACGCGGCGGTGCGCGGAGCCGTCGTCCGGCGGCTCGCGGCCCACCCCGCCCTCGCCTGCCTGACCGACCCGCCCGCATGCCCGGAGGTCTTCCGGCCCTGGCTCGACCTCACCGTCCGCGTCGGCTACGCCCTGCAGAACCTGCTCACCGTATGGGAGTTGTACGGCATCGACCGCGCCGAGGTCGTCCGCGAGGCCCTGGAGGAGGCGGCCGCCGACACGGCCCCCGCCGGCGCCGAGGCGGTCACCCCGGACACCACCTGGGGCGACGTCCACCGCCTGGTCCCGTGGCGCGCGCTGCCCGCCGACCCGCACGAGGGGCCCGGCCTCTCCGGCGACCACGACTGCGTGCTGTGCACCTCCTCCGTGCCCGGCCTCACCCACCGCGCCGCACGCGGGCCCGCCGCCCGCTACGTCTGGGACCTCGCCCGCCGCGAGGACAGCCTCTGGGTGGTCCCGCTCGGCGCGAGCGGCGTCCCCGGCACCCCGCACCACCGCGACCAGCTCCCCCTGTGGCTCGCGGGAGAACTCGCCCCGGTCGTCACCGACTGGAACCGCCTGACGAAGGAGAACGATGAGCACTGAGCCGTACGCGGCCGGCCGCGAGGCCGTCCACGAGCAGCGGACCGACGGCTTCGGCACCGTCCGCGTCCTCCCGCTCGACCCGCACGCCGACCTGGACGTCGTGCACGCCTGGGTCACGGAGGAGCGGGCCGCGTTCTGGGGCATGAACGGGTTCACCAGGGAGCAGGTCCTGGAGACCTACCTCCACCTGGACTCGCTCGACACCCACCACGCCTTCCTCGCGGTCAAGGACGGCGAACCCGCCGCGCTGCTGCAGACGTACGAGCCGGACGCCGACCGGGTCGGCGAGTGCTACGAGGTCCGGCCCGGTGACCTCGGCGTCCACGTCCTGATCGCCCCCAGCGGACCTGGCGGCGCCCGCCCCGGCTTCTCCACCGGACTGCTCGCCGCGTTCACCGCGTACGTGTTCACCGGGCTCGGCCGCACCCGGATCGTGGTCGACCCGGACGAGCGCAACGAGAAGGCCGTCGAGCGGTTCGTCCGCCAGGGCTTCGAAGCCGGGCCCGTCGTCGTCCTGCCCGAGATCGACCTCCCGGACGTCCACCTGCCGGAGAAGCGCGCCCGACTCGCCTTCCTCACCAAGGAGGCGGCCCTCGCCGGGGTTCCCGCTCAGTAGCCTGGCCGCATGACGCCAGAAGACCTCATACGGCACTACGGTCTGGAGCCGATCCCCCGCGAGGGAGGCCGTTTCCGGCAGACCTGGGCGGGCCCCGAGCGGCCCGACGGCCGCCCCGAGGGGACCGCGATCGTCGCCCTGTTCACCTCCGCGCCGGACGACTTCTCGGCCCTGCACCGGCTGCCCTCCGACGAGATCTGGCACTTCTACACGGGCGATCCGCTCGACATGCTGCTGCTCGCGCCGGACGGCGGCGTGCGCTCGGCCGTCCTCGGACCCGATGTGCTGGGCGGTCAGCAACCGCAGTACACCGTGCCCGCCGGCACCTGGATGGGCGCGCGGGTCGCCCGCGGCGGCGCCTGGTCCTTCCTCGGCTGCACCATGGCCCCCGGCTTCACCTACGAGGGCTACGAGCACGGGGACGCGGCCGAACTGACCGCCCGCTACCCCGCCGAGGCGGCGCGGATCACCGCGCTGTGCCGCCCGTGAGCGCCGCCCCGGGGCCGGTCGCGGCTCCCCCGGGCGCCCTGCTCGCGGGTCAGGTGGCCCTCGTGACCGGTGCCGCGGGCGGCATCGGCCGGGGCGTCGCGCTGAGCTTCGCCCGGGCCGGGGCGGCGGTCGCCGTGCACCACCGCACGAGCCCGGCGGACGACGTGCTCGCCCGGCTGCGGGAGCTGGGCGCCCCGGCCATCGCGCTGCGGGCCGATCTCACGGACGAGGACGCCTGCCGCCGGCTGGTCCGCGAGGCGGCGGAGTGGGGCAGAAGCCTGCCGGGGTACGCCGGTCCGGCGCCGGGCGGGCTGACCGCCCTGGTCAACAACGCGGGCGTGCAGCCCACTCAGGCGCTGCCCGGCATGTCCGCCGCCGAGTGGCGGGAGGTCGTCGACTTCAACCTGTCGAGCGTCTTCGCGTGCACCCAGGCGGCGGCGGAACTGATGAGCGCGAGCGACGGCGGCACGATCACCCACATCGCCTCCGTCGAGGCCGCCCACCCGGCGCCCCACCACGCCCACTACTGCGCGTCCAAGGCGGCCGTCGTCATGCACGCCCGCTCCGCGGCCCTGGAGTACGGACCGCAGGGCATCCGCGTCAACTCCGTCTCGCCCGGCCTGATCGAGCGCGAGGGACTGGCCGGGGACTGGCCCGACGGGGTACGGCGATGGCGGCAGGCGGCCCCCACCGGGCGGCTGGGGCGCCCGCAGGACGTCGGGGACGCCTGCGTGTTCCTCGCCTCGCCGCTCGCGTCCTGGATCACGGGCCACGACCTGGTGGTCGACGGAGGGGTGTCGGCCCGCCCCACGTGGTGAACGCCCCGTCCCGCCCGCCCGCACGGAACGCGCGCACGCTGAGCGCCGGGCCGCCCGCGTACGTATGGAGGAGCGACGCGGGTGTCTCCGGGGACACGTGCGCACCCGGACACCCGGACACACGACGACCTGAACGACCCGGACGCCCGGCTGTCGACGCCGGACGCCCGATACGGAGACGTGACGTGGGCCTGTGGCGAGACGCTCGGCGAGCGGAAGGACGCGATGGCGGACGGGACGGAGGGCGGGCCGGGAGCGGCGGAACCCCTGCCCGGCGCGGCAGGGGCGGTGAACCCCGCGCGGGACGGGTCCTTCGCGGCCTGGTGCTGCTGGGCCCCGTGCTGGTCCTGCTCCTCCTCGGCGGCGCGGGTCCCGCGTCCGCGCACGCCGCCCTCAGCGGCACCGACCCCCGGGACGGAACCGTCCTCGCGTCCGCACCCCGCCACGTCACCCTGACGTTCACCGAGCCCGTCGGACTCCTGGACGACTCCTTCCGCGTCCTCGACCCCGACAACCGGCGGGTCCACACCGGCGAGCCCGGACACGCCGGCGGCCGCTCGGACACGGCCCGGGTCACCCTCCCGCGCGATCTGGGCACCGGCACCTTCACGGTGGCCTGGCGGGTCGTCTCGGCGGACAGCCACCCCGTCTCCGGCGCCTTCACCTTCTCCGTCGGCGAACCCTCCGCGACCAGCGCCGTCCTGCCGTCCGACGGCGCCGCCGACACCCTCGCCCGCACGCTGTACGACGCCGCCCGCTACGTCGCGTACGCGGCCGTCGCCCTGCTCGTCGGGACGGCGGCGTTCGCCGCGGCCACCGGCTTCGGACCTCTGCGGGGCCTGCTCCTGACCGGCTGGTGGACGCTGTCCCTGTCCACGGTTGCCCTGCTGCTGCTCCGCGGCCCGTACGAGCGGGGGAGCGGCCCGGCGACCGCGTTCGACCCGTCCGTCCTGTCCGCCACGCTGACCTCCCGGCCCGGGACGGCGCTGCTGGCCCGGCTGGTGCTGCTGGCCGCCGTCGCGCTGCTCCCGCTACGGATCGTCCCAGGCCGCGACGCGTCGCCCGCGACGAGGGGCACGCAGGCCGGGGCGGCACTGCTCGCCGTCGGCCTGGCGTCGACCTGGGCCGCCGCCGAACACGCCTCCGCGGGCATCCAGGTCCCCGTCGCCATGGTCTTTGCCGTGCTGCACCTGCTGGCCATGTCGGTGTGGCTGGGCGGCCTCGCGGCCCTGCTGACCGCCCTGCACCGGTCCCCGCAGGCGCTGCCCGCCTCCGCCGTGCACCGCTACTCCCGGCTGGCCTTCACGGCGGTCTGCGTCCTGGTGGCCACCGGCGCCTACCAGTCCTGGCGCGGCCTCGGCTCCCTCGACGCCCTCACCACCACGTCGTACGGCAGGATCCTGACGGCCAAGCTGGTGACGGTACTGCTGGTGCTGGCGGCGGCGGCGTACTCCCGCCGCTGGACGGGACGCCTGGTGACGGCGGGAACCGGTACGGCTGGGGAGGCCCCCGCCGCGCCCCTCGACCGGTCTGCCCGGGACAGGGCTCCCGACCCGGCGCGGCCGGCGACGACGACGGAGGGGACGGTGACGACCCCGGCGCGCATCCCGGAACGGGTCGGCGCACTGGCCCGGACGGACGCGGAGACCTCGACCGCGGGCGCGAAAAACCATCAGGCCCAGACCGCGACCGCCGAGGCCGAAGCGGAGTCGGGGGTGACCGGGGCCGAGCAGAAACCGCACGAGCCCACCGCCGGGGACGACTCCACCACCCCGGAACAGCCCGGCGCCGCAGAAGAGTTGGCGGCTCCGGACCCGGGACCGCATCGCCGCGCCCTGCGTCGCTCGGTGCTCGCGGAGGTCACCCTGGGGATCGTGGTCCTGGTGATCACCACGGTGCTGACCGGTACCCAGCCGGGCCGGGCCGCGCAGGCGGCGGCGGCCTCCGGCGCGGAGACGGCCGGACAGCCCGCCGACACCACCGCCCTGGTCCCCTTCGACGTCGGTACGCCGGGCGGCCACGGCAAGGTGCAGATCGACCTGGGCCCGGGCCGGGTGGGCGAGAACACGGTCCAGGCCGTCGTGTTCGGCCCCGACGGAGGCATCGCCACCGTCCCCGAACTGCGCCTGAGCTTCACGCTGGGCGATCAGAAGATCGGCCCGCTCGACGCCGGGCTCACCGACCGGGGCGGCTATTGGGGCACCGACAGCGTCAACCTCCCGCTGCCCGGCACCTGGACGATGAAGGTGACGATCCGTACGACCGACATCGACCAGGTCACGGTCTCGAAGACGATACGGATCGGCTAGAGGTCGCAGACGTACCGAGGAAAGAGGCCAACGCGCCTACAGGGCAGCCGTCTTGACACCTCACCGCACGGTCAGTCCCTCGTCGGCGAGCAGTCGCCGCATGGCCTCGGCGGCCCGGACGGCCGCGTCGGCGCAGCAGTTGTTGAACAGCACGTGGACCCGCTTGGCGTGCCCGGCCATACGGGCCACCCGGGGGACCCACTCGGCGAGTTCACCGTCGGTGTACGTGTGCCGGAAGCGGTCCTCCTTGCTGCCGGTACCCCAGGCCTCGTTCCGCCCGTGGAAGCGGACGACGGCCAGTTCGGGGGAGGGGACCGGCGTGACGGGCGGGACGGACGTGCGCAGCGTCTGCACCATGTCCACGGCGACGGCACTCGTCCCCAGCTCCGCGAGCAGCCCGGCCGTACGGTCGTACAGCCCCTCCTGCCACCACCCGGGATGCCGGAACTCCACGGCGAGCGGCCACCCCGCCGTACGGGCGGCGCACTCCCGCAGGAACGTCTCGGACCGGGCGCCGGGCGCGAACCACGGCGGGAACTGGAACAGCACGGTCCCCAACCGGTCGGTGCGCCGCAGCGGTTCGAGCGCCGAGGCGAACCGCGCCCACACCTCGTCGAGCAGCACGGCGTCCGGCACGCCGCGCCCGGTGCGGCCCCGCAGATCGGCGGGCAGCGCGGCGTCCCGCGTCGGGTGCCCGGTGAGCAGCGAGAACGCCTTCACGTCGAACACGAAGCCGGCCGGGGTCCGTTGGCTCCAGAGGAGACTGTTCCGCTCACTGGGCAGCGCGTAGTAGGCGGAGTCGACCTCTACGACGGAAAATTGCCCGGCGTAGTGCCGCAGCCGCCCCTCCGCGTCCCGCCACCCCGGGGGATACCAGCCGCTCCCCACGAGGGCCCGATCCGTCCACGAACACGCACCCACCAGAATCTCACCCATGGACGACCGGCTACCCCGCCACCGGCCCGACGCCACGAACCCGCCCCGGAGGGGAAGTCGCCGACCCGAGGAACCACCCGGGACCGTCCCTCCTCCTGACGAGGAGTACGGACACCTACGGAACTGGATGCCGACGCGATGACCGACCCCAACGCGCGCAGCGCACCCGGCCAGAAGGACGGCCGCGCCCCACGAAGGTGGCGGGCTGCCGCGGTGCTGGTCCTCGCCGGCGCCGTGATCGCGGCGGGAGTGCTCCTCACCGGCGCGGACGACGGTAAGGACGGCGGGCGCGCGGCCCGGGAGGCGGCGGACGCGAGGTGGGCCGAGGGGATCACACCGGAGTGGATGGCCGAGCGGATGGGCCTGGACGTCCCGGCCACGGCCGGCTCCCCGCGAGCGGCGTACGAGGTGACCTCACGCTTCGACACGGGCATCCTCACCTTCACGCTGACGAGGGCGGAGGCGAAGAGGTACCTGGAGAAGCACCCGCCGGACGGCAAGTGGCTGGAGCCGACGTCCGCACAGACGACCAACGCCCACGACTTCGCCCACTTCGGCCTACCGGAACCGGAAACCCTGAAGAAGGGCATCCGCTACGGCTACGTCTGCCCCGGCGCCACCGCCGAGTGGGCGCAATCCCCGCCTGATACGTACGACATGTCCGATGAACGCTGCGTCCGCCTGTACGCCCACGACCACACCCCGACCCACACCCGCATCTACCTCCGCACCCACTTCGCCCCAGGCACCACCCCCCTCCCACCGACACCATCACCGTGACGAGCGCCACCGCCTGAGTACAGGTACTCACGGGTCATGGTGGCCGATACGGATGAGGCCCGTGATGCGTGGCCGTTACGGTACGTCTCAGGCTCCAAAGCGCTCGGTCACGGGCTCAGCCCGCCAGGCGACGCACGATCAGGACACGGGGAGGGACCGCGGATGGCGTGGGAGGAGTGGGAGCAGCTCAAGGCCGCAGCGGCCGAGCGGCACACCACGCAGATGCAGCTCAATCAAATGCCGGCAGACCAGGGCGGTACGGGCTCCAGTGAAGGCGGTGTCCCCGAACTTAGCTCCGACAAAGCGGCTTGGACCAAGGCGGGGGAGGGCGTCGGATCGGTGCGCAAAGACCTTGGCGAGGCGTGGCGGAAAACGGAGTTGGGCCAGACTGGACTCGTAAAGGAACCCGGTTGCCTGACCGCAGCGGCCCAGCGCAGCGTCTACGACTCCTGGAAGCGCTACGTGAAAGACGTGAGCGAGGTGTGCGCCGGACTTGCCGACGTGCTGGAGAAGACGGGCAACGACCAGCTACGGACTGACGAGGCGATCAAGGCCGAGATTGCCAAGGTCAGGACGGAGTACTACGAGGACGCGTCCTCCGCCAGCCGAGCCAAGGGGCGGTGACATGGACCATCTGACTCTTAAAGCTCTCAAGCCGACCGAGTACGCGGAGGCGGCAGACGGATACCATGCGATCAGCAGCACTGCGGGCGCGGCCTTGGACCGGATTGATAAGCAGATCACCGCGACCATGCGGAAGGCCAACAAAGGTGAGGCCGCGGACGCGGCACTCAAACAGTTGCGGAAATTGTCGGAAAACTTCCATTACACGCAAGTCGAGTGCGGCCTGGTCGCTGCAGCTCTTGACGGATTTTCGGCCGAGATTGCCGCGCCCAGGCGCCGCCTGAATGAGGCCTTGGACGATGCGGAAGCGCTGGCGTACATGGTCAATACGGACGGCACTATCACGTATCCCGCAGGCGGTAAGAATCAGCTCACTGGTGAGCCGATTCCCGGCGGCACAGTCCTGGGTAACAACGGACTGATCACGGGTAACGACACAGGGTTTCAGTCACCGGGCCTGGTGCCCAGGAGCCCTCAGCTCAAGAACCCGAATCCTCACCATGCGCGGGCTGCGGAGATCGCCGACCGCATTGCCCACGCCGTACGGGAAGCCCAGGAGATCGACGATCGGTACAGCAAGGCACTGAACAAGCTTAAGGCGGCGCCAGGGCTGAACGTCGACTCCAAGACATGGGCGGACGCAGCGGCCGATGTCGATGTCGTGAGTGCAGCGGCCAGTCAGTACCTTCAGGACCAGATCCCGTTGGACAAGTCAGCCACCGACCGCAAGGAATGGTGGGACAGCCTCAGCGTAGAGCAGCGCGAGGAGTACAAGGCGGGATTCCCGGAAATCATCGGCAACTTGGACGGGATTCCGTCCACGGTCAGGGACGAGGTAAACCGAGAGAACATTCGGCTCCTCATCGCACACTTGGAAGGACAGCACGACGAGGCTTCCAAGGAAAAGCTCGAAGGGCTGAGGGGTATCCAGAACAAGCTCAACGCAGGAAGCCAGCCGCCGATGCTCCTTCTGGGTATCAGTCTCGACGGGAACGGGAGAGCGATCGTCGCCTACGGAAACCCTGACACTTCAAAGAACGTATCGGCTTATGCGCCCGGGTTGGGCACCAAACTCGACGCTGAATTTGCTGATGGTACGGTGAAACGCGCTTTTTATACGGCCACGGAAGCCCAGAAGTTTGATGCATCCTCGTCATCGATCGTATGGCTCGGCTACGACGCGCCTCAGTCGCTCGATGTGATGACGACGAGCGACGCCGAGCGCGGTGCCCCCGCCTACAACAGCTTCATGAGTGGAATTACGGCAACGAATGAGAATTCTGATCCCCACGTCACCGCCATCGGGCATTCATATGGCTCTCGATTGGTAGGTGGCGCCACGCAGGAGGCGGGAGGGATTCCGGGCGCCGATGACATCATTCTCGTCGGAAGTCCCGGCGTCGGTGTCGACAAGGCCGAGGATCTGGGTGTTGGTAAGGATCACGTCTGGGTGGGCGCAGCGGAGAACGACATTGTCACCAAGCTTCCTTCGTCGAAGGAAGCCGTGGCAGGAACCATGGGATTCTTCGGGGGAGGGCCGGCCGGCGCGTATCTAGGAGCAGAGGTCGCTGACCAGGGTGACGACGACATCTGGTTTGGCAAGGATCCGGCAAGTAAAGCATTCGGCGCCAACAGGTTCGAGACCCTACCCGGGCCGGAGCTTGTGCAACCGGTCTACTCAGATGTTTTGGATTCAAAGTTGGATTTCGAAGCCCACAGTAATTATTTCTCTCCAGAAGCGGGGAAGGATAAAATCTCTGCTCAGAATATCGCTGCCATTGTTGCAGGGCATCCGGAATACGTCAGAAGGGAGACGCCGCGATGAGGGGAAGAGTTGCAGTGGTCGCAGTGTTGGCACTGCTTCTTACTGGATGCGGTACGACGGGTTCCGCGTCCTCGAGCAAGGAAAGCCAGTCGAAGATGAATCTGCAGGAAGCCGCCGACAGGGCGGACAAAATTCTTGACGAGGCTTTTGCCGTTATCAAGCCTCCCGTGGAGTGGACACATCGGTACTCCATGCCGGGTGACTGCTATGTGGACCGCGATCGTGCCGTCATGACGATCATTTCTGCCGAGCGGCGTGGCAGCTTCCTCGGCGTTCTCGAACGGCACTGGAAGAGCAAGGGCTACAAGCTTGTCACCACGAGCCCGAACGGACTCGTAGCGCACTTCAGGACACAAGACGGCTTCCAGCTTGAAGTCCTGATCGGCCCCAACGGCCAAGCACACCTAAGCGTCACCACCCCATGCGTAAAGGAGTCCGAGGTTGCGCAGCCGACCAGTAAGCCGAACGGCCCTGACTACTCGAAGCAGGAGTTGCCGGCGCCGAACGTGAAGTCCACGTTCTGGTCGAGCAACGCACCCGTCAAGAGCTGATAAATCCGGCTGGGCATACAGAGATTCGGCCTGCCCCGGAAGTTAATTGCAGCGCGGCCTGATGATGGAACGCCTCTGTACTGCGTGACCGGCACGACGCGGCAGCCACGGAGAGGCGTGATGTGTGCAGCATGTCTAGGAGTTTGGCCCTGCCTGCAGCTCTCCCGCGTCGTAGTGGCGGCGCAAGGCTGAGAGTCGTCCTCGCGGTGCGTCACGGACTTGAAATCACGTCCGTTCCTCCGGCGGCAGCAGACCGTGCAGGGCCAGGGCCGCCAACGCGTCGGCCATGCCGTTCCGGTCGTGGTGCGCGGTCGGCGTGGTGGCGGGGTCGAGGCGGTCGGCGATGGGGTCCTGGGTGAGGGCCAGGGCCGGGCCGATGATCGCGAAGTAGAGGATGCGCGGGGCTACGCGCGGGATGCGCCCCGCGTCGACGAGAGCCGTGATCGTCGGCGTGAGGCTGTCCCAGAACGGCTGCACGAACCGCTGGTGCAGATAGTCCAGGCGGTCGGAGTCGCGAGTGGACTCGTCGGCGATCAGCCGGTTGAGCTGCGACGCGTTCGCCGTCATGCGATAGAGCTGACCGACCGCCTCCCTCAGCCGCTCGGCGTCGTCGCGGTGCCGCGCCAGCAGGGCGTCACGCTCGGCCTGGACGCCGGTGAGCGCGAAGTCGACCACCGCGCGCCAGAAGCTCGCCTTCGACCCGTAACGGTCATTGATGAAGTTGTGGCTGACCCCGAGCCGGCGGGCCAGCTCCCGCACGGTGGTCGCGTCGTAGCCGAGCTCGGCGAACGTGTCGAGCCCTCGGCGCAGGATCTCGCTCTCGTCGAGCTGCACGGCGGCGTTCTTCCGTCGCGGTTCCATCTGACACCTTCCGTCGGTCTGGCGCGGAGGCGCCGCGTGTACTGGGTCACCTCTGCTTGACGCCTGTCAGAACGGGCGTAATCTGACAAGTGTCAGAAGTCAGCTTATCCCGGGAGGCCGGGCCGCACGAAGAAGGTCGTTCGATGGCAGTGCACAGCAAGGTCGCGCTCGTGACGGGAGCGTCGCGGGGAATCGGCAGGACGATCGCGGAACGCCTGGCCGGAGACGAGGCGAGCGTGGTCGTCCACTACTACCCGTCGGAGCGCCAGGACGCCGAGGACGTCGTACGCGGAATCAAGGGGGCCGGCGGCACCGCGGTGGCCGCTCCGGCCGACATCGCCGACGCCGCGCAGCTGCGCGGGCTGTTCGACTTCGCGGAGAAGGAGTTCGGCGGCCTCGACATCGTGGTGCTGAACGCCGCCAACGTGAACCACGGCACGATCGTCGACACGACCGACGAGCAGTTCGACGCGATGTTCGCCGTGAACGCGCGGGCGGGGTTCATCGCGCTGCGCGAGGCCGCGCTCCGGCTCCCCGACGGCGGGCGGATCGTCGCCATCTCGGCCGGGCTGACGCGGATGCCGCGCACCGGAACCGGCGTCTACGCGGCCAGCAAGGCCGCCGTCGACCACTTGGTCCGGGTGCTCGCGCACGAGGTCGGCCCCCGCGGCATCACGGTCAACAGCGTGCTGCCCGGCGCCGTCCTGACGCCGGCCCTGGTCGCCGCGGGACAGGCGGTGATCGACGCCGAGGTCGCGAACACGCCGCTCGGCCGCGTCGGACAGCCGGAGGACATCGCCGACATCGTCCGCTTCCTGGTCTCCGACCAGGGCCGCTGGATCGCCGGCCAGACGATCGGCGCCGGTGGAGGCATGTTCTGAACCGAATAGGACGGACAACGTCGAAGGGCCCCACCTCGCGGTGGGGCCCTTCGACGTTAGTGCCCGGTGAGGCACTGGCGGAGGATACGAGATTCGAACTCGTGAGGGGTTGCCCCCAACACGCTTTCCAAGCGTGCGCCCTAGGCCTCTAGGCGAATCCTCCGCGGCAAACAATACAAGACGTTGAGGAGTGCTCGCGAACTCGTTCTCACCGCCAGGATCAGGTAACCTGTGCGGAGCCCCTCACGTGGCGCTATCTGACTGAACTCCCCCAGGGCCGGAAGGCAGCAAGGGTAGGTTGGCTCTGGCGGGTGCGTGGGGGGCGTCTGCGTTCCCAGGGCCGTGCGGCCGGCGGTCGGCCGGTGGCCCCGAAGGGCGGGCGGGTCCGGAGCGGGGGTCGCTTCCGGGCGGTCCGGGTTGTCAGTGGGCGCCTATAACCTCGTATGCGTGTCGTCTCTCGCGCTGTACCGCCGCTATCGCCCGGAGTCGTTCGCCGAGGTCATCGGGCAGGAGCATGTCACCGACCCGTTGCAGCAGGCGCTGCGGAACAACCGGGTCAATCACGCGTACCTGTTCAGCGGTCCGCGTGGGTGCGGTAAGACCACGAGCGCGCGCATCCTCGCCCGCTGTCTGAACTGCGAGCAGGGTCCTACGCCGACACCTTGCGGCGAGTGCCAGTCCTGCCGCGACCTGGCCAGGAACGGGCCGGGTTCCATCGACGTCATCGAGATCGACGCCGCGTCCCACGGAGGCGTGGACGACGCCCGTGACCTGCGGGAAAAGGCATTCTTCGGCCCCGCGAGCAGCCGGTACAAGATCTACATCATCGACGAGGCCCACATGGTCACGCCGGCCGGCTTCAACGCGCTGCTGAAGGTGGTCGAGGAGCCCCCGGAGCACCTCAAGTTCATCTTCGCCACGACCGAGCCCGAGAAGGTCATCGGGACGATCCGTTCGCGGACCCACCACTACCCCTTCCGTCTGGTGCCGCCCGGGACCCTGCGCACGTACCTCGGCGAGGTCTGCGGCAGCGAGGGCATCCCCGTGGAGGACGGCGTGCTGCCGCTGGTCGTGCGCGCGGGTGCCGGTTCCGTGCGTGACTCCATGTCCGTCATGGACCAGCTGCTCGCCGGAGCGGGCGACGCCGGTGTGACATACGCCATGGCGACCTCCCTGCTCGGTTACACGGACGGGTCGCTGCTGGACTCCGTGGTCGAGGCGTTCGCCTCCGGGGACGGGGCGGCGGCCTTCGAGGTGGTGGACCGCATCATCGAGGGGGGCAACGACCCCCGCCGGTTCGTCGCCGACCTGCTGGAGCGCCTGCGGGACCTGGTGATCCTGGCGGCCGTGCCGGACGCCGCGGAGAAGGGGCTCATCGACGCCCCCGCCGACGTCGTGGAGCGGATGCAGGCCCAGGCCGCCGTCTTCGGCGCCGCCGAGCTGAGCCGTGCAGCCGACCTCGTGAACGAGGGACTGACCGAGATGCGCGGCGCCACCTCGCCGCGGCTCCAGCTGGAGCTCATCTGCGCGCGCGTGCTGCTGCCCGCCGCCTACGGGGACGAGCGCTCCGTCATGGCCCGGCTGGACCGCATCGAGCGCGGGGTGAACTTCACCGGGGCCGGCGCCGCCCCCGCCATGGGTTACGTGCCCGCACCGGGCCCGGACGCCCACGGCGCGCCGCTCGCGCAGGCGGCCGCTCCCGCACCGGCGCCGGGCGGCGGACCCGCCGTGCCCCCGGGAGGCGGTGCCGCCGCGGCCCGGGCCGCGGTGCGGTCGGCCGGCGCGGCTCCGGGGACCGGCGGTCCCGCGACGGACACCGGCGCCCTGGCACAGCCACCGGCTCCCGCCCCGGCCCCGGTCCAGCCGGAGCCCACGCCCGCGCCCGCCCCGGTCGCGGCGCAGGCGCCCGTCCAGGCTCCGGCCCCGGCGGCCCCGCCTGCCCAGCCGGACCGGCCCGCCGCCCCCGCCCCCGGCGCCTGGCCCACCGCGACGGCGGCGGGCAGCGGAGGCGCCCGGCGCCCCGGCGGCTGGCCCACCACCACGCCCGCCGGTGGCCAGACAGCCTCGGGCCCGCCCGCGGCCCCGGCCCCGTCGGCCGCCCCCGCGCCCGCACCCGCCCCGGCTCCGGCAGCCGCCGCGCCCGCCCCCTCCGCCTCCGTGCCCGGCGGCCCCGACCCGCGCACGCTCTGGCCGAACATCCTGGAGGCGGTGAAGAACCGGCGCCGCTTCACCTGGATCCTGCTCAGCCAGAACGCGCAGGTGACCGGCTTCGACGGCACGACCCTCCAGATCGGCTTCGTCAACGCGGGCGCCAGGGACAACTTCGCGAGCAGCGGCAGCGAGGACGTGCTGAAGCAGGCGCTGGCCGAGCAGTTCAACGTGCAGTGGAAGATCGACGCCATCGTCGACCCGTCGGGCGGCTCGGCGCCGCCTCCCGCGCCGGGCCCCGGTTTCGGCGGTGGGCACGGTGGGGGACCGGCGGCGCCCCGTCCCGCCCCGCAGCAGCCGGCCCCGGCGGCCCGCCCCGCCCCTTCGCAGGGCCCGGCGTCCTCGGGCCCGTCCGCGTCCGCCCCGAGACCGGCCCCGCCCGCGGCGGAGCCCCCGCCCCCCGTCTCACCCGAGGACGACACCCCCGAGGACGACGACCCCGACCTGGACGAGTCCGCCCTCTCGGGCCACGACCTGATCGTCCGCGAACTGGGCGCGACGGTGGTCGAAGAGGTCTCGCACGAGTAGCCCGACCCCGGCCTCGGCTCAGTCCGACGCCGATGCCGTACGGCCCGTCCCCGGCTCACCCGATGTCGTGCGGCCGCGACTCCGGTTCACGCAGGCGCGGTGCGGCTGTTGCCCCGGCCCACGTCGGCGCCGTACGGGCGTGACGCCGGTCTACACCCACGCCGAGGCCGTGGCGGCCCTGATCCCCGGCTCACGCCGATGCCGTACGGCCGTGGCTCTGGCTCACGCCGACGGCATGCGGTCCTGATCCGGGCCTCGCCGATGTGGTACGGCTCCGGAGACGCGGCTCACGCCCACGCCAACGTGGTGCGGCTGTGGCCCAGGCCCCCGCAGGCGCCGTACGCCTGATCCCCGGCCTACGCCGATGCCGTGCAGGCGATGCTCCGGCCCACGCCCACGCCCACCGCCCACACCCACACCGACGCGGTGCGGCTGTGACCCCGCCCACGTCGAGGGCCCTACAGCCGTGGCCTTGGGCCACGCCGCCGCCCACGCTGAGCCGACGCTGCGGCCATCCCTCGGCCCCCGGCGGGCGTGGCCATGCCCCACCCCGGCCGCCTGCGGCCGTGGCCCTGGCCCACCGGGCGCCGTACAGCCGTAACTTCGGCCCACGCCAACGCGACGCGACCGCAACCCCGGCCCCCCGGGCGCCTGCGACCGTGTCCCCGCCCCGCGCCGCCAAGGCGACGCGACCGCAACCCCGGCCCCCCGGGCGCCTGCGACCGTGTCCCCGCCCCGCGCAGACCGCGCCCCCACTCCCCGGCCTCCGGCTCCCCAAGTCCCGCAGCCCTGCCCTCCCCCCCCACCGCACCCCACCCCCGAACCTCACCCTCAATCCCGCCCCGCCCCCGTACCCCCCACCCCCAACTGGAGATTCACACCAACCCGCCCGCGTCCACGCCTCGGAATCCTCTACAAAGGCACTCGCCCGGGACGGTTAGGCTGACCCCCGTGAAGGTCCTTGTCATCGGTAGCGGCGCCCGCGAACACGCCCTGTGCCACTCCCTGTCCCACGACCCCGACGTCACCGCACTGCACTGCGCCCCCGGGAACGCAGGCATCGCGGAGACGGCCGAGCTGCACCCGGTCGACGCCCTCGACGGTGCCGCCGTGGCCACGCTGGCCACGCGCCTCGGCGCCGAGCTGGTGATCGTGGGCCCGGAGGCCCCGCTCGTCGCGGGAGTCGCCGACGCCGTGCGCGAGGCGGGCATCCCCTGCTTCGGCCCCTCCAAGGAGGCGGCGCAGCTGGAGGGCTCCAAGGCCTTCGCCAAGGACGTCATGGCCGCCGCCGGCGTCCCCACGGCGCGCTCTTACGTCTGCACGACGCCGGACGAGGTCGAGGAGGCGCTCGACGCCTTCGGCGCCCCGTACGTGGTGAAGGACGACGGCCTCGCCGCCGGCAAGGGCGTCGTCGTCACCGACGACCTCGACGCCGCCCGGGCCCACGCCAACGCCTGCGACCGCGTCGTCATCGAGGAGTTCCTCGACGGCCCCGAGGTCTCCCTCTTCGCGGTCACCGACGGCGAGACCGTGGTCCCGCTCCAACCGGCCCAGGACTTCAAGCGCGCCCTGGACGGCGACGAGGGCCCGAACACCGGCGGCATGGGCGCGTACTCGCCCCTGCCCTGGGCGGACCCGAAGCTGGTCGACGAGGTCATGGAGACCGTCCTCCAGCCGACCGTCGACGAGCTGCGCCGCCGCGGTACGCCGTTCTCCGGCCTTCTCTACGCGGGCCTCGCGATCACCAGCCGCGGCGTGCGGGTCATCGAGTTCAACGCGCGCTTCGGCGACCCGGAGACCCAGGTGGTCCTCGCCCGCCTCAGGACCCCGCTCGCGGGTCTGCTGCTCGCCGCGGCCACCGGCAACCTCGCCTTCCTCCCGCCCCTGCGCTGGAGCGAGGAGGCGGCCGTCACCGTGGTCGTGGCGTCGCACAACTACCCCGGCACCCCGCGCACCGGCGACGCGATCACCGGCCTCGACGAGGTGGCGGCCCAAGACGCGCCGAACGCGTACGTCCTGCACGCCGGGACGAAGCGCGACGGTGACGCGGTGGTCAGCGCGGGCGGTCGCGTCCTGTCCGTCACGGCCGTCGGCGACGACCTCACGCAGGCCCGCGACCGTGCGTACACGGCGCTCTCCCGGATCCGTCTCGACGGCTCCCAGCACCGCACCGACATCGCGGCGAAGGCGGCGGCGGAAGCGTAGAACGGGGAGGTGGGCGGCGCGCGGACGCCGCCCGGCACCCCGATCGCCTACCGGCCCGCGGCACGACGGTGACGGACACGCTCCGTCACCCACGGCCCGCCACCTCAGGCCCCGGATTCCCCTTGGGATCCGGGGCCTGATCGTTGCCCACTGTCATCCAGCTCTCCCCAAAGCCATTCCATCGAGTGACCGATGCCCCATCCGGCTGACTGGGGCCGAGGCCCCAACTAGGGTGCGGCGCAAGCGTTCCGGCACTTGGCCCACCGGCATTGCGATGTCGGTGGCGGGTGCCACAGTGGGGGGATGAGCAACGCCAGCAGATGCCCCGGCGCCGACCGTGACAGCCACTGTCACGGCGGGCCCCGGGCGAGACGGTAGGGGGTGGCATCCGGTCGTGACCGGTATGGGTGTGGAGGTGGGCGCGCTGGCGGCGCGCTCCCGGGCTCTCGCCGTGCTGCGCATCCGCAGCAGGGCGCTGGCCGTCGCCCTGCTGCCCGCGGCCGTCGCCGTCGTGCTGCTCGTCGGCGGGTCCACGGGCCATCTCGTCGGCGGCGGCTGGGGGACGGCCCGCCGGGTCGTGACCGCCCTGGCCGTGGTCGTCCTGCTGGCGGCCGCCGGTATCGCATTGGTGGTCTCCCGGGCCCGGCCGGCGATGAGCCCGACGGTGCCGGTCGTCGAGACCTCGGCGCCCGACCTGTACCGGATGGTGCGCGACCTGGCCGACCGGCTCGACGTCCCGGTCCCCTCCGCGATAGCGCTCACCCCGGACTGCGACAGCTGGCTGGAGGACCGCACGCACCCGGCGCAGGGCAGGCCCCCGCAGCGCCGCGGCGGCCGCCTCTCCGCGCTGTCCGGCGGTCTCGGCCGGGCCACGAGGCACGCGCACCGCCGGAGCACCGCCACGCCCGTCCTCGTCATCGGCTCGCCGTTCCTGTGGTGGATGCGGGTGGGGGAGCTGCGCGCGGTCCTCGCCCCCGTCGTCGCGGGCACGGGCCCCTCCGCCCACCCGGACATAGCCGCGGCCCGCCGTTTCGTACGCGGTCTGGACGCGGCCGTGGCCGTGACGTCCGCACCGACCCGGGGTCCCCTCGTCCGGACGGTGCTCGGCGGCGCCGGCTGGGTGGTCCGGCTGCTCCTGCGCAGCTGCCGCGGGCACGCGGCGGAGATGGAGCGGGGGGTGGCGGCGGCCGCCGCCGAGCGTGCGCAGACCGTGGACTACGGACTGCGGATCGTCGCCCAGGAGCAGGTCGGGCTCGCGTACGCGGGCTGGGACCGGCTGCTGACCCGGGTCGCGCTGCCCGCCTGGCGCATGGGCCGCTGGCCCTCTCGCCTGGACGCGGGCGTCGTGGCGGCCCTCACCGAACTCTCGCGCCGTGACCGCCTCGCGGAGGGCTTCGCCTCCCGGCTGGGCGAGCGCCCGGCCTGCGACCTCCTCGAAGAGCCCGGCGCGGTCGACGAGGCGGCCTCCCTCCTCGCCGCCCGCCTCTTCCACGGCGGCCCCGCCGAGCGAGGCCCGGACTGGGCGCCGGTGAACTGGCAGGAGTACCCGGAGGAGGTCGTCGACCGGAAGTGGCGGACCGACGCGGCCCGCCTCCACCGCGTCCTCGACGCCCAGGGCGTTTGCCCCTCCGGCGGCCCGGCGGAGCCCGGCGGCCCCGGCCCGACCCTGTCCCGGGTCATGGAGCACCTGACGACCGCCGCCGGTGACGGGCCGGACCCCGCCGCCGCGGTGACGCCCCCTCCGTACGGGGAACCGGACACGGGCGCCGGCGACGGGGGCATAGCCGGCGGGGGGCAGGCGGACGGTGTCGCGCCCGGCGGGGGCCTGGACGGCGACGACGAAGAGGACGAAGACCCGCTGGGCAACGAGCGGACGGCGGCGCTGGCCGCCGCCCTCAGCGCGGAGGTGGCGCGCGAGGAGGCGGCCGCGGGACCCGTCCCCGCGTCCGGCGTGGAGCAGGGCGGCCCCGACAGCGCGCTGTGGGAGGACGGGATGCTTCCGCTCTTCCCCCTGCAGCCGCCCCGCACGGGCCGGGACCTGCTGGCCGACCACGTCACCGCGATGGTCTGCTGCGCCGCGATGGACACGGCGGGCGCGATACCGGGCCTCGACTGGCTCGACGGCCCCTCCCTCCTCGTCGACGGTGAGCGTGCCGCCGACCTCGGCCCCCGCGTCCTCGCCCTGGTCGAGACCGGCGACCCGGCCCCCCTGAAGACCTGGCTGCACCAGACGGGCGTCCGCCCCGAGAAACCCGTCCGGCTGGTCTGAGGGCGCCCTCCCGCGCTGACGGTTGCGTTCGACCTTGGCGGAGCCTCCCGTTCCGTTCACGTCAATTCGCGACGAACGGTGACGGAGTGCGCGCGTTATGTGATGTGCTGGGACCGATCGCGCACAGGGCAGGAAACGCAACGGTGACGGGGGCGCTGGGGAGGGGAGGACACATGGGGTCGGAACAGATCCGCCGCTGGGAGTCGGGAGCACTGGCGCACGCCGTGACGGACCCCTTCGGTCAGGGCCCCGTCCCGTGGCTCCGCGGTGACGAGCAGTACTTCGGCGACACCGGCCAGGTCGTCCCCTGGTACATCGACGCCGTCGACGACCTCCCCGGAGCGCAGGCCACCGCCCGCCCCGGCCGAGGCGTCCCGCGTCCCCGCCCGTCGCGCTCCCGCCCCACGACCCCGGGACCCCGCTCCGCCGACGACGTCCGCCGCCAGATCAAGGGGTTCACGTCCACCGGCGCGGCCACCCCCGGCGAGGCCATCGACTTCCACATCACGGTCGACCCGCCGCAGGAATTCAGCGTCGACATCTACCGCATCGGCCACTACGGCGGCGACGGCGCCTCGAAGATCACCACCAGCCCGCGCCTCTCCGGCATCGTCCAGCCGCCCCCGCTCACCGCCGACCGCACGGTCTCCTGCCACCACTGGTGGCTGTCCTGGCGGCTGCAGGTCCCGACGTACTGGTCGGTCGGCGCGTACGTCGCCGTGCTCACCACCGCCGACGGCTACCGTTCCCACGTCCCCTTCACGGTCCGCGACGAACAGCCGGCCGACCTGCTGCTCCTGCTCCCGGACATCACGTGGCAGGCGTACAACCTCTACCCGGAGGACGGCCGCACGGGCGCCAGCCTCTACCACGCGTGGGACGAGGACGGCCGGCTGCTCGGCGAGGCCGACGCGGCGACGACGATCTCCTTCGACCGCCCGTACGCGGGCGCCGGACTGCCCCTGCACGTGGGGCACGCCTACGACTTCATCCGCTGGGCCGAGCGCTACGGCTACGACCTCGCCTACGCCGACGCCCGCGACCTGCACGCCGGCCGGGTCGACCCCACCCGCTACCGGGGCCTGGTGTTCCCCGGCCACGACGAGTACTGGTCGCCCGCCATGCGCCGTGCCGTGGAGCGCGCCCGCGACCACGGCACCTCGCTCGTCTTCCTCTCCGCCAACACCATGTACTGGCAGGTGGAGTTGGGCCCGTCCCCGTCGGGCGTCCCGGACCGGCTGCTGACCTGCCGCAAGCGCAAGGGCCCCGGAAAGCCGGCGCTCTGGCGGGAGATCGACCGCCCGGAACAGCAGTTGATCGGCATCCAGTACGCGGGCCGCGTCCCGGAGCCCCACCCCCTCGTCGTCAGGAACGCGGACCACTGGCTGTGGGAGGCGACCGGCGCCCACGAGGGGGACGAGCTCCCGGGCCTGGTCGCCGGCGAGGCGGACCGTTACTTCCCGCGCACCCCGCTCCCCGAGCACCAGGGCCGCATCCTGCTGGCCCACTCCCCCTACGCGGACAGCGAGGGCGTCACCCGCCACCAGGAGACCTCCGTCTACCGTGCCGCGTCCGGCGCCCTGGTCTTCGCGTCCGGAACGTTCGCCTGGTCCCCGGCCCTGGACCGGCCCGGCCACGTCGACACACGTGTCCAGCGCGCCACGGCGAACCTCCTGGACCGCATCTGCAAACGCGACTGAGAGGCACCCCTCCCGCACCGCGCTCCCCTTCGGCCCCTCCCTTCCCCCGCGCCCCGGGCCACCGGCCACACCCCTCCGGCCACACCCCGGACCACCCGCAACCCCGCGCTCCCGCCGCGCACCCCGTGGCCCGGACCGGTCGCCGCATACGGGAGAATCGAGCCACCTGGGCCCACCCGTCGCCCACCGCAGCCTCTTCGGGCCCGCGGGCGCCCCTTTTTCTTCAACCACGGGGAGGAACCGTGTCCGGATTCGCCGAAAAGCCCGAGCCCCTTCAGGTGCCGGGTCTGGTGCACCTGCACACCGGCAAGGTGCGCGACCTGTACCAGAACGAGGCGGGCGACCTCGTGATGGTCGCCAGCGACCGCATCTCCGCCTACGACTGGGTGCTCCCGACCGAGATCCCCGACAAGGGCCGCGTCCTCACCCAGCTGTCGCTGTGGTGGTTCGACCAGCTCGCGGACCTCGCCCCCAACCACGTCCTGAGCACCGAGCTCCCGCCGGGCGCCCCCGCCGACTGGGCGGGCCGCACCCTGGTCTGCAAGTCGCTGCGGATGGTCCCCGTGGAGTGCGTCGCGCGCGGCTACCTGACCGGTTCCGGCCTGGTCGAGTACGACGAGTCCCGCACGGTCTGCGGCCTCGCCCTCCCCGAGGGCCTCGTGGACGGCTCGGAGCTGCCCGCCCCGATCTTCACCCCGGCCACGAAGGCGGCGGTCGGCGAGCACGACGAGAACGTCTCCTACGAGGAGGTCGCCCGCCAGGTCGGCGCCGAGACCGCGGCCCAGCTCCGCCAGACGACGCTCGCCGTCTACGGCCGCGCCCGCGACATCGCCCGCGACCGGGGCATCGTTCTCGCGGACACCAAGTTCGAGTTCGGCTTCGAGGGGGAGACGCTCGTCCTCGCCGATGAGGTGCTCACCCCGGACTCCTCCCGCTTCTGGCCGGCCGACGAGTGGGAGCCGGGTCACGCGCAGCCGTCGTACGACAAGCAGTTCGTCCGCGACTGGCTGACCTCTGCGGAGTCCGGCTGGGACCGCAAGAGCGAGCAGCCCCCGCCCGCGCTGCCCGCCCACGTGGTGGAGGCGACCCGCGCCAAGTACATCGAGGCGTTCGAGCGGCTGACCGGTACGAGCTGGTCCTGAACGCACGAAGAAGCCCCCGGCCGAGGCCGGGGGCTTCTTCATATGGAGCGGACGACGAGGCTCGAACTCGCGACCTCAACCTTGGCAAGGTTGCGCTCTACCAACTGAGCTACGTCCGCACTGCGCCGTGGCGCGACAGCTACTATACCCAACCTCCCGGGTGCCGTGGACGCCCTGCCGGCTGCTCGGCCGCCGCCTCCGGACCCGCTCCGAGCGCTCGCCGGTCCACCCCGGGACGGGCCAACTCGGCGGACACGCGGGCGTATGCGGAAGAGGGCGTACAGCGCCCCGCGGGTCGTTCCCGATGCGCGGCGAGGAAAAGTCTGTGGCCGTGCTCACATCACCGCGCGGCATTCGCGAAGGCCGCGGACAGGGCGAGCGGGTACAGCAGAAGACCCCGGTCATGGACCGGGGTCTTCTTTGTGGAGCGAACGACGAGGTTCGAACTCGCGACCTCAACCTTGGCAAGGTTGCGCTCTACCAACTGAGCTACGTTCGCATTGCCTCCGACCGGCTCTCACCGATCGGCGCGAGCACCACCTTACCTGATCCACAAGAGTGGTGGGTAAGCGATGCGGAGCGGGTGACAGGAATTGCACACTGCGCCTTCCCCCTGGAAGGGGGATGTTCTACTACTGAACTACACCCGCACGACCTCGTGGGCTCCGGCCTTTCGGCCTCGCCCCTCGGCGTGTTCCAGACTCTAGCTGACCAGCAGGGGGGCAGCGCAAGTCGGCTGCCCCCAGGGTCCGCTGACGGCCCCTCGTCAGGCCCGGGAGGCCGGGTCCCCCGAACGGGGGACGCCGGTTTCAGTGCGCCTCGGCGAACGCCTCGTAGACCTTCTGCGGGATGCGGCCGCGCGGCGGCACGTCCAGCTTGTTGGAGCGGGCCCAGGCCCGGACGGCGGCGGGGTCCGGGGTCAGTGCCGTGTGCGTGTACGCCTTGCCGGACCTGGCGCGCTTGCGGCCGGCCTCGACGTAGGGCGCGAGGGCCTCACGCAGTTTTTCTGCATTGGCGGGATTGAGGTCGATCTCGTACGACTTGCCGTCGAGTCCGAAGGCGATCGTCTCCGCCGCTTCCGAGCCGTCGATGTCGTCAAAGAGAGTGACCACGACACGCTGCGCCACGAATATCGGTCCCTTCGTGCGACTCCTCCGCGATCACGCGCCATGACGTGCTCTGACGTCGTGAAGTGGGCGGAGAGATGTCGACTGTCCGGCTGTTATTGGGCAAAGTATCGGCTAATGCCTTTTCCTTTGTACAGTGCCCGGCATTGCATTGTGAAGCCCGACTAAATCCCCCCGCGTGTCCAGAGGCAATGGGGTGCCACCGGTCTTCTGCGGTTTTTCCCAGGATTTTCCGTGGGCGCCCTCGCGCCGATGCCGGATCGTGATCGGGGTCACGTAGGATTCTACGAATCTACGCGAGTAGAAATTTTGTACGGGTAGTCTGAAGGGACCTGCTCAGCACCACACACCGGGAGTGCCAGTGGCACGCGTCGTAGTCGACGTCATGCTCAAGCCGGAGATCCTCGACCCCCAGGGCCAGGCGGTGCAGCGTGCACTGCCGCGCCTCGGTTTCGACGGTGTCTCCGACGTACGTCAGGGAAAGCGATTCGAACTCGAAGTGGACGGACCGGTGGACGACGCCGCTCTCGCCCGCATCCACGAACTGGCGGAATCCTTCCTCGCCAACACCGTGATCGAGGACTTCACCGTGAAGGTGGAGGAAGAGAAGTGACCGCTCGTATTGGAGTCGTCACCTTTCCGGGCAGCCTCGACGACCGGGACACGCAGCGCGCGATCCGGCTCGCCGGTGCCGAACCCGTCGCTCTCTGGCACAAGGACAAGGACCTCAAGCAGGTCGACGCCGTGGTGCTGTGCGGGGGTTTCTCCTACGGCGACTATCTGCGTGCCGGCGCCATCGCCCGCTTCTCGCCCGTGATGGAGCCGCTGATCGAGCAGGCGAAGTCGGGATTGCCGGTCCTCGGCATCTGCAACGGCTTCCAGATCCTCACCGAGGCCCACCTGCTGCCCGGCGCGATGCTCGGCAACGACCACCTGCACTTCATCTGCCGTGACCAGAAGCTGCGGGTGGAGAACGCGGACACCGCCTGGACCACCGACTACGAGTCGGGCCAGGAGATCCACATCCCGCTGAAGAACATGGACGGGCGCTACGTCGCCGACGAGCGCACGCTCGACCAGCTGGAGGCCGAGGGCCGGGTCGCGTTCCGCTACGTCGGCTTCAACCCCAACGGTTCGCTGCGGGACATCGCCGGGATCACCAACGAGGCCGGGAACGTGGTCGGCCTCATGCCGCACCCCGAGCACGCCGTCGAGCGGCTCATCGGCAGCGGCCGCACCGACGGCCTCCCCTTCTTCACCTCGATCCTCAAGAAGCTGGTCAACGCATGAGCCGCACGCCTCTGGACACGGTCGAGAACGCGGCCGCTACCCCTGACGTCGAGCTGCCCTGGGCCGAACTCGGCCTGAAGAGGGACGAGTACGAGCGGGTCGTGGAGATCCTCGGCCGCCGGCCCACCGGCGCCGAGCTCGCCATGTACTCGGTCATGTGGTCCGAGCACTGCTCGTACAAGTCCTCCAAGGTCCACCTGCGCCAGTTCGGCGAGAAGGCCCCGCAGTCCGACGCGCTGCTCGTCGGCATCGGCGAGAACGCCGGTGTCGTCGACGTCGGCCAGGGCTACGCGGTCACCTTCAAGGTCGAGTCGCACAACCACCCCTCGTACGTCGAGCCCTACCAGGGCGCGGCCACGGGTGTCGGCGGCATCGTGCGCGACATCATCGCGATGGGCGCCCGCCCGGTCGCGGTCGTGGATCCGCTGCGCTTCGGCGCGGCCGACCACCCCGACACCAAGCGCGTGCTGCCCGGCGTCGTCGCCGGCATCGGCGGCTACGGCAACTGCCTGGGCCTGCCGAACATCGGCGGCGAGGTCGTCTTCGACGCCTGCTACCAGGGCAACCCGCTGGTCAACGCCGGTGCCATCGGCGTGATGAAGCACGAGGACATCCACCTCGCGAAGGCGTCCGGCGCCGGCAACAAGGTCATCCTCTACGGGGCCCGCACCGGCGGCGACGGCATCGGCGGCGCCTCGATCCTGGCCTCGGAGACCTTCGACGACGCCAAGCCCTCGAAGCGCCCCGCCGTCCAGGTCGGCGACCCCTTCCAGGAGAAGCTCCTCATCGAGTGCACCCTGGAGGCCTTCGCCGAGAAGCTGGTCGTCGGCATCCAGGACCTCGGCGCGGCCGGCCTGTCCTGCGCCACCTCCGAGCTGGCCTCGAACGGCTCGGGCGGCATGCGGGTCACCCTGGACGACGTACCGCTGCGCGACTCCACGCTCTCGCCCGAGGAGATCCTCATGAGCGAGTCGCAGGAGCGCATGTGCGCGGTCGTCGAGCCGGAGAAGGTCGCCCGGTTCCTGGAGATCTGCGACAAGTGGGACGTCATCGCGACCGTCATCGGTGAGGTCACCGACGGCGACCGCCTGGAGATCTACTGGCACGGCGGCAAGATCGTCGACGTCGACCCGCGCACGGTCGCGCACGACGGCCCGGTCTACGAGCGCCCGTACGCCCGTCCCGAGTGGCAGGACGCCCTCCAGGCCGACGACGCGAACAAGCTGCCCCGGCCCGCCGGCTCCGACGAGCTCAGGGAGCAGGTCCTCGCGCTCGTCTCCTCCCCGAACCAGGCGTCCAAGTCCTGGATCACCTCCCAGTACGACCACTTCGTGCAGGGAAACACGGTGCTGGCGCAGCCCGAGGACTCGGGCATGATCCGCATCGACGAGGAGACCGGGCTCGGCGTCGCCATCGCCACCGACGGCAACGGCCGCTTCGCCAAGCTCGACCCGTACACCGGCGCGCAGCTCGCGCTGGCCGAGGCGTACCGCAACGTGGCGACGACCGGCGCCAAGCCGCTCGCAGTCTCCGACTGCCTGAACTTCGGTTCGCCCGAGGACCCGGCCGTCATGTGGCAGTTCGCCGAGGCCATCCGCGGACTCGCCGACGGCTGCCAGCAGCTCGGCACCCCGGTGACCGGCGGCAACGTCTCGCTCTACAACCAGACCGGCGAGGCCGCCATCCACCCGACGCCGGTCGTGGCCGTGCTCGGTGTCATCGACGACGTCGCCCGCCGTACGCCGGTCGCCTTCCAGGAAGAGGGCCAGCTCCTCTACCTGCTCGGCGACACCCACGAGGAGTTCGGCGGTTCGGCCTGGTCGCAGGTCGTCCACGACCACCTGGGCGGTCTCCCGCCGCGGGTCGACCTGGAGCGGGAGCGGCTGCTCGCCGAGATCCTCATCTCGGCGTCCCGTGACGGCATGATCGACTCCGCGCACGACCTGTCCGACGGCGGTCTGATCCAGGCCGTGGTCGAGTCGGCGCTGCTCGGCGGCAAGGGCGCGCGGCTGATCGTGCCCGACGGCCTGGACGCGTTCACCCTCCTGTTCTCGGAGTCGGCGGGCCGCGCGGTCGTCGCCGTCCCGCGCTCGGAGGAGCTGCGCTTCAACGACATGTGCGGCGCGCGGGGTCTGCCCGTCACCCGCATCGGTGTCGTCGACGGCGACACGGTCGAGGTCCAGGGCGAGTTCGCGCTCTCCCTGGACGAGCTGCGCACGGCGCACGAGGGGACGATCCCCGCGCTGCTGGCGTAGGCGTCCTCTGCCGCACAGGGTGCCGCCCCGGGCGGTGACCGAGCGGCGGTACGTGTGTGAAGGTCCCGTCCGGGCTGTTCTCCGGGCGGGGCCTTCGCCGTTGGGTGCGGAGCGGGACCCGACGCCGGCGGCGGGAGAACCCCGGTCGCCCCCGGCGCCCAGGATCTAGGCTGAGGATCATGCCACCGGCCAGGAAACGCACCCGCAGCTACGACCCCGCCAAGATCCGCGCCGCCGTCTCCGCCCAGTTCGGGAACGTGCGCGAGGCCGTACGGGCCCTCGACGACGAGCAGTTGGCGCTGCCCTCGGGCCTGGGCGACTGGACCGTGCGGGAGCTGGCCGTCCACGTCACGATGACCGTGGAGGCCGTCAGCCGCGCCCTGGACCGGGACGAACCGCGCAAGGCGGAACTCTCCCTCGTGGACCTGCTGTTCGGGAGCGCCGGCTTCGCGGAGGCCATCGCCGACGGTGTCCGCCGGCTCGCCGCCGGCACCCCGGACCTCGACGCGCTGTTCGCCCGTACCGAGGAGCGCCTCGCCGAGCGCCTGGCCGCCGCCCCCGGGACCCGGATCGTCGACCTCCGCGCCGGTGCCATGACCCTCGCCGACTTCCTGGTCACCCGTACCGTCGAACTCGTCGTGCACACCGACGACCTGAACCGCGCCGTGCCCGGCCTCGACATCCCCCGCGACCGGCAGGCCCTCGCCGCCTGCACCCGGCTGCTCGCCGACGCCCTCGCCCTGAAGGCGCCGGGGGCCTCCACGGAGGTGCGGATCCCGCCGTTCGCCGTGGTGCAGTGCGTCGAGGGCCCCCGGCACACCCGCGGCACCCCGCCGAACGTCGTGGAGACCGACCCGCTGACGTGGATCAGGCTCGCGACGGGCCGGATCGCCTGGCGTACGGCACTGGACGAGGCCAAGGTCAGCGCGAGCGGGGAGCGCGCGGACCTGTCGGGGCTGCTGCCGCTGATGAAGTGAGCGGCCGGGTGTCGCCGTCCGCGACGGACATATCACCCTCGGAGCCCCCGTCCGCACCAGATTGATGTGCGACGGCTCACTCACGGACGCCGGACGGAGCCCCCGCACGCCCCCCGCCGGGCCGGCACGGGACCGCTCCGGCCTCCACGCACCCGCTCTGACCTGCGCAAACGATACGAGCTCGGTGGTCGTGGCCGTCGTGTGACGCCCGGTGACCCGCCGTACCCAATTCGGACCAGTACTCGATCTCGCCTACACTCGGAGGCGTGCCACGTGGTGACGGTCGACTCAATCATGATCTGCTCCCCGGTGAGAAAGGCCCCCAGGACGCTTGCGGCGTCTTCGGTGTCTGGGCTCCGGGCGAAGAGGTCGCCAAGCTCACTTACTTCGGGCTCTACGCCCTCCAGCATCGAGGTCAGGAATCCGCGGGGATCGCGGTCAGCAACGGCTCCCAGATCCTCGTCTTCAAGGACATGGGCCTCGTGTCCCAGGTCTTCGACGAGACCTCTCTCGGTTCGCTCCAGGGTCATATCGCGGTCGGTCACGCCCGCTACTCGACCACCGGTGCCTCCGTGTGGGAGAACGCCCAGCCGACGTTCCGTGCCACCGCGCACGGCTCGATCGCGCTCGGCCACAACGGCAACCTGGTCAACACGGCGCAGCTCGCCGAGATGGTCGCCGACCTCCCCAAGCAGGACGGCCGGACCACCCGGGTCGCGGCCACCAACGACACCGACCTCCTCACAGCGCTCCTCGCCGCCCAGGTGGACGACGACGGCAAGCCGCTGACCATCGAGGAGGCCTCCGCCAAGATCCTTCCGCAGGTCAAGGGCGCCTTCAGCCTCGTCTTCATGGACGAGCACACCCTGTACGCGGCCCGCGACCCGCAGGGCATCCGCCCGCTGGTCCTCGGCCGGCTGGAGCGCGGCTGGGTGGTGGCCTCCGAGTCCGCCGCCCTGGACATCTGCGGCGCCGCCTATGTGCGCGAGATCGAGCCGGGCGAGTTCGTCGCCATCGACGAGAACGGCCTGCGGACGTCGCGGTTCGCGGAGGCAAAGCCCAAGGGCTGCGTCTTCGAGTACGTCTACCTGGCCCGCCCGGACACGGACATCGCCGGCCGGAACGTGTACCTCTCGCGTGTCGAGATGGGCCGCAAGCTGGCCAAGGAAGCTCCCGTCGACGCCGATCTGGTCATAGCGACTCCGGAATCCGGGACGCCCGCCGCGATCGGTTACGCCGAGGCATCCGGCATCCCCTTCGGTGCGGGTCTCGTGAAGAACGCGTACGTCGGCCGGACCTTCATCCAGCCCTCGCAGACGATCCGCCAGCTCGGCATCCGTCTGAAGCTGAACCCGCTCAAGGAAGTCATCAAGGGCAAGCGCCTGGTCGTCGTCGACGACTCGATCGTGCGCGGCAACACCCAGCGCGCCCTGGTCCGCATGCTCCGCGAGGCCGGCGCCGCCGAGGTCCACATCCGGATCTCCTCGCCGCCCGTGAAGTGGCCCTGCTTCTTCGGTATCGACTTCGCGACCCGGGCCGAGCTGATCGCCAACGGCATGTCGATCGACGAGATCGGCACGTCCCTGGGCGCCGACTCCCTCTCGTACATCTCCCTCGACGGCATGATCGAGGCGACCACCATCGCCAAGCCGAACCTCTGCCGCGCCTGCTTCGACGGCGAGTACCCGATGGAGCTCCCCGACCCGGAACTGCTGGGCAAGCAGCTTCTGGAGACCGAGCTCGCGGCGGGTCCCGCCGCGACGGCCGCGGCCGACGCGATCCGTCGCCCGTAAGACTCCGCAGCACTACAGCTGTACGACACGAAAGTTCTCACAGCCATGTCTGAGACCACAGGTGCCAGCTACGCAGCCGCGGGCGTCGACATCGAAGCGGGCGACCGCGCCGTCGAGCTGATGAAGGAGTGGGTGAAGAAGACGCAGCGCCCCGAGGTCCTCGGCGGCCTCGGCGGGTTCGCCGGCCTCTTCGACGCCTCCGCCCTCAAGCGCTTCGAGCGCCCGCTGCTCGCCTCCGCCACCGACGGCGTCGGCACGAAGGTCGACCTCGCCCGGCAGCTCGGCGTGTACGACACCATCGGCCACGACCTGGTCGCGATGGTCATGGACGACATCGTGGTGTGCGGGGCCGAGCCGCTCTTCATGACCGACTACATCTGCGTCGGCAAGGTCCACCCGGAGCGGGTCGCCGCCATCGTGAAGGGCATCGCCGAGGGCTGTGTCCTCGCCGGCTGCGCCCTGGTGGGCGGCGAGACGGCCGAGCACCCGGGTCTCCTCGGCCCGGACGACTTCGACGTCGCCGGCGCGGGCACGGGCGTGGTCGAGGCCGACCGGCTCCTCGGCGCGGATCGCATCCGTAAGGGTGACGCGGTGATCGCCATGGCGTCCTCCGGCCTTCACTCGAACGGGTACTCGCTGGTGCGGCACGTGCTCTTCGACCGGGGCAACCTCAGCCTGGACCAGCGGATCGAGGAGTTCGGCCGGACGCTCGGCGAGGAACTCCTGGAGGCCACCAAGATCTACTCGCTGGACTGCCTGGCGCTCACCCGCACGACCGACGTGCACGCCTTCTCCCACGTCACGGGCGGCGGCCTGGCGGCCAACCTGGCCCGGGTGGTCCCGGACGGGCTGCACGCGATCGTGGACCGTGAGACCTGGACCCCGGCCCCGGTCTTCGACCTGGTCGGCCGGACCGGTCAGGTGGAGCGGCTGGAGCTGGAGAAGACGCTGAACATGGGCGTCGGAATGATCGCCGTGGTCCCGGAGGAGTCGGCGGACGCGGCGCTCGCCACCCTCGCCGACCGGGGCGTGGACGCCTGGATCGCGGGCGAGATCACCGAGCGCGGCGAGCACACCACGGGCGCGGCGCTCGTGGGTGACTACGCGAGCTGAGACAGGCCGGGACAGCACTGAACCCGGTCCGGCGCTGAGGCCCCGGACCGGGTGAAGTGCTACGAGTTCCTACGGATGCCGTGGAACCTGCTGAGCCCGCTGCAAGCGCTACGCGCCACGACGATGCGACTGGGGACCGGACTGATCGTCCTCGTCCTCGTCGTCGTCGTTGTAGAGATCCGCGTACTGGGCGTACGGGTCGTCTTCCTCGTCATCGTCCTCGAACGGCTCGCCGTTAGGCGGCTGGCTCGAAGTCGAAGCGCCCAGCTCGTTGGCCAGACGCGACAGGTCAGTCCCGCCGCTGTTGTACTTCAGCTGGCGGGCGACCTTCGTCTGCTTGGCCTTGGCCCGGCCGCGCCCCATGGCTCGACCCCCTCGGTGACGGGGCTCGACGGCCCCAGAGTCTTGACACGCGTTCATGATCTGGAACGGACTCTCCGTGGAGAGACCGGTCCGTAGGGCTTCCACGGTACCTGAGCCCGCGGCCATACGGTACGTCGCCCGCAGGACGCGCCTTCGCCCAGAACCCGCGAGGTGCCCTTTCCCCGCTGGTCAACGGCGATTTTAACCTCTTCTCGGCGCACGACCCGCCGACGGACGTGAGAGTTCTCTCGAAGTACGCGTCGGCGGGTCCCTGACAAGGGTGTGTCAGGCGCCCGAGGGGCCGGCCCGCGGTCAGCGGGAGCGTGCCTCCGCGATGCGCTGCTCGGCGATCCGGTCGGCCGCCGCGGCCGGCGGAATCCCGTCCGTCTTCGCACGTGCGAATATTCCGAGCGTGGTGTCGAAGATCTTCGTCGCCTTCGCCTTGCACCGGTCGAAGTCGAAGCCGTGGAGCTCGTCGGCGACCTGGATGACCCCGCCCGCGTTCACCACGTAGTCCGGGGCGTAGAGGATCCCGCGGTCCGCGAGGTCCTTCTCCACGCCCGGGTGCGCCAGCTGGTTGTTGGCGGCGCCGCAGACCACCTTCGCGGTGAGCGCCGGCACGGAGTCGTCGTTCAGCGCCCCGCCCAGCGCGCACGGGGCGTAGACGTCGAGTCCCTCGACCCGGATCAGCGCCTCGGTGTCCGCCACCGCCCGCACCGACGGGTGCCGCTCGACGATCCGGCGCACCGCGTCCTCGCGCACGTCCGTGATCACGACCTCGGCGCCGTCGGAGAGCAGGTGCTCCACCAGGTAGTGGCCGACCTTGCCGACGCCCGCGACGCCCACGGTCCGGCCGCGCAGCGTCGGGTCGCCCCACAGGTGCTGGGCGCTGGCCCGCATGCCCTGGAAGACGCCGAACGCCGTCAGCACGGAGGAGTCGCCCGCGCCGCCGTTCTCCGGGGAGCGCCCGGTCGTCCAGCGGGACTCGCGCGCCACGACGTCCATGTCGGCCACGTAGGTGCCCACGTCGCACGCGGTGACGTACCGGCCGCCGAGGGAGGCCACGAAGCGCCCGTACGCGAGGAGGAGCTCCTCCGTCTTGATCTGCTCGGGGTCGCCGATGATGACGGCCTTGCCGCCGCCGTGGTCGAGGCCGGCCATGGCGCTCTTGTACGACATCCCGCGCGAGAGGTTCAGGGCGTCGGCGACGGCCTCCTCCTCGCTCGCGTAGGGGTAGAAGCGCGTACCGCCCAGGGCGGGGCCCAGCGCGGTGGAGTGGATGGCGATGACGGCCTTCAGGCCACTGGCCCGGTCCTGGCAGAGCACGACCTGCTCGTGGCCCCCCTGATCCGACTGGAACAGGGTGTGCAGGACGCCGTTGGTTACGTCGGTCACGGTGGTGACTCCCAGCTACGAAGCGGCGGTTGGAGGCGGTGCCCGTGCGGGTGGCGGGCTCCCGATGGCTTGAGATTAGAGCCTGCGCCCGGCCGCCATCCGGGCAGTGTTCAGGATCACCCTCTCCCGGAGTACGTTCGGTCACGGCCGTGGGACGATTTGAGTGTTTTCCCGGTCGCTCGCGCGCGGGTCGAGCGCCCGGCGTGCCCGGGTTTCACGGCTGGTCGGTTGGGGAGGGAGCAGGGGTGCCCAAGGTGTCCTCGGTGATCGTCCCGTACGCGTCCTATCTGCGGGTGTACGAACCGCTGGCCGCCTTCCCGGAGCCGGAGCGCGGTCACTGGGACCGTTACGCCCGGCGCCCCGACCGTCCGTCGTACCAGGACGAACTGCGTCGTTCCCTGGCGGACTTGCTGCCCGTCCCGCCCGTCCCGGTGCCGGTGCACGAGAGCGGGGACGCCTTCGTCACCGAGGTCGACGGGGTGCTGTGCGTCTGCCCGTGGCGCACCCGGCTGCGCGGCTGGCTGGCCCTTGGCGAGCTCGCGGAGGAGTTCCCGGCACCGGTCCTGGACGCCCTGCTGCCGCCGCTCGTACGCCACCAGGCCACCCAGGACTACGAGCGCTGGCTGGCCCGCAACCCCGACGCCCGCCCGTGGATCCGCACCTCGACCTGGCAGGTGCCGCTGAACTGGTTCGTGCTGGTCTCCGACGAGGAGCGCGAGTACGACAAGGGTCCGGGGGAGTCGGGGCAGGACGCGCCGCTGCTCCGCTACCGGACGCCGATGGTGCAGGCGCGGCGGCGGGTGGCGCGGGCCCTGCGCACCCTCAAGGACACCATCGAGGAGGGGCCGCTGATCGACGGCCTGCTGGACGTCGGCCGGTGGCTGGAGGAGTTCCACCCCCGCTCGCTCGTCGAGCTGGACTACGGCGGCCTGGTGCACGTCCTGCCGGCCCGGGAGCTGGAGGGCGACCACTCGGCCGCCGACGTCGCCGAGGGCATCGAGGCGCTGCGGGCCGGGGACGGCACCATGGCGGGCGAGGCGTACGGCCGGCTCGTGGAGCGCTGGCGCGCGGTCCGGGACCGGCGCTCGGCGAACTGAGGGGCTGACAGGAGACGGCCGCCGTGGTGGACTGACCTGCCGCGTGCCGGTCTTCACGGCCGTCCCGCGGCTCCCGTCCGGGGCCGTGGATCCTTCGGCACGGACGTAGGTCCCGATCCGGGCGTTTGTCGCAAGGGTGACGGACCGCACTTACTCGGCCCTTGCGCCGCTTGCCCCTCCTCATGCCAAAATAGGACAAGGAGTCCGGGGAGGACTCCGTCCGTCCGACTTTGGGTGGAATCTCAGCATTGCACGCTATGGGGGGTCTGGTGACTCCTGATCGCCCCTGTGACTGATCGTCACAGGGGTGTGACTGTCCGCTATGGCATGGTCCATCGGCTTCCGTCGCTGATGAACACCTGGGAGGGCAATTCCATCGGTTTGGCCGACGCGGCTGGACAGATGGTGTAGTTGTAGTGCCGAGGACAAGCCGTTCGTCCTATAACCGACTCGACTCGCGTCCGCCATTTCGGGCAACGCGGGTCAAGGTGCAGAATTTAGAGGAAAGAACCGAGAAGGTTCGGTTCTCCCGAGGAGGCCGCTCATGACCGCTCGCACCCCTGATGCCGAGCCGCTGCTGACCCCGGCTGAGGTCGCCACCATGTTCCGCGTCGACCCCAAGACGGTCACGCGGTGGGCGAAGGCCGGCAAGCTCACGTCGATCCGCACGCTCGGCGGGCATCGTCGCTACCGCGAGGCGGAGGTCCGCGCATTGCTCGCGGGCATCCCCCAGCAGCGCAGCGAAGCCTGAACAACCGCATAACCGGGCATTTCGGCTGGTCCCCCAAACCCGCCGCAGGTCCGGGCCAACAGCTCCAAGCGACGCGGGTTCCGCCCCAACGGAGCCCACGCCCCAGCTGAACAAGCAGGCGCCAAGGGTGTGTCGTAGATCGCGCTGGACTCCGCCGGGTCCAGCGCGATCTTTTTTATGCCCTGTTGCTCCCGGGATGGGCTCTGGATGTGCCCCGCTTCTGACCGGGATGTGCGCCGGACGGCCCGACTGTGAGCGAGCTTGTCGGAGTCTGGGGAGGGGTGTCGGATCTCCTGTGGGGCATCCACGGGGCCCGTGCAATTGCACATATAAAATTGACCTGTTGTAGGTGGGGCGTAAGTACCGCCCTTCTGAAAACTTATGCGGTGACACCCGTCACACGTCGGGGTCCTTGTTGCCCCTGTGAGGTGTGCGCTAGAGGGGAGTTGTCCCGATGAGGACCGGCCTGCGTCAGGCCGGGGAGGGGCTCTCGTCCTCGGCGGCCGTCTCCGGGCTCTCCTCGTCCCGTGCGGCGGGTTCCATGGCCAGCCGCAGGAGTTGGTGGCAGATGGGGCAGTGCCGCGTCAGGTGGCGGTACTGCGTGGCGGCCGCCAGATGGGCCCGCAGCAGGGCTCGCGTCTCGTGCCTGGCGGTCGCTGCCATACGCCACCTCCGAGAGGTCGAGGGCCCTGGTTTCTGGGTACCGGCGGAACGGGGCGCCGTCAAGACGCCGTCGTGCCGCCGGGGTTGCCGAAAGGGCCCCGACCGGGGGACGGGCACACGCACGAGAGCCCGGGTCCGAAGACCCGGGCTCTCGATTTTCTGCGGTCCTGACGGGATTTGAACCCGCGGCCTCCACCTTGACAGGGTGGCGAGCACTCCAAACTGCTCCACAGGACCAGGTTTCGCGGCACTTTCCTTCGCTGTGCTGCGAGAAGGACTGTACAGGAGCAGGAGCCCGGTGGTCGAACTCACTCAGCGTGCGGACCCGATCACGGGGCCGCCGCGTCGATCGCCTTCACGATCCGCTTGTCGGAGACCGGGTACGCGGTGCCCAGCGCGTGGGCGAAATAGCTGACCCGCAGCTCCTCCAGCATCCAGCGGATGTCCAGGACCTGCTGCGGCACCGGCCGGCCCTGGGGCAGCTGCTCCAGCAGCCAGGCGTACTCGTCCCGCATCTCGTGGACCTTCTCCATGCGGCTGGTGTCCCGCTGGACGTTCGTCGGCATCTGCTGGAGACGCCGGTCGGCGGCCACCAGGTACCGCATCAGGTCCGGGAGGCGGCGCAGACCCGTCTCCGTCACGAAACCGGGCTTCACGAGGGCGTCCAGCTGCGCACGTACGTCCGCGAGGTTCGCGAGCAGCGCGACGCTCCTGGTGGCCTTCAGGCGGCGCTCACAGGCCTGCCAGGCGGCGAGGACCTGCTGGACCTGGCCGACCGTGCGGACCGTGGTGTCCACGATCTCGGCACGCACCCGGTCGTACAGCTTCCGGTACGACTCCTCGTCCCACGCCGGTCCGCCGAAGTCGCCGATCAGCTTGTCCGCCGCGGCCATCGCGCAGTCGTCGAAGAGCGCCTGGACGGTGCCGTGCGGATTGGCGGACAGGGCGAGCTTCTGCGCGTTCGTCAGCCGGTCCGAGGCGAACTTTCCGGGGTTCACCGGGATGTTGCGCAGGATGAGGCGCCGGGTGCCCTTCCACATCGCCTCCTGCTGCTCGGCCTCGGTGTCGAAGAGGCGTACGGAGACGGTGTCCCCGTCGTCGACGAGCGCGGGGTAGGCCTTCACCGGCTGGCCCGCCCGGCGCGTCTCGAAGACGCGGGTGAGCGAGCCGATCGTCCAGTCGGTGAGCCCCGTGCGCTCCAGCGACTGGCCGCCCTCGCGCTCGGCGGTGGCCGCGGCGGCCTGCGAGATCGCCTTGCGCGCCCGGGGCTTCAGCTGGAGCTGGAGCGCCTGGAGGTCCTTGTCCTCGGCGAGCTTGCGGCGCCGCTCGTCGACGATCCGGAAGGTGATCTTGAGGTGCTCGGGGATCCGGGACCAGTCGAAGTCGTCGGCCGTCAGCGGGACGCCGACCATCCGCTTGAGCTCGCGGGCCATCGTCGTCGTCAGCGGTTCCTGGAGGGGCACCGCCCGCTCCAGGAACTTCTGGGCGAAGTTCGGGGCCGGGACGTAGTTGCGGCGGATGGGCTTCGGCAGCGACCGGATCAGCTCGGTCACGACCTCCTCGCGCAGCCCCGGGATCTGCCAGTCGAAGCCCTCGTCCGTCACCTGGTTGAGCACCTGGAGCGGGATGTGGACGGTCACGCCGTCCGCGTCGGCACCCGGCTCGAACTGGTAGGTCACTCGGAACTTCAGCGGGCCCTGCCGCCACGAGTCGGGGTAGTCGTCCTTGCTGACGTCGCCGGCCCGCACGTTGATGAGCATCGAGCGCTCGAAGTCGAGGAACTCCGGCTCCTCGTGGCGCTTGTGCTTCCACCAGGAGTCGAAGTGCGCGCCCGACACGACGTGTTCGGGCACCCGCTGGTCGTAGAAGTCGAAGAGAGTCTCGTCGTCGACCAGGATGTCCCGGCGCCGGGCACGGTGCTCAAGCTCCTCGACCTCGGTGAGCAGCCTGCGGTTGTCGGCGAAGAACTTGTGGTGCGTGCGCCAGTCGCCCTCCACCAGGGCGTTGCGGATGAACAGCTCGCGGGAGGCCTCGGGGTCGATCCGCCCGTAGTTCACCTTGCGCTGGGCCACGATCGGGACGCCGTACAGCGTGACCTTCTCGTACGCCATCACCGCGGCCTGGTCCTTCTCCCAGTGCGGCTCGCTGTACGTGCGCTTGAGGAGGTGCCCGGCCAGCGGCTCGACCCACTCCGGCTCGATCCGCGCGTTCACGCGCGCCCAGAGCCGGGACGTCTCGACCAGCTCGGCGGACATCACGAACCGCGGGGGCTTCTTGAAGAGCGCCGATCCGGGGAAGATCGCGAACTTCGCGTTGCGGGCGCCCAGATACTCGTTCTTGCCGGTGGCGCGGCCGCTCTCGCCGCCGGTCTCCTTCACGTCCTTCATGCCGACGTGGGAGAGCAGGCCGGCGAGCAGCGAGACGTGGACGCTCTGCTCGGGCGCGTCGTCCTCGTTGAGCTGGATGCCCATCTGCTTGGCGACCGTGCGCAGCTGGCTGTAGATGTCCTGCCACTCGCGGATGCGCAGGAAGTTCAGGTACTCCTGCTTGCACATGCGGCGGAACGAGGACGAGCCCCGCTCCTTCTGCTGCTCGCGCACGTACCGCCACAGGTTGAGGAAGGCGAGGAAGTCGCTCGTCTCGTCCCGGAAGCGGGCGTGGCTCTGGTCGGCCTGGGCCTGCTTCTCCGCGGGGCGCTCGCGCGGGTCCTGGATGGAGAGCGCGGCGGCGATCACCATGACCTCGCGCACGCAGCCGTTCTTGTCGGCCTCCAGGACCATCCGGGCGAGCCGGGGGTCCACGGGCAGCTGCGCGAGCTTGCGGCCGGTGTCCGTGAGCCGCTTGCGCGGGTCCTTCTGGGCCGGGTCGAGGGCGCCGAGCTCCTGGAGGAGCTGCACGCCGTCGCGGATGTTGCGGTGGTCCGGCGGGTCGATGAAGGGGAACTTCTCGATGTCGCCGAGGCCGGCCGCGGTCATCTGCAGGATGACGGAGGCGAGGTTCGTCCGCAGGATCTCCGCGTCCGTGAACTCCGGCCGGGAGAGGAAGTCGTCCTCGCTGTAGAGCCGGATGCAGATGCCGTCGCTGGTACGGCCGCAGCGGCCCTTGCGCTGGTTGGCGCTGGCCTGCGAGACGGGCTCGATGGGCAGCCGCTGCACCTTCGTGCGGTGGCTGTAGCGGGAGATGCGCGCGGTGCCCGGGTCGATGACGTACTTGATGCCAGGGACGGTCAGGGAGGTCTCGGCGACGTTGGTCGCCAGAACGATCCTGCGCCCGGTGTGCTGCTGGAAGACGCGGTGCTGCTCGGCGTGCGAGAGCCGCGCGTAGAGGGGCAGCACCTCGGTGAACCGGTAGTTCTTCTTGGTGAGCGCGTCGGCGGTGTCCCGGATCTCGCGCTCGCCGGAGAGGAAGACGAGGATGTCGCCCTTGCCCTCCGCCATCAGCTCCTCGACGGCGTCCGTGATCGCGGTGATCTGGTCGCGGTCGGCGTCGTCCGAGTCCTCCTCCAGGAGGGGCCGGTAGCGGACCTCCACGGGATACGTACGACCGCTGACCTCGACGATCGGGGCGTCGCCGAAGTGCCGGGAGAAGCGCTCCGGGTCGATGGTGGCCGAGGTGATGACGACCTTGAGGTCAGGGCGCTTGGGCAGCAGCTGGGCCAGGTAGCCGAGCAGGAAGTCGATGTTCAGCGACCGCTCGTGGGCCTCGTCGATGATGATCGTGTCGTACGCGCGCAGCTCGCGGTCCGTCTGGATCTCGGCGAGCAGGATGCCGTCCGTCATGAGCTTGACGAAGGTGCCCTCCGGGTTCACCTGGTCGGTGAAGCGGACCTTCCAGCCGACGGCCTCGCCGAGGGGCGTGTCGAGCTCGTCGGCGACCCGCTCGGCGACGGTGCGGGCGGCGATCCGGCGGGGCTGGGTGTGCCCGATCATGCCCCGGACGCCCCGGCCGAGCTCCAGGCAGATCTTGGGGATCTGTGTGGTCTTGCCGGAGCCGGTCTCGCCCGCGACGATCACGACCTGGTGGTCGCGGATGGCCTCCGCGATCGCGTCCTTCTTCTGGCTGACCGGGAGCTGTTCGGGATAGGTGACGGCCGGGACGCGGCGGCGCCGCTCGGCCATGCGGGACTCGGCCCGGGTGACCTCCGTGTCGATCTCGGCGAGCACGGCGGACCGGGCCTCGGGCTTGCGGATCTTGCGCGCGCCTTCGAGCCTGCGCCCGAGTCGGTGCGCGTCGCGCAGGGACAGCTCGGTCAGGCGGGCGGCGAGATCGCCGAGAACGGGGGCAGGATGCGTAGACATACGCGATCCAGGATCTCACCTCGGCGAAATGAGTGGCGAACGCTTTTGCGCGGCGGACCCGCCGGCGCCGCGGAGGCGCGGAGAAGGTGAATGGATATCCCGTTCCGTCAAGAAATATCCGTTCTGCGCCTTTAGCGTGTCCGTATGTCCGAGATGCCGCACGGTGCCCATGGCAGGAGCCCGACGCGGGGCGAGCGGTGGGCCTGGTTCAAGGAGTCCCCGTTCCTGCCCGCGTCCGTGCTGGTGCTGATCCTCGCCGCGTCGGCGGGCCTCTTCGCCGGCTCGTACACGTACACCATGGCCAACCCGACACCCCGGCACGTCCCGACGGCGGTGATCGGCGCCTACGACACGGTGCGGGGCAAGGCGTTCATCGACGGCATGGAGAAGGCGCTCGACGCGTCCCTGCGGATCCGCGCCTACGACGGCCGGGCGGCGGCCGTCGAGGCGGTGGACGAGCAGAAGGTCTTCGCGATCCTCGACGTGCGGGAGGCCGGGCGCGCGGTCACGCTCGACGTCTCCGGGGCGTCCGGCGCCTCGGTCGCGGAGATCATCGCCAAGGCCGCGCCGGCCGTCGGCAGGGCCACCGGCGTCGCGGTCACCGTCAAGGACATCAAGCCCCTCCAGGCGGGCGACCCGCGCGGCCTCGCGATCTTCTACGTCTCCCTGGCGGCCGTGATCATCGGCTTCGTCGGGGCGATCCAGCTCAGCGTGCACGCGCGGGATCTGAACCCGCTGGAGCGCATCGCGTTCACGGCCGCGTACGCCCTGCTCGGGGCGTTCGTGATCGCGGCGGTGGTGGACTGGGTGCTGGGCGCGCTCGACCTGCCCTTCGTGGAGTCGTGGCTGATCCTCGCGCTGACGATGTTCACCTCCGGCATGGTCTTCACCATGTTCAACACCCTCTTCGGGCGCTGGGCGATGCTGCCCACCTGGGGGCTGATGGTCCTGCTCGGCAACCCCTCGTCGGGCGGCGCGGTGTCCTGGCCGCTGCTGCCGTCCGCGCTCGGCGCCATCGGGCGCTGGCTGCCCCCGGGTGCCTCCGTCAACGCCCAGCACACGGCGGTGTACTTCGCCGGTCACCAGCACGTGTTCCCGTTCCTGGTGCTGGCCTGCTGGGCCCTGGTCTCCTGCGGGGTGTTCTGGACCTGGCGGCACCGGCATCCGGGCGGCCGTACGGGGGGAGCGGCACACGCGGCGGCCTGACCACCGCCCCGTACGGCGGCGGACGGCGGGAGGGGCGGACGCCGTACGCGTCCGCCCCTCCCGCCGGGTCCGTCCGGTCACCCGTGACCGGACGGGGTGTCATCGCACGTCGACGTAGTCCTCGTATCCGCCGCCCACGAAGTGCTTGCTGTCGGGGTGCAGGAACACGGGCGTCCAGGTGCCGTCCTGCTGCGCCTTGAACCCCTTGGAGAAGGACCCGCCGGCGCTGGTGGTGACGGTCGTCATCAGGTACCAGGTCGACTTGCCCTTGGGCCGGAAGAGGATCTGGACCTTCTTGCCGCCGTACGCACGCCAGCTCGACGCGCCGGGCGCCCGCTCCTGGAGTACGCCCTTGACCGTGACGGTGCCGCCCTTGCGTACGGGTTCCGGCGACGCGTTGGCGTCCTTGATCCGGGTCAGCGAGCGGTTCCTGCGCAGGGAGCCGCTGGTGGTGCCGGTGACGTCCTTGGTCGTGGAACCGGCGTACCGCAGCCGCCAGTAGCCGTCCGGGTGGCCCGGCAGGTCGACGTGGAACTGCTCGTCGAACCCGGTCCGCACCGTCTTCTCGGTCTTCCAGCCGGTACGGCCGTCCGCGGAGTACTGCACGTCGACGTCGACCCGCTCGCTGTGGTCCTCGCCGGTGATGCCGAGGATGCCGGAGACGCTCAGCTCGGCGCGCTCGTCCAGGGAGGCGGTGAACTCCTTGAACGTCGTGCCCGCCGTGACCGCGACGGCGACATCGGCGGTCGCCGTGCGCTGGATCCACGCGTTGTACGGGTAGGGCGGGAACGACACCTCGTACACGGTCTTCTGGTAGGGCCGGGCGGAGAAGGTGAAGCGGCCGGCGGCGTCGGTGGTCGCGAGAACCGGATTGCTCGTGCTGCTGCCCTTGTGGTCCATCTCCAGCGGAATGCCGGACAGGGGCTTCCACTCCGTCCCGCTCTGGTATTGCAGCGTGCCGGAGACGGAGATCGGGTCACCGGCGGCGGGATGGAATGAGGCCCGGTCGAGGACCAGACGGGTCGGGGCCGCCTTCGGCCTGATGTCCACCCACGGGACCGTGGCGAACCCCAGGTCGCCGCGGTACTCGGCCCAGGCCCAACCGCCCTGCTCCAGCTCGCGCGAGAGGGCGAAGTGACCGTTCTCGTCCGTACGGGCGCTCGTGTCGCCGTTCTGGTCGAGATGGATGTCGACGGCGGCGTCGGCCAGCGGAACCGTCGCGCGGGTGCGCGGGTCGCGGACCACCAGGTCGCCGCCGACCGCGACGGTCTTGTCGTCGATGGTCGGTTCGTCGGGCGTCACGGTGAAGGCACTGATGACCGGCTGCTTCCGGTACCGCAGTGTGCCCGCGTCCTTGCGGACGGAGGTCTCGCCCGAGCTGTCCGTGACCTCGATGTCGATCGTGTAGTCGCCGAGGCTGTCCAGGTGGACGGGTTCCGAGGCCCAGACGCCGTCCCAGGGACTGTTCCAGTACTTCTGCGTGAATCCGGTCACCGTCGCAACCGGCTCTGTCGCGGTGCTGCCCGCGGGCCGGAGCTCCGCGGTGACCTTCTCGACGTCCTCACCGACGGCACTGCCGTGACCGAGACGTACGTCGATGACCGACCAGTCGGCCGAGTCGCTGTACGCCTCCTTGACCGTCGGCGCGGTGGCGTGGGCCGTGCCGGGCACGGCGAAGGTGGCGAGAAGGACGGCGCCGGCCGTGACGATGGCCCTGCTGGTGTGTCTCAAGAACCCCCCTAGGTTCCCCATGAGCGACGAAAACCCCCTCCGGTCACCCGGAGGGGGTTTCGACTCTTGTGGCTGGGGCCGGGGTCGAACCGGCGACCTATCGCTTTTCAGGCGATCGCTCGTACCAACTGAGCTACCCAGCCACGAGATTCCTCGCGGAATCTCAGCGGTCCTGACGGGATTTGAACCCGCGGCCTCCACCTTGACAGGGTGGCGAGCACTCCAAACTGCTCCACAGGACCAAGCTGTTGTGTGCGGCTGCGTGAACAGTGTCGCACACGGTTTTGCGTGCCCCCAACGGGATTCGAACCCGTGCTACCGCCTTGAAAGGGCGGCGTCCTAGGCCGCTAGACGATGAGGGCTATCGGCCCGCCTGGGCGCTTCTCAGCGCGTCGGGGACGTGAGAAGCATATGGGATGGCGGGAGGTATCGCCAAAACGGTTTCCGGAGGGCTTCCGGCGGGCCGGGGACACCGGAAGCGGCGGGGCTCCGGCGGCCTTGTTGGTGGGGGCGGGTGCCGGGTTCCGGCCCGTGGCGATGCAGGCCGGTGCCGGGTCCGGGCCCGCAGCGGTGGGGGTCCGGTGATCGTCGCTGGGGGAAGGGTGACGGGCGGGTTGTCAGGGGCGGGTGTTCGGCGGGGGGCTGGAGAAGCGCGTCGCGCCTGGCTGGTTCTCCTTCGGGAGGTGCCGGCTGACCTCCGCCGTCGTCAGGCCGAGGCCACCCAGCGCGATCTCGTCCCAGGCCTGCAGCCGGCGCGTGTCGCGGTCCAGGTAGAGGACCGAGGCCTCGATGGGGTCCGGGTACTTCCCCTCCACCGCCCGCAGTCCGCTGCCGCCCGTCGAACCCTCCACACGGAGCCTCGTGCCGTACGGCATGACCTCCATCTCCTCGTGGTGGACGTGCCCCGCCAGGACGAGCGGCACGTCGCCGTCCGTCTGCCGGGCCGCGTCCGGGTTGTGGGCGACGGCGACGTCGACCGGCGTGCCCGCCGTCTTCTGGTCCACCAGGGCCGAGGCCAGCCGCAGCCCCGCCATCCGCTCGGCCGCGTCGCCCCCGACCCGCGCCGTGCGGTCCGGCGTGAACTGCGGGTCGCCGATGCCCGCGAAGCGCAGGCCGGCCACCGAGACCGCCCTCCCGTCGTCCAGGACGTGCACGTTCTTCATGCGCTCCAGGTAGCGCTGGGTGTCGGCGGAGTCGTGGTTGCCGCGCACCCACACGTACGGGGCGCCGAGGTCCGGGATCGGGTCCAGGAAGCCGTTCTCGGCCGCCGAGCCGTGGTCCATGGTGTCGCCCGAGTCCACGATCACGTCGATGTCGTACTGCTCCACCAGCGAGGCGATGATCTTCCAGCTCGCCGGGTTGAGGTGGATGTCCGAGACGTGCAGCACCCGGATCGTGCCCGGGTCCGGTTCGTAGGCCGGAAGCGTGGAGGTGACGTCGTACAGCTTCGTCACGTTCGTCACCAGGCGCGCCAACTCCTTCTGGTAGACGTCGAATTCGCTGACGATGCTGCGGGCGTCGCCGACGACCGAGGGGGCCGAGGAGAGCAGGCCGGAGAACTTGGGCTCCAGGACGGACTTCGGGTTCCAGGTGGCGTACGCCGTCGCCCCGGACGACGCCAGGAGGGCGAGCGCCAGGCCGCCGGCCGCGAGGGCGCGGCGGGGGCGGCGGTACACCGCGAGGCCCAGCGCCGTGGCGCCGGAGACGACGGCCACGCAGGAGCGGACCGCCAGGTCGACGGTGCCGTGCTCGACGTCGCGCGTCACCTCGTCCTGGAGGCCGGAGAGCCGTTCCGGGTGGTCCACCAGGGCCTGGGAGCGGACCGGGTCGAGTTGGTCGACGTCCACGTCCAGGCGGATCGGGGCCCGGTGGCTGCGTAGTTCCAGGGCGCCCAGCGGAGAGATGTTGATCTTCGTGCCGCCGGTGAGGGAGGGGCGCAGCGTCATCGTGGTGTCCATCGGGCCGACCGGCGCGCGCACGTTGCCGACGATCAGCAGGCCGAGCCAGGCGCCCAGCAGGACGACGGCGGTCAGGCCGAGGGCGCGGGTGTACGGGTGCGGCTGCGGGACCAGTTCGACCTCGGGGTGGCCGCGGCGGGAGCGGTGGTGCCGGAGCAGGGCGCGGGGTGCGTTGCGGATGCGGGTGCGTAGGCGGTGCTCGGTGGCTGCGGCGCTGGCCATTGGTGCCGTATGCCCATGGGTGGGGGTGGATATGCGGCGCGGTGCGGTGGCTTGCGCGGTGGGTCGTGCCGTGGTTCTTGCGGTGGAGCGTCGTGCGTGGACTCTCGGGAAAGGGGCTCGTGCCCGACAATGGCGGTGTGCTGGAGATGACGCGCGAGGAGTTCGAGGAACTGGTGTCCGAGGCGTTGGACCGGATTCCGCCGGAGCTGACGCGGTTGATGGACAACGTGGCGGTCTTCGTCGAGGACGAACCGCCCGCCGATGATCCCGAGCTGCTCGGGTTGTACGAGGGCACGCCGCTGACCGATCGCGGCGAGTGGTACGCCGGGGTGCTGCCGGACCGGATCACGATCTACCGGCTGCCGACGCTGCGGATGTGCGACACGCGTGAGGACGTGGTCGCCGAGACCGAGGTGACCGTCGTCCACGAGATCGCCCATCACTTCGGGATCGACGATGCCCGGTTGCATGCGCTGGGGTACGGGTGACGGGGTAACGGGGGGCGTGACGGGGATGGGTGACCGGGAGCTGTTTGCGGGTTCCGGTTGCGTGATGTGACGCCGCGTCGGGGTGTGGGGCGCCCCGTCCGGATCAGGGGGTGGCCGGATGGGGTGGGTCGCTCTTGGGGGGCGCGTGTCCTTGGGCGTGCGACGGGAGTTGGGCAGGTGGACTCCCGACCCGCCCTCGGAGGTGGCTGCCCGTGCGCGCCTTGTACGTACCTGTCCGTCTGGCCGCCACGGTCGTCGCCGTCGCCGCGGCTGCCGGTTGCATGAGCGTGGGCAACGACGGGGCGGGGCCCGGGCCGTCGCATTCCTCGGGGCAGCGGGGTGGGGAGGCGCCGGACGGGGGGCCGGCGGGGTCCGGGGGTGTGGCGGGATTCCACCGGGGGCCCGGAGGGCGGGGCGGCTCGGGTGAGCCGGACTCCGCGTCGGGGTCGGCGTCCGCCTCCGCTTCCGCGTCCGGGGGGCGGTCCGCGAAGCCCTCGGCCGAGGTGACGTCGAAGGACGGCAAGGGCGGCAAGGGGGAGGGGGGCGGCGGCAAGGGCGGGGGGCGGCCGGGGGAGCCCCGGCCCACCAAGGGGGAGCCCAGTCCTACGCGGACGGTCGGGCCCACGGCCACGGAGACCACGCAGCCGTCCGCCGATCCGAGCGCGGAGCCGTCGTCTTCGGCGCATGAGCAGACCACGCAGTTGGTGCAGCGGGAGCCGGCGCCTCGGGCGGGGGCGCCGTTCTCGAATCAGGCGTCCTGATTCTGTGGGCGTGGGGCGCTGTCGGTCCGGTGGGGGGGGCGGGGCCGTGCCGGTACATCCGGCCGTCGGTAGTTGTTGCTGGCCCCCGTCACCAGCGTTCCTCGGTTGCGTACGTCCCCGTCTCGACGGCCATTTGATGTACCGGCACGGCCCCTTCGGTTTCATGGCGGCTTGCGGTCCGTGGGCGGCTGAGCTGCGGGGGCTCGGGCCCGGTGGTTCCGGTGCGGGGCCCAGACCCTGGCCGGGGTGGCCGTCCCACCCGCTCCAGTTGCGTGCAGGCGTGCCGCTAGGGGCGGCACGGGTGGGCGCAGGCGGCTCCCCGTTGGCGCCGGGTTCGCCGTCCTGCCTCGACCTCGGCTGCGGCGCTGGGGGCGTGTGGCGGGGCCTTCGGAGGAGGGGGTGATGATGCTCACGTGGGGGACGTGCGGGGCGCTGAGCTGGGGGGATGGGGGATTTGGGTGGGGAAAATCGGGGTGTGGGGGGCGTGAGGGGGGACGCGGTTTGCCAGGGGAGTGGAGGGGTGCGTATGGTGGTAGATCGTTTGATACCAATTGCCCGGCGCCAACAGAGAGCGCCGCGTGGCGCGTACTCTCCCTTGCCGTGGCCGGACCGCATAGAGGCGGTCGATTGCGACTTCACGGAGTTTGGGCGCGTGCCGTAGAACTCCGGAAGGTTCGCATTTCGCATGTCTGTTTCCAGTACTGATCACGTCGTCGTGCCCGAGAACATCGACACCGAGGGCGCCGACGTCGTAGAGCTCGCGCCGGCCGCGGAGTCCGCTCCCGAGGTCACCTTCGCCACTCTGGGTCTCCCCGAGGGCGTCGTGCGCAAGCTCGCGCAGAACGGCGTGACCGCCCCCTTCCCGATCCAGGCCGCGACCATCCCGGACGCCCTGGCCGGCAAGGACATCCTCGGCCGAGGCCGCACCGGCTCCGGCAAGACCCTCTCGTTCGGTCTGCCGCTGCTCGCGACGCTGTCCGGCGGCCACACCGAGAAGAAGAAGCCCCGCGGCATCATCCTCACGCCGACCCGTGAGCTCGCGATGCAGGTCGCGGACGCGCTCCAGCCGTACGGCGACGTCCTCGGCCTGAAGATGAAGGTCGTCTGCGGCGGTACGTCGATGGGCAACCAGATCTACGCCCTGGAGCGCGGCGTCGACGTCCTCGTCGCCACCCCGGGCCGCCTGCGCGACATCATCAGCCGCGGCGCCTGCTCGCTGGAGAACGTCCAGGTCGCCGTCCTCGACGAGGCCGACCAGATGTCCGACCTGGGCTTCCTGCCCGAGGTCACCGAGCTGCTCGACCAGATCCCCGGCGGCGGCCAGCGCATGCTGTTCTCGGCCACGATGGAGAACGAGATCTCCACGCTGGTCAAGCGCTACCTGACCAACCCGGTGACGCACGAGGTCGACAGCGCCCAGGGCAACGTCACGACCATGTCGCACCACATCCTCATCGTGAAGCCCAAGGACAAGGCGCCGGTCACCGCCGCGATCGCCTCCCGCAAGGGCCGCACGATCATCTTCGTCCGTACCCAGCTGGGCGCCGACCGCATCGCCGAGCAGCTCTGCGAGTCCGGCGTGAAGGCCGACGCGCTGCACGGCGGCATGACGCAGGGTGCCCGCACCCGCGTGCTGGAGGACTTCAAGAAGGGCTACGTCAACGCCCTGGTCGCCACCGACGTCGCCGCCCGCGGCATCCACGTCGACGGCATCGACCTCGTGCTGAACGTGGACCCGGCCGGCGACCACAAGGACTACCTGCACCGCTCCGGCCGCACCGCGCGCGCCGGCCGCTCCGGCACCGTCGTCTCGCTGTCCCTGCCGCACCAGCGCCGTCAGATCTTCCGGCTGATGGAGGACGCGGGCGTCGACGCCTCGCGTCACATCATCAACTCCGGTACGGCCTTCGAGCCCGAGGTCGCCGAGATCACCGGCGCCCGCTCGATGACCGAGGTCCAGGCCGAGTCCGCGGGCAACGCGGCGCAGCAGGCCGAGCGCGAGGTCTCGCAGCTCACCAAGGAGCTGGAGCGTGCGCAGCGCCGCGCGGCCGAGCTCCGCGAGGAGGCCGACCGCCTGGTCGCCCGTGCCGCGCGCGAGCGGGGAGACGACCCGGAGGCGGCTGTCGCGGCCGCCGCCGAGCAGGCCGTGGCCGAGGCTCCCGCCGAGGCCGCCGAGCAACCCGTCGAGCGTGAGCGTGCCTACGAGGCGCCGCGTCAGCGCCGCGACGACCGCGGCAACTACGAGCGTCGTGACAACGACCGCGGCGGCCGTACCTTCGAGCGTCGTGACAACGACCGTGGCGGCTTCCGCCGTGACGACCGTGGTGGCAGCGACCGTGGCGGCTTCCGCCGTGACGACCGTGGTGGCAGCGACCGTGGCGGTTTCCGCCGTGACGACCGCGGCGGCAACGCCGGTGGCCGTACCTTCGAGCGTCGTGACAACGACCGCGGCGGCTTCCGCCGTGACGACCGTGGTGGCAGCGACCGTGGCGGCTTCCGCCGTGACGACCGCCGTGACGACCGCGGCGGGCGTACGTTCGAGCGTCGTGAGGGTGGCGACCGCGGCGGTCGTACCTTCGAGCGTCGTGACAACGACCGAGGCGGCCGCACCTTCGAGCGTCGCGACGAGCGCGGCGGTCACCGTGGCAGCGACCGTCCCTTCAACCGCGACCGCCAGGACAACCGCCCCTCCAGCGGTTTCCGCTCCGGCAGCCACGACCGCCCGTACGGCCGTCGTGACGACCACCGCGGCACCGGTGCCGGCTCCTTCGGCCGCCGTGACGAGAAGCCGCGCTGGAAGCGCAACGGCTGATCCGGTGACGGGCCTCGCGCCCTGACGGAGAAGGGCCCGTACGACTCACGTCGTACGGGCCCTTCCGTCTGTCCGGGAAGATCATTTTGCGGCCGGGTCACGGTCGAGTTTCGGCCTTCGTGCCGCGCATGCCCGGCACTTGGTGAGGGAATCGCTGGGGGCATGACAACTCCACCCGCCTCAGGGGCGCGTGACCCCTCCGCCGCCCTCTCCGACGAGGAACGGCTCGCCCAGCTCGGCTACACCCAGGTCCTCGCCCGCCGCATGTCCGCGTTCTCGAACTACGCGGTGTCCTTCACGATCATCTCGGTGCTGTCGGGCTGTCTGACGCTGTACCTGTTCGGGATGAACACCGGCGGTCCCGCCCTGATCACCTGGGGATGGGTCGCGGTCGGACTGATGACGCTGTTCGTCGGACTGGCGATGGCGGAGATCTGTTCGGCCTATCCCACCTCCGCGGGACTGTACTTCTGGGCCCACCGGCTGGCGCCGCCCCGCACCGCCGCGGCCTGGGCGTGGTTCACCGGATGGTTCAACGTCCTCGGGCAGCTCGCCGTGACCGCCGGCATCGACTTCGGCGCGGCCTCCTTCCTGGGCGCCTACCTGAACCTGCAGTTCGACTTCGAGGTCACCCCGGGCCGGACGATCCTGCTCTTCGCCGGGATCCTCGTCCTGCACGGACTCCTCAACACCTTCGGGGTCCGCATCGTCGGCCTCCTCAACAGCGTCAGCGTGTGGTGGCACGTCCTCGGCGTCGCGGTCATCGTCGGCGCGCTCGCCCTCGTGCCCGACCACCACCAGTCCACGTCCTTCGTGTTCACCGAGTTCGTGAACAACACGGGCTGGGGCAGCGGGGTCTACGTCGTCCTCATCGGCCTGCTGATGGCCCAGTACACCTTCACCGGGTACGACGCCTCGGCCCACATGACCGAGGAGACCCACGACGCGTCGACGGCCGGCCCCCGGGGTATCGTCCGCTCCATCTGGACCTCGTGGATCGCGGGCTTCGTCCTGCTCCTCGGCTTCACCTACGCCATCCAGTCGTACGACAAGGCGCTCGCCTCGCCCACGGGGGCGCCGCCCGCGCAGATCCTGCTCGACGCGCTCGGGGCGACGGCGGGCAAGCTCCTGCTGCTGGTCGTCATCGGCGCCCAGCTCTTCTGCGGGATGGCCTCCGTCACCGCCAACAGCCGCATGATCTACGCCTTTTCGCGGGACGGCGCGCTGCCGTTCTCGCAGGTGTGGCACACCGTGAACCCGCGGACCAGGACACCGGTCGCGGCGGTCTGGCTGGCGGCACTGGGCGCCCTGGTGCTCGGCCTGCCGTACCTGATCAATGTGACGGCGTACGCGGCCGTGACGTCGATCGCCGTCATCGGCCTCTACATCGCGTACGTCATCCCGACGCTCCTGCGGCTGCGCAAGGGCGAGGCGTTCGAGCGGGGGCCCTGGCACCTGGGCCGCTGGTCGCGGGCGATCGGGATCGTCTCCGTCGCCTGGGTGGCCGTCATCACCGTCCTCTTCATGCTGCCGCAGGTCTCGCCGGTCACCTGGGAGACCTTCAACTACGCCCCGGTCGCGGTCCTCGTCGTCCTCGGCTTCGCCGCGACCTGGTGGCTGGTCTCGGCCCGCCACTGGTTCCTCAACCCCGGCCACGAACGCACCATCGCCCGTGAGGCCGCCCGTGCGGGCGCACCCGAACCGGTCGATCCCTGACCCTTCCCGCCCACTTCAGACCCCCCGGCGCGGCCGGGTCACCGATACCCGATCGGAGTCCCGGCCGCGTCCGGCTATGCTCGGGGATGCATCGGCGCGAGCCGTTGCGTGGACCCTTAGCTCAATTGGCAGAGCAGTGGACTTTTAATCCATTGGTTGTGGGTTCGAGTCCCACAGGGTCTACCACGCACAGCGCCTCACGCGGCCTCGGCCGGGTGGGGCGCTGTTGTCGTTGACCCGAACCACCACGAGCCGAGCGCTCGGAGCCGGAGAGTGCGCCCATGCCCCACCCCCACGTCCTGCTGTCCGCCGCCGTCTCCCTGGACGGCTTCCTGGACGACACCGGGCCCGACCGCCTGCTGCTCTCGGGGCCGGCCGACTTCGACCGGGTCGACGAGGTACGGGCGTCCAGCGACGCGATCCTGATCGGCGCGGGCACCATCCGCGCCGACAACCCCCGGCTGCTGGTGAACTCGGCCGAGCGGCGGCGGGCGCGGCTCGACGCGGGGCGCCCGGAGTACCCGCTCAAGGTCACGGTCAGCGGGTCCGGCGACCTCGACCCCGCGGCGCGGTTCTGGCACACCGGCGGCGACAAGACGGTCTACACGACGGACACGGGGGCCGCCCGGGCAGCCGCCGCGCTGCACGGACTCGGCGTCGAGATCGTCGCGGCCGGCCCCGAACTGGACTGGCGGACCGTCCTGGAGCACCTGCACGACGTACGCGGTGTCCGGCGGCTCATGGTGGAGGGCGGCGGCCGGGTGCACACCCAGCTGCTGCGTCAGGGCCTCGCAGACGAACTGCAGTTGGTCCTCGCCCCGCTCCTCGTGGGCGAGCCCGACGCACCCCGCATGTTCGGCCCCGGCCCCTACCCGGCTGGACGGATGAGCCTGGTGGAGACCCGGCCGGTCGGGGACGTCGTCCTCATGCGCTACGTCCCCACCGCCCCCGGCACCGGACCGCTCGCCACCGCCGCCGACCGGCGCTGGCTGGCACTGGCCTGCGAACTGGCCGCCCAGTGCCCGCCCTCGGAGACCGCCTTCAGCGTCGGCGCGGTCGTCGTCGCGGCGGACGGCACCGAGATCTCCCGCGGGTACTCGCGCCAGGGCGACCCGGTGGAGCACGCCGAGGAGGCCGCCCTCGCCAGGACCGACCCGGCGGACCCGCGCCTGGCCACCGCCACCGTCTACAGCAGCCTGGAGCCCTGCGCCCGCCGCGCGTCCCGGCCCGCGCCCTGCGCCCGGCTGATCCTCGACGCCGGGGTGCGGCGCGTCGTCACCGCCTGGCGGGAGCCCGACACGTTCGTCGCCGGTGCCGACGGCAGCGGGGTCCTGACGGCGGGCGGCGCCGACGTCGTCGTACTGCCGGAGTACGAGGAGGCGGCCAAGGCGCCCAACCGGCACCTGCTGCCGCCCGCCGCGTGACCGGGGCCGCCTGCCGGACGGGCTAAGCCATCCTGCGGGCGGGCGGCCGAGGGGTCAGGCTGCGAGGGAGTCGATGCGGCGGACCCGGAGGTCGAGGCGATGCGTTCAGTGGGGCGGCGGGTGACGGCGGTGCTGCTCGCACCGCTGCTGATGGGGCTGATGGCGTCCTGCGGGACGTCCTCGCACGCGCGCTCGGCGGTGCGGGCGCGGCCCGAGGACGGGGCGTTCGAGCACCCCGGAGTGCTGGTCAGCCGGGAGCAGCTGGACAACGTGCGGCGGCACGTGGACCAGGGCGAGCAGCCGTGGGTGAGCGCGTTCCTCGGCATGCGGGACAGCCGCTACGGGTCGTACAAGTGGCAGGCCAAGCCGTACGCGACCGTGGCGTGCCCGCCCGACACCCGGGCCGGGAGCGGCTGCGTCGAGGAGCGTGAGGACGCCATCGCGGCGTACACCCAGGCCCTGTTGTGGAGCGTCACCGGCCGGCCGGAGCACGCGGCCAAGGCGATCGAGATCATGGACGCCTGGTCGGACCGGGTGCGGCGGCACACCGAGGCCAACGCCGGGCTGCAGACCGCCTGGGCGGGATCGACCTGGGCCCGCGCCGGGGAGATCGTGCGGCACACGAAGGCCCACTGGCCGGCGGCGGGCGTCGAGCGGTTCCGGCGCATGCTGCGGACGGTGTACCAGCCCGAAGTCACCAAGCCGGTCCCGGACTTCAACGGCAACTGGGACCTCGTCATGACCGACGCCGCCATCGGCATCGCCGTCTTCCTCGACGACCACCGGGCCTTCGACGCCGCGCTCGCGCGCTTCCGGCAGCGCGTCCCCGCCTACTTCTACCTGCGTCAGGACGGGCAGCTGCCGATGGCCCCGGCGGGCGGCACGGTGGACACCCCGCAGAAGATGACGACGTACTGGTTCGGGCAGAAGCGCTACACGGACGGGGTCGCGCAGGAGACCTGCCGCAACTTCAAGCACGTGGGGTACGCGCTCGCCGCCACCGCCCACATCGCCGAGACCGCCTGGCACCAGGGCGTCGACCTGTACCGCGAGGTCGAGGACCGGCTGCGCGCGGCGCTCACCTTCCACGCCCGCTACCAGCTGGGCGAGACGCCGCCCGGCTGGCTGTGCGGCGGCAAGGTCGACCGCGACATGGGGCCCGACATGGAGGTCGCCCTCAACCACCTGGAGGGCCGGCTCGACGTCCGCGTCCCGGCCGCCCGCAAGCTCGTCGAACGGACCCGGCCCGCCGGAACGGACGATCTGTTCGTGTCCTGGGAGACCCTGACCCACGCCGGGAACCCGGCCGCCTGACCCCCGGCAGGAGCCGAATTCGCAGGTCGCGGGGGTGGCCGGGTGCAGGCGTGCGTCCGCGCCCCCGCCGATGGCGTACACTGGTCTCAACGACGCGGGGTGGAGCAGCTCGGTAGCTCGCTGGGCTCATAACCCAGAGGTCGCAGGTTCAAATCCTGTCCCCGCTACTGAAGGCCCAGGGCCGGAACTCGGATCATCGAGTTCCGGCCCTGAGTCGTTTCCCGGGCCGGGCCCGCCGGCGCTCCCATCGGTGTCATCCGGTCGGTCCACACCGGTCGCCGCCCGCCCCCGTGGCGGGAAGCCTGGACGGGTGGGGCAGCGAGGTGGCGCGCGACGGCCGGAGGAACCGGGGTCCGGCGGGGCCGGCGGCCGGTTCTCCGACGCCGACGACCGGGCCGCGCCAGACCCCCGTGACCGCGTGCCCGGCGGCGGGCCGGACCTCGGAGCGGGCCTCGTGGACGGCGGCCGGAAACCGCTTCCCGGAGGGCGCGAACGGGCCGGGGGACGGCTGCCCGGCGATCCGGTGCCCGATCCCGGACTGGGCGTCCCGTCACCGCCCGCCCCGGAGCGGCCCGCCCGCCGGATCTCGTACGCGCGCACCGTGGTGCGCGCCCTGCCCGCGCTGCTGATCGTCGCCGGGGTCCTCTACGACTACCTCACCCCGTCGCAGTTCACGGCCGCCCCCTTCTTCACGGCCGCGCCCCTGGTCGCCGCGCCGCTGCTCTCGCTGCGCGGCACGGTCCTCACCGGCCTCGCCACGGTCGCCGCCGTCCTCGCCGTGCACATCGACCTCGGGATCGTCGCGCACGCGGAGGCGGTCACCGAGCTGGTCACCGTGGCGACGGTCACCGTCCTCGCCGTGCTCATCAACATGCTCGTCCGCCGCACCGACCGGCGGCTCGCCTCCGCCCGCGAGATCGCCGAGGCCGCCCAGCGCGCCGTGGTGCCGCGCCCGGAGGAACGGATCGGCGGCCTGGAGGTCGCGGCGCGCTACGAGGCGGCGCAGGCCGACGCGTTCATCGGCGGCGACCTGTACGCGGTGCAGGACTCCCCGTACGGGGTGCGGCTGGTCGTCGGGGACGTGCGGGGCAAGGGAATGGGCGCGGTGACGGCCGTCGCCGTCGTCATCGGGGCGTTCCGTGAGGCGGCCGAGCACGAGCCGACGCTGGAGGCGGTCGCCCAGCGGCTGGAACGGGCGCTGGCGCGCGAGGGGACGCGGCGCGACGGGCTGGACGCCTTCGAGGGGTTCACCACCGCCGTTCTCGCGGAGGTCCCGCACGGGGACGGCTTCGTGCGCGTCGTCAACCGCGGCCATCCCCCGCCGCTGCTCCTGCACGCGGACGGCACCCTGCGCACGCTGGAGGGGCCGGACTCCGCGCTGCCGCTCGGGATGGGCGAGCTGGGCACCTGGCCCGACCGTGCCGCCGTGGTGCCGTTCCCGGGCGGGGCGACGCTCCTCGTCTACACGGACGGGCTGTCGGAGGCGCGCGACCCGGAGGGCCGCTTCTACGACCCCGCGGCCCGTCTCGCGGGACGGGTCTTCCGCGACCCGGACGCGCTACTCGACACCCTCATCAAGGACGTGCACCGGCACACGGGAGACGGGACGACGGACGATCTGGCGCTGCTGGCCGTACGGCGGCCGTGAGTCACCGGGGCGGGAGAAGGGGCCGAGGTCACCGCGAGTGATCGAGTAGCACCGCTGCGCATAACAACTGACGAACCGTCAGCGAAAATGAGGTTTAGCCCGCAGGGTCAACTCGCCCGGTTTTCACCGCCCGTGACCCGTAAGTCCGTGACGAAGACGTTAATGATCAGTCGGAACAGCTTGGAATACGGGACCCGAGTCTATTAACGTTCGATAACGCAGCGCGGTCGTCCCAGCCGTCACAAGAGATGGCTCCGTGCGCACGCGCCGAATCCCGCAAGGGAACCGGGGAACCACCAACTTGGGGTGAATCGAGCGTCTTCCGCGGTGCGGTGCACCCTGGTCGACGCGCGTAGGAGACCTTCCTGCTCCGAACCCGTCAGCTAACCCGGTAGGCGAGAAGGAAGGAAAGGAGCGCGCCCACGTGGCGTCCAACCGGCCTGCCCAGTCAACCTCGTTCGCGCCGAGTGACCAGCAGAGCAACACCTTCGGCTACGGCCGCGGCAACGACGAGGGCCCCTGGGAGGAGTGGAATCCCACCGAGGATTCCGTCCGTCCCGTCCGTGGCCGGCACCGCGTCTCCAAGCAGCGCGGCGGAGGACTCGCCCGCAGCTCCACCGTCCTCGGCGTAGGCGTCATCGCCGCCGTCGGCGCGGGCGGCATGGCCACCGCGCAGAGCGGCAAGCCGCCGGTGTCCATCTCGATGCCCGACCTGTCATCGGTCGCCGACTCGGCCAAGGGCCTGATATCGGACGGCTCCGACGCCGGCACACCGAAGGGCTCGGCCACCCCGCTCACCACCGCGGGACTGACCAACTCGGACACCGCGCGAGGCACCACCGACGCGGGCGAGGCCCTGCGCGCCCGCATCATGCAGCAGGCCGAGTCGCAGCAGGACCAGGTCGACCTCAAGGCCGCCGAGGCGGCTCAGGCCGCCGCCGTGAAGAAGGCCGCCGAGGAAGCCGCCAAGACCCAGGACGAGGCCGAGGCCAAGGCCGCAGCCGCCAAGAAGAAGGCGGAGCAGGAGGCCAAGGAGAAGGCCGAGGCGGAGCGCCTCGCGGAGCTCGCCAAGAGCTACGCGCTGCCGACCTCCTCGTACACGCTCACCTCGCGCTTCGGTGACTCCGGCTCCATGTGGTCCTCCGGCTACCACACCGGCCTCGACTTCGCGGCGCCCACCGGCACGCTGATCAAGGCCGTGCACACCGGAACCATCACCGAGGCGGGCTGGGCCGGTTCGTACGGCTACCGCACCATCCTCACCCTGGAGGACGGCACCGAGGTCTGGTTCTGCCACCAGTCGTCCATCAGCGTCAGCGTGGGCCAGAAGGTCGCCACCGGTGACGTCATCGGACGGGTGGGCGCGACCGGCAACGTGACCGGGCCGCACCTGCACATGGAGGTCCACGCGGGCGGCGCCGCCACCGGCATCGACCCGATGGCGTGGCTGCAGAGCAAGGGCCTCAACCCGTAGGTCCGCCGGCCGGGCTCGCGGAATAGGCGGTACCGCGGACGATGTTGAAATCGTCCATGACTTCTCTCCGCAAGCTCGGCCCGTCAGACCTCGAGGTCTTCCCGCTCGCCCTCGGCGGCAACGTCTTCGGCTGGACCGCCGACGAGGCGCAGTCCTTCGCCGTGCTGGACGCCTACGCGGCGGCCGGCGGCAACTTCGTGGACACCGCGGACACCTACTCCTCGTGGGCTCCCGGCAACGAGGGCGGCGAGTCGGAGACCGTCATCGGCCGGTGGTTCGCCGCGCGCGGCAACCGTTCCGACATCGTCCTCGCGACCAAGGCCGGCGCGCACCCCGCGTACAAGGGGCTGGCGCCCGACACCCTCAGGGCCGCCGCCGACGCCTCGCTGCGCCGGCTGGGCACGGACTACATCGACCTGTACTACACGCACTACGACGACCCCTCGGTCCCCGTCGAGGACATCATCGGCACGCTCGACGAACTGGTGCGGGCCGGCAAGGTGCGCGCCGTCGCGGCCTCCAACATCTCGCCCGAACGGCTCCAGGAGTCCCTGGAGTTCTCCGACCGCGAGGGCCTGGTCCGCTACGTCGCCGTCCAGCCGCACTACAACCTCGTCTCCCGCCGCACCTACGAGGGCCCGCTCCAGGAGATCGCCTCCCGCTCCGGCCTCGCCGCCGTCCCGTACTACGCCCTGGCCTCCGGCTTCCTCACCGGCAAGTACCGCCCGGGTACGACGGTCGACTCGGCGCGGGCCGCCGGCGCGGGCAAGCACCTGGAGACCGAGCGCGGGACGCGGGTGCTGGCCGCGCTCGACGAGATCGCCGGGTCCCGGGGCGTCCCGCAGGCCACGGTCGCCCTGGCCTGGCTCGCCGACCGGCCGACGGTGGCGGCGCCGCTCGCCTCCGCCCGGACGGTCGAGCAGCTCCCGGCGCTCCTCGGGGTGGCCGACCTGACCCTGACGGACGCGGAGCTGGCCACGCTGACGCAGGCGTCCGCCTAGGGCCTGTCGTTTGGATCAGGCCGGTGTCGCGGGGTCTGGTGCGCACATCTGCGGCGTTGTCGTCGGTCGCCGACTCCCCCACTCTCGGCTCCGCTCGAGCGGGGGGACCCCCATCGCTTCGACTCCCTCCTCCGCCTTGCAGCTGCACGCACCAGACCCCGCTCGGGTCGGCCGGGACGAACCGTCTGTCACGGCCGACCTGATCCAAACGACAGGCCCTAGACAGGTCCCGCCGGTCGCTCCGCCCCGGTCGCGCTACGAGCGGTACGGGTTGTACGCGCCGTAGGGGTCGTGGCCCGGGTGGGGCGCCGGGTACGCCGACGGGGGGCCGGCGTACGGGTGGACGGGCGGCGGCGCGTACAGCGGTGGCCAGGGCGGTACGACCGCGGGGGCGGACGCCCGGGCCGCGTACGCGAGGGAGGGCCGGGCTACCTCCCGGCGCCGCCACAGCTCGTGCAGCAGCTCCCTCTCCCGTACGACGAAGTCGGCGCTCGCGCGGCCGGCGCGCCCGCGGTGCCGCAGGAACGCCAGCGAGGTCGCGTAGGACTCGTACTCGGCGACCGACCGGGCGGCGGCCTTGCCGAAATGGTGAGCGGCGTAGTCGCGAGCCAAACGCCGCGCCCGCATGGACCCCAGGACGAACGGCTCGGGCGCCGTCAGCCAGCCCGCCACGGCGTACGCGGGCAGCTCCGCGCGCACGGTGCGCAGTTCCCGCTGGCGCGTCCATATGACCAGCCAGGTGAGCAGGCCGAACGCGGGGACCATGAAGGCCGCGTAGACCGCGAAGAAGCCGTACTCGCCGAAGGACGAGGAGCCGTTCCACACCGCGTGCATGCCCATGGCCAGCAGCAGTCCGGACAGCGGCAGCAGCACCCGGCGCAGGCGCTGGCGGTCCGCGGACAGCGCGGCGATGCCGAAGCCGATGCCGGTGAGGACGGTGAACAGCGGGTGCGCGAACGGGGACATCACCACGCGCACGAAGAAGGTCGCCGCGGTCACCGACGCCAGGCCCCGGCCGCCGTTGAGCTGGTCGGTGCCGAAGGCGTTGCCGAGGTAGAGGATGTTCTCGGTGAAGGCGAAGCCGGTGGCGGTCACCCCGGCTATGACGACCCCGTCGACGATCCCGGTGAAGTCCCGTCTGCGGAACAGGAAGACCAGCAGCACGGCGGCCGCCTTCGCGGACTCCTCCACCACGGGCGCTATGACGGTGGCACCGAGCGTGTCGGCGCCGGACGGGTCAGCGGTCGCTGTCGCTATCCACCGGGTCGCGAAACTGTTGGCGACGATCGCTATCAGCGCCGCCGCGCAGGCGCCCCAGGCGAAGGCGAAGAGCAGGTTCCGCCAGGGGCCCGGTTCGACGCGGTCCAGCCAGCGGAACGCGGCCAGCAGGAGCGGGACCGGCAGCACGGCGAGGCCGAGGCCCACCAGGAAGCCCTGGGTGCCGGTCTGCCGGCGGACCAGCGCGAGGATGACCAGTCCGGAGAGCGCGAGCAGGGTGACCAGGGCGCCGTAACGCACCCATCTGTGCTGCCACCAGTGCGCATGCCGCAGCGCACCGTCGGCCGAGCCGGTGGGGTACGTCGGGTACGGAGGAAAGGTGGCCACGGCATCGACCCTAACGAGGGAGGGGCGCTGCCCGCGACGGCACCCGGTGGGGGCCGTGCGGTGCCTCAGTCGCCGGCGGGGGGTTGGTCAGCGTGTTCCTCTTGGCGTTCGTTCCGGTCCTCGGCCCGGTGCTCCGCACGGCGGAACAGCAGGTCGTGCACCACATGGCCCTTGTCCAGTCCCTGGCCCTCGAAACGGGTCAGCGGACGGAAGCCGGGACGCGGCGCGTAACCGCCGTCCGGCTGGGTGTTCTCGAAGTCCGGGTGCGCGGTCAGCACGTCGAGCATCTGCTCGGCGTACGGTTCCCAGTCGGTCGCGCAGTGGAGGACGGCGCCGGGCTTCAGACGGGTCGCGGCCAGGGTCAGGAATTCCGGCTGGATGATGCGGCGCTTGTGGTGGCGCTTCTTCGGCCACGGGTCCGGGAAGTAGACGCGCAGTCCGTCGAGGGTGTCCGGTCCGAGCATCTCGCGGAGCAGGATGATCGCGTCGCCGTTGCCCACCCGGATGTTGGACAGCCCGTTCCGGTCGGCGAGATTGAGCAGGTTGCCCTGGCCGGGCGTGTGCACGTCGACGGCCAGGATGCCGGTGTCCGGGTCCGCGGCGGCCATCTGGGCGGTGGCCTCGCCCATCCCGAAGCCGATCTCCAGGACGACGGGGCCGTCGGTGCCGAAGAGCTCCGCGAGGTCGAGGGGGCGCCCGTCGATGTCCAGTCCCCACTTGGGCCACAGCCGCTGGAGCGCGTCCGCCTGGCCGGCCGTCACCCGGCTGCGCCGCGGCTGGAAGCTCCGGATCCGGCGCTCGAAGTGCGAACCGGCGGGATCGGGCTTCGGCCCGTCGGGGAAGCGGGGCTCGCCCTTGGCACGGGAAGGGCGCGGCGAGCCCTCGGCCGCGGAGGGCCGGGGCTCTTCGGAGGAGTTGAGGGAATCAGACACAGTGAGTCGATTTTACGGCGGACGGCTCCCGGCGCCTCCCGCCCCGGGGACGGGCCGCTCCCGGGCGGGCCGGGGAGGACGCGCCCGCGGGGCCGGGCGGGCACGGTCGCGGCCCGTTGCCGGGAGGGTCAGGGCTGGGACAGCGCCTTGAGGGCTCTGCGGGCGATCTCCCGGCCGATCGGGAGGGAGGCCGTGGCGGCCGGCGACGGCGCGTTCAGCACGTGGACCGTCCGGGGGCGCTCCTGGATGAGGAAGTCGTCCACCAGCGTCCCGTCCCGCAGGACCGCCTGGGCGCGGACGCCCGCCGGGGCCGGTATCAGGTCGTCCGGGGTGACCGCGGGCAGCAGTCGCCGGACGGCCTCGGTGAACGCCGCCTTCGACACCGAGCGGCGCAGCTCCCCGGCCCCGTACCGCCAGTGGCGGCGTCCGATCCGCCAGGAGCCCGGCCAGGCCAGGGTCGCCGCCAGCTCGCGCGGGTGGACCGTGCCCCAGCCGTACCCCTCGCGGGCCAGCGCGGGGACCGCGTTCGGGCCGATGTGCACGCCCGCGTCGATGCCCCGGGTCAGATGCACCCCGAGGAAGGGGAACGCCGGGTCCGGCACCGGGTACACCAGTCCGCGCACCAGCTCCGGGCGGGCCAGCGTGTAGTACTCGCCACGGAACGGGACGATCCGCATCCCCGGGTCGTCCCCGGCGAGGCGGGCGATCTCGTCGCAGTGCAGCCCCGCGCAGTTGACCAGCACGCGCGCGCGGACGATCCGGCCGTCGGCCGTCCGGACGGCGACGCCGAGGTCGGGGCGCCGGTCGACGCGCTCGACCCGCGCGCCGTAGTGGATCTCGGCGCCGGAGGACTCCGCGAGCCGGCGGGCCACGGCCACGTAGTCGCAGATCCCCGTCGTCCCGACGTGTATGGCGGCCAGTCCGCGGACCTCCGGCTCGTACTCCTCGATCTGGGCGGGGCCCAGCTCGCGGACCGCGATGCCGTTCTCCCGGCCGCGCTGGACGAGGGCGTGCAGGCGGGGCAGCTCGGCCTTGTCGGTGGCGACGATCAGCTTGCCGGTGACGCTGTGCGCGATGCCGTACTCGGCGCAGAACTTCGTCATCTCGGCGGCGCCCCGGACCGCGTAGCGCGCCTTCATGGAGCCGGGGCGGTAGTACACCCCGCTGTGGATGACCCCGCTGTTGCGGCCCGTCTGGTGACGGGCGGGGCCCTGCTCCTTCTCCAGCACCATCACATGCGTGCCCGGTGCGGCGCGCGAGATCGCGTACGCGGCCGACAGACCGACGATCCCGCCGCCGGTCACCAGCACGTCGCAGTCGTATGCAACCCGTTGCCGCACCCGCTTCACCTCCCGGCTTCGATAGTGCACTGCGCCACTGACAATGCCCTCAAACCCGGATCGCGCTCCCCGTGCCCGCGGGTGCGCAGGAGCGGCGGGACCGCGAGGCTACGCGGGAGCCATCAGCAACGGCCGCGCCCGCTCCCGCAGCTCCACCACGCGCGGTTCGTCCCCGTACGGCTCCAGGCGGTGCAGCAGGTCCTTCACGTACTCGGTGGTGCGGGCCGAGGAGATGCGCCCGGCGACCTCGACCGCCCGCACGCCCTGCTCGCAGGCCGCGTCCAGGTTGCCCGACTCGAGCTCGGCGACCGCCGACACCACCAGCCGCAGCCCGTGGGAGCGTACGAACTCCTCCGTCGGCTTCGACAGCGCCTGCTCCGTGAAGCGGCGGACCTGGCGCGGGGCCTTCAGGTCGCGGTAGCACTCGGCCGCGTCGGCGGCGAAGCGGTCGTACGAGTAGAAGCCGAGCCAGGACGGGTCGTGATCACCGTCGCGGGCCCGCTCCAGCCAGCCCTCGGCCGCCTTCAGGGCACCGCCGGCCGCGTGGGCGTCACCCGCGCGCGCGTGGGCCCGCGCCTCGACAAGGCGGAAGAAGCTCATCGTGCGCGCGGTGGCCAGCCCGCGGTTGCGCTCCAGGGCGGCCTGGGCGAGGTCGACGCCCTCGTCGCCGAAGCCCCGGTAGGTGGCCTGGAGGGACATCGACGCCAGGACGTAGCCCCCCAGGGGGACGTCCGCGGCGGCGCGGGCCAGGCGCAGCGCCTGGATGTAGTAGCGCTGGGCGGCCTCCTGCTGGCCGGTGTCGAAGGCCATCCAGCCGGCGAGGCGGGTCAGCTCGGCGCTCGCCCCGAAGAGTGCCCGGCCGACCTCGTCGGAGTACGCGCCGAGCAGCAGCGGCGCCGCCTCCACCCGCAGGCACTCGGGCACCATCGACGAACGCCAGTCGCCGCCGCCGTACTTGGAGTCCCAGCGTCGGGCGTCCTCGGCGGCCTCGCGCAGTTTCAGCACATCGCTGTGGCCGACTTTCAGCGGTGCTCCGGAACCCTCACCGGGGTTCGCGTCGCGTGCCACCGAACTGTCGGCCGGGGTTATCAGCCACCGTGAGGCGGGCGTCGCGTAGGCGCTCACCGCGAAGGAACCGGCGAGCGATTGCCAGATGCCGCCGCCGGCCCGGCGGCCGGCCAGGTCGAGGCGGTACAGCTCCGTCGCCGACCGCACCGCCTGTCCCACGTCGCGCGGGAAGGCGAGGCCCACTTCGGGTGCGGGGTCCGCGTCCGCCAGACCGATCTCGTGGAGCGGTACGGGGCGGCCGAGTTTCTGCCCGATGGCGGCCGCGATGAGGTGCGGGGCGGCACCCTGGGGCACCATTCCCTTCGACACCCAGCGCGCCACCGACGTCTTGTCGTAGCGAAGAGTCAGACCGCGCTGGGCGCCAAGGTCGTTGACGCGCCGGGCGAGGCCCGCGTTGCTGATTCCCGCGAGGGCGAGAACGGTGCCGAGTTTTTCGTTCGGCCCGCGTTGCTCCCTGGACATGCGCCACCCCTCGACACAGACGGCTGCCGCGCTGGCATAACCACGCGGCATTCGTAAACCCAGCGTAGTTCGCCCAATCCCAAGCGTTAAGGGGCGTACTTCCGGATGGCGGGATTGTGGTCCGCACGGCAGTACGGAGTGTTGCGGCGTGCTCCCGTTGTGTGGCCGTGCGCCCGCCCGTGCGCTCTTCTCCGGCCACGGGGGGAGCGCTTCCATGAGGACGCGTGGGTCGGCCCGCTGTACTGGATCCGGTGGGCTGGGGGACACCGCCGCCTACATCCCCGCGGGCGGCGGATCGGTCCGGGAGGCGAACTCCGCCTCCCGGACTGGAGGTCGCCGGCCCTCCGCACGGCCTGTACGGAGCGTGTGCGCGCGTGGCCATCCAGCACCGATTTGGCTTGTTATCGACGGTCCCTCGGGAGGTCAATACGCCGTCTCACCACGTCACTTGAGGGCGCGCGGGGTGCCTTTGGGGAGCGTATCGGGGGCGCATTCGAGTCGCTGTTCGTGGGGGTGTCTTTCGTGACCGCCCTGGCGGCAGCCCTGGCCGCGCCTCCCCGGCTCCCGTCCGCCGACCCTCCACCGGCCCTTCGCCGGTGCGTCAACTCACCCTCGCCGAAGTCCCTCTGACGGTCCCTCGACTGCTTCCCGGCATCCGCCGCATGGCCGGTCGGGGACCTGCCCGGGGTCCGCGGGGGCGCGTTCCGGGGGCGCAAGCAGTCCCACAGGCCTTCCAGCGTGCCCGCTTCGTGGCAGCATGGTGCCCAGTTCGTGCGGTGCACTGGTTGTCCACAGCCTGTGGAGGCGGCGATGCGGTGGTTGGTGGGGTGGAGCAGTACCGCCGCCAGGGCCTCTGAGGTCGGCTCGGCGGGTGCCACCGGGAGCGACGGCGAGACCGTGCACCCGGTCGGCTCCCAACTGCTCTGGGGCGACCCCGATCCGCTCTGGGCGGTCGGCGACTGGCGCCCCGACGAGGTGCGCGTCGTCAACGCGGGCGCGCAGAACCGGATCGCCGTCCTCGGCACCTGCGGCGCCTCCGACGAGGAACTGCGCGTGGGGCTGTTCGCCGCCCGCGGAGGGGCACTTCGCCATCTCACCGCCTGGCCCGGCAGCTACACCGCCATCGTCCAGGCCGGCCGCCGCGTCACCGTCTGCGGCGATCTCGCCGGCGCCCGGCCCGTGTTCTACACCCCCTGGGCGGGCGGTACGGCCTACGCGACCGCCGCGCTGCCCCTCGCCGACCTCATCGAGGCCAACCTCGACTTCGGACACCTCGCCGCGCTGCTCGCCGCTCCCGACGTGCCCGCCGCCGTGCACGACTCCACGCCATACGACGGCGTGCGGCGCATCCCGCCCGGACACGCGCTCATCCTGCGCGCGGGGGCCCGGGAGATCGCCGGGTACGAGGCCGTCGCCTCGCTCGCCGTCGCCGCACCGGCCGCCGATCCCACCGCCTCCGTGGACGCCGTCCGGGACGCCCTCGTCGACGCCGTACGCGCCCGGCTCGCCGCGCCCCGGCACGTGCCCGGTGCCGACGTCGACCCCGGTCCCGTGCCCGGCATGGGCCCCGCCGAGCGGCGCGCCGCCCGCGGCATGCCCGTCCCCGGCATCGGCGCCGACCTCTCCGGCGGCCCCGCCTCGGGGACCCTCGCGCTCCTCGCCGCCGGGCTCCCCGGGATGCCCGGCACCGTGCTGGGCCACGGCACCGGCGCGGGCGAGCGACTCCTCGCCGTCACCTTCAACGACCTCGCCGTCAGCGGGCGTGAGGCCGAGTTGGAGCGGGCCGGGTCGCTGGCCGCCAACCCCCGGCTGCACCACGTGGTCGTCGCCGGCGGGGAGGAGGTCCTGCCCTACGCCGACCTGGACGGGCCGCTCACCGACGAGCCCGCGCCCTCGCTGGTGACGGCCGCCCGGCACCGGGCCCGGCTCGCCGCGGGCAGCGCCGACCACTTCACCGGGTACGGGGCGCGGCAGGTGCTCGACGCGCACCCCGCCCGGCTGGCGGATCTCCTGATGGACCGCAAGCGGCGCCATCTCGTGCGGCCCGTCGCCGCGCTCACCCGGGCCGACGGGTCCGTCATGGTCCCCGCGCGCGTGTACGGCGCGGCGCGCAAGCTGGCCCGTACGCCGTACCGGGCCGGGGTCGACGTCCTCGCCGACCGGCTGCTGCACCGCCGGTTCGAGGAGCCCGTCGGGGCCGTCGGGGCCTCCCTCTCCGCGCTCACCTGGGCCCGGCCCGGGCCCGCCGCGCGGTGGCTGACCGGGGAGGCTCTCGCTGAAGTATCGGTTCGTCTCCAGGCGGCGTCCGGGCGGGCGGGGGTGAGTCCCGGGCAGCGGCCCGGGGACTTCCGCGCGCGTGCGGCGCTCGCGCGGCACGCGGCGGACCTGCGCATCCTGGAGCAGGCGGTGGAGATCCGCTTCCAGCGGCTGCACGCGCCGTTCCTCGACAACCAGGTCGTGCGGGCGTGCCGGGCGCTGCCCGAGGCGCTGCGGGTGCAGCCCGGGGCGCGGGCGGCGATCCTCCGTACGGTGCTGGAGGGGGCCGGGGTCGGTGACCTCCCCGCGGGCTGGGGCGCGCCGTCCAACGCCTCTTCCGCGGCGGCCGTCCGGACGGGGCTGCGGGTGTCCGTGGACTCGCTGATCGCCCTGTTCGACACGCCGTTGCTCGCGGAGGCGGGGCTGGTCGAGGCGCGGGTGGTCCGCAGGGCGCTGCGGGCTGCGGCGGACGGGGAGCCGCTGCCGTTGGACGGGCTCGCGGACCTGGTCTCCCTGGAGCTGTGGCTCCGTCGGCTGCTGAGCCGCCGGGGCACGTGCTGGACGGGGACGCCGGCCCGGCAGCGGGCGGTACCCGCGGGGATCGCGCCGCAGGGGCGGGTGCTGGGGTCGGGGCGACGGGGGCTGGCGGGGGCGCCTTGAGCGGGGTTGTCCTGGGCGGTGTCCGGTGGGGTGGGCGTCGGGCGCTGGCCGTCCGGTGGGTGGGTCGGGGCCGTGCCGGTACATCCGGCCGTCGGTAGTTGTCGCTGGCGTCCGTGACCAGCGTTCCTCGGTTGCGTACGTCCCCGTCTCGACGGCCAGTTGAAGTACCGGCACGGCCCCTTCGGTCGGAGGGCGGCTGCGGGCCGTCGTCACCCCAGCTGCGGGCAATCGTGCCGCTGGGGCGATGGGGGTCCCCCCGCTCGAACGGAGCCGAAAGTGGGGGAGGGTGGGCGCAGGCGGCTCCCCGTAGGCGCCGGGTTCGCCGTCCCACCCCGGCGTCGGCCGAGGCAGCGGGGGCTGCTGTACGTGGGGGCTTCGTGGTTCGGGTTGCCTGGTCTGTTGGGGTTTCCGAGGCCGGCGTATGGGCGGGGAGTGGGCCGGGGCTGGTGAGGTCGGGGTGGGGCTCGCCGGGGAAAGGGGGTGCTGGGGGATGGTGGGGCGGTGAGAATGGGGGCGTGCGGTACAGAATCCTGGGCGTCACCCAGGCGGAGGACGACCAGGGAACCCCCATAGCCATGGGCGGCCCCCGAGTCCGCGCACTCCTCACCGCCCTCGCCCTGCGCCCCGACCGCACGACCACCCCCGAGACCCTGATCGACGAGGTGTGGGCGGACGACCCGCCCCAGGACGCCCCCGCGGCGCTGCAGGCCCTGGTCGGCCGCCTCCGCCGGGCCCTCGGCAAGGACGCTGTCATCTCCGGGCCCGGCGGCTACCGCCTCGCCGCCGCACGGGACGACGTCGACCTGTACGTCTTCGAACGCCTCGTGCGCGACGCCAAGACCGCCCTCGCCCGGGGCGACGCGCACAGTGCCGCGGACGAGCTGCGCGAAGCCCTCGCCCTCTGGCGCGGCCCCGCCCTCGCAGACCTCCCCGACCGTGACGCGGCGACCCCCGCGGAGGCCCTGCGCCTGGAGGCGACCCGTACCCGCCTCGCCGCCGACCTGCGACTGGGCCGCGCCCCCGACGTCGTGCCGGAGCTGCGGGAACTGACCGCCGCGCACCCCTACGACGAACCACTGCACGCGCTCCTCATCCACGCCCTGCGCGACGCCGGACGCCCTCGCGGCGTACGAGACCGCGCGCCGCGCCCTCCTGGAAGGGCTCGGCACCGACCCGGGACCGGAACTGCGGGCGCTGCACGGCGAGTTGCTCGGGGAGTCCGAGGCGCCGGTTCCCGCACCCGTACGGCCGGAGCCGCGCGGCGGGAACATCCGGCGGCGGCTGAACTCCTTCGTCGGGCGGGAACCCGAGATCGAGTCCATCCGCGCGGACGTGCGCCGGGCCCGCCTGGTCACGCTGACCGGACCCGGCGGCTCCGGCAAGACCCGCCTCGCCGAGGAGGCCGCCGCCGGCCTGCCGCAGGCGTGGCTCGCCGAACTGGCTCCGCTGGAGCGGCCGGAGGCGGTGCCCGGCGCGGTCGTCGGCGCCCTCGGCCTGCGCGAGACCGTGCTCGTCACGAACGAGATGTCCGCCACGGCGGCGACCGACCCGCTCGCCCTGCTCGTCGAGCACTGCGCCGCGCGCAGCCTGCTGCTGATCCTCGACAACTGCGAGCACGTCATCGACGCCGCGGCCGCCCTCGCCGAGACCCTGCTGACGCACTGCCCCGGCCTCACGATCCTCGCCACCAGCCGCGAACCCCTCGGTGTGCCGGGCGAGTCGGTCCGCCCGGTGGAGCCGCTGCCGCCCGACCCCGCCCGCCGGCTCTTCGTGGAGCGGGCCGCCGCCGTCCGCCCCGACGCGGACGCCGTGCACGACCCGGAGGCGGTGGACGAGATCTGCCGGCGGCTCGACGGACTGCCGCTGGCCATCGAACTGGCCGCCGCCCGGCTGCGGATGCTCACCCCGCGCCAGATCGCCGACCGCCTGGACGACCGCTTCCGACTGCTCACCTCCGGCAGCCGCACGGTCCTGCCCCGCCAGCAGACGCTGCGCGCCGTCGTCGACTGGTCCTGGGACCTCCTCGACGAGCGGGAACGCACCGTGCTGTGCGAGGCGTCCGTGTTCGCGGGCGGCTGGGACCTCGCGGCGGCGGAGGCGGTGTGCACCGGGCCCGCGGCCGACCTCGTCGGGGCGCTCGTGGACAAGTCCCTGGTCGTCGCGACACCGGGCGAGGACGGCGGGATGCGGTACCGGATGCTGGAGACCATCCACGAGTACGCCGGTGAACGCGCCGCCGAGGTGCCCGGGCTGCGGGACGCGGCCGAGCGGCGCCACCGCGCCTGGGTGCGCGCCCTCGTCGAGGAGGCCGAGCCCCAGCTGCGCTCAGCCGGCCAACTCCCCTGGATCCGGCGCCTGGAGAGCGAGCTCGACAACATCCGGGCGGCGCTCTGGCGGGCGGTCCACGCCGGTGCGGAGGAGGAGGCCGGCGCCCTCGTCCTCGCCATGGGCTGGTTCTGGTGGCTGCGCAACGACCGTGCCGAGGGCGCGGAATGGACCGACCGCGTGCTGCGCCTGGGGCTCGTCCTGGACGCGGGCCCGGACGCCCGCGGCGACGACCTGCTCGCCGCGCTGTCCGGCGTCGACCCCGCCGGGGCCTGCCTGGCGGACGCCGACGGCGAGGAGCACCCGCTGCACCGCCTGCGGATGAACCTCCGTATGCAGGAGCTGTTCCTCGTCATGGAGGCGCAGCCCCTGGAGTCGCTCCGGGACCGGCTCACTCCGGAGTACATCCGCCGGGTCCGCCGCGTCTTCGAGAAGGGCGGTCCGGACGCGGCGGTCATGCCGGGACTGGTCTGGCCGCTCGCCGTCTACTTCCTGGGCTCATCGGAGGACCTGCGGCCCGCCCTGGACGCCGCCCTCGCCAACTGCCGTACGTACGGCGGCGACTGGGAGGTCGGCGTCATCCTCATGTTCCGTACGCACATGGTCGTCGACTCACCCGGCGGGCTGCACGACATCGACGGCGACCTCGCCGAGCTCCGCACCCTGAGCCGCCGCGTCGGCGACCGCTGGATGCGCGCCCAGGTGTGCAGCGCGGCCGGGGAGACGGCGATGGTGCGCGGCCGGTTCGAGGACGCGCGGGGCGAGTACGAGGACGCGCTGCGCCTCGCGCACGAGGTGGGCGCCCACACGGAGACGCCGTTCCTCATCGCGCGGCTCGCCGAGATCGCGTACCGCGCGGGCGACCGCTCGCAGTCGCTGGCCCTCCTGGACCGGGCGAGCGAGGCCGCCGAGCGCCACGGGGTGACGGACTCCCGGGCCTTCGTCCTGATGATGCGCGCCCACATGGCGCTGGACGACGGGGCGGCCGGCGAGGCGCGCGAGCTGCTCCGGGCGGCGCGCACGGAGTCCCGCCGGGGCACCCCGCCGCCGCAGTTCCTCGCCGCCCTCGGCCAGCTCGACGCCATGATCACGGCGATCGAGACGACCCCGGAGCGGGGCCTGGCGAAGATCACCGAGACCCTGCGCGACGCCATGGACGCGCGCTGCGCGGAGTGGGTGACGGCCACCCTCGCCGACAACGCGGCGCGGCTGCTCGCCGAGACGGGCGACCTCGCGCGCGCGGTCCGCCTGCTCGCCGCCGGAGAGCGCTGGCGGGGCGGCCACCCGCGTCCGATGCCGGAGAGCTGCCACGCCGAGCGCATCACGGCCGAGGCGCGCGCGTCCCTCGGCCGCGCCCGCTACGAGTCCGAGCGCGCGCTGGGCGGCGGCCTCACCCCCGACGGCGTCCTGCTCACCTTGAAGGAGGCCCTGGACGCCGGGTAGCCCTCGCGCGGCTCAGCGGCACCTGAACGCCGAGTCCGCCCAGTCCGCGAGCGTCACGGCGTCGAACGAGGTGTCGGGGTCGACGGCGAGGCGGATGGTCCGGCGGCCGGTGAGGTCCACGTGGACCGGGACCGCGCGGTCGCCGCCGGCCAGCAGCGGGGACCGCCACAGACGCGAGCCGTCGGCGTACACGGAGAACCGCACCCTGCCGAGCCCCAGCGTCATGTCGTCGACGCCGACCACCGCGTCGTACGCCGTGCAGTCGCGGTTCAGGTCGATGGTCACCGAGGACTTGCCGTGCACGGTCACTCCGCGCGCGTACTCCCGGCCGCCGACCGAGACGCCCCACCGCTGCCACACCCAGCTGCTCTCGCCGAGCCGCATCTCGGGCTCGGTGCCGTCACCGGTCAGGCCGTACTTCAGCTCGTTCCACGGGTAGACGGCGGGCGCGGGCGCGGGCGCGGGCGGCGGCGGGGGTGTGGGCTTCGGGGTGGGCCGGGGTGCCGGGGCCGGCGCCGGTTTCGTACGGCTGGGCGTCGGGGACGGCTCGGCCCGCGTGGGCCGGGGAGCGGGCGCCGGGGTCGTCGCCGGGGCCGGGGTCGGGGCGCCGGCGGCGACCACCGGCGGCCGCCGGGACGCCTTCCCCGGCGGGTCCGGGGCGGGCTCCGGGGCCTGCGACTCGACGGCGTGCGACGCGCTCGGCCTGGCCTCGGGCTTCCTCGCGGGGCTGTCGTCGCCGACGAGCGCGAGGGCGACCGCCGCGACGGCCACCGCGGCGACTCCCGCCGCGATACCGGCCTTGGCCGGCGCGCCGAGCCCCTCGGAGGCCGCCGCGCCACCGGCCCCTCCGGCGGAACCGCCCGCGGCGGCGGCCGCACCCGCGGCGCCGACCCCGGTGCCGCCCGCGACGAGCGCGACCGCCTTGGCGTACCCGGCGGCCCCGAACCAGCCGATCACCGCGACCGGTACGACGGCGGGGATGCCGCCGGCGACTTCCTTGATCTGACCCGCCGCGAGGCGGCACTTGACGCACTCCTCCAGGTGCTTGCGCAGCCCGCGCTCGGCCCGGCTGCGCAGTCCGCCGCGCGCGTGGGCGCCGAGCCGGTCGGCGTAGCGCGCGCACTCCTCGTCGGCGATGAGCGTGGTGCTGACGTGGGCCTGGAGGTAGGCCTGCTTGAGTCCTTCGCGGGCGCGGCTGGCGAGGACGCGGGTGCCGTTCGCGTCGAGCCCGAAGAGCGTGGCGACCTCGCTCGGCGACTCGTCCTCGACCTCGGTGTGCCAGAGCACGGCCTGCCAGCGCTCGGGCAGCGACCGGAACGCCTGCATGGCCATCGACTGCTCGGCCTCGTGCATCGCCCGCACGTCCGCGCCGAGTTCGAGCGTGTCGTCGTCGCGGACCTCGGGGTTGTGGGCGGCCTGCGCGGCGAACACCGCGAAGTCGTCGACGAGTTGCTCCCGCCTCGCCGTCTTCGTCCAGTGCGCGGCGACGCGGCGGACGCTGGTGAGCAGGTACGCCCGTACGGCGTGCTCGGGGCCGCTGCCGCCCCGCACCGCCTGGAGCATGCGCGCGAACACCTCGGCCGTGAGGTCCTCCGCGGTGTGCCCGTCCCGGCAGCAGGTGCGCGCGTAACGGCGTACGGCGTCGGCGTGGCGGCGGTACAGCGCCTCGTAGGCCGTGTCGTCGCCCGCGCGCATCCGCTCGATCAGGTCGGCGTCGGACGGCGGCAGCTCGGCCGGCGGCGGCAGCACGCCGTCCTCGCGGCGCTCGCGCTGTGAGGGGACGCTGGGCTGCGGCGTCCCGTCCGCGGAGGTGTCCGCGGTCGCGGGGAGGGGGCGGCCACCGTGCGAGCGGCCCTGGCCCGGGACCTGCCGCGCGGCCGGTCCGTCGGGCTCCGCGCCCGCGTCGCCGGGCGACTCGTCCCGTCCGTCAACACTCATCGCGGACTGCCCCCGCCTGCACACTCGACCCGGATACCGGGAAAGCGTGGCACACGGGGCCCCTGAGGAGCCGGGGCGCGGGGATCAACCACTCGTCCGTGGGGTTTTTTCGTACGGCGGTACTGACCGTCACCTGTTCGGGGAAGGCTTCACCGCTTCTCGCGGCGCCAACAGGGCGCGGCTGTACGGAAGTTGGCGTCCTGCCCGAAATGCCCGCCCGGCGCGCGGGAGAGCGGGGCGGGGCCGCCGCGGGAGGCGCGCCGGACACGACCGGCGGCCTCTCGCGGCGATCCTCACGCCGTGCTTCTACAGCGGCCGGGACCGCAGGCCCTCCAGCAGGATGTCCAGCAGCCGGGCCGAGGCCGCGGCCTGCTGGGCGGGATCCGGCAGTGAGGGCGCGGCCGTCGCGATGACCAGCAGGACGTCCGCGACGGTCACGTCCGCCCGCAGCTCGCCCGCCGCGCGGGCCCGGTCCACGAGCCGGCCGACGACCTCGAGCAGCGCCGCGGCGCCGGTGTCGTCACCCGGATCGGGCGCGGTGTCCTCGACGAGCCGCAGCTCGGCCGCCGGCTGGGTCCGCTGGTGCGGCACCCGGGCCTCCTCCGCGAGCACGCCGTCGGCGCCCTCGTCGGCGACGCCCACCCGCAGCACCTGCGGCGGCAGCAGCCGCCCGGCGCCCGAGGCCACCGACGTCCGCAGGAAGCGCGACAGCGCCGACCACGGCTCGTCCTCCTGGCCGAGCGCCGTACGCGCCTGGTCGGTCAGCCGGGACGTCTCCTCCTCGGCTATCCGGCGCACCAGGACGTCCTTGCTCGGGAAGCGCCGGTAGACCGTGCCGACACCCACCCGGGCGCGCCGTGCGACGTCCTCCATCGGCGCGCCGTACCCCAGCTCGCCGAAGACCTCGCGCGCCGCGCGCAGTACGTGTTCCAGATTGCGCTGTGCGTCCACGCGCAACGGGGTGGTACGGGAACCGTCCCCCGGACCGCGTCCGTTGCCGCTTGCCGCGCCGAGTGCGCCACCGGGTGCGATGGCCGACGCGGAAGACCAATGAGAGTCCTGAATGTGCATAAGCGTTCCCCCGGTAATGACGTCTCCCCCCGGAGACTCTCCCCGCCATTGAAAAGCCGGAGCGTGTGGAACGAGCGTGTTTCACGGGTCCGCTCCTGCGGCCCGTCGAGCACATCCCCCTGCACCCCGTCGACACACGAACATAGTTGAGAGGGGGTCAATTCAGAAGGGGCAGGTTCCGCACAGAGCGCCCCCCGATCGGAGCACGGGTCTGTTACCTCCCGATTGCGCCCCCTCTACCCACCCCGTGCGCCCCCACTGAGCTGGGCGTCTTCTCCGTACTCCGGCAATTCGGCCGACCCCGCGCGACGGCGACCGCCGGTCACACAATTTGTCGGGGCTGTGGACAAACGCAGGCGCCGGGTGCGTCATGGGATGGTGACGGCTGAGATCAATCAGGGGACGACCCCCGAACCCCGGAAGAACGCACGCATTCTCATCGTCGGTGGCGGCTATGTGGGGCTGTACACCGCGCTGCAACTGCAGCGGAAGCTGAAACCGGAGCTCAGACGGGGCGAGGTCGAGGTCGTCGTGGTCTCCCCGGACCCCTACATGACGTATCAGCCGTTCCTGCCCGAGGCGGCCGCCGGTCTGATCTCGCCGCGCCACGTCGTCGTCCCACTGCGGCGGGTCCTCGACCGGTGCACGGTCGTCGTCGGCGAGGTCCTGTCGATCGACCACGCCGCGCGCACGGCGGTCTTCACCACCCCGGCCACGGAGGAGAAGGGCGCGAGCGCGGAGGAGCTCACCTACGACGAACTGGTCCTCGCGCCCGGCTCGGTCTCGCGCACCCTGCCGGTCCCCGGCCTCGCCGACCACGGCATCGGCTTCAAGACCGTCGAGGAGGCCATCGGCCTGCGCAACCACGTCATCGAGCAGATGGACATCGCCTCCTCCACCCGCGACCCCGCGGTCCGCGACGCGGCCCTGACCTTCGTGTTCGTGGGCGGCGGCTACGCGGGCACGGAGGCCCTCGCCGAACTGGAGGACATGGCCCGGTACGCCACGCGGTACTACCACAACATCGGTCCCGAGGACATGAAGTGGATCCTCGTGGAGGCCTCGCCGCGCATCCTGCCCGAGGTCGGCGAGGAGATGGGCAGGTACACGGTCACCCAGCTGCGGCGGCGCAACATCGACGTACGCCTGGAGACGCGGCTGGAATCGTGCGCCGACCGGGTCGCCGTCCTCAGCGACGGAGCGCGCTTCCCGACCCGCACCGTCGTGTGGACGGCCGGCGTGAAACCCCACCCGCTCCTCGCCGCCACCGACCTGCCGCGCGACGAGCGCGGGCGCCTGAAGTGCACGGCCCGGCTCACCGTGGACGGCGCCCCGCACGCGTGGGCCGCGGGTGACGCGGCCGCCGTCCCCGACGTCGCCGCCGGGAAGCCCGGCGCGCAGACCGCGCCCAACGCCCAGCACGCGGTGCGCCAGGCGAAGCTCCTCGGCGACAACATCGCCCACGCCCTGCGCGGCGAGGAGCTGGAGACGTACTCCCACCGGTACGCCGGCTCCGTCGCCTCGCTCGGGCTGCACAAGGGCGTGGCCCACGTCTACGGACGGCGCCTGAAGGGCTACCCTGCCTGGTTCATGCACCGCGCCTACCACCTGAGCAGGGTCCCGACCTTCAACCGGAAGGCCCGCGTCCTGGCCGAATGGACCCTGTCGGGGCTCTTCAAGAGGGAGATCGTCTCCCTCGGCTCACTCGAACACCCCCGTGCCGAGTTCGAACTCGCGGCCGGTGGAAAACCCGCCCGGGACCCGAAGGGGTCGTCCTGACCGGAGCCAGGAACTCCGCCGGAGGGGCCCGCGTCTGACGGATGTCGGTCCGGTCGGCCAGACTGTTCCCCGGCCGGGCGGGTCCGCCGCCCCGCTCTTCGGACCCACGACGCTTTTTCCCACGTGCTGTATCCCCCGGGGGAGACCCCCGGCCCCCCGGCCGACCGTGCCGGCCGGGGGCCATGAACCCGAGGCAAGGACTCGTGAACTTCACGCGCTGGAGCGCCCGACTCCCCGGAACGCAGCGCCGCGCCGCGGCGCGCGGCGACCATCCGGTCACCCAGGACCGGCGGGGCGACGGATCCGTGCCCGCGGCCCGCGTCGAGCAGCTGACCGACGCCGCGCCGCACGTGCCCGCGGTCGACGTACTGCCGGTGCGCGAGGTCCTCGACCGCGTCCCCGCCCTCGTCGCCCTCGTGCACGGCCCCGACCACCGCATCGCGTACGTGAACGACGCGTACGTGACCGCCTTCGGCGTACGCCCCCTCGGCGAGCCCGCGCGCTCGGCCCTGCCGGAACTGGACGGGCTGGGCCTGCTGCCCCTCCTCGACCAGGTGCTGCGCAGTGCCAAACCGCGCACGGTCAAGTCCCGCAGGACACCCGACGGCCGCTCGTACACCTTTACCTGCACCCCCGTGGACACGCCCGACGGGGACGACGGCACCGATGGCCGGGGCGGCGGCGTGCTGATCTTCGCCACCGACGTCACCGACCACGCCGAGGCCGCCGAGCGGCTGCGCGCCAGCGAGCGCCGGCAGCGCGAGACCGCCGTCACCCTCCAGCGCTCCCTGCTGCCCCAGGAGCTGGAGGAACCGGACGACCTGCGCGTCGCCGCCACCTACCACCCCGGCGGCACCGAGGCCGCGGTCGGCGGCGACTGGTACGACGTCATCACCCTGGGCGGCGGCCGCACGGCGCTGGTCATCGGCGACGTCATGGGGCGCGGGGTGCGTGCCGCCGCCGTCATGGGCCAGCTCCGTACGGCGGTCCGCGCGTACGCCCGGCTCGACCTGCCGCCGCACGAGGTGCTCCAGCTCCTCGACGGCCTCGCCACGGAGATCGACGCCAACCAGATCGCCACCTGCGTGTACGCCATCCACGACCCGAACGAAGGCCGGTTGGTCTACGCGTCCGCGGGCCACCTGCCGATCCTCGTACGCGACGAGAGCGGCACCGTGCTGCGCGCCGACGAACCCACCGGGCCCCCGCTCGGCACGGGCGGCTGGATGCACGCCTCGGGCACGGTCCCGCTCGGCCCCGGCTCCACGGCCGTCCTCTACACGGACGGCCTGGTGGAGCGGCGCAACGAGGACCTCGACGAGGGGATCGCCGCCCTGGAGCGCGCCCTGGCCGGCGCGACCGGCACCCCGCAGGTCGTCTGCGACCGACTGGTCCGCTCGGCGGGGGTGACGGCCGACCACGACGACGACGTCGCCGTCCTGGTCCTCCAGCACCCGGCCCGCACCGGCCCCGACAGCGAGCTCTTCCGCAACGCCGCACTGGAGCTGCTCGGCGGGGTGGAGGCCACCCCACGCGCGCGTGCCTTCGCCTCCGGGGTGCTCACCAGCTGGCGCTTCCCGCGCGAGCTGCACGACCTCGGCGTGCTGGCCGCCAGCGAACTCGTCGCCAACTCCCTCCAGCACGGCACCCCGCCGATGCGGCTGCGGCTGCGCCGGACCGACCGGCGCCTGATCATCGAGGTCACCGACGGCGACGACCACCTGCCACGCCGCCGCCGCGCCGAACCGGGCGACGAGGCGGGACGCGGCATCGCCATCGTCGCCACGATCGCCTCCGGCTGGGGCTCCCGGCGCACGCCGGGCGGCGGCAAGGCGGTGTGGTGCGAGTTCGCCCTGCCGCGCGAGGTGGGCTGAGCGGCCGCTCCCGTCAGGCGCTGGAGCGGGCCGGCTCGGCCGGCGCACCGCCCTGCGCCACCACCCGGCTGCGCGCGAGCGACGGCTGGTTCTGCACGGGGGTGAGCTGCCGTCCGAGCCGGACCGCCAGGTAGGTGATGCCGAGCGAGAACAGCAGGAACGTCACGACGTACGGCGCGTGCAGGGACGCGCCCATCGGACCGCCCACCGCCGGGCCGACCGCCAGCGCGAGCTGCTTCACCAGCGCGAAGGCGGAGTTGTACTGGCCCGCCATGCCGGTCGGAGCCAGGTCGGCGACCAGCGGCGCGACCGTCGGGGAGAGCATCGCCTCACCGAGACCGAACAGCGCGTACGTCGACACGAACGCGGCCGTCGCCATGGTCTGGCTGCCGTGCCCGAGGCCCGCGTACCCGGCCACGACCCACGCCAGGGCCCAGATGAGCCCGACCGCGGCGATCACCCGGGACCGCTTGCGACGCTCGACGAACCGCAGCACCGCGAACTGCGCGACGACGATCATCGCCGTGTTCGCCGCGAGAGCCGTACCGAGCGCGGAGGTCGAGATACCGGCCGCCTCGACGCCGTACGCGCTCAGCCCCGACTCGAACTGGCCGTAGCAGGCGAAGAACAGCACGAAGCCGAGGACGCACAGCTGCACCATGGCCCGGTTGCCGAGCAGCTGCTTCCAGCTGCCGCCCCTGGCCTGCGGGGCACCCTCGACCCGCGGCGCGTGCGGCATCCGAACCGTCGTCATGATCACGGCGAGCAGCAGGAACATCGCCGCCTCGATCGCGAACAGCAGCGTGAACGAGTCCGCGCGGGTGGTGTCGACGAGGTGGCCGCCGATCAGGCCGCCGACGCCGAGACCCAGGTTCTGCAGGAAGAACTGCGTGGCGAAGGCGCGCGAGCGGGTGTCCGCGGTGGAGCAGTCCACGATCATCGTGGCCAGCGCCGGCTGCATGACGGCCTGACCGGCACCCAGCGCGGCGGCCGACAGCAGGACCGTCGTCGCACTGCCCGCGAGTCCCAGGCTCAGCGCTCCGAGGGCGGCGGTGACCAGGGCGGCGACGAGGACCGGCCGCGGACCGCGCCGGACGATGGCCCGCCCGGCGAACGGAAGCACCACGAGCGCGGCCACGGCGAAGACGGCGAGCACGAGCCCCGCCGTCATGGCCCCCAGCTCCCGCACCTGCGCCACGTAGACGTACAGATACGGAACCGTGAAGCCGAGCCCGAACGCGCTGAGTGCGTTGCCCACGTGGATCCGGCGCATCGCTGCGCCCATCGCCCTGGTCACTTTCACCTGCCTTGGAACGAGGACCGGCCGGCCCCCGAGCGGGGAGCCGGTCCAGAGGTACGGATGAGGAGTTAACCCTGAAGACTTCAGAGCTAAAGTTCGAAGCTAAACAGTACACCTCCAAGGACTTCGAAGCCAAGCGAGGGCGTGCCATACTGCGCCCATGGGTGACACCCCCGGCGGCGGCGTCAGCGAGCCGACCCTCGAAGAACAGATCGCGGCCTACCAGCGCGAGTTCCGCGACCTCGACCCCCAGGTCGAGAAGATCGTCTCGGCGCTCGGCCGGCTCAACCGCCGCATGAACGTCGCCTACGGCAGGCAGACGGCCACCCTCGGCATCAGCAACGCCGAATGGGAGGTCCTCAAGGCCCTCGTCCTCTCCGGCGCCCCGTACCGTCTGGGCCCGAGCGAGCTCGCCAAGCGGCTGGGCCTCACGCCGGCCGCCATGACCCATCGGATCGACCGCATGGTCACGGAGGGGCTGGTCACCCGGGAGCGGGACGAGACCAACCGGGTGCGTGTCATCGTCGAGCTGACGGTGGAGGGCCGCGAGAAGTGGCTCGAGGCGATGCGCCTGGCCACGGTCTTCGAGGAGGACCTGCTCCAAGACCTGTCCGCGGACGAGCGCGGCGTCCTGGGCGAGGTGCTCACCCGACTCCTCCGCCGCGTGGAGGACGCCCAGCCCGACGCGGGCGGCCGTCTCACCGACCTCGACTGAGAGCGTCGACCCCGGTCAGTGAGGGTGTCGGAGCCTCCCGCAAAAGATCTTGACAGAGGTGGTTGACAGCCATCTGCCGGATCCGTAAGGTTCTTCGAGTTGCCGCGGGGCCGTAACGGTTCTGCGACAGCACCTCCGCCGCTGAAGCGGCACCCAAACCACCAGCAGGATCTCCCAACCGGGTTGTATTTCGGCATGTCCGAATTCAATTCGATTGACTCCGGCGGCTCCGATTAGGAACCGCCGAGCGGATCCGCTAAAGTCTGGGACGTCGGAACGGCCCAACAGCCGCGAAGACAAGCCCCGCTGACTGGGAATCAGGCCCGAAAGGATCTGATAGAGTCGGAGTCGCCGGAGAGGGAAACGCGAAAGCGGAAACCTGGAAAGCACCGAGGAAATCGGAACCGGAAACGGTCTGATAGAGTCGGAAACGCAAGACCGAAGGTAAGCGCCCGGAGGAAAGCCCGAGAGGGTGAGTACAAAGGAAGCGTCCGTTCCTTGAGAACTCAACAGCGTGCCAAAAATCAACGCCAGATATGTT
>NZ_JBIAJQ010000006.1:0-592746 GCF_042872045.1 Streptomyces sp. NPDC005496
TCCTCCGCCTTGCAGCTGCACGCACCAGACCCCGCTCGGGTCGGCCGGGACGAACCGTCCGTCACGGCCGACCTGATCCAAACGACAGGCCCTAGTCGCCCTGGCCTGTACAACGTTGGAAAGGGCGGCAGTTGGCATGACAGCACGGCCTCGACCGTCTGTACAGGTACATGACACGGAAGATTTCCGGCGGCCCGTCCCGCGCTGTTCCCGAGATCACCGCCGGAACCCACTGTCGCGGCGGAGCCACCGAACGTACACTGCCAAATCGCAGACATGCGGGCGTAGTTGACCGGGGGGAGCCGACATGTCAGGTGATCAGTTCGGGCCGACGTACGGGTTCGCCGTGCCTCCGATGCCGTCCGCGCCGCCACCCGCTCCCGCCGACCCGCTGCGGGCCGTCGCGGTGGCGCTGCTGAACCTCAGCGGCCTCGGGCTGGGCTATGTGCTGGTACGCCGTTGGATCCTCGCGGCGGTGTGCTGGGCCGCGACCGCGGTCCTGCTGTTCGTCGCGCTGCCCGCCGACCCCGACGGGGTGTCGGGCGGAGCCCTGACCGCGTACGTGGTCTTCCTGGTGCTCGCGGCCGCCCACGGCGCGGTCGTGGGACTGCGCACCCGGCTCATGTGGCCCGCCGCCGCTCCCGTCGCGATCCTGCTCGGCCTGGTGCTCCTCGCCGTTCCGGCCGGCGGTGTCGTGCTGTACGACGGCGCGCGTGACGAGGCCACCGAGGAGATGCTCCTCGACCGGCTCGAACGGGCCGACCGGCTCGTGTCGAAGGCCGAGGGCAAGCCCTTCGGGAGCGCCCGGTCCGATCTCAAGGACGCATGGCGCGTGTACGGCGATCTCCGGGACGACCACCCCGACTCGCGGGCGGCCGAGCGGGTGCCGGACCGGATGAAGAGTTACTACACGACGGTCGGCGCCCCCTACGCGCAGAAGAAGTACTGCGACGCGATCCCGCCGCTGCAGTACCTGCGCACACTCTCGCGCGGCACCGACAAGAAGGATCTCGGCTCGCTCGCCACCTGGCCCGACGACCGGCTGGCCACCTCCCTGTACGAGTGCGGGTCGGACGGTCTCGCCACGGGCGACGCCGTCTGGCCGACACACTTCGGTGAACTCCTCGGCACTTTCCCCGAGTCGGAGCAGGCGGCGAAGGTCGAACCGGCCGTCGGCTCGGCGGTCGACAAGGCGGTCAAGGACGTGCGCGGCGACGAACCGTGTGCCGCCGTCGACCGGCTGAAGGCGCTCAGCTCCCAGGTCGAGGGCCTGAAGGGGGAGGAGGCCGGAGTGGAGCAGGCACTCGCCAAGGAGGTCGGCCGGGCCGACAAGAGCGCCGGCTCGGGGGCGTACGACTGCGGTGTGGACCAGTACAAGGACGGCGACTTCGCGGACGCGCTCAGCACCATGAACGACTTCGTGGACGACAACAAGGGGAGCAAGAACCGGGAGCGCGCCAAGAAGATCGCGATCGCCGCCGAGATCGCGCAGACCGTTCCCGCCGCGGGCAAGCGCCTGCCGACGACGGCGTCCGGCGGCGGCATCACCGTCACGCTCAAGAACGACAGCCCGGACGACATCACGGTCCTCTTCACCGGGCCCGTGACCGGCAGCGTCACCCTCAAGGGCTGCGGCAGCTGCACGGCCTACTCCACGTCGAGCACGCTCTCCCTCGGGTTCAAGCCCTGCAGCGACAGCGGCAAGAAGTACCCCCAGCGGACGATCAGCCTGCCCGTCGGCACGACGTACTTCCTGCACAAGCCGAAGTCCGGCACCTCCGGCACGACCCCCGCCTCGGACACCGCCAAGCTGTCTTCGGGCTACATCTACACCGAGTGCGCCTACACGACGAAGGGCTTCGGCCTGGGCACCTGACCCGGCGCCCGTCCCCGGCTCCGGGCTAGGGTCTGTCGTTTGGATCAGGTCGGCCGTGACAGAGGGTTCGTCCCGGTCGGCCCGAGCGGGGTCGGGCGCGTGCAGCTGCAAGGCGGAGGAGGGAGTCGGCGACCGACGACAACGCCGCAGATGCGCGTGCCAGACCCCGCGACCCCGGCCTGATCCAAACGACAGGCCCTAGGAGCAGGGGACGTCGTCGCGGCGGTCGTCGGCGCGCGCGTCCGGCTCCTCGGTCCGGGTGCCGGGGGACGCGGCGCCCGCGCCCGGCAGGCGGAGCGATCCCGCGGTGTCCTTGAGGCGTTCGAGGGTCTTCGCCAGGCCCCGGAAGGGGAGCCCCTCGGGTCTGCGCGGCTTCCCGACGACCGGCACGCCGGCGCCGGACTCCTGGAGGGCGGCCAGCGCCTCGTGGGCGAGTTCCGCGGCCTCCCGGTACAGGTCGCGGGACTTCGTCATCGCTTCGAGTGCCTCGGCGTACGTGGCCACGAGGGCGCGCGCGTGGGCGAGTTCCTCCTCGACGGTCAGCAGGTGCCACTGCTCGCGGAGGTCGGACACGGCTGTGGCGGCGTCCTCGACCAGCGGTCTGGGCAGCGCGGCGTAGCGCGTCACCGTGTCGATGAGGTCGGCCGGCACCGAGCCGTCCAGGAAGACGCTCCGCACGGTGAAGTCGTCGTCCTCGTAGCCGGGCCTCGGGGGTGTGCCGGGCAGGACGACCGCGCCGCCCCGCGGTACCTGGACGCCCAGATCGCGGAGCGCCCAGTTGACGATCTGGAACTGGTCGGGCGCGGCGCGGTGTTCCACGACGCGGTGCCGGAGGCTGGGCGGCATCAGCCGGGCCAGCGGCCGCCGGCCGCGCTCGTCGGTCGTCATCGCCTCGTGGACGACGACGTGGATGCTCCAGGTGTTGTGCGCGGCGGTGTTGAGCAGCCGCCGCAGCTCCTTGTCCTCGCCCGGGAGCGGATTGATGGTGCGCAAGCGCAGTCCGGGGACGAGGTCGTGGTCCCAGGGCACGTCGGTGTCCTCGGGCCAGAACATGGCGGCGGGCGAGGGCATCTCCAGGTCCCAGGGCCGCTCCGCCTCCGCGGCCAGCGACCAGGTCCATTCGTCGGTGCTGCCCTGGACGGCTTCGACCGTCAGCCGCGCGCGCACGGTGACGGCACCGGAGACCTGCCACCGCGCCTCGAACACGCGGCGGCCGGCGCCGTCGCGGGTGTCGTCCAGTTCGAGGTGGTCCTGGATGACCCGGTCGTTCTTCTGCTCGCGCAGACGCCGGCGGACGACCTCCTCCGCGCCGGGGCCGACGAAGCGCCCGCGGGCGAGCCACACGGTGTCGGGGGCCGTGGCGCGGACGGTGGGGGACTTGGCCATGGATCACTCTGACGTTGGGAGACGGCGTGCGGTCCCAGTATGGGCCGTGCTGATCACGCGCTGCGGGGGAGGGGGCGTGCTTCCGCCGTCCGGCGCTGTGAGACAGTTCGCCCCGCTCGTCGCCGGGAAGGCCGCGAGGCCGCGTGGGGGGCGTCGCCCCCCACGCGGCCCCGGTGAGCCGGCCGTCCGGAGCGGGCCCGTGCCCCGCTCCGGCGTGTCGTCAGGCGCCGCTGGCGTCGAGCATCTCGTCACGCTCGACGATCTTCACGCGCTCGCGGCCCTGCGGTGTGCCGAGCGCCTTCTCCGCGGCGTCCAGCCGGTACCAGCCGTCCCAGGTGGTGTAGCGGACCTCGCGCTCGGCGAGGAACGCGTCGACGGCTTCCGGGGCCGGGGAGGCGGGGGTGTGCAGACGGCCGTTCGCGTGGTCGTCCAGCAGGCTGGCGACGGTCTCGTTGGCGTCGCCCTTGGTGTGGCCGATGAGACCGATGGGACCGCGGCGGATCCAACCAGTGACGTAGGTGGACCGCAGATGCTCGCCGCCGGCCTCGATGACCCGCCCGCCCTCGTCGGGGACGGTGCCCGTGGCGAGGTCCCAGGGGAGCTTGGGGAGCGCGTCCGAGAGGTAGCCGACGGCGCGGTAGACGGCGGTGACGTCCCAGTCTTTGTACACTCCGGTGCCCTTGACGTTGCCGGTGCCGTCGAGGGCGGTGCGCTCGGTGCGCAGGCCGGTGACCCGGCCGTCCTCGCCGAGGATCTCGGTGGGCGACTCGAAGAAGTGCAGGAACAGCTTGTGCGGGCGGTCGCCGATGTCGCGGATCGCCCAGTTCTCCAGGGTCTTGGCGACCATGTCGGCCTGCTTGTTGCCGCGCCGGGTGGCGATCGAGCCGTCGTCGTAGTCGATGTCCTCGGGGTCGACGATGACCTCGATGGTGGGGGAGTGGTCCAGCTCCCGCAGCTCCATGGGGCTGAACTTGGCCTGCGCCGGGCCGCGTCGGCCGAAGACGTGGATCTCCTTGGCGCGGTTGGCCTTCAGCCCCTCGTGGACGTTCGGCGGTATCTCGGTCGGCAGGAGTTCGTCGGCCGTCTTGGCGAGGATGCGGGCGACGTCGAGCGCCACGTTGCCGACGCCGAGGACGGCGACCTTCTCCGCTTCCAGCGGCCAGGTGCGGGGGACGTCCGGGTGGCCGTCGTACCAGGAGACGAAGTCGGCCGCGCCGTACGAGCCGTCGAGGTCGACCCCCGGGATGTCGAGCGCCCGGTCCGCGGTCGCGCCCGTGGAGAAGACGACGGCGTCGTAGAAGGTCCGCAGGTCGTCCAGATCGATGTCGCGCGGGTAGTCCACGTTGCCGAAGAGGCGGATCTGGGGCTTGTCGAGCACTTGGTGGAGGGCGGTGATGATGCCCTTGATCCGGGGGTGGTCGGGGGCCACGCCGTAGCGGATCAGGCCGAAGGGGGCGGGCATCCGCTCGAAGAGGTCGATGGAGACCCCGGGCTCGCCGGCCGCTTCGGATTTGAGCAACGCATCGGCGGCGTAGATACCGGCGGGGCCGGCTCCGACGATGGCTACCCGCAGAGGGCGCGACATGATCAGGTTCCCTTCGAGCGATGACAGGCTGGCTCGTCGGGAAGCCTAAACTAAGGCAATCCTTACTTGGTACGGGGGTCCGGTTGATGACCCCATAAGGCCGCCTTATGGGCGCGGCTGGGTGGACCGGCCCGCCTCGATCTCGCGCTTCAGATTGCGCAGCGTCCGGTCGATGTTGCCGGTCTGGAACGCCGCGAAGGTCTTCCCGCCGGTCGCCATGCGGTCGAAGGCGTTCGCCACGAAGTCCGGCCAGGAGCGGCGGTCGTCGGTCCAGGACTCGGTCACCCGTGTCGCCGTCCCGTCCGGGGCGAAGCGGTACTCCCAGGTGGCTATCGGCGCGCGCAGCCGGGGCCGCTTGACGCCGATGGCGTGGACGCGGAACGCGAAGCGGCGGCCGGGTTCGGCCACGGTCACCGTGCAGCGGGTTGTCCACCGGAACGGGCCGCGCTTGTTGTGTCCCTCGAAGACCAGCCCGACCTGCGCGGGCTCGTCAGGCCGGGCCACGGTCGCGCCGAGGTTCTCGGGGCTCCAGCGCCCCATCTGGGCCGGACGGCTGACCTCCTCGTACACGGACAGGGGCGACGCCTCGACGAGGATGCTGCGCGTCACGGTGAAGGTGCGGGGCATGGAAGTCCTTTCGTCGCCCACAACCTACTCGTCAGTAGCAAGGATGTCACCGGGCTCCGGCCGACCGTCTCCCCACGGCGAGGGCCCAGTACCCGCGTGGCCGGCCTGCGGGAATCGTCCTGGGCGCCTCCCGCAGGTCCCGCCCGGCCTCGCGGGGTGTCGCGTCAGGCGGCGGCGTGGAAGAGGGCCGCCGCCTCGCCGCGGGAACCCACGCCCAGCTTCGTCAGGATGTTGGCGACGTGGAACTTCACCGTCGACTCGGTGATGCGCAGCTCCTGCGCGATGGCCCGGTTGCGGTGCCCGAGCGCCAGCCTGGTCAGCACCTCCAGCTCCCGCTCGCCCAGCGACGTCAGCGGGTGCGGTGCCGGATCCCGAGTGGCGCGCAGCGGGACGGTCGCCGTGACCGTCGAACCCCAGCCCGGCACGGCGTCGACGTCCAGGCGCCCGTCCAGCACGTCGAGGCGCTCCACCACCCGGCCCGGACCCAGGGCGCAGTGCGACAGCGTGCCGGGACCGTCGTCCCGCACGGTCGCCCGCAGTTCGTCCTCCGTGACCTGCCAGCCGATGTGGACGCGGCTGACCGACTCCTGCTCCAGCGCCTTCATCAGCACCGCCCGCACGACCGCCCGCGCGGTGTGGGCCACGTCCGCCGCCAGCGGCTTGGTCGACTGCGGAGCGCCCAGCTCCAGCCGGACGGGGCCGTAGCGCATCAGCGGCCGCACGCTCTCCGCGAGCCGGGCGAACGCCTCGTCGGCCGGCTCCTCGGCGATCTCCTGGTCCCGTTCGGCCGTGGCGCGCAGCTCCAGCACGGCCGTGACGGCGAGATCGGTTGCGGCGGCCCGGGCGGTCGCGTCGTCCATGGCGCGGCTGCGCAGCACGCCGAGCATCCCGGTCAGCGCCGCGGCGTGCGCCTCACCCAGCTCGGCGATCACCCGGGCCCGGGTGTCGGCGGCGGTGCGCGAGCGGGCCAGCGCCCCCGGCACGGCCTCCGCGGCCAGCCGGTCGACGTGGCTGGTCACCAGGTCCCACAGTGCCTGGACGAACGAGAGAACGGCCGGGTCGAGCACGGAGCGGTCCTCCCGCACCAGCAGCAGGACCGCGCCCCGGGGCGTGGCGTCGCTGCGCACGGCGAGCACCGGGTGCTCCGCGCCGGCAAGGGTGAGCACGCCCTGCCAGGGGCGGCCGGCCACCCCTGAGTCGAGCAGCGGCGCCAGGTCGGCCGCGCCGAGCCGGGCGACGACGTCCTCGTCGCCGTGGGTCTTGAACGGCGAGTGCGCGCAGTGCGTGGACAGTTCGGCGGCCGCGCGGTGGGGGACCGCTTCGGCGAGGACGGAGGACAGCCGCGGCAGGATCCGGCCGAGGGGCTGACGGATCACGTCGTACGCGGCGGTCAGGGCGGGCACGGAGCCGGACAGTTCCATGCGTTTCAGCGTAATGAACGGCCCCGCCGGACCGGCTGTCCTTTCGGACAGGTGCGACTGTCCGGAAGACCGGCCCCCACGGGCCGCGCCCCGGACGAGGCTTGAGTCGTCGACAGGCCACGGGCCGTCGAGGTGCCGTCGCCCGACGGCACCGGCCGCGGAGTTCCGATCACCGTGGCCGCGCGACACGACAGCGGGGAGTTCCCATGAAGGCGATCAGGTACGACGAGTTCGGCGCGGCGGACGTCCTCAGCTTCGGCGAGATCGCCGAGCCGGTACCGGGCCCGGGCGAGGTGCGGGTCCGCGTGGTGACGGTCGGCGTCAACCCCCTTGACCACAAACGCCGTCACGGCTGGATGGAGGCGTTCTACCCGACGACCTTCCCGGCTGTGCCGGGTCTGGAGTTCGCCGGGGTCGTGGACACGCTGGGCGAGGGGGCGACCGGATTCGCGCCCGGGGACGAGGTGTTCGGGTGGACGAGGACGGGAGCGTACGCCGAGTACGCCATCGCCGGCGACATCGTCCACAAGCCGGCCGGCCTCTCCTTCGAGGCCGCGGCGACGCTGCCGGTGGCCGGCGAGACCACGGAGCGGGTGCTGGGCCTCCTGGGCCTGAAGTCCGGCGAGACGCTCCTGCTGCACGGGGCGGCGGGAGCGGTCGGGCAGGTCGCCGTCCAGCTGGCCGTCGCGCGCGGGGCGACGGTGATCGGTACGGCGTCCCCGGCCAACCACGACTTCCTGCTCGCGCTGGGAGCGGTCCCCGTCGCGTACGGGCAGGGGCTCGCCGACCGGGTCCGCTCGGCCGCTCCACACGGCGTGGACGCGGTGTTCGACGCCGCCGGACACGACACCTTGCCCGTCTCCGTCGAGCTGCGGGGCGGCACGAGGGACCGGATCGTCACGATCGCGGCGCAGGACGCGGCCGACTACGGCGTGGTGTTCTCCGGGGGTGGCACTCCGTCGGAGGTCGTGCGGACCTGGCTGGCGGAACACGGCAGGCTCGCGGTGGAGGGCAGGCTCGGCGTCCCGGTAGCCCGGACGTTCGCGCTGGCCGACGCCGCCGAGGCACAGGAGTTGAGCGAGACGGGACATGTGCGCGGCAAGCTGATCCTCACGGTGTGACCGCCGGCCGGCGGGTCCCATTGGTGAAGGGGGCGCGGTCGAGGGGTGTTCGCCGGGGCGACGCGCGGCACACCGGGGCTGATGTATCATCGATCTTGAGCGCGTCGCCGAACTCCCGGCACCGTGCCTCGCGTTGGTGGTCCAAGGAAAGACGCCCCGCTTCCTGCGGGGAGATGCAGGTGCAAGGCCTGCCCGGCGCTCCACGAACCCCACCCCGGTCACCCGGGGTGGGGTTTTCGCGTTGCCCGCCGCGGAGCGTGCGGCCGTACGCGGCGTCCGGCCCCGCGTTGTCGGTGGCGTCCGGCATGATCCCGGGAACACGTCGTCGGTGCGGTAGGGGAGTGAGCGGGATGTCCGTCAACAACGAGAACGTGCTGCGGCACCCGTTCCTGCGGGCGCTGTACGAGGACGACTACTACCCCGACCATGTGCTGGACCGGGGCAGGGAGATCCTGCTGAGGCTGTGCGCCCGCATCGAGGCGGAACGTCCGGACGGCCTCGGCGCCCTGTACGCGCTGACCGCCGAGGCCACGGAGGAGTTCAACGCCCTGGAGGCCGAGTTCGATGCGGCCGGCAGCGAGATCGAGACGGTGGCGCGTGAGGAGATCGCGGAGGACTTCTCGTTCGTCGCCACCGCGTACGGGTTCGCGGACGCCGACCATGAGGAGCTGGTGGCCGCCCGGGAGTGGTGAGGCCTCCGTCGTCCCGGGTTCGCGCGGCGCGTGGCAGGAGAGCGGAACCATGGGGGACCCGGCCGTACGTCCGCACGGCCCGCCGTGGGGTGGTCGGAGCCCGGCGGTGCGCTCACATGTCGACGATCGTGCCCCGGTCCTCCGCACGGGCTACGGCGTGCGCGACATGGGCCGCCGCGACGTCGAGAGCGGCGTGGCCGGTGGACTTGAACACGGTCAGCTCGGCCGCGGTGCGCCTGCCGGGGTGCTGTCCCGACAGGACGGAACCGAGGAGCGCGACCGTGCGCCCCGCCGGGAGGTCCTGCAACTCGTGCGCCCCCGCCGGTACGGCGGAGGTGGCGGCGCCGGGCCACTCCGCGAAGAGGGTGGCGTCGTGGACGGTGGCGGCGTCCAGCTCGGGGCCGTGGGAGCCGCCCACCGAGCTGACGTGGGTGCCGGGCGCCAGCCAGTGCCGCTCGATCACGGGGCGGGTCGCGCCGGTGCAGCAGAAGACCGTGCCCGCCTCGCGTACCGCCTCCTCGATGCTCCGGGCGGCGCGCGCCGCGGGGTGCAGACCGGCGAGCCGTTCCGCGCTCGCGAGGTCGCGGCCCGCGACCGTCACCGGGGTCGCGGGGTCGAGTACCGCGAGCAACTCGACCTGGGCGCGCGCCTGCGCGCCGGTGCCGATGACGGCGACGGCGCGGTGGTGGGGACTTGCCAGGGCGCGGGCGCTGTGGGTGGCGGACGCGGCGGTGCGGATCGCCGTGAGGGACTCGGCGTCCATCAGGGCCAGCGGGCCGCCGTGCTCGGCGTCGAACAGGGCGACGACACCCCGGTGCGTGCTGCGTCCCGGACGGCCGGGGTCGGCGAAGACGGAGACGAGTTTGGCCGCGAGTCCCAGTCCGGGAACGTATCCGGGCATCGCGCCCAGCAGTCCGGCCGGGGCGCGGGCCGCGATCCTGGGCGGTGCCGAGGCCGACCCGTCGCCGACGGCCTTCAGCGCCGTGGCCACGGCGTCCATGAGGCGGTGGGGGTCGAGGGCGGCGCGCGTCTGAGCGCGGTCGAGGACGAGGATGCCGCTCATACCGCTCCCTCCTCGGCATCGGCGGTACGGGTGAGGAGGCGCTGCAACTCGTCGGCCGACGCCCGCAGTCGGTGGCGCAGACCGGCGACGCGGGACTCGTCGAACTCGGTGTCCAGACCGACCACGGTCAGGGCGCACACGGGGGCGCCCGGGGTGGGGACGACGGCGCGGCTGACGGAGGCGACGGGCTGTTCGTTGCGGCCGTGCTCGACGGCGAAGCCGCTCCGCTCGGTGCGCTCGATGTCGGCCAGCAGGCCCTCGGGCCCGGTCAGCGGATGTCCCGCCGCCTCAGCGAGGCGGAGGTAGGGGGCGCGGGCCTCCGGGGGGAGGGCGGCGACCAGGGCGAGCGGGCCGGCGAACCGGTGGACCGGCAGGGCCTCACCCATCAAGTGCGTGATCATCGCCAGGCGTTCGGGACGTACGACGTCGATGACCCGGGCGCGGTCCGCTTCCGGGACCTGGAGGTTGACCATCATCCCGGTGTCCTCCGACAGGGCCGCCAGCACGGGACGGGCGATGGCCGTCAGCGAGTTCCTGGCCGCCGCGGACGACAGGCCCAGGACCGCGGTGCCCGGCAGATAGCGGTCGCCGGCGCGGAGCACCCAGCCTCTGCGGACGAGGTCGAGCAGGACGCGGTAGGCCGTGGCGCGATGCAGGCCGACCTCTTCGGCGAGGTCGGTGAGGCGCGGGGGATGCGGTGCGCGGGCCACGGCCTCGACCAGGTCGAGCGCCTTGTCCACCGCCGAGCGGGGTGCTGCGGGCAATTCCGACCACTCCTTGTGGCGCCGCGGGTGGCCAGCGTACGGTGGCCCGTGTTTCCAGTGACGATACAGCTGTTACGTACACCGTAACAAGCCCCCACGAGGTGAAGATGACCCACGAGGCCTCTGTCGAGCCGGGCCCGCACGCGCCGCCGCCGGACGGCACCGTCGCCGTCTACCGCGGTGCCACGCTGTTCGACGGGCACGGGGGCCCGCTGCGGCCGTCGACCACGATCGTCACCGACGGGGCGTGGATCCGCGCCGTCGGCGACGACGCCGAACTCGACGCCCGACTCCCCTCGGACGCCGAGGTCTTCGACCTCGACGGCCACTTCGTCGTCCCGGGGCTCATCGACTCCCACCAGCACATCGCGACGCCTCCCGACCGGCCCGCGGCCGAGGCGGTGCTCCGCCGGCTCGTCTACAGCGGCGTCACCGCGATCCGCGACATGGCGGACGACCTGCGCCAGGTCGGCGATCTCGCCAGAGCCACGCTCGTCGGCGAGATCCCCGGCCCCGACATCCGCTACGCCGCGCTCATGGCCGGCCCCGGCTTCTTCGACGACCCGCGCACCCACCAGGTGTCGCAGGGCGAGACCCCGGGCGCGGTGCCGTGGATGCAGGCGATCACGGACGACACGGACCTGCGCCTGGCCGTGGCGATGGCGCGGGGCACCCACGCCGCCGCGATCAAGGTCTACGCGGACCTCGACCACTCCGCGGTCGCCGCGATCACGGCGGAGGCCCACCGCCAGGGCATCCCCGTCTGGGCCCACGCCACCGTGTTCCCCGCCTCTCCCCGGCAGGTCGTCCTGGCCGGCGTTGACAGCGTCTCGCACGTCACGCTGCTCGCCTTCGAGGGCGCCGAGGGGCAGTTGACGAGCTACAAGCACAAACCGCCCGTCGACCACGAGAGGTTCGCCGGAGGTGGCGATCCGCGCGTGGCGGAGCTGTTCGCCCTGATGCGCGAGCGGGGGACCGTGCTCGACGCGACCGCCTGCATGTGGTCCAGCGACGCCCTGGCCGGGGACGGACCCGAGGGAGCCGAGCGTGCCCGGCTCAACAGCGAACTCGCGGCCCGGCTCACCGCCCAGGCGCACCGGGCCGGCGTGGACGTCTCCGCCGGCACGGACTACGAGACCGGCCCCGAGAACCCGTTCCCCGCGCTGTACGAGGAGCTGGCGTTCCTCGTGGACCGCTGCGGGATGACTCCCGCGCAGGCGCTCCGCTCGGCCACCCTGATCGGAGCCCGCAGCGCCGGCACCGAGGCCGTCATGGGAAGCGTCGAACCGGGCAAGCTCGCCGACTTCGTCGTCCTCGGGGACGACCCGACACACGGCGTCGACCGGCTGCGCACCATCACCATGACCGTGAAGCGGGGCCACCGCTTCGTCCGCGGCGAGTTCGACCGGACGCTCGCCGCCGACACCCGTGCCCGGCGCGACGAGACCCAGGAGGGCCGATGACGTCCACGCCCATGATCATCAACGCGCTGGGGCAGCTCGACAACCCCAACGCCCCGCGGTCCGCCGAGGCCGCCGCCCAGCTCAACGCCTCCAGCGAGCAACTCACCGTCGACGCACGGGCCCTGGCCGACGCCCACGCCTCGGGACTCACCGCCGTCAACATCACCCTCGGCTACACCATGGGCGACCTGCCCCCGTACGAGCACACCCTGCACGAGATAGCCGTGTGGGACGCGATCATCCGGGACAACGCGGCGGACCTCACGAAGATCCTCACGGTCGCCGACGTGCACCGGGCCAGGCAAGAGGGCAGGATCGGCGTCATCTACGGCTTCCAGAACGCCGTCGCCGTCGGTGACGACCTCCACCGCGTCGCCACCTTCGCCGAGCTGGGCGTGCGGATCGTCCAGCTCACCTACAACCAGGCCAACCACATCGGCGACGGGTCGATGGCACCGGGCAACCGGGGCCTCACCGAGTTCGGCCGCGACCTCGTCGCGGCCCTGGACGAGCAGCACCTCATGGTCGACCTCTCGCACAGCGGGGAACGCACCTGCCTGGAGGCCGCGAGGATCGCCCGGCGTCCGGTGTCGGTCAACCACACCGGCTGCCGTGCCCTGGCCGACCTGCCCCGCAACAAGACCGACGAGGAACTGCGCCTGGTCGCCTCGCGCGGAGGGTTCGTCGGCATCTACTTCATGCCCTTCCTCGACGTCTCCGGTCACGCCAGTGCCGCGGACGTGGTGGAGCACATCGACCACGCGGTGAACGTCTGCGGCGAGGACCACGTCGGGATCGGCACCGACGGCCCCGTCACGTCCATCGACGACCTCGACGCCTACCGCGCGCACCTCGCCGAGCACGTGGCGCTGCGCCGACAGGCCGGCGTGTCGGCGGCGGGCGAGCGCAGCGACACACTGCCGTTCGTCATCGACCTGCGCGGAGTGGACCAGTTCCGGGAACTGATACGCCTTCTGGAGAAGCGCGGCTACCGCAGTGAGCGCATCGAGAAGATCCTCGGACGGAACTTCCTCGACTACGCGGCGCGGGTGTGGGCCCCGTAACCCCTGACGAGCCGGGCCGCCGGGAAGCCGCCTCAGCGGGCGGCACCCTCCTCCAGAGGCCGCGCCGCCTCGCCGGAGTCCGCCGGTCCGGCGGCGCGGCGCCGCCGGACGGATCCGAGGGTGCCGTGGGCCGCCATGATGCCGGCGATGACCAGCACGGCACCGATCGGCTGGTTCCAGGTCAGCCGCTCACCGAGCAGGACCACACCCGCCGTGACGCCCACCACGGGCGTCAGATAGGTGACCGCGGCCGCGTTCACCGCGCCCCACGCCTGGACGATGTTGTTGTTCCACAGATAGGCGAGACCCGTGCTGAGGGCGCCCAGCGCCAGCATGCTCACCGCGATGCCGGGATCCACCCGCGGCGCCGGGGAGGCCAGCCACGGCGTGGCCGCCAGCATCATCAGCGCGCCGATCGTCACCTGGACGAAGGCGACGCTGACCGCCGGCAGCCCCAGCGGGGTGATGTGCCGGCGCAGCTGCACGAAGGCGAAGCCGTAGCAGGTGGTCGCGCCCAGGCAGGCGAGCTGCGCCTTGAGGTGACCGCCGCCGGACAGGCCCGCCGGTCCGATCAGCACCAGGACGCCGGCGAAGCCGGTGAGCAGGCCCGCGGTGCGCCGCCGGGTCAGCCGCTCACCCGCCAGGGCGACCGTGCTGACGGCGAGGGTGAGCAGCGGAGTGGTGGCGTTCAGGATGCTCGCCATGCCCGACGTGAGCTGCTTCTCCGCCCAGGAGAACAGCAGGAACGGCACGACGCACAGCAGCACGGACACGAGGGCCAGCCGCAGCCACAGTCGCGGTTCGCGCGGGATGCGGCTGCGGGTCACCGCCATCACCGTGCACAGCGCCAGCGCGCCCAACACCAGCCGCCCCCACACGACCTGAGCGGGCGTCAGCCCCTCCAGCGCGACCTTGATGAACAGAAAACTCGAACCCCACGCGCATGCCAGCGCGACGAACTGCGCGACGATCCTCGCACGCAAGTCACGGCCCCCCTCGGCCCCTTCGGGCCTGACGTCTCTCACCGGCCGTGCCGCGGCGGCCTCCGGGCCCGCGGGCCCGGAGGCCGCCGCGACCGGCTCCTAGTTCCGGTCCGCGGCGATCGGTGCCACGGTCGGCGCCACGATCCGCACGTAGTCCCGCGTGGCCATGACGACGGACCGGTCGAGCCGGCCCGCGTTGAAGGCGATCTCCTCGTGTGAGGCCAGGAACTCGGCGTCCACCACCACCGGCAGACCGCCCGAGAGCCACAGCGGCGGGATCGCCCCGACGACGCACCCGGTCAGCTGCTCAGCCAGCTCCGACGGCGCGAAGCCGCCCTTGCGGCCCTCTACCGAGGCGACGACCCTCTTCAGGTCCGCGCGCCGGTCGCCCGCCAGCACGGCGAGCACCGCGGGGGAGTCGATGCCCTTCACCCGGCACACGAGAGCCTTGGCGCCCTGCGACACCGTGGTGCCGCGCACCGCCGACACCTCTTCGGAACGCCCCTCGGCCGCGTGCTCCACCACGCGGTACGCGGCCTTCTCTCGGTCGAGGAGATCGATGATCTGCTCAAAGGGACTCAACGGAGGCCTCCTGTGGGCTGTGCGTGCGTACGGCCGCGGAGCGGGGCGGCGTAGCGCCGCTCCAGCCGGCTGACGAAGGTGTCGATGAACGACGGCGGCGCCTCGGTCCAGGACCGCCAGTCACGGGTCACCTCGGCAAGGTACGACATCCGCCGCAGGTGCTTCCAAGTCCCGTCACCCGTACGGGAACCGAGGTCGACGGGAAGGTGCGCGCGCAGCGCCTCCAGGTAGTCCGCGAACACCCCGCTGCCGAAGTTCACGCGCGCGACGCCGTGCGAGGGCAGGGACGCGAGGTCGACCCGGGACAGCGAACTGCCGCCGTGCACGACCAGTCGGCGACCGGAGTCCGCGAGGACACCGGTGAGCTCGCGGACCAGTCCGTGGTCGATCGCCGCGTACCGGTGCTCCCGCGCGGGTTCCGTCGCGAACACCTCGTCCCACAGCTCGGACTTGCGCCGGGCCTTCGCGAGCCGGCGCTCCAGCCACTCCCGCTCCAGCGTGTCCAGCAGCGGACGCTGGAAGACCGGGACACCGGCCCGTGCCTCACGCAGCACCGCGTCCAGCCGCTGCCCGGCGTCCGGTCCCTCTCCCTCCATGGCCCGCCGGGCCGTGGCGGCGATCAGCCGGTGCTCGGCCGAGTAGGCGGGCAGTCCGGCCTCCGTCAGGGATCTCTCGACCCGCGCGCACGCCTCGGCGAAGGCGTGCAGGTCGTCCCCGGTGGCGCCGTCGTCCAGCAGCCCGACCTCCGCCAGCGAGCGGCGGGTGGCGGCGAAACCGTAGTCGAAGCTGTGGAACTGGCCCACGTGCGCCCCGACGAAGTCCAGGTCCGTGTCCCCGACGAACCGGACGAAGTCGTCCGTGGTCGTCCTGGCCCACTTGCGCAGCCCGGCGCCGTCGATGCAGCCGATCTCGCCCTCGACGAGCACGTCGTAGCGGCGTGCCAGTTCCGTCGCGGCGTTGGTGAACAGGACGTTCTGGTGGAGGGCCCGGCCGGAGCCGTCGACCATGACCGAGTCGAAGCCCGCCTCGCAGGCGGCGCGGACCACCTCGTAGTCGTCGGCGTGGTCGAGGTGCAGCCGCAGCCGCGAGCCCAGCGTGGCGTTGAGCCGGTCCACGTCCTGCTGGAGGGTGCGGAAGACCCCGGCGACGGTGGCGGCCGGCTCCCCGCCCGCGCCGTCGGCGACGAACAGCAGCGCCTCCTGCGGCGAGATCTCGCAGTACACGTCGCGCCGCGTCCGCGCCGAGAGCAGGGCGTAGGGCAGCAGCATCGACGGATGCTTCACGTTGAAGTTGGGCACGGTGCCCGTCCAGCGTGCGGGCGGTGTCCCGGCGGGCGCCCCGGACGGCGGGCCCGGCCGCCTGTTGCGCAGTTCCCAGTGGACCTCGCGCCTGACGTGCCGCACGCGGTCGAGGAACTCCGCCAGGTCGGTGTCACCGGGGGACAGGGTGCGCACGAGCGGTCCGAGGGCCCGCGGATCCAGGGCGTTGTGGTCCTCGACCACGAAGACCACCCCGAGCAGCGGGTCGTCGCGCCGCAGCGCCCGGGTCCGCTCCGCCACCCAGGACAGCGCGGCCAGGCCGCTGACCGGCAGCTCCTCGCACACGAACGCCACCGACTGGGCGGCCAGGGTGTCCAGGACCCGCTCGGACGTGAGCCGTTCGTCCGTGATGACGGTCCGCAGGGCGAGCGGCTCGAGGAGCGTTCGCGCCCACTCCGTGTTCCAGACCTCGGCGCTGATCACCGCGTGCGGTGCGTCGGCCGGACGCCGTACGACCGGCCCGCCCGCAGCCCGCCCCGGCAGCGGGACCGCGACCGGTACCGCGCTCACCGGAACACCTCGCCGAGCAGCCGGGCCGCCGCCGGCGAGTCGACGTACTCGTCGAAGGAGTAGGCGAGCCGGTCAAGGCCGAAGTGCTGCAGCAGATCGGCCACTTCGGCGCGTACCGCCGCGGGCTCGGCCCGGCGCAGCACCACCCGCGCCACCAGCCGGCCGACCTCGCGCATCTCCGCCTCGCGCAGCCCGCGCCGGGTCATCGCCTGGACACCGAGCCGCAGACCGTGCAGTCCGTTGCTGCCGGGGACCTCGATGTTGGTGGTGCGGATCCCGGCGCGTGCCAGGTCGCCCAGGGCCAGGCGCAGCGCGTCGGCCGCCGATCCGGTGATCACGTGCACCTGGTGGGTCTCGGTGAACCCGAAGGACTCCCCGGAGACCCGCACCCCCTCCTCGTGCAGGGCGCCCGCCAGCGCCTTGGCGTTGGCGACGATCTGCCGGGCGTAGTCGTGGCCGTAGAGCGCGACCTCCGACAGCGCCACGTACATGGGCGCGATCAGCTCGGCGTGCGAGTTGCTCTGCATCTGCGGGCAGACCCAGTCCGAGACCTGCCTCAGCTTCGGGTGGTCGGCGTCCCGGAAGGCGACGTACGCCTTCTGCGGCCCCGCGATGGTCTTGTGCGTGTTGCCGTGCACGGCGTCCGCGCCGAGCAGGGTGGGCTGGGGCAGGACCCCGCCCGCGATCAGGGCACCGTCGTGGCTGGCGTCGTAGGCCAGGAAGACGCCCTCGGGCAGGGCGGCCCGGATCTGCGCCAGCGGCTGCCAGCGCAGCTTGAACGACTGGTCGAGGATGACCAGTTTGATCTCCGGGTGCTCGCTCACCAGGGTGGCCAGCCGCTCCACGTCGACGAGCAGGGTCCGGTCCACCATCGGCAGGTGGTAGGTGTTCACCCCGGCCGCGGCCGCCAGTGACTCCAGTGCGAAGTGGCCGCCGTCCTTGTGCGCGAAGTGCACGAAGCCGTCGCCCCGGCCGCAGGTGCCGAGCAGCACGGCCTGCTCCGCGACCGATCCGCCGTTGGGCCGCCAGTCGAAGGTGGCGGCCTCGAAGAGCTGGCGCCCGATGCCGGTCAGCTTCGCCACCAGCGACGCGTTCGCGCCGGAGTCCGGGAACGACCACTCGCCGGGCTCGGACGCGTAGGGCGGGGCGAACTCGTAGAACCCGCCCTGCAGTCCGCCGCCGAGCATCCGCACCAGCTTGCTCGGGTAGTTCTCGCTGGCCGTCAGGCTCAGGTGCTGCTCGCGATAGGTGTTGTCCAGGACGAAGTCCGAGGTCAGGCGCTCCAGCATGTGCGCCACCCGGCTGTCCGACCACACCTCCCCACGCGGGGCCGCGGCGGGCGCCGGCGTCCCGCCCTCCTCGGCGCCCCTGGCGACCCCATCGATGATCCCCTCGGCCTCGTCGACGATCTCCCGCGCTCCGTCGATCGTCCCGCTGTCCTCGGCCGCCCCGGTCTCCTGGACCAAGGCGACGCCGCCGTGTTCTGCCGCGCGCATGAATCAACCCCCCGCTCATTCATCGCTCATTCGTGGCCGCCGCCCACCGCCGATCACCGACGATCGGGAGAGCCGAACGGCCGTCAAGACGGATGAGGGACGGGGCACCTTCGGTCGGCCGGAAGGGAGGCGGCGACGCCCGCGCACGACGCTGTGCGCAGGGCGATGGACCCGGTCCGCGTGCCTCCCCCGTACCCGGCTTCCCGGGGTCCGTCCCGGAAGCATCCGCACGCCAACGGCGGAGACTGTACACGGCGTAGATCATCGGTGGTCAGCGAAATCCAGCCGGTCTGCAGGCCGCGGAAGGCCCGCCGCGAGGCCCGGGGGACAGACGCTATGGAGCCTCGCGAAGGCGGCCTCGGGCCTGCGGTGAGGCGGCCGGGAGGACGGTCCTCGCGCACGGACGGGTGAGGGGCGCGGCCTGGCTCAATGCCGTCCTCCGGCGGACCGGGCGGACCGTGCCGGGGCGAGCTTCGCCTGTGCGGCGGCGACCGGCGGCGGGACCTGTCGCGGACACCGGGACGACGGGTGGTGGGCGGGCGGACGTCGGAGCCGCCGGTGTGCCGGGTACGGGAGCGCCGGCGTCGTCGGGGCCAGCGATACTGCCTGACATGCGTATCGACTATTCACCCGAGTCCATGGACAAGGGTGCGTTCTACAAGCTCCTCACCGCGGTGGTCGTACCCCGCCCCATCGCGTGGGTGTCGACCCTCACGGCAGACGGCACGACCGCCAACCTGGCACCGCACTCGTTCTTCACCGTCGCCTGCACCGACCCGCCCATCGTGCAGTTCACCTCGGTCGGCCGGAAGGACTCCCTGCGCAACGTGGAGGAGACCGGGGAGTTCGTCGTGAACTTCGCGCCCGAGCCCCTCTTCGAGCAGATCAACGCGACCGCGACCGACTTCCCCAGCGAGGAGGGCGAGTTCGACGCGGTCGGCATCGACAAGGAGCCCTCGCTGAGGGTCAAGCCGCCCCGGGTGGCCGCCTCGCCGGTGGCGCTGGAGTGCCGGCTCCACGCGACCCTGTGCCTGGGGAACTCCACCGTGCTGTTCGGCCGGGTGGTGCACGCCGCCGTGCGCGCGGACACGGTGGTGGACGGGCATCCGGAGATCGGCCTGCTGAAGCCGCTGTCCCGCCTCGGGAAGAACGAGTGGGGGGCGATGGGCGAGATCAAGGACCTCGCGCGGATCCGCTACAGCGACTGGCAGCGGGACTGAGCGGTCGATCCTACGGGTCCCGGCGGCCCCGGCCGCCGGGACCGGTCACTCGCTGTCCCGTCGGACGTCCGGGTTCGGACTGTCCCCCGACAGCGGGTCGAGTGATATGGGGATGAATTGGACGAGTCGGCGACTCGGCGGCGGATAACTTGCATCAAGCATTCGCATTATCTACGCTCCCGCCATGCGTTTGACGAAGTCCACCGACCTCGCACTCCGTGCGGTCATGGCCCTGGCCACGGCCGACGGTCCGTCGACGGCGCGCGATGTCGCGGCGGTCGTGTGCGTCCCGTACTCGCACCTGGCGAAGGTCGCGGCCCGGCTGCAGCACCTCGGTGTCGTCGAGTCCCGGCGCGGGCGCGGCGGCGGACTCGAACTGACGCCTGGCGGGCGGACGTTGTCCATCGGCTGGCTGGTCCGCGAACTGGAGGGGACCGGTGACGTCGTGGACTGCGAGGGGGACGAGGCGTGCCCGCTCGCGGGTGCCTGCCGGCTCCGCGGCGCGCTGCGGCAGGCGCAGGAAGCCTTCTACGCCTCCCTCGACCCGCTGACCGTCGAGGATCTCACCGCGCCACCGACCGGTCCGGTGCTGATCGGACTCATCGGCCGGGGACGCGACATGCGGCTCTGACGCCGTAAGCGCAGTGCGCGGTGCCTCCCGGTCCCACCGGGTGTCCGCGCGCGATGCCACACCCGTAAATAAGCATCCAGCATTCGTATTAGGGGTTGCCGTGCTCTCTCACACGTCCGCAGCGACTGTCCGCGCCACACTGCCCGCGGTGGGTGCGGCGCTGCCGCGTATCTCCGAGCGCTTCTACGAGCGGCTGTTCACCGCCCACCCCGAGCTGCTCCGGAACCTGTTCAACAGGGGCAACCAGACCGACGGGACGCAGCGCCAGGCGCTGGCCGGCTCCATCGCCGCCTTCGCCACGGCACTCGTCGAGCACCCCCGAGTCCGGCCGGACGCCATGCTGGACCGCATCGCCCACAAGCACGCCTCGCTCGGCATCAGCGCGGGCCAGTACCAGGTGGTCCACACCCACCTCTTCGCCGCGATCACCGAGGTGCTCGGCGACGCCGTGACCCCCGAGGTCGCCGCCGCGTGGGACGAGGTGTACTGGCTCATGGCGAACGCGCTGATCGCCATCGAGCGCCGCCTGTACGCCGAGCGGGGAGTACTGCTCGGCGACACCTGGCGCCCCTGAGAGGTCCTCGAACGCGTCGCGGAAACCGACGACGTCGTCACCTTCCGGCTCCGCCCGGCCGACGGACACGAGGCACCCTCGTGCGCGCCGGGCCAGTACGTCTCCGTCCGCGTCGAACTGGCCGACGGGGCAAGGCAGATACGTCAGTACAGCCTGTCCGGCGCACCCGCCGACCCCACGCGTTCCATCACGGTGAAGCGGGTGAACGAGGTCTCCGGGCACCTGCACGACCACGTGCGCGTGGGCGACCGCATCGAACTCTCCGCCCCCTACGGCGATCTCGTCCTCGACGACACCGACGCACCGCTGCTGCTGGTCTCCGCCGGTATCGGGTGCACGCCGATGCTGGCCATGCTGCACCACCTGGCCGACACCCGGTACGAGGCGCCCGTCACCGTCGTGCACGGCGACCGCTACCCGCGGGCGCACGCGCTGCGCGCCGACCACCACGCCCTCGCCGGGAAGCTGCCCGGGGCCACGGTCCACTTCTGGTACGAGGAGGACCCGGAGGAGGGTGACCGGCTCGGGCTGGTCGACCTGGCGCAGCTGCCGCCACTGCCCGAGGGTGTGCAGGCCTACCTCTGCGGGCCGCTGCCGTTCATGCGCGCCGTCCGCACCCAGCTCCTGGAGCGGGGGGTGCCCGCCTCCGCCGTGCACTACGAGGTCTTCGGCCCTGACCTCTGGCTCGCCGAGGCCTGATCCGGCCGCCGGTGCCGGGCGCGGAAGCCGTGACCCCGCCGTTTGTTAGGTTGACGGAGACCGCGCAGGCACCGGCGGCCCACAGCAGAAGGAGCCCGACCCGCATGATGGCGCGCGCCAGACTCGTCCAGGAGCTTCGCCGTGACGGCACCGGCCGTACGGGCAAGGAAGCCGCGCTCCTCGTGGAGGACTACGCGCACCAGCTCGCCGGCCGGCTCCGTGAGGCGGGACATCGCGAGGCCGCCGACCTCATCGACCCCAGCGCCGGGCAGTGCACGTGTGGCGCGCCGGAAGGGGCCGACGAGGACAGCCGGGAGACCCGCCGGTACTGGGAGCACTCCCGGTCGTGCTCGTTGGCCGGCTGAGCCGGCGGGACGCGCCGCCCGCGTACGCGGTCCGCAGCCGGGCGGCTCACCCTGGCCCGTCGGCCCCTGCCCACCGCGTCCCGGGTCAGGGGAGGTGGCGGCGGGCCCCTGCCCAGGCGAGGAGGCGGTCGCGCACGGGGCCGGGGTGCAGATGGGGCAGCAGCCGGGGCAGATGCGCGGTCAGGTTCTTCAGCCGCCGCAGCTCCCCGATCCGCTCGACGGGGAGATCACGCCAGTGCGCGGCGAGGGCGCGGGCCTCGACGGGAGACGGAGGTAGTGCGCCGTTGGTGTCGGCCGCCAGCCCCTCGGGACTCCAGACTCCGTCGCCGGGCCCGAGCTCGTCGATCACCCACATGCGGAGCATGAAGTCCTGCTGTGCCGTGCGGGCCTCGTTCCACGGACCGTCGCCGTCGAGGCGCTCGTTGGCCAGCAGCGCCAGCCGGGCCCAGCGCAGGCGGGCTGCCCGGGGTTCGTCGTCGCTGTACGCGTGCGCCTGCGCCAGGACGCGCACCGCTTCGAGGTGCGGGCCTCGCGTCCGCGCGGTGAACGCCTCCAGGCGTTCGACGGTCCAGGTGTCCATGCCCTGAGTCGGGTCGCTCTCGCCGGCGTCGCTCCGCGGAACCGGAGTGGACCTGCCGTCGTTTTGAGGGGCGGTAGCTGCTTCCGGGCCGGGGAGCGGCGGATCGGTCATGCGGTCAGCATAGGGACCTGTCGATGCCCGTCCGGTACCGTTCGTCCACTCACAGAGATGCCGTGCGGCCCGCCGAACAGGGGCGCGACACAGCCCGGTTCGCGGTGCGGAGACACGGAATTCTCTCTGTCCGCCGTAGCCGCCCGCTGACCTGGACCCGCTTCGGATGACCCGCGCCGGCACGGTTCGGAAGGGAGCCGTGGACCGGCCGCCGTGGGACGGGGTCCCGACGGCAGCAGGTCATGTGCGACCCGCGGGTGAGCGGGTCACGACATCCGAGGCGACGTCAGGTCACCGTGCCGGCCTGCTGCGGCGACGGATCGTAGGCGCCGCTCGCCGCCGTCCGCCGGAGGCGTCCGACGGCGGTGAGAACGTCCTGGTGAGAGGTGTAGAGGGCGTTGACGCCGAACCGCAGGAGGTCGGGTGCGCGCATGTCGGCCACGACGCCCTGGTCCGCCAGCGACCGGATCAGGCCGTAGGCGTGCGGATGGCGCAGGGACACCTGGCTGGCGCGGCGAGCCGGCTCGGCCGGGGTGACCGCCTCGAAGCCCAGTCCGGTCAGCATCTCCTCGGCGCAGCTCAGGAAGAACCCGGTCAGGGAGGAGCTCTTGGCGCGGACCTGTGCCATGTCGATGCCCTCGAAGGCCGTCAGCGCGGCTTCCAGTGCGAGCAGGGAGAGGATCGGCGGCGTACCGATACGGGCCCGGGCCACGCCCGGCGCGGGGGTGTAGTCCGGCTGGAGACCGAAGGGGTCCGCGTGTCCCGTCCAGCCGTTCAGCGGTGTCCGCCAGTCCTCGTGGTGGCGGCGGGCGGCGTAGAGGAACGCGGGGGCGCCCGGGCCACCCGAGAGGAACTTGTAACCGCAGCCGACCGCGAAGTCGACGCCCAGGTCGTCGAGGTGCACCGGCAGCGCACCGGCCGCATGGCACAGGTCCCACAGGGAGAGCGCGCCGGCCCGGTGCGTGGCCGCGGTCAGCGCCCGCATGTCGTACAGCTCGCCCGTCCGGTAGTCGACGGGGGAGTAGCTGACCACGCAGACGTCGTCGCCTTCCGCGGCGAGGCAGCGCTCCAGTTCGCCGGGCGGGACCGGGCGTACGCGCAGCCCGTGCAGCCGGGCCACCGACTCCGCGAGGTACCGGTCGGTGGGGAAGTGCCCAGGGTCGGTGACCAGCAGGCGCCGGCCGGGGAGCAGCCCGGCGGCGGCACTGAGCGCGGTGTAGAGCTGCACGCTCGTGGAGTCGCCCACCACGGTCTGCCCCGGCGCGGCGCCGACGAGACGCCCGACGGCGTCACCCACGCGGAGCGGGGCCTGCCACCAGTCGTTCGAGTTCCACGAGCGGATCAGGTCGGTGCCCCACTGCCGGTGGACGACGTCGGTGAGGACGGGCGGCACCGCCGCAGGCAGCGGCCCGAGCGAGTTGCCGTCCAGGTAGACGAGCCCGTCGGGGATCAGGAAGCGTTCCCGGACCGGGGCCAGGACGTCCTCGGCGTCGAGTGCCGCGGCCTGTTCGTCCAGGGTGCGGGCGGCGGTCGTCACGGCTGGCCTCCCGTCCGTGCGGCGCTCGCGCCCGACCACTCGCCGGCGAGCCGCCGCAGGGTGTCCGCGACGGCCTGCGCACCCGCCGCACCCGGCTCGATCAGCGTGTAGTGGCCCGTCCCCGGCAGGACGACGGTCTCCAGATCGTGGTGGACGGACGCGTAGTCGGCGAACTGCGACAGCGGCACCTCCTCGTCGGCGGCGCCGTGCAGCAACACCGTCCGTACGCGGGTGGAACCGGCGCCCTTGAGCAGCTCCAGCGGATCCACCAGAGGCAGCCGCTCCTCGAACTTCTCCTCACCGCCGAGGAGTTGCAGCGCCGCCCCGTTGCTCAGGTCGTCGCGACGGGTCGCGGCCAGGTCGGTGAGCGGGGCGAGCGCGAGCACGGCGTCCGGCAGGCGGGTCGTGTACCAGGGCGAGGACGGCGGCAGCAGCCCGCGAGCCGCGCACCACAGGGCGAGATGGCCGCCCGAGCAGTGACCGGCCAGGACGTACGGCCGTCCCCCGGGAAGGGTGTCCACGAGCCGCGCGACGTCGTCGAAGGTCTCCGGGAAGCCGCCTGCGCCACCCGACCGGCGGAATCCCGGCAGCAGCACGGAGAACCCCTGCCGGGAGAGATAGGCGGCGAACGGGGTCAGATGCATGCGGTCGTAGCGCCAGTAGCCGCCGTGCAGCAGGACCACCAGCGGGGCGTCCGGGTCCTCGGCCGGCCAGGCGTCGTAGACCTGGTGGGGGTGCTCCCCGTACGACCCGTGCCGGGGTGCCAGGACGGGCTTCAGGCTCAGCACCCGCCGCTCCTCCTCCGCGCCGAACGCGGAGACGACCCTAGACGTCACCGCGCACCGCCCACAGCTCGGGGAAGACGGTGCGGGCGGCGCGCTGCTCCAGCCAGGCCAGGCCCGGGGAACCGGCGCTGCCCGACTTGGTGCCCATCGCCCGCCGCACGACCATCACGTGGTCGAACCGCCAGCGCGCCACCAGTTCGGCGAGGTCGGTGAGCAACTCGCCCAGTGCCAGCAGCGGATCGTGCTGCGGACCGGCGTACACGTGCCGCCACACCTCGACCACTCCGGGGTCCGGGACGTAGGGCTCGGCGACGTCGCGCTCGCGGACGTGCCGCGGCACCGGCAGGCCGCGCCGGTGCAGGAACAACAAGACCTCGTCGTAGAGGGACGGTTCCCGGTGCGCGTCACGCAGCGCCTCGTGGACGTTCGGGTCGCCCCGGTGGGCACGCACCAGCGCCTCGGACTTCTCGCCGAGCAGGAACTCCATGTGCCGGTACATCGCCGACTGGAACCCGGACGCCCGGCCGAACGCGGCCCGGAATCCGTTGAACTGAGCGGGCGTCAGCGCGGCGATGGGCTGCCAGGAGGCGACGAGGGCGCGCAGCGCGCGGCGACTGCGCACCAGCGCGTCCACGGCCTCGTCCAGGTCGTCCTTCACGAAGGCGTCCCGGGCCGTGCGCCACTCGTGCACGATCAGCGTGAACCACAGTTCCATCACCTGGGTGGTGATGAGGAAGCCCATCTCGTCGGCGGCCTCGGTGAGCGGTCGCTGGAGCGAGTTGAGGACCGACGCGTGGACGTAGTCGTCATAGGGAGTCGCCCCCGGGAAGGGCTGGGTGAGCGGATCGTCCGTGGACAGATCCGCGAGTACGGATGTGCCGTCTTGCATCAGGACTCCTAGAAGGCCGCGGGCGGCCGGGAGACGAGCGGGGTGGGTGCGCCTGCGTGCGCTGCCGGTGCCGGACCGGCTCGACGGGGGTCAGAGCTGGACGCCGCCACTGGCGTCGATCCACTGACCGGTCATCCAGCGGGCGTCGTCGCTCGCGACGAACGACACGATGTCGGCGATGTCGGTGGGGGTGCCGAGGCGGTCGAAGACGGACGCCGCCGAGTAGGCCTGCCGGATCTGCGGGTTCTTGAGGGTGGGGTTGATCTCCGTCTCGGTGAAGCCGGGCGCGACGGTGTTCACGGTGATGCCGCGCGGCCCGGTCTCCTTGGCGAGGGAGAGGGTGAGGGCGTCCAGGGCTCCCTTGGTCATCGTGTACGCGATGATCGCCGGGAAAGCGACCCGGGAGGCCACCGACGAGATGTTGACGATCCGGCCACCGTCCCGCAGGCGGGGCAGGGCGCGCTGGATCACGAAGAACGGTGCCCGGGTGTTGATGGCGAACAGCAGGTCGTAGTCCTCCTCCGTGACGTCCGCGATGGTCCGGGGGAGGGTGATACCGGCGTTGTTCACGAGGATGTCCAGGCGGGGTTCGGCGCCCCGGGCGGCCATCTGGCGGTCGAACTCCGTCCAGAGGGTCTCGGCGTCGCCGGGGACACCGAGTTCGGCGTGGACGAGGAACGCCTGCCCGCCCTCGGCCTCGATCTCCTTGACGGTCTGCTCGGCCGCGTCGTGCCGGTGGCCGTAGTGCACGGCGACCAGGGCGCCTTCGCGCGCCAGCCGTCGGCTGATGCCCTTGCCGATGCCTCGGCTGCCGCCGGTCACCAGGGCGGTCCTGCCTTCGTGCCGCAGGGTGGTGGACAACGTGCTCTCCTTCACTGGAACGGGGTGAGGGTGGGGGTGGGGGGTCGAGGTGAGGGGGACCGGGGGTCAGCCGCGGGTCGCGGGTCAGGCGTCGAAGTCGAGCGTGAGGTCCTCGCCACGGGGGCGGGCGCGGCAGGCGAGCGTGTAGCCGGCCGCCAGGTCGTCGGCGTCCAGGGCGTGCTGGGGCCCGAGCGTCACCGCTCCCCGCACCACCTTCGCCCTGCAGCTGCCGCACACGCCGTCGCGGCAGGCGTACGGCGCCTCGGGGCGGTGACGCAGAACGGCGTCGAGGATCACCTCGTCCTGCGGCAGCACGGTGACGACGCTGGTGCGGCCGGCGAGCACCGTCGTGATCCGGCCCCCCGGGATCGCGGCAACCTCGGAGGCCGGTCCGGGCGGGGTCCCGGCGCCGGAGAACAGTTCCGAGCGCACGCTGTCCGGGGCCGCGCCCCACGCGTCGAGCGTCGCCGCCACGGTCCGCAGCAGCCCGTACGGCCCGCACAGGGCGAAATCCGTGCCGGGGCCGGGACGTGCGTCGAGCAGCCGGAGCAGGCGCAGCAGCTTCGGCGTGTCGAGGCGCCCGCTGAACAGCTCGCTCTCACGCCGCTCGCGGGTGAGGACGTACAGCACGGTGAACCGGTCGACGAACGCGTCCTTGAGGGCGGCGAGTTCGTCGGCCAAAAGCGCGTCGCCGACGGTGCGGACCGAGTGGATCAGCGAGACCCGGCAGCCGGGGTCCGCGCGCAGTGCCGAGGCGGCCATGGGGGCGAGGGGTGTGATGCCGCAGCCGCCGGCGATCAGGACGTGGTGCCCGCCGGTGACGTCCGGGAGCCCGAACCGGCCGTCCGGCGGGGAGAGTTCGAGAAGGTCTCCCTCCTTCAGGGCGGACAGCGCGTGCTCGCCGAACCCGTCGGGTGTGTTGCGCTGCACGACCAGGCGCAGGGCGGCCGGGGCGTCGGGCGGCGGGCAGACAGAGTAGCTGCGCCGCAGTTCCGTGCCCTCGCGCCGGTGGCGTACGACGACGTGCTGGCCCGGCCGGTGGGCGAAGGTGCCGGCCAGGGTCTCCGGGACGTCCAGGGTGATGGCCACCGTGCCGGAGGCCAGGCGGTCGAGGCGGGAGACCGGCAGCCGGAACCACCCGGTGCGCCGGGCCGCCGTCGGGCGCGTGTCGTGCGGCCCTGCGTGCTGTGCCGCGGGAGCTGTGGTCATGGGCGTCTCACATCGCCGTCAGGTACGGAAAGGTCTCCCGGCAGGCCGTGCAGCGCAGCATGGACTGGCAGCGCGCCGGACCGAAGGGACTGTGCGGCCTGGTGGCCCGCGAACCGCAGTGCGGGCAGGACACGCCGAGGCCGAGGCGCACCGGCCGGGGCGCGCCCCGGGGCACGGGCGGCGCGATGCCGTGCGCGGCGAGCTTGTCGCGACCCGAGCGGGTGACGCGGTCGGTGGTCCAGGCGGGCGCCAGGACGTGGCGCACCCGGCCGTCCGGATGGCCGCAGTCCCTGAGGACGTCCTCGACGGCGGAGACCATGGCCGGCAGCGCCGGGCAGCCGAGGAACGTCGGCAGGAGCTCGACCTCCAGGACGCCGTCGGCCGCCGGGGCGACGGCGTGGATCACGCCCAGTTCGCCCAGGCTGATCATCGGCAGCTCGGGGTCCGGAAGGGCCTCCACCCGCGAGCGCACCTCGGTGATGTCCCGGCGCGGAGCCGGGGCGGCCCGGCGCTCGGTCGCGGGGACGGGGCCCGGCACGGACTGCCGGGCCGGGAGCGGCTCGGTGGCCGTGGGCGGGCGGTGCGCGGTCACCAGGTGCCTCCGGGGAACTGCCGGTGCACGGACTGCATCTCGGCGATCAGCGGGGCGAAGTCCTCGGTGTGCAGGCCCTCTCGTCCGCCCCGTGCCGTCCACGTGGGTGCGGGCACGGTCAGCCCGGCCCGCGCCACGACGGCGGTCACGCTCTCCTGCCAGGAAGGGCGGAGCAGTGCGGAGGACGGCACGACCCCGGCCTCGACGAGCCGGCGCGTCGCGTCGTCCTCGTCGAACAGCTCGGCGACGTACGGCCAGACCCGGGCCAGCCCCGCCTGCATACGGCGCGCGCTCTCCGCCGTGCCGAGGCCCAGCCGCACCGTCCAGTTGTCCGCGTGCCGGCGGTGGAAGGCCGTCTCCTTCGCGGCCCGCACCGCGAAGGCGGCCAACTCCCGTTCGGCGGAGCCGGCCAGCGCCTCGTAGAGCAGTACGGCGTAGTGGGTGTACGCCAGTTGGCGTGCGACGGTCGCGGCGAAGTCGCCGTTCGGCAGCTCGGGGAGCAGCGCGTTGCGGAACTGCCGCTCCGTGCGCCCGAAGGCGAGATCGTCGTCCGACCGGCCGCTGCCGTCCATCCGGCCGCTCCAGGCCAGCAGGGTGCGGGCGTGGCCGACCAGGTCGAGGGCGATGTTGGACAGCGCCAGGTCCTCCTCGATCGTCGGCGCCCGCGTGATCCACTCGCACAGCCGCTGTCCGAGCACCAGCGCGTCGTCGCCGAGGGCCAGGGTGAACCGGGCGAGGTCCCCGTCCGCCGTGCCCGCGCCGCGCGCTGCCGGGACGGTGGTCTCGCAGGTGTCAGTCATCGTGGTCGCCTCCCTCCGCCGCCGGGGCGAATTGCTCGGGGTACCGGTAGGGCTTGTGCCGGGCGTTGCTGAAGAACGGGTCGTGCTCGTCGGGGGAGACGGCGTGCACCGCGTCCGAGCGGACCACCCAGAGGGACAGCGGATCGCCTCGCCGGGTGTAGAGATCCCGGGCGTGGGCGAGGGCCGCGTCCGGGTCGCCCGCCCGCACCGACCCCACGTGCTGGTGCGACAGTCCGCGGCGCGGGCGCAGGAAGACCTCCCAGGACGCCGTCGTCTCGTTGCGTGCGGCACTCATGCGACCGGCTCCTTCTCCCGTACGGCATCCGGGGCCCGCCCGGGCACCTCGTGCGCGGTGTCCGCCACGTCCGCGTGCTCGCGGGCCGCGTACGCGGCGACCGCCTCCCGGACCCAGGCACCGTCCTCGTGGGCCGCGACGCGGTGCGCCAGCCGCCGACGGGCGCAGTGCGAGTCGTCGCCGAGTGCGCTGCGGTACACCTCCCAGTCGATCGGCCCGAAGTCGTAGTGCCCGCGCTCCTCGTTCCAGCGGATGTTCGGGTCGGGGAGGGTCAGACCCAGGCGCTCGGCCTGCGGCACGCAGTGGTCGACGAAGCGCTGACGCAGCTCGTCGTTGGTGTGCCGCTTGATGCCCCAGGCGATGGCCCGCCGCGACACCGCCGCGCCCAGCGCCGCCGTGCGCTCGTCGGCACCCCCGGCGACGGTGTCGGGCGGCCCGAACATGAGGGCCACGGCCGGCAGCCACCAGCGGTTCACGGCGTCCTGGGCCATCTCCCGCTGCGCGGGCGTGCCCTCGCACAGCGACCGCAGCAGGTCGTAGCCCTGCCGCACGTGGAACGCCTCCTCCTGGCAGACCCGGCGCATCGCCCGCGCGTAGGGCCCGTACGACGTGTGGCACAGCGGCGCCTGGTTGATCACCGCGGCGCCGTCCGTGAGCCAGGCGATGGCCCCGGTGTCGGCCCAGGTGAGAGCCGGATGGTTGAAGGTGGCCGCGTAGCGCTGCTGCCCGCGGTGCAGGGCGTCGAGCAGGTCGTCGCGGTCCACCCCGAGGGTCTCGGCGGCCGAGTACAGGTACATGCCGTGGCCGGCCTCGTCCTGGACCTTCGCGATCAGCACCGACTTGCGGTGCAGGGAGGGCGCGCGGGTCAGCCAGGCGCCCTCGGGCTGCATGCCGATGATCTCGGAGTGGGCGTGCTGGGCGATCTGCCGGATCAGCATCCGGCGGTAGCCGTCGGGCATCCAGTCCCGGGGCTCCACCGTCTGACCGGCGTCCAGCAACGCCTCGAAGTGCGCGGTGAGTTCCGCCTCCGTGGTGGGGACTGCCGTGTCCGCCGCGCCGGGTGCCGTGCTCATGTCGGCCCGTCCCCGGTGCTGCCGGCGTCCGTCGCTCCGGTGGGTGTCGCGGAGCCGGCCGGGCGCGTGAGCGCGACGCCGTCCGCGGTGGCGCCCGCGTGGGTGCGCACACCACGGTCCGTGGTCCGGGTCGCGGTGCCACGCCCGCCGGTGGTCCGGGTCGCGGTGCCGCTCCGGTGAGCGGGTCCGGTCCCGCTCACCGCACCGACCCGCACACACTCCCTAGGCATCGGCATCACTCCCTCGACCGCGATCACCCGCCCGCTGCGTGCCTCATGGCCCGAGCGGAACCTTTCACCGACAAGAGAGGACGGACGGCAGCCGCGCTATCCCCGGCCGTCGCGCCCGCGCGCGTGACGAACGTCACCCGGGAGCGAGGGGAGTGCTCGCGGGCCCCGACGCCTCTTCTTCTTGCGACACAGGGGCGCGGCCGCGACGGCGGCCGGCCGCGGCACAGCGAGAAGGGGACGCCATGAGCACCATCAGGACGTTGCTGGTCGAACTCACCGGCACGGCCGAGTACGCCGACGCCATCGGTGACGACGTCGACCTCGCCGGCAGTGGCATCGACTCCGGTGACCTGGTGCGCCTGGTCCTGCTCGTCGAACAGCGGACGGGCGTGGAGATCACCGCGGAGGACATGGAGAAGCTGCACACGATCGCCGACTACGAACGCTTCGTCGCCGAGCACGCCGTCGCCGGAACCCCCGGCGGTGCGTGATGTGGCTGACGCAGCTGGTGGAACGCAACCGCCAGTGCTTCCCCGACCGCACCGCGCTCGTCGATGAGCACCGCAGTGTCACCTGGGCGCAGTTCGACGACCGTACGGCCGAACTCGCGCGCGGCCTGGCCGAGTTGGGCATCGAGGCCGGTGACCGCGTCGCGGTGCTCTCCCAGGACCGGATCGAGGTGCTGGAGAGCTACTTCGCGCTCGCCCGGCTCGGCGCGCTGTTCGTGCCGCTGAACCACAGTCTGGCCGTGCCGGAGGTGGCCGGCATCATCGAACGGGTCGGCGCGGTCGCGGTGCTCGGTGAGTCCGATCTGCTGGACCGGCACGCCTCCCTGCCGACGACGGTGCGGATCCGGATGGCGTTCGACAAACCCGCCTTCGAGGCCCTCGGCACCATGGCCGACGAGAGGGACCTGCCCGACGTTCCCGACACCGCCCCGATCGCCGTGCTGCACACCTCGGCGACCACGGGCCAGGCCAAGGGTGTCACCGTGGACGAGGCATCGTTCCGCGCCATCGCCCTCGGCTGGCTGGTGTCGGCCCGCCCCACCGACGACATCGTGATGGTCAACTGCTGCCCGCTGTACCACGGCAGCATGGTGGTGTCCCTCACCTACCTGGCCGCGGGCGCCACCGTCGTGCTGATGCCCGGCTTCACCCCCCAGCGCGCCCTGGCCGCCGTCGAACGGCACCGGGCCACGCACATGTGGCTGGTCCCGCAGATGCTGCGCTTCATGCTCCAGGCGAAGGCCTCGCACCGCACCGACCTGTCCTCCCTGCGCGAGATCCTCTACGGCGCCGCCCCGATGCCTCTCGACGTGTACGCCGACGCCGTGGAGCGCCTGGGCTGCGGCTTCCGCCAGGTGTACGGCATGACGGAGGTGGGCGGCCCCTTCGTCACCCTCGGCCCCGACGAGCACCCCGGACCCGGTGACGTGAGCGCCCGCATCCCGTGCGGACGCGTCATCCCCGGCATGTCGGCGCGCGCGGTGGACGAGCGGGGCCGGGAGGTCCCGCGCGGGGAGATGGGCGAGATCGTCGTCCGCGGCCCGGGCGTCATGCAGGGCTACTGGAACGACCCCGAGGCCACCCGCGAGGTCACCCGGGACGGCTGGGTCCTCACGGGCGACCTCGGCTACATGGACGAGCGCGGACGCATCCACCTCGTCGACCGCAGCAAGGACGTGATCATCCGGGCCGGCCAGAACGTGTACCCGTCGGAGATCGAGCGCGTGCTCATGACGCACCCCGGCGTCCGGGACGCGGCGGTCGTCGGCGTCCCCGACGAGGACTACGGCGAGATGCCGCTGGCGTACGTCGTCGCCGAGGAGGGCACGACCGCGCCCGCCCTGCTGCGGCACGTCGCGGAGAACCTCGCGCCCTACAAGCGGCCCCGGTGGATCGAGTTCATCGAGCAGGTGCCGCGCAACCCGGCCGGGAAGATCATCAAGAAACTGCTGCGGGACTGACGCCGTGCACGCGTGCCCGCGGACACCGGCCGGTGCGGTGCAATCGCCGGACGTGACAGCCGAGTTGGAACTGTTGCGGGCGCCGCTCGCCGCCGCCGGGCTGGGCCTGGGCGTTGCGCTGGAATCGGAGGCGCGGGCGCGTCCCGCCGGACGCGCCGAGGCGGCAGCCGCCGCGGCGATGATCCCGAGCCGCAGACGGGAGTTCCTCGCCGGGCGGCTCGCCGCCCGGCGGGCCCTGCGTGCGGTGGGACTGCGGTGCGGCGACATCCCCCGGGCCGGGCGGCTGCCCGTCTTCCCGCCCGGCCAGGCGGCGTCGATCACGCACAGTGCCGGCGTCGCGGTGTCCGTGGCCCGCGCGCCCGGGCACTCCGGTGTGCCCGGCTGCGACCTGGAGCTGGGCCCCCTCCCTCCGGGGGCCGAGCGGTTCGTGCTGCGTGCGGACGAGGAGGACTGGCTGCACGCGGCGGGCCCGGACCACGTGTCCGCCCGGATGCTCGCCCTCTTCTCCGCCAAGGAGGCCGCCTGGAAGGCGTTCCACGGTGCCCCGCCGCACCGCGCGGCGGACTCCGAGGCCCGCACGGCACCTTCCGCGGGAACCCTGCGTGATCTGCGCGCCGTACCCGCCCCGGCCGGCTTCTCGGTGCGGGTCCGAAGCTCCTCCCGCGACGCCGTCGAGGTCCGCGTCCACGCCCTGGGGGCGGGCGTGTTCAGCTGGGTGTGCGTCTGACGTCGTCCCCCGCCTGGGGGCGGACGTCCGGATCACGCCGAGGGGCCGGTGACTTCACGTCACCGGCCCCTCGGCGTGATCCGACTCCCGCTTTCGCTCGCGTTCACCAGTACCGCCATGTTCCCGGCGGGGTGCCGGTTGTCGTGGATGAGCTGGTGGGCCAGGCCGATCTCCTCGAAGCCGAAGGTCCGCGACAGGCAGGGGTCGATGACGCCCTGGTCGATCAGCCGGGTCACCTCACGTGCCTCGCGGGCGTCGGCGACGTGCGAACCCTGGAGGCGCTTCTGCCGCATCCACAGGAAGCGCAGGTCCACGTCCCCGTTGTAGCCGGTCGTGCCGCCGCAGATGACGACCATGCCCGCGTTGTCGCACAGGTACATCGAGGTCGGGATGGTGTCCGTGCCCGAGTGCTCCAGCACGATCCGGGGTGCCCGGCGCTCCCCGAGCACCTCCCAGAAACGCCGCCCGAAGGCACGCGCCCCGGCCAGCCAGCGCCCCATGGCGGCCTCGTCCGTGGCGTCCGGCAGGCGCCCCCAGTGGTCGAACTCGCGCCGGTCGATGTACCCCTCGGCGCCCAGCTTCACGCAGAACTCGCCGCGCTCCTCGCTGGAGACCACGGCGACCGGGATACCGCCTACGTGCCGGACGAGCTGGATGGCGATGCAGCCCAGGCCGCCCGCCCCGCCCCAGACCAGCACCGGGTCGCCGGGCCTGACGGTGTGCGGGGGCCAGCCGAACAACTGCCGGTAGGCGGTGGCCGCCGTCGCCATGTAACAGGCGGCCTCCGCCCAGGAGAGCCGGGCCGGCTTGGGATGGCACATGTAGTCGTCGACGACCGCGAACTGGGCGAAGGAGCCGTAGTTCTCCTCGTAGCCCCATACGCGCTGCGAGGTGGACGCGGCGGGGTCGCGGCCCAGCCGGATGTCCTGCGCCGACTCGTCCCACCGGCTGGCCAGCACGACCACCTCGTCACCCGGCCGCACACCGCGTACGTCCTCGCCGACGGCCCAGACGATTCCCGACAGGTCGGAGCCGCCGATGTGGAAGTCCTCCGTGGCGCCCGCCTTCTGCCGCGCGGCGATCACGTCCAGCGGTGAACCGAGCGCGGCCCAGACGTTGTTGTAGTTGACGCCCGCCGCCATCACCTTGACGAGGACCTGGCCGCGGCGGACGGGCGGCACGTCCACCACCTCGGTGCGGAAGGCGTCGCGCGGCTGTCCGTAGCGCTCACGCCGGATGAGTGAGGCGTACATCCGTCTCGGCGCGGTGCCGAGCTCGGGTGCGTCTCCGAGTTCGTAGAGGTCCTGGGGCACGGGTGATCTCCTGAGCGGTGGGGTCGTCACCGGTCGTGGGACCGGCCGGCCGCCGGGGGTGCGTCCGGCGGCCGGGGTGGGGGAGGGGGGAGTGCGGTGCTTCAGTCGGACACCGGGCGGAGCGCCTTGGCGACGACCGCGCCGATCCGGGCGATCGGTTCGGGTTCGGTCATCTCGTAGTGACCGCACGGCACGGCGTGGTCGTCGAGCCGTCCGTCGACGTGCGGGCGCCACTGGTCCGCCTTCCCGGGGGCGAGGGCGAGGTCGGCCTCGGACGGCGCCGCGGACGGATCCTCCAGCGCGCTGAAGAACAGCACGTCCCCGTGGAACACGCCGGGGGTGAACTCCGGTGCGATCCGCAGGTTGTTGCGCATGACGGCGGCGATCGCGGCGGCCTCCTCACGGGTCACCGGAACCGTCGCCTGCCCGGTGTCCGCCGTCCCGGGGGCCGCACCCGCGCCGATGAGGTCCAGGACGGACTCGACGTCCGGTATGTCACCCCGCGGGTCGACGGGCAGACCGGCCACCCGCATCAGCAGGCCGGCCACCTGCCGTTCGGCGGCCTCGGGGGTGTAGTGGACGCCCGCGGGCAGGGGCGCGTCCAGCAGGGCGAGCAGCTCGACCTCCTCGCCCCGCTCCTGGAGCGCGCAGGCCATGGCGTGCGCCACGAAACCGCCGTAGGACCAGCCGAGGAGCCGGTACGGGCCGTGGGGCTGCACCTCGCGGACCAGGTCCAGGTACGAGGCCACCATGGACGCGGCGTCCGGGGCGGGCGGCCGCTTCCCGTCCAGCCCGGCGGCCTGGATGCCGAACACCGGCTGGTCCGCGCCCAGATGGGGCAGCAGCCCGGTGTACCGCCAGGAGACGCCCGCGCCGGGGTGCACGCAGAACAGCGGCGTGCGGGTGCCGTCGGCGCGCAGCGGGAGCAGAGGCCGCATCGGGTCGGAGGAGGTGGCGTCTTCGGCGGCTGCGAGCAGTCCGGCGACGGTGGGGGTGGCCAGCAGCGAGGCGGCGGGCACGTCCAGTACCCCGGCGGCACGCAGCCGGCCCGCGAGCAGCACGGCGCGCATGGAGTCGCCGCCGAGATCGAAGAGGTTGTCGTGCACCCCGACGCCGCCGATGCCGAGCGTCTCCTCCCACAGCCGGGTCACCGCGCGTTCGCGTTCGGTGCGGGGAGCGACGTACTCGGTGGTGAGCCGGGGACGGGGGGCCAGGGACGTGCCGGGGTCAGTGGCGGCGCCGTCCGTGGCGTCCGGCCGGTCGCCGGTGCGGGCGCCGGGCGCGTCGATCCAGTGCCGGTGCCGCTCGAAGGCGTAACCCGGCAGCGGGACGCGCCGGGGCGGGCCGTCGGGGCCGGTGCTGTCGGGCAGCGCCGCGTCGATGCCGGCGCTCCACAGCCGGCCCAGGGCCTCGGCGAGGACGAACCCGTCGGGGCTGTCGGCCTTGGCGTGCCGCATCGTCGTGACCGTGACCGGGTCGTCCTCGGCGAGCTGGGCGCGGGCCAGTTTGGAGAGGGCGTCACCGGGGCCGATCTCGACCAGGACGGGACGGTGGCGCCGCCACAGCGCGGTGATGCCGTCCGCGAAGCGCACCGTGCGCCGGGTGTGGTCGATCCAGTGCCCGACGTCGGTGGCCTGCGCGTCGGTGGCCCAGTCGCCCGTGACGTTGGTGACGTACGGGATGCGGGGCGGGCGCAGGGTCAGGGAGCGCAGGTGGCCCGCGAAAGTCTCCAGGATCGGGTCCAGGACGTGGGAGTGGGCGGCGGCGGGCACCCGCAGCCGGCGGAACGGCACCTCGCGGCGCGTCAGTTCGGCCTCCAGCCGGGCCACCGCGTCGGTCCGCCCCGCGACGGTGCAGGCGGCGGGCCCGTTGACCGCGGCGAGGGACAGGTCGTCGCCGAGCAACGGCAGCAGCGTCTCGGCGGACGCCGCCACGCCGACCGTCGCGCCGCCCGCCGAGGTGATGAGGCGGATGCGCTCCTCGACCAGCGGGAGCATCTCCTCCAGGTCCATGACCCCGGCGAGACAGGCCGCGGTGTACTCGCCGAGCGAATGCCCGATGAGCGCGTCGGGGCGCACGCCCGACTCCATCAGGGTGCGGGCGAGGGCGTACTCGGTCACGACGAGGGACAGGAGCGCGGACGCGCTGCCGGGCTCGGCACGGTCGAACAGCGCCGTGCGCAGGTCCTCCCCGGTCACCCGGCGCAGGATCCCGGCGCAGTGGTCGACGACGTCGCGGTAGACGGCGTTGTCGCGGTAGAGCTCCCTGCCCATCCCCACGTACTGCGTGCCGCCGCCCGGCATGAGGAACGCGACCTTCGGAGCCTCGTCCGGTACCGGCGGGCCGGCCGGAGGGGCGGCCTCCAGCGCGGCGACGGCCTCCTCGACGGACGCGGCGGTGACGGTCAGCCGGTGGCGCAGGACGGGACGGTGGGCGCGCAGGGAGTGGGCGACGTCGTCCAGGCGCAGCTCCGGCCGGGTCCGCAGATGCCTGGCGAGGGCCTCGGCCTGGCCGCGCAACGCGCCGGGGGTGCGCGCCGACAGCGGCAGGACGTGCCGGCGGCCGTCCTCAGGCGCCCGCGGCGAGTCCTGTCCGGTGGCGGGAGCCTCCTCCAGGATGACGTGGGCGTTGGTGCCGCCCACGCCGAGTGCGCTGACCGCGGCCCGCCGCGGGTGGCCGTCGGCAGGCCAGTCCTCCAGCGTGGTGGGCACCCGGAACGGCCCGGAGGCGAAGTCGATGAGCGGGTTGGGCCGGTCGAAGTGCAGGTTCGGCGGGATGCTGCGGTGCTCCAGTGCGAGGACCGCCTTGATCAGCCCGGCCATCCCGGCGGCGGCGCCGAGGTGGCCGATGTTGGTCTTCACCGACCCGAGGGCGCAGAACCCGCGCCGGTCGGTGCTCTGCCGGAACGCCTCGGTGAGCGCGGCCACTTCGATGGGGTCGCCGATGCGGGTGGCGGTGCCGTGGGCCTCGACGAGCCCGATGGTGTCCGCGTCGACCTCGGCCTGGGCCTGCGCCGCGAGGACGACCTCGGTCTGTCCCGCGGTGCTCGGGGCGGTGAAGCCGACCTTGCGGCGGCCGTCGTTGTTGACGGCCGTCCCACGGATGACCGCGCGGATGCGGTCGCCGTCGGCGAGGGCGTCCTCCAACCGCTTGAGGACCACCACCCCCACGCCGTCGCCGGAGGAGGTGCCGCGCGCGTCGGCGGCGAAGGCCCGGCAGTGCCCGTCGGGCGAGAACGGCCCGTCGGGGACGTGCCGGTAGCCGAGGAGCGCCGAGGGGTTGAGGGAGACGGCGCCCGCGAGAGCGGTGTCGCAGCGGTACTCGATCAGGTCCTGGCAGGCGGTGTGCAGCGCGACGAGCGCGGTGGAGCACGCGGTCTGCAGGGACACGCTCGGGCCGGTCAGCCCCAACTCGTAGGAGATCCGGGTGGCGAGCGTGCCCAGCGAGTTCGCGGTGGCCGCGTGCACGAGGTCCACCGTGCCGGGCTGCCCGGCGAACTGCGGGTACACGTGTGCGGGGTAGTAGCGGCTGTCACCGCCGCCCGCGTACACACCCGTCGTCCCCGAGTCCGTCCCCGGGGGACAGCCCGCGTCCTCCAGGGCGTGGTACGCCGTCTCCAGCAGGAGCCGCTGCTGCGGGTCGACGACGGCGGCCTCCGCCGGGCTGTAGCCGAAGAAGCCGGAGTCGAAGAGGTCGATGCCGTCCACGACCGACGCCATGCGGACGAGGGTGTGGTCGTCGAGGTCGCGGGGGTCGCCGCCCGCGGCAAGGAACTCCTCGTCGCTCACCGGGCGTATGGACTCGCGGCCGTTGGCGAGGTTGTCCCAGAAGGCGTCCACGTCGTCGGCGCCGGGGAAGCGGGCCGCCATGCCGATCACGGCGACGGCGGGCGGGGCGTCCTCGTGCGGGTCCGTCGTCCCGGCGTCACCGTCCCGCGGGCTGGTCGTCTCATGCATGGCCTCGGTCCTTCCGTTCCCGTGCGGAGCGGCGTGCCGTGCGGGCGGCGCGCTGCCGTTGTGCGAGTTCCTTGGCGCGCTCCAGGCCTGCCGGAGCGGATGGGGGCGGCGTGGGCGCCGGCCGCTGAGCCGGGTCCGGTGCCGAGGAGGCGGTGACGCCGCGTTTGTTCAGGTGGCGCGCCAGGGCCCGCACGGTGGGGTGCGCGAACAGGTCGACGACGCTCAGATCGCAGCCCAGTGCCTTGTTGAGGGTGGTCTGGGCGGTGACCAGGAGCAGGGAGTTGCCGCCGAGGTCGAAGAAGTTCTCGTCGCGGGCGACCCGGTCGCGGCCGAGGACCGACGACCAGAGCGCGGCCAGTTCGCTCTCCAGCCGGCGCAGTTCCTCTCCGGAACCCGCGTCGCCGTCCGCCGGCTGCGCGATGGTGCCGGCCGTACGCAGCACCCAGGCGTCACCGATGCCGCTCGCTTCGGCGGCGCCCGACGCGGCGGCGTGCAGGGCGCCCAGGTCGGTGCCGTCGTCGAGGGCGACCCGTGCGCCCAGCCGCCGCAACTGCCTTACGGGGGCCAGGACATGAGCGCGGACCCAGGGCGCGGTGCGGTCGGCGCCGATGAGGACGTGCGGGGCGTCGACGGTGCGGGCGAGGTCGAAGGAACGCAGCGCGGCGGCGGCGTCCAGGACGCGGTATCCACGCGCCTCGGTGAGCGAGACCAGCTGGTAGCCGAGGCTCATCCCGCGCTCGCGCCACATGCTCCACGCCAGGCTCTGCCCGGGCAGGCTCAGTCCGCGCCGGTACCCGGCCAGGCCGTCGAGGAAGGCGTTGGCGGCGGAGTAGGCGGCGTTCATCGCCCCGCCGAACCAGCCGTTGACGGACGAGAAGGTGACGAAGGACGTGACCGGGTGCTCGGCGGCGACCTCGTGCAGCGTCCAGGCGCCCCGCACCTTCGCGTGCAGGACCTCCCGCCAGCCGTCGGGTGTCAGGTCCCGCAGCGGCCGTTCGTCGAAGGTCCCGGCCAGGTGCAGCACCGAGGTCAGCGGGGTGCCCCACGCCTCCTCGGCGTCACGGACCGCTCGCCGCACCTGCCCGGCGTCGGTGACGTCCGCGCAGGCGTAGCGGACCTCGCCGAGCCGGCGCAGCCGCTGGAGCGCCTCGACCCGGCCGGCGGCGGGTCCCGCTTCGTCGAGGTGCCGCTGCCAGGCCGACTCGTCGGGCAGCCGGGTGCGGCCGAGGAGCAGTACCCGGGTGCCCGGTGTCCTGAGCAGGTGGGCGGCGATCTCGGCGCCCACTCCGCCGAGTCCTCCGCTGACGAGATGGAAGCCGTCGTTCCCGGGCGGGGCCGTACGGGGGAGCGGATCGGGCAGGGGAGCCAGCCGGCGGACGTGGCGGTGCCCGTCGCGCCAGGCCACCTCGGCGTCGGCGGAGTGGCTCCCGGCCTCGGCGAGGACGGCGGCGGCCGTCTCCTCCTCGTCGGCGGACGCCAGGTCGAGGTGGACGCCCCGCAGCCAGGCGAGTTCCTCCCGCAGGGACTTGAGCAGGGCCGCCGCGGTGGCGTGGGCGGGCGAGGGGAGCTCGCCGGCCGTGACGGCCTGGGCCGAGGCGGTCACGAACAGAAGGTCCAGCGGGCGCGGACGCGGCCGTTCCGCGAGGGCGCGGGCCAGCACCAGCAGGGACTCGGCCCCGTCCAGTCCGTCGAGCGGCCCAGCCTCGTGACCGGCGTCGTGGAGGGCTTCCAGGTGCAGGACGGTGTCCACGGCGCGTCCGTCCGCGTCGAGGCCGGCCAGCAGCGCCGCGTGGTCGCCCTCGTCTCCGGGGCGGACGCGGTAGCGGGCGGCGTCCAGCCGCTCGTACGCCTGCCCGTGCGTGACCACCGTGCACAGTCCGGCCTCGGCGCGCAGCCGGGCCGCGACGAGGTCGGCCGTGGCGAGGGCGCGCGCGTCGCCGCCCGCCAGGACGAGGGTGTGGTGTCCGGCTGGGCGGGACACCGGGCGCGGTGACCGGGCCCGCTGCCACACCGGGCGCAGGAACCAGTCGGGCAGTGTCTCGGCCGTCCCGAGCAGCAGTTGGGACTCGCGTACGGCCTCGTCGAACTCCCCGGCCTCGAAGCTCTTGCGCAGCTTCGTGCGCTGGATTTTGCCGATCTCCGTCTTGGGTATCGCCTCGGCCGGGACGGGGACGAGGAAGGCGGGACTGACGCCGATCTCACGGGTCACCTTGCCGCCGATCTCCCGCAGCGCGGCCGCCGGGTCCTGTCCGGGGGCGAGGTGGAAGAACAGGGCCAGTTCGTCGGTGGTGGCGTCGGGGTCGGAGCGCACGGCGCAGGCGGCGGTGAAACTCCGTACGACGGAGGGCAGTTCCTCGACGCACGCCTCGATCTCGTGGCTGTAGTGGTTGACGCCGTTGACGATGATGACGTCCTTCGCGCGCCCGGTGATGTACAGCTCGCCGGCCCGCAGGAACGCCAGGTCGCCGGTGTCGAACCAGCCGTCGTCGGTGAACGACTGGGCGTTCGCGCGCGCGTTGTCGTGGTAGCCCCGGGTCACGGAGGTGCCCCGCACCTGGAGCCGGCCGACATCGCCCTCGCTGAGCAGGCGCTCCTGGTCGTCGACGATCCGCATGGCGAACCCGGGGTAGGGCAGGCCGCAGCTGACGAACGGCTCGTCGTGAGCGGGCGGTTCACCCGGCAGTACGCAGTCGGTGACCACCGAACAGGTCTCGGACATGCCCCAGCCGGGGTGCATGACGTCCTGCGGCAGACCGAAGGGCCGCAGCGCGTGCAGGAACCGCCGGGCCGCCGACGCCACCACGACCTCGCCCGCGTTCATCACCAGCCGCATAGGGGACAGGTCCCAGTCGCGGTCGGCGAAGCGGTGCTCCTGTTCGGCGAGGAGCCCGAAGGCGAAGTTGGGCGCCCACGTGACGGTGACGCGGTGGCGGTGGGCGAGGTCGGCCCAGCGCGTCGGGTCCTCCAGGATCCAGGGTGTCGGCGCGTGGACCTGGCGGCACCCCAGGTAGACATCCCTCAGGTGGAACATCACCACGCCGGTGACGTGGTCCAGCGGGATCCAGTTGAGGGTGACGTCCTGCTCGCCGAGGGAGTTCATGGCCTCAGTGGCCGCGGAGCGGGTCAGCACGTTGCGGTGCGTGAGGCACACGGCCTTCGGCAGGCCGGTGCTGCCGGACGTCATCAGCATCAGGATCAGGTCGTCCGGCCGCGCGGCGTGCCAGTCGCGGTCCTCCGGGGCGTCCCTCAGCACGTCGGCCGTGGTCAGGCGCAGGCCGGGCCACTGCTGACGCGCCGCGAGGTCCCGCAGGCCGGCCTCGCTGCCCGGCGAGGCCACGATCCAGGGACGGTCCAGCATCCGCCAGATGCCCTCCAGCTTGGTGACCGCGGCCGACGCGGTGGCGTAGGAGGGCGGCACGGTCAGGGGCACCGCGACGAAACCGCCGAGGATGCAGCCCCACAGCACCGCGACGAAGTCCTCGCTGTCACCGCACTGCAGGATCACCCGGTCGCCCGGCCGCAGCCCGGCCCGGCGCAGCCCGGCCAGGACGCGGGAGGCGTCCTCGACGAGCGAGGCGTAGCTGCGCCGGACCTCGCGGCCGTCGGCTTGCACGTGGACGATCTCGCCGTGCGGCCGGCCGGCCGCACGGGTGAGGGCGGCGGCCCAGTCGGACACCGACGGTTCCGGCAGGTCCGGGCCCTCGCTGAGCGCGGGCACGGCGGAGGTCCGCGGGTCCGCGCCGTGCGTCGCGGGCGGGCACGCGGCCGGGGCGCGTCCGGCACCGGCGTGGCGGCGGTCGAGTTCCTCGGGGACGTCCTCGACGGCGACGTCCGCCCGCAGGACGCCGGGGACGTCCGCGAGCTGGCGGCGCCAGGATCGCGCGGTGTGCCGGTCGATCGGGGCCAGGGCGCGCAGGGCGTCGGTGTCCAGGTCGCCGTCGCCGGTGCGCGGCAGGTCGCTCACCGCGGTGACCCGGACCTCGGCGGCGCCGTCGAGGGTCTGCTCCACCCGGTCGGCGGCGCCTGCCCGGTGCGGCACCACGTAGGCCGTGGGCGGCATTCCGTCCGGCTCGGACAGCACCACCGCGTCGCGGACACCGGCGACGGACAGCGCCTCTCGTTCGAGTGCCGCCGCGGTGGACGCCGACAGGTCCGTGCCGTCCGGCCGGGCGGCACGGCGGGACGGCGCGGGGAGTTCCGCGACGCGGACGTCCGGGTCGGCGCACACGGCGTCCAGGAACGCCCGCAGGTCGTGGGCGAACGCCTCTGCGGTGCCCGCCTCGTAGAGGTCCGTGGCGTACTCGACGTGCAGCTCAAGCCCGTCGGGCGCGTCCTGTGCGTCGTGGCGTTCGAGGACGTCTACGAACAGGTCGAACTTGGCGGTGCCGGTCGCGGTGGGCCGCAGCGGTACGTGGTCGTCCCCGAGCCGCAGCACGGCCCGTTCGTTGTTCTGCAGGGCCAGCATCACCTGGAACAGCGGGTGGCGCGCGGGATGGCGCGGCGGGTTGAGCTCGTCCACCAGGCGGTCCACGGGCAGCTCCTGGTGGTCCAGCGCCTTCAGGTCGAACTCCCGTACCGACGCCAGCAGTTCGCTGAAACGGGGGTTGCCGGAGGTGTCGGTGCGCAGGACCAGTGTGTTGGTGAGCAGGCCGATCACGTCGTCGAGCGCGGGGTCGGAGCGGCCGGCGACCGGCGTGCCGACGGCCACGTCCTCACCGGCGCCCCAGCGGGTGAGCAGGGCGGCCAGCGCGGTGTGGAGCACCATGAACAGGCTGACGTCCCGGCTGTCCGCCAGTCGCAGCAGCCTGCGGTGCAGGTCCGCGTCGACGGTGGCCGTCACGCTCGCGCCCTCGCCGCCGGAGGTTTCCGGCCGCGGCCGGTCGGAGGGCGGCGAGCTCTCCGCGGGCAGCCCGGCCAGTGCCGCACGCCAGAAGCCCGTGAGCTGTTCGAGCCGGCCCGGCCCCTCGGGCGCGGGCGTCAGCAGCCGCCGCTGCCACAGGGCGTGGTCCGCGTACTGAACCGGCAGTGGCTCCCAGCCCGGTGCCTGGCTCGCGAGCCGTGCCCGGTAGGCGCGGCCCAGGTCGTCGGCGAGGGGGCGCAGCGACCAGCCGTCGGCCGCGCTGTGGTGCAGGAGCAGAAGCAGCGTGCGGTCGGTCCCGGTGCCGAACACGTCGGCGCGCAGGGCGCTTTCGCGGGTCAGGTCGAAGCGGTGGCGCAGTGCCGTGGCGACGTGGGCGGCCACTTCCTCGGCGGGGCAGTCCACGAGCCGCAGGGCGGGCCGCAGTCCACCGGGCGGGAGGATCCGCTGGTACGTGGTGTCACCGTCCTGCGCGAAGACCGTGCGCAGGCTCTCGTGCCGCTCCGCGACGTCGTCGAGGGCGGCGCGCAGCGCCGACGTGTCGAGCGGCTGCCGCAGCGGGACCACCAGCGGGATGTTGTAGGTCGCGGACGTCTCGCCCAGCCGGTCGAGGAACCACATGCGTTCCTGGGCGAAGGAGAGCGGTACGCGTTCGGGGCGTACGCCGGCGCGGAGTTCGGGCAGCCGCGGCCCCTGGTGTCCGTCGGCGAGCCGGGCCGCCAGGGCGCCCGGTGTCGGGGTGTCGAAGAGGACGGTGATGGGGATGTCGACGCCCGTTTCGGAACGCAGCCGTCCCAGCAGTCGGGTGGCGAGGAGGGAGTGCCCGCCGAGGTCGAAGAAGTTGTCGTCCGGTCCGACGGTGTCCCCGTCGAGGCGCAGGACGTCCTCGAACAGGCGACAGGTGAGGGCCTGTTGGGGTGTGGTGGGGCGGGCGCCACCGGCGGACGCGGCGAAGTCCGGTGCGGGCAGCGCCTTGGTGTCGAGCTTCCCGTTGGCGGTGAGGGGCAGCTCGTCGACGAGTACGCAGGCCGCAGGGACCATGTGCTCGGGCAGCTGCTCGGCGACGTGGCGGCGCAGTTCGGCGGGGTCGGGGCGGGTGCCGCTGGCGGGGACGGCGTAGGCGACGAGCCGTGCGTCACCGCTGCTGCGGGGGTCCGTGCCGTCGGTGCCGCGGGCCACGACGGCCGCCCGGGCGACACCGGGGTGCCGGGCCAGCACCGCCTCGATCTCGGCGGGCTCGATACGGAAACCGCGGATCTTGACCTGCTGGTCGGCCCGGCCCAGGTACTCCAGGGTGCCGTCGGCGCGGCGCAGGGCCAGGTCACCGGTGCGGTACATGCGTGAACCGGGCCGGCCGAACGGGTCGCGCACGAAGCGCTCCTCGGTGAGCTCGGGGCGGTTCAGGTAGCCGGGGGCGACGCCCGGTCCGGAGACGTACATCTCGCCGGTCACGCCGGGCGGCACCGGCCGCAGCGCCGCGTCGAGGACGTGCACGCGCAGGTCGGCGAGCGGCCGGCCGATGACGCTGGCCCGGCGGGGGTCGTCCAGGTCCGCCCGGGTGACGCGGTGATGGGTGACGTGCACGGTGGTCTCGGTGATCCCGTACATGTTGACCAGCTCTGGCGAGTCCAGCCCGTGGCGGTCGGCCCACGGCCGCAGCCGCTCCGCGCGCAGGACCTCCCCGCCGAAGATCACGTAGCGGAGCGCGCCCGCCGTCGGCGCCGGCGCGGCCTCGGAGTCGGCCTGTATCAGCTGTTCGAAGGCCGACGGTGTCTGGTTGAGGACGGTGACGCCCTCGGTGTGCAGCAACCGCAGGAAGTCCCGAGGCGAGCGGCTCACGGCGTACGGCACCACGACGAGCCGCCCGCCGTGCAGCAGGGGGCCCCAGATCTCCCACACGGAGAAGTCGAAGGCGTACGAGTGGAACAGGGTCCACACGTCGTCCTCACCGAAGTCGAAGTGCTCGGAGGCGGCCTCGAAGAGCCGGACAACGTTGGCATGGGGCACGGGCACGCCCTTGGGCCGTCCCGTGGAGCCCGAGGTGTGGATGATGTACGCGATGTCCGAGGGGCCGGTCTCCGTGGTGAGTTCGGCCGCCGTGAGGTTGTCGCTCGGGCGGGAGGCCAGATCCTTCTCGAGGTCCGGTTCGCCCAGGACGACGGACGGCGTGGCCGAGGCGGGCAGCTGCGGGGCGTGCGTGTCGTCCGTGACCAGGACGGCGGGACCGACGTCCTCCATGACCAGCCGCAGCCGTTCGGCGGGATGTCCGGTGTCGAGCGGCAGGTAGGCGGCGCCCGTCTTGAGTACGGCGATCAGGGCCGAGACGAGCCGCAGTCCGCGGGGGAGGGCCAGCGCCACGACGCGGCCGGGCCCGGCGCCGCGCTCCAGGAGCAGGCGCGCCAGCCGGTTGGCGTCCTCGTTCAGCTGGGCGTAGCTGAGCGAGGCGCCCCCGCAGGAGACGGCCGTCCGGTCGGGGACGCGGGCCGCCTGTGCCTCGAAGCAGCGGGTGAGGGTCGTGGTGACCGTGTGCTCGGGGGCGGCGCTGTCCCGCGGATGCTCGCCGGGGAGGAGGATCGAGGTCTCCGAGAGCGGCATATCCGCGTCCGCGCCCGCGAGTTGCCGCAGCACGAGGAGGAACCGCTCCAGGTGGAGGCCGAGTTCGCGCTCGTCGTACAGGGCGGGATTGGCGTCGAAAGCGAGCCACAGCCCGCGGGGGTCGGCTCCGGGGCGCACGGAGATCTGAAGGTCCTCGACGGCGCCGCCGGACAGGTGGTGGGAGGTGGAGGGGCTGCCGGCGAACACCAGGTCCTCGGTGAAGGGGACGATATTCACCACGGGTCCGTGCACGCGCCGGTCGCTGCCCAGCAGTCCCAGATCGCGGCGGACGGACTCCCCGCGGTACTGCTGGTGGCGGCGCAGCGTCCGCAGTTCACCGGCGACGGCCCGCACGAACTCGCCGGCCGGGGTGTCCGGGGCGGCGGGGACGCGCAGCGGCAGGATGTCGGAGGCCGTTCCCGGGGTGCGCAGTGCCGCGCTGCCGAGCCGGCTCATGGTGGCCAGGCCGAGGACCAGGTCGTCCGCGCCGGTCATGCGGTGCAGGTAGGCGGCGACCGCCGCGACCAGCAGGTCGGTGCGGGAGACGCCCAGCCGGGACGCGGCGGTGGTGAGGTCCTGAGTCTCGGCGGGCGTGAGGTCGGCAGTGCGGCGCAGGAAGGGGGCGGTGGGGGCGGCGGTGCGCGGGGTGAGCCGCACGGGCTCGGGCAGTCCGGCCAGCTGCTTCGCCCAGTGCTCGCGGTCGCGTGTGTGGCGGTCGGAGGCGAGGTAGGCCTCCTCCTCGGTGCGCAGGCGTGCGAAGGATTCGAAGCTGGCGGGGCCGGGCTCCTCGCCGGCGGCCAGCGCGGTGTAGGTGTCGGCGAGGCGGCGCGCGACGAGCTTGTAGCTGTAGCCGTCGAGCAGGATGTGGTGGGCGCGCAGGAACCAGTAGTGCCGGTCGGGGGCGAGGGTGAGCAGGGCGTGGGAGAACAGCGGGCCCGCCTCGATGTCCACCGGGGTGGCGAGGTCGCGCCGGATCCACTCCTCCGCCGCGGCGGCGGGGTCGGCGGCTCCGCTCACGTCGACGCGGTGCAGCGGCCAGGCGTCGGGTGCCTCCGCGGTCACGCACCTGGGGCCGTCGGGGGTGTCCGGGAAACGCAGTGCGAACGTGTCGGCCTCTGCGACGGTCCGGCGCAGCGCGGTCTCGAACAGGCGGGTGTCGAGCGGCCCGTGGATCTCCACGTACTCGCCGGTGTTGTAGGCGGCACTTCCGGGAGCGAGGCGCTGGGCGAACCAGAGGCCCTCCTGTGCTCCGGACAGCGGTCGACGGTCGTCCTCATGGACTGACATGGCACCAACCCTCGTGGCGAGTTGTCTTCAGTCGAATGTAAGGAGAAGCCCGGCATGGCCGGGCGAGCCGCAAAGGGTGCCACCGCCGCCCGTCGTCCCGGCCAGCCGACGCAACGGGCGCCACTGAAAGCGGGGGCGAATACGACGGGGGACTGGGTCGCACGCTCAGGTGCAGGAATCGCGTGGTCGGGTGCGATCACCTGCCGCCGCAACACCTTGCATGACGCCTTGTCGGGAGTCAAGACCGGTCGGGCGGAGGGGAATTGCTTCAGGGGAATTACCGGTGAATACCAGGGGTGCTCACGAAAGCACTCTCCGGGGCGGCGGCTGCATTTCGGTCATCCTTTCGGAGGACCCTGTTGCGCAGGGCGGCGAAAGCCCGCCCGCCGAGTCCTCGGGTGTGCCCGAACGGGCACGGAGGCCACCCCGTGGGCCGCGAAACGGGCACGGTGAGCGTCGCCCGGTTTGATCGATCGTGGTCGGCGTGACCGTTCCGGAGCCGCTCTCGCGGGCTCCGCGGACAGGACCGCGTTGTCATGACGGGTGGGGCGCGAGCCCCTCGGACCGGACGGAACATCTCGTTCCGCGAGGGCGGTGGCGTGTTGTCGAGGGGGTAAATCGGCCAACTTCGCGAATCCGGCGGCTCATTCGTGAAGGGTCTGTGGAAGACTCCGCTCCGTTGGGGCGGCACGGTCGAGCGCCAGTGCGAGGCCGCGGTCGCCACGGACGCATGCGAAGGCCTTCGAGGAGCCGGCGCCTCCACGGCACCGGCGCGGCGCGGAGCGGTGGCCCATTCCCGGCGTCGGACACGGACCGCGCGAGCACCGCGCCGGACCGCGCCCACCCGGGGCCCGCCGGACTCGACGGCCTTCGGCCCGATTCGGGGAGGTGCTCAATGGTGTGTGCGAGAAAGTCCGGCGAGGCCAGTACCTCCTCCATGGACAGCATGTAAGCGAAGAGTGAATCGGGAACGTCGTCCAGGCACCGCGGAGGTGCCGGCCACGGTCCCGGACTCTGCCTCCGGCGGATACCGGAAACCCTTCTTGCTTTGTTTTCCTGTCGTGATGCCGAATTGCCCGGCTCCCCACGATCCGACTGCGTGAACAATCCAGAAACCCTGTACGACGAACCGCCCGTTCCCCCTGCCCGGAACGGAGGCGGCGAGAAAGGCTGAACACATGCGCGCGCTGTGTCCCGTCGAGACCCTCTACGTGGCCCAGAGAAGCAGGGCGGTGCTTTCCTGCGCCGTACGCGGACAACTGGACACGGCCGCCCTGTCGAGAGCGCTCGACACCTTGACGGCCGAACAGCCGACGCTGCGGACGCGTATCGTCCAGGACGGGCCGGGCTACGCCCTGCGACTCCTCGGTGAGGACGAGCGCCCACGGCTCGCGATACGCACCGGGGACACCGCCGAGGCGTACACCGAGGAGCTCAACACCCCGCTGCCGGTGGGCGGTCCGCTGCTGCGAGCGGTCCTCGTCCAGGAACCCGCCGAGGACCGTCACCTCCTCGTCCTGACGGTGGACCACACCATCACCGACGGACACAGCGCCATCGCGTTCCACAACACCCTGTGGGACCGCTACCGCGCCCTCGTCGAAGGCAAGGAGCCCGCGTCGACTCCCGTACAGCCGACGGAAGAAGGCGCCGAGGACCCGGCCTGGCCCGCGCCCGTCAGCACACTGCTGCCCCCTTGCGACGAGGCGGAGACCACCGGGTACCTGGAGCGCCGCCTCGCCGAGACCGGACGCATGCCCGTCGAGCTAGTCGCCTACGACACCCCGCGGCAGCCGGCGGACGCGGACCTGAGCGGCCACGGCATCGAGATCCGGCGCCTCCTCCTCGACGCCGACCAGACCGCCCGCCTGCGCCGGCTGGCCCGCTACACCGGGGTGTCCGTACACGGCCTCGTCAGCGCCGCGGTGCTCACCGCCGCCCGCAAGCGGCTCGGCGGCGACGGCCCGCGCGTCCTCGGCTGCCTCTCGCCCGTCGACCTGCGCTCCCGCCTGACGCCGCCGCTGGAGCCCGAGGTGATGGTCCCCGCCGTCACCATGCACCTCCAGGCACTCGCCGTCGACGCGGACGCCGAACCGCTGTCCCTGGCCCGCGAGATCGGTACCCACCTGCGTGAGTCCATCGCACGGGGCGACCACTTCCAGGACATGCGCCTCATGCCGCACCTCCCCCGGCACCCCGCCCTGCAGACCGGCACCGTCATCGTGACCAACATGGGCTCCGCACCCGGCCCCCGGCTCCCCGAGGGCGCCGAGGTCACGGACGTCCGGCTGGTGCCCGCCCGCGAGCAGTACTTCCCCCAGGCCGGCCGCAGCCCCGTGATGGCCTGCGTGGTCTCCTTCGACGGCCGGCTGGGCATCGAGTTCCCCCACTTCACCGCGTGCTTCACCCCGGCGTTCATGCGCGCCTTCCGCGACGACGTCCGGACCACGCTCCTGACCTTCGCCACGACCGGCGACGCACCCACCCTTCCCGCGGTCACGGCCTGAGGGTCACCCCCTCCGCCGCGCCGCAGCGCCCCCACCGGCTTCCCCCAAGGAGCACCCCTCCGCGATGAAGACCGCGCACGAACTGCCCACCCCCCTGGCCCGGTTGCTGCCACGCGCGCAGGCGGGCGACGAACAGGCGATGAACGACCTGCTCACCCACATCACGCCGTACGTCGCCCGGGTCTGCTACTCGATCGCCCACGACAACGGCTCCGACGCGACACAGGAGGCGCTCCTCGCCATCTACCGGGGCCTGGCCACCCTCAAGGAACCCGCCGCCTTCTACGGATGGGTGCGCTCGGTCACCATCCGCGAGGCGGTCCGCACGGTCAAACGCCTCGACGACACGATGACGTGCTCACCCGTCGAGGCCCGGCACGAGGCCAACCCCCTGGACGCCGTCCACATCAACGACGTCCTGGAACGCCTGTCGACACAGCACCGCGAAGTGCTCACCCTGCGGGTCTACGGACTCAACGAGGAGGAGATGGCCAAGACCCTGTCCCTGCCGGTCGGGACGGTGCGCTCCCGCCTGCACCGCGCCCGCCGCCGGTTCCAGGAAGCGTGGCAGCCCTCGGCGGCCTGAAGCGGTCGGCAAGCTTCCGCCGGACCTGCGTACCGCCGGGGTACGCAGGTCCGGCGTGCCCCGGCGGTACGGGTACTGGTGGACCGGACGGCTGTCCTGAAGTCTGTCGGAGCACACTGACGGCCACCGCGGTGGCGGCCGACGGCGACGACGGAGGACACCGGCCGATGAGCAGAACCGACGACGACGCACGGAAGGTCGACCGAGGTGACCCCCGGCAGAGCTGCCCGGTCCACCGTGCCGACGACGGAACCTGGCAGGTGCGCGGGTACGCGGCGGCACGCGCCGTGCTGCGCAGCCCCGACACCGTCCAGGCGGGCCTGGGGGTCGAGACCGTCGAGAAGCTGCCCGCCCGTATCCGGCGTCCCGTCCTGTACCGGGACGGCCCCGAGCACCGCGAGCACCGCCGCCAGACCGCGCGCTATTTCACGCCCCGACGGGTGGACGAGCACTACCGCGAACTGGCGGAACGCGTCACCGAGAAGCACCTGGCGCCCCTGCGCACGGCCGGCGCGGCCCGCCTGGAGGACCTCAGCTTCGGCGTCGCGATCGACGTGGCGTGCGGCGTCATCGGCCTCACCCGCAGCAGGCCCGGCATCCAGCGGCGGCTGGAGCGCTTCTTCCCCGAGAAGTTCGGCAAGCCGGGGCTGACCAGCCCGCACGGCATCTACTGGCTGTTCCGCCAGAACACCAACTGGCTGCGCATCTACCTCGCCGACGTGCGCCCCGCGATCCGCGCCCACCGCGCGCGGCCCGCCGACGACCTCATCTCGCACCTGATCGCGGAAGGCTGCAAGGACGCCGAGATCCTGGGGGAGTGCCTCACCTACGCGGCCGCCGGCATGGTCACCACCCGCGAGTTCATCTGCGTCGCGGCCTGGCACCTGTTCACCGACGCCGGGCTCCGCGACCGGTTCCGAACCGGGGACCGGCAGGAGCGGCTCGCGGTGCTCCACGAGATCCTGCGCCTGGAACCGGTGGTCGCCCGCCTCGGCCGCAGGGCCACCGCCGACCTCGAAGTCCCCGGTGAGCAGGGACCGTACACCGTGCCCGCCGGTGAACGCGTCGACATCTTCGTGGACGACGCCAACACCGACCGGGAGGAGGTGGGCGCCGATCCCCTGCTGGTGTGCCCGGGGCGCCCCACGACGAGCGGCAAGGCGATGGCGCTGTCCTTCGGCGACGGCCCGCACCGCTGCCCGGGCGCCGATCTCGCGATGACGGAGACCGACGTCTTCCTCAGTCGCCTCTTCGCACTGCCGGGCCTCCGTATGGTCACGCCGCCCGAGGTCTCGTTCCAGGACGAGATAGGGGGCTATGTGATCCGCGGCCTGGAGGTCGCCGCCGACCGGCAGTGACCCCGGGCACGGGCCGCGTCCCACACGTCGCCCCGCCGCCGGGAAAACGGAAGAGCCCCGCGTCCGGCCCGCCCGGAGAATCCCGTTCGGTGGTGCCGGCCGCGGGGCCCAGCCGGTGGATCAGGTGCGGTACGCGTAGAACGCCGAGTTCGGGTACGAGGCGATTATGCTCGCCACCGACCTGCGGTAGGTGTTCGTGGAGTGGTACGTCACGTACGGCACGCCCTGCGAGCTGCGGTACGAGACGATCATCGTGTGGTCCTTGGACCCGTCCTTGTCGAAGTCCACCTGGAGCACGTCACCGATGTCCATCTGGTAGACGTTGGCGAGGCTGGTGGCCCGCTTCGAGTTCAGCGAGAACCAGGAGAACTCGTTGACGCCGACGAAGGAGTCCGACTGGATGTCGGCGTTGCCGAACCACTTGGTGTAGTCGTAGACGTAACCGGGGACGTGCTTCCAGCCGCCCGCCTTCAGCGACTGGCTCACGAAGTTCGTGCAGTCGCCGCCGGCTCCGGCCCCGTTGAAGTCGGGGTACGCCGTGTTGTAGGTCTTCCAGTACTTCTCCGCGTACGCGGCCATGGCCTTGTAGTCGTAGCCGGTGGCGGAGAAGTTCTTGGCCTTGGCCGGTGCGGGCCAGGTGGTGGCCGAGCGGGTGGCGGCGGGCATGTCGTCGTCGGCGACCGTGGCCGTGAACGTCGTCTTGGCCGGCTGGTTCACCGCCAGGTAGCCGTCGTCCGTGGTGCGGACGTTCGTCAGCTGCCAGACACCCGACCGGTCCGCGGTGAACGTCAGCTTGTGGTGGGCCTGGAAGCCGGTGGTCTTCGGCTCGTCCCCCTGCACCTTCTCGTACGTCAGCGTCGTGGTCTCGGTGACCTGGACGGTGGCGTGCCGGTCCCGCACGCGCGTCTTGTCCAGGGTGACGCTGGTCTTGGCCGAGCTGTACCGCTCACCGAGGTCGGCGAGGCGGGACTTGCGGCCGCGCAGCGAGGACCGTGCGGAGTCCTCCTTGTTCTCCAGCGAGGAGGACAGCTCCACGTCGCCGGAGAAGCGGGACGTCAGCGGGGAGCGCCCCTTGTTCTGCTTGTGGTCCACCAGAGCGTCGGTGCGGTCGGTGAAGACCGCGTCCGCCAGCCTCTGGAAGGTGGCCTTGGTGGCCGCGTCCACCGCGGGCTCACCGGCTCCGGCGCTGCTCGCGCCGGCACTCCAGTTGGGCAGCATGGCCGCGCCGGCGACGACCGAAGCGGCCGCCGCCGTCACTATGGTGGCGCGACGCCGCGTTCTGCTCAATTTCCTTGACTTCACTGAGTTTCCCCTCTACCCCGGACGCCTACCGGGGCAGGGCATCTTCGCACGCCGCGTGTTCCGCTTGGGAAGGGGGATGCACAAGTGATACACGGGCACTTCACGCGGCTTACCCCGGGGGCCGCGACACCGCCGACCGGGCCCCACCGGCCGGGTACCGTCCGGGCAGAACCCTCGCCCGGCATCAACACCCGTGCCATCATGATGAGTTATGACTGACGGGGAGGGTGTGGCGACCCGTGCGATCCGGGTCCGCCTGGACGGAACGGCGAGCCAGGGCGACATCGGCGCGCTCAAGAAGTGGCTGGAGCGGGAGAAGCCGCTGGAGGAACTGGCCCGGAACGGCGATCTCAGGATCCAGGAGCGCGCCGGGACGGACGACCAGGGGACCGACGAGCACGGCAGACCCATGGGCGCCGGGATCGAGATCCTGCTGCTGCTCGCGGGAGCGGCCGCCCAGTCCACGTTCGACATCGTGTTCAAGCAGGTGAGGAGAGGCGTCAAGGCCTGGTACGAGAACCGCCGTTCCGTCGAGAGCGGCGATCCGCCCGACTACGACGTGGACCCGGTGGACCTCGACGAGAGGTAGGCAGGTGCACCGCTTCGACCCGCGCGGAGAGGTGAACCGGGCACTGCTCGTCGGTGTGTCCGCCTACGACTCCACGCGGCCGAAGGACCCGCACGGCGTCCCCGGCGATCTCGCCGCCGTCGAGCACAACCTAGCCCTGCTGGAAGGAGCGCTGCTGCGGGGCGAGGTGTTCCGCAAGGGCGAGATCACCGTGTCCGGGTCGCCGTACCTGGACGCGTTCAGCGAGGCGCTGCGCACCGCCGCCGACGAGGCCGAGGGGCTGCTCCTCTTCTACTTCGCCGGTCACGGCGCCGTGCCCAGCGCGGGCGACGAGCTCTGGCTGCAGATGCGCAACGCACGCGTCGTGCCGGGCAGCCGGGCCGTGTTCCCGGGCGCCGACCCCTTCTCCAGCGTGCTGACCGTGCTGGCCACCAGCCGGGCCCGGCACGTGGTCGTCGTCCTCGACTGCTGCAACGCTGGCAACGCCGCCCAGGTCTGCGAGGCGCTCGCGGACCGGCGGCGCTTCTCCGTGCTGATGAGCACGCAGGCCAACAACCGCATCGACGCGGGCGACGACGCGACCCCGACCCCGTTCACGGCCGAACTGGTGCGGCTCCTGGAGGGCGGTGCCGACGAGCCCGGCGGCGAGGTCACGTTCCAGGAACTCGCGGAGGCGCTCACCGCCCACATGTCCGCGCACTACACGACGCTACGCAACGAGCCGTGGGAGCCACAGCGGTGGGGCGACACCGACATCGTCCTGGCGGGCCCCGCCCCGGCGTCCGTGCCGCCCGACGTCGTACCCGTGCCGACGGCCGTCACCCCGCCGGACGGGAAGCCCCACGGGCGCCGCTCGCACGACGGCCCCGCACGGAGGTCGTCCACCCGGCGTCGGGACGGGGAGGCCCGGGAGGCTCCGCGGTGGCGGCGGCGCGCCCTGGCACGGCTCGTCTCCCTGGTCCGGGCCGTGCTGACGGCGGCAGCGGTCGGCCGGCCGCTGCACTGGCTGCGCTCCCGGCCCCGCCGGACGGTGGTCGCGGTGACGGTCCTGAGCGCCGCGGGCATCGGCGGTTACGCCGCCTGGGGCCCGGGCCCCGACGCCTCGCCCTGCGGTCCGCCCCTCGAACTGCGCCTGCTCACCGACCCCGACATCGAGAGCACCGTGCGCAAGGCGAAGGACGCCTTCCTCACCTCGCCGGCCAACACGACGTCCGGCGGCTGCCGGCGCGTCGGAATCACCGTCTACAGCGCGGGTGCGGCCGACGCCGTCACAGGCTTCCACGACCGGTCCGACCCCTGGCAGCGCCCGGTCAGCGACGAACTCGACCCGCAGCGCGACATCGGTCCCCAGCCCGACGTCTGGATCCCCGCGACGTCCGCGAGCGCGGCGCGGGCCCAGCCGGTCGAGCCGCCCCGCAAGTACGTGACGCTGGAACCGGACGCCCACCCCTTCGCGTACTCCCCGATGGTGCTGTCCGTCCCGCAGAACCTCGCCGAGGAGTCGGTGCGCCACCGCACCGGCTCCACCTTCGCCACGCTCCGGGACAAGCTCCTGCGCCGCCAGGACGACGCCGACGTGCGGCGCACCGACCCCGAGTACACGGACTCCGCGCTGCTGGCCAGCGTCGGCCTCTACGGCTCCGGTACGAGCGTCGGCCGGCCCGAGGGGATCGTGGCCCAGCCGGGACCGCCCTCGCTGACCGGCTCAGACCTGCTGTGCACCCTGCCGGACCACCGTGAGATCGACGAGCGCACCGCCGCGCTCGTCCCCGAGTTCCTGATGGTCAGCGGGCTCGGCTGCGACGGCCCGACCCGCACGCCGAGGCTCGCCGAGTACCCCACGGACGTACCGCCCCTGGTCCCCACCTTCGTCCGCGTGCGCTGGGACGGCGCCGACCGCGACCGGGACGCGCGGGACGAGGCCGTCGGGCGCTTCCACGACTGGCTGGTGAGCGGCGGGGGCGAGGAGCGGGGCGGACTCGACGTGTTCGCGCAGGACGGCTTCCGTGCCGTGTCCGGGGGCCACGCCTTCCTCGCCGCACCGCGGACCGACACCGGCACGCTGAGCCGCCCCGGCCACCTCCCGGGCCCCGCCACGGGCGACGCGATGACGACCGCTCTGGAGCGGTACCGCAACGCCAACGGCCCGGGCCGCGTCCTGTTCCTCCTCGACAGCTCCGGCTCGATGGGGGACCTGTGGGAGGGGGCGGGCGGCGCCCCGGGCATCCTCAAGCAGTCGCTCGGCGGGCTCGGCGACCGCGACGAGTACGGCATCTGGGCGGTCGCCTCACGGGACGGCAGCCCTTACGAGGTCCTGCTGCCCTTCGACCGCCACCGGCGCGCCGACGCGGAGCGGACCATCGACCAAAAGGCAGTGGTCCGGGACGCCGAGGCAGACCCGGACGGCGCGCTCACCGCGGCCCTGGACTACATGGCCGGGCGGGGCAGGGACGACGAGCGCCCCCAACTGATCGTCTACGTCACCGACGACGAGGACAACAACCGCCTGACCGGCGGCGACGCCCTCGGCGGACTCCTCGCGTCGGCGGAGAAGCGGGGTGTTCCGGTGGTGATGGCGGCCCTCGACGGCGGCGGCTGCGACCGGGACAAGCCCGACGCCCGCATCTCCGAGGCGAGCGGCGGACGCTGCCTCGACACCAGGACCGACCTCGTCGCGGGCCTGCGCGACGAGGTGGCGCGGACCGGGACGGGGGACGAATGAGAGGACCGGGCAGGTACGGGGGACGGCTCTGGCTCGCCGCCCTCCTCACGGCGTGCGCCGCCTGCACCGGCGGCGGCACCTCGGGGCAGCCGGGAGCCACCGTCACCCCGGGCGCCGCGGGCGACATCGTCGTGGCCAGCGGGCGGGACGTCACCGGCCGGGGCGGCATCCGCCAGCGGCTCATCGACGCCTGGAACGCGGAGCAGGACCGCCGGAACACCGGTCGCCGCGCCCGGCTGGTGGAACTCCCGGGCTCCGCCGACGAGCAGCGCAGCCAGCTCCTGGGCGCCCTCCAGTCCGACAGCGCGCAGTACGACGTGGTCAACCTCGACGTCACCTGGGTGCCGGAGTTCGCCGAAGCGCGGCTGATCCGCCCGCTCCCCGCGGAACTGGTCGACGACCACGACGTCATCAAGTCCGTAGCCAGCACGGCCCGTTGGGACGGCGAGGTGTACGCCGTGCCGTTCAACAGCGATGTCGGCCTGCTCTACTACCGCCGCGACTACCTGAAGAAGGCCGGGGTCCGCAACACCGACCTGAGCAAAGGGCTCGACCGGGGCAAGCTGCAGGAACTGATGGAGACCCTCGGCGAGCAGACCGGAAAGGACCGGCCCCGCGACTACGAGAAGGGCTGGACCGCGCAGTTCGGTGCCTACGAGGGCCGTACGGTCAACGGCATCGAGGCGTTCGCGTCCGCTCCCGGCGGTGTCGCCCTCACCGACAAGGACGGCCACTACACCGCTTCGGTGGCCGCCCTGGAGAGGGGCCTCGCTGAACTGCGCAACCGCACGCAGGCCTCGTACCTCCTCAAGGACGCCCTGCGTTCCGACGAGGCCGGCTCACTCACCGACTTCGCGAACGGCCGTACGGCGTTCCTGCGGCACTGGCCCTACGCCTACCAGAGCCTCCACCAGTCCCTGCGCGGGTCGCAGCTCGGCGTGACCACGCTGCCGGGCAGAGCGGTGCTGGGCGGCCAGAACCTCGCCGTGACCCGGTCCTCCGGACAGCGGGACGCGGCCACCGACCTGATCAGGTTCCTGACCAGCGAGGAGAGTGAACGCTGCCTGCTCGACGCGGGCTTCGCCGCCACCCGGGTGTCGGCGTACGAGGACGACACCGTGGCGTGCCGCTCGGCCGGGCCGTCCGCCGCCGAGACGCCCGACGCCACCGGTTCGCCGTCCGGCGAGAGCGCCGACCGGATGCCACGCGACGACCACGGCAGACCCGCCTACGCCCGCGCCGTCCTGCTGCCGGCGCTCACGCGGGCCGTGCAGCGTCCCCGCACCCCGTTCTACGGCGCCTTCACGCAGACCTTCACCACCGAGCTCGGCAGACTCTTCACGGCCGACCCGCCGAGCGACGGCCGGCTCGCCAGGCAGTTGGACGAGGCACTCGGCAAGGTCCTGCCGGACGACTGACCGCACCCGCCGGGACACCCCGCACGGGACCGGAATAGGTACGGGTCCGCGACCGTTTAGGTAGGAATGAGCACCCCACCCGAGGGCGCCGCGTCCCCCGGCGGGCCCGCGGACCCGGTCCGCGAACGGCTCGCCGCCGAGCGCCGGGACACCTATGAGCAGATCGCGGCCTTGGAGCGCGACTTCGAGGGCATCGTGCAGGCGAACGCGCTGGTGGCGGTCGACGACGAGCACGATCCCGAGGGGTCGAGCACGGCCTTCGAGCGCGCGCACGTCGCCGCCCTGCTGGCCCGGGCCCGCGAGCACCTGACCGACCTGGACAGCGCGCGGGAGCGGCGCGAGCGGGGCACCTACGGATGGTGCGACGCGTGCGGTGCGCCGATCCCGCCCGAGCGGCTCGAGGTGCGCCCGGCGGCGCGCACCTGCGTGGGCTGCGCCGCCGCCCGCCCCCGGTGACCGGCGACCGGCACGGATAGCCGCGCGCCGACGGGTCACCGGCCCGCGGGCTGCCCCACCCCGGCCGGGACGTGCTCGGGAAGCTGGAGGACGGGCGGCGCGCCCGGGTCCACGCCGAGCCGGTGCCACAGCTCGTCGCCGGTGAACCAGTGGTGGCCGGTCAGCATCGTCAGGTGGTGATGTGCCTGCGCGTTCCCCCGTACCCGGGCGAGAGCCTGCTCCGGCGTGAGCGCGGGGCGCGAGGGGGTGCCGAGCCGGTCGAGGAGCAAACCGATGAGGTCCGCCGCGGCCAGCGGCACGGGGTGGTTGGCGTGGTGCGCGCGCGCGACATCGCCTTCCGTGAGGGCGGCGGCGAGCACCAGGCGCGCCAGGTCGGCGGCGTTGACGGCGGAGTGCAGGGCAGGGGTGTCCACGCCCGCTCCGAGATGGCGCAGCAGCCCGGCCAGGCCCGGCACGACCCAGCGGTCCCCGCTGCCGTAGACGAGGTGGGGGCGCAGGACGGTGCCGCCGGCGTCCAGGACATGGCGCTCCGCGGCCGCGCGGGAGCGGCTGGTGGCCGACTCCGGAGCCGGCACCAGGTCCTCGACGCCGGCCCGGTGGAAGGGGCCGTGGCCGTACACGGCGGCGGTGCTGACGTAGACGAGGCGGCGCACACCGTGGCGCCGGGCGTCCTCGACGAGGGCCCGGGTGCCGAGGTCGTTGACGGCGTGCAGCGCGGCTTCCTCGGCGCCGATGCCGGAGGCGCAGTGCACGACCGTGTCGACGCCCTCGCAGACTCCCCGCAGGGAAGGCGGATCGCCCAGATCGGCGGTCACGGTGCCGGTCCGGTCGTCGGCGGGCGGACCGCCGGGGGTCCGGGTGAGGAGCTGAAGCCGGACGTCCGGTTTTCTGCGGGCGGCTGCGGTGATGTGCCGCCCGATGAAACCGCGAGGTCCGGTGACGAGCAGAGTGGGCGGCATCGGGACTCCCTGACGATGGGGAACGGGTTGCTCAACGTGTCTGCCGGGGTGCGGAGGGTGCCGCCGGCGGTCCGGAGGCGGGCCTTCTGTTCCTGTCCATCGGGTGCTGAATGGTGTAGTGGCTTGTGAAAATACGGACTACCTGGTTTTGTTTCTAGAGGGCGATGGCAAAGGAACACCCATGTGGTCATACGGGGACGTGCCAGATGCGGCGCCCCGGGTGGTCGAGTGCACGTGAACTTCGGGAGGTCTGGTGGCGCGTCAGGAGCGTGCGGTCCGTACGAAGCTGGCGATTCTCAACGCCGCTGCGGCGGTGTTCGACGAGCGCGGCTACGAGGCCGCCACGATCGGCGAGGTGCTGGCGCGGGCAGGCGTGACGAAGGGTGCCCTGTACTTCCACTTCCCGTCCAAACAGGCGTTGGCGGAAGGGGTGTTGGGTCAGCAGTTCGCCACGGTGACGGTCGGCCGGCAGGCCTCCCGGCTGCAGGAGTTCGTGGACACGGGCCTGTTGGTGGCCTACCAGATGCGCCGTGACCCGATGGTGAGCGCCGTGGCCCGGCTCTCGCTGGAGCAGGACATGCGGGCGCAGTTCGGCACGGCGGCGCTGACGCAGTGGATCGACGCGTCGAGATGGCTGCTCCAGGAGGCCAAGGAGCAGGGCGAGTTGCTGCCCCACGTCGACCCGGCTGAGAGTGCCTGGCTGTTCTCGGCGGCGTGGACGGGAGTGCAGGTGTACTCGCAGATCCTCGCCGCGCGCGAGGACCTCGAAGTGCGCGTGGTGACGCTGTTCGAGCACCTGTTGCCCGCGATCGCCGTGCCCGCGGTGCTCGGCCGGCTCGTCATCACGGCCGAACGCGCCGCCGAACTCGGCGCCGCCGGAGCGCTCGCCGCCGAGGATGCCGAGGACCGAGCCGAGGAGCGGGCGGAGCCGGGGCCGGTCCGGGCCGCGGTCTGACCTCGCCCGTACCGGTCGGACCACCGGGCGTCGGCCGGTACCCCGAAACGGACCGGGCGTGCGGATTCGCCGCCCCTCCCGCCTCCCGCCACGCCGTCCCTCGCGCGGTTTCCGGCCGCATCCGGTAGGCAGGAGGGGTGAAGAGCGACACGAGCGACTCCTTCGTCCACGTACGGGGCGCGTCCGAGCACAACCTGCGGAACGTGGACGTCAGCGTTCCCCGGGACGCGCTGGTCGCCTTCACCGGCGTATCCGGCTCGGGCAAGTCGTCCCTCGCGTTCGGCACCCTCTACGCCGAGGCCCAGCGCCGCTACTTCGAGTCCGTCGCGCCCTACGCCCGCCGACTGCTCCAGCAAGCCGGCGTCCCGCACGTCCAGGAGATCACCGGGCTGCCGCCTGCCGTGGCGCTCCAGCAGCGCCGTGGGACACCCGGCTCCCGCTCCACCGTCGGCACCCTCACCACGCTGTCCAACCTGCTGCGCATGCTGTACTCGCGCGCCGGCACCTATCCGCCGGGCGCCCCGAGGCTGCCCGCCGAGGCGTTCTCGCCCAACACCGCCACCGGCGCCTGCCCGCGCTGCCACGGGCTCGGCTCCGTGCACGACGTCGCCGAGGACCTGCTCGTACCGGACCCGTCGCTGACCATCCGCGAGGGGGCGATCGCGGCCTGGCCCGGCGCCTGGCAGGGCGCCAACCTGCGCAGCGTCGTGAGCGGACTGGGCATCGACATCGACAAGCCGTGGCGCAAGCTGAGGAAGAAGGACCGGGACTGGCTGCTCTACACCGACGAACAGCCCTCCGTGCTGATCGAGCCGGAACCCGGCCGCGTCGACTACGGCTATCAGGGGAAGTTCTGGAGCGCTCGCGAACACGTCATGCACGTCCTCGCCGACTCCCGCAGCGAGCGGTCGCGGGAGCGGGCCCTGCGGTTCGTCCGCAGCGTGCGGTGTCCCGAGTGCGACGGCAGCGGCCTGCGCCCGGAGGCGCTCGCGGTCACCTTCGCCGGCCACACCCTGGCCGAGCTCAACGCGCTGCCGCTCACCGCCGTCGTGGCGCTGCTGCGGCCCGTCGCGCGGCTGCGGAAAGCCGAGGCCGCCACGGAGACCGCCAGTTCGGGGGAGAGGACCGAAGTGGCGGTGCGGATCTGCGCCGACGTGGTCGCCCGCCTCGAAGTCCTGCTCGACCTCGGCCTGGGATACCTCGGTCTCGGGCGCCGCTCCACGACGCTCTCGCCCGGCGAGGCGCAGCGGCTGCGGATCGCCACCCAGCTGCGGTCGGGCCTCTTCGGTGTCGTGTACGTGCTCGACGAGCCGTCCGCGGGCCTGCACCCGGCGGACGCCGAACCCCTGCTGGACGTGCTGGATCGCCTGAAGGCGGCGGGCAACTCACTGTTCGTCGTGGAGCACGACATGGACGTCGTACGCCGTGCGGACTGGGTGGTCGACATCGGCCCCGGCGCGGGCGAGGGCGGCGGCCGGGTGCTGTACAGCGGTCCGGTGCCCGGCCTCGAAGCGGTGGAGGAGTCGGCGACCGCCCGCCACCTGTTCGGCCGGGCCGAGCGGACCGACCGGCGTCCGCGCACGCCGGGGGGCTGGCTGCGGCTGGCCGGCATCTCCCGTCACAACCTGCGTGATGTGTCCGTCGAGGTGCCCCTGTGCGTGCTGACGGCCGTCACCGGGGTGTCGGGCTCGGGCAAGTCGACACTGGTCACCCAGGTGCTCGCGGAGGTCGTACGAGGTCATCTCGGCGTGACGCCCGAGGACCCGGAGGACACGGAGGTCGAGGTCGAGGTGCGGGAGGCCTCGGGTGTCGAGTCCTTCGACCGGCTGGTACGGGTGGACCAGCGGCCGATCGGTCGCACCCCGCGCTCCAATTTGGCGACGTACACCGGGATGTTCGACGCGGTGCGCAGGCTGTACGCGGCGACGGACGAGGCGCGGGCGCGGGGCTACACGGCGGGGCGCTTCTCCTTCAACGTCGCGGAGGGGCGGTGCGAGACCTGCCGGGGCGAGGGCTTCGTCGCGGTCGAACTGCTCTTCCTGCCGGGGACGTACGCGCCGTGCCCGGACTGCGGGGGCTCCCGGTACAACGCCGAGACGCTGGAGGTGACCTACCGGGGCAGGACCGTCGCGGACGTCCTGGCGATGCCCGTCGACGAGGCCGCCGGGTTCCTCGCCGACGTCCCCGCGGCCCACCGGAGTCTGGAGACGCTCCGGGAGGTGGGGCTCGGCTACCTGAGGCTCGGCCAGCCGGCGACGGAGCTGAGCGGCGGTGAGGCCCAGCGCATCAAGCTCGCGACGGAACTCCAGCGGGCCCGCCGGGGCCACGCCCTCTACCTGCTCGACGAGCCGACGTCGGGTCTGCATCCCGCGGACGTCGCGCTGCTCCTGGAGCAGTTGCACCGTCTGGTCGACGCGGGCAACACGGTCGTCCTGGTCGAGCACGACCTGGACACGATCGCCACCGCGGACTGGGTCATCGACCTCGGTCCGGGCGGAGGGGACGCGGGCGGCCGGGTGGTGGCCACCGGAACACCTGCCAAGGTGGCCGGAGTCAAACGCAGCGCCACCGCGCGCTATCTGGCGCCGAGACTGCGGGGACGCTGAGCCGGTGACGCCTGTGCGACCGTATCCACGGGCGAGGCGCGACCGGCGGGGCGGCACGTCCCGCGCACACGCTCAGGCACGTGCCCGGCCCCGTCCTGCTCCCGTGCCGCCGCCGGTCGCGGCCGGCGGCACGTGCGCTCCGGCCGATATCAGTGGCGCCCGCGCAGCTTGCCCAGGAGACGCTGCGCCTGGGCACGACGCCGGGGGTCGGCGGAGGTGCGGCGGACCTGCTCGATGGTGCGCCGGCCCTGCGGGCTCTTCGCGAACTCCTTGATCTTGTTCATCATGCCTGGCACGGCTTTCCTCCTGTGACGAGGTCGGTGCAGCGGTTGCCTGCACAGCCCGTGTACCCCGCTGACGGCGAGTAAGCGCCCCTCCACTCAGGGCCCGTTGGCGTCGGCGGACATCGTGCGGTGCCCGGGGGAGCGCGAAGGCGGGCCGGTGTCGCGGGTGGAGGCGGCTCTCAGGCGGCTCGGCGCTACTCCTGGGCCGGCCCGGCCGGTCGGTCGGCGGCGCTCGGCGCCCCCTGCGTGTGGTGGTCCACGAGGCGGGTCAGCAGCCGGACGAGCTGTTCGCGCTCCGGCGATGTCAGCGGCGTGAGGACCTGGTCCTGGATGCCGGTGAGCAGCGCGTCGAGCCGGTCCAGCCGGCGGCGGCCGGACTCGGTGATCGTGATGACGTTGCGGCGGCGGTCGGCCGGGTCGGGAGCGCGCTCGACGTGGCCGCCCTCGGCGAGTTCGTTGAGCACGGCGACCAGGTCGCTGCGGTAGATGCGGGTGCGACGGCTGAGGACCGACTGACTGGCGGGACCGGAGTCGTGCAGGGCCACGAGCACGGCGTAGTGCCACTTGCGCGCGTCCGCCTCCGCCAGCCCCTGGTTCACCAGCCGCTCCGCGTGCAGCGCCGCGTGCGAGAGGAGCCGGCTGGGCATGCCGCGAAGCCGTGCGGGCGTCGCGTTCCCGCCGTCGTCGTCCATGGGGAGAGCCTTCTCGGCCGCGCTGTCCATGCCATCCAGCCTACCCGTTGCGTTAGTCACCCTAACGATGTACTTTCGTTCGTGGCGCTAACGTTAGCTCCTCAAACGTTACGACGGCTCCCGGTTTCCGAGCGCGAGTGGGAGAGCGCCGTCGACGGCTGGGCGGCGGCCCGGTCGAACCGCACGTCCTGCCGACCGGCCGGCGCGACGCGCCGACCCCCACGTCTTGGCGCCCGCACCCACAGCGGCGCCGACCCGCCGCACGCGCACTACCGACAGATCGCGAAGCACCAACCGCACACACGAGAGGGCACCGGCATGCCGACGATCGACGTACTCGACTCGACCATGTACTACGAGGACCTGGGCAGCGGGACGCCCGTGGTCCTCCTCCACGGCAACCCCGCCTCCTCGCACACCTGGCGGAACGTCTTTCCCCGCCTCGGGACCGGACGGCTGCTCGCCCCCGACCTCATCGGCATGGGCCGCTCCGGCAAGCCCGACATCCCCTACCTGTTCGCCGACCATGCCCGCTACCTCGACGCCTGGTTCGACGCCCTGGGCCTGGACGGCGTCGTGCTGGTGGGCCACGACTGGGGCGGCGCACTCGCCTTCGACTGGGCGGCCCGTCACCCGGAGCGAGTGCGGGGTGTCGCCTTCCTGGAGAGCGTCATCAAGCCCCTGTCCTGGGACGACGTGTCACCCCAGGCGCGGAAGCGCATCGAGTCGATCCGCACTCCCGGCACCGGCGAGGACATGGTGCTCGAACAGGACCTGCTGGTGCGCGCCGCGTACTCCGGAGCCGTGCTCACCCCGGTGAGCGACGAGGACCTCAAGGCGTACCTGGAGCCGTTCCCGACGCCGGGGAGCCGCCGGCCCCTCCTCGCCTGGGCCCGCCAGCTCCCGCTCGGAGGTGAACCGCCGGAACTGGTGGCCCGTCTTGAGGGGTACCAGCCGTGGCTCGCGGCCAGTACGCACGTGCCCAAGCTGCTCATGACCTTCGAGGGCACGCCCACCCTGCTGGTCGGCGCGGAGACGGCCGACTGGTGCGCCCGCCACATGGCCTCACTGGAGACGGTCCACTGCGGCAGGGCCGGGCACCACGCCCCGGAGGACCGACCTGAGGAGATCGCCGCGTCGATCGCCGCGTGGGCGGACCGCCACGGACTCCGCTGAGTCCGACCCCAACCGCGGGCGGACGACCGGACGGGGTGCGGTCCGAGTGCAGGACCGCCGGGAGCCCCAGGACCGTCAATGCCTCCGCTCCCCACGCGCTGCTCCGTGACACACGGTGACGACCCGTCGTATCCGGTACGGCTTGGGTCGGAAAGTGCGGGTGGCCACTGGATGCCCCGATCGCACATTTCTTTTACAGGGAGAGGCTGATCCCGCTGAAAACGGAAAGGGCGCGCATTTCGGTGGTCGAAGACGGTGTGAAGTCTCCCGTGCGACGAAACCCGACTGTTCGTTTCAGCCAGGTGCCAGATGCCGCGGCGGAATCAGGCTGTTGCGGGAAAGAGGGGTGGCCGAAAAGTTCCGCCATGCAGGTGCGCCCGTGCTGACCCCATGGCCCGGGCCGATTCGGACCGTTCCCCCGATCTCGATTCCGATGTCACGACCGATGTGTGGAAAGCGTGAATATCCCGGTCCGGGAAAGGGTGTGCGTGCCGCTGGATGCGGCGCCGGAAAACTTCCGCCCGTCGGCGAATGCTTGCGCAATTACCGCGGGTGAAGTAACTAGGTGACTTATGAATCTGTTCACCCGCGGCGCATCGTCGCGCCGCACGACCTCACCCACCGTGTCCGAGCCCGCGTTCGGCTCGCCGGACGTGGCCTCGGCCGTCCGTCCGGACCCCCGCCTGGCCGCTCTGACGGGGGAGTGGGTCATCGACCCCGCGCACAGCAGGATCGGCTTCTCGGTCCGCCACGCCATGGTGACCACGGTGCGGGGCTCCTTCGCCGAGTACCAGAGCCGTCTGTACTTCGACGGCCGCGACCCCTCGCGCTCCAGCGCCGAGATCGTGCTGTTCACCGCGTCCGTCGAGACCGGGGTGGAGCAGCGCGACGCGCACCTGGTCGGCCGCGACTTCCTGGACGCGAGGAGCTATCCGCGTATGGGATTCACCAGTACGTCCGTGGAGTTGGCGGGCCCCGACGTCTACCGCATGACCGGGGACCTCACCATCAAGAACGTGACGCGGCCCGTGGTGCTCGAACTCACCTACATCGGCAATGTCGTCGACCCGTTCGGCTACGAGCGGGTCGGCTTCGACGGCACCACCACCATCAACCGCTCCGACTGGGGGCTGACGTACGACACGAGGCTCGCGGAGGGCGGCGCCATGGTGAGTGAGAAGGTGCGCCTGCAGTTCGACATCGCCGCGATCCGCACGACCCCCGTCGGCTGATCGGCCACCGATCGGCGGCGCACCGTCAGCGGGCAGCCGCGTGCGGGACTCCGTCGGCCGTCACCGGCCGGCGGAGTCCCTCTTCCGCCCGCCGTCAGGCCTCGACGGTGGCCTGGTCCGGAGCGGCCGAGGAGCCGGTCTTGCTCCCGGTGTCCGCGGAAGTGCGGACGGCCGGGATGAGGGCGGCGATCACCGCGGCGACCAGCGCGACGCCACCGCCGATCAGCAGACCGGTACGGAAACCGTTCTCCGACGTGAAGCTGTAGCCGCCCATGGTGGTCGTCGACTGGGCGAGGACGACGCCGATCACGGCCGCGCCGATGGACGTGCCCAGTGAGCGCATGAGGGTGTTGAAGCCGTTCGCGGCGGCGGTCTCCGAGAGCGGGACCGAGCTCATGATCAGGGCCGGCATCGACCCGTAGGCGAGGCCGACGCCGCTGTTGATGACCATGCACACCACCATCAGGCCCCAGGCGGAGCCCATCAGGGCCAGCGACAGGCCGTACCCGGCCGCGATCACCAGAACTCCGCAGATCAGCGTGAACTTGGGACCCCGGGCGTCCGTGAGCTTGCCGCCCAGCGGCGAGACGAACATCATCATGACTCCGCCGGGCGCCATCCACAGGCCCGCCGCGAGCATTGACTGGCCCAGACCGTAGCCGGTGGCCTCGGGGAACTGCAGCAGCTGCGGAATCACCAGCATGCTCGCGTACATCCCGAAGCCGACGAAGACCGAGGCGACGTTGGTGAACAGCACCCGGGGCCGAGCGGTGGTGCGCAGGTCGACCAGCGGGTCCCGGGTGCGCAGCTCCCACACGCCCCAGGCGGCCAGCACGACGACGGCGGCGACGAACAGGCCGAGCGTGGTCGCCGAACCCCAGCCCCAGTCGGCGCCCTTGGACACGGCGAGCAGCAGGCAGACGAGGCCGACCGCGAGACCTGCGGCGCCGGGGGCGTCGAAGCGCTGCCCCTTGGCGCCCGCGGGCACGTCGGGGATCAGGAACCAGATCAGCACGGCGATGACCATGGCCAGGGCGGCGCAGGCCCAGAAGAGGACCCGCCAGCTCGCGTACTGCGCCACCGCCGCGGCGATCGGCAGACCGAGACCGCCGCCGATTCCCATCGAGGCGCTGACCAGGGCGATCGAGGAGCTGAGCTTCTCGGCGGGCACCACGTCACGCAGCAGGGCGATGCCCAGGGGCACCATGCCCATGCCCATGCCCTGCAGACCCCGGCCGACGATCATCGGGACGACGGAGGAGGCGAGCGCGCACACCACCGAGCCGGCGATGAGCGGTATGGAACACGCCAGGAGCATCCGGCGCTTGCCGACCAGATCTCCCAGGCGGCCGGAGACCGGCACGCATACGGCGGCCACGAGCAGGGTGACGGTGATCACCCAGGCCGAGTTCGATGCCGAGGTGTCCAGGATCTTCGGCAGTTCCGCGATGAGCGGGGTGACGAGGGTCTGGGTGATCGCTGCCACGATCCCGGCGAACGCGAGCGTGGCGACCACGCCTCCTGCTCGGGCCGGCGGCTGGGGGGCGCCCATATCGGGACTCCTGAGGTGCTCTGTCGGACAAGGATGTGCATCGTACATGTCGTGTGCATCCAGCACGTCACATGTACGGCGCACACACCCGTGAGAGGATGGGCTCCGGGCCGCGCACGGCGAGAGGTGGCGTGTCACCGGCCCGGCGGACGCAGGAGGCACAGGCACGTGGTCAAGCCCACGCACGAAGTCGAGTACGAGCAGATGCTGCTGAGCCGCCACGGACTCATGCATCACAGAAGCGGACGCCGCAAGGGCTCGCTGCTGGAGCGCAGTGCCTACATCCTGCTCAGCCGCATCCGGGTGCAGGGACCGATGTCGATCGGTGAACTCAGCGACGCCTTCGGGCTCGACGCCTCCACGCTCAACCGGCAGACGGCCGCCGCGATGCGGGAAGGTCTCGTCGAGCGCATCCCCGACCCCGAGGGGGGCATGGCCCGCAAGTTCCGCCTCACCGACGAGGGCGCGCGCCTGCTGGACGAGGAACGCGAGGGCATCGTCCACGCGCTCGACCAGGTCATGGCCGACTGGGCCGACGAGGACGTGGCCGCGTTCGCCGCCTATCTGCGGCGCTTCAACACGGACATCGAGCGGCTGGGCGGACGCCCCTGGCCGCGCCCGTGACCGGACGGCCGAAAGACGCGGCTGCCGGCCGCATGAGCTTCTACGCTCTCGGTGCATGACGACCGGCGAGTGCTACGCGTGCGGCAAGGAAGCCCGGTTCGAGGAACTGCCCCCGCGGGAGCGCATCGCGGGGGACGCGTACTGGCGGGTGGCCCACTGCTTCGGCACCGCGCTGCCCGGGTGGCTGGTACTGCTGCCCCGGCGCCACGTCACGGCTGTCCACCAGCTCACCGACGCCGAGGCCGCCGCCCTCGGGACGTGGCAGGTCCGGCTGTCGCGTGCCCTCCGTGACGTGACCGGCTGCGTGAAGACCTACGTCGTGCAGTTCGCGGAGGCCGAGGGCTTCGCGCACGTGCACTTCCACATCGTGCCGCGCGGGGCGGAGCTGCCGCCCGAGCACCGCGGACCGGGTGTCTTCGCCCTCCTGCGGCGCCCCGAACAGGAGCAGGTGCCCGACGACCTGGCCGATGACCTGGCCCGGTCCCTGCGGGCCCGCCTCCACGACAGGTGATCGGGGCGGGCGCCGCGATGTCGCGGCAGGGCGCCCGCGCGACGACGAGGCCGCGTCGTACGGGCGCCCTGCCGCAGGGGCGTGACTACGGGGTGAAGACCTCGTCGAGGCGGTCGATGGCGCCGTCGGCACCCAGGTGGTACTTGAAGACGAGGCCCGAGTTCGGGTGCGCCTCCAGCCAGTCGAGGAACTCCTGCACGCCGATGGGCTGGTTCTCGGTGCTCTCCACGATGGGGTTGGTCACGGTGACGTCCGCGGCCTGGTCCATCGGGATGAAGGTCTCCTTGCCCACCGTCTCGAAGGGCGCACCGTCGGAGTCCGGCGATCCGCAGCCCCAGTTGCCGTGCTTGACGATCAGGCTGAGGAATCCGCCTTCCGGGGTGTAGCGGTAGACCGCGATCTCGTCGGGGGAGATCGGCATCTTGTGGTCGCAGCCGTCGTCGTCGGCGCCACCGGCACTCGACGCCGTGGGCGCGGGGGACTTGGACGCTGCCGGGGCGGCTCCGGGGGACTTCGCGGCGCTGCCCGAGCCCGAGGACGCCTTGGCGCCCGGCTTCTTGCTCGCCGCGCCGGTGCCCTTCCCCTTGCCGCCGCTGCCGTCCGCCTTCGTCGGACTCGTGCCGCCGCCCGAACCCGTCGCGCCGCCGTCGCCGTTGCACCCGGTGAGGACCAACGCCCCCGCCAGGCAGGCTCCCAGTACGGCCGCCCGGACAGCGCCCGGTCTGCGCCGGCTCGTCCTCGACGTCATATTCATGATGCGTCCCCCCTGTTGTCCCGGTTCTTCGTGTGCCTCGACGGCTCGTCGCAGAGGACGACTTTCGGCCGCCGTCAGTTGCACGTCCGCGCGAGTTGTTCCCGCCTCACCGGTCGTTCAACGGACAACGGCGTGACCCGAGCGTCACCCTCGCGTCCGGCCATGGCCTGTTTTCGCCCGCTGACCCTAGCGTGAGGGCCCGGTCGTGCGGCACCCACCCGTGGGATCCGGCAACCCGGGCTCCCGCGTCAGGTGCCCACCGCCCGCCCTGGAGCGTGTGGTTGACTACGGCCGTGTTGCACGAGTCGCTCTTCCGGACCGCCGACCTCCCGGTGGGGGACCGGTTCGACGCCTGGACGGAGCGGCTGGGACGCACCCACGCACCCATGGAGCTGGCCAGCGACCGCAGTGCGGACTACCGCGCCCGGCTGCGGCTGATCCAGCTGGGGGACGTGACCCTGTGGCCGTCGACGTTCGATCCGCTGGTCTTCCGCCGGACACCCAAACTGATCCGCCGGTCCGACCCCGAAGTCCTCCACCTCTCCCTGCTCCAGCGCGGCGAGGGAGCGGCGACCTGGGCGGGACGCGAAGTCGCCTACGGCGTCGACGACTTCCACGTCAACTGCTCCTCCTGGTCGTACGAGATCTTCACCGGCCCCGACCCGGTCACCACCATCGGAGTCGAGATCCCGCGATCGCTCATCGCGCTGCCCGCGCACCAGACCGACAAGGTCATCGGACGCCGGATATCGGGCCGTGAGGGCTTCGGCGCGCTACTGGCCCAGTTCCTCGTCCAGTTGGCCTCGGACACCGACTCCTACCAGCCGGCGGACGCGCCCCGCCTGGGCACGGTCGCGGCCGATCTCGTCACGGCGGTCGCCGCACACGTGCTGGAGTCCGACGTCCGGCTCCCGCCCGAGGCCCACGGCCGCGCCCTGACCCTGCGCGTCAAGGCGTTCGTACGCCGCAATCTGGCGGACCCGGAACTGACACCCGCCACGATCGCCGCCGCGCACCACATCTCCCGCAGCTATCTGCACCGCCTCTTCCAGACCGAGGGCATCACCGTCGCCGGCTACGTCCGCGAGCAGCGGTTGCGCAACGCCCGGCGCGACCTCACGGACCCGGCACTGCGGACGCGGCCCATCCACGTCATCGCCGCCCGCTGGGGCTTCCCGCGCGCCGCCGAGTTCACGCGGGCCTTCCGCACGGCCTACGGCGTCCCGCCGAGCGAGGTGCGCCACGGGTCCCCCAGGCAGGCCGGCGGACCCGACGCCGAGCAGTAGACGCAGTGCCAAGGAGATGTGGACTGTCGGCCAACGACAGCCGGCCCCTGCCCGGGCATCCTGGTGATCACCGCGGGGGCGGCGCGGGAGCGTCCTGGGGCGGGCCGGGCACGGGGGTCCCGGCCCGGCTCCGGCACGCGGCCTCCGGGAGGACCATCGGGTTCACGCGCGCCGGACGCGCCGTCAGGCGGCTCTCGCCGGCGATGCCAAGTACCGCCGTGGCCAACAGAGATGGACTTCAGGTAGTCCGTGCCGCAGTCGACTCGGGGATCGACTGCGGCACATCCCACCGCGGGGCGCAGCAGGAAGGAAACACCCCGGCAGCGGGGCGTCTGCCCCGGCGCCGCTTTCACATACTGCGCCGGACGAGTGAAGCGCCCGGCCGAGCCGGAGTCCACGACGCGACGGCGGCCTCCTCGGCAGCGGTCGACGTAGTACCCCGTGGCCATCGATTCGACGGCCCTCGAAGCGACGGCGAGCACGGGCCCGGTCTGCGAGCGTGGTGCTCCTGAGCGCCGTAGGACGCGAAAGGCGACGGCGCAGGACCGGATCGAGGGAAGCCCATGGATCAAGACCTGGGGTGGGGCAGAAGCCCGGCCCGCTGAAGCGGGCCCGCCGGCACACAGACGCGCCGTCTCCCTGGAGACGGCGCGGGTCTTCGCTTTTGCTGGCCACCTGATCGGTGCACGTGTCCTTGTGACGCGGGTCCGGCGCGGCTGCCGTCGAGTGTGCGGGCAGCGCCTGACATCGGAGCTCAGGTGGCCGGCATACGGGCGGCTGGGCGCGGAGACGACGACGGCGCGCAGCCGGAGGTTTCCGGTGCGCGCCGTCCGTCCGACGCGGTCCACGGCCGAGCCTCGCGCCGGCTCAGCCCACGGATGCGTCCGTGCGACGAGGGGATCAGCGCTTGAAGCCGCCCTTCGCCTTCTCCTTGGTGTCCCGGGCCTTGCCCCGGGCCTCCAGCGCGGCGCCCTTGGCGGCGGTGGTCTCGTTGCCCATCGCGTGGGCCGCCTTCCTCACGGCCTTACCGACGACCTGCTCGGTCTTGGCCTTGGCCTTCTCTCCGGCGCTCATGTCGGTCCTTTCGTAGGCACTCACTGACCGACTGCCCGCCGCCCCCGGAAGGAAACAGCCGCCGTCTGCGGTGCGATTTCCCTCCTCCACCGGTGGGCGAGCGGCGTCGGTCCCGCCGGCCGGACACGGAAGCCCCGGTCGCTCCCGTGGGGGCCGTCACACGTGACAGCGGCACTGAACAAGCGCTTAGATAGTGACTCGCTTCGACACCGACTAGCCCGCGCCGCGCTGGAGGCCCCGTTGCTGTTCACATCTGTCGACGACGTCTCCGCACGCCTGGCCGAGACCGGGTACCTCGCCTCCCCGGCGGTCGCCACGACGGTCTTCCTGGCCGACCGCCTCGGCAAGCCCCTCCTGGTCGAGGGCCCGGCGGGCGTCGGCAAGACGGAACTCGCCAAGGCCGTCGCCCAGGTGGCGGGAGCACGGCTGGTGCGTCTCCAGTGCTACGAAGGCGTCGACGAGTCACGCGCCCTGTACGAGTGGAACCACGCCAAACAGCTGCTGCGCATCAGCGCGGGCCGTGACGAGAGCTGGGACGAGGCGCGTACGGACATCTTCAGCGAGGAGTTCCTGCTGCCCCGGCCGCTGCTCACCGCCATCCGCGGCGACGAGCCGAAGGTCCTGCTGATCGACGAGACCGACAAGGCGGACGTCGAGGTCGAGGGGCTGCTCCTCGAAGTGCTCAGCGACTTCCAGGTCACCGTCCCCGAGCTCGGCACGATCACCGCGACGAGCCGCCCCTTCGTGGTGCTCACCTCGAACGCGAGCCGTGAACTGTCCGAGGCGCTGCGCCGCCGCTGCCTCTTCCTCCACATCGGTTTCCCCGACGAGGAGTTGGAGCGCCGGATCGTACGGCTGAAGGTGCCGGGCCTCGACGAGGCGCTCGCGGAATCCGTGGTGCGGGTCGTCGGCGCCCTCCGCGAGATGGACCTGCGCAAGGTCCCGTCCGTCGCCGAGACCATCGACTGGGCGCGCACGCTGCTCGCCCTGGGCGCCGACACCCTGGAGGAGGGCGTCGTACGCGACAGCCTCGGCGTCCTTCTCAAGCACCAGGACGATGTCCTCAAGGCGTCCGCCAAACTCGACCTGGACGCCGTGTGAACGCCCCGTCCGGTGTCGCGGACCGGCTGACAGGACTCGTCGCCGCGCTGCGCTCGCACGGCGTCCGCATCGGCACCGGCGAAACCGTGGACGCCGCCCGGGCGTTGGAGGCACTCGGTCTCGACGACCGGGAACTGCTGCGCGAAGGGCTGGCCGCCACCCTGCTCCACAGCACGGGGCAGCGCCAGGTCTTCGATCCGGTCTTCGACGTGTACTTCCCGCGCCGCGTCGGCGTGACGGCGGACACCGAAACCCCCGCCGACCGGGAGGACTTGAGGGACCGGCTGGTCGCCGCGCTCACGGCGGACGACCTGGCGGCTCTGGCCCGGCTGGCCGTCGAGGCGGTGGACGGTTTCGGCGGGTACGGTTCCTCGCCCGGCTCCGACGGCTGGTCGTCGTACCAGACGCTGGACCGGCTGCGCCCGCAGACGCTGCTGGCGCGCGTGCGTGACGGCGTCAGGGCGCAGGGCGGGGGAGCGGGGTTCACCGACCGGCTACTGGAGGACGAGATCCGTCGGCGTATCCAGGCCTTCCGAGCCCAGATCGTCATCGAGGCGCGGCGCCGCGTGGCGGAGCGGCGCGGCAGGGACCTCATCGCACGGCGCGCGGTGGTCACCACCGCCGACCGGGTCGACTTCCTCTTCGCCGGACGGGACCAACTCGCCGAGCTGCGGCGGGTGGTGCAGCCCCTGGCGCGCAAGCTGGCCACTCGCCTCGCCGCACGGCGCAGGCGCGCCTCGCGCGGCACCATCGACCTGCGGCGGACCCTGCGCGGGTCCCTGTCGACCGGTGGAGTGCCGATGCGGCCCGTGCTGCGGCGCCGCCGCCCCGCCCGCCCCGAACTCGTGCTGCTGTGCGACGTGTCGGGTTCCGTGGCGGGCTTCTCGGACTTCACGATGCTGCTGACGCAGGCGCTGCACGACCAGTTCAGCAAGCTGCGGGTGTTCGCCTTCGTCAACCGGATCGACGAGGTGACCGGCCTGCTCGTCCACGGCGCCGCGGACCCGGCAGGGCTCGGCGGCCGCATCCGTGCGGAGGCGACGCTCACCAGCTGGCACGGCAGCAGCGACTACGGTGCCGCGTTCGGTGAGTTCACCGAGCGGTACGAGGGCGCGGTGGGTCCCCGCACGACCGTCTTCGTGCTCGGGGACGCCCGTACCAACATGGGCGACCCGAATCTCCCGGCGGTGCGCCTGCTGTCCGAACGGGCCCGCTGCGTCTACTGGTTGAACCCGGAGCAGCGCTCGCAGTGGGGCACCGGCGACTCCGCCGCGCCGGCCTACGCGGAACTCGTCGACATGTACGAGTGCCGCAACGCGCAGCAGCTCAGTGCCCTGGTCGGCCGCCTGCTGCCGGTGTGACCGACGCCGCGGGGCACCGCAGGACCACGTTGATAATGGCAGTCATTTTCATATAGCGTGGGCTCCCCGTCGTACACGAGAGATCACCATGGCCGTACCCAAACGGAAGATGTCCCGCAGCAACACCCGCCACCGCCGCGCCCAGTGGAAGGCGACCGTGCCCCGGCTGAGCCCGGTCGTCGTGGACGGAGTCCCGCACCGGGTGCCGCAGCGCCTCGCGAAGGCGTACGAGCGCGGCCTGCTGTGTCCCGACGGCTGACCGGCCCGACGGGGCCGGCCGCGCCGGGGCGGTCAGCGGGAGAGGGTGAGCGGCAAGGCGTCCTTGTACGCGTTCATCGGTTTGGCCACCTTCTTCACCGTCCGGGCGTCGAGGGCGATCGCGGCGGACTCGGTGCCCAGGGTCCCGGCGGGGTGCCAGGTGCCCGTGACGGTCACCCAGGTGTTGGCAGGCAGCGGCGCGGCCCCGTGGACCCGCACCTGCACGGACTGCGCGTCCGCGGCGCAGCACGAGATGATGATCCGGGTCAGGTTCCAGCCGTCGCCCCGCCCGTCCGGCGTGACGAAGCCCGTCAGCCGGACGGTGCGGCCCTCGACGGCCCGCTCGCGGTCCTGACGTACGCGGCTGGTGAAGTCGGTGAGGGTCATCGGGACCGGTGACGTCGCGGGCAGCGGGTCGAACTCCCGTTGCTCGGCGACGGCCTTGGGCGGCTGACGCGAGGCCGTGTACGCGCCGAGCGCGGGCGGGGCGAGGAACAGCAGACTCAGCGCGGGGAAGAACAGCAGCCAGGCCACACGCGGCACCGAGGAGTGGTCGTGACCATGGCCCCCGCCCCCGTCCCGGTCGCCCTCTGGGCCGTGCCCGTCGTCTGCCGCGGGACCGCGCCGCGACCACGCCTCCGCCACTCCGAGCAGGAGCAGCAGCACGCCCGAGGCGATCAGGATCGGACGCATCCCCGGCTTCACGTACCGCAGACACAGGTCGGTGAAGAGCGAGGCGTGCAGCAGACCGAGCCCGCTCAGGACGAGCAGCAGGACCTGGAGCGGTCGTTTCACAGCAGTACTCCTCCGATCAGAGCGCTGCACACGACCGCGACGACCGCGGTCGCGGCGGAGAAGCGGATCGCGAAGGCACGTCCGAAGGTGCCTGCCTGAAGAGCGATCAGCTTCAGGTCGACCATCGGCCCCACGACCATGAACGTCAGCCGGGCGAGCGGCGAGAAGCCGGTGAGGGACGCCGCCAGGAACGCGTCCGCTTCGGAGCAGACCGCGAGCACGATGGCGAGCGCGGCCAGGAACAGCACCGAGAGCCACGGCGAGCCGGAGAACGTGTCGAGGACGGAGCGTGGAACCGCCACGTTGAAGGTGGCGGCGGCCATCGCGCCCAGGACCAGGAACCCGCCCGCGTGCAGGAAGTCGTGCTGGAAACCGCGCCGGAACTCCCTCCAGCGGCTGCCTCCCGGCACGTGCCCGGTATGACGGACCGTGGGCTTGAGCCACTCCTCGCGGCCCAACCAGAGCCACAGCCACCCCATCGCCGCGGCGGTGGCGAGCGAGGCCAGCAGCCGCGCCAGCACCATGCCCGGACTGCCGGGGAAGGCGACGGCGGTCGCGGTCAGCACCACGGGATTGACGGCCGGCGCCGACAGCAGGAACGCGAAGGCGGCGGCCGGGGTGACACCCCGGCCGATCAGACTGTTCGCGACGGGCACGGACGCGCACTCGCAGCCCGGCAGGACGACTCCGGCGACCCCGGCGACGGGTACGGCGAGAGCGGGCCGCCGGGGCAGCAGCCGGCCGAACACGCGCGCGGGCACGAAGGCGTTGATGGCGCCGGACAGTGCCGTGCCGAGGAGCAGGAACGGCAGCGCCTGCATCGTGATCGCGATGCACACGGTCCGCCAGGCCTGTACGGCCGGCTCGTTCCACCGCACGGCGACGTAGGCCAGCGCGGGCGGCAGCAGGATCGCTCCGAGGAGTTCGAGCAGCCAGAACCGGGGCAAGCGGCGCGGCGGGGCCTCGTCCGCCACCGCGACGGCCGGCTCGACCCCGCCGGCCGGTACGTCTGTCGTCTGCATGTCCGCTCCGCCTGTCCGATGTCCAGAGCGAACATAGCCGGTGCCGGAAACCGGCCGTCACGGTCCCTCCGGGTGGCCACCGGCACACCCGAGCGCGCGGTCTCAGGCGGCGGCGAGAACCTGGTAGAGGGCGGACTGCTGGCACAGTTGGCGGTCGTCCAGGAACTGTTCGAGCGCTCGGCTCCGGGCCCCGGCGCCGAGCGAGGCGGCCAGGCCGTCGTCCCGGAGCAGCCCACCGGCCTCCGCGGCAAAGGCCGCCCGGTCGTGCGGGTCCTCCAGGAGAAGGCCGTGCACACCGTGCTGAATCTGGTCGCGGATGCCGCCGACGGCACTCGCCACGACCGGCCGGCTCTTCCACATGGCCTCGGTCACCGTCAGACCGAATCCCTCAGCCAGGCTCTTCTGCGCGATGACGGTGGCCTGACGCTGGAGGGCGCTGACCATCACCGCGTTCTCCTCTGCGTCGGCCATGGGCAGGCAGGCGAGGTGGATACGGGCGCGGCTGCGCGGCGGCAGACGGTGCCACAGCTCGACGCACCCGGCGAACACCCGGCTGCCCTCGGGATCGTCGGTGACACCGGTGACGTCGGGTCCCACGAGGGCGAGGTGCGCCCCGTCGAGCGAGGTGGTGTCCGCGGCGAAGGAGGACATCACCCCGGCCATGTCCTTGAGCGGGTCCCACCGCGAGATCTGCAGGATCAGCGGGGCCTCGGCCGGGGGAGGCGCGAGGCTGTGCAGGCTGACAGGCTCGCGGTGCACGACACCGACGCTCCCGTCCCCGCGCCGGTACAGCGCCCGCTCGCGGGGGCGGCGACCGGCACGCAGGCCCATCCGGCGCACGATCGCGGCGGCGGCGTCGTCGTCCAGCGGCCGGTTCTTCGCCGACAGGGGGTCGATCGACGGCTGGATCACGGCGACGTGCCGCTCCGTGAGCCAGGTGGGGACGTACTGGGTGCGCGAGAAGACGAACGCGTCGACCGTCTCTAGAAAGGGACGCAGGAACGCCCACGCCCGGTCGGTGGACTCGTCGTGGGCGTCGGTGCCGATGTGCGAGCGCCACACCACCCGCACTCCCGCCCGGTGCAGCGCGGGCGCCAGGCCCGCCGTCTGCGGGTCGTGCAGCGTCACCAGGTCTCCCGGCCGCACGGACCGCAGCAGTGCCCGCGCGTTGGCCTCCCCGACCGCCGCGTAGTGGGCGGCGGTGTGCGCGTCGAGGGAGGGACCGGCGGCGTCCTGGCCGTGCAGGAGGTGGTGGAGCCGCTTGGTGAGGGCGAAGAACGCCGGGTCGGCCTCGATCGTGAACCACCGCGCGTCGACGCCGGCGCCGCGGGTGTAGCGCAGGATCCGGTAGAGCATCTCGGCGACCCCGCCCCCGGCCGGTGTCGAGTTCACGTCGACGACCCGGCGGGCCCCGAGTGCCGCCCGCAGGCCGCTGATCGCGGCGTCCAGGCCGGCCGCTCGCTCGGAGCCGATCGTGTCCCCGAGCAGCCAGGGATCGGCGGGGGTGAGGTCCACCTCCGGCAGGAGCGCTTCCTCTGCGGTCGTGTGCGGGGAGAAGAGAAGCTGTGCCATGGCAGTCCGTCCGCTCGGGGCCAGGGTTGCCGTTCGTGCGGAACCGATCCGGATCGTGACCGCCTCCTGACGGCCCTCACCGGCTCGTCTCTCCGGTGTGATCCGTGAAACCCTTTCAAAACTATACTTTCCACCGTTTCGCGAGTTTCGCCCCTTATGTCGCATGGGGTGAGGTGAGCGGTACGGAGGGTGCCGTCCTGGAAGGGTTCCGAGGCGGCCGGCGGACGTGGCCGCGCCGCCCGCAGTGGCCCGTCAGGACTCCCCGTCGACGGCCATCTCGCCGAGCAGGGACCAGTCGTCCTGGGGAATCGTCATGTTGAGGATGCGGGGGGTCGCCGTCAGATGGCGCGGCAGCACCTGCTGGGCTGCCTTGAAGTGGGCGGACTGCACGTGCGCGGCTCCGGCCTCGTCGTCACGGAACCCCTCGACCAGGACGTACTCGGTGGGCTCCTCGACGCTCCTGGACCAGTCGAAGAACAGGCAGCCGGGTTCCGCGCGGGTGGCGGCGGTGAAGTCACCGGCGATCTGCGGCCACTGGTCCGCGTACTCGGGCCGGACGCTGAACCGGGCGGTGATGAAGATCATGAGGACTCCCTGGCTGTCGTGCCGGATCGTGGGCGCGCCGCCGGAACGGACGCTTTGGGAGCGTACGCCGGACGGGAGGACCTCTCGCGGCGGTGCCGCCGACGCCTGGCGGACTTCGCGCGAACGAGGGCCGCGAGAGGAAGCGGGAGCCAAACTTTTTGTTCGCCGCACAGGTGTAGGGCCCGAGGACCCGGGCACCCGGTGAGTACGGCCGCGCCGCATCGGTCCTGTCCCCCCATCACCGGCGGCGCGGCCTTCATCGTGTCCGGACGCGGGAGTGTGCACCCGTGCAGTTCGGCGGGCGGGCGCGGCAGCCCGGACCTCGGGACATAGGGCTGTTCGGTGGATCATGCACCTACCAGGCTGCGGCGATGGAGCGCGCAACCGAGGTGAGCGGGAGTCCCGCCCGGCCCGTGGACCCGCCCGTGAACGAATACGCCGGCATGGCCGAGGCGTACGCGGCGGAGACCGAGAACAGTCTCGTGAACGCGTACTACGAGCGGCCCGCGATGCTGGACCTCGCCGGAGACGTGTCCGGCCGCCGCGTCCTGGACGCCGGGCGCGGCTCGGGCCCCCTGTCCGCGTCGCTGCGGGACCGCGGAGCGGGCGTCACCGGCATCGACTCCTGGAGGTGCCCCGGTCTCAGCGCCGGGACATGTAGAGGTGGAAGGCCTTGTGCAGGACCTTGTTGAGCGGATGGTCCCACTCGCCGAGGTACTCGACGGCCTCGCCGCCGGAACCGGCCTTGAACCGGAGCAGTCCCAGCAGGTGGTTTCCCTCGTCCAGGGTGTCCGTGATGCCGCGGAAGTCGTAGACGGCCGCGCCGAGTTCGTGGGCGTCGGACATCATGCGCCACTGGATGGCGTTGTTCGGCTGGACTTCGCGCTTGCGACCGGTCGAGGCACCGTACGAGTACCAGACGTGCTGACCGACCGTCAGCATGGTTGCGGCCGCCAGGACTTCGCCGTCGTGGTGGGCGAGGTAGAGACGCATCCGGTCCGGGTGCTCGGCCCGCAGCGCGGTCCACATCCGCTGGAAGTACGGCAGCGGGCGCGGGATGAAGCGGTCCCGCTCGGCGGTCTCGGTGTACAGGGCGTAGAAGACCGGCAGATCCTCGTACGTGCCCTGGACGACCTTCACACCGGCGTTCTCGGCCTTCTTGATGTTGCGGCGCCACTGCTGGTTGAAGCCTTGCTGGACCTCCTCCAGGGACCGTCCGGAGAAGGGGACCTGGAACACGTGACGCGGCTGGCCGACGGCGAACCCGTCCTCCTCGCCCGCCGCCGTCCGCCGCCAGCCCAACCGGTGAAGCTGATCGGCGACGTCGCGGGCCCCCGGCTCGTGCACGGTGGCTTCCACGTCACCCAGACGCCTGGCGCCCGGGTCGGCGATCGCGGCCTTGAGCGCGTCGGCGCTCCAGCGCCGGGTCACCACGGGCGGGCCCATCCGCACCGAGAAGGCGCCGCGCCTTCTGAGGTGCGCGAGCATGGGCTCCAACCACGCCCCGAGGTCGCCCGAGGCCCAGTCGATGACCGGCCCCTCGGGGAGATACGCGAAGTACCGCTTCAGCTTCGGCAGCGGCCGTAGCAGTACGAGGCCCGCGCCGACGAGGGTGCCGTCCTCGGAGAACCAGCCGAGGCTCTCCGCCCGCCAGTCCGGCTTCACGTCCCCCCAGGACGGGACCTGCATGTGGCTCACCGAGGGCCGAGCCGTGACGAAGGCCAGGTGTTCCTCGCGGTCGATCGCCTTCAGGTGATGACTCATGCGCCGTGCTCCTTTGCTCGAAGCGTCAGCGTACGAGCCAGGGGGCCGGTTCCCGCGCTTCACACGAGCGACGCCGCGAACGGGTCGGCCACAGGCACCGACCGGCGCACCGCCTCTCACTCGGTCGGCCGCATCACGTACCCGGCGGAGTCTTTGACGGTTGCTCAGCCTGGTCGCTCGTCGGGTCCGGTGAAGGTGAGGTGCTCGGGGTCGAGCGCGCGCGGAAAGTCGGCGGCGTCGAAGAGGTCCCCGGCAGCGGCCACACCGAACCGTCGGACCCGGCCGTCGAGAACCCGCTGGGTCGCGGCTGGCGGGGTTCGCCGCCTGCGCAGTGGCGGTTCCGGTGTGCCTCGCCGTTCGCGGAGCGCCGTCCGTCCCGAGTGACTCGGCCGGTGCGGTCACCCTCATCACGATGTCAACGTTGCCGCTGCTGTTCACGCTCGTACGGCTGACGGAGAATCGCGATTTCGAGCATGCGTTGCCGCTGGAAAATCCCGAAGTCCTGCCGGCGGACCACACGACGCGCCACGTGCCCGTGCGGGGGAGTCTGGTCGCCGTCCCGGTGGTTCCGGCGCTGGCCATGGGACTGGCCTGGAATCCGTGGCTGTCACTGACCCCGATGTCGATGGCGCTGGACTGTCTGTTCCGCGGCTGCGTCGCCGCCCGCTTTGAGAGGAAGCGGCGAGTGCTCCTGTGGCGGGGCCAGGTCGAGGACAGACCGTGGGAGCTCTCCTGGTCCCCGGCCGAGCGCTCACGACCGGAGACCTCCTCGAACTCGCCGACGGGGACACCTCTTTGACCGGGACGCGGCCTGCCCACCGGCTATCACTCACCATCGGACGGCTCCTGACCGCTCCCGAGCAGCGACACCGCCCCCGCCAGTCCCTCCTCGCCGTGGCCCCGGTGGCGCATCAGCTCCATGTACGGGGTGAGGAGTCCCGGGTCGACGGACTGGTCCTTCGCGGTGGCCAGGAGTGTCGCGTTGCCCGCCGTCATCATGGCGAGACGTGACGCCCTTCGTGTAGTCGCCGTCGCGGTACGGCAAGTCACGTACGCCTTGCCCCCCTCGGCGTCTCCCTGAACACGGCGTTGGTCCCGCTCGGCGCCTGGGGCAGGGAACATCTGCTCGGCCGGAGGCCCGCCGAGCCCGAAGCACTCGACGGGTCTCGCCGAACGGGACACTGAGTCCCGCCGGGAGCGGTGCGCCCGCCGCGCAGTCACCCGCGGTCAAGGGATCACCCCGCGGAGTCCGCGTCCCTGGCCGCGCGCTCCAGCCGGTCCCGGTAGTCCGCCCACCACGCCGAATCGTCCGTCGGCATGCTGGTGTTGCCTTCGTTCATGCCCACGGCGCCGTCCATGAGCTCCCGGAGGATGTCGGCGTGCCCGGCGTGGCGGTGCGTATCGGAGATCACCCGCACCACGGCATGGTGCAGCGTCACCTCGTCCCTGCCGGTCGGCCACCACGGGACCCGGCCGACCGTTTCCAGTGGCAGGGCGTCGATCGTCGCGTCCGCGTGGGCCCAGGCCCGTCGGTAGAGCTCCACGATCTGTTTCCGCGACTCGTCGGCGGGGACCCACATGTCGGCGTTGGGCTCGGCGCCGTCGTCGAGCCAGGGGAGCGGCTCACCGGACGGCCGTCCGAAGGTGTCGCCCAGATAGCCCAGTTCGACGCTCGCCGCGTGTTTGACCAGACCGAGGAGGTTCGTGCCGGTCGGCGTCAGGGGGCGCCGTATGTCGTACTCCGACAGCCCTTCCAGCTTCCACAGCAAGGCGTCGCGGGCCGACTGCAGGTAGAAGTGGAGGTCGTCCTTGGGATCCGATGCGGTCATGCGGCAAGTCTGCCCACGACGTGATCTCCGTCCACTCATTTCGCGGTGGCCCGCGACCGTGAGGGCCCGGGGCTGGCCCGTCCTCCTGCTAGCGGCTGCCGGCCGCCTTCACCGCCGTGAGGTCCTCGCCGGTGAGTTCCGCGATGCGGTGGGCCGGGACGCCCGCCGCGAGAGCACGCGTGAGCAGTGCGTCGCGACCGTCGGCGCAGGAGCGATAGGCCAGCAGTTCCTTCTCCAGCCGGGCGATGTCCTGCGGCGCCGAGCCGTTCCGCACACGGCTCAGCTCATCGTCGCTGAGGGGCACGGGCAGACGCTCCGCTTCCTCGGGCACCGCCGAGGTCTCCTCCGGGGGCAGGAGGCGCAGCCGCGGGGACGCCGTCGTGATGCCCTGGGCGCCGAGCCACGCCTGGACGGCGGGGGTGTCCATGCACGCCAGTTCTCCCACGGCCGACGGGGGGACCCCCAGGTTCGCGGCGGTGCCGTCCAGCAGGACGAGGTAGGCGTCGTCAGTCATTGTCGGTTCCTCACGGGGGGTGGTTGTGCTGATGGCGGCTTTCTACCCCGTCGCGGCCGTGGCATGGCGACCGGACGGGCGGTGTTCACGCGTGCGCACGCAGAAGCGATTCCGATGCCCCCGTCCGGACCGCTGTTCCCGTCCGGGACGCCTCGGCCGGAGGAAAAGCGGGAGGTGGCCGGGCCGAGCGCGGCGCGGGTACAACCTTCCGCGCCGTCGGACTGTCTCAACCGGTAGCTGCCCGCACGGGGCGGGGCGGCACCGAACAGACAGGGGGATGTCATGCGCAGGAGCGGAGTGGCAGTGCTGGCGCTCGTGCTGGCGGCCGGGGGACTGGGGGCGACGGCCGTTCCGGCCGCGGCGGCCTCGACGCAGGCGACGGCGTGTGCGACGGCCTGGGGAAGCGGCCCGAAGAGCGCCACGGCGACGACCTCGGCATCGCTGGTGGGCGTCAGGACGGGACGGCACGACTGCTACGACCGGATGGTCCTCGACATCCCCGGCGGGGGCACCTCGGGCCTCGGCTACCACGTCCAGTACGTGGACCGCCTCTACCAGGACGGCTCGGGCCAGTACATCCCCGTCGCCGGTGGCGCCGTGATCGAGGTACGCGCGGGCGCGCCGAGCTACGACCCGGAGACCGGCTCGCCGACGTATCCCGGGAAGGTGGCACAGCCGCTCCCCGGCGTCGACGTCACCGGCTACAAGACGTTCAGGGACACGCGTTTCGCCGGCAGTTTCGAGGGCGACACGCAGATCGGCCTCGGCGTGCGGGCCCGGCTGCCGTTCCGCGTGACGCAATTGGCCGATCGGATCGTGGTGGACGTCGCCCACACCTGGTGACCCGGTCCGCTCAGCACCGCGACCACGCCCGTCACGGATCCGCCGTGCTCCCACGGTGCCGTGCGGGCGTGGCCGGTGGGCGGGAAACACTGTCGCCATGCGAATGCCGTCACGGGTAACGTCCCTTGCCTGACCGGCGGTTCCGGCGGTCTTCGACGTGTGGAAAGGGACGCGCATGACCGGCGGGCGGACGACGACGCTCTGGCGGCCGACGGGCCCCGCGGAGCTGGACCTGGTCCGTGAGCTGAACTGGCGTGCCTGGCCGCCGCGACTGCCCGAGCAGCCGATCTTCTATCCGGTCCTCAACGAGGACTACGCGGTCCGCATCGCGAGGGACTGGAACGTGAAGCACGACGGCGCCGGGTTCGTCACGCGCTTCGAGGTCGACACCCGGTTCCTCGCCCGGTATCCCGTGCAGCAGGCGGGCGGACGCACGATCCTCGAACTGTGGGTGCCGGCCGAGGAACTCGACGCGTTCAACGACCACATCGTCGGTGAGATCGAAGTGGTCCACGAGTTCCGGTAGACGTCGGGCCGCTCGGCCGCACGCAAGTCGCCGAGCACGGCCGGCCACCCATGATGTCGTCGTCGCCGACGTGGAGGGTGACCGGCCCGTGAGGCTGTCGTCAGCCCCGCGAGGAGCAGCGCGGCGAGGGCGTTCGGTGAGCTGCGGGCTCAAATGACCTTCCTTGCAACGGTGTTCGGCTGCGGCGCCTCGGTCGGACACCGGCGGCGTCGCCGTCACCGCACGATCGGTGACGGCGCGCCGGCGGTCGTCATCCGAACATGCCCGGCTGGTAGTCGCCGGCCGGCTGCCGCACGATGACGTTGACGCGGTTGTAGGCGTTGATCAGAGCGATCAGGGAGATCAGGGCGGCGAGCTGGTCCTCGTCGTAGTGCTTGGCGGCGGCCGCCCAGGCCTCGTCGCTCACGCCACCGGCCGCGTCGGCGATCCGGGTGCCCTGCTCCGTCAGCTCCAGGGCGGCGCGCTCGGCGTCGGTGAACACCGTCGCCTCCCGGCAGGCGGCGATCAGGTTGAGGCGCAGCTGGGTCTCGCCCGCGTGGATGGCGTCCTTGGTGTGCATGTCCGTGCAGAAGCCGCAGCCGTTGATCTGGCTGGCACGGATCTTCACCAGCTCCTGCGTCTCGGCGGGGAGCGTCGAGTCCGAGATGACCTTGCCTGCCGAGTTGATGTGCCGCAGGACCTTGGTCGCGACCGAGTTGCCGAAGAGGTTCAGGCGAGCGTCCACTTTGAACTCCAGTGCCGTTGTCGGGTTACACCGCATTGACGGATCGGACTCGACAGGACGTGACACGGGATGGATGTGAGCTGGGTCACCACGACCGCGGCCCCTCCCCGACGGTCGGCCGGCACGCGACGGAACGCGGGCGGCGCCCGGGTTCCGACACCCCGGGCGCCGCCCGCGCCTCCCGCCGCCCCGCCGCTCACGCGGCCGGGAAAGAGGTGCCTAGGCGCCCTTCGGAGCCGCCTGCTGTACGACGTCGAACGACCACAGGGTGGAGCCACTGGCCGCGGGCTTCGGGCGCTCGCCGCCGCCCGCGTCGCCACCCTGGTGAGCGGCCTTCATGGGGCCCTCCATCCAGGCCTGGAAGGACTCCTCGTCCCGCCACCGGGTGTACACGAGGTAGCTGTCGGTGCCCTCGACGGGGCGGAGGAGTTCGAACCACTCGAACCCGTCCGAGTTCTCCACGGCGTGGGCCCGGGAGGCGAAGCGCTTCTCCAGGGTCTCGCGCTGCTCGGCGGGGACGGACAGTACGTTGATCTTGACTACGCTCATGGCTCCATCCTGCCGCACGTCGTGGGGCGCGCGAGCAGCGCCTCGGGCGTGTGCGACCGAGGAACGCGTCACCGGACCGGGCCGGGCTGCGTGTCCGACGGCCCCGTAAAGCCCCGCCGCGGAGGCTCCTCCAGGTGGCGACACCGCCGAAGCCACGGCCGGACCGCAGCCGGGGCCGCCCACCGCAGCCCTCGTCCCGGTCGGCCCGCGGCGCCCCTGTGCCCCGGCACAACGCGACCCGGCCCGCACTGTGCACAGGCCTCTCACCCGCCACAACCCCTGTACGAGGCACCCGGGCGCTGGTGCCATGACCGGCATGCTTCCTGCTTCCCCTGCAACGTCGGGCCCGGGCGCGCCGACAGACCCGCACGCGACGACGGCACCGGAGCGCCGCCCGTGAGTACCGGCGACGGACAGTCGCTCGCCGCCATGGTCTTCCTCGCCTTCGTCGCGGTGTCGCTGCTGCTGTGCGGGCTGGCCGCGGCCGACCTCGACGACCCCGAGCACTTCTACGCGGGCGGCAGTGCCGCCTTCGGACCGGTCGGCAGCGGGCTCGCGATCGCCGGTGACTACATCTCGGCGGCCACCCTGCTCAGTACCACCGGCTCCGTCGCCCTGGACGGGACCGACGGCGTGCTCTTCGCCTGCGCCACGGTCGTCTCGCTCTTCCTCGTCATGCGGATCCTGGGCGAACCCCTGCGCCGCCGGGGCGTGTTCACGATGGGCGACTTCCTCTCCGACCGGCTCAAGGACCTCTCCGTACGCCGTGCTCTCGGCGTCGCGACCCTCGTCGTACTGACTCCGCTGCTGCTTGTGCAGCTGTCGACCGCGGGGCACATCATGGCGGCCATGTTCGGCCTCCCGGAGGGCGCGCTCACCGGGTGCACCGTGGCCGGTGGCGCCCTGATGGTCTGTTACGCCGCCTTCGGCGGTATGCGCGGCATCGGCTACGTGCAGATCCTCAAGGTCGGTGTGACCCTGACCGCCGTCCTGCTGCTCGCCGGACTGGTTCTCGCCCGGTTCGGTTGGTCGCCGCCCGCCCTCTTCGACGCCGCGCGCGAGCGGTCGGGGGCGGGCTCCGACTACGCGTTCCCCGGGCTGCACTTCGGTCACTCCTTCGGCGGGCGCCTGGATCTGATCAGCTTCGAGGCCACCCTCCTGATCGGCGCGGCCTGTCTGCCGCACCTCACGATGCGGCTGCACCCCCTGCGCGACGCGCGGACCGCCCGTCGGGCGGTCGGCTGGGCGGTGGGACCCGTCGCCGTGGTCTGCGCGGGCGTCGTGATCGCCGGGCTGGGCGCCTGCGCCATGATCGGCCGCGATCCCATCCGTGCCGCGGATCCGGGCGGGGCGACCGCCCTGCTGATGGTGACCGGCGTACTCGACCCCGCCGCCGGGGGAGTCCGGCACAGCATGCTGTTCGCGATCGTCGCCTGTGCCGTGTTCGTCACCACCCTCGCGGCCGTCGCCGGCATCACGCTGGCCGCCGCGACCAGTCTCGCCCGGGACTTCGGCGGCCGGCCCGCGGACCGGGCGGCGCCCCGCTCGCCCGGCGGCGAGATCCGCAGGGCCCGCGTGGGCATCGTCCTGGTCGGCCTCGTCGCCGTCGTCCTGGCGGTGCTCCTCGAGGACCGCGGCAGGCTGACCCTGATCTCACTGTCGTTCACCGTCGCGGCCTCGGTGCTCGCTCCCGTCCTGCTGTACGCGCTCTTCCTGCCCGGCCACACCGCCACCGGGGCGCGGTGGACCGTGTACGGGACGCTGCCGCTGGTCTTGCTGCTGATGGCGGGCTCACCCGCCGTCTCGGGCACGCCCATCGCGCTCTTCCCCGAGCGTGACTTCCACTGGTTCCCGCTCCAGACCCCGGGGTTGGTGACCATCCCCGCGGGCTTCCTGCTCGGTCTCATCGGCCGCGACCGCAACCGCGCGCGAGACCGGGCCCACCCGGCGGCGCGGGACGCGCGGACCATGTCGCTGAGGACGACGGGGGCCTTCCGGAGATGAGAGCGTGACCGTCACCTCTCCCATCCCCCCGGTATCCGAACGGGGCGGTTCCTGCCAGGTCAGGACGGTGGCCGGGCGCATGCGGGTCAGGCCACCCGTCTGGCCAGCACCTGACCCGGCCACGCCCCGGACAGGAACCGCTCGGTGGGAGTGAAGCCGTTGCGCCGGTAATACGCGACCAGTCGACCCCCGCCCCCGGCCCAGCAGTCGACCCGCAGCAGGTCCACGCCGGCCCGCCGGGTCTCGTCGGCGGCATGGGCCAGCAGAGCCGCTCCGACGCCCAGGCCGGCGTACCGACGGTCGGAGACAAGGAGTCGGACGTACCTCTCGGGTTCCCCGGCCGGTGCGATCGGCATCTGCGGGCTGGGTCCGGAGTCCAGGACCAGGGCGCCGACGACAACCCCGTCCAGTTCGGCGATCCACGGGTCGTTCTCCGTCGTGTACCGCTCGACGCGTGCGACACCCCCCGGCGTCTGCGAATACGGAGTCGTGCCCCACTGCTCGGTGTTGCCACGGGAGTTCATCCAGGCCACGGCCGCGTCGAGCATGTCCAGGACCGCTGGTGCGTCGGCGGGGCCGCCCGGTCTGATCCGCAGGTCATGCGTGCCGTCGTTCACGGCGGGAGCTTAGTGGCCAGTTCAGTTGACCCGGTCGCTGTTCGGTCCAACACCACTCTTCCTGGCCGGAGTTCCGTCAGGGGCGAACGAGTCGTGGAAGGTGAAGGCGCGCGGCGTGGAGCCGTGGGAGTGGAGGTGCTCCAGCCTGGTCACCCCGTCCTGCCAGGTGGGTGTCACGCCGTCGGGGACCCACCAGAACACGTAGCCCGGGTGCCCCCTCCTCTCGAACCAGTCGTAACGCCTGTTCAGCGCCTCGCGGTGCTGTCCGGTGTAGATGGCGTCGAAGGCGGGGCGCAGGCCGGTCCAGAGCGAGAGCGTCGCGGCCAGGGCGGTGGTTTCCACCGTACGGCCCTTGTCGTACCAGGTCGGCACGACGAACTCTCCCCAGGCTCCCCAGTCCGTCTCGAAGTGCGAGCCCCGCTCACCGTCCGCCGCTTGAGCATGCGCGAGGTGTCCGGGGTGCTGACTGATCTTCTCGTAGACGGCCTCGCCGATGTCGTAGAACTCGCGTGTGAGAGGTGCGGGATCGGCGAGAGGGGACTTCAGGACGCCGAACGTGTACAGCGCGAGTGGGGGCATGCGTCTCTCCCTGATCGGGGGTGCCTGGAGTGGACCCGGTTCGGTGGCTTACGCGTGGGGCGCGAGGGTTCATGGGGCGTGACCGACCCTGCTGTTGCGGGCGGCTCAGCCTGAGGGAACTCCCCTGCCACCGTGGGCGATTGCTGAAGACCAGGTGAAGGTAGCTGCCTCCGCGCGCCCTGTCGAAGTTGCGCTTTTCCTGTCCAAGTGGCCTCCGGAACCGGTCATCGCGAGGTCTTGGGGAGGTGACCGGAGGGGCCGGCTGCGGGTACCGGTGATCCCCTTCCTCCGATGGGTTCGGCAGGCCTGCCCGTCCACACCCCTCGTCCGACAGCCCCGAGTGTCGCCGAACGCGTGCGGTTGAAGAAGACTGCCTACGGCCACAAGACCGAGCAGCGTGCCGGCCGCCGGACACGGCGCACTTCACACGGGAGGTGTGCCGTTCACCCCACGGGTCCTTCGCCCTGTCGGCCCCGACGGGTCTCACGCCCTGCCGTGCGCCGCCCATCGCGCCGAGAATGGCAGGTGAACGGGTCCCGCCCACCATCCGCTCGGGGCGGGACCCGTTCACCTCTCCGCGCGCGAGGGCACCCGTCGCCCCCGGAACCTGCGTCTGTCCACGGCTTGACGGGCCCTGGAGGCGTGCCATCGGGGCGTTCGTCGAACCGGGGGACAGGAGAGGGGCATGGGATCGGTGAGCCGGGGCAGACGCACATCAACAGCTCAGGCAGATCACCGAAAGGGTGTCACTGTGTCGATGCCGGATCCCCGCCACGTGAGGACGCTGCTCGCCCGGTACGCGAGCGCGCGCATCGCTCTCGCGGAGAAGAGCACCCCGGCGTGGCAGCGGGAACTGGACGACGTGACTCGTGCCCTGTGCGCGCTGACCGGCGCGCGTTCAATCGCCGACGCGGTCTCCAAGGCCGACGACATCCTCGACCGGCACGTCCGGAAGCAGCGCGCCTCCCGCCTCTCGACGGCCGGAGACGGCGCGGCACTGGCCGCCTGACGCCTTCCCCTCCGAGGCCCCGGTCGTCCGGCGGCGCCTCGGGGGACCCGGACGGCTGGCGCGTCCCCGTGCGGAGCAGTCCCTGGTCCGGCCGTTGCGTAACGCACCCCGTTCCGTGACGGGTTTCCTCAGTTCGCGATCTTCCTGAGCGCGGCGGCGAGTCCTACGAGGTCGTGACCCTCCAAGTGGTCGAAGACGTGCCGCCGCACGCTGAACAAATGCGCCGGCCATGCCTCCTCCAGACAGGCGAGACCAGGCTCGGTCAGTACGGCGTTCCAGCCGCGCGCGTCCTCATGGCACTTGGCCCGCAGCACCAGCCCCCGCTTCTCCAGTCGTGTCACCACACGGGTCATGCCACTGAGCGAGACGTCGCAGGCGTAGGCCAGTTCGCTCATGCGCATCCGCCGTCCGGGAGCCTCGGACAGGTGCATCAGCGGGGTGTACCCGGACAGCGGCAACTGTCCCTCACCGCCCATGTCCGCGTCGATCAGCCGGGGCAGGGCGAACATGACGCGCCCCAGCGCGCGCATGAGTGCCTCCTCCTTCGGATTGAGGGGCTGCGGGCGGAGGTCCTGAGACGCGGGCGACGGCATGCCCCCACTGTACTCCTTGACAAGTCAAACAAACTGGGATTCTATTTGCCCGGGCAAGCATGCTTGTGGCGGGCCGATCACGTGCCTCGGGGCGGTCGGGCCCAAGCACCGGCATGACCACATCGGCGTCGTTTCTCCGCCCGACCGGGGAGCCGTCATGAACGTGTCTCCCGCGTCGAGCGGGCGCGGGAGCCACGCGACGCAGGGCCGCGGCACGCATCCGGGCGGGCCCTGCCATTGCCGGCCTGCCCCGCAGGGGCCCAGCTGCACACCTGCGGGGTAGGCCGTCGGTGAATCCGTCACATGAAGCGCGAAACGCACGTCCCTCAGGCGCCCGTCCGGTCCCCGGAGGGCGCCTCCGGTGTCGATCGACGTACGACGACCGGGGTCCGTGCTGACGCGCCGAGGCCCGGGAAGCCGACGCGCAGCACGGCGGCGGCTCCGGCGGCGACCAGGACCACGGCGGCCGCCACGAGCAGCGCCTGGTGGTAGCCGTGGCGGAGCAGTGGTGCGACGACGAGGGGTCCGGCGATCTGGCCGACGGAGTACCCGGCGGTCAACAGCGCCACGGAACGCGGGAATTGCAGGTGCGCGCCCGTGGCGAGCGCGAGCGTGCTGATGCCGATGAAGGTCGTGCCGAACAGGACCGCCGAGACCAGTGCGGGCGCCACCCCGCCGACCAGCGCGGGCAGGGCGATGCCGACGGCCTGCACGGTGAGGGCGACGAGCAGGAGGCCGGGCCGGGACCAGCGCCGCCCGAGCCAGGACCACAGGGCCGAGGACGGTACGGCCGCCACGCCCACCAGCACCCACGCCCCGCTGCCCGCCCGGCCCGGCGAGCCCTGTTCGATCGCGGCGACCAGGAAGGTGCCGGCGACGATGTAGCCGACGCCCTCGAGCGTGTAGGAGGCGAACAGGGCGGTGAACCACCGGTGCGGGCGCGGAGCCGGCCGGTCCACCGCGCCGGTGGCCTCGGGAACGCTCGCGGGGGCGGACTCGGGGCGCAGGTTCCACGCACCGGCGGCGAGGACGGCGGCGAGGACCGCCGAAGCCCACCAGGCGGCCCGCCAGTCGGCGGTGGAACGCAGCGCGAGGACGAGCAGCCCGGACAGGGCGATGCCGGCACCGACCCCGCCGAAGGCCCAGCCGGGGAGGTGGGCGGGATGCTCGCGCAGATGGCTGAGCAGGGAACTGACCGCGATCACGAAGATCAGTGCGCTGGCCACTCCCGCCAGCAGACGCAGCACGACCCACACTTCCGTGGCGTGGGTGAGGGGCATCGCCACAAGGGTCGCGATGAGTACGAGCAGGGACGCGCGGAGCAGGACCGGTGAGCGGACCAGCGCGGGGGCGAGGATGCCCGCGAACGCGCCCACCAGGTAGCCCACATAGTTGGCCGTGGCCAGGTGTGCGCCGTCCCCCGCCGACAGGCCCGCCTGGACGTGCATCAGCGGCAGGATCGGCGTGTACACGAACCGCCCGACCCCCATTCCGGCGGCGAGGGCGGCGGCCGCCTGGGCGACGTGGCCCCAGGGTGAGGACGCCAATCCGGCTCCTCGAACGGAGGGAGCGCGCGAAGGCCGTACGGTCATGGCGAAGTCCTTGTGGGCATGCGGAGACACGCGGCGACCTCGGTGGGCCGCCGCGGTGCGGACTGACGGTCATTTCGGAACTGTGAGGGCGCTGTCGCCGGTGCCGCCACGGCGCCCGAAGGCGTGGGAGAGGACCGGGCAGCGCGCCGTCACCGGTTGTCGTCGGTGCGGCCCGGGTCGTTCGGATGGGGCACGAGCGGGGTGACGGCGAAGCTCATCCAGGGGCTCAGCGGCAGGGTGCCCAGGACTTTCTCGTGCAGCTCTTCCTCGTCGTCGGCCCGCCAGATTCCGATGCTGCGCAGTTCACCCACCGGGCGCCAGATCCGCCCGAGATGGCCGGTGGAGGCGAGCTCGCGGGCGCGGACGGCCTCGGCGGCACGCCGCCGGTCGACCTCCTCCTGGCTCGTGCCGTCGGGCACCGTGGTGGTGATCTCGACCAGGAACTCCTGCATGGTGCTGCTCCGCTCTGTGAGGCGTCCGGGCAGGACCCGTGCGCCGTGCTTGGTGGTGGCCTTCCGTCGTGGAACCGGCTGGTCGGCCGACGGATTGCCCGGGCCTGGGAAGGTGTCGCAGCTGTCGGCCGTCGGCACGCCCGACCGTTGTTCCCGGGCTGGAGTACGGGGCCGACACCCGAGCCGCCGGCGTGGTGGGACCGTTCGGTGGCCGTCACCACGGGGGCCACCGGCCCGGCACGGGTTCGAGTGACACCGCGCCCCACGAGCGCCACGGTTCGGCGGCCGTGCCCCGTGTCCGGGGGAGGGCCGTGCGGTCGGGCGTCGTCGGACGGCTTCCACTCCCTCATGGTGCGCTCGCCGCCCGGCGGGCGCCACGACCGGCATCCTCGCTGCTGGTAGGCGCAGCCTCTCACCGGCCGTAGCATGGCGGCCGTGGAGCTGCGTCAATTGCGATACTTCGTCGCGGTCGCCGAGGAGCTGAACTTCGGCCGGGCCGCCGAGCGGCTTCTGATCGCGGGACCATCCCTGTCCCAGCAGATCAAGGTGCTCGAACGCGACCTCGGGGTGCGCCTGTTCGACCGCGACCGCCGCTCGGTCTCGCTCACCGCCGCCGGTTCGGCCCTGCTCCCGCATACCCGCGCCCTGCTGGAGCAGGCCGACGCCCTTCAGCAGCGCGCGCGAGGGCTGTCCGGGTCCGAGCCGGTACGTCTGGGATACGTCAGCTGGCTTCCGGCGGACCTGACCACCCGTACCTCGGCGGTCGCCCAGCTCCACGTCGACGCCTGGGTCGCGCCGTCCCACACGCAGGCCGCCCGGGTGGCCGACGGCAGCCTCGACCTCGCCGTGTGCTGGGTGCGCACCGAAGACCTCGACAAGCACGGCCTGCACGCCCGGTTCCTCGGCGCCGACCGGCTGCATGCCGTCGCCTCCGGGGACGACTCCGGTGACGTGGCCGCCAGGGACACCGTGGTCCTGCTGGACGGCGACACCACCTCGTGGTCGTCCTGGAACGCGTATGCCGAACAACTCGCCCGGGACACCGGCGCCCGGCCGCTACGCATCTCCGACAACGGAGTCACCGGGCCGGCCTTCTTCCAGCACGTCCGCGACAGCCGCCGCCCGGTCGTCAACTCGCCCAAGGGGCAGACCGCGCCGCTGCCTCCGGACCTGGTGCGTCGCCGAGTCGTCGCACCTGAGGTCTACTGGACGTGGTCGTTGGTGTGGCGCCGCAGCGACGTCCGCGCCGAGGTCCTGGCCGTGGTCGACGCGCTGTGCGACGGCGTGGAGGACTCCGCCCTCCACGGTCCCGACGCCTGGCTCCCCGTCGGGGACCCGTACCGGCGCTAGGGTCTGTCGTTTGGATCAGGTCGGCGGTTACAGAGGGTTCGTCCCGGCCGGCCTGATCCAAACGGCAGGCCCTGAGTGGCGTGTCGCTGAGAGGCGGTGCCTCGCACACGGGAGGAAACCGGTTCCATGTCGCAGTCCGTGGGTCTTTGACTCTTCTCCCGCAGCGCCTTAGAGTCCATTAGTAGACCGGTCGCCTAGGCATCCGTCGAAGCAGACGGGAGCGACGCCCGGGCGACGGTTCCGAAACGACAGGAGAACCCTGATGCACAGCACGACGGACACGGAAGAGATCCTGCGCGGCGTCATCGACCAGTGGAAGGCCGGCGTCGACCAGCATGAACCGCAGCAGGTCGCGTCCCTGTTCACTGAGGACGCCATCTTCCAGGGTCTGCACCCCTACGGTGTCGGCCGCCAGGCGGTCGCGGACTATTACGACTCCCAGCCCCTGGGCCTGGAGGCCGACTACCGCCTGCTCGAGACCAGGCGCCTCGCCGACGGCGTCATCCTCGGCTATGTCCGCGTGGACTTCTCGTTCACCGACCGGCCCACGATCGACGTCAATCTGAGCCTGCTGCTGCAGCGCACGGACGACGGCTGGTCCATCGCGCACTACCAGGTCTCGCGCCTCTGATGGTCCCCTCGCCCCACCCCGGCCGGGGCTGTGTCCGTCGAGTGCGCCGTCGCTGTCAGTGAGCGGCGCCGGCGGTCTTCTTGCGGGCGCGGTACGCGGCGGCCTTGTACTTGTTGCCGCAGGACTCCATGCCGCACCACTGGCGCCGCATGCCCCGTGAGCGGTCGATGTAGACGCGGGTGCACTCGGGGTTGCCGCACTCCTTGAGCAGAGGCACGTCGGGCCCGTTGAGAAGCTCGATGGCGAGCCGGGCGATCGTGGACAGCGCCTCGTCGGGGGTGGCCGCCGTCCAGCGCCCGGAGGGAGTGAGCTGCGGCACCGCGGAGGGCTTGCGCGCCGCGCCGTTCACCACGGCCAGCGCCCCGTTGGCGTACTCCTCGCCGAGGCGGCGGTCGGTGACCAGGTGGTAGACGGCCTCCCGTACGGTCTTCGCCTGCTCCACGTCGGCCTCTTGGCTGGGGGAGACGGCGTCGACGATCCCGGACTCCAGGTACCAGGCGTCCAGTCTGTCCGGCGCCGCGAACATCTCGAAGCGCGTCGAACGTCGCGCCCGGAGGGTCGCGGCGAAGTCGAGGGCCGGGTTTCCGCACACGAAGACGTGGTCTAGATTCACATCACTATTTTGACAGGTGACTGCCGGAACCGCCAAGTGCCTCCGGTGGTCCGGCGGGATTCGCGCGGCCCATGAGTCGGCGTAGGCCGGGGCGAACCGGTCAGGCGCGGCACGTGTGTGCCGCGCCCTTCGACGTCCTCGCGTCCCCCTGCCCGTGATGGGACTTGACGTGCCGACGGCAACTCCCGGGTCAGTGCGTCGAGTTGTCGACGTGCGGGGGAGGGAGGGTGAGCGGCGACGCCGTCGTCACAGGCCCAGGTCGGGTGCCAGGCGGGCAGAGGAGTTCCACGAGCCTTATGGGGCCCTGTCGTGTCACCTGTCGAGGTGGTGGCGTGACCGGTGTGGGTGTGATTCTTTGTGTGCTCCCGGTCATCGGGCCGGTGACGCGGGCGTGCGGGTGTTCTGGTGTCGCAGAGGGCTTCCTGGGATGCCGGCTCAACTCGCCTCGCCCGTATGCCGTTTGGCGCGCAGGGCTTCCAGGAGCCGGAGCCAGATCTCGCTGGCAGTCGGATAGCTCGGGACGACGTGCCAGAGGGTGGAGACCGGGATCCGCCCCACGATCGCCGTCGTCGCCGAGTGCACGAGTTCCGCGATCCCGGCTCCCACGAAGGTGGCTCCGACCACCACGTCGTCCGTACGGTCGATGACCAGTTTGGCGAGCCCGCGGTAGTCGGGGCGCATCACGTACGTACCGGCGAGCGCGGCGAGGTCGTACTCGACGGCCTCAACGTCGATGCCGGCGTCCCGCGCCTGCTGCTCGGTCATCCCTGCGCTGCCCACCTCCGGGTGGGTGAACACCACTTGGGGCAGTCCGACGTGCCCGGCGGCGGAGGAGGGCAGTTCGGCGGAGCCCTGTGCGCGCGCCGCGATCACATCGCCCGCGATACGGGCCTGGTACTTGCCCATGTGCGTCAGCAGTGCCCGGCCGCACACGTCGCCGATGGCGTACAGCCAGTGGCCGTCGGCCTCCCGCACGCACTGGTGGTCGTCGACGCCGACGAATCCGCCGGGGCTCAGCCCGACGGTGTCGAGGCCGATGTCCTCGGAGTTGGGGACGCGGCCCGTGGCCACGACGATCTCGTCGGCGACGAGGGCGGTGCCGTCGTCCAGCGTCGCGCGGATCTCCCCGCCGTGGACGCGCCCATGGCCGGTGTCGCTGGGACCGGTCCGCTCCACGCCGGCGAGATTGCGCCCCGCGCACAGCCGTACCCCGCTGTCCCGCAGGTCCTCGCCGACCAGTTCGCCCGCGAAGGGCTCCAGCCGGGGCAGGAGGCGGTCGCCGCGGTACACGACCGACACCTCGTCGGCGCCGAGGCCGCGCAGCCACGTGGCCGCCTCGCAGGCCACCACGCCACCGCCCAGGACGACCACGCGTCGCGGCACCTCGCGCATCGTCGTCACGTCACGTGACGTCCATGGCAACGCCGCGCGCAGCCCGGGAATGTCCGGTACGGCGGGACGGGAACCGGTGTCGAGGACCACGGCGTGGCGGGCCGTCAGCGTCCTGGTCGAACCGTCAGGGCGGCTGACGACGACCGTGCGCTCACCCGCCAGCCGCCCATAGCCGCGAACGACGTCGATGCCTGCGGAGAGGGCCCAGGAGATCTGTGAACCGTCGTCCAGGCCGTTGATCACGGTGTCACGCTGGGCGAGGACTTCGGCGGCGTCCAACAGGGCCGAGACTCCCGGCAGATGGGCCGCGGAGTCCACGACCTCGACGGGCCGCAGGAGCGCTTTGCTGGGCATGCAGGCCCAGTAGGAGCATTCGCCGCCGAGCAGTTCGTCCTCCACGAGCACCGCGGACAGTCCGGAGAACTGACCGGCGTACTGTGCGGCGTTCTCGCCGGCGGCGGCACCCCCCAGAACGATCACATCCCATTCCGAGCGGTCCGGATCCACGGTCGCGGCCATGCGTGCTCTCCCTCGTCGCCGGAACCTCCGGTCTGGCCTGTCACACCGACGCGGCACCGTAAGTGACAGGCCGGAGTCACGCCGCCGGAGCGATCATTCGTACCGCCCACGTGCCCCGTCTCGCGCACGAGGGGCTTGAGCGTCACCGTCCGGGAAGGCGCTCCGTGATCTCCTGCACCGTCCAGGCGTTGCCGTCCGGGTCGGTGAACGAGACGAAGGACGAATAGCTGCGCCGCTCGGGATCCGGCCCCGGCACCTGGTTCTCGCCGCCGGCACGGTGGAAGACCCCTGCCGCGTCGTGGAAGACCTCGCTCACCTCGACTCCGCCGCGGGCCAACTCCTCCCGCGCGGCCTCGATGTCCGAGACCACGAGGTGCAGGCCCTCCGCGGAACCCGGTGCGGCCGAGCTGACCTTGTTTCCGAAGATCACCGAGCACGACGAACCCGGGGGAGTCAGCTGCACCACACGGAAGCCGTCACCGGCGTCGAAGTCGGCGTCCAGCCGCCACCCCAGTGCCTTGTAGAAGTCCTTCGAGCGGTCGACGTCGGCGACCGGGATGACCACGACTTCGAGTCTCATGTCCACGGTGGAGTCCTCCTGCCCTGTCGGCAGTCGTGCGCGCAACTCGCGCCGGTCGCCGCAACTCCCGTTCCCGCGTGGGGAAGAGGAGTGCGCCCGCGGGACGGAAAGTGGTGCTCGTCCCGGCAGCGCGGGTGGCGCCGATGTGAGTGCGCCGCGGTGGGGCGCACAGAAAGCTGTACGGTCCTGCCCGGCGCCGCGAGTGCGGAAGCGCGGCCGTGCGACAGCCGCCCGAGGCGCCGATGCCACGCCGGATCCGCGGAGGCGGCGCGGCCTGAAGACCACTCCACGATACTGCGGGACTTCGACGGCGCCACTTTTACGCACAAGCCGGGCGACTCCGGCCGCTCCGGGCTTCGGCGCCACCGTCAGCAGCACCTGCGGGACGTGGAGTTGCCGACGCTCAGAACGGCAGGTCGATCCAGGTGCCGTTGTCCGCCGTGCGCAGGCACCCGGCGAGTCCCGCGTCGTCGAACGCCTGCCGGATGTCGCCGCGTTCCTCACTGAAATGCGCCCAACCGTCGCAGTGCGCTGGGATCACGACGGGCGCGCCCAGTACGGACGCGGCGGCGCTCGCCCGCTGCGCGGACAGGGTCAGCGGACGCCCGCCCATCTTGGCCGGCACCCGCGCCGCGCCCATGAACAGCACGGCGACATCGATCGGCGCCATGCGCCTGGCGATCCTGGCGACGATTCCGACGGAGGCGTTGTCACCGCTCACGTACACGGTCGGCAGACCGGAGCCGCGCAGTACGAACCCGGTCACCTCGCAGTTCACGTGCCCGTCCTGATCGCGCTCTCCGTCGTCGGGCCCGTGCTGGGCGGGGACGGCGCAGACTTCGAGCGTTCCGCCGTCGGGCCGGTCGAGGGCGGCCATGTCCCAGGTCGCGAGCCCTTGCGCGGGTGAGCCCAGGCGTGCGGCGGCGGCAGGGCCGGTGAGTACGAGCGGGGAGCCCAGCGCGAAGGCTCGGCCACGGGTGTCCAGGTTGTCGGGATGCAGGTCGTGACTGATCAGGACGGCGTCGACCGCGCCGAGGTCCGCCTCGGTCGCCGCGGGCCCCGCGGTCTTCGTCAGGTAGCCGTGGTCACCGGCGTCGTCGAATGTGGGATCGCAGACCAGCCGCAGACCGCCGATGTCGATGACGGTGGTCGGTCCGCCGAGCACCGCGACGGCACAGGGTCGGCGTTCGGAACTGACTGCGTGAGCCATGACCGCACCTCGCTGGTGAGTTGCCTCTCTGGAGACTCACTGTAACTGTCATGCCCCTGTGGCGTAGTTCGAGTGGGCGGGGAGCCGCCGCCCTGGGCCCGGGGCTGGAGGCGGCGGAGGCCGGGTCGCACGCGGGGCGACCGCGACCGTCGGCGCGGGCGGTCAGCGCACCTTTGAGCTGTCGCCCGACGGGCCTCAGGCGTCCTGGGAGGAGCGCGCCGTCTGCCGGCCGGCGCCGGTGACCCGCGTCTGCCCGGAGGACCAGTTGGCGGGCTCCGCCGGGGTGAGGGGGATGTCCACGATGATCATTTTGCCGGTGCCGTCCGGACCCGGTTCGACACTCAGGCTTCGGCTGACGGCCTCGACGATCTCCAGGCCGTGACCGCCGAGGCGCCTGGGGTCCCGCTCCAGCACCCGGGGTGTGCAGGGGGAGGTGTCCCGGACGGTGATCCGGGCCTGGGTGCCGTCGGGAGCGAGCTCGATACGCAGGCTGCCGGTACCGGACGTGTGGCGCAACACGTTCGTCACCAGTTCACTGACCACGAGTTGGACGTTCTGCATGTCGTGGGGGGTGGGGGAAATCAGGCCGGACTGCCGGGTCCGCTCGAGGAACGCGCTCGCCGCGTGGCGCGCTCGCGCGCTTGTCATCGCACCGCCGCCCCAGGAGATCTCCCAGTTCGGCGTCACGTTCGAGTCGGGCCCGTGCTCATCCGCCGCCTGCTTCCCAAGCGGGATGACCATGGGTAAACACGCCCTGTCGATCTGTGGTGCTTTGTCACTGTCGTGCTGTCGGCACGACAGCCCACATACCCCAGGTCTCCCACTTTGCAGGCCGGGAGGGGAGTGCGACCGGTCTCGCAGACGCCCCGGGACGAGGATCGGCGACGCTTCCGGCGGCGCTGGAGCCCGCCGGCGGCCCGCGCGCGGCGGCATCACCGGTGCCGGCGCGGGCGGGACCGGCGACCGCGCCGACAGAGCGTTCCGGCCCTCGGCTCAGCCCGACGCCCCGCACGCGATTGCGCGCTTGCTCACGTCGTCCGGCGGCTGCGCTCGGCCCGGATCGCGTCAGGGGCGGACGTACGCAGTCCGCGACCCCGTCGCGTCGGCCCCCAGGGCTTCAGGACCGAGATCACCACCATGAAGACGTACGCGGACAGGGAGACGATCGGCCGGAACAGGAGATCGCCGGCGTCGGGCAGGGGATCGCGCGCGGGCGGGCCTGCTTCTCGGTGGTCACCGGTGTCCGTGGAAAACCGCGTCTTCCCGGGCGGCACACGGCGTGCACGGTCGGTGACGCACTCGTTCGGCCCAGCCTCGCGGGCCGTGCCGAGCGGCCGCTTCTAGCGTCGGGACGTCAGCCGTTCCAGGCTGGAAGGAGGCGTTACATGAGTCGCCGTGGAGTTGTGGGCGGCATAGTCGCCGCGATCGCATCGGTCGCTCCCTTGTCCGGCGTCGCGCACGCTCAGGACCTCGACTGCCGCAATTTCGTCTACCAGGAGGACGCGCAGGCCGTCTTCGACGCGAACCCCGCGGACCCGAACCGTCTGGACGAGGACCGGGGCGTGGACGACGGCATCGCGTGCGAGGTCCTGCCGCACCGCCCTACCGCCTCGCCGAGCAGAGCCTCTGTCCCGGTGCCCCTCACCCCCACCCGTGGTGTTCAGGGCGGTACGGGTGGAGCCGTCCACACCGGTCCGTCCGTCTGGGACGTGAGTCTGGGTGCGGGACTCACCGCGGCCGGCGTGCTCGCGGCGGTCGTGGTGCTGAGGCGGATGCGCCGCGGCTGACAGTCCCGGACGAGCGAGACGGGTCTGGAGTCTGGGGGTCCTGGGCGGTGCACGCCGGTGAGAATCGTTCCGGTCCCGCTCGAGTTCTGCGGAGTCATCCCGGCTGGTCCGGCCCACAGCGGTGCGGCGGAGGGTGCGTCGGTCCTCGGGGTGGTCCGGGCCGTCGGGCACGTCCTCGCACCTCCGCCCTCGAAGATTCCCAGGCAGCGGATTGGCTTATGGAATGTTTATGTTCACGTTCTGGGTGCAGTCGGAGGATGAACGCACTTCCGATTGTCTGAGGAGGAGTCGTGGGCATCATCGCCTGGATTCTGATCGGCCTGCTGGCCGGTGCCATCGCCAAGCTGCTGCTGCCCGGTAAAGACCCGGGCGGAATCATCATCACCATGCTGATCGGTATCGCGGGCGGCCTGCTGGGAGGCTGGCTGGGGAAGGTCCTCTTCGACGTCGACTCCGTTGACGGCTTCTTCGAGCTGTCGACCTGGGTGGCGGCGATCGTCGGTTCCCTGATCCTGCTCGTGCTGTACCGACTCGTCACGGGCAATCGGCGTTCGCACCGTCACGCCTGACCTACCCGTCTCGGCAGGCCCCGCCCTCTCCGGGCGGGGCCTGCCGACGTCTGTCCCGCGACACTCGCGGACGAAGTCCGTGCGCGCAGGATGCCCGGCGCCGCAACGCATGATCGCGGGAGGTCGCGCGAGCGGGTCTCCCCGTCGACGGCGTGCCCGGCCGGGGTCAGGCCCTGCGGGCGAGCTCAGTTGGAACCCTCGCCCGGGGGCTCCTCGGCGGTGATGTCGGCCAGCAGGGCGCGGATCTTGCCGATGCGGGGATGGGACGGATGGAGAAGACGCTCGCAGTCGTCGAGCGCCTGCCGCGCCGTGGTCTCCGCCTCGACGCGGCGGCCCAGGCCGTGCAGGGCGTCGGCGGTGACCATACCCAGGTGTCCGGTTCCGGCCCGGGAGACGGGTGCGGTGGGGATATGGCACTCGGCCAGGGCCTCCTCGTACCGGCCCTGCCCGTTCAGACTCTGGGCCAGCAGACACCGCAGGGAGGTAGCCCTGCTGCCCTTCGCGCGCGGCAGATGTCCCCGTGCCACGGCCTCGGCCTCCTCGTACCGGCCCTGCGCGCACAGGACCTCCGCCAGGCACGCCAAGGCGGACAGTTCGACGTCCCACACGTCCGTCAGATGCGCCAACCGGGTCACAGCGCGCAGGACGTCGGACACCTCGGCCTCTGCCTCGTTGTAGCGCTCCAGGCGGATGAGGACGGTGGCACGGCTCACCCGGTTCACCAGCAGGACGGTCCGGTCGGTGCCGCTGGTGTGCGCCAACTCGACCGAGAGCGCGTCCAGTTCCGGCAGGACATCCTCCCCGCGTCCGTGCAGCACGGCCGCCGACGCCGCGAACGTCCTGGCCAGCCACACGGTCATGGCGTCCCGGCCTCCGTTGCGGTGGGGCACGGTCGCGAGGGCACGTGCCCGGACCTCGACCTCCTCGTACCTGTCCGCTTTGACGAGACTCAAGAGCTCTTTGAGGGCCGCCGTCTGGGATTCGGAGAATCCCTTCGCGTCCCGCCGGGGCCACCACCGCACACCGCGCATCCGTACGAACTCCACGAGGAGCGACGGTACATGGGCCTGGCCGTTGTGTTCGGCGGCGGCCCGCGTTCATCCGGCTCAAGGGCGCCTGGGTGCCCAAGTGAACAGAGTGTCAGCTGTGTTGAGATCAGCGGGGCGTACAGGGCGTACGTGTGGTCCGGTCGGCGCTGTCGGGCCTGCGGCGGAACGACGGGCGGAACCCGGCGCGGTGGGCACCGGTACGCGGGATACCGCACTCACCCCACTACTTGTCCGTCGGCACCGGTCGCCGCAGCAGATACACGGCGGCGGTCGTCACGAGTACGGCCATGCACGCGATGAACACCAGTCCCGCGCCCTCCAGCCCGAGCGGTTCCGTCAGCAGCCCCACACCGATGACCGGCACCGAGATGCCCGCGTAAGCCACCACGAACAACGTCGAGATCACGGCAGCACGGTGCTCGGGCGGGGACGCGCCGGCCACCGCGGACAGCGCGCCACGAAAGGCGAGCCCCTGCCCGACGCCACCGACGACGGCGGCCAGGGCCACCAGCACCAGCAGGTCCCACCGCAGCGCGCCCGCGAGGAGCGCCAGCCCCGCGAAGAGCAGCGCACAGCCCAGTGGCAGGGACCGGCTCACCCCGACCCGGCCGACGGCCAGTTGCCCGCCGGTCGAGGCGAAGAAGGCCAGCGCGACGACCAGCCCGCTCACGGCGTGGTTGTGCACGTCCAACGACTGCGCCAGGAACGCGGGACTGACCGAGGTGAACACCCCGAACAGCGCGAAGCCCACGAACGAGGCGATGGCGGCGGGCGCGAACACCGACCTGACCTGAGGCGGAAGGCTGGGTCGTTGTGGCCGTACGCTCCTCAGCGGCTGTCGCTCGCGTACCGTCTCCGGGAGCCACAGCAGGACGGCGGCCGAGCAGGCCACCAGGGCGAGGTGCACGACGAACGGCAGGTACAGCGGCCAGTCCGCGTACTGGGCGAGCACTCCGGCGAGCAGCGGGCCGCAGCCGAGCCCGCCCATGTTGGCGGCCGTCGCGACCAAAGTGGCCCGTGCCGCGGCACCCCGCGGCGCCAGGTCCATCACGTACGCCGTCGCCGCCCCGGTGAACAGGCCGGCGGACAGGCCCGACAGCAGCCGCCCCACGTACAGCCAGCCCAGCCCCTGGGCGGCCAGGAAGCACACGGCGCTCGCCGCCGCGAAGCCCAGACCCCACAGCAGGACGGGCCGTCTGCCGATGGCGTCCGAGGCGTTGCCCGCCGCCAGCAGCACGGCGATGACTCCGAACGCGTACACGGCGTACACGACGGTGACCGTCAGCTCGGAGAAGTCGAACTTCTCCTGGTACAGGCCGTAGAGGGGAGTCGGCAGCGTGGTGCCGGCCATGCACACGGCGAACACCGCCCCGCCCAGCAGACACGGGAGCCAGCCACGGCGATCACTGTCCATGCCGCCGACCGTAACCCCGCCCGGCCACCCGGACCGTGATCGGCGTGCCGTCGGGAGCGAGGGCTGCCGATGACACGCCCACGCGTTGCAGGTGCACCGCTCGCCCGCGCCGCCCTCGCGCTTTCGCCACCCACCGCCGGTCTCCCTCCGACGGCGTACACCCGGTGGTCCGCTCCCGAGGCCCGGGTGAGAGTGGCACAGGGCCGCGCGCCGCAGCCCCGGCGTCGTCGGCCGGCGCATGCCACGCGGGAGGGAGACGTCCATGCCACAGCACACGCGGTCCGGTCCCGAGGGCCTGGATCGGCGTCCCGAGGCCGAGACGGGAGTCACGGTGCGGCTGTTCGCCGGACCGCTCCGTCGTCGCCATCTCGGCGCGGTGGAGGCCCAGTTCGCCGTCGTCGCGCCGTGATCCGGCGTCCGTCGAGCCGCTGATGACCCACCCCGGCACCCTCGTCCTGATCCTCGCGGCGTCCGTCCTGGCGCCTCTGCTCGTCTACGCCTCGGGCCGCCACATCAGGGTGCCGCTGGTCATCTTCGAGATCGGACTCGGCATTCTGATCGGTCCCGACGTCCTCGGCTGGGCCCAGCCCGACAAGGTCGTCGACACCCTCGCCGACCTCGGACTGTCCATGCTGATCTTCCTGGCCGGCTACGAGATCGACTTCGCGGCGGTACGCGGTGACACGCTGCGCCGCTCCGTGTGGGCGTGGCTGGTCTCGCTCGCGGTGGGCATCGGGGTGGCCTTCCCGATCAGCGGCGGGGACGCCTACGAGGCGTTCGTCATCGGCACCGCGCTGACCAGCACGGCGCTCGGCACGGTCCTGCCGATGCTCCGCGACAGCGGCCAGCTGCGGGGCCGCTTCGGCACCGTGATGTCGTCGTTCGGCGCGGTGGGGGAGTTCGGCCCCGTGGTCGCCGTGGCCCTGCTGCTCAGCGGCCGCCGTCCGGGGGAGTCCGCGGCCCTGCTCGCCGCGTTCGGTGTGATCACGGCCGGCGCCGTGTTCTGGGCGCTGCGCCCGAGGCCGCCGTGGTTCGCCCGGCTGACCGAGCGGACCCTGCACAGCAGCGGGCAGTTCGCGGTCCGTTTCGTGATGCTGCTGCTGGCCTGCATGCTGGGACTGGCCGAGGTCTTCGGTCTCGACGTGCTGCTCGGCGCGTTCGCCGCCGGTGTCCTGACGCGTCTCGTCCTGCACCGAGCCGCGCCCGAGAGCAGCGAAGAGGTCCTGGGCAAGGTGGAGGCCATGGGATTCGGCTTCCTGGTGCCCCTGTTCTACGTGGTCACCGGCATCGAGTTCGACCTGCACGCGCTGCTGCACGACCTCGGGGCCCTGCTGCTCGTGCCGGTGTTCCTGCTGCTCGTCGTGCTGGTGCGCGGCGGCCCGGTCTACCTGCTCGCTCCCCGCGACCTCACGCGGCCGGACCGGGCCGCGCTCGCCCTCTTCGCGTCGACGTGCCTCCCGCTCGTCGCGGCGATCACGACCATCGGCGTCGACCAGAAGGTGCTCGGCTCGGACGCCGCCGCGGCGCTGGTGGGCGCCGCGATGATCTCGGTCCTCGTACTCCCGCTGCTGGCGATGCGGGTGCGGTCGTCCACCGGACCCACGGCCCGCGAGGAACCGGACCTCGGCACGGCGAAGGACGCGGAGACGTGGTGAGGGGGGTAGGCGTTCGCGCGCGAACTCAGGCCGGCTCCTCCCTCTCGAAACGACCGGCGGAGGTGAGGCCCTCGACGAAGGACCGGAAGTCGGGGGCGAGGGGCAACTCCGTGCCGTCGTCCGCCTCGAACCACGTGACGGACGGTTCCCCGTGGCACCCCCCGGCGCGGTAGTCGAGCCCGATCCACCAGTGACCGTCGCCCGAGAACGTCACCACGTTCGCGGGCAGCTCCCATTCGGCCACCAGATAGGGGCTGTCCAGCATGGACAGTGCCTCTTCGCGGTGACCGATGCCCATCATGCTGTCGAAGGGGACGTGGTCGGCGCTCCACGACGTCGGGCCGCTCGTGGGAAATGCGTTCCAGTCGTCCGCGATCTGCCCGCCATTCCGGGTGCGGAGCAGATCGAGCAGGGTTCCGGGAAGGACGACACCCAATCGGTCCTCCGCCTGCGCGATCGCCTGTCGTGTCAGGGGCAGCTGTACGCCGTAGCTGCTGTCGGGGTCCCAGAGGAGTTGCCGTAGGTCCTCAAAACGTGCCATGGCGTGCATCGTAGGAGCCGAGGGTGACGCCGAACCATGCCGCGCCGTCGCCGACCCGCCCCGGCAGCGGCTACTGGCGTCTGCGGCAGCATCCCCGACGGCGCGTCCATCGGCGTCCACGGGCCACCGCCCCACCCGACGACCGATCTGCACGCCTCCGCCGCACGGACGCACGCAGCGGCACGGTCGGGCGGCCCTTGGGTCTACGGATTCTGCCGGTCGGTGCCGTACCGGGCGAGCATCGTCTCCACGGCCTCGTCGACGGCGTAACCCGTCTCCCGCGCGCCGGGGTCCCAGTCGGTGAGCAGCATCCGGGGCCACAGGACGAAGTTGGCGATCATGCCGAGGAACTGGTTCGCGGCACTCTCCGCGTCGGGCACGCGGGCGGTGCCGGCCTCGTCCTCCGCCTGTAGGTAGAGCCGCACGGAGTCGAAGTAGGGCAGCTTGCCCAGCTGGAACTGCATCGTGCCCAGCTCGGGCAGGCGCGGCAGCTCGGCGATCACGATCCTGAACAGGGCCGTCATGCCGGGCCGGCCCATCAGCTCGGCGTACTGGCGGCCGATGACCTCCAGCCCCGCACGCAGGTCGCCCGCCGGGGGCCGGGCCGGTGCTTCGCCGGACCCCTGCTGCCAGGACTCGGTCACGATGGCCTCGAACAGGGCGGCCTTGGTCGGGAACTGCTTGAACAGCGTCGACTTCGACACGAGGGCCGCCTCGGCGATCCGGGCCAGCGACGTCCCCCCGTATCCCCGTTCCAGGAACAGTGCGGTGGCGGACGAGGTGATCGCTTCCCGCTTCTGCTGAGCCAGCCGACGGTGGTGGTCGGAGAGTCCTTCTGCCATGAGGACAGTATGCCTGGGTGGCGAGGCGAGTCACTTGACTCGCCTCTGGGGTGACCCTACGGTGAAAGAGGCGAGTCGGTCGACTCGCAGCCCGCGCCGTGGCAGTGAGCCCGGCGGGCTCTTTCCTTTTTCCGCCCGAGGAGTCGTTGCATGGACAGCAAGAAGATCGCGCTGGTGACCGGTGCCAACCGGGGGCTGGGCCGCGGTACGGCGGTGGCGCTGGCGCAGCGCGGGGCCAGGGTGATCGTCACGCACCGGGGCGACGAGGCGGGGGCGCGGGAGACCGTTGAGGCGGTGCGGGCGGCCGGGTCCGCCGCCCTCGCGCTGCGTCTCGACATCAGTGACGTCGATTCGTTCCCTCTCTTCGCGGCAGGGCTCGGCGACCATCTGCGGCTCTGGGACGCCATACGGCTCGACATCCTGGTGAACAACGCCGGGGTGGGGATCTTCGGCCCCTTGGAGCAGGTCAGCGTCGCGGACTTCGACGCGATGATGGATACCAACGTTCGCGGCACGTTCTTCCTCATCCAGGCTCTGCTGCCGCTCCTTGCCGACCCCGCCGGCGTCATCAACGTGTCCAGCTCCCTGACCCGCCACACCAGCCCCGCCACCGCCGTCTACTCGGCGTCCAAGGCCGCCGTCGAGGCACTCAGCCGCACCCTTGCCCTGGAACTGGGGCCGCGCGGCATCCGGGTCAACTCCGTCGCCCCGGGGCCGACCGCCACCGACTTCAACGGCGGCGCCATGCGCGATGACACCGACATGCGAGCGGGGCTGGCGGCGCAGACCGCTCTGGGTCGCGTCGGCGAACCCGCCGAGATCGGCGACGCCATCGCCGCCCTCGCCTCCGACAGCCTGCGCTGGGTCACCGCCCAGCGCCTCGAGGTCTCAGGAGGCGCCCTGCTCTAGGCGCCCTGCTCTAGGTGTGCTGATCGGACGGGTTGGTGACGCGGCTGGCTGGGGTGTAGCCGCCGACGCTCTCGTATCCCGCTTCCCGCTCGCCACGGCCGGTCGGATCTGGCGGTCGTCAGTGATCGCGGCAACGACAGACTCCGGGGCTACCGCATCGCCCCGTCCGGTGCCGGCGCCCCCCTCACCGACGTGACCGACCCGTCCGCTCCCGCCGTCTTCTCCTCGAACCGGGACGAGATCAACGACCAGCCCACCGCTTATGGCCTCGCCACCTGGACGGACCGGGCCACCGGACGCGCGTACGCCCTGGTCAGCCGCCGCTACGAAACCCGCCTCGCGCTCCTGGAGTTGCGGCCCGCCTTCGCCGGAACGGTCGGCTACCGCCAGATCCGCACCCTCGACCTGCCGTCCGCCTTCCGTCTCCCCGCCGGCACCTCCTGGACCCCGTGCGGTGAACCGGGCGAGGCCCGCAGGGCGAGGGGACGGTGGCGGACCCGGCGCACGGACTGCTCTACGCCGGACAGGAGGACGTCGGCATCTGGAGGCTGCGCGTCGAGCTCACCGGCCCACCCGTCCTGGTCGACAAGGTCAGGGAGTTCGGCGTCCCGGGCACCTATGACGACGTCACCGGGGAGTGCACCCCGGGCGCGGCCCCGGGCTACGACGGCACCCGGCTGGCCGCCGACGTCGAGTGCCTCACCCTGCTCCAAGTACCGGACGGCGACGGCTACCTCATGGCCTCCAGCCAGGGCGACGACACCTTCGTGCTCTACGACCGTGGGGCCGACGAGGACAACGAGTACGAAGGCGGCTTCCGGATCGTGGCGCGAGCAGCACGTTCGACGGATCCGAGCAGTGCGACGGTGCCGCCGTCCTCAACGCCCCACTGGGCAGCCGCTATCCGCAAGGCCTGCTGGTCGTCCAGGACGGCCACGACACCCCCGCCGTGACCGACGGTGAAGGCGAGGAGCGCGAAGCCACCGGGGGCGTTTCGCGCACGAGTCGGTCGCCGTCGACCCGTACAGCGGTGCCGTCCACGAGACCGACGCCTCCTCCGCGCCGTTCGGCCTGTTCCACCGCTTCCTGCCGGACGAGCCGCTCGGCGGCGCGGGCCGCCTTCGCCACCGTTCCGCGGTCCCCCACCAGGGAGGAGGGATGATCGCGCACCCCATGAGCCGAACGGTGACGAAGGCGGAGTGTGCGCGAATTCCGGGCATGTCACCTCACTCCCGTAATCGGAGGGCATCACCTCGTTTCCTACGACGACGGGGTGGATACCCGGGGCGCCGACAACACGTTTTCACCCCGGTTCTCACCTTGCCGGTGACGTGGCGCCCACCGCGCCACGGCGTCGACGGCGGACTGGGCCTGGACCGAGGAGGAGGGCTCATGACCGATACGGGACGTGTGCAACAGGCGACGCAGACATCCAAGGAGGAGGTGTCCCAGACCGCTGGGCAGGTGAAGCAGGCCGCGAGTGACGTCACGTCGACGGCCGTAGATCAGGCCAGGAACGTGACGGACGAGGCGCGCCGGCAGGTCGGCTCGGCATTCGGGGACCTTCAGGACCGGGTCCGCGCGGAGGCCGACGGTCAGGTGCAGCGGCTGTCCGGAACGCTGCGGCAGTGGGCGCAGGACCTGACCGGGCTCGCCGACAACGCGCCGGGCGACTCACCGGCCCGTGCCCTGGTCGACCAGGCGGCGGGCGGCGGCCACCGGGCCGCCGACTACCTGGACAAGAGCGGTGTCGACGGAGCGCTCCAAGACCTCCAGCAGTTCGCCAGGCGCCGCCCCGGCGCGTTCCTGGGCGGGGCGGTCGCGGCCGGGCTGCTCGTCGGCCGGCTCGCGAAGGCCGGGAAGAAGGCGAGCCAGTCCGGCTCCACCGGTGGCGTACGGACGGGGCAGGGCTCCACCGCCCCGCAGTCCATAGAACCGCCTCCCCAGATGCCGCTGCCACCGTCCCAGGGGGTGCCGCCCGCGCCGGTCGTACCGCCCACCACGCCGCCGGTGCCGCCGCACCCGGGGGTGTGAGATGGCGTCGGCATACCCCCCGCCGGGGTCGCAGGGATACGGACAGGGACGGTCGGAGGGCGGGGACCAGTCGGTAGGCGCGCTGCTCTCCACGATCACCTCCGACGTGCAGCAACTGTTCCGCCAGGAGGTGGAGCTGGCCAAGGTCGAGGTCCGCGAGGAGGCCACGAAGGCGGGCAAGGCCGCGGGCATGTACGGCGGCGCCGGTTTCGCCGGCTACATGGTCGCCCTCTTCCTGTCGCTGGCCGCTGTCTTCGGCCTCGCCAACGTGATGGACGCCGCGTGGGCGGCACTCATCGTCACCGCCGTGTGGGCCGTCATCGGGGCCGTCCTGTACGCGAAGGGCCGCTCCCAGATGAAGACGGTGTCACCCAAGCCCGAGCAGACCGTCGAGACGTTGAAGGAGGACGCGGAATGGGCACGTCACCCGACCAAGTGAGGGCCGAGATCGAAGCGACGCGGGAGAAGCTCTCTCAGGACGTGGACCGGCTGGCGGATCGCACCAGCCCCTCGCGGGTCGTACGCCGCCGCACCGAGCACGTCCGCGGGGCCGTCACCGGGCTGCGCGAGCGTGTCATGGGCAGCGCCTCCACGACCGCGGGCCAGGCCACCGACCGCACCCGCCAGGCGACCCAGTCCCTCCAGGAATCGGCCGGACAGGCCACCGACACCGCCAAGCAGGCGGTGGGCCAGGCCGGTGAAGCCGTTCAGAACATGCCGGAGCAGGCGATGCGCCAGACCCAGGGCAATCCTCTCGCGGCCGGTCTGATCGCCTTCGGAGCGGGGCTCCTCGCGGCTTCCCTCCTCCCGACCACGCAGGCCGAGGAGCAGGCGGCCGCGCAGCTCGCCGACCGCGCCGACGGTGTCATCGAACCGGTCAAGCAGGCCGCGGTGGAATCGGCCCAGCAGCTCAAGCAGGACGCGACCGAAGTCGCGCAGGACGCCGCCCAGAGCGTCAAGGAGACGACGGTGGACGCGGCGCGCACCACACAGGAAGAGGCACGGGGCAAGGCCGAGCACGTCACGGATCAGGCCCGGTCCTCGGGCCAGAACATCGCCGACGAGGCCCGGCGGCCGTCCGGCGGAGGCCTGTGATCCGCTGAGCCCGCTGGTGGCGGCTCGCTTCGGAGAGACGAGTGACGCCGCGACCCATCGCGACAGGATGTCCCCGGACGGCACCCGCCCAGGGACATCCCGTCGGCGCGAACGGGCCCTGCCTACAGGGCGGCAGCGGGCACCGGCGTCGCACGAACGGCGAAGGGGATCGCCGGATCAAGAGTCCCGGCTCGTGGTGGTGTGAAGACGGGAGTGAACCATCGTGAGGACCATCAAGGACCAGAGCGTTCTGCAACTCGGCGGCCACGGCAGCGTCCTTGTCCGGCAGCGCCGTGAACACGTGCAGATGGACGAGCTGATGAACCGGTACCGGGCCATGGGCGACACACGCCGACGCGAACAGATCCTGCGGCAGCTCGTCCAACTGGTTTTCAGCCACGCCTTCGCGGAGGAGAGCGTGCTGTGGCCCGCCGTACGGCGCTCGGTCCCGGGCGGCGAGGAGCTCACCGCCCGGGTCGAGGAGGAACACCAGGAGATCAACGGTCTCGTGGCCGACATGGAGCGTCTGTCCCCGGGAGATCCCGAGCGCGAGGACAAGGTGCGGCGAGCCTTCGATCTGATACGGCAGGACATCAGAGACGAGGAGGACCTGCTGTTGCCCCGGCTCCAGGACGCCATGGACGACGCGCGGCTACGGGGACTCGGCACCGCCTGGGAAGCGGTACGGCGGACCGCCCCCACCCACCCGCACCCCGTCATCCCCAGGCGCCCGCCCGGGAACGCGCTCCTGGGCGTACCCCTCAGTCTCTCCGACCGTGCCCGCGACGCTTTCGGCGTCAACGGTTCCGCTCCCGACAAGGCGCTCATCGGCGTGGGTGCTGCTCTGGCCGCTGTCACCGCCGTGGTCGTCCTGCGCAAACGGCTGTGAGACAGCGGCCGTTGACGACGCGGGTACGAGATCACCCGTGCCGAGGTCTCCCGAAGCGGACTCCGCGTGCGCCTGTGGAGCGCTGCCGCCGAGGGTAACTCACCATCGCAGCGCGGGAGTCGACAGCGGGGGAGGGGTGCGCCGTCGGAGTCACCGCCTCGGTGGAGGACAAATCATCCCACCGGGGCCGTGCGTCTCGCCCCTGCCCGCCGGTCTTTCACGATCCGTCAGCCGCTCACGGACATCAACGCAGTCGGCGAGCACGCAGCACCACGTCATCGGTGTGATGCGCGCCCGCGCCGCCATCGGGTGCCACACGTGGACGCTGCTCGTCGGCTTCGATCTCCCAGTCGTCGTCGAGCAGGGCGGAGATCATCGAGGGCCATACGTAGTCGGCGGGATCGAAGTCCCCGTCGTCCACCTGCCGTGTCTCCATGCCGGCGTGATGCACGACCAGCAGTACGCCGCCGGGTGCGACGGCCGCGAGCAGTGCGCGCTCGGCAGCCGCATCGGGGGTGCGCAGCAGCGCCGGGTACTGCGCGGAGACCAGGTCGAACGAGCCCGGCGCGAGCGCCGCCTCCGTCAGTGCGGCGTGCACCCAGCGAACGGTGACACCGGCGTCCCGCGCGTGCCTGGCCGCCCGCTCCAGCGCCACGCCGGAGACCTCGATCGCGGTCACCTCCCAGCCCTCGCGGGCCAGCCAGACGGCGTCGGCGCCCTCGCCGCAGCCGACGTCGAGTGCCCGTCCGGGAGTGAGCCCGGCGACCTCGGCCTCCAGCGCGCCATTGGGCCGGCCGCTCCACAATTGCTCTCGCCCGGCGTAGCGCGTGTCCCACTCTTCCCGCACCGCCGGGTCTCCGGCGTAGGTGTCGGCAGACGTCGGCAGGTCGGCCATGGTCGTTTCTCCTACGGTGTCGTCGCTCACGGACCCACGGTCGGGCAGGATGCTCCGCCCCGGCCAGTCCGCTTGCCGAACCGGCAAAACCGGGCTCGGACAGAGGTGTTGCCGGCTCGCCAGGCAAGTCCGAGTGAAGTGACGGCTCTCCGGCGCCCCTTCTGAGGGCGTTCTCATCACAGAACAACGTTCATTGTTGTGAACGAGCGTGTGACGTGGTGGTGCTCCGGTATGCCGACCCTAGTCAGGTGAAGACCGGGTGCAGGTGTGGCGCCACAACGCGGATGGCGCAGCGACGGAAATCGACTGAGGGAACGCTGTTCACATTCTTGTCAACTCGGCGACGACCGCCCTATCCTCGCGGAGAGAAAGCGCTTTCCCGGTGTGCGTCGACCGCGCCGGAGAAGGTGGCCGCGGTACAGCCGTCGCAGCCCGCAAGCCGTAACCGATCCGGCGAGGGGTGGCGTAAAGGCCGACCGCGCCGAGGTGCCGACGTGCCGGGAGTCAGGGATGGGCTCCGGGGTACGGACGCATCGCCCTGCCCGCCGTCGTGGCCACGGCGACGGGCGCCCGCACCGCACTCAGGTTCCGACCGGGACGCACTTCCTTCCCCGGGGTCGCTCCTCTCGGCGGCGTACGCCTCCGCCGCGGGCGTGTACTCCAGGGGTCCGGCATCCCATCCGCACACCGGCCGCACTTCAAGTCAGAGCTGTATCACCCGCACCACCGTTCCTCTCGCCTGGTGGCGAGAACAACACCCGCACCGGATCGGCAGATCCGAATGTGCCCTGCGTACATGACATCTGCATGGCATTTCGGTGATCTCCCCCTGCCTGCCGACCGGGCTCGGACGTGCGCGGCACCCCCGGCACGCGATGACGAAAGACGAGGCAAGGATGAGAAAGCCAGTCGCACTGCGACTCTCCGCGGCACTCGGCACACTGGCCCTGGCGGCGGCGACAGGCGTGGTCCTGTCGATGCCCACCGCTTCGGCGGCAGCGGCCGGAGCGACCGGGTTCGCCACCCAGAACGGTGGGACGACCGGCGGCGCCGGCGGAGCGACGGTCAAGGCCACCACCGGCACCCAGATCCACCAGGCGCTGTGCAGCAGGGCCAGCAGCAGCACCCCGCTGGTCATCCAGGTCGAGGGGACCATCACCGTCGGCAACACCGCCAAGGTGTCCGGGACCAGCTGCAACACGGCCGCGGGCGTGATCGAGCTGAAGGACATCAGCAACGTCACTCTCGTCGGAGTGGGCGGAGGTGCCGTGTTCGACCAGATCGGCATCCACATCCGCCAGTCCAGCAACATCATCGTCCAGAACGTGACCGTGCAGAACGTGAAAAAGTCCGGCTCGCCCACGTCCAACGGCGGTGACGCCGTCGGCATGGAGACCGACGTGCACAACGTCTGGGTCGACCATGCCACGTTGGTCGCCTCGGGAGGTGAATCGGAGGGTTTCGACGGCCTGTTCGACATGAAGGACAACACCAAGTACGTGACCTTGTCCTACAGCATCCTGCGCAACTCCGGCCGTGGCGGGCTCGTCGGTTCCAGCGACAGCGACCTCGCCAACGGGCCCGTCACCTTCCACCACAACCGGTACGAGAACATCGACTCCCGTACGCCCCTGCTGCGCGGCGCCACCGCGCACATCTACAACAACTACTACGTCAGCCTGAACTCGTCCGGCATCAACCCCCGCGCCGGCGGCAAGGCCAAGGTCGACAACAACTACTTCAAGGACTCCAAGGACGTCCTTGGCACCTTCTACACGGACCTGCCCGGCTACTGGCAGGTCAGCGGCAACATCTTCGACAACGTGACCTGGTCGGCCCCTGGGGAGGACAACAACCCGGCCGGCCCGAACCCGACGTCGAACACGACCGTGAGCATCCCCTACGCCTACACCCTGGACGGCGCGTCCTGCGTACCGTCGATCGTGACCGCGACGGCGGGCGCCAACAACGGCCTGAAGGTGTCGGACGGCAACTGCACGCCGACGACGCCCACTCCCACCCCGCCGTCGTCGCCGACGCCCACGCCCACTCCGACGCCCACGCCCACGCCGATCGGGACCAACCTGAGCATCGGCGCCGACTCCGACGGCTCCAGCAAGGCGAGCGGGACCAGTTACGGCAACGTCCGTGACGGAAACACCAGCACCTACTGGTCGCCGGCCGGCTCGACCGGCTCCATCTCGATCAAGTGGGGCTCCGCGACGACCATCTCCAAGATCAACATCAAGGAGGCCTCGGGCGCCACCGGCAACATCGGCTCCTGGCGCGTACTCAACGGCGACACCGGGTCCGTGCTGGCCTCGGGCAGCGGGGCGGGGGTCGTCTCCTTCGCGTCCACTTCGCTGAAGAAGGTCACGTTCGAGATCACCTCGTCGAGCGGGACGCCCAAGGTGGCCGAGTTCGAGACCTACGCCTGACCGGAACGGCGTGACCCGGCCGGCCGCACAAGCGGCCGGCCGGAGCCGCTCCTGACCTGTCTGTCCGATCAGTCAGCCTCGGGAGAGTGCGCGAGAAATTGGACGCGACTGTGGCGCCGGGCGTGCCAGGCTGACGGAATGTCACTGGCCGCCTCAGACAGGAGCATCCGATGCAGGCGCCGTCCCGCCTCGCTCCGTTGGTGGAGCAGTTCGACTTCGCAAGCCGGCGCCTCACCGCCCGTATGTCTGGGCCGGGCGTGGACAGCGGCGACGGGGTGGATGCCGAGGTTCAGCCCCATGACGGGTGCGGAGTTCCTGTGGGAGCCGGTGCCCGGTTGTTGGTCGGTCCGGCGGCGCGTGGACGGGGCGGGACCGCGTGTGACCTTCCTGGCGGGTACCGGTGACTGGGGACGCGACGCCGCCTCCTGTCCGCACCCCTGGCCGCCGACCTTCACCACCATCGCCTGGCGGCTGAGTCACCTCAGCGAGATGCTCCTCCTACGCGCCGACCACACCGCAGGCAGTCACGCGCTGACCCGGGACGACTACGTTGTGAGCGGGGACGTCACGGGAGCGGTCGCAGAATTCGGCGCAGCTGCCGAGGCTTGGCGGACGGCCCTGTTGCGCGTCGACGACGTCGCACTCGACACCGTGGGGTACCGCACCTATCCGCACGGCAGCGACCCGGAGGAGCCGTTCCTCGACATCGTGTGGTGGGTCAACCAGGACTTCTGACCACGGCGCCGAGGTCGCCCTGCTGCGCGACCTGTATCGCGCCTGCGCGACTGCCGGGAACGACGGCACGACACCTACGAGGCCGTCGATTGCGCCATCCGACTCATGAACCCGAGGAACGCTCTGACCTGTGGATCGACCTCGGGCGGACGCGGAGGGCGCCTTTCCGAGTGATCGACTTCTGGTCATCGAGTCGGCCGACGGTGCACCGTCGGCCGCGTGGACGCGCCCCACCTCGTCGCCCTCGCGCGCGTCGGAGCCGGCACCCCTGACCAGCAGTAGGGCAGTGGGCCACCGCAACTGTTCCTCACTCGCCGGTCTCGCCGTCGATGAGCTCTCGCGCGATGTCGAGGTGACCGAGATGGCGGGCGTACTCCTGGAGGAGATGGAAGAGGATCCGCCCGAGCGAGGGCGCCTGATCGGGCGTCTTGAAGCGGCCTCCGAGACGGGCCGTGTCGCTCAGTGCGGCTTGCAGCGTGAGGGCCTGCGCGGCGGCTACCTCTGCCTGATACGCGGCCAGAATCTGTGCAGTGGGGGTCCCTGAGGGCACCGTCCATTCCTCAGCGTCTCCACCCGGCGGATACGCGATGACGTCCTCGGCGCCGAACCCCCAGCGCAGCCATCGGCGTTCGACCCAGCCGAGGTGCTGGACCAGGCCGAGCGGCGACCAGCCCAATGGTTCCACAGGCGTGCGGAGTTGTTCGTCGGGCAGCCCGGCGAGCTTTCGCAGGAGAGCCTCGCGGTACCACTCCAGATAGCCGAGCAGCAGTTCATGGGCGTCAGAGACGTCGACGGCAGGGCCGTCCAAGGGCGCGGGAACGCTCGCCGAGGGTTGCTGCATATGGCGAACGTAGCGTGATTGCACGGCCGACCTCATGTCCCCCTGTTCACCGCGGGTATCGGCGCCCACATCTTCAGTCTCGTGGGCGGTAGGGGCCCAGCGTGGCCAGGTACCGTGCCATCCACACCTCAGGAGGGGGCAGTTGGTGCGACCGGTGTTGTTGGTGGATGTCGACGGGCCGTTGAATCCGTATGCCGCGAAGCCGTACCGGCGACCCGAGGGGTATGAGACGCACAGGCTGCTGACGCGGAACTGGGAGGCCGCTGAGCGGCGGCGGCTCACTGAGTTCGGGTTGCCGGACAAGGCGGTGAAGCCCCTGCGGGTGTGGCTCGACCCGCGCCACGGCCCGGCGCTGACAGCGCTCTCCTTCGACCTGGTGTGGACGACGACCGGTGCTGGGGCTGCCTCGACTGCCGTTCATCTCCTGGCCCGGCCTTCGTGCTGGTCAAGTGCCTCTTGGTCGGAGCACAGGATCAGACGGAGGCCGTGTTCACGTCCCCAGAATCCTCGTACGAGCGAGTGTTTGATCTGCAGTTCGAGGGTCGGGGCTCTGAGAGACGCTCAGCTCGGCCACGACTCGGTCTCGGCCTGGTCAACCGTGATGCAGCGCCCGGCGTGACGTACGAGCGTGGGACCATGACCTTCGAGCCGAGATCGCGTATACCGCGCTTACCGGGGAACGATTGTCGCGCTGGAAAGTCTTCAGACTCGCGGGGCGACGGGTTCACGGGTGGCTGCATAAGCCTGATCGTGCTGCTCATCGAGATCCCGGTCGCCTTTTGCTGGGGCTGACGTCGGTCATCCGTGGATGGGGCCGTGTGGAAGAGCAAACCGCCGCACCCCCGATGGACTGGGTTCCGATCCTCTGGCTCGGCGGGTTCACACTAGGCGTGCTGGTGATCGCCTTCATCTTCCTGCGCTCGGCGCATCCGTTCGCAGGAGCGGTCCAACTAGTCGTGGCAGCCGTTGCACTGTTTTTCACCATCGCTGCCTGGCACGACCAGCACGAGCGTGCCCACCCACCTCCGCTACCAACGAGGGCCGGGATGCCTTCGAACCACGTGCCCGACCGGTAGGACCCACAACGGCGGACGCCGAAGCACAAAGCCAGACACACGCTGCAACTGGGGCAGCCATGCACACTCAACCCCCGCGAACTGTCGCGGTCAGCCACCGGCGACCATAAAGAACAAGCTGACGGCGTGTTCTGGAAGACGCCCGCGATCGTCGCGTGGGCGAAAGGCCGGGTGTTCGCATGGATCGACGACGAGATCACCGAGGCCGACCGCACCTGGGTGCTGGACCACCATGACGGTCCGGCCCTGCTTCACCGAGTGGACCCCCGAAGCGGCCTCGTCGATGAGGATTTCGACGTGTTGGGCGCTTGGGCGGCCCAACTCGGTTGAACGGCACGACCGTTGGCCGCTCGTTCATTCGCCTTGGTTGAGTTGTTGCCGCGTCGCGTAGGCGTCCGGACGGTAGCGGCTTGAAATGTGGGGCGGCGTGGAGGGTGGCGCAGTCGGTGCTCAACCGCTGCTGAGGGACACCGCCCCTCACGTCGTCTCGGCGTGCCGGCCGCGGTCTCCGAGTGGGCGTTCCAGGGCCAGCCTCGTAACGCGTCGCCAGTCGGTCTCCGCGGCGCTCCGTGGCGTGCCGGGGCGATGGCGTGGCACGCGGACCCTGAGTGCTCCGGGGGCGCTGCGGCACACGACCGGTGCGGGCAGCACGGTGTGCTCGCCGTCGATGCCGACCGGGAGGGTGCCGGTGTCCGACTCGACGACGACTTCCTCGGCGTTGAGGCGGATGAGTCCCTCCGTGCCGCCGGCGCGCGGTCCGCGCACCAGGGTCGCCGCCTGGGCGGCGTTGTCGACTCGTACGCACACCACGCCCAGCTGTCCCGAGTCCAGCCGCTTCCTGCGTCCGGGGTGGGCCGCGTCGACGGCACGCCCGTACGGGTTGTTGCTGACGAGCAGTGCCTGGAGCCCCTCGGAGCGTGTCCGTCCGGCCCGCATCCGCAGCCGGGGTGCGTCGGCGCCGGTGAGGAGACCGGGCAGGGCGCGCAGGATCGTCTGCGTCTTCGCGTCGCGGTACTCGGGGTCGGCGACCACGGACGCGTACGTCCCGAAGGAGGCGTTGTTCACGAAGACGCGGTCCGCGGCGTAACCGAGGTCGACGCGGAGTTCCACGGCGTCGGTCAGGGCCTCCAGAGCTCGGGGCGGGTCGTCGCGGTCCAGTCCGAGGTCGAGGGCGAAGTGGTTGCGGGTACCCACGGGCACCACCACGAACGGCAGATCGTGCTGGGCGGCGACCTCGGCCACCAGGGCCTGGGTTCCGTCGCCGCCCGCCACCGCCAGCAGGTCGGCACCGTCGGCGACGGCCTGCCGCGCCAGCTCGGACACGTCCTGGACGCCCTCCAGCAGGGTCACGCGGCAGCCCGCCTCCCGGGCCTTCTCCACGAGGTGGAAGCGGCCCACCTTGCCGCCGCCCGAGCGCGGGTTCATGAGAATCCAGGGATGGCGTGCGGGCTCGGTCACCAGGTGTCCGGTCGCGTCGCGCCCCGGTGCCAGGGCGACACGCGCGGCCGTGGCGGCGAGTGCCCACAGGCCCAGCGACAGGAAGGCGGCCCACAGGATGCCGGCCGCCGCGTACAGAGCGAGCACGGCGGCGGGCGCGGCCAGTGACAGGGCGACTCCGAGGACGCGGGCCACGCCGGTGTGGGCGAGGGCCCACCACACACCGGCGACACCGAGTGCCAGCCCGGCGAGACCGACCAGCAGCCACAGCACGCTGCGCAGGCCGGCGGTGACGAGCGGCACCAGGACGGCGGCCAGCAGGGCGAGCAGTGCGAGGCGAGCCCATCCGGCACCTCGGTGCCGCGAAGTCCCGGCCGTGCGTGGACTGTTCATGGGAACCGTGCCGTTCGTTCCACGTGCGCGCCCTTCCTGTCCGCGGCCGCCCGGCGAGCGCGTGCCGTCAGGCCGAGTCGAGGTGGTCGTCCCCGCGTACCGCGCACAGGGCCCAGATGACGAACCCCGAGATCGCGATCATCACGACCGACCAGACCGGGTAGTACGGCACGGAGAGGAAGTTGGCGATGATGACGAATCCGGCGATCACCACGCCGGCGACGCGGGCCCACATCGTGGCCCGAACCAGCCCGAGGCTGACGACGACGGCCAGCGCGCCCAGTACCAGGTGGATCCAGCCCCAGCCGGTCAGGTCGAACTCGAAGACGTAGTTGCGTGTGGTGAGGAAGATGTCGTCCTCGGCGATGGCCATGACGCCCCGGAGGATGTCGAGCACTCCGACGATCATGAGCATGACGCCCGCGAAGACCGTCAGTCCGCCTGCCCACGCCTGCTTCCTCGGGTCGGCCTGCCGTGTGTGTGTCGCGCTCATACCGCTGCCTCGTTTTCGTGTCGTCGGACACCTGCTCAGCGTGCGGAGCCTGCGGCTGTCGCGCCGCCTGGGTGCTGGGACGGACCGTGTCCCGACAGCACCAGTTCCTTCGCCCTGCGGAACTCCTCGTCCGTGATGGCTCCGCGGTCGCGGATCTCGGCCAGCCGGGCGAGCTCGTCGACGCTGCCGGTCCCGGGCGTGGTGCCCGCCGCCTGCCTGATGTAGGCGTCGAAGTCGGCCTGCTGTGCGCGTGCCTGGGCCATCTCGCGACGGCCCATGTTCTTGCCGCGTGCGATGACGTAGATGAAGACGCCCAGGAAGGGCAGCAGGACGGTGAGGACCAGCCAGCCCGTCTTCGCCCATCCGCTCATCGCGTCATCACGGAAGATGTCGATGACCACGCGGAACAGCAGGATGAACCACATGATCCACAGGAAGAACACGAACATGCTCCAGAAGACGCTCAGCAAGGGATAGTCGTACGCCAGGTACGTCTGCGCGCTCATCTCGCCCTCCGTTCCCGGCGCCTCCGCCGGCCGACCTGTGTGGTGTTCTCAGCGTGGCCTCGGCGGGTGCCTGTCGACCTCACCCGGCGCGGGTGACTCCGGGTGCGCCCGACGGCCCGCGTCCCCACCGCCGGGACGGTGCCAGGACGCGGACGCGGCGCGGTACCAGTCCGAGGAGGCCACGTACTCGCCCAGCGCGAGGCCGGAGACCGCCACGAGGAACACGGCGATCAGCCAGGACAGGACCGTGAAGACGGGCCCCAGCGGGCCGAACTCCCGCAGGCTGCGTTCCACGGCCGTGGGCATGAACAGGGCGGCGGCCCAGCTCAGCACCACGGTGCCCGTGCCCGCCAGCAGCGCTCCCGGCAGCAGGTTCCGCCAGCCGATCCGGCCGCCGAGCAGCAGGTGCTGGGACCACCACCACAGCAGCGTCGCCGACAGCAGCGCCAGCACCCACCCGATGACCGCACGGCCGCCGAAGCCGCTGCGCAGCGGCGCCTGGACGAGGAGGACGGCCAGCCAGACCACCAGCCACAGCAGCCAGCGCCAGACCGCGGCGCGGATCGGCGCGCGTGGCAGGTGCCAGCACCGCTCGCACACCGCTTGGAGCGCCCGGCTGAAGGCCGTGGCCGACACCAGCGTGACGATCACACCCAGGGCGCCGACCGCGTCGCGTGTCGTGCCGGTGGCGGCGAAGGCGCGACGCACCTCGTCGAGGGTGTCGCCGCGCACTCCGAGAACCGTACGCACGGAGTCGGCCAGCAGGTCCTGCACGCCCGCGGGGGCGAACGCCGCGACGGTCATCAGCAGCGGCAGCGCGGTGATGAAGGCCTGCGCCGCCAGCCGCACGGCGCCCTCCACGACGTTGAGCGCCGACAGGCGGGTCAGCAGCCGTGCCGCCTGACCGGACCGCAGGCCCGCCGCGACCCGCTCCACCGCCATGCGTCTACGGTTTGCCGGAACGGGGCCTGGTTTCCTGACCATGGCTCACGTGGCCGCCGGTCGGTGCTTCTCGCCGGCGGTCGGACCCGCCGCGGCCGCGAGGACCGCCGCCAGGATCAGGGCGGCGAGGACCAGGCAGACGATGAGCGCGACCGCGCCCACCGAGGGGTGGTTCCACCGCAGCAGCGCCAGGGCTCCCGCCGCGATGAGGCCGGCGGACACCCACTTCGTGAGCATCATCAGCCGGTGGTACGGCGTCGTCCAGACGGCGAGCGCGGCGAGTACGAGGGTCACCACGGGCACCCACGTGCCGACGACGTCGAGCAGCCGCATCGTGTCCTGCGCCTTGTTCAGCTTCTCCGTCTCGAACAGGGTGATCGTGCGGTCGGTGTCGGGGATGGCGGTGGCCTTGCCGAAGCCGGCGTCGACAAAACGCTGGCGCACCTCGTCGACGACCTCGCCGACGTCCAGGCGGACCGTGTCGCCCTCCGCGCTCACGACGCCGCTCCGGTCACCGGTGAGCATGCCCACCACTGCGCCGTGCGCCCGCCGGTTAACGCCCTCCCAGGCCTGCTGGAAGACGTCGCTGGTGATCACGCGGCTCACTGTGCGGTCGACGACCTCTGTGACCGCGGACCGCAGAGGGCCGGTGAGTGCCTCGGCGCCGTCCACGACGCGGGGTTGTGCCCCGGCGTCCTGGAGGGCCTTGGCGAGGGAGTCCGTAACGGCTTTGACGTCCACATCCGCGACGACGCGGTCGGAGAGGCGGTCGGTGACGACCTTCTGCACCGAGGGTTCGGACGCCGGCGGCGCGACGGTCTGCACGTACCGGTCGGTGTCCGTGACCAAGTCCTGGACCCAGGCGGCGACCACGGCCAGCGGCGCGAGCAGCAGCGTCAGGAGCGGCAGGACCGACGCGCCGGCCCGGCGCACCCGGCGGTGCCGTACACCCGCGTGCCGACGCAGGCGTTCGTACTCCGCGCGTTCCGCGGCCGTCAGGGGGTGGGTGGGCGCGCGGTCCTCGGGGCTCGGTGAGGCCGGGTTCATGCGTGCTCCCCTCCTCGTGCGGTGAGCGGGTCGCCGCGAGCCCCTCGACCGGCGGCTCCCACGGGCCGGGCCGCGGTCAGGTCCTCGCACCGGAGGCGTGCGCGCCCGGTACGCCGGCCCTGCGGAGCGCGGCCCGCCAGGCCAGGGCGACGGCCGCTTCGGCCAGGCCGAGCAGGACGAGCCACAGCCCGAGGAGCCGGGTCAGGGCGCGGGCGGATTCGGTCGGCAGGGCCAGGACCACGATGCCCGCGACGATGGCGAGCACCGCGACACCCACGACGACGCCGCGGTGGGGGAGGTCCTTGGCGGCGATGGCCGTGTAGAGGGTCAGGACGCCGGAGGCCAGCCATACGACGCCGACGATCAGGGACAGGGCGGCGATGGTCTGCAGCGGGTTGCGCAGGCACAGCACTCCGGCGAGGAGGTACAGCACCGCCATGAGCAGCCCGGGCAGCCGTTCCCCGGACTCCTCCCGGCCGAAGACGGCCACGAAGCGGAACACTCCGGCGGCCAGCAGGTACAGGCCGACGAGGACGGCCAGGACGTGCAGGGTCTCGTCCGGCCAGACCAGGACCAGGACACCTGGCACCAGGGTCGCGATCGCCGAACACAGGATCCAGGTCCACGAGCGTCCCAGCTGTGCCAGTACGTCGACGGGGTTGCCGGCCGGGCGTGGGGCCGGCCCGTCGGTGAGGATCTCCGGTCCGGTGGGCGGCGCCGGATCACGCGGCATGGTCATGGCTCCTCCTCGCCGAGCAGGTCGCTACCGGACCGCCGGCTGGACGGTGCGCGGGGACCTGACCGCCTCAGCGTCCCCCGTGCCGCCCGCCCGTCGGGTCACCCGCCGCGGGTGATCCGGCGGACCGCGCCGCGGTGTGAGCTGGGACCCGGACGTGTTCGCCGGACCCGCGGTGAACGCAAGCAGCACGTCGGACGGAACGAAGAGCCATGGCATGAGCGAACCCGGAACGGACCGGCACAGGCCGCCGGAGCCACCGCACCGCGGGCACGGGGCGACTGCCCGTACCCGCGGCGGCTCCGTGGCATCAGCGCGTACCTCCCGGGAGGTGCGCGCCATGACGAGGCCGCGGACGGCCGGCGGGCCACCTCTCCGGGACGGAGCCGCGCGCATGCACACGGGCGCTTCCCGGACGCTGCTGCCTCACCGGCGCCGGGGGACCGTGCCGGGTGCCGTCCCCGACGCCAGGACGCCGAACCGGGAGGCCGGACCATGACCGTACCGAACCACTTCACCGCGTCCCTGCCCGAGGCCGAGCGAGCGGCTCACGGCAGGAGCGCACGCTCACGCGCCTCGCGATCGAGTCATGGCTGGTTCGAGGCCGACGAGCGGCGGACCGACCCTGTGGAGGTGGTCGAGCGCCAGTCCGCCGACCGTGTGCGGGAGTTGGTGCCGATCCGCTACGGCCGCATGCTGGAGTCGCCGTTCCGCTTCTACCGCGGGGCGGCGGCCATCATGGCGGGCGACCTCGCGGCCCTGCCCAGCACGGGACTGTGGGTGCAGCTCTGCGGGGACGCGCACCTGCTCAACTTCCGGCTCCTCGCGTCGCCGGAACGTCATCTGGTCTTCGACATCAACGACTTCGACGAGACCCTGCCCGGCCCCTTCGAGTGGGACGTCAAGCGGCTGGCGGCGAGCTTCGTGACGGCGAGTCGAGCCAACGGCTTCTCGCTCAAGGAGCAGAACAGAGCGGTGCGCGCCTGCGTGAGCGCGTACCGGGAACGGATGCGCGAGTTCGCCGGCATGCGCACCCTGGACATCTGGTACGCGCAGGACGACACCGACCGGATGCGCCAGTTGCTGGCCTCCTCGATGGACAAGGAGGCCAGGCGCCGTACGGCCCGGGCGACGGAGCGGGCGCGCACGCGGACCAACATCCAGGCGTTCGAGAAGCTGACCCGGGTCACGGTCGACGGCCGGCGCATCGCCCCGGACCCACCGCTGATCACGCCGCTCGACCAGTTGCGGGACGACCGTGCCGAGGTCGGGCGCGAGGAGCAACTGCGCGGTCTGGTGGGCGGATACGCGCGGACCCTGCCGTCCGAACGCCGTCACCTGCTGCGTCACTACCGGCTCGTGGACATGGCCCGGAAGGTCGTGGGCGTCGGAAGCGTGGGCACCCGCTGCTGGATCCTGCTGCTGCTCGGCAGGGACGACGACGACCCCCTGCTGCTGCAGGCCAAGGAGGCCCAGGAGTCGGTCCTTGCGGCCCACACGGGCGGGGACGGCTACGACAACCAGGGCCGCCGGGTGGTGACCGGCCAGCGCCTGATCCAGACGACCAGCGACATCTTCCTGGGATGGACACACGTCACGGGCCTGGACGGGCAGGACCGGGACTTCTACGTGCGTCAACTGCGGGACTGGAAGGGCATCGCACAGCCGGAGACGATGGACCCCGGCCTGCTCTCCCTCTTCGCTCGGCTGTGCGGGGCCTCGCTGGCCCGTGCCCACGCCCGCTCCGGCGACCCCGTCGCGATCGCCGCGTACCTGGGCGGCAGCGACCGCTTCGACAGGGCGCTCACCGTCTTCGCCCAGTCCTACGCCGACCAGAACGAGCGGGACTTCGAGGCGCTGGGAGCGGCGCGCCGTTCCGGGCGGATCACGGCGGAGAGTCTCTGAGAGGCGGGCTTCCGCCGACCCGAACTCCGCACGCTGTAGCCCTTGTTCCAGCTCCGCCGACCCGAACTCCCCGCGCCGTAGCCCTGGTTCCGGCTCCGCCGCCCCTCTGTCCGCTTCGTCGGAGGCCCCCTCGTCGGGGGCCTTCCTCATCGCGTCACCTGCGCTGTGTCTGTGCTGACTACCCGCGCCGGCCTCCAAGGACCGCCGGCTCGCTTCTCGTCAGCGTGAAACCCCGTGTGATCGCCGCCCGCATCCCCACCCGGACGGAGGCGGACTCACCCCAGCCGAATTCCCGGGACACCCGGTGTCAGCAGGATCATCCGTTCCGTCACTCCGGCAACTGCCGCATCTCCAGGACGCGCAACCCCAGCGACTGGCAGCGGGCCAGCAGCCCGAACAGGTGCGCGTCGTCCACGACGGGGCCGAACAGGAGCGTCTGGCCGGACATCACCACGTGACCGAGCTCCGGGAACGCCTCGGCCAGCGTGTCCGACAGGTCTCCCTCGACGCGAATCTCGTAGCGCATGGCTTGCTCTCCCCTGGGCGGCGTGGGGCAGGCGGACGGCGCCCTTCCCTGCGATCGTGCTCCTTCGCGCCGGACCGGCCATCACCCGGTACAGGTGACCCGCCGGGCACGGCGCGGAGGTCGAAGGGCGTCAATGCTTCAGGACGATCTTGAAGGTGATGATCAGCAGCCCCAGCACCAGGTTGACCGAGGCGGTGCTCGCCATGAGACGCCGCGAGGCACCGGCCCGGCGGGCCGCGGCCACGGACCAGCCCACCTGCCCGGCCACCGCGACGGACAGGGCCAGCCAGACGGCACCCTGCACGTCCAGCCCCAGGAGCGGGCTCACGGCCACCGCGGCGGCGGGCGGAACGGCCGCCTTGACGATCGGCCACTCCTCGCGGCAGACGTGCAGTACCGCTCTGCGGTCCAGGGCCTGCTGCGCCAGACGCGCGCCGAACAACTGCGCGTGGACGTGCGCCACCCAGAACACCACGCCGGTGAGCAACAGCAGCAGCACCAGTTCCGTGCGCGGGAACGAGCCGAGAGTGCCGGCGCCGATCACCACGGAGGCCGCGAGCATGGAGCCGTAGACGCCGCCCGTGTAGTCGGCACGCGTCCGGCGCTCGGTCGGTGTCGTCCGCTCCTCGGCGGGGCTCGGGGTCCGGGACATCGGTCCTCCAGGGGTTCAGCGCGTCGATCCTGTGACGCCGGCCGGGGCTCCGCTCTTCGGCCGCGAGGGACGGCGCTCGCGGCCCGCCGGCAGATGCGGGGTGACGAGGAAACTGGCGAGGGTGATGCCGCCCGTGGCGAGGATCGCCGCCTTCAGCCCGTCGAGCTGCGCGTCGGCGTAGGACTCCGCGATGGCGTCGACCTCCGAAGGCGGCAGTCCCTCGCGTTCGGCCGCCGTGCGGACCTCTTCGGTCGGGACGAAGGAGACTCCGGCCTCCAGGGCCACGCTGACCCCCTCGCGTGCCTGCGCAGACAGCCGCGGGTCGTCCTCGACCTTGCTGGTGACGGCGTGGCCCAGCGCGCCGATGAGGATCGACCCGATGAGCGCGGTTCCCAGAGCGGAGCCCAGGTTCTGTGCGGTGAACTGGAGCCCTCCGACCTCGCTGCGCTCCTTCTCGCCGACGCTGGACTGGACGACGTTGCCGAGCTGCGAGGCGAGCAGGCCGACACCCACGCCGAGCAGCGCCATCGCGCCGGCGAACTGGGCGTCGTCGATCTCCGGCTCGATGGTGGCCAGTAGCCATACGACGGCCGCCGTGAGAGTCAGCAGGGCCAGCCGGACCACCCGGCGCGGTCCCATCACCCTTCCCAGCGCGGAACCGCACAGGGAGGTCACCAGCATGGTGGCGGACACCGGGAGCAGCCGCAGCCCCGTCTGGAAGGCGTCGAACCCCTGCACCACCTGGAGGTACAGCGGGATGGCGAAGAACAGTCCGAGCAGGATGAGGTTCTGGCTCAGCAGCGTCATCAGGCCGGAGCGCAGCACCGGTCTGCTCAGCAGGGACAGATGGACGAGGGGATCGGCGCCCTGTTCGTCCCGCCGTCGTTCCCAGTACCGGAAGAAGGTGAGGACGGCGGCTCCGGCGGCGACGACGAACAGCGTCGGGGCGAAGCCGAGGACGGTGAAGGGCGGATTGCGGGGCTGCACCCATCCCCAGGTGCTGCTCTGCAGCACGCCGAGCACGCACAGCCCCAGTCCGGCCGCGGAGAGCACCGCGCCGATCCCGTCCAGCCGCGGTCGCGGGCCGGTCGGGTCGGTGCGCGGGATCACCCCGCGGCACAGCAGGACGGCCAGCACGACCACGACTTCACCGACGAAGACCAGCCGCCAGGTGAGGTACGTCGTCACCCAGCCGCCCAGCAGGGGGCCGACCGCGATTCCCGCACCGGCGAGCCCGCCGACCACCGCGTAGGCGACGGCCCGGTCCCGTCCTCGGTACGACTCCGCGATGAGGGCGGCCATGGCGGGCAGCACCATGGCGGCGCCGAGTCCTTCGATGACGGACCAGCCCAGGGTGAGGACCCACAGCGTGGGTGCCACGGCGGTCAGGGCCGATCCGACGGCGTAGACGGTGAGACCGAGAAGGAAGACGCGGCGGCGCCCCAGGATGTCACCGAACCTGCCGCCGATGATCATGAAGGCGGCCATCACCAGCGCGTACAGCGTGATGACGGCCTGGATGGCGGTGACCTCGGTGTCGAAGTCCTCGACCAGCTGGCTGATCGAGACGTTCATGACGGACGTGTCCAGGACCATCAGGAACTGGGCCGTACCCAGGACGATCAGAGCGCGCCAGTGCTTCAAGGTGTCCACCTCGCCTCACCGAGTCGGCCGTGCTGCCGGCGGAATGCGCCGGGCGGCGGCCCACGCGTGCGCTGCCGCCCTCCCATCGCAGCCGAACGGCCCGCCCAGCGCCTCACCCGCCACGGGGGAGGGCGAGGGGATCGGGCGGGGCCGTGCGGTAATCGGGCCGGCGCGGCGTCCGGAAGTCTCTCGCGCCATCGGATGCGGGCCTCGGCCACACGGCCCAAGGGAAGGAGTTCATTTCGGTCGCCCGGAGGCGGCGGCTCGCGCCCGCGGCCGCCCGCACCTGATGCCTACGCCGGACGCCCCGGCCGGGGTCGTCGGCGCGGGCGGTTCACATCAGCCCGAGCTCGCGGGCGCGGCGCACCGCCTCGTTGCGCCGGTTCACGGCCAGTTTCCGGTAGACGCTCTTGAGGTGGGTCTTCACCGTGTTCACGGACACGTAGAGGTCCGCGGCGATCTCCTCGGTGGACATCATCCTGGCCAGCCGTTCCAGGACGTCGCGCTCGCGTCCGCTCAACTCCTCGGCGACGAGCGCCGGGGGCCGCTCGTCCTCGGCGGCGGCCGGCGTGCTCCGTCGCGACGGACCGGGGGCCAGCCAGTCCGCGGCAAGGTCGTGCAGCGGCGCGGTGGCCAGCATGGGCCGTAGCCATGGACCGGCATCGAGGAAGGGACGCCGCAGCCGCTCACGCCGGGCGTCGAGAAGCGCCTGCGCGACGAGCCGGCGGGCGGTGGCGCCGTCGCCCGCCTCCTGCGCCGCCCGGGCCTTGACCAGCGCTGCCCGGACGGTCACGGCCGGACCGGTGCGGCCCGTGGTGGGGATCGCGTCGAGCAGGGCGAGCGCCCTCTCGGGACGGGCCGCGGCGAGGAACATCCGTGCCGCCTCGACCGCGCAGGCCGGCTGATCGGCGGACACGTCTTCGAGTACCTCGACCGCGCTCTCCGGGTGCCCCTCCGACAGGTGGGCGGCGGAGACGACCAGTGCCGCGCAGCCGTCCGCCCAGGGCGAGGGCACGGCGGTGGACACGCCCGGGTCCACCACCTCCACGGCGGCGCGGGCCTTGCCCCGGGCCAGCAGAAGGCGAGCCTCGACGACGGCTCGTCCCGCCGCCGTCACCGGGTCCTGCCCGATGAGGGGGAGCCGGGCCGTCTCGTCGAGGAGTCCCTGGGCCCGGCCCAGCTCATCGCGCTCGATGGCCACGGCGGCCAGCACCAGCAGCCCGAGGGCGGAGCCGGCGCCGGACGGGTCCTGTCGGGGCGGCCCGGACGAGGGGTCCTGGCGAGGCGGACCGGACCGCTGCGGTTCGGGGGCTCCCGTCAGGGCCTTGCGCTCCGCCCGGCCGATCCAGCCGTGGAGGTGGTCGATCAGAGCCAGGTGCCCGACCGCCTCCTCACGCGGGAGCACGGTGGGCGCCCCGCCCGGCGTGCCCGCCACCTGGGCCAGCACCGCGCGCGCGTCCTCGAACCGTCCGGCCCACAGGCGGGCCGAGCCCAGATGGGTCCGCAGGAGCGCCATGAGTTCGGGATGCCCGTCCAGCAGTGGACCCGGGACCTCCCGCCGGAGTGCGCCGGCCGTCTCGGCGGCCGCCTCGGCGTCGTCGGGCGCGCCGGTCAGCCGGGCGGCCAGCGTCTGCAGCAGGGCGCAGCTCAGCCGGGCGGACGCGGCGTCGGGTCCCGCGGCGGCCAGCCGCTCCTGCGCGCGGCGCAGGTGGTGCAGTCCGCGTTCGGCTTCGCCCCGGGACAGGTCGCGGGCCGCCCGCACCAGATCGGTGGCGGGGCCGGCGGTCCCGGGGTCCAACTCGGAGAAGACGTGGTCGAGTTCGCCGGAGCGCAGACCGGTGAAGAACTGCCCGATCGCCAGGTCGTCGACGAGGGCTTCGGCGGTGAACTCCCAGTCGCCCGAGGCCGCGCCGTGGGCGAGGGTCTCCGTGAGCGTCCCCCGGCGGCGCAGCCAGCGTGCGGCGCGCCGGTGGAGTTCCGGCTCCAGGCCGGGCATGCGCACCCGCAGATGGGCGCGGAGTATCTCCCCGAACAGCGGGTGCAGCCGATACCACGAGTGCCCCAGACGCTCGACGAACGCGTTCCCGCGGTGCAGTCCGTCGAGGATGGGCTCGGCGTCGCTCCGCAGGGTCAGGGCGTCCGCCAGGCCGGGACAGAAGCGGTCCAGGACGCTGACGCGCAGCAGCAGGTCCTGGGTCTCCGCCGTCTGCCGCTTGAGCACTTCGGCGAGCAGGAAGTCCGCGACCGTGCTCCGGTCCGCCTCGAACTCCTTCAGATACCTCTCCGGATCCTCGGTCTCCCCTGCGGCCAGGGCACACAGGCGCAGACCGGCCGCCCAGCCGCGGGTGCGATCCACCAGGGCGCTCGCGGCCGGCACCGGCAGAGTCAGTCCGTGCAGCTCCAGCAGCGCCACCGTCTCCTCCGGCGTGAAGGCGAGCTCGGCGGCGCGGATCTCCGTCAGCTCGTCCGCCGCCCGGTAGCGGTGCAGGGGCAGGAGGGGTTCGGTCCGGGTCACCAGGACCAGACGCAGGCCCTGCCCCGCGTGATGCAGGACGAACTCCAGCTGCTCCGCGATCTCCGGGTCCGTCACACGGTCGTACTCGTCGATCATCACGACGACGGGTCCGGCACGGCCGTTCAGCTCGGCGGCGAGCGCCGACAGCAGCCGCTGGTCCACCCGGCCCGCCTCGGCCGGAACCCCCACCGCTGCGGACACCGGCGCCCCGCCAGCGCGCAGGGCTTGCAGCACGTAGGCCCAGAACACTCCGGGACGCCGGTCCTCCGCCTCCGCGGACAGCCAGGCGACCGGCTGCCGCAGTCCGGCGGCCCAGTCGGCGGCCAGCAGGGTCTTGCCCGCTCCGGCCGGACCGTTGACCAGCGTCAACGGCGTCCGGAGGGCTTCGTCGAGATGATCGACGAGTCGCTGCCGCCGCAGGAACGTGGCCGGTCCTGTCGGCACGGTGATCCGCGTACGGAGAAGGGGTTCTCCCGGAAGATCGAGCCACGGGGCGCCCGGGTCGGCCGCTCCCGAAGCATGCTCGGAGGTCTCCGCCACGGGCGCTCACCACCACTGTCCGTCGGAGTCGTGTCACGGGGCAGTGCTCTCGGATCCAGCATCCCAGCCCTCCCGCCCCCGCGCGCGACGTGCAAGATCGGTACTGGGGTGGTAGGCGGCGCCCTCCGGGCGTGTACGCGAGCGCTTTCCGGCCGTGCGTCAGGTACCTGCCGGGTCGCCGCCCTGCCGGGCGCCGGTGAACATGTCGACCAGGCTGTGCGGCGCGTTCTCGTCGAGGTAGAGGGGGAGAAGGGCGGCGGCCTCGGCGGCCGCCTCGGCACTGCGGGGGAACAGCGCTTCCTCGTACGCGGTGAGCGCCGCCTCGGTGTCGTCGGGGTGGGCGGCTATGGCGTCGGCGAGTTCCGCGCCGTCGAGCATGGCGATGTTGGCGCCCTCGCCGGAGGGCAGCATGAGGTGGGCGGCGTCACCGAGCAGGGTGACGCCCGGGACATGCTCCCACCGGTGGTCGCCCGGCAGTGAGTGCAGGATCCGGGCGACCGGAGCGGTCTCGCCGTCGGTGATGAGCGCGGTGAGTTCGGGTGCCCATCCGGGGAACTCCTCGGCGACCCGGGCCGCGGCTCCGGCGGCGTCGGTGAAGTCGATGTCGTCGATCCACTCACGCGGTTTGTTGAGCTGGACGTAGGTGTGCAGGACGCCGTCCGGCTCCCGGTGGGCGGCGATTCCCTTGCCCGGTGCGAGCGCGAACATGGAGCCCTCTCCGACCGCCCCGGCGCTGGCGGGGTGGCGTTCGTCGCTGTCGAACAGGTAGGTCTCGACGAACACCGTGCCGGCGTACTCGGGTCGCGCCGCGGACAGCAGGGGGCGGACCCGTGACCACGCGCCGTCCGCGCCGACCAGGAGGCCGCTCGTCACCTTCGAGCCGTCGGCGAAGGTGAGCTCGTGCCGGCCGTCGCCCAGAGACCGGGCCACGGTGACCTTGTGCCCCCAGGCGACCGTGCCGGCGGGCAGCGAGTCGAGAAGCAGCTGCCGCAGCCGGCCGCGGAGCACCTCGGGCCGCCCGCCCGAGCCGTCGTCGGGCCGGTCGAACAGCACGGTCGCGTGCCGGTCGAGCACGCGGATCGCTTGACCGCCCTCGTGGATGAGGTCGAGGAACCGGTCGTACAGGCCTGCGGCCTTGAGAGCCCGCTGTCCGTCGTGGTCGTGGATGTCGAGCATGCCGCCCTGGGCACGCGCGGCCGGTGACGCCTCTGCCTCGTACACCGTCGCCGGGATGCCGTGGACGTGCAGGACGCGGGCCAGCGTCAGCCCGCCGAGCCCCGCTCCGACGATCGTGACGTGCGTGGTCATGGTGCTTCCTCCGTGATCGCGGACCCCGGGGCGAGCGCCGACCGAGGGAGTCTGGAACGACGTTCCAGCACGCCCAGAGTGGAACACCGTTCCATCACCTGTCAAGCTGGAACAATGTTCCAGAGCGTCTACGATGGCGGCATGGCAACCAGGACGCGCCGTCCGGACCGACGGCAGGAACCGCTCTCCCGCGAGCGCATCGTCACCACCGCCGTGGAACTCCTCGACATGGTGGGGGAGGGCGGTCTCACCTTCCGCGCGCTGGCCGAGCGGCTCGCGACCGGCCCCGGGGCGATCTACTGGCACGTCACGGGCAAGGCCGAGCTCCTCGGTGCCGCAACCGACGCCGTCATCGGAGCCACCACCGTCGGAGACACTGCCGCGACCCCGCAGGAGACGATCCGCGCCCTCGCACTGGGCCTGTTCGACGCGATCGACGCCCATCCCTGGGTCGGCACGCAACTCGCCAGTTCACCGTCGCAGCCGCCCATGCTCCAGGTCTTCGAAAGCCTCGGACGACAGGTCCAGGCGCTCGGGGTGCCGGACGAGGCCCAGTTCACCGCGGCGTCCGCGCTGCTGAACTACATCCTCGGAGTGGCGGGCCAGAACGCCGCGAACGCGCGCACGGTGCGGCCGGGCACGGACCGCACCGAGTTCCTCGACGCCACGGCGACCGCGTGGGAGGCACTCGACCCCGACCGCTACCCGTTCACCCGGCACGTCGCCGAGCGCCTCCGCCGGCACGACGACCGGGCAGAGTTCGCGGCCGGCATCGACCTCATCCTCGCGGGGATCACCGCGCGCCCGTAGCCCGGTTCCTCCGGAGGCCTCCGGACGTCCGTGGTCCGGCGCCTGTCCGTGCCCGCTCCTCAGCTTCGGGCCGGGTCGCCCTCGAACTCGGGACGGAAGCTGCGGATCACGTCGTGACCCGGCTGGACGAGGACGTAACTGTGCTCCGGGACCTCGTTCCAGGCGCCCGGGAGGTCGCCCAGCGGTTCCGACACGACGAGACGCGTCTCCTCCGAGACCTCACGGAGGAACCCGACGTCGGGGTGGAGGGAGCGCAGGGTGTCCACCCTCGTGCTGAAGTACAGCGAGCGTGACCGCCCTTCGCTGGAGTAGCGGAACGCCCACAGCCGCTCGCCGTCCGCCACCGCGACGGTCATCTGGAGGGGATTCTCGACGCCGTGCGCGTGGCCCGTTCGCTCGACGAGGGCCGCCATACGGGCCACCGCCCCGGGTGGGTCCTCCGTGAGGCCGAAGGTGAGGGCGAGGTAGAACATGAGCTCGGAGTCGGTGGACCCCTCGATGTCGGGGTACAGCTCCGGATCGACGGCCACGGCGAGATCACGCCGGAGGAGACGGAAACCGTTGATCATCCCGTTGTGCATCCACATCCAGCGGTCGTGCCGGAAGGGGTGGCAGTTGGACTGCTGCACGGCCGTCCCGGTCGCCGCCCGGATGTGGGCGAAGAAGAGGCCCGAGCGGACGTGATGGGCGACCTCCCGCAGATTGCGGTTGTTCCACGCCGGGCCCACGTCCCGCACGATGGCCGGGGTCGCGCCCGTGTCCAGGGTGTACCAGCCGAGGCCGAAACCGTCGCCGTTGGTCGTCTCCACCCCCATGCGGGAGTGCAGACTCTGGTCGATCAGGGAGTGGGTCGGCTTGAACAGCACCTGGCTGAGCAGGACAGGAGTGCCCGAGTAGGCGATCCAGCGGCACATCTTGGATCCCTCCGCTGCTGGGATCAACGGCCCGTCACAGGAGAGGCGCCGTCGGACGAGTAGTCCCCAGTATCGCCCGGCCGTGCGCCGACGGCACGCCGGGACGCCCTTTGTTCTGGCCCGGAGACAGGGGGGACAGGGGCGGCCTTACGGGGACGGCGTCCGGGCGCGGCACACGGACAAGGCCGGATCGGGCAGTGCCTGGTGGGAGCGCCGGGAGAGGGTGTGGCGGGCGCGCTTTCTGGACCTCCGCCCCTGGCGATTCCGTCATGGCCCTCGCGTCTAGGGTTCGGACATGACATCGAGCGCCTACCTCTCCGAACTCTTCTCGCTGGACGGCCGGGTCGCCGTCGTGACCGGAGGGAGTTCCGGTATCGGCAGAGCCATCGCGGGAGCGCTCGCCAGGGCCGGTGCGAGCGTGGTGGTCGTGGCGCGCAAGGAACGCGAACTGACGGCCACCGTCGACGAGTTGACGGCGGAGGGATGCCGGGCGGCCTGGGTGAGCGCAGATCTGGGCACCCGCGAGGGCGTGCGCGCGGCGGCGGAACAGGCGGCCGAGGTGTTCGGCGAGCCCGACATTCTCGTCAACAGCGCCGGGGTCAACCTGCGGCCGCCGATGGACGAGCTGACCGACGAGGTGTGGGACACCACCATGGCGGTGAACCTGGAGGCGCCCTATCTGCTCGGCCAGCGGTTCGGGCCCGGTATGGCCGAGCGCGGATTCGGCCGGATCATCCACATCACCTCGCAGCAGGCGCACCGGGCGTTCGTCCAGAGCGGCGCCTACGGCGTCTCCAAGGGGGCGCTGGAGTCCTTGGCCCGGTCACAGGCGGAGGCCTGGTCGCGGCACGGCGTCACCTGCAACACGCTCGTGCCCGGCTTCGTCATGACGCCGCTCAACGAACGCCTGTCGTCCGACCCGGAGAAGGTGGCGGCGCTCGCGGAGCGCACGATGGCCGGGCGCAACGGTCTGGCCCAGGACTTCGCCGGCGCCGCGGTGTTCCTGGCCGGTCAGGCGTCCGGCTACGTCACCGGTCAGTCGATCTTCGTCGACGGTGGCCTCTCCGTGCACTGAGCCGGGGCCGACGCCGGTGCCGTCCGGCCGTACAGCGAGCGATGGGTGCCGCGGGGCGCCTGTCCCGCGTCGTGCGATGCTCACCGCATGAACACGCAAGACGCTGTGGTGGTCGTCCGCCGGCCTGGCAGGGACCTCTCCGCCCGTGACGGGCTGTCCGAGCTGCTGGCCGCCTACCACCTGCGGACGCAGGCCGAGAAGGGTGAGGCCGCCGGCGGCGTGGACGAGCTGCCGGACCGCTACCGCGCCGAACTGGTCCGTCCTGAGGCCGTTTTCGCGGACGACGCCGTGTTGCTGGCGTTCAGCGGTGCCACCGCGGTGGGCTGTCTGGTCGTGACCGCTCCCGTCGACGGGCACTGCGAGATCAAGAGGCTCTGGACGGACCCGGCGTTCCGGGGGAGGGGCGTGGCCTCCGACCTGGTCGGCGCCGCGCTGACGTACGCCGCAGACCTCGGCGTGGGCCTGGTGCGGCTGTCGGTGTGGGAGTGGCGTACCGGGGCCATCGCACTGTACGAGCGGCTCGGGTTCACCATCACCGAGTCCTGGGACGACCGCGACCGGCTCGTCTGCATGGTGCACGCGGTGAAGGGCTTGTAGTCCCACGCAGGCGCGGCGGAGGTGATGCGCTTGCCGTGGCCCAGGACGGTGTGACGGGCGATGGCGGGTACGTGATCCCGGGTCGCGCCCGTACCGGCAGGGGGCGCGAGCCCCGGCCGGTACGGTGCGCTGTCTCAACCGGCGTCGGCCAAGTCGAAGTTGAGCCGCTCCCGCACTACCGGGTAGCCCGCCTTGGCGAAGTTGGCGGCCATCGGGAAGTTGCCCTGGTCCGTCGCCGCGGACACGAAGTCCGCGCCTTGCTCGACCAGGAAGTGGGTGCACTCCGCGAGCAGGTCATAGGCGTACCCGCGGCCCCGCTGCTCCGGCAGCACCCCGATGAATCCGACGCAAGGGCCCGACGGGTTGCGCGCCGGGATGTGGATGCCCACCGGCTCCCCTTGCGGAGTGTGAGCGATCTGCCACCACTCCCGAGGCGACGGGCACCAGTTGAAGAAGTCGAGTTCCTCCTGGGCGGCCTTGTCGATGCCGCCTTCGCGGATGGCTCGCAGGGCGTGGGCGTCCAACGTCACGGAGTGGATGCTGCGCAGCGCGTCGAAGAAGACCGCGTCGTCCGGTTCGGAGCGGAACTCCAGGCGGCCGGGGCGTTCGGGCAGCCCGCAGTCGGGTGTCCAGCGGTACAGGAAGCGCTCCACCAGGAGTTCGTATCCCGCCGCCCGTGCGGCGGTGAACCGTGTCTCGGCGGCGGTGCGCAGGGCGGGGTCCTCGCACCAGCCGGCGGGCAGGTTCATCTCGAGTTCGACCTGCCAGGGTGCGCTGCGCAGGAGTTCGGCTCCGGCCTTCTCCTCGCCCTCGGCCACGTCGAACCAGTTGACGGTCAGCGGTGTGGTGTCGTCGGGGCCACCCCACCAGGCGGCACGGGCGACGACCTTTCCGTCGCGCAGGGCCACGCGCTTCCAGTCGGTGCGGAAGCGGGTGCGCCGGTGTGCCTCTCGCGTGTTCAGCGGGTCGGGCAGGGTGTCGAAGAGATGTGCGTCGCGCTCGTCGAGCGCGTGGATGACCGTGTCGGTCATGAGTCCTCCGGGAAGAATGCCGTGTGAAGCGCTCCCGGTCGGATCAGACGAGCCACGCCGGGGCAACGGAAAGGGAGCGCTGGGTCGTTGTGAACTGCATGGCACTCGCCTCCTTCCGTCCGTCTCAGGGCGTGCGCCCACCTTACGGCCCACGGCGAGCCGGGGCCACCGGTTTTTGACGACGGTCGCGTCCCGGTCTCCTTCCCTTGGCTGACCGGTGCTCGGCCGCCGCAGACGCCCCCGACCCGTCGGCAGCGGTGACTGGAAGGGTTCGGAATCACCGTCTCAGCTGTCCCGCGCCTCCAGCAGCTCCTCCGGGGGCCGGAACCCCGCCCGTCGGTAGAGCGGGGCGCTGCGCTCGGACGGCCAGACCACGAGCACGTCCATGCCCGTGGCCCGTGCGTGCCGGCGCAGGGCGTCGAGCAGTGCGGCACCGCACCCGCGGTCGCGGAACCCGGGGGTCACGTAGAAGTTCGTCACGTAACCGAGGGGTGTGTTGTCCTCATAGGCCTCGGGCACTCGTTCCACGAGGTTGAGGAAGACGTGCCCCCGGGCCACTCCGTCGCTTTCGGCCACCCAGGCCAACCACCGTCCGTCGCCCAGCCGTTCCCGGATCCACTGCTCGGCCTCCCTCGCGGAGTGAACCGGGGCGGGGGCGTCGACCTCGTGGTCCGCTTCGTAGTCCTCCTGCTTGAACGCCCAGCGCAACCGCGCCAGTTCGGGAGCGTCGGCCGCCTCAGCCCGGCGTACACGGAAGTCTGTGGTCATGCGGCAAGTTTCGCGTGGTCTCGCCTCGGCCGCGCCTGAATTTCTGTCGGCCGCGTCCCGGAGGGCGTGCAGGCGCCGCGCCCTGAGTGGTCCGGCACGGCAAGGGGCCCGTTGTGGGACGCGGTTCGCGTCTCGCGCCGCAGTCGCGATCACGTTCACGCGGCGCGGGTTCGGCTCCGGCTGCCGGTGACGGTCCCTGCGTCGCGGTTCATCCCCGACACCTCGGCGTCAGTAGGGGAGCCCTTCCGACGCAGCGTGCAGGGCGGCGAGGAGGCAGGCGGTGATCTCGTTGCCGGCCGCGTCCGGGTCGTCCCCGTACCGCCGTGCGAAGTCCTCGGCGACGGCGCGCAGTGCCCCGTTGAGGGTCGCGGCGTGGACCTTCACTCGCAGGTCGTCGACGTCCGCGCCGGATCGCCGGGCGAGCATCGTCGCGAGGACGGGCAGTGCGTCGTCGTGCGCCTGGAGCCAGACGGCGCGGAGTGCCGGGTCGGTGGAGGTCATCCGGATCAGGTCGAGGATGACGGGGGCGGCCGGCGGCATCTCACCGTTCCCGCAGAGGTCCTCGAAGAAGTCCAGCAGGCTCATGTCCGTCGGCCAGTACCGCAGTTGGTCCATGGCGAAGTCGAGGCCCGCGGTGAGCAGCGGCAGTACGCAGCTCTCCTTGGTGGGGAAGTGCCGCCACAGCGTGCGGGCGGAGACGCCGACCGCCTGGGCGATCTGCTCGCCCGTCGTTGCGCCGACGCCCTGCGTGGTGAACAGGTGGACGGCCTCACGGGCGATGTCGAAGCGGAGGGCGGACCTGCGCCGTTGGGCGAGCGACGGCCTGTCGTCCGGTGCCGCAGGCTGCCCGTGGTCCACGGATGGCGTCCTGCGCACGCTCGCTCCCCGCCCTCGGTCTCTGGTCGCCGCAGCATAGCGAAGCCGCCGCAAGATGACGCATGCAGACGTCTTGTCACTGAGTGACACGCGAACTTACTCTAACGTAAGTAACCAGCGAGTAACCGCCGCGGTCTCGCCCGCTCTTTGGCATGCCCCTGCCAAGCGACGGGCGCGGTCCGGCCTGCGCGAACCCCGCCCGGCCCGCCGAAACGGCGCGGTCGGCCGCCCCACGGACGGCACCCCCACATCCGACCAAGGAGCCCCACATGCCCAGGCCCAGCAGACGCGCCCTGCTCGCCGGTGCCACCGGACTGGCCGCCGCGAGCCTCCTCCCCTCACCGGCGGCCTCGGCCGCACCGTCCCGCGTGCGGCTGACCAGGGAGGAACACCGGGTCGTCGTCATCGGATCGGGGTTCGGGGGAGGTGTGGCGGCGCTCCGCCTCGCGCAGGCCGGCGTGCCGGTGACCGTCCTGGAGCGCGGCCGCAGGTGGCCGACCGGGCCCAACGCCGAGACCTTCCCCCACGTGTCCGGCCTCGACAAACGGATGCTCTGGTACGGCACGCTCCCGGCCGCCGTCAGGCCGCTCGCCCGGCTGATCGGCACCCCACTGGACTTCGCGCCCTACACAGGGCTTCTCGAACCCGTACGCGGCGAGAACATCCTCAGCGTCTGCGCGGCCGGGGTCGGCGGGGGATCGCTGGTCTACCAGGGCATGACCCTCCAGCCCTCGGAAGCGGTGTTCAACACCTGGCTGCCCGAACGCCTCGACTACGGCCGCATGGACCTGATCCACTACCCCCGCGTGGCGCACATGCTCCAGGTCGCGACGGCACCCGACGAACTCGTCGGCGCCCGCACCTACTACGCGGCACGGGTCTTCGCCGAGCGGGTGCGCGGAGCCGGTTACGACCTCGCGAAGATCCCGATGCCGATCGACTGGGACTACGCCCTCGCCGAACTCCGCGGCGAGATGAAGCCCTCCTACACCAACGGGGACTGCGCACTCGGCGTCAACAACGGAGGCAAGCACTCCGTCGACGTGACGTATCTGCGGCAGGCCGAGGCGACCGGCAAGGTCACCGTCGCGACCCACCACAACGTCACCTCCGTGGCCCGGGCCGCCGACGGCCGCTGGGAGGTGTGGGCCGACCGCACCGACGACTCGGGCCGCGTGCTGGAGCAGAAGGTCCTCTCGACCCGTGCCCTGGTCATGGCAGCCGGCAGCGTCAACACGAGCAGGCTCCTGGTCCGCGCGCAGGCGACCGGCGCCGTGCCCGACCTCCCCGACGGACTCGGCGAAGGCTGGGGAACCAACGGCGACCGCATCTACGCCTGGACGAACCTGCAGGAGGACTTCGGCGCCGAGCAGGGAGGCCCCGTCGTCTACGGAAGCAAGGCGTGGGACGACCCGGCCACCGCGAACACCGTCATCCAGGCGTCACTGCCGCCACTGGGCATCGACGCCCGGACGACCATGCTGGTCGGCTTCGGGGTGAGCCCCGACCGCGGCCGCTTCCGCTACGACGCGTCCACCGACTCGGTGTCCCTGCACTGGCCCCGGGGCGGGGACTCCGCGAGCCACCGCAACCTCCACCGGCGGGTCACGGCCGTCGCCAAGGGACTCGGCGTACTGACGGACACCAACTCCCTGGTCAACAGCACCTGGCACCCACTGGGCGGCGCGTCCATGGGCACGGTGTGCGACCTGGAGGGCCGGGTGCGGGGCCAGCGGGGCCTCTACGTGCTCGACGGCGCCCTGATCCCCGGCACGACCGGGGCGTGCAACCCGTCCATGACCATCGCGGCCGTCGCCGAGCGGGCGATGGACGCGATCACCGCGCACGACATCGACACGTTCATCTGAACGCCGAGCGAGGAGCCGACCATGAGCCGCAAGAGAACCCGATCCCTTTCCGACCTCACCCCGGGCCGGGTCCCGCAGGCCGCCTCCCCGGCGGAGCGCACCCGCCGTACCGGCCCTGCCGGACCGCGAGTGCTGGCCGGTGTCGTCACCGGCACGGTCTGCGCGTGCCTGCTGGCCGCACCGGCGTCCGCGGCCGGTACGGAACCCGTCGTCTCACGCGGGGTCACCATCCCCGCCTTCTACAACCCGCCGGCCGAACTGCCCGCCACCAACGGCGCGTTGATACGCACCGAAGCGATGCCGCTCGGGCTGAGCATCCCCGGACTCGACGGCCGCCCGATGCCCGGCACCGCGACACGGCTGATGTACAAGTCCACCGACTCGGCCGGGCAGCCCGTCGCCGTGACCGGGGCCTACATCGAACCCTCGGCCGCGTGGACCAAGCCCGGCCCGCGCCCGCTCGTGGCGGTCGCCTCCGGCACCATGGGGCAGGGCGACCAGTGCGCGCCCTCGTTCGCGCTCCAGCACCCGCTGACCCTGAACGGCGACACCGTGTCGGTCGGCTACGAAGCTCTGGCCATCTACCGCATCCTCGCCACCGGGGCGGCCGTGGTCGTCACCGACTACGTCGGCCTCGGTGCCACCGACCGCGTCCACACCTACGTGAACCGCCTCGACCAGGGGCACGCCCTGCTGGACGCCGCCCGCGCCGCCCGTGGCGTGCCCGGTGCCTCGGTCACCGCGGCCTCCCCGACCGGCCTGTACGGCTACAGCCAGGGCGGCGGCGCCAGCGCGTCGGCCGCCGAACTTCAGTCCACCTACGCACCCGACGTGCCCCTCGTCGGAACCTACGCCGGCGCGCCGCCGGCGGACCTCACCTCCGTCATGAAGGGCATCGACGGCAGTGCCCTGGCCGGCGCGCTCGCCTGGTCCATCAACGGCTTCGCGCAGGCCGACCCCGACCTGCGCGCGGTCGTCGAGGCGAACATCAGCGCCACCGGCAAGGCCGCGCTGAAGGACGCCTCGACCATGTGCGTGGGTGACGCGCTGTTCGGCTACGGCTTCACCAAGAGCAACAAGTGGACCAACGACGGCAGGTCCGTCGGGGACGTCATCGCCGCCGAGCCGCGTGCCAAGGCCGCGCTGGACAAGCAGCGCATCGGGCGGCTCGAACCCACGGGCCCGGTGCGCGTGGCCACCGGCGTCCAGGACGACATCGTTCCCCACGGCCAGGCCCGGCAACTCGCCGTGGACTGGTGCCGCAAGGGCGGCGACGTCACCTACGAGCCCATCCGGCTGCCCAACCTCGGCGACAAGATCCTCACCAACCACCTCGTCCCCCTGCTCACCGACCAGGGCGACGCGATCTCCTGGCTGACCGACCGGCTCTCGGGCAAGCCCACGACCTCCAACTGCTGGACCATGCCGCTGCAACCCTGACCGGTCGGGCGTGCCTCCGCTCGTTCGACGTGCGCCTCGTCGGCTACACCGCCAAGTAGCCGTGAAGTCGGTTGAGTTGAGCGCGTCGGTGGCACCGGCGGTCGCGGACGCGTTCAGCCCCGCTCACAGATGTGAGCGGGGCTGAAGGTCACCAGCCGGACGGCCTCAACGGCCTACCGGCATCACGGCAGGGTCCATTTCTGGTTGGGTCCGGTGTGGCAGGTCCACAGGTGGACCGGCGTTCCGTCGTTCCAGGTGCTGCCTGAGGCGTCCAGGCACTTGCCCGACTGCGGGTTGCGGACCGTGCCGTCCGACTGAGGCGCCCACTTCTGCGCGCCGGTCCCGTTGCACGTCCACAGCTGGACGCGCGTACCGTCGGCGCTTCCGCCGCCCGACACGTCCAGGCACTTGCCCAGCGCCTTCAGCGTTCCGTCGCCCGGCACCGACCACTTCTGCGCGGCCGAACCGTCGCACGACCACAGCTGCGCCCGGGTGCCGTCGGCCGTGCCCGCGTTCTCCACCTGCAGGCACTTGCCGTTGACGCCCTTCACCGGCCCCGAGCGCGGACCGGGCTGGGTGTCGCCCTGCTTGATGCGGATGTTGCGGAAGGCCACCTCGTCGCCGTCCCCGTGGTTCTGGATGCCGATGTGGCCCTGCTTCAGGCTCCGCGCCGGATCGGTGTTGGTGAAATCGTTGATCTTGCTGCCGTTCAGGAAGATTTCCAACCGCTCCCCGGTGACCCGTAGTTCGTACGTGTTCCACTGCCCCGGCGGGTTGAGCGCGGCGTCACGCGCGGCGATGTCGGCGGACTTGAACCCGTAGACGGCTCCCGTGGTGCGGTCGACGGTGTCGGTGGCGTCGATCTGGACCTCGTAGCCGTTGTCGACCGCCGACCACGGGTCGGAGGAGGCCGGGAAGCCCAGCAGGACACCGGAGTTGTCGTCGCCGCTCGCCTTCCAGTCCAGCTTGAGGGAGTAGTCCCCGGTGAACTCCTTGGCGGAGTACCAGAGCATGCCCATCCCGCCGTGCGAGGTGAGGGTGCCGTCGGCGAGGTCGAAACCGCCGGGGCCCGCCTGCTGCCAGCCGGTCGTGCCCGACCCGTCGAACAGGGACGTGTAGCCGTTCTCCGGCCGGCAGTCCGCCCGCGTCATCCCCGCCGCCCAGCGGATGCCGCCGAGCAGATGCCTGCGGAACGCCGCCTCGGCGTACGAGCCCTCGGTGTGACCGCCCCCGGTGTAGAAGGCCCGGCCGCCGCGGTAGTCCTTGCACCAGGCGATCGGATGGTCCCCGCCCATGGAACCGCCCGTGTAACTGGACTCGTCGAGCGAGGCCAGCACATGGGCCGTGGCGCGGGGGTTGGTGCGGTAGTCGTACCACTCGTCGGTGCGCTGCCAGGTCCTGCCCAGATGGGCGGTGGCGTCGTGCGCCCGGTCCTCGACGCGGACGGTGGCGGACTGTACGGCCGGGTGGGAGCGGAAGAGCGCGCCGGCCAGCCCCTCGTAGAAGGGCCAGTCGTACTCCGTGTCCGCGGCGGCATGGATACCGACGTACCCGCCTCCGCCCTGGACGTAGCTCTCGAAGGCGGTCTGCTGGGCGGCGCCCAGGACGTCACCGGTCGTCGACAGGAAGACGACCGCCTTGTACTGGGCCAGGTTGGCCGTGGTGAAGGTCTGCGGATCCTCGGTGGCGTCGACGGTGAAGTTGTTCGCCGTGCCGAGGTCCCGCAGCGCCGTGATGCCCTCGTCGATCGAGTCGTGGCGGAAACCCGCGGTCCGGGAGAAGACGAGGATCTTGTACGTCGGGTCGGCGGCCACGCGGGTGACCGCTTGCGTGTGGGCGCTCGTGCCGACGGCGGGCAGGGCCGCGGCCTGCGGAGCGGAACAGAGTGCGGCGCCGGCGAACAGCCCGAGAACCGCTGTGAGATGGGTGCGCATCTGCGTCACCTCCCTTCTAGGGCAGGGTCCATTTCTGGTTGGGTCCGGTGTGGCAGGTCCACAGGTGGACCGGCGTTCCGTCGTTCCAGGTGTCGCCGGAGGCGTCCAGGCACTTGCTGGACTGCGGGTTGCGGACCGTGCCGTCCGACTGGGGCGCCCACTTCTGCGCGCCGGTCCCGTTGCACGTCCACAGCTGGACGCGCGTACCGTCGGCGCTTCCGCCGCCCGACACGTCCAGGCACTTGCCCAGCGCCTTCAGCGTTCCGTCGCCCGGCACCGACCACTTCTGCGCGGCCGAACCGTCGCACGACCACAGCTGCACCTGCGTGCCGTCCGCCGTGGCCGCGTCCTTCACGTCCAGGCACTTGCCGCCGACCCCCTTGACCGGGCCTGACCGGGTACCGCCCGTGGTGGTGAAGGAGAACTCGTCCACGTCGAAGAGCGAGCCGCTGCCGCCCTTGAAGACGAGGTACAGGGTGGTGGAGCCGGTCGGCTGGCCGCTCAGGTTCGCCGTCACGTCCCGGAAGGTCTCCCAGCCGCCTGTCACCGGCACGGTCGCCGTGCCGAGCAGCGTGCCCGTCTTGGAGCCGGCACGCACCTCGATGGTGCCGCCGGCGCCGGCGGAGGAGACGCGGGCGGTGAAGGCGGTGGTGTTGCCGAGGGTGTACGGCTTGAAGGAGATCCAGTCGCCGCTGTCGATGTAACCGACCGTCTTGCCGCCGTTGGCCGGGATGTGGCTGACGACCTCGACGCCCGAGGAGTCACCGTAGTGCTCGGCCTGGCGGTGGCTGGGCTGGGTGATGTGCTGGTCGTGCGTCGTGAGAGCCGGCTGACCGTTCGCGCCCTTGTCCGTGTACTCGGCGTCGATGACGCCGAAGATGTTGGCGTTGGGGTCGTGCTCACCGTCGGCGAGGGTCTGCAGGGTGCCGGTGCAGCCGGTCGTCGAGGTCTGCGGGTGGCCGTGGCTGTCGTGGCCGATGATGAACGTGACCTTGACCTTGGTGCAGTCGACGGTGCCGTCCTCGGGGTCGGTCACCGTGACCTTGAAGGGGATCGCGGCGCCGGCGTCGTAGATGGCGCCGTCGCCGGGCAGGTCGATGCGCACCGTCGGGGCGGTGTTCCCGACCGTGATCTGCACGGAGGCGGTCGCGCTCTTGCCCGTCGCGTCGGTGACCTTGAGCGTGGCCGTGTACTGCCCGTTGGCGGGGTAGGTGTGCGACGGGTCGGCCGCGTTGGACGTGGTGCTATCGCCGAAGTTCCAGGAGTAGGAGAGGGCGTCACCGTCCGCGTCGGAAGTGCCCGCGGAGGAGAAGGTGACGGACAGGGGCGCTTTTCCGGAGGTGACGTTCGCCTTGGCCTGCGCGACCGGGGCGTGGCCGCCCGTGACGTGCTCGATGCGGTACAGGGCTGAGTTCGCGTCGCCGTTGAAGTAGCCCGTGCCGTAGTCGAGGACGTAGAGGGCGCCGTCCGGCCCGAAGGCCATGTCCATCACCTGGGTGCCGCTCCAGGGGAAGGAGTTGATGGACTGCACGGTTCCGTCGCCGGCGGCTTCGATGCGCTTGATCCAGCGGCGGCCGAACTCGCCCGCGAAGAAGTCGCCGTCGTACTCCTGCGGGAACTTCACCTCGGAGGTCGAGCTCGCGTCGTAGCGGTAGACCGGTCCGCCCATGGGCGATTCGGATCCGCTGCCGAACTCCGGTACGGAGCCGCCGTCGTAGGGGATCCACGCGGGCTGCGCGGCGGGCAGGTCGGTCAGGCCGGTGTTGCGCGGCGAGGTGTTCTTCGGGGCGGCGCAGTTGAAGGCCGAGCCCGCCGAGCCGGTGGCGAAGTCGTGGTCGATGTAGGCGTCGTTCTTGCCCGTGCAGTACGGCCAGCCGAAGTTGCCCGCTTTGGTGATGCGGTTGAACTCCACCTGCCCGGCGGGCCCTCGGGACGCGCTGGCGGTGCCCGCGTCGGGGCCGTAGTCGCCGACGTAGACGGTGCCGGTGGCCTTGTCGACGCTCATGCGGAAGGGGTTGCGGAAGCCCATCGCGTAGATCTCGGGACGGGTCTTCGCGGTGCCGGGCGCGAAGAGGTTGCCGGACGGGATCGTGTACGAACCGTCGGCGGCCACCTTGATACGCAGGACCTTGCCGCGCAGGTCGTTGGTGTTGCCCGCCGAACGCTGGGCGTCGTAGGCCGGGTTGCGCGAGGTGCGCTCGTCGATGGGCGTGTAGCCGTCCGAGGCGAAGGGGTTGGTGTCGTCGCCCGTGGACAGGTACAGGTTGCCCGCCGCGTCGAAGTCGATGTCACCGCCGACGTGGCAGCACAGGCCGCGGGACGCCGGCACGTCGAGGATCTTCTTCTCGCTCGCCGTGTCCAGGGTGCCGTCCGAGCGTAGGACGAACCGCGAGAGCCGGTTGACCCCGTCGAACGGGGTGAAGTCGGAGGAGGTCCCGTCCGCCGGGGCGTCGCCGCCGGGCGTGCTCAACTTGGGTGCGTAGTAGAGGTAGATGAAGCGGTTGGACGTGAATCCCGGGTCGACGGCGACGCCTTGCAGGCCCTCCTCGTCGTGGCTGTACACCTCCAGCGTGCCCGCCACGCTCGTGGTGCCTCCGGCGTCGGTCAGGCGGAGTGTGCCGTCGCGCGAGGTGTGCAGCACCGACCGGTTCGGCAGCACCGCCAGGGTCATGGGTTCGCCGGTCTCGGCCACGCCCTTGGCGAGGGTGACCTGTTGGAACTCGTCGGCGGCTGCGGACGCGGCCCGGCCGCCGGGGTCCGCCGTGTCGGCGGCGGCCGGGCTCATGGGCAGGGCCAGGCCGATGGCACACGCCGCGGCCGTCAGGAGGAAACGGACACGTCTGTGTCCGCGCGTTCTCGTGCGCACAGAGTTCTCCCGGGGGTGGGGGTGGCGGCAGGCCGCAGGGACTGCCGTGAGGGAGTACAGGCGCGCGCCGTCGCGCCGTCGAGCCCCGGCCTAAGAGATTTATGACCGGTTCATTTCAGGGAAGTTAGCGGGGTTGGTCCTCACCCGTAACCCCTTTCCATCAAGATCTTCATTCTTTCTCCGCTGACGGGACAAAGTGCCATGTCGCCTGCGGAGCAATGGAGTTGACGGCAGCCGTCGATCGCGGAGACGCGGGACGTGTGAAGGAGGCCGCCCGCAGAGGACGGCAACGGCGACGGTGACGGCAGCCCGCGACGGCGTCGGCCGAACGGTCTGCCGAACGTGAGATCAGGGACGGTGACGGCCGAGACGACGGCGGCGGCGCCCAGGCATACGACTACGTGGTCAGCGGGCCTCTTCGACGTGGGCTGCCAGGTGAGCCAGGGAAGACGCCATCGCGACCTCGTGCACCGTCTGGTCGATCCCGGAGGGCACGTTCGTGGCGGTCACGGTGACCTCTGTCCCGGCGCCCGCGGAGGCGAGTTGCCAGGTCATCGTCATGGTGCCCGCGTACGCGGGATCGTCGGCCTCGAACACCGCCCGCTGCACCACACGCTCCGGCGGCACGAGGTCGGCGAACTCGACCTCGACCACATCCGTCCCCCCGGAGGTCTTGCCAGGGCTGTCGGTGGCGTCGAGATAGGTCAGGACCATGCGGAAGCCGCCTCCGGACCGGGGATCCCACCGCTCGATACGCCCGCGCATGCCCTCCGGCGGCAACCAGGCCTCGAGGGACTCCCTGCGGAGGAGCGCGTCGTAGACGGCCGTCGGTGCAGCGGCGATCAGGCGGGTGGCGCGGTCTCTCCGGTCCATGCGCCGAGTCTATGGTCGCGAGGTTCCGGGGCGGCCCGCGACCGGCCGGGTCGCTGAAGCGAAACGCCTCGCGCCGATGAGGTCAACGCGTACCTGGGGCTGCTGGACATGACGCCCTGCGGGCGCGGTGGGGCGTGGGAAGATCGTCCCGAGGGCCGGTTCGAGGGACGCGACCCGTGCCGGTCCTGGCGCGCGGACGCGGACGGGAACACGCCCTGGGGCGGGACCAGCCGTTCCGTGCCGCGGTGGACCCGTCCTGGTGCGACCCCTGTGCAGATCCTCGGGCGGCACGGCGACCACCCGTGACGCGCCCGCGGGGACCACCGCTGACACACACTCGCGCCCGCGCCGACCGGTGACGCCCGGCCGACGGCGGCCGGGGCCACGGTGGACGGCCCGGGTGGGGATGCCGGGCGCAGGAGACCCGGTCCAGGGGCACTCGGAGGCAGCGGACCAGGCATCCTGCGGCCTCTTCGGGCGCCTACGCCGGGAGTTGCTCCTGGTACCGCTCCAGCGCGGGCGCCGTCTTCGTCGCGATGAATTCCGTGATCCGGTACTCGCAGACCTCGGCCGCGACGAACGGGTCCGCCGCCGCTATCCGCTCGGCGCGGGCGCGGTCGATCCCCGCCGCGATCAGGATGCCGCCGGTCCGCGGGTCCTTGCGGCCGGAGGCGATCACCACGCCCTCCTCGTACAGGGTGCTCAGCCAGGCCACGTGCGCCCCGAGGTGCTCCTCGACGCGCTCGATGGGTGCCGTGTAGGTCAATTCCATTACGAACATGATCCGCAGGTTAGCCGGACTCGCCGACCGTGCTCAGGACCGGTGGCGGACGAAGCTGAGGTAGGCGAAGGCCTCGCCCTCGCGCGGCGCCCGCGTCCAGGAGCGGGTGGTGAAGGTGGAGAGCTTCCCGCGGGTCAGCGCGAAGCGGGGGAGTGAGAGGCCGAGTTCGTCGTGCAGGGCCCGCAACAGGGCCAGTTCGCGGGCCGAGTCGGAGTCCTGTGGGCGGAACAGCCGTGCGGGGTCCAGAGCTTCGGGTATCGCACCGGAGCGCAGGACCTCCGCGCCCCGCACGGTGAACGCGTACAGCTCTTCGCCCCGTTCGGCCACCGACACGTGGAACGCGGCGGGGTGGTCCTCGGAGGTCGAGAACGCCGCGTCCCGCCAGAGGACCACCGCACGGCCGGACGAGGACGCGGCCGCGGCGGGGGACCGGGACGCCTTGCCCAGACGGCTCCGAGAGTGACCGTCGAAGGCGAAGGCCCACCCCTCGGCGGTGCGGCCGACGCAGACGACGGCCCGGTCCTCCCACAGCTCCACGCCCTCGCGCTCGTGGGGCCTGGGCGCCCGCCAGGACGCCGTGCGCGGGTCCACGGGCACGCTCAGCCGGGCGCCGTCCTCGCCGATCAGGGCGGGCAGGAGTGCGGGGTCGGTGTCCTCGACCCAGACACAGCGGTATCCGTCGAATGCCTGCCCGTTCGGCATCGGCTCCGTCAGCCACGAGAGACCCGGGGGGTCCAGATCGGGCACCGGCTCGGGGGCGGGGCCCGTCTCCCCGGCCCGCGGTGTCGCGAGGATCTCCCGCCCGCGCTCCGGGGTGACCAGCGGGCCCAGGACCGGGTCGGCGAGCAGCCCGATCGGGGCGATCAGCATGGGTCCGGGCGCCTCCCACCGCGGGAGCGCGTCGCGCAGCACCCGCCACGCGGTGTCGCCCGCTCCCCGGCGGGCCGACTCCCGGGCCTCGGCCACGGCCCGCCCCCAGGGACCGGGAGGCGCGTAACGGTAGGTGCCGTCGCGCACCGCGTTCAGCACCGCTTCGGCTACCGCCCGGTCGACTCCCCGAGCGGCCATCATCCTGAGCCAGTGCTCGCCCTCGTCCGGCCACCGTGCCGCGTGCGCCGCCCCCATGGCCACGACCGGCAGGAGCTCGGGAAGGTAGCGCGCGTCGGCCACCAGATCGCCGTAGTCCGAAGTGCCGCGCGGGGCCAGCAACTGCCGGACTTGGCGCAGCAGGGCGGCACTCCGCGGCCGTCCGAAGGAGGATGCCTCCTCGAGCAGCGGCAGGGCCTCCTCGTACCGCCCGCGCAGGGCCAGCACGCGGGCTTCCTCGGTACGGGCGTCCTGCGCGCGCGTGGTCGCGTTCACGAAGTCGGGTCTTTCCACGCGGTCGGCGTGGAAGCTGCGGTACATGGCCTCCATGTAGGCCCGGAACGACGGGTAGCGGTCCGGGTATTCACCGCTCCAGCCCTTGTAGACGTAGAGCGCCCATTCGCCGTCCTGGTCGCGGTCGCCCGGGTCGAGCAGGGCGTGCGACATGTCGGACTCCGTCTCCAGCCGCAGCGCCCGACGCCACATCCCCGCGAGGAGGACGTCCTCCTCGCGCGACGTGTCGTCCACGTGCTGTTCGTACAGGGAGGTCATGTCGTGCGGGTCCCGGAACCAGTCGATGTCGGCGGCGCCGCCGAGTTGATAGACGGCGGCCGTCTGGTCCACGTGCCACCCGTCGCTCGCGGCGAGGAACGCGCGGTACGAGGGAGGCAGCCGCGTCCCCAGCCGCTCCTCGGCGGCGGCGATCGTCGCCTCGTCCGCGCCGGGCCGGCCGGGCGGAGCGGTGGCCTCCTCCTCGCCCTCGTCCTCGCCCGCGCGAGGAACCCACTCCTCCTGCCAACGCCCGAGGAGATCATGCCAGTTGAAAGGCTCGCCAGTCATGCGCGGATCATGGCACCGGCCACTGACAATCGGGCCGCGGCCCCTCCGCGGAACGATCCCCCCTCGGCGCGCCCGCCGGGGAGCGGGGCCGGAGCCGGACCGGAGAACGCACGCGGCGGCTTCGAAGGCAGCGGCGGCTCGCACCAGCGGCTCGACGTCGGCGAACCGGGGCCTCCGCCCGCCGCGACGGGACTTCAGGCGGCGCTCGGTTCCGGCCGCGGCTCGGCAGGGGCGGACTTCGTGCGGCGGGGGAGCACCAACGGGGTCGCCAGCAGGAGGAGCCCGGCCAGGCCGATGGCGGTACGCGGGCCGAGGAGGGCGCCCAGCAGGCCCCAGACCGCGGTCAGCAGCGCGGTCGATGCCTTCGTCGTCACCGCCCAGGCGGACAGCGTGCGGGCGACCCGTTCGGCCGGTGTGCGTTCCAGGCGGCAGGTGGCCTGGACGGGGTTGAAGACCCCGCAGCAGAAGATGAGCCCGGCTTCCACGCCCATCACCAGCAGTAGCCCTCCCGTCCCGGACCCCACGAAGGCGAGGCCGACGGGCCACAGCGCACGCAGTGCCCCCGTCACGACCAGGACCCGGTGTCCGCCGAACCGGGTGACGAGCGGCCCGGCGAGCCGCGAACCGAGCAGGCCGGCGATCGAGGGCGCGGCAAAGGCGAGGCCGTACTGCCACGGCGCGAATCCGAGCGGTCCGAGCATCAGCACCGTCAACAGCGGCTGCGCGGCCATGACGAGTCCGTTGAACAGCGCGGTGTTGAAGAACAGCGGTCGCAGCGTCCCGTCGGCGAGGATGTACCGCCAGCCGTCGAGCAGGTCCCGGGCCCGCGGACGCGTCGCCTTCCGGGCTTCCGGCGGCGCCTCGTGGCCGCCCATGGCGCGGATGCCCAGGGCGGAGAGCAGATAGCTGACCGCGTCGGCCACCACCGTCGCCACCGGGCCGAGCAGCCCGATCGCGAGACCGCCCAGCGGAGGCCCGACGATCGTGGTCGTCCAGGACGTGGACTCGAACCGGGCGTTGGCGACGAGCAGGTCCTCGGCCGGCAGCAGGGTCTTCAGGTACGCGCCGGAGGCGGCACGGAAGGTGATGTCGGCCGCCGCGACGACCACCGTGACGAGGAGGAGCTGAAGGAAGCCGAGCACGCCGAACGCGAACGCGACGGGGATCGTCAGCAGTGCCGCGCACCGCACGAGGTCCATGGCGATCAGCACCGGCCGCTTGCTGCGGAACTCCACCCACGGGCCGAGCGGCACCGCGACGACCGCGCCCACCGCGGCCCCCACGGAGGACAGCGCGGCGACCTCGGCCGGCCCGGCGTCCAGTACCCGGACGGCGATCAGCGGGAACGCGCCGAAGGCCAGCCAGGTGCCGAGCGCGCTGGTCCCGTACGCCCCCCAGAGCCACCCGAACGGCCGGCCCAGGCGAACCCCGGTCGACCACCCCAGCCCGTGCCAGCGCTTCATGCCCGACGCCCTCCGCCCCTCACCCGCACAACCGATTCGCGTTCGACTTCATCAAAGCGAGCGCCATACGCAGCGCACAAACAACCACGAGGCCCTCAGTCACAACCAGTGGTTGTGCCCCTAGGCTGGTGGGCATGGACCTCGACACCGTCCGGACCTTCGTCGCCGCCGCCGAGGCGGGACGGTTCCAGGAGGCCGCCGCCGAACTGGCGGTCACCCAGCAGGCCGTCTCGAAGCGCATCGCGGCGCTGGAACGGGATCTCGGCGTGCCGCTGTTCACCCGCACTCCCCGTGGCGCCGAACTCACCATCGACGGCCAGGCGTTCCTGCCTCACGCGCGCGAGCTGCTGCGGGTCGCCGAGCGCGCGTCCGCCTCCGTGCGCGCGGGCCGTCGTCCCCTGCGCGTCGACGTGATCGCCTCGCGCGGCGCGGCGACGGGACTGATGCGCGGCTTCCACCGTGCGTACCCAGAGATCGACCTCGATGTCGTGATGCTGTTCGAGATCGAGACGGCGGTCGCCGCCATCCGCTCCGGCGCGATCGACGCGTCCTTCCGCGCCGTCGCCGCGCCAGGGCGGCCCTTTCCCGACGACGTCGAGGCGAGCCGGGTGCTGGACGAGCCGCTCCAGCTGCTCACGGGCCCGGCCCACGCACTGGCGGGCGCCAAGTCGGTGACCGTCGCCCAGCTGGCCGGGCACCGGATCTGGATGCCCGGGATCGTCCCGGGGACGGAATGGGCCGCCTACTACGACGACCTCATCGCCGAGTTCGGCCTCACCATCGAGGCCACCGGCCCCAACTTCGGGTCCGACGCGCTCCTCGACACCATCGCCGACACCCCGTCGCTGGCCACCTTCATGGGCGGCCACACCCGCCTCGTCTGGCCCGCGGGCCACGGGCTGCGCCGAATCCCGGTGACGGACCCGACGCCTGTGTACCCGCACTCGCTCCTCTGGCACCGCGACAACCCGCACCCGGCGCTGGCCACGCTCCGCGCTCACCTGGCCGCGGCGGCACCCGGCCACGACGCCGTCGGCACGTGGGCACCGGACTGGGTGATCCCACGGTGAACGGCCCCCGGACCCACCGGCCCCGACGAGGCGACTACACCCGCTCCTCGTAGACCCTGACCAGGACAGGCCGAAGCCGCCGGATCACTGCCCAGGCAGGCCGCCCGGCCAGGCGTCGGGCCCAGAGGTCGAGATCGTCTCCGGCGCCGTGGAAGAACCACGAGTCGAAACTTCCCAGAGCCGCCAGGTCGGGGGCGAGTCCGTACCGGAGCTCGCAGTGGACCTGTGTGTAGTGGTCATGGTCACCGGCCCTGCCGGAGACCTCGAACTGGCGGGTGAGGTCAAGCGTGAACGAGGCGGGACCGTCGAACGCGTAGATCCCGTACTGGAGCAGAAGGCCGTCAGCGTCAGGCGTGTCAGGGACGTCGAACAGCCGTCGGCCGAAACGGAGGAAGGCAAGCCAGAAGTCCTCCGTGACCAGACCGGCAGACGTCCCAGACCGCAGTTCTCCTTCGAGCACCCCCAAAGCCTCACGTGTCGACGGTCTCCGCGTCATGCCTGCCTCCTCCGCCCACGCAGCCAGAGGGAGCGTACTCAAGCCGGGGAACCGTCCAGGACAAAGCCCCGGGAAGTCACCAGTGCCGACATCGCCTCCCGCGGCAGGGACGGGTTGGCTGCCGCTGCCTCGACCACGAGCCAGTCGGGATCCGTGAGCAACTCCCGTATGGCGGATGGCGGGAGAGCCGGGTGGCCCGCTGCCACGCGCCTGGCACGTCCGTCGGTCAGACAGGCGAGGAGCGCCGGGGCCGTCGCACACGGGTGCCGGGCGATCTCGCGCAAGGCCCTCGCCGGCGTGGGTTGGTGCCGAGCCAGGTCCCTCAACAGCTCCGCGGTCGCGTCCGGGTTGGCCGCGACCCCCGCGATCACCTGAGTCCCGTGCCGCGCCACCATGCCTCGCAGGCGTGCCTCGTCGAAGCCCGGATGAGGGGCGACGCACTTGACCACTTTCGCGTCGGGGTCGTCGGCCAGCGCGTCACGGATTCCGGCGGGCAGATCCCGTCGTAGAGCCGCCAGCATCCGCACGGCAGGCGCGGGCGACTGGGCCAGTGCCTCGATCTCGTCGGGACGAGCCGTCGCGATCCGCGGCAGCAGAGTCGCACCGATCTTGCGGGTCGCGGCCAGGCCGGCGAGCACGTCGAGCGGTATGTCCGGGTGATGGGCCAGTCTGCGCCGTACGTCGTGTCCGCGATCGTCGGCCAGCTTCCGGATCAGGGACTCGTCGATCCCGGGATTCTCCGCGAGGTCACCGCGTATCCCGGGAACGGGATCCTCGGCCAACAGCCGGTACACCTCCGTGGGCAGGTCGGGCCGGGCGGCGAGTGCCCAGCGCAGCGATACGGACGGATGGGCGGCGAAGCCGACGACCGCGTCGACGGGTGTGGCCGGATTCCCCAGGGCGGCTTGGCGGATGAGGTGCACGGTGGACTCGTGGGCTCCGTCGCAGAAGGCCCCGGTCGGCAGGCCGCAGGAGGGCTGCCGGCAGTCCGGATCATCCACGCACGGCTTCGTCTCGCCGTCGCAGACCAGGCACCAGCGAGCGGGAGGCAAGCCCTCGCCGCTGAGCAGCGCGGCCAGGACGGCAGACGGAGTCGCCTCGTTCAACGCCACCGCACGTCGGACCTCGGCGTGAGGATGCCCGGCCAGGCCGGCGGCCACATCCGCCGTGGCCCACAGGGCGAGCTCCGCGACGACCCGTATGTCCGGGTCCCCGGTCAGCGTCTCCACCACGTCGGGCGGGAGGCCGGGGCAGCCGGCCAGCTTCTCTCGGTGCTCGACGAGCGGATCCGCCGCGAACAGGCGCGCCCACTCCGGGTTCCCGGAACTCTCTTCCAGCAGGCCGAGGGCGGCGAGCGGCTGCGCCGAAGGATCGATGTCGGCGGAGGTCAGCCGCCCCTTGCAGGCGAGGGGCAGCGCGCTCTCCGGTACGCGCGACGCGAGTTCCACCGCCTGCGCGCGGCTGAGGTCCGGGCGATCGGCCAGGCTCGCCGCGACGTCGTCGTCCGCGACCGCGATCAGCCGGTCGACCAGTTCGGAGGGCAGGGCGGTGTTGACGGCGAGACCGCGCAGGACGTGATTCACGAGAGGCATACTGCCCGCGCCGCACGTGAAGGGCGCGGGCTTTTCGGCGCCGCGGCACGGCTCCCGGTCTCGAGGGGGCTGGTGAGCATCGACGTTCGGTGGCGGCGGGCCGGTACGGTGCCGGGTCGGGTGCCGTACTGGAGGCCGTAGGGCAGCCCACCTGCCTCGGGGCAGCCCGCCGCCGCGGTCGTCAGGGGCGGAGGATGAGTCGGATGGGGTTGCCCTCCTTCTTCTCCAGCCGCTCCACCGCCTGGGCCGCCTCCGCGAGCGGCAGCACGTCGCTGATGGAACCGGAGAAGTCCAGGCGCCCGTTCTGGATCAGCCGCAGGAGCTGGGGCAGGGCGACGGGCATGTCGGAGCCGTAGTGGCCGAGGATCTGCTGCTGCAGGTAGCTGAACCGGGTGCCGTCGGACACGGTGAGCGGCTTGTCGGTCAGTCCGACCAGGACGAGTCGGCCCTTGGGGGCGAGGACACGCAGAGCTTGCTCGCGTACGGCCGGGACGCCCGCGAAGTCGAAGGCGGCCGCGATTCCGGCGCCGCCCGTGAGCGTTGCGACGGTCGCGCGCAGATCGGGGTCGGCCGAGTCCAGGGCGAAGTCGGCGCCGGCCGCGAGGGCGCGTTCCCGCGCGACGGGGTTCGGGTCGACGGCGATGACCGGGCAGGCGCCCACCGCGCGCAGCAGTTGCACCGCGTGCACCCCGAGCCCTCCTACGCCCCAGACGCCGACCGCCTCGGCGGGCCGGACCGCACCGGTGGTGGTGATCGCGCCCCAGGGAGTGGAGACGGCGTCGGGAATGATCGACCCCTGTTCGAAGGGGATCGCGTCCGGCAGCACGGTGAGCGCGTCGGCGGACGACAGGGTGTACTCGGCCCAGCCGCCGTCGTAGTCGACGCCCCGGGTGTAGGTGACGCCTTCGCGCACCTCACCCGCGTACAGGACCACGCGCGTGCCGACCTGCCACGCGGTGACCCCGTCGCCGACCTCGGCGATCACGCCGGACACCTCGTGGCCGAGGGTGACGGTGTCCCCCTTGAGCAGCAGCGGGGTGAGCGTCCCGTCGATCAGGTGTACGTCGGAAAGGCACACGCCCGCCGCCTCCACCTTGACCAGGACCTGCCCCGGGCTCGGCTGGGGGCGGGCCACTTCCTCCAGGCGCAGGGTGCGGCTGGGCACGTGCAGTCGGGCGGCGAGCATCTGCTCCATGGGGCGGTCTCCTCGGTGCGGCGGCGAGCCCCGCGCCGTATCGCAGGTCGCCTTGCGTTCACCGTACACCCAACGCAGGTCGACTTGCTTTACGCTTGGACGATGAGCGCCGCCCCGTCATCCACACCAGAGCCCGCCCCCGCACCTCCGCTGCGCCGGCGCGGCGAGCGCATGAGGCGGGCCGTCCTCGCCGCCACCGTGGACCTCCTGTCGGCGGAAGGACTGCGGGGCGCGACCGTCGGCGCAGTCGCCCGGGCGGCCGGAGTCCACGAGACGTCGGTCTACCGCAGGTGGAAGACCCGCGAGAACCTGATCCTCGACGCGCTGACCACGGAACTGGACACCGCGCTGCCGATCCCGGACAGCGGGGACGTCCGGGAGGACCTGACGCGGTTCTTCCTCGCGCTGGTCCGGCTGCTCGACTCGGCGCAGGGGCGGGCCCTGTTGCGCCTGAGCGTGGAGCGGGACGACATGCTCGACGACTGCCGTACCGGCTACTGGCGCGACCGGCTCGAACGGGCCGCCGTGATGGTCCGGCGGGGCGTCGAACGAGGAGAACTGGCGGAGGGCACGGACGCCGGTCTGGTCGTCGAAGCCATCAGCGGGCCCTTGTTCACGCGCGTCCTGCTGAGCGGGGCGCCCCTGGACGAGACTCTCGTCCGCGGCCTGGTCGGCCTCACGCTCGACGGGGTCAGGCCCGACGGAGGGTGAGGCCCGCGCCCGTCGGCGGGTGACTGCCGGGGCGCCACGCCACCGGTCGGCCGCCGGTCGGCGGTGGGTGAGTGCGTCCGGGTTCCCGTGCGGACTCGACAACGGGTGGGTTTCGTCGAGACGCCGGTGCCGGGCGTCCGCGATGGTGATTGCCACGGTGCCGGTGCCGGACGTCCGTAACGGCGTCCAGTGAGGGTCGCGGCAGTGATACTTCACGCCATCCGCGGTGACCGGGGCCTCCTGCCGGCCGCCCGGTCTGGGCCCGCGCGAGAGGGTGGGGCGCGCGAGGTGATCCACAATGCGCCTCCTGCCTCATAACGGTGTTTATGCCTCTCAGTGAGCAAACCGCCCTCTTTCGCGCCTTACTGACATGCCGCCCCGCCTGTTTCGCTTGTTCCTGCGCACGGCCACCTCGCTCACCACCGGGCGTTCGCTTCACTTCCGTTCAGCTCCCGGAGGGCATGTGTCAGTACCGGACAGCGTCACTGGTCCCGCGGTCGATGAAGCGGCTCCGCCACCGCCCTCGGGGTCGGCCCGCACCAGTCTCGGGACACAGGCCGCCCGCCAGCTGGCGACCACCACCAAATCCCAGCCACAGATGCGGGCGATCTCCTCCCGCTGGCTGCTGCGGACGCTGCCGTGGGTCGACGTCCAGGGCGGCGCGTACCGCGTCAACCGGCGACTGCACCTGCACGTCGGGCGAGGACGCGTCCGCTTCGAGCACAACGGCGCGGACGACATCAGGGTGATCCCCGGGACCCTGACCGAACTCGCCGCCCTGCGCGGTTGTACGGACACAGAGGTCCTCGAAGGGATCGCCGGCCGCTTCGCTACCCGCGAGGTCGAGCCCGGACAGGTCGTCGTACGGGCCGGACAGCCCGTCACCGAGATCCACCTCGTCGCCCACGGCCGCTTCCGCCGGTTCACCGTTGGCGCCTACGGCGACGAGCAGTCCCACGGGATCGCCGCGAACGGCGACCACCTCGGGGACGAGGCCCTCGGCCGGTCCGACCCCGTGTGGCCGACCTCGGTGCGGGCCGAGACAGCGGGAATCCTGCTCGTGCTGCCCCTGCGGGCGATCCGCGAACTCGGCGACCGTTCACCCTCGTTCGCCGCTCACCTGGAGTCGTACGAGCGCCACCGGCGACGCCGGACGAACCGCGCCGGAGAGGCCGACCTGCCGATCCGGGCCGGGCACACCGGCGAGCGGGTGCTGCCGGGCGGCTTCGTGGACTACGAACTGGCGCCCCGCGAGTACGAGTTGTCCCTCACACAGACCGTGCTGCGCGTGCACTCCCGCGTCGCCGACCTCTACAGCAGTCCCATGGACCAGACACGCGAGCAACTGCGGCTCACCATCGAGGCGGTCCGCGAGCGCCAGGAATGGGAGCTGGTGAACAACCGCGAGTTCGGACTCCTGCACAACGTGGACTTCGAGCAGCGCATCAGCACGTCCAGCGGACCCCCGACACCCGACGACCTGGACGAACTGCTGGCGATGCGGCGCGGCACGCGGCTGATCCTCGCCCCTCCGAAGGCCATCGCGGCGTTCTTCCGCCAGTGCGGCAAACGCGGCCTGATGCCCGCCTCCACGACCATCAACGGCCACAAATGCCTTGCCTGGCGGGGAGTCCCGATCCTGCCCTGCGGCAAGATCCCGACCTCCAAGGCCCACACGACCAGCATCATCGCGCTGCGCACCGGTGAGGCCGACCAAGGGGTCGTCGGGCTCTACCAGACCGGAATCCCCGAGGAGTACCAACCCGGCCTCAACGTCCGCTTCATGGGCGTCGACCAGCATGCCGTCGTCAAGTACCTCGTCACCGCCTACTACTCCCTGGCCATCCTCGTGCCCGACGCGGCCGGCGTCCTGGAGAACGTCCAGCTCGGCCGCGTCGCCGACTGAACAGGTGGAGCACCGCACACATGAGCACGTCCACGGACGACACAGCCGCGTTCACCCCGCCCGGCCCACCCCACCCCGTCCCCACCCTGCGCGCCAGGCGTAGTGGAGCCGTCCCGGGGCTCAGGTACCGGCCGGCGGCCCCCGCCAATCCCGAGAAGGCCGCGGAGATCGACCGGAGACTGGAGGCATGGGCGCGCGGGCTCGACCTGTTCCCCCCGCAGTGGACGGGAGACTTCACCCAGTTCCAGTTCGGCCGTGCCGTGGCCCTCCAGCACCCCGGAGCGGCCGACCTGGAGCGCCTCACCGTCGCAGGCAAACTCCTGCTCGCCGAGAACATCGTCGACAGCTGCTACTGCGAGGAGGACGAGGGCAGGGGCGCCGCGCGCAGCGGACTGGGCGGCCGGCTCGTCGTGGCCCAGTCGGCGCTCGACCCGTTCCACAGCACTCCCGAACTGGAGGAGCGCTGGCGCGACGGAGTACAGGCGGACGGCCCGCTGCGCTCGTACCACTGGGCGCTGAAGGACTACGCCGCCGTCGCCACACCCAGCCAGACCAGCAGGTTCCTGCACGACGTCGCCCGACTGCATCTCGGGTACCTCGGTGAGGCCGCCTGGGCGGAGACCAGGTACGTGCCGGACATCTGGGAGTACCTGGTGATGCGGCAGTTCAACAACTTCCGGCCCTGCCTGTCCATCGTGGACGCCGTCGACGGCTACGAACTGCCCGAAGTGGTGTACGCCCGACCGGAGATCCAGCGGATCACGGCCCTGGCCTGCAACGCCACGACGATCGTCAACGACCTGTACTCCTACACCAAGGAGCTGGCGAGCGATCCCGACCACCTGAACCTGCCCCAGGTGGTCGCCGCGAACGACCAGTGCGGCCTCAAGGCCGCCTATCTGAAGAGCGTCGAGATCCACAACCAGATCATGGACGCCTTCGAGGCGGAGGCCGCCGCCCTCTCGGCCACCTCGCCGCTCGTCGAAAGGTACGCCCGTGGCCTCGCCGACTGGGTGTCCGGCAACCACGAGTGGCACGCCACCAACAGCCACCGCTACAGCCTGCCCAACTACTGGTAGGCCGAGCGGTTCCGCCAGCACGTCAGCACAGTGTCAAAGCGAGGAGAGTCACCGTTGACCACCGTCCCCACCGCAGTCACGTCCGCACCGGTGCCAGCCCAGTCCACGTACCAGAACCGTGTCGCGGAGTACTGGAACGCCGAGGAGAACCCGGTCAACCTCGAGCTCGGGAAGATCGATGACCTCTACCACCACCACTACGGCATCGGCGGCGCCGACGCCTCGGTGCTGGACGAACCGGACCCGGACCGGCGCCGCGAGCGCATCACGCACGAACTGCACCGGCTGGAGCACGCGCAGGCGGAACTGCTGGCCTCCCACCTGGGTGAACTCTCGCCGGACGACCGGGTCTTCGACGCGGGCTGCGGTCGGGGCGGAGGCAGCGTCACCGCGAACCTGCGCTACGGCTGCCACGCCGACGGGGTCACCCTCTCCGCCAAGCAGGCCGAGTTCGCCAACGAGCAGGCCCGCAAGCGCGGTATCGACCACAAGGTGCGCTACCACCACCGGAACATGCTCGACACCGGACTCAAGTCCGGTGCCTACGCGGCGTCCTGGAACAACGAGTCCACGATGTACGTCGAGCTGGACCTGCTCTTCGCCGAGCACGCCCGCCTGCTGCGCCGCGGCGGACGGTACGTGGTCATCACCGGTTGCTACAACGACACCTACGGGCGGGCCTCCCGTGAGGTGTCGCTCATCAACGCCCACTACATCTGCGACATCCACCCGCGGTCCGAGTACTTCCGCGCCATGGCGCGCAACCGGCTCGTGCCCGTGCACGTGGAGGATCTGACGGCGGCGACCATTCCGTACTGGGACCTGCGCCGGCAGGCCGACCACCTGGTCACCGGTATCGAGGAGACCTTCCTGGACGCCTATCGCAACGGCAGTTTCCAGTATCTGCTGATCGCGGCCGACCGGGTCTAGGTTCCGTCGCGGACGCCAGGGTCCGCCGGCGTGGCGACGGCAGGTGCCGTGCACGGCGACGGACCCGGTCCGGCGTCTACGCCGACGCGTGTGCGACCGCGGGCGGCGGGCTGGTGAGGCGGGCCGTGCCGTCGTTCAGTTCCCACACGTCGTCGGCGAGGTCGAGCAGGCGGGTGTCGTGGGTGGCCACGAGAGCGGTGACCCCCTCGCTGTCCACCACGGCACGGAGCAGCTCCATCACGGCCAGGCCGGTGTGCGCGTCGAGTTGCCCGGTCGGCTCGTCGGCGATCAGGAGAGCGGGCCGGTTGGCGAGCGCCCGCGCCACCGCCACCCGCTGCTGCTGCCCGCCTGAGAGCTCGTCGGGCCGCTGCCGCGCGTGGTCGGCCAGACCCACGAGGGCCAGGAGCACCCGCACCCGCTCGTCGCGCTCCGCGCGCTGCCGCCGGCGCAGCCTCAGCGGCACGCCCACGTTCTCGGCCGCCGTGAGCACGGGCAGCAGGCCGAAGTCCTGGAAGACGAACCCGACCCGGTCCCGGCGCAGTTCACGGAGCCGGGCCTCGGGCAGGGCGGACAGGTCGGTGCCGTCCAGGAGTACCCGGCCCCGGTCCGGCCGGACCAGGCCGCCCACGATGTTCAGCAGCGTCGTCTTGCCCGCGCCCGAGCGCCCGCGCACCGCGGTCAGCCGTCCACGCCGCGCCGTGAGCGACACTCCGCGCAGTGCCTGCACCGCCGAGGGTCCGCGTCCATAGCCGCGGTGTACGTCCACCACGCGGACCATCGGCTCCGCGCCGTGCTCCACTCTGTCTCCGGTCATCGCCCCACCCTGTTCCGCGCCGTCCGGCGGACATCCGCGTGCCCGCCACCCGGACGGGCGGTCACCCTATGCGGACGCGTCCCGCGAGACAACGTGCGCCGTGCGGTCGCGGTCATGCGGAGGCGCAGGGTTATGATCCTCGCGCTCCGGCTCGAACTGCCGTCCGGGGAACGGCAGTCGACGTCGTGGCGAACGGGACGGGGGTCTGCGTGCTGACCTGGGGGACGCGGCGGATTCTCGCGCACCGGCTGCCGGTGCTCGCCGCCGTACTCGCGGTGACCCTCTCAGCCACGGTGCTCACCGCCCTGGCCGCCTTCTCCACCGCCGCCGGGGACGCCGCGCTGCGCCGCACCCTCGCCGCCACCGACCACCGAGCCGACACCGCGCTGCGGATCACCGCCGACGTGCCCGGGGGAGAGCGGGACAGGGCCCGCGACACCGTGGCCCGGCAGGCCCGTGCTGCGTACGGCGGGCTGCCCGTCACGGTCCGGGAGAGCGAACGCTCCGTCACCTACGCGCTGCCCGGCGGTGACCGCGACCGGCCCGACCTCACCCAGCTGGCCACCCTCGACACCGGCCGCGTACGCCTGGTCTCCGGGCGGCTGCCGTCCGCCGGCACCGCGCGCCGGGTCGCCGTGGCCGTGCCCCGGGTGGCCGCCGAACGGCTCGGCGTCCGCGCGGGCGACACCCTGCGCCTCACCGGGCGGCTCGACTCCCGGGCGCTGCGCGTCACCGTCACCGGGGTCTACGAGCCACAGGACGCGTCCGATCCGTACTGGCGGCTCGACCCCTTGCGCGGCCGTGGCGCGGCGACGGTCTCCTTCACGACGTACGGGCCCCTGCTCACCTCCGCGGAGGCGTTCACCACGGGCCGGGTGGCGACCGACAGCACCGCGTGGAGCGTCACCGCCGACACGCGCCGCGTCACCGTCGCCGACTCCGGCGCCCTGCGGGCCGATGTCGTGCGGGCCCGCGCCGCACTGCGCGGCGCGCCCGAGCTGGGCGGCTCGGCCGTCGTGGCCACGAAGCTGCCCGCGCTCCTCGACCAGGCGGCCACGGCGCGTTCGGTCGCCGCGACGTCACTGCTGACCGCGGCCGTCCACCTCGTCGTCCTGGCCACCGGCGTCCTGCTGCTCGTCGCCCGGCTGCTGCGCGAGCGGCGCACCGCCGAGACGACGGTGCTCTACGCCCGTGGCGCCTCCGCCCGCGCGCTGGCCGCCGTCGCAGCCGTGGAGGCGGCGTGCCTGGCGGTGCCCGCGGCCGCCGTCGCCGTCCTCGCCGCACGCCCGCTGGCCGGCCTCTTCGCCGCCGACGCCGCGCGCGCCCCGCTGACCGGCGCCGTGTTCCTGGTCGGCGCCGCGACCTCCCTCGCCGGGGCAGTCGTCGTCCTCGCCACCGCCACCCCCACCCGGGGCGACGGCGCGACCGCACGCGCGCGGGCGCTGCCGGGACCCGCCCGAGCCGGCGCGGACCTCGCCCTTGTCGTCCTCGCCGCCGCGGCCTGGCTCCCGCTGCGCTCCGGCGACACCCTCACCCCGGTCGCCGCCTGCGCACCGGCACTCACCCTCCTCGCTGCCACCGTGCTGATGCTGCGGCTGCTTCCGTGGGCCGCACGCGCCGCCGAGCGGATCGCCGCCCGCGGCCGTGGCGCGGGCGCCGCCCTCGCGTGCCGGCAGTTCGCCCGACGGCCCGCCACTGCCACCGCGCCGGTTCTGCTGCTCGTCCTCACCCTGGCCACCGGGCTGCTCGCCGTCGGGCAGAACTCCTCCTGGCGCACCTCCCAGCACGACCAGGCCGACCACACGGTGGGCGCCCCGCTGCGCGTGACCGACGCGCGCCCGGCCGGCCCCGGACAGAGCGGCCGCGTCGACGGCGTGCCGGACCTGACGACCGTGGCGCCCGTACACCGCGCCGAAGGCCCGCAGGCCACCGTGCTCGCCGCCGACACCACCGCCCTGCGGTCCGTCGTCCTGCTGCGGCCCGCGCTCGCCGACGCCGACCCACTCGCGGCGCCCGCCGCGGCGCGCCCCACCGTGTCCGGTACCCGCGCGGTCCTGCCCCCCGATGCCCGCGCGCTCCTCATCGACGCGCGGACTGACCGGCGGGAGTCCGCGAGTGACGACGGCAGGGCCACGCTGCTGTCGGTGGTCGTCACCGACCGGCACGGCACCGCCTACCGGCTGTCCGCGGGCGGACTGCCGGCCGACGGCCGCGTCCACCGGCTGCGCGCCGCCCTCGACACCACCGCGGACACCACGCGTGCCGCCCCCGCCGGCCCGCTCATTCTGACCGGGATCGACGCGGAGAGCCCCGTCCCCGGCCGCGACCGCGCCGCCGCGTTGCGCATCGAGGCGCTCCACACCGCGCGCCGCGGCGACACCGTCCGCGCCCTGGACCTTCCCGCCGCACTGACCTGGAGCGCCGACGCCACCGTCACCCGCGGCACCCTCGACGATCCGCCCCGCGCACTGCGCCCGCGCGTCGACGGGAACGCCGTCACGGTCGGCTACCGCACCGGCGCCGCCGACCCCGCGTCCGCCACCGTCACCGTGCGGCTTCGCCCCGGCGCGCAGCCCCGCGTCCCGGCGGTGCTGCCCGCGCTCGCCACCGACGCCTACCTGCGAGCCACCGGAGCCCACGCGGGCGACACCGTCGACGTCACCCTCTCCGGAGAGACCCTGCGGGTGCGGCTCGCCGCCACCGCTCGCTCCTTCCCCACCACCGGCACCGGCGGCGCCCTCGTCGTGGACCTGGCCGCCGCCGACGCCTGGCTGACCGCCCGAGGCCGCGCCCCTCTCGCCCCGAACGAGTGGTGGGCCGGGCCCGCCCCCGGCCGCACGGAACAGGCCGCCGCCGCGCTGCGCGCCGCGCACCCGGGAGCCACCGTGGCCGTGCGCGACGAGACCGTCGCCCGGCTCCTCGCCGATCCGCTCAGCGGCGGAGTGCGCGGCGCACTGTGGGCCACGGCCGAGGCGGCCGTCGTCCTCGCCGCGCTCGGCCTCGCGGCGGCCTGGGCCGCGACGGCGCGGGTCCGCCGGCCGGAGTTCGCCGTGCTGAGCGCGCTCGGCGCGCCCCGCAGGCTGCCCATGCTGCTCATCGCGGCGGAGAACGCCGCGCACCTCGTCACCGGCCTGGTCTCCGGCACCGTCCTCGGCGTCCTGCTGGTGCACGCCGTGGTCCCGTACACCGTGCGCACCGCCACCGGCGCCCGGCCCGTGCCCACCGCCGTCACGGACCTGCCCGTTCCGCACGTCCTCCTGCTGCTCGCCGCCGTGGCCACGGCGCCCGTCGTGGTCACCGTCCTGCTCGCCCGCCACGCGACCCGCATCCCCGCGGGCACCGGAACGGAGCCCGCATGACCATCCGTCACGCCGAGCGGACCGACCGCGACGCGGCGGCGGCGCGGGAGGTCCCACGCCGGCGCCACACGCACCGGGTCCCCGCCCCGTGGTTGCGGACCCGGCTGCGCGCCGCACCCCGGGCGGTGCTCGCGCTCGCCGCGCTCACCTGCTTCGTCGCGTTCGTCGCCGCGGCGCTGCCGCGCGCCGACGACGCCGTCGCCTCACGGGCCCTGCACGCGGCCCTCACCGACGCGGGAACCCCCCGCACGGTCGTCGAACTGACGGCGCCGCAGCCCTCGTTGGCGCTCGGGACACGTGAACGCGCCGCCGCCGTCGCCCCGGAAGCACTCGCCCGGGTGACGCACAGGGCACCCCGGACGTTCCCCGCGCCGCTGACCACCCGGGCCGAGAACGCCGTGGCGGAGGTCCGCACCACCCACCAGCTCCTGGGCACAGACCCCGCGCTGCCCCGCCCCGAGGCCGTCCCGCCGCACTTCAGCGTGCACGCGCTCGGCGGCCTCGACGAGCACGCCCGGGTGCTGCGGGGCCGGCTGCCGCGCGCCGCGCACGACACCACCGAGACCACCCGCACCGCGGAAGCCGCCGTCACCGAGGCCACCGCCCGCGCGCTGCGGCTGCATGTCGGCAGCACGGTGCCGACCGCTTACGAGAACGGCTCCCAGGGGCCCGAGTTCACCATCACCGCGATCCTGCGCCCGCGCGCGCCCGCAGGCCCGTACTGGTCGGCCGATCCGCAGCTCGGTACTCCCGGCATGGCCGCCACCAGCGACAGACTCCCGGCCCTGTACTGGTCGGCGGCGCTGCTGCTGCCCGCCGAGGCCGCACCCGTGCTGCTCGGCACCCAGACCCAGCCCGAACTCGCCTGGCGGTTCATCCCCGACACGGACGCGCTCACCGGCGAGGACGCCGAAGGGATCGTCCGCGCCGCCGCGTCCCTGCGCCAGGGCCCCGCGTCCTTGCGGCTACGCGCCCTCGCCGGGCCCAGCGCCGCCGTCACCACACAACTCGGCGACGTGGCAGCCGCCCACAACCGGCAGAGAGAAGCCGTCAACCCGCTCGTCACGGCGGGCCTCACCGGAGCCGCCGCCGTCGCCGCACTCGTCCTGACCGCCACGGCGGCTCTCCTCACCCGTCGCCGCGCCCCCGAACTCGCGCTGCTGCGCGCCCGGGGCGCCGGCCTGATCTCCCTGGCCGCCCGTACCGGCGCCGAGACGGCCGTGACCACGCTGCCCGCGGCGGCCGTCGGCCTGCTGCTCGCGCGACTGGTGCTGCCCGACGGGCGCGAAGCACGGGCCGTCCTCGCGGTCGCGGCCGTCGCCGTCCTCGTCTGCCTGACACCGCCGCTGCTCGTCGTCGCCGTTCACCGGGTGCCGCGCGCGCACGACGAGCGCGAGGACCTCGCCGCCGTACGCCCCGGACGCCGCCGCCTCGTCGCCGAGGCGACGATCGTGCTCCTGACGGCCGGTTCCCTGGTGGCGCTGCGCGCCGCGGGCGCGGACTCGACGGCGGCGGTCGCCGTCGTTCCCGTACTGACCGCGCTGCTCGGAGCGCTTCTGCTGCTGCGGCTGACCCCGCCGCTGCTGCGGAGTGCCGCCCGTTCGACGGCGCGGCTGCGCGGTCCGGTGGTGTTCCTCGCGCTGGCCCGCGCCGGACGCGCCCCGGCCGCCACCGCGTTCCCGCTGTGCGCCCTCGTGATCGCCCTGACCACGGCCGCGTTCGGCGGCTCCGTCCTTCTCGGCACCACGGCCGCCCGGGACCGCGCGGCACTGCTCGCCACCGGTGCGGACGCCCGCGTCGACGTCCTGGGCGGCGGCCGGCTGCCCGCCGGGGCGCGGGACGCCGTGGCCGCCCTGCCCGGCGTCCGCTCGGTCACCTCGGTGGGCACCGACACCGACGGGCAAGTGGGGGGCCACCGGGTCACCGCCGTCGCCGTCCCCGCCGAGGCGTACGCGCGGCTGTCCCGCTCCACCGGCAACGGCGGTTTCCCCGCGGCCGCCCTCCAGCCCCGGAGCGGCGCCCTGGGCGCGGTCGCCTCTCCTGGCCTCGCCCGCCGCCTGGGCACGGGACCGCAGCGGGTCCAGGCGTTCGGCCGCACCCTCACCGTGCGCGTCACCGCCGCCCGTACGAGCACACCGGCCGTCCCGCACGGTGCGTTCCTCCTTCTCGACCAGACCCTGATGCGGGCCGGGGGCGCGACGAGCCTGCTGGTCACCGGCACCCCGGCCGGTGCGACGGCCCTCGAACGCGCGGCCCGCGCCAAGGGCTCCACGCCCGTGCGCGCCGTACTCCGCTCGGAAGTGCGGGCACGGTACGCGGCCCCGCCGCTCCAGGAGGGCACGTTCCGCGTCTACGCCGCGGCGGTCGGCGCCGCGGGCGCGCTCGCCGCCCTCGCGCTCGCGCTGTCCCTGCTCCACGACGCCGACGCCCGCGCCGCATTCCTCGGCCGGCTGCGCACACTGGGCCTCGGGGCCCGGCAGAGCCGCCGTCTCGCCCTGCTGGAGGCGGTGCCGCTCGCGGTGACCGCAGCCGTCGGCGGCGCCGTCACCGGCTGGGTCGCGATCGCCCTCGCGGGCCCGGCGGTCGACCTGCGGCTGCTCGCCGTCGGCACCGCCCCCGCAGGGCCGGACGGCACGACCGTCCCCGAGGGTTTCCACCCCGCGCTGCACGCCGTGCCCACTGCCCTGGTGCTGCCCGCCGCCGCGGTCCTGGTGCTCGCGGCCGTCGTCACGGTGCTGCACACACGCCGGGCGGGCGATCCGGGCGGCCGACGCAGGTGGCCCCGGGCCCGCGAGGCCGGCCCGGGCAGCCTCAGGGACGCTGCGCCTCCCGGCGCCGGACGCACCCCTGGCCTTCCGGTCACCAGCGACCCCGCCGGGGTGAGCCCCACCGCGGCGAATTCGACCGAACGCACGCAGGAGGAGCCCTCATGACCGTGCCCCAGCCGTCCTCGGCCGGGTCCCGTCCGGCCGGCGCGGCGGGCGAGCCGGACGGCTCCCGGACCCGCCGCACCCTCGCCGAACTGGAGGAGCGGGCGGGGCGCGAACGCCCCGTCCACGGCCGGGACGCGCTCGTCGTCTGCGACCGGCTCGTCCGGGTCTTCACCGCCGACGGTGTCGAGGTGCAGGCCCTGCAAGGGCTCGACCTGCTGGTCCGCGAGGGGGAGTTGACCGCACTCGTGGGTGCTTCCGGCAGCGGCAAGTCGACGCTGATGAACATCCTGGCCGGCCTCGACGTGCCGACCGCCGGCGCGGCCCGGGTCGCCGGACGGGACCTGCTGACCATGCGCGCCCGCGAGCGCCTCGCCTATCGGCGCGAGACCGTCGGCTTCGTGTGGCAGCGCACCTCGCGCAACCTGCTGCCCTACCTGGACGTGGCGCAGAACGTCGCCCTGCCGATCCGGCTCGCGGGCCGCGGCGGCCGCAAGGCCCGTGCGGCGGCCGCCGAGCGCGCGCACGACCTGCTCGGCCTGCTCGGCGTCGCGGACCGCTCCGACCGCCGTCCCGCCGCGCTCTCCGGCGGCGAACAGCAGCGGGTCGCCATCGCGGTGGCGCTCGCCAACAACCCTTCGCTGCTGCTGGCCGACGAGCCCACCGGTGAACTCGACTCGGCCACGGCCGCCGATGTCTTCGCGGCGTTCCGGCGCGCCAACGACGAACTGGGCACCACCGTACTGGTGGTGACCCACGACCAGGCCGTCGCGAACGAGGTCCGCCGTACCGTCGCCATCCGCGACGGACGCACCTCCACGGAGACGCTGCGCCGGACCACGGTCGACGAGGGCGGTCGCACGTCGGTCGAGGCCCACGAGTACGCGATGCTCGACCGCGCGGGCCGACTCCAGCTTCCGTCGGAGTACGTGGAGTCCCTGTCGATGGAGCACCGGGTCATGCTCCAGCTCGAACGCGACCACATCGGCGTCTGGCCGGACACTCCGGCCCCGGACGCCGGAGCCTGACCAGGGCGAGGTCCGGAGCCACCAGAAGCTCCGTCACATTGCGTCGAAGTCATGGGAGTTATGCCAGTTCCATCATGCCAGGTCAGGGGCTATTCCAGTAGGACGAAGGGCACAGCCTTTACGGCTTGTCCGGCATTCTCGGCGACATCCAGAATTCCGCCATGAATTACTCGGCGAAAATCGACCAGGACGACATCCTGCGAGCGCGGAATGTACTGCTCGCCTCGGGACGCCGCACTCCTCGCGAGGAAGTCGGCGCCTACCGTGTCCTTGCTCAGGTCAGTCCCGCCGCTTACCTGCCCCGCCTGGTGAAGGCGCTGCAGCACCTCAGTTACGACCCCAGCCACCGGCCCGAAGTGAGCCTCGCACTGTGCGAGGAGGCGGTGGCCGCCGCACGAACCGTCGATCCGGCCGAGCCGGAGCGCGCGAATCTCCTGTACGAGGCCCTCGGCACGTGCCAGAGAGGACTGTACGAAGTGGGCAGACGAGCCGAAGGGCTCGCCATGCGTGCGGAGATGCTCGCCATCGGAAGGGCTCAGGCGGAGACGTCACGAAGCCGCGCCATCAGAGGGTTGTCCGAGTGGGCCTCGGGACTCTCCGAAGAGGGCCGCTATGTCGAAGCCGCCGACGCCGCGACCGAGTTGGCGGCCACCGCGCTGCCCGGTGGCCCCGCCGAAGGTGGTCTGGCGTGGATCCTGCTGCAGTGGATCGCCGCTCTCCGTGACGCGGGCCGGTCCGAGGAGGCACTCGCCGCCTTCAAGACACTTGTCGACATGGAGGCGGCCGAAGCCGCGAACGACCGTGGCCCGATCGCCTGCCACCTCTTCGCGCTGTTCGAGTACGCGCGGATGCTCGGCACCCACGGCCGACGACGGGAGGCCGCCGCGGCCCGGCAGGAGGCGCTCGTCCTGCTGACGGAACTGGCGGCCACCGGCGAGCGCAAGTCCTGGAGCGGCTACCAGTCGTCGTACTGGGCGGTGCTGTCGCTGATGTCCGGCGCCGAGAGCGAGCGGCCGCGGCCCGGAGAACCCCGGCCGCCGTCGGGCGTCGTCACACTGCGGTGGTCACCCGACGTCCGACGCGACTACTTCGACAGCCGCGACGCGCTCCGTGACGAGGTGGACGCCCTCGCCACACGGGCCGCTGAAGATCCTGAAAGCCACCTCGCCGAACTGGTGCGGCTGCACCGGGTGTTCACCATTCGTTCCGCCGTCCACTGGGAAGCGGGCGCCCGAGGGTGCACCGAGCACACGGGCGTGCTGTTCGACGAAGGCGTGGAACTGGCGTTGCGCTGGTCCCGGCACCGCCCCGCGGAGGGAACTCCGGCAGTCGTCAGGTCGCTGCTCGACCGCTCGGCCTTCCGTGCCACCACCCGCGAGTTCGGGCCGGCGCTCGACGACTTCCGAGAGGTCCTGAGACAGCTGGGGGAGGAATGCGGTTCGGACGGCTGACGAGCGTCCTTCGGTGACCGGACGGCCTGTACCGGTTCTCGAAGCCTTCTCGACCGGGACGGAAGCGTTCTTCGAGGCGTGTGCCCGAGCGTGAGCATGTCGTGGCGTGCTGCGTCGTCGGGAGGCTCTCGTGGGTGAACGGGACAGTGTCCGAACCGAGTTGCGGGTGGTGCGGGGCACCGCGGGGGAGGAGGAGCTCGCGGCGATCGCGGTGGTCCTCGGCGCCGTGCTGTCCGGGCGGGACCGAGACGAGGACGACTTGAAGGAGGAGCCGGAGACCGCGCGATGGGGGCAGGACGACAGCCAAGGTGTCTACCGCGCTCCCCATTCGTGGCGCCATCCACCCCGACTCCCGTTCGCGGGTTGACGCGTGACCGTGACGGTCGGTGCGAAGGACGGTGGGCTGCTCGCCGGCGTGAACCGGTGCTCCGCCCCCCGCGATGTGATGCGCAGGGGATCTGTCTAGACGACGGTGGCCGTGGCCGGCCATGCGCCACGGCCCACCAGATCGAGGACGAGCGCGGCGATGTTGTACGCGTCGTCCTCGCCGCGGTGATGTCGTCCTTCGAGCGGCAGTCCGGCGATCTGCAAGGCGTGAGCCATACCGGGCTTCTTGCGCAGCCCGTAGGCCGCGGCGAACACGGCCTTGGCGTTCGTGTGGGTGCGCTCCGTCGGCCGGCCGAAGGGGTAGGCGACTTCGTGGGCTTGACTCTGCCGCGCGAACTGCCGACGGTCGTACTCGCCCCAGCTGGCCCAAGGGCGCTCCCCGGCCTCGTGGTCCTGGACGAGGATCCGGCACGCGTCGGCGAAGGTGACGCCTTGCTCCACCTCGGCTTGGGTCAGGCCGGTCAGTTCGGTGCAGAAGTCGCTCACCGCCGACCGGGCGGGGCGGACCAGGATGCGGTGCCTCGACACGCGGCGCCGTGCCGACACGTCCACGACGGCGAGACCGATCTCGATGATCTCGCTCACGGAGCCGGGCGGCGGTTGTCCGTCCCAGCAGGTGGCTTCCACATCGATGACGTTCAGCAGGGCGGATTCGCGGCGCATGCGGCCGAGCGTAGAGACGCGAGCTGGGTCCCGGCATCCCCATTTGTGCGGGGCGGCATCGGGGGCCGACGTGTCAGAGGGTGCCGTCCCCGGGGATGCCCAGCTGTTCGGCCACGGTGGTGAGGGCGGTTCCCAGCGGGAGCGTGACACGGGCGACGGCGTGCTGGTCGCCCCGCGTGGGGTCCCGGTTGACGATCACCACCGGCTTTCCGGCCTGAGCGGCATGACGGACGAACCGGAGACCCGACATCACGGTCAGTGAGGATCCGAGGACCAGCAGCGAGGTCGCCCCGTCGACCAGGGCGCGGCAGTGCGCGACCCGGGACGGCGGAACGGACTCGCCGAAGAAGACCACGTCCGGTTTGAGAATGCCGCCGCAGACCGTGCAGGGAACGACGTGGAAGTCGCCGACCTGCTCGTCGGTGAGGTCGGCGTCGCCGTCCGGATTCATGGCGGCGGCCACCGGGGCGAAACCAGCGTTGGCCTCCTCCAGACGGCGGGCCAGTTCCCGGCGCGGGGTGAAAGCGCCGCAGGTCAGGCAGACGACCCGGTCCAGGCTGCCGTGGAGCTCCACGACACCCTCGCTTCCGGCTGCCTGGTGCAGACCGTCGACGTTCTGCGTGATCACACCCGAGAGCAGACCGTGCCGCTGGAACGCGGCGACGGCCCTGTGCCCCGCGTTCGGGCGAGCCCGGCCGAAGGTGCGCCAGCCGAGGTGGCTGCGCGCCCAGTAGCGCCGCCGGGCCGGGGCGCTCGCGGTGAACTCCTGGTAGGTCATCGGGGTGTGCCTGCTCAGGCTCCCGCCCTCGCCCCGGTAGTCGGGGATGCCGGACTCCGTGGAGATGCCCGCCCCGCTGAGCACCAGCACGCCGCCGGTGCCCAGCGCCTCGGCGACCGGCTCCAGGTCCGTGGTGCCCGGCGGCAGATCCCCGGTGGGGGTCCAGTTCAGAGTGGGACGCATGCGCATTCAGCCAGGGTACGGAATCCCGCGCCGCGACCCGGCACGTCGCTCAGGAAGGCAGGGCGCCGAGCTGGCGCAGCTGGGTGAGGACGTCGACGACGCCCCGTATTTCTGCGATCCGCCCGTCGACGAAGCGGAAGACGAAGATCTCGCCGTAGGTGACCGCGCGACCCGTGGGGGCCAGGCCCCGGTACTCGCCCTGGTGGGTCCCGGTCACGGTGTTCCTGGAGACGACCTTGTCCCCCTCCGCGACCGTCTCCTCGATGGTGACGTGGATGTCGGGGAAAGCGCGCAGCAGCACGTCCCACACCTGCTTCAGCGCCTTCGCGCCGGTCTCGCCCATCGGGACGGGGGCATGGAAGCGCACGTCAGGTGCGACGAACTCGTCGATGGCCTTCAGGACGGTGTCCGGATCACCGCTGTTCACGGCGGAGTGGAAGCGGTGGAGCGTCGCCGTGTTGTCCGTCGTCTCGGTTGTCGGCATGCGGTCTCTCCTCGGGCCCGTGTTGGAAGGGGTCACAGCGATGAGACGGGGCGGCCGCTCGGAATGTGACACGGCCCCTGAGGGAGGCTCGCGGACGGTGCTTGACGCGCGGGACCTGCCGCCGGTTCGGCTGTCGCGCACGAGGGCGTCGGGCCCGCGCGAGCGGAGCGGGTCATCCGTCGTGCCGCGTCGTGGAGAAGTGGTCCGTCAGGGCCTGCACCACCACGCGGACCTCCGGTGACGTCCGTCGCTCGCCATGGCGGACCAGTTGCACGGGGACGTCGGGCAGCGCCGGGCCCTCGATGACGGCCAGGCGCTCCTCGCGCAGCGCGGTCGCGACCGCCGTACGGGGCAGGATGCTGATGCCGAGACCGGCCATGACGCAGCTGCGGACCGCTTCGCTGCTGCCGAGGCGGGTCAGTCGGGTGTGCGCGCCGGACGCGGCCTGGAGCCGGCCCGCGATCCGGTCGCTGTAGGAGCAGCCCTCCTCGTGCAAGAAGACGTCCTCGTCGGCGAGTTGACGCCACGTGGCAGGCTTTCGTGACGAGGCCAGGGGGTGCCCCGGCGGTCCGACCAGGGACAGGGCCTCCCTCGCGATGACGGTCGCCGTCAGGTCGGGGAAGGCGACCGAGTCCTCCAGCAGCAGGGCCAGGTCGAGTTGGCCGCTGCGGAGTCCTTCGACCGAGGCGTGGGTGCCGGCGGGGAACAGGTGCACGGCGATGTTCGGGTGGCTGCGGCGCAGAGCGGCGATCACATGAGGCAGATGCGTGGAGCACAGGGTGTCTCCCGCGGCGACGGCGACCGTACCCGAGGGTTCGGAGTCCGCGGCGGCCGAGCGAAGCCTCGCCTCCGCGTCGAGGACGGCCGCGGCCTCCGGCACCAGTCGTCGTGCCGCGGCGGTCACGCGGGCCCCGCGCGGCATACGGTCGAAGAGCTGGACTCCGAGCATCTTCTCCAGGGACTTGACCTGCGTCGTCACCGTGGACTGCGAGAGATGCAGCTCCGCCGCGGCCGACGTGAAGTTCTCCGTCCGCGCGACGGTCAGAAACGTCCGAATCAGTTGTGTCTCCACACTCGGACCCTACCCGAGCCATCGCTTTTCCCGATGACATCCATCGAGAATCATCGCTTCCTTCGATGCCGGAGGGGTGGCACCGTAGAGACATGACTTCGAACCTCACCGACACGGTGCTGCACTACGCCGCCTTCACCGCCGACCCCCAGGGCGGGAACCCGGCGGGGGTCGTCCTGGACGCCGCGTCGTACGACGCCGCCCGCATGCTCGCCGTAGCCACGGACGTGGGGTACTCCGAGACGGCGTTCATCACGGAGCACGACATGGACGAACGCCGGTTCACCGTGCGCTACTTCAGCCCCCTCGCCGAGGTCGACTTCTGCGGACACGCGACCATCGCCGCCGCCGTGGCCCTGGCCGAACGCATCGGCCCGGGCCTGCTGATGCTGGACACCCAGGCCGGCGAAGTCCCCGTCCTCACGGTCGCCGACGCCGACGGCGCGCTGCACGCGACGCTGACCAGCGTCCCGACCCACACCCGGCCGGCGAGCGGGACCGAGCTGAGCGAGGCTCTCGCCGCACTGGCCTGGAAGCAGTCGGACCTCGACACCGAACTCCCGGCGCACGTCGCCTTCGGGGGCGTGCGGCACCTCGTCCTCGCCGCCGCCACCCGGGCCCGACTCGCCGACCTGGATTACGACTTCGACGCCCTCGGCGAGGTCATGCGCCGCCACGGCTGGACGACTCTGCAGCTCGTCTGGCGGGAGTCGGACGATCTGTTCCACGCCCGCGACCCGTTCCCCGTCGGGGGAGTCGTCGAGGACGCGGCGACCGGCGCCGCGGCTGCCGCGTTCGGCGGATACCTCAGGACCCTCGGCCTGGCACCGCACGGCCGTACCGTGCGCATCCACCAGGGCGACGACATGGGCCGCCCCAGCCTGCTCGACGTCGACATCGACGCCGCGGACCCGCGGGTACGCGTCAGCGGACAAGCGGTGCCGATCAAGCAGTGAACGCGGCAGGACCCCGGGCCCGCGTCGGGGCGAGCCGTCGCGGCCCGGGACCGGCGGAGCGCACCGCGCACTCCCCGGACCGCCGGCCGGCTCGGTCGGGGCGCCCGCTCAGGTCGTGTCCAGGTCGGCGAGGAGCAGATGGTGGTCCGAGTGGACGCTCGGGCGCACACGGTGCCGCGACGAGTCGATCCCTCGCAGGAAGACGTAGTCGAACTTGCTCTGCCAGTCGGTCGTGGGCTCGCAGGCCCCGGAGACGGAGTGGCGGCACTGCGGGTCCGTGTCGAGGGCCAGTGTCCACATCCTGTCGAGCTCGGGGGCGTCCGGTACGGCGTTGAAGTCGCCGAGGACGATCGCGCGGTCGTGCCGGGCGACCTCAGCGACCAGTACGCGCGCCTGGGCCGCCCGGACCCCCTCCTGCCGCCGCTGGGCGAGGTGTGTGTCGAAGACCCGGACGGACCGTCCGCCCACGGTGGTGGTGACGGCCATGTACCCACGGTCCTCGGATCCGCCGTCGGGGTATTCCGCCCGGAGGACGTCTTTCATCGGTGCCGCCGAGAGGATCGCCTGTCCGTAGCCGCCCGGACGCCACGGCACACCTCCGCAGCGGCTCCAGTTCCTGAGGACCGCCCCGTACTCGACGTGGTAGACCAGCCCGTGCAGGTTCTCCAGATGGTCCCGGATGCTCTCCACGTCCCGCACGCACGCTTCCTGCAGGCCGATGACCTGCGGCGCGTACGTGGCGATCTCCGCCGCCCGGGCTACGTTGCTCGCGTCGCACGGGTTGCAGATGTTCCACGTCATCACCCGGTTCGGCACGACGTCCCTGACCGCCTCGACCGGCAGCGACCCGCCGAAGAGGGCATCCCTCGGGGCACTTGGCCCGATGAGCGCCATGCAGGCCACGATCAGTGCGCCGACGTGCAAGCGCGTGCCCCTGGCGAGCACATCGCCTCCTCGAAGTCGATTCCCCTGACATCCGACGTGTTCCTGTACGAGGTTATGGGACACGCCGCCGCCGGCCCGCGCGGAGTCGGCGATCCCGTCGCGGCCCGGACGGTGGCACGGCGTTCGCCGCCTCTCACCCGATGGTGACGACACGTGCCCAGCCGGGCGGAGTGTCCGGGACGTAGTCGGGATCGTCCTCGCGCGCGGAGCCGGCGGGCCGGGGGAAGAGACCGACGACGGTGCGGCAGGGCGGTGGCGCGGAGGGCCACGGGGTCTGCCCGTCCGTCAGCGCCACGATGACGTCGGGACCGGGCCGCGAGCGCAGCGCCCGGGCGAAACCGGAACGCAGGTCCGTGCCACCGCCGCCGATCAGCTCCATGCTCTCGGCACGGCAGAGCGGGACGGCGACTCCGGCCGCCGCGTCGCAGGAGATGACGGAGACCAGGTCGCGCCGCCCGCCCACCGCCCGGGAGATCGCCGCGACCTCCAGCAGCGCGCTGCCCAGTTCGGCGTCGCTCACCGACCCGGAGGTGTCGATCACGACGCAGACCCGCGGCGGAACACGGCGCAGGCTCGGCAGGATCACCCCGGGAAGGCTCGCGGAACGCCGGGACGGCCGCCGGTAACTGTGGTTCTCGCCCGCCCCCGGGGCGCCGGCGGCCGAGCGGATCGCCGACCCCAGCAATTGCCGCCAGGGCTGAGGCGGTTGGAACGCCTCGTCCGCCCAGCGGCGCCACCCCTCGGGCGCGCTGCCCGGCCGGCCCTTGATCGCCTCCGCGACCCGGAAGCGAACCGCGTCCCGCTGCTGCCTGGTCAGCCCGTTCGCCCCGTCGGGGCCCAGCTCCCACGAGCGGTGCTGCCCGTCGGCGCCACTGCCGCAGTCCAGCCAGGCCAGGTCCGCGAGCCCGGACATGGAGGACCGCCGCAGGTACTCCTCCATCAGCAGTCCGTCGGGCAGCCGCAGCAGCGACGGCAGCACCACTCCGGCGGGCCGGGGCAGCCCGTCTCCGTAGATGTCGTCGTTGATCTCGAAGTCCGCGGCGATGTTCCGCCGCAGCCGTTCGCCCGGCCCGTACTCCTCGTGCTGCCGCGCGTACCGCTCGCCCCGCCCGTGGTGGTCCCGCAGCAGATGGGAGACCTCGTGCACCCAGACGCCCGCCAGTTCCTCCACCGGGGTGCGCGCCACGAACCCGGGGGAGACGTAGCAACGCCAGTGGGCGTCCACGGCCATCGTCGGCACCGACCGGTCCTCCACCACGTGCAGCGCGAAGAGCGCACCGGCGAGGTAGGGCCGTACGTTCACCGCGTGCAGCCGGGCGGTCAGCAACTTCTGCATGTCCAGCGGAAGTTCGGCCCGGTCGGACACATGGACGGGCCCCGGCCCCGGATGGACCTCCCTCACCGGGCGCGGCGTTGGGGGCCGGGGCATCGGACGCGGCACCGGCCGCTTCGCGACCTCCGCCATCAGCCCGCCACCCCCGTACGCCTGGCGGCCGCCGCCTTGACCCGTCCCACCGAGCGGTCCGCCTGCCGCGCGAGGCCGACCACCGCGGCCAGCCGCTCCATCGTCTCCGGCACCTCCCAGTCGTCACGGCGCACCGCGGCCAGTGCCGTCGCCGGAGCGACGAGCAGGTCCGCCGCGCCGGTCTCCAACGCCCGGACCAGGACGGCCCAGCCCGCCTCCCACCGCTGCCGCTCCGGCCGCGCGCCGACGGCGGCCACCACCGCCTCCAGGGCCGCCTGCCGCAGGTCACCCCGCTCCGGCAGCTCGGCGGCGCCCGGATCGGCCAGCAGTGTCTCCGGGTCCGGCAGGTCCATCCGGTCCAGATAGGCGAGGAGTTCGAGTCCAGGTCCGTCACCGACCGCGCCGCGTACGAGCAGTGCCAGTACGTCGCGAGAGACCGAGGCCGCGGTGCCGAAAGCCAGCAGGGTCAGCGCCGCGTCCCAGCTGCGGGGCGAGGGCCAGGCGCCCCCGCGTCGAGTCTCGGTGCTGGGCAGCCGGTGGATCAGGGTCGGCCGGGCGGCCAGGAAGCCGCAGACCGCGCGGCGGGAGAAGGCGACGGCTTCCGGCAGTCGTTCCGGCACCAGCCGGGGCAGTTCCGCCCTCGGCCAGACGCCCCCCAGGCCGCGCACCACCACTTCCTGGTCGTGCACCCAGTACAGGTGCACGAACCGGTTGGCCAGCGGAGGGCTCAGTTCCCACCCGTCCGCCGCCGAGGCGCGGGGGTTGGCGGCGGCCACGATCCGTACGCCCGGCGGCAGTTGCAGCGCACCCACCCGCCGCTCCAGCACGACCCGCAGGAGGGCGGCCTGCACGGCCGGGGTCGCGGTGGAGAGTTCGTCGAGGAACAGCAGCCCGCGTCCGGCCCGTACGAGTTCCACGGCCCACTGCGGCGGTGCCATCGGCACGCCCTGCACCGCCGGGTCCTCACCGACGACGGGCAGCCCGGAGAAGTCGGACGGCTCGTGGACGCTGGCGATCACGGTGGTCAGCGGCAGATCGAGGGAGTCCGCCAGCTGGGTCAGGGCCGCGGTCTTCCCGATGCCCGGTTCGCCCCACAAGAGAACGGGCAGGTCAGCCGCCACGGCCAGCGTCAGTGCTTCGAGCTGTTCGTCCGGGCGCGGCTCGGTGGTGGTCGTCCGCAGGAGGGAGAGCAGGTTGTCGGCGACGGCGAGGTGGGCGTCGGTCGCGGTCGCGCGAGCGGGTGCGCACGCTTCGTTGGTCGGGAACGGAGCGGACAGGAGCGTACTGGTGGTCATCGGCATCACCTTGAGGGCGTGAGGGGACGGGGAAGGATCCGTCCGGAGGTCATGAGGGCGCGCGGACGGCTGAACGCGCGCTCAGGTAAGGGGAGTTCGGTGGCGCCGGTCAGGACGCCAGGCCGGTCCGGGGCCGGGCGCGGCTGCTCAGCTTGCGGCGCACCGCGATCGGCGTACGCCGGTTCAGACGGGGTCGGTGGTCGGCCGTCGCGTGTGCCACGTCCGACGCGCTCTCAGGCCCTGCCGTACCGGCACCTGTGTGCACGTCGAGCAGTCCCGAACGGAAGAGCCCGTGGTCGACGCGGCGGGCCATGGCCGACTCCAGTTCGGTCCGGAGCGGTCCGTCGCGCAGGATCGCCGCAGGCCCGAGCAAGCCTTCGACCACGGCCAAGGCGCCGGTGACGTCGCCGTGCCGCAGCCGTTCCCGGACGGCGGGCAGCGCCTCCGGATCACGGTGCACCGCGTCGATGGCCCGTAGGCAGGGCAGTGGTGGGCCGCCGAGCGCCACGAGCAGTTCCTCCCGCCGCAGTTGGGCGGGATCGTGGTCGACGGCTGTCAGCACTCCGTCCCGGAGGGCGATGCGGTGGATCTCGCCCCGGCACGGCACGCGGTGCGGATCACCGGTTTCCGGAGGGCCTCCGTCGGCAGACGCAGGTCCGGGAGCCGTCAGCGCCGCGGCCACGAGAGGATGCAGCCCGTTCACCGGGACGAGCCCCGAGCGCAGCAGTTCCAGGTCCGGCAGGACGCGGGCCGCCGCCTCCGGCAGGACCGGCAGAGCAGCGGTCACCTGGGACGGCAGCGCGTCCTCGGGGAGCCGCCGGAGCGTCGGAACGTGGCTGTCGTCGGGCGCGACGAGGTCGAGTACGGCACGCCTGCGCGCACCGAGCCGTACGGTGAAGGCCCCGCGAGGCAGCCCGTCGGCGCGCAGCAACAGCTCGGCCTCAGCTACCCAACTGCCGAACGCCCAATGGGAGTTGTCGCCGTAGTGCCGTTCCGGTCCATCCGGCCACAGCGGCCCGTGCGTTTCGGGGCCCGGGTCAACTGCCGCGAGGGAGAGTGGTCTTCCCGGCCCGCACCGCGATGCCAGTTCATGGCTCCGCCCGGCGTCCCAGAGATGCCGGTGCAGGTCGAGCCGGAAGCGGCGGTCGGGATGCGGATGCGGGTGGTGCGCCGGGATGCCCCTGCCGTGACTGTCCGAGGCGTCCCACACCGCCAGGGACATGCGCTGTCCGGCATCCGCCCGGGCAGGCGGTGTCCGCACCACCAGGTGCAGCGGCGACCCGCCCGAACTCCGGTAGCGGGCAAGGGAGATGGTGAGACCGGGGCGTAGCCGCCCGTCGGGGGCGATGCGGGGCATGTGCCAGCGGAGCAGATCCGGCGCCAGGCGACGCAGGTCCGCTCGGAGGAGGGTGACGATGCCGGTGCCGTGGCGACGGCGTACGGCGCGCAGATCGAGATCGACGTAGACGCGGGCGGCGGCGCAGGCCCCCGCCCAGTCACCGGCCGCGCGCCGCGCGGTCGCGTTCTCGATCATGGACGGTGGCACGGCGTACTCCCGTACGCGCTGCCACATCAACAGGTGGGGCGGAATCTCGTCCGCGAAGTGAAGTGCCATCAGCACTCACCGTTCGCGGAAGAGTCCCCCAATCCGAAAGAGGAGAAGTTCTTCATCGCGCGCATCGTAACCACGACGGTGAAGATCTGTCATGCGCCTATAGCGGCTGCCACCTCCTGCGCGTGTGGAGTGGGGGGCGAGGTGCCCTCGCCGGGGAGGCCCTGGCCCGACCTTTCGAGCACCTGGTCATGGCCGCGACGGATGCACGGACAGTGACATTCATCACCACTCCAGCCGGTGACGCAAGGCGTCAGGAGAGCGGCTCACGGTCAGGAACGCCGACGACCCGCCGTGTCCCCGCACGTCCCGCGGCGAGTACGCCTCGACCGCGCTCGGAGTCGCTGCTAAAGCCCCGGTCTCGGCGCCCGCCGGCACCCCTGGCAGACCCCGTCCGGGGGAATGACCGGCCTGCCCGCGGTGTTCGATGATCTGCGGCATCAGTGCAGGCCGGTACTACAGTGCGCCCTCAGGGCGTGCGGATGGACCAGGGCGTGTCGCCAGCCGTGTGCACCGACGAACAAGGAGATGGATCATGAGTAACGAAGCGCAGCGGGCTCTGCTGGCGGGCGGCTGCTTCTGGGGCATGCAGGAACTGATCCGGTCAATCCCGGGTGTCCTGGACACGCGCGTCGGATACAGCGGCGGCGACCTCCCCAACGCGACGTACCGCAACCACGCCGGGCACGCGGAGTCCATCGAGATCACCTTCGATCCGGCGAAGACGGACTACCGCAACATCCTCGAGTACTTCTTCCAGATCCACGACCCGACGACGAAGAACCGGCAGGGGAACGACATCGGCGCCGACTACCGTTCGGCCATCTTCTACCTCGACGAGGAGCAGCGGCGCGTCGCCGAGGACACCATCGCCGACGTCGACGCCTCCGGACTGTGGCCCGGGAAGGTCGTGACCGAAGTGGTGCCCGCCGGGGCGTTCTGGGAGGCCGAACCGGAGCACCAGGACTACCTCCAGCGGTACCCCGACGGATACACCTGCCACTTCCCGCGGCCCAACTGGCGCCTGCCGAAGCGCGCCGCGAGCTGACCCACCCGGCTGACGGTCACCTGCCCCGCGGATCCCTGGTTCCGCGGGGCGGTTTCGCATACGCCGCCCGAGGAAGTCGGTGACCGCGGGCCGCTCGCGCCGGTCGAGCGCGACAGAGAACAGCGACGCGAAGGTGCGGCGGCTCTAGAGCAACTGCTGTCCGCCGTCGATGTCGTAGGTGGCCCCGGTCAGGGCCTCGTTGAGCATGATGTGAACGGCCAGCGCCGCGATGTCCTCCGGGCCGACGACCCGCCGGATGGGCAGGGTCGAGCGCAGTTCCTCGCGTCGTGCTTCGAGTTGGTCGCCGAGGAGCGAGGCCGACAACGCCGTGTCGACGAATCCGGCGGCGATGAGGTTCACGCGGATCGGCGCCAGTTCGAGTGCCAGGTTGGCAGTGAGTGCGGGCAGCGCCGCCGTGAGCGCGGAGATGACGGACAGGCCCCTGCCCGGGCGCCGTCCACCGGTTCCCCCGATGAACAGCAGCGTGCCTCCGGCTCGGACCCTGCCCTGACTGTATTTGCCGATGGCGAGGGTCATGGCGAGCCGGTCACCGAAGTGGCGGCTGGTCTCCGGCAGGTCCAGGTCGGCCAGGGGCGCGTAGGACGGGCCGCCTGCCGTCGACAGGACGTGGTCGACGGGGTGGGGGAGGTCCTGGAAGAACCGCTCCACCTGGTGGGTGTCCGTGGCGTCGAAGGTCGCGGTGCTCAACGGCTGGATGTCGGCGGCCGCTCGTTCCAGGCGTTGCGGATCGCGACCGACCATCACCACCTGGCCGCCCTCGTCACGTACGCGACGCGCGGTCGCCAACCCGATACCGGAACTCGCTCCGATCACCACGACGGTCTGATCGGCCAAGTCACGACCCTGGTTCTGCTCGCCCATCATGTGCCTCCGGTGATCGAGGGGGCCGGTGGAGGGTGAGTGGTGGACATCTCACACTCCGGGTCAACTGACCGTCCACGGCGAGGTGTTCGTCACGCCCGCGCCGGGCCAGGCGCCGCACGGAATCGCCCCGAGCCGGACGGGGCAGCCGCCGCGCAACCGAAGTCCCGTCACGCGCGCCCAGGTCGAGGCTGCTTGGTCCGGTACACACCTGGGACTTCGAAGGCGCGAGGTCCGCGTACGCTCCACGCCGGACCCGCCGCCATCGTTCTCACGCCGAGTTCTCGTATGCGACTGCCCGCGGTGCCGACACGCAGCGCGCCCGTCACGGCGCTCACCAACGTACCTCTCCCGGATGTCGCCCACCACTGGAGCGGCACCGGACCCTCGCAGGCGGGGGCCGGTGACACCGTGCTCGAACGGACGGTGTCATGACTTGCCGACGCGGCCGTCTCGGTAGCTCTCCAGAACGCGCAGCCAGACCTCGCTGATCGTGGGGAACGCCGGTACGGCGTGCCACAGCCGGTCCACACGTACCTCGCTGGTGATCGCGACGGTCGCCGAGTACAGCAGCTCCTGCGTCCCGGGGCCGACGAAGGTCACTCCGACGACGGTCTGGAGATCGGGGTCGATGAGCACGCGAGCCCTGCCGCGGTAGCCCTCGGCGTACTGCAAGGCGCCGGCGACCCTGCCGATCTCGTGGTCCACGACGTCGACACGGCGCCCGGTGCGCTCGGCTTCCTGCGTCGTCAGACCGACGCTGGTCACCTCCGGCTCGGAGAACACCACTTGGGGCACGGCGGCGCTGTCGGCCGTGGAGGCGTGCGCTCCCCACCTGCCGTCGTCCAGCGGTTCGCCCTTGGCGCGCGCCCCGATCACCGCACCGGCGATGCGCGCCTGGTACTTGCCCTGGTGGGTCATCAGGGCGCGGTGGTTGACGTCGCCGACCGCGTAGAGCCATCCGTCGGCGACGTCTGTCACGCGGTAGGAGTCGTCCACGGCCAACCAGTCGCCCGGCGTCAGTCCGACGGTCTCCAGGCCGATGTCCGCGGTGTGCGGCGCGCGGCCGGTCGCGAACAGGATCTCGTCGGCCTCCAACGTCTCGCCGCCGGACAGGGTCACCCGCACGGGGCTGTCGTCGCCGTTCTCACGGACGACCCCGGTCACCGAGGTGTCGAAACGGAGATCGACGCCCGCGGCTCGCAGGGATTCCGCGACCATCTCTCCGGCGAAGGGCTCCATGCGGTTCAGCAGCCCCTTGCTGCCCCGCACCAGCATGGTCACCCGCGAACCGAGTGCCTGGAACGCCGTGGCCATCTCGACGGCCACCACACCACCGCCCACGACGGCGAGGCGATCCGGGACGTGCCGGGCGGCGGTGGCATCACGATTCGTCCAGGGGCGGGCCTGCGCGAGCCCGGGCAGATCGGGGAACGCGGTGATCGTCCCCGTGCACACGCCGACGGCTTGCCGTGCCGTCAGGCGCACGGTGTCGCCGTCCGGCGTCTCCACGACGACCTGCTTCGGGCCGTCCAGCCGCCCGTAGCCGCGCACCAGGTCCACGGACACCGAGTTCAGCCAGCCCACCTGGTCCTCGTCATGCCAGTAGGCGGACATCTTGTCGCGGTAGGCGAACACCGCGGGCACGTCCAGCGGGCCCTCCACCGCTGCCCTCAGCCCCGGGACTCGACGGGCGTCAGCGCGCGCCACCACGGGGCGCAGCAGCGCCTTGCTCGGTTCACACGCCCAGAACGAGCACTCGCCTCCGAGCAGCTCGTTCTCCACGATCACCGTGGAGAGTCCGGCCGCCCTGGTGCGCTCGGCCAGGTTCTCGCCGGCCGGGCCGGCGCCCAGAACGACCACGTCGTAGGCGCGAGAAGTGCTATCCATGCTTGCTCCAGTCCCTCATCCGAATCGCAGCCCGGCGTGGCGCTCAATGTGGAGAACACCGCGCGACCCGCACTCGCCCGGGGTCGGCGCAGTTCTCCTGCCATATTCCTCCAGAGGGTCGGACAGCGCCTGGCGGAACCCAACCGGCGGCGCCGGGCGCGGACGCCAGTAGGTGGGGGCATCCCGAGCGAGGTTCGGGTCGGGCCGACGGGCGCCTGGCCCCGAGCGGCGTTCCCAGCTGTCCTACGGACGGGTGGTCACCGGCCGGGGAGCCGGGTCGTGACCTCCTGCAGAACCCATCCGTTGCCGTCAGGGTCGCTGAACGCCGCGAAGGAGCCGTAGCTGGCGCGCCGCGGCTGCGGTCCGCCGACCCTGCCTTCCTCCGTGCCGCGGTGGAACACGCCGCCCGCGTCATGAAAGATCTCGCCCACCTCGACACCCCGCTCAACGAGCTCCGCGTGAGCGGCCTCGATGTCGGAGACGACGAGGTGCAGGCCCTGCACGGAACCCGGTGCGGCGGTCGTGACACCGGTGCCGAAGAGGATCGAGCACTGCGATCCCGGCGGGGTCAGGTGGACCACCCGGTAGGAGTCATCGGCGACGTAATCGACGTCCAGCCGGAACCCGGCCTTCTCGTAGAAGGCCTTGGCCGCGTCGACGTCCGAGACGGGCAGCACCATGACCTCGAGCTTGAATTCCATTGTTGCCTTCGCTTTCACGACAGAGGACACGCCCCGAGCGTGTCACCGGTTCAACGGGTGACATCATTCCAACGTCGGCGTCACTGGTCAAGCTGGTGACGGAGGAATGTGCTCCCCGGTCGGGCTGTCTCTCTGGCGTGGAAGCGGGCGGGTCGGCCCTGCGTCCGACGGCTTGGGTCAAGAGTTGTATAGATCCAGGCGGCCAGAAGTTGCTGCTATGCATCCGACGGCGACCGCCTGCTGGGGGGTGGGTCGAACGCGTGCTGCGCGCCTCGACCGGATGTAGGTCGACGGACTTTGTCACTTGCTTGACCGGTGACGTATCGACTGTCGTGATCGCCGGCTTGAGATGCCGTCAGGCACCCCACTCGGCAACCTGACCCCCTGGAACGAGGTCGACAAGGGCGGCCACTTCGCCGCCTGGGAACAGCCGGAGCTGCTGTCCCGGGAGATCCGCACCGCCTTCAGGTCACTGCGCAAGGCCATGTCCGCGAAGTCCCTCCTGTCTCGGGGTGCCCGGCACGGGAGGGACTGTGCGGCCCGTCGTCCGGGGTGGCCGTCACCGCCCCGGACGGGCTCCTCACGCCTGCGAGCCGGCCGCCCGCTCGGGGGTGCGAGCGGAGCGCAGCCACTGGGCGAGCAGGGCGAGGGCGGCCAGGACCGCAACCGTGGCCGCGTAGACGACGGACGTCTCGTGCAGTCCCGTGTGGGTGGCGGCGATTCCGGCGATCACGGCGGGCACGCTGAAGGACAGGTAGGAGATCACGAAGGCGACGGAGAGCAGTTCGCCGCGTTCGGACGGGGCGGCGATCCGGGCCAGGGTGCCGAAGCTGGCGAGGGCCGAGCCGCCGAAACCGACTCCGGCGATGACGGTGCCGAGCGCCGCGGTGACCAGGGAGTTCTCCTCGACCCCGGTGAGGGCGACGGCCGTACCGACCAGCAGGAGGCTCGCGCCGAGCGTCAGGGTGCGCGAGGTGGGCCAGCCGCGCAGGGCGAACGCGGTGAGGGAGGCCGGCACCGTGAGCAGGGTGACCACCAGACCGCCGACCACATGGCTGGAGAGGCCGAACAGGCCGACCGCGACGGAGGGGCCGAGCGAGAGGTAGAGACCGCCGAGCGCCCAGCTGGCGACGAGGATCGGCACCAGCCCCAGCAGGTCGCCCCTCAGGTGCGGAGCGACGCGCAGGCGCGGCAGGAGCGAGCGGGCGGCACCCGGCCGCTTCACCGACGTCTCCGGCAGCGCCAGGAGGACGGCGCCGGCCACGAGCACGGCGGCCAGCAGCAGCACGTACACCAGGCGGGTGGGGTGCGGTCCGTACTCCACGAGGAAACCGGAACCCAGCGAACCCAGTCCGAGCCCGAAGGTGGGGGCCGCGCCCGAGACGACACCGGCGCGGTGTGGCGCGTGTGCCGGATTGAGGTCGACCAGGGCCGCGCCGAGCGCGGTCATGGCGGCGCCGGTGGCTATGCCCTGGACCAGCCGCGCGACCAGCAGCAGCGCGATGTCGTCCGCGGTGAGGAACAGGGCCATCGCCACGGCTTCGAGGGCCAGCGCCGACAGCAGGACCGGTCGTCGGCCGAGGTGGTCGGACAGGGCGCCGAGCACCAGTAGCGCGGCGATCATCCCGAGGACGTAGACCGCGAAGACCGTGGTGAGAACGGTGGCCGAGAAGCTCCATTCCTGCTGGTAGACGACGTAGAGCGGGGAGGGGGCGCTGGACGCGGCCATGAAGAGCACGAACACGACGGCCAGGGCGACGAACGCCATCGGCCGCCCCAGCTCGCGGCGGCGGCGTCCTTCCGGCGACGTGGTGACCGGTGGGGATGTGTGCTGATGGGGCAGGGCGGAGGCGGGCACGATTCTCTCCAAACGCAGTGATCGATGCGTTAAGACGCTAGCACTAACGCAACGATCAGTGCGATAATTCCGTCATGGTTGACGCTTCAGCTCAGGTACGTCCCGGTGGCCGCTCCGCCAAGGTGCGGGCGGCCGTGCACCGCGCCGTCGCGGATCTTCTGGCGGACGGGCCCGCCGAGGCACTGACGATCCCCGCCGTCGCCGCCCGCGCGGGCGTGCACCCCACGACCGTCTACCGGCGCTGGGGATCGGCCGCCCAACTGCTCAGCGACGTGGCCACCAGCCGCTTCAGCGGTGACGTCGTCGTGCCCGACTCGGGTTCGCTGGCCGGCGACCTCGAGCGGTGGATGGCGGACGTCGCGACCGACCTCGCCGATCCGGACACCCTCGCCCTCATGCGCGCCACGATCGGCTCGGGGCCCGAAGGGGGATGCGCCTGCACGGCCGACCGGCACGAGCAGCTGAGGGCCATCATCGAGCGCGAGCGCTCCCGGGGCGGTGAGGCGCCCACGGTGGAGAGCGCCGTCGACTTCCTCCTCGGCCCGCTGTACTACCGCGCGATCTTCAGCGCGGAGCCCGCTTCCGGTGACTGGGCTCGCGGCCTCGTCACGACGTTCCTGGCGGCTTCCCGGGCGCTGACCTGAGCGAGCCGGACCTCCCCGGCGCAGGAAGCCCGAGGCGCGGCGGCCACGTGCCGCGGCTCGGGGTGGCAGGCAGTGCGGCGGCCGCGCGGCGTACGCCGGTGCCCGCACGAATGCTCGCCGTGTCGCCCCGCGGAACGACGAGGGGCCGCCGCCAAGTCGCGGGCTTTGCCTGCTCTTTACAACCTGGTCCGTCGCTGTGTCGTCTCTTCGCTCGACCTGTCACCCGGTCCGCCGGATCCGCGGCGGACGGACGAAAGAGGAGAGCGACCCATGCGCCGTACCGTTTCCGGGGCCATGACACTCGCGTGCACCGCCGTACTGGCGGGCGCGATACCGGCGTTCGCCAACGAGACGACGCCGAGGCCGGCCCCCACCGCCCCCTCGGAGCGCCCGACCGCCGCCCCGACGCCCACCCCCAGCACCGCCTCCCCGAGCGAAGCGCCGACTCGGGCGCCCGCCACGGGCCAGGTCAGCCGCGTTCCGAACGGAGCGCCCGACACCGGTGTGGCACCCACGACCGGACAGGGCACGGACGGGGGAGCGGCCATCGGAGGCGGCGCCGCGGCGGCGGTCGTCCTGGGCGGCGGAGTGGCCTTCGTGGTCCGCCGCCGACGGACCGCCGGGGCATGACGTCACCTGCCCGGCGCGCGGTCACCCCTGCCGTTCCCGCCCGGAGCGCACCGGCCGCCCACGCGCCTTCCAGACGGCTCGTCACCGCCGCCGTACTGGGCACGCTGCTGTCCGGCTGCGGTGGTGGCACCGGCGACACTCGGTCCGCAACAACCCCATCGGGCAGCGGGCGTGAGCCCTCGGAGTCCGGCACGAAGGCGAAGGCACCGCAACGGCAAGGGAGTTCGGCCCCCGTGAGGTTGCGGATCCCCGCCATCTCGGTCGACACCCCGCTGATACGGCTCGGGTTGGCAGAGGACGGCAGCGTGCAGGTACCACCCGTGACGGCACACGACCGAGCGGGCTGGTACGAGCACTCGCCCGCGCCGGGACAGGTCGGGCCGTCCGTGATCCTCGGCCATGTCACCGTCGGCGCCTACGGGGACGGGGTGTTCCGCCGCCTGGACCGGCTGCGCCCCGGCGACACGGTCACCGCGAGTCTGGGAGACGGAACGGCGGCGGCCTTCTCCGTGACCTCCGTCCGGACGGTCGCCAAGAACCGCTTCCCCGCGAAGGCCGTCTACGGGGACGTGAACCGCCCCGAGCTCCGGCTCATCACCTGCGGCGGCCCCCGCGCCGACGAGGGCTACCGCGACAACGTGATCGTCTTCGCCCGGCTGAAGTCGGTGACTCCCTGACCCTCCCACCGGATCCCGGGCGGACGGACCTGTGCCGGCCGCCCGGGAACCGCCCCACCAGTCCCGAGCCCACGACCCCGTGCGGCCACGACCATGGAGAGCGTTGAAACGGTCCCGCGACACGGCAGCGTCCGAGCTGTTCGCTGCCCTCTACCCACGTCTCGCCGGCTGGTGCCGCCGACTGGTCGACGACGACGAGACCGCCCACGAGATCGCCTCGGAGGCCTTCACCCGGCTCTGGGCACGCTGGACGGCCGTGGAGGAGCCCCGAGGCTTCCTCTACGTGACGGCGGCCAACCTCGTGCGCGACCACTGGCGCAGGACGGAACGCGAGCGCAGAGCCGTGCGGCGCGTCACCTCCGAGGCGGCCGTCCGTCCGCACGACGAGCAGACCGATCCCTCGGTGCGCCTGCTCGTGCAGTCACTGCCGGAGCGCCTGCGCGTCCCGATCCTGCTGCACTACTACGCGGACATGCCCATCCGGGAGGTGTCCGTCCTGACCGGACGCAAGGAAGGAACCGTCAAGGCCGACCTCCACACGGCCCGAGAACTGCTCCGCGCCCACCTGGGGAGGAACCTTGATCGCACACCATGACGAAGGTCCGGACCCGGACTTCGGACTCGACGACCCCCTCGCCGCCGTCCTGAGGCCAGGGCCCGACTACCTGAGCCCACCGCCCGGCCGGTACGAGGCGATCCGCCGCGGCGCGTCCCGGCGCAGGACGGTCCGGACCGCGATCGGAGTCGGGCTGTCGTGCGCCGTCGCTGCCGTCGTCGCGCTCCCGCTCACCATGTCCGCGTCCGAGGCGCCGGCCTCCCCGACCGTCCCTCTCGCCCCGCCTCCCGCAAGCAGCCCCGCGACCGTCCCTACGACGGCCCCCTCCCGGCAGACTTCGCCGGAGCCGTCCCGGCCCGCCCCCAGGGAGAGCGATCCCCGCCGTCCCCCGGTGCCCACCCGGGAACCGTCCGCGACACCCACACCCTCTCTCGCCGAGCCGTCGCGGGAGACGGCTCGGACCGGGACCGCACCCACGGAGCGCGGCCCGCGTTGAGCCTCACCGGGCCGCGGCGGACGAGTGCCAGTCGGGTGCCCGCGGCCTCAACTCCCTTGTGCCGGGCCCCGGGACGGACGGGTGCCCGGCACACTCACGAGGACTCGCGCACCACGAGTTCGGTGGGGAGGACGACGTGCCGACGCGGCTCCTCGGGGTCGCCGATCTCCTCCAGCAGGATGCGGGCGATCGTGACGCCGATCTCCTCGACGGGCTGACGCACGCTCGTCAGGGGCGGGTTGCTGTGGCGGGCGATGATGGAGTCGTCGAACCCGACCACCGCCACCTCGTCCGGAACGCGCCGCCCCTGCCTGCGCAACTCGGCGAGGGCTCCCGCCGCCATGACGTCGGACGCGACGAACACGGCGTCGAGAGCGGGGACTTGTTCAAGGAGTGAACGCATGGCGGCCTCGCCGCCCTCCTCGGTGAAGTCGGCCGAGGCCACCAGCCGCTCCGGGATCTCGTGCCCCGCCTTCTCCAGGGCGTCACGCCATCCCTGGAGCCGGCTGCGTGCCACGTCCATGTCGAGCGGGCCGCTGATCGTGGCGATCGTGCGCCGCCCTCGGGCGAGCAGGTGCTCGACGGCCGCGGCGGCCCCGCCCGCGTTGTCGGAGTGCACGTGGCTGAGGGACTCGGCGGGGGAGCGGCGTCCGGCCAGCACCGTGGGCAGGCCCATGTCCTCCAGCAGCCCGGGCAGCGGATCGTGCTCGTGCACGGAGACCAGCAGCACACCGTCGACACGCCGTTCCGCCACCGACTCGGTGAGCTGGTCCCGCTCGGCCTGGTCGCGTACGAGCACCAGTTGGAGCTGCGTCCGGGTCTCCGCCAGGGCGGTGCTGACCCCGCGGATGACCGCCGAGAAGTACGGCTCGGAGCCCAGTCTGCTCTCCGACTCGGGGATCACCAGGGCCACCGAGTTCGTCCTGCTCGTCACGAGGCCCCGGGCGACCGAGTTCGGTACGTAGTTCAGCTCCTCGATGGCCGCGAGCACCGCGGCCCTGGCCTTCTCGCTGACGAGCTCGGAGCCGTTGATGACTCGTGAAACCGTGGTGCGTCCGACGCCGGCGCGCGCGGCCACGGTCTTGATGGTCGGGCGTTGCCTGCCCCCCATGGCGCCTCCTCGCTCACGCGCTGCCCCGACGGCTTTCACCTGCGCATTGTGCCAGACCCCGGAAGAGCTTCCGGAGGGGCCGAGGACGCCGGCGCGACATCTTTCCGCAACGAACTGGATTCAACTTCTTGACAGGAGCCTTTTGCGGCGGCCACGCTTCGGGCCTCCGGGTGGGCACGTTCCCATCGCCGTTTGGGAACGTACCCACCCGGACAAATCGGGCCTACGGAGCGGACCGTGGTGCTCGATCTCCGGTGCGTCAGCGCCGCCGCTAGGAGGACGAAATGGGCAAGGCCCGAAGGAAGTTGCGTACACGAGTCGTGGCCGCCGTGTCGGTCGTGTCGGCTCTCGGTCTGGTCGTGGGCTGCGGGAGCAGTGACAACGGGGGGACCGGCGGAGGAAAGAAGGACGGCAAGGTCACCATCACCATGGGGCTCTTCGGCGTCATGGGCTTCAAGGAGACCGGCCTGCTCGACAAGTACATGAAGGAACACCCCGACGTCACCATCAAGGCCGATGTCGCCGGTGACGAGCAGACCTACTACACCGCCCTGCAGACCCACCTGGCCGCGGGCAGCGGGCTGAAGGACATCCAGGGCATAGAGATCGGCCGGGCCAAGGAGCTGTCGGACACGCAGAAGGACAAGTTCGTCGACCTGTCCGGGGTGTCCGGCACCGACCACTTCCTCCCGTGGAAGCAGAGCCAGGTCACCACCGCGGACAAGAAGGTCATCGGCCTCGGCACCGACATCGGTCCGATGGCCGTCTGCTACCGCAAGGACCTGTTCGAGCAGGCGGGCCTGCCCACCGACCGTGACGAGGTCGCCAAGCTGTGGGAGGGCGACTGGTCCAAGTACGTCGCCGCGGGCAAGAAGTTCAAGCAGAAGTCCAAGGACGGCAAGGTCGCCTTCATGGACAGCTCCAGCGGCCTGTTCAACGCCATGATCTACGGCCACTCCGAGCAGTTCTACGACAAGAAGGGCGAGCTGATCTACGCGTCCAACCCTGTCGTGAAGGACGCCTGGAAGCTGGCCTCCGAGGCGGCCACGTCCGATCTCACGGCCAAACTGCGCCAGTTCCAGCCCGGTTGGGACCCCGGCCTGGCCAACAGCACCTTCGCCACCACGGTCTGCCCCGCCTGGATGCTCGCGCACATCAGCGAGAAGGCCGGACCGAAGAACAAGGGCAAGTGGGACGTCGCCAAGGCACCCCAGGGCGCCAACTGGGGCGGCTCCTTCCTTGGCGTGATGGAGAAGAGCCCCGTCAAGAAGGAGGCCCAGGAACTCGTCGCCTGGCTCACCGCTCCCGAGCAGCAGGCCTACCTCTTCGAGAAGATCGGCAACTTCCCCTCGTCGCAGACCGCGCTCGGGATGCCCGAAGTGGTCGACGCCAAGTCGGACTATTTCAGCGGCGCGCCCATCGGGAAGATCTTCGGCGCAGCGGCCAAGGAGATCCCCGACGAGCAGGTGCTCGGCCGCAAGGACGGCACCATCAAGGACATCTTCTCCCAGGGCCTGACCTTGATCGAGGCGCAGAACAAGAGCCCGAACGAGGCGTGGAAGACCACTGACGAGCGCATCGAGAAGGCCGCCGGCTGACCGAGGGCACCGCTGCCCGCCCGCGGAGCCGCCCGGCGCCCCACGCACGGCCTGCCTGGGCCGCCGGGCCCCTGCCCGCCCCTCTCACCCTCCAGGAAGGACGCCTTCCGGTGGCCATCTCCACCTCCACACCCTCAGACGGTGCCCCCGGCACAGTCCCGCCGGCCGGGACCGGCACCGGCGGGGAACGCCAGCGGCGGCGGACGCTGCTGCACCGCCTCGACGTCCGCGGAGCTCCGTACGCCTTCGTCGCACCGTTCTTCGTCGTCTTCGCCGCCTTCAGCTTCTACCCGCTCGTCTACACCTCGTGGATCTCCCTGCACCGCGTCGAGCTGTCCACCCTGAACCTCATGGAATGGGTCGGCTTCGACAACTACACGTCCCTGTGGGAGGACGACCGCTTCTGGAACGCGCTGCTCAACACCTTCACCATCGGTGTCCTGTCGACCGTGCCGCAGCTGATGATGGCGCTCGGCCTCGCGCACCTGCTCAACTACCGCCTCCGCGGCTCCACTTTCTTCCGTGTCGCCGCCCTGACGCCGTACGCCACATCGGTGGGCGCCGCCGCCCTCGTGTTCACGATGCTCTACGAACGCGACTTCGGCATGATCAACTGGGTGCTGAGCCTGGTCGGCGTCGACAACATCGACTGGGAGAACAACAAGTGGGCCGCGCAGACGGCGATCTCCACGATCGTCATCTGGCGCTGGACCGGCTACAACGCCCTCCTCTACCTCGCCGCGATGCAGGCGATCCCGCGCGACCGCTACGAAGCCGCCGCCATCGACGGCGCCTCGCGGTGGCAGCAGTTCCTGAAGGTCACCGTCCCCGGCATCCGCTCCACCATCGTGTTCACCATCGTCCTGTCCACGATCGGCGCCACCCAGCTCTTCGGCGAGCCCCTGATCTTCGGCCAGGGCCCGAACGGCATCACCGGCGGAGCGGACAACCAGTACCAGACCCTTGGACTGCTGCTGTACGAGGAGGGCTGGAAGAACTACCAGATGGGCCGGGCCGCCACGGTCGCCTGGGCGATGTTCCTGCTGCTCATCGCCCTGTTCGTCGTCCAACGACTCGTCAGGCGCGTCCTCGCGCGCAGGGCCTGACCGGGAGATCTCCATGACCACAGACAGCATCCCGGTCCGGGCGGCGGAGGCGCACCCCGGGGCCGCACCGAAAACACGCGGGAGCAGCGCGTCCGGCGGACAGGGCCGGCGCCTCTTCCGGCACCCGGGCGCCGGACGTCAGCACCACGCGGGCCCCGTCGCCTACATCCTCCTGGGAATCGCGGCCCTGTTCTCGCTCTTCCCGCTCTACTGGACGATGGTCGCGGCCTCGACCGACAACACGCGGGTGACCCAGACGCCCCCGCCGTTCCTGCCCGGACCCCACCTGCTGGAGAACCTCGGCAAGGCATGGCAGGACGCCGCGCTGGGCAAGGCCATGCTCAACAGCATGATCGTGGCCGGGGTGATCGCCCTGTCCACGGTGCTGTTCGCGACCCTCGCCGGCTTCGCGTTCGCCAAACTCCGCTTCAAGGGCCGCAACATCCTGCTCATGCTCGTCATCGGCACGATGATGGTGCCGCCCCAACTCGGCGTCGTACCGCTGTTCATGATGATGACGGAACTGGGCTGGGGCCAGAAGCTGCCCGCCGTCATCTTCCCCACGCTCGTCAGCGCCGTCGGGGTGTTCTTCATGCGGCAGTATCTGACCGAGGCGCTGCCCGACGAACTCGTCGAGGCCGGCCGCGTCGACGGTGCGCACTCCCTGCGCATCTTCTGGAGCATCGTGCTCCCCATCGCCCGGCCCCCGATGGCCGTGCTCTTCATGATCACGTTCGTGCACGCCTGGAACGACTTCTTCTGGCCCTTCATCGTGCTCGACATGACCAACCCGACGGTCCCCGTGGCCCTCACCCAGCTGAGCGCGGGCTACGTACGCGACCAGTCACTGATCATGGCGGGAGCCCTGCTCGGCACCCTGCCCCTGCTCGTGATGTTCGTCGTCTTCGGCCGGCAGATCGTCGGCGGAATCATGCAGGGAGCCGTCAAGGGATGAGCGCCTCACCGCCCCACTGCTGCCACGGCCCCCCGGCGCCCGCCACCCCCGTATGCCACTCCCGCCCCGCAGTACATCTGGAAGGACTCACGTGACCACCGTTACCCGACGTGTCGCGCCCGCCCCGGAGACCACCGACGCCGTCCGCTTCCCGCAGGGATTCACCTGGGGCACGGCGACCGCCGCGTACCAGATCGAGGGCGCCGCCGCCGTCGACGGTCGCACCCCTTCGATCTGGGACACCTACTCGCACACACCCGGCAGGGTGCGCAACGGCGACACGGGTGACGTGGCCACCGACCACTACCACCGCTGGCGCGAGGACGTCGCGATCATGGCCGACCTCGGCGTGAGCGCGTACCGGTTCTCCCTGTCCTGGCCGCGCGTACAGCCCACCGGCCGCGGCCCGGCCGTCCAGAAGGGGCTCGACTTCTACCGCGCCCTGACCGACGCGCTGCTGGAGAACGGCATCGAACCGGTGGTCACGCTCTACCACTGGGACCTGCCGCAGGAGCTGGAGGACGCCGGTGGCTGGCCCGAGCGCGTCACCACCGACCGGTTCGCCGACTACGCGGCCCTGGCCGCCCACGCGCTGGGCGACCGGGTGAAGACCTGGACCACCCTCAACGAGCCCTGGTGCAGCGCCTTCCTCGGATACGGCTCGGGTGTCCACGCTCCCGGGCGCACCGACCCGGTCGCCGCACTGCGCGCGGCGCACCACCTCAACCTCGCGCACGGCAAGGCGGTTCAGGCACTACGCGCCGAACTGCCGTCCTCCGCACGGGCGTCCATCACCCTCAACATCCACCACGTCCGTGCCCTGACCGAGGCCGCCGAGGACCTGGACGCGGCCCGCAGGATCGACGCGCTCGCCAACCGCGTCTTCACCGGCCCCATCTTGGAGGGCCGCTACCCGCAGGACCTCCTCCAGGACACGGCCGGCCTGACCGACTGGTCCTTCGTGCGGGACGGCGACACCGCCACGATCCACCAGCCGCTGGACTTCCTGGGCGTCAACTACTACACGCCCACCCTCGTGTCCGCCGCCACCGGCGAGGCCGGCCACGGCTCCGACGGCCACGGGGCCAGCGAGCACAGCCCCTGGCCGGGCGCCGACCAGGTCGCCTTCCACCGGCCCGCCGGCAGCACCACCGCGATGGGCTGGGCGGTGGACCCCAGCGGTCTGTACGACCTGCTGATGCGGCTCAAGGCGGACTTCCCCTCGATGCCGCTGATGATCACCGAGAACGGCGCCGCCTTCGACGACTACGTCAACCCTGAGGGCGAGGTCTCCGACCCCGAGCGCATCGCCTATCTCCACGGCCACCTCTCGGCCGTGCGGCGGGCGATCGCGGCCGGTGCCGACGTGCGCGGCTACTTCCTGTGGTCCCTGCTGGACAATTTCGAGTGGGGCTATGGCTACAGCAAGCGCTTCGGCGCCGTCTACGTCGACTACCCGACCGGCAAGCGCATCCCCAAGGCCAGCGCGCGGTGGTACGCCGACGTGGCACGCACCGGCAGCCTGCCGGGCGAGGGTCCTCGGAGCCACTGAGCCCGGCGAGACGTGGGGCCGGGCCCGGCCGAGGGTGCGGACGTGCGGCGGGTACGCGTACAGGCGTACCCGCCACGGAGCGCTCGGGGCCGGGCGCCGCCGTGTGTGGGCTGCCGTGTCGGGAGTGGGCCCCGGGGGACCGGGGAGCCCGGGCCCGGAGCCGAGGCTGGGGTTCGGGGTGCGCCACGCCCGGTGGTGCCCCGGTCCCCGCCTGACCAGCACTCGTCGCTCGCCGACCAGTGACCTACGGACGGCGGGAGCCGTGGGCCCGTGTGATCGCCGGGAACGATCGGGTAGGCCGAATCACACGCTCGCCCCCGTTTCCGTCCCGTCCGGCGGGCTACTCAGCCGCACATGGAAAGACCTACCGCTCCGTCGCGCGGCACCACGACCAGCGACCTCGACCTGTCTGCCACCCTCCGCACGGAGCGGGACGGCCCGGCCTTCGACGACCGAGGAACCCGGCCCCGACTCCGCGGCTCGGGCGCCATCTCCCGCACCCTCGCCGTGAGGCCGGGGCCGTCGGGCGAGAGGCGGCCTGACCACATGGACACCTCCAAGTCCTCGGCATCCGCGCAGCCGGCGCGGCGCGGGCCGCAGCCCGACGACCGGACACCCAAGCAGAGCCCACTCAATTCCGCCCTGTCCACGCCGCTGCTCTACTTCTTCATCCTCGGTGACGTCCTGGGGGCCGGCGTGTACGTCCTCGTGGGACAGATCGTCGCCGCGTCCGGCGGAGCGGTCTGGGTGCCGTTGAGCGTGGCGCTGTGCCTGGCGATGCTGACCGCAGGGAGCTACGCCGAACTCGCGACCAAGTACCCGCGCGCCGGTGGAGCCTCCCACTACACGACACGGGCTTACGGACCGTTCGCCGGGTTCCTGGCGGGCTACTGCATGCTGGCGGCCGGCATCGTCTCCGTCGCCGCGCTGGCCCGCGGCTTCGCCGGTGACTATCTGACCGCGTTCGTGTCGTTGCCCGTGGCGGCGGTCGTCATCGTGTTCCTCGCGGCGCTCGCCCTGCTCAACGCACGCGGCATCAAGGAGTCGACCCGCGCCAACGTGGTCGCGACGGTCATCGAGGTCGGCGGCCTGCTGATCGTGGTCGTGCTCGGGGCGTGGATCGTGCTGCGCGGTGACGGACACGTCGATGCGCTGACCGACCTGGGTACCCCGCAGAAGGGCGCGGCAGCCGCCGTGCTCAGCGGCGCCGTGCTCGCGTACTACTCCTTCGTCGGTTTCGAGACGTCCGTCAACGTGGCGGAGGAGACGCGCGACCCCGTGCGGTCCTATCCCCGGGCGCTGTTCGGTGCTCTCGGCACCGCCGGACTGGTCTACGTGCTCGTCGGGCTCGCGGCGACCGCCGCCGTCCCCGCCACGGTCCTCGCCGACTCCAGCGGTCCGTTGCTGGAGGTCGTCAAGGCGGCGGGAGGGGTACCGGAGCGGCTCTTCAGCGCGATCGCCCTGGTCGCCGTGGCCAACGGGGCCCTGCTGACCGGCATCATGTCCTCCCGGCTGGCGTTCGGCATGGCCCGGGACGGACTGCTGCCCCGTCAGCTGGCGACCGTGCTGCCGCAGCGCCGTACCCCCTGGGTCGCGATCGCCGTCACCACGGCGCTGTCGCTGCTCCTGGCCCTCACCGGTGATGTCGCCACCCTGGCCTCGACGCTGGTGCTCCTTCTTCTCGTGGTCTTCTTCATGGTCAACACCGCGGCCCTGGTACTGCGCAAGGACCCCGTCGACCGCGAGTACTTCCGGATTCCGGTCGTGGTTCCGGTCCTGGGCGCCGCGTCCTGCGTCCTCCTCGCGACCCGCGTCGAGGGCGAGGTGTGGAAGCGCGGACTCCTCGTCCTGGCGGTGGGCGTCGTCCCCGCCCTCGTCGCGGCCCGCCGGCACCGGCGCGACGACCGGGGCGCCCAGCCGGACTGAACGAGCCGACCGGAGCGCGACGCTCCGTCCCCGCGGCGGCAGAAGCGCCCGCAGACATCCCAATCTGCGGGCGCACCGCGTGCCCAGAGGACCACTCCGGCGGCAGCGCCACGCAGAAGAGCACGTCAGACCGCAGCCCGACCGCCGGCCGTCCTTCGTTCGGGTACAGAACCCCTCACGTGTCACCCGGTCGAGTGAGCGAGGAGGGAGACTGCCGCCGCCGCGCCGATACGGTCACGCGGTGACCTCGAACTCAACAGAAACGCGCCCCGTGCGCTCCGCCGAGGTGGGGACCTTCGTCGCCATGTCGTGGAGCCGCGAGACGCCGCAAGGCGCCATCCCCTACGTGCTCGCCTTCTCCCTCGGTGACGGTGAGAACGGTCCCGAAGGCTCCGCCGCCGCCGCCGTCGAGCAGCTGGTGCGCAACTGCGGACTCTCGATCGAGGAGGGCCTGGTCGACGGCAGCTCCCGGCCGAGCATGCCGGTCCGCCTGCTCGTCGTGGACGGGTCCGTGGTCCTCTCCATGCCGCAGATCAACGCGCAGATCGTCCCGTCGGACCAGTGGCTCGCGGTCGTCGCCGAGCGCGGGTACGCCTGTCTCATCCTCACCACGCGCACGTGGCCGGGCGGGGAACTGACCGACAACGACGCACTGGCCGCCTTCGCCAACGACGAGGAGACGCTGAAGCTGTCCGCCAACGTCGTCCTGCCGGCTCGCAAACTGCGCGACCGCTGACCCGACCGGCGGCCGCGGCCGTGGACCCACGGCGGCGGCCGGCGTCCTTCGCGCATACGCGGTGACACGCGGCGCGTGCCGAGACACGACGGCGCCGGTCACCGAGGAGTGCCCCCGCACCCGCCGGAGCGGGGCGGGGGCACGGACGGTTCAGGGCTTGTAACCGAGGACGAACGTCACCGGGCTGCCGCCGGCCGGATTGCCCGCGGTGCTGGGCTTGGCGAGCGAGTAGACCGGCGCGTTCACGGCGCCCAGTGCGGCCAGGGCGGTCTGCTGGTCGCCGGCCGCCCCGTAGTACAGGTCGAAGCTGCCCGACGTGCCCGGCTGTCCTGCCACCGCGTCGACCGGTACGTCGACGTCGAGCAGCGATCCCTGGTCGTACGGCCCGGCGTCGGTGAACGAACCGCTGTTGTGCAGCCACGGGCGGCCCGTCAGCGGGTTCGGCCCGGCCAGCCCGTCGTCACTGGCGAAGACCACGCGGTCGTGGTCGGCCTTGAGCGTGACGTACTCGTTGAGCGGCGTCGGCTCCACGTCCCAGTCGACGACGCGCCGGTAGACCACCGACGGCTGGTCACCCGGGGGCGCCTCGGAGGCGACGGTCACCTTCACGTCGTACAGCTCCGGCCTGGAGGACGGGCGGTACTCGTGGGTGACGGTGATCGGGTAGTCGGTCCCCACCAGCCGCACCACGGATTTCGCGGTGGTCGCAGTGGTGGAGAACTCGACGATCTCGGCGTTGTCCGAGAGCCCCTGGACACCGTGGGACCAGCCCGCCCACTGCCCGACGCCCCCGGGTGGGGTCACCTCGATGCCCCAGCCCTCGCAGAAGCAGCCGGCGACCGAGACGCCCTCGTAGTTCGTCGGCTTGTGGCGCAGCCCCAGGTCGGTGGTGCCGACCCCGGCGCTCGGCCGGCCGCTGGGCGTGATCAGGTTGCCGCCGGGCTGGACCCCGATCTCCACCTCGGTGGCGGCGCCGCCGATGCTGCCGCCGAAGAGACTCGTGTACTTCGTCTCCCAACGGCCCTCCTCCTCGTCCTCGTCGGGCTGCCCATGGCTGATCAAAAGGGTGACGCGGTAGCAGTCACGGCCGCCGATCCGCGTGTCCAGCGTCTTGTCCTCCTCGCGCGCGCTGACGTCGTCGGCGTAGCAGCGCTTGGGGATCTCCTGCCAGTCGACCACCCGGAAGGTGAGCCGCCGGTCGTCGTCCTGCATGGTCCGTACGGCCATGTTCCACAGCTTGGACGGATCGGCCTGGCCCACCAAATCCACGAAGTGCGCGCCCCCGCCGTGCACGGTGTACGAGCCGGACGCCACGCCGGTATCGGCGGGAAGGCGGACGGTCTCGTGCGCCGGGCGTGGGACGGAGAAGGTCGAGTCCGAACCGGTGCCCCGGAGTTCGGAGCACCAGACCGGGACGTCCTTGTCGGCGTAGTGCCAGTACGTGCCGTAGTCGGCCGCGCTGCCGCCGCCGCAGAGCTGGTAGTTGGCGATCCAGTAGTCGCTGAACTGGGTGTGCGGGTCGCTGTGGTAGTCGTCCTCGATCATGTCGCGGATCTGGCTCTTGGCGTCCGGGAACCAGGCGTCGTCGATCCGCTCCCAGGTACGACGGATGGAGTCCCTGCCGAGCCGTTCCTCGAGGAACTCGGCGAAGATGAACGTTCCGTACTGGTGGCCCGACCCGAAACCGTCCTGCTGCGTGAGGTCCACTCCTGGCCTCGCGAAGTAACTGTCCAGGGCCTTCGCGTACTTGGCGTTGCTGGCGGAGGGCACGGTGCTGTCGTTCTGCATGGCCTGGTGCGCGGCCCACTCGGCGCTGCCCTCCATCCAGGCGTTGAGGTCACGCGGATTGAAGACCAGCCCGATGCCGATGTAGCCGTACTGCATGGTGTGGAACAGCTCGTGCCTCGGCAGGTAGAACTCGTCCGCCTCGTCACCCGCGCCGTAGTCGGTGCCGATGTGGATGATGTTCGCGTCGGCTGTCTCGTACGGCTGGACGAAGCCCACCCCACTGTCCACGTGCGGCGAGCCGAGGAAGACGGCGACCTTCTTGTCCGTGTCCTCACGCGGGTGATAGCCGAGGTCCGACGTGTATGTGGTCCAGGACACCTCAAGTGAACGTGACAGGCGTTCGACGTAGTTGGGCACACCGTTGCCGGCCACGTCGCCCCGGGCCGGGTCCCCGGCGCCGTCGTAGGTGTCGACGTTGCGCTCACCCGTGGTGCGGTAGAACACGGAGAAGTGGGACGTCTGGTGCAGGCACTGGAAGTCGCCCGGCAGACTGGCCTGCTGGCATTCCGTACTCGGCGTCGGAGCGAGCCGAAGTGAGGAGCGGCTGATGAAGGGCGTGAGCAGATCGGCCCGGTCGAGTTCGTGCTTGACCGAGTCGCGGATCGGGTGGCCCAGCCGGGCCAGCTCCCGGCCCAGGACCATGGCGAGGATCTGACGCTGTTCCTGGGGCACCTTCGCGGTGTCGCGGTAGTGCGCGGGTACGCCACCGAGGTAACCGAGCGTGGCGTACGCGTGGTTGATGAAAGCCTCTTCGTTCAAGGTCCCGCTCTGCAGGTCCTCCAGGAGGGCGCGGATGCCGGGTTCGAAGCCCGCGTAGCTGACGGGGTCGGGCTGCTCGGGCGCTTCACCCGACTGCTTGCGGGTGAGCGGCTGCGGATCGAAGTCGGGAACCTCGTACTCGGCCCGCGCCTTGGACCGTGGGGCGAGAGCCGACTTGGCCGTGGGGCCACCGTCGACCGTGGAGGTGACAGGTGCGCCATCGCCGGACGGCGAGTCGGCGGTGGCCGGCACCTGGAACACGCCGACCGACAGCAGCAGGGCGGCGGTGGCGGCGAGCAGGCGGCTGCTGGATGCGGTGCGCGCAGGTCTGTGTCGTGAGCCGGGTACGAAGCGCCACATGGCGAGTTCCCCCAGAATCTCGACGGCCCCCGCGGACGGGACGTCCGGTCGGGCGGCCGCTGGGTCAAGTGGTGCACGGGGAGGCTAGGGGATAGGTGACTGGTTCTGTCATGACTCGGTCAGACCATGGGGCGCTGGCTCGTGAGCACTAGAAGCGAGTGGTCAGATCGGGGACGGCACGGTCGGCGAAGGGGGATCACCGCATGGACATCGGCGCCACCAAGCGGTGCGCGCGCCAACGCCGGACGAAGGACTCCTCATCTCGTCGTCGACTCCGCCTGTCCCGGCCGATCCTCCGGCGCTCGCAACAGGCGCAGGCCCATGACGCTCTGCAGCGTCATCGCCGCGGTGGCAACAGCCGCGACCGCGAAGCCACCACGGGACCCGAGTGAGTCGCTCGCCCAGCCGGAGGCGGCCGCAGCGGCAGCCGTGCCCGCCGCGCCGGCGGAACCGAGCCAGGAGAAGGCCTGGGTCAGGACGGACTGATGGACGGCCGATTCGGTGAGCGACGAGAACAGCACCAGGAGCGGCGGAATGGTGGCACCGGTCAGCACCACGACCGCCGCCAGCTGCCATGGCGAGTCGACCGACACGAGCAACAGCGTGCCGCACATCAGCACGCCAGTCGTCGCCAGCAGCTGCGTCGACGCCACGACGCTCCACCGGCGTAGCCCGTACAGCCAGCCTGCCAGCAGCCCGCTGCAACTGGAGAGGGCGAAGACCGGGCCGGCGGCTCCTGGCACACCGCGCTCCACCACGAAGGCGGTCACCGACACCTGCATGGCGCCGAAGAAGACCCCGAGGGCGAGATTCATGCCCATGAGCAAGAAGACGTCGCGGCGCAGCAGCGAGCGGTCCTCACGAGCGTCGCGCGCGGTGACGCGGACTGCCGGTGGGGGCGCACTCCGGTGCTGCGCCGCGAGGACCAGACCGCCGACCACCGACAGGGAAGTGGCCAGCACCGTGCCGAACACGGGATGCCCTGCCGCGGCGAGCGCGCTGACCATCGTCGGCCCTACGAGGTAGGACACCGCGTTGCTGATGGACTCCAACGCGAAGGCGGTGGGCAGTTCTCCGGCGCGGTCGGCACGGAGGAGTGCCGCCCAGCGTGCGGCGGACATCGCACTGAGCTGGGGAACGCAGGCCCCGGCCAGTGCCCCGCCCAGCGCCAGAAGGGCCGGGGACGCGTCGGCCGCCACCAGGATCACGAGTACGGCCATCGCACCGGCGTGGGCGAACAACGACGGCGGCAGGACCCTGGTCTGCCCGAACCGGTCCACCAGCCGAGCCAGTTGGGGCGCCAGGACCGCGTCGGCCACGGCGAAGGCGCCGGTGACCAGTCCAGCCGAGGTGAAGTTGTCGGTGTGGCCGTGTACCAGCCAGACGATGCTGAGGCTGGTCATCGCAATGCCGACCCGACCGAGCGAAGCCGGCAGGAAGAACGCGGCGGCGCCCGGGGTGCGCAGCAAGGAACGGTAGTTCGCCGTGGGCACGGCGAGTCCATTTCACCGCCCGGCGGGACGGCTTGTCCGGGTCGCCGGTGCCCGAAAGCGCCGACCCGGTGTTGCCGCCTGGAACCGTCCAGTGGTGGCGCGGAGAGGGGGCACGGCTCCCCGCACCGACTCCATCACCGGGCAGAAATCTAGGTGTTGTGTGGCGGACATTCTCACCGCTCGTGGCGGGAGTGTCCATTGGGAACGGGCGATCGCTGGTGCTGGTGCTGGCGGCGGCTCGGGCTTTGGCTCTGGCTTCGCTGCCGACTGTGACGGTGGCTGGTCTAACCGAGCGGGCCAACCCGGCTGAGGCCAGGTGAGTTGAGCGGAGCCGAGTCACCCCGCCGAACGCACCGGCCGCCTCGCCTCCAGGATCAGCTCTCGGTCGAGTTCGAGCCGCCGGCCTTCAGCCATTCCACCGCATGGGCGACCGCGGGCGCCAGCCCGAACAGCCGGGCGTCCGCACTCCCCACCCGACCCCGGCGCACAGCGCCCGTGGCCTCGTACGCCGCACCCAGTTCGCCGAACGGGGAGGAGTCGAGCAGGACGTCGCGGTACCGGTACCAGCGGCGGCCCTGCGGAGGAGGCGCCGCGACGACGCACGAGTACGTGTTCCTCGGCCGCCCGGGAACACGGTACTCGGCGAGATGGAAGGCGGTGCACACGTCGTACCCCACGCCCAGAAGCAGCACCCGGGCGTCGAGCTTCTCCAGCCGGGCCAGTGGCGAGTCCTCACCCAGGTGGCAGTCCGGGGCGTGGTCGGCGGTGACGTAGGCCGCCTCGGCGCCCAGAGCGGCGAAGGAACTCTGCGGATGTGCGCTGCGCATGGCACCGTCCTGCCTCCATACACGCTCGGAGAGGACGCCCACGCCGAAGCTGGGACTGCGCGCCGGGTCGAACGCGGGAACCTTGTCCCGTTCCGTGTCCCAGGTCTCCTTCGGCACCGCGTATCCCCGTGTGCCGGGCCACCGGGATGGATCCGAGTTGTCGGGAGTCTGGGTGTAGACGGTGAGAGTGCCGGTGGGACCGAGCACGTCACGCAGGGCGTCGACCACGGTGTCCACGCCGCCGCGGACGGGTCCGAGGGCGTGCAGCGAGGCGTGCACCAGGACGGTGTCGCCCGTGCTGAGGCCCAACTGGCTCAATGCATCGACGAGTTCGTGCCGCTCACGCAGCCGGCTGGTGACGACCGGCTCGCGTCGCACGGCCTCGCGCACTCCCTGGACGAACCGTTCGCCGGCGGGCAGCAGTTCCCCGCTGTCCAACAGGGCGGCCGCCGCGTCCTCGGTGTGTCCGCGCCAGGTGCCGTACTCGTGCCGGGCCCGCTCGCCGCCCACCCCCGCTGCGAGTTCGGCCCGCCAGAAGTCGGTGACGCCGAGATGGGCGTAGGTGCCCTGGAGAAGGGCGCCCGCGGGACGGGGGTCTGGCCGCCAGGGGGCGTGGTAACGGGCGTCCGAAGGGGGGCCGTGCAGCGGCACCAGGTCCAGCAGCGCGCCCAGTTGGACGTGCAGGAACTCGTGGACGAGGGTGAGCGCGAGCAGGACCGGGTCGTCGGGGAGCGAAGCCGCGATCGCACCGTAGGCGCGGCGGGCGGCGGAACTGACCGCGGTGCCGTCCGTGCCGGGACACAACGGCACCAGCGCCTGGATGCAGGCGCCTACGGCTTCGGCGTGCCAGGGGTGTCGCCTGACCAGGATCTCCCAGGCACCCTCCAATGCCTCTTGCCACCGCAGTACTTGCTTGTCGTCGAGCGGTTCGGTGAGGGCATGCCCGTGCGCGTCTCGCAGGGATCCGCTGTCGGCGAGCCACAGTTGCAGCACCTGCTCGTCGCACACCGTGCGCACGACTGGCCACTTCCCCTGCCGCGTGCCGTCCAAGAGGTCTTCCAGCCAGCCCAGTTCGGGATGCTCACCCCGGTCCAGCGCACCAAGGGCGCGGGCCAGCCCCTCATCGAGGAACGGGTGCATCATGACCGCGTGCCAGGCCCGCCGGTCTCGGCGGTTCAGGTCCACCAGCCGTTCGTACATCCCCGCGACCTCGGCGGCGACGGCCGGCGGCCCCGCGGCGGCGGTGCGCCGGAGCGCGTCCGCGAGGAGCATACGTTTGCTGAGCTGCCCGGCGCCGAGCTGGGCCACGGCTCGGGCGCCGCCCCGGGCCCGGGCGAGGTCGGCGAACGTGGCGAGGTCGATGACTCGCGGGACGGGCTCGGCCGAACTCCGGCCAACGCGCGGAATGTTGGCAGCCGGCGTCACCGGATCGCCTCCCGTCCCGACCGAGCGAGCCGGGCCACGTCTCTGCGGAGCCAGTCGCCGATGTGGTCGATGGGTACGGCGAAGTCGTCGCAATACACGGAGGGCGCGGCGAACAGGGGAGTGGAGCCGGGGTGGTACCGGTGGGCGTAGAGGCCTCCGCCGCTGACTCGTGACCGTGGGCGGGCCCGGCACACCGGCTCGAGGCCGGCCGTCCCGCGCCGGCAGGCGCGGAAACCGGGGTGCGGTGCGGCGTCGGCGAAGGTGTCGCTCAGCACGTGCAGTCCGGTAGCTGGGGCTCCGGGATAGCTGGCCTTGAGTGAGTCCGCCTGTTCGAGGGCGCCGCGTTCGGCGCACTGGGTGAGGCGTACGAGGCGACGGGCGCTGTGCGCCGGGGTCGGGTGGGGAGTGCGGACGCCCGGCTGTTCGGGCTGGCGCCCGCGGTCGCCCATGCGGTGGAATTGCTGAAGGGCGGCGGTGCCGTCGAGGCTGACCCCGACGCGTACGCCGTAGCGGTCCAGGACGGGCAGCAGGTCAGGATCCTCGATGAGCCGGATGCCGTTGGTCTGCGTGGTCAGCCGGAGTTCGGCGACTCCGGCGAGGGCGTTGGTGAGGGTCTGTAAGAGTGCGGCGAGCCGTTCGGCTCCGACCAGGAGCGGCTCGCCCCCGTGGATCACGACGTCGAACCTGCCCAGCGCGTGTTCCCGGGCGTGGGCGGCGATGAGACCGGCGGTCCGGCTGACGACCTCCGGGGCCATCGTCCTCGGCCGTCGGCGCCAGCTCTGGTCGGCGGCCTCGTACATGTAGCAGTAGGTGCAGGCCAGGTTGCACCTACTGTGCGCCTTCAGCAGGAACTGCCGGAAGGGCACCGTCTCCTGACGGTCGTCCGGTCCGGCGGTCGGGAGGCTGGTGGCGGGCATCGGCATCGGTCGCTCTGGTGCGTCGGCGGAGTGAATCCCAGAATCCTAGGGAGTCGAGGGCTGAACCCCGATGGCGGGCACGCTTAATTACGCCGTTCAGGTGGTCGGCGGTCCAATGTCGGAGTCGAGATGCTTGCCGGCTAGTACGGCCCGGGTGGTCGAGTGGGCGTTGCCGGGAGTCTCCTTGGCACGCCGGACCGCTTCCTCGGCCAGTGCGTCCGCCTCCTCCGTGCGCGCGATGGTGCGCAGACTGAGCGCCAGGTGGGAGGTGAGGGGGAGTTGTGGTCCCTAGAGCAGAGCGCAGGAGAAGGCGGCTAAGGGCGAGGAGCGGGGCATACCGGGCGGCCCGCTCCTCGATGGAGGCTAGGAAAGGAACGAGCTGGGCTTGTACGGAGCCCAGGAGTCCGGCAATCGGGCCAGCGGCAGTTCGATGGGGAGACCGTCCGGGTGCTCTGCATCAGGCCACAGCCGGGCGGTCGCCCCAGTGTGCGCGGCGCGCGACGCGGGGTCGTGGCCGAGCCAGGGCTCTTCGCCGTTCATCCAGTCCAGTCGGTCTCGCCACCGGCTGGCCCTCGACGAATTCCAGTCCAAGCGGCTCACCACCGGCATTGACGCGCTGCACGCTGCGGGTTTTCGTGGTGTCCGACTGGTATCCGAGCGCCTGCCGCGATGGTCTCCCTGGCTTCCTCCGATTGGCCGGTCTGCGGTGGCTGGCGGGGGCAGGGGTGCCCAAGCTGTCATGCGTAGCGCCGGTATGCCCTTTGTGCGTGTTTCCTCATCGCTTTGAGGGCTGCCGGTACCGACTCTCAGCGCCCGGGTGGAACATGCTCTGTCGCGGCTGAAGAACTGGAAGATCCTGCGGGACTGCCGGCTCAAGGGCGACGGAGTTCACCAGGCCCTGCTCGGCATAGCCCGGCTCTACAACCTGGCCCTCACCGGATAACTCACGGCCCACACGGGACAACCTCTAGCCTCCCGGCATGGCAGAACGAGCATCCTTCCACCCCGGCGACGGCGCCGGCCCGAGCAATGCTCGTAAAATGCCTGGATGCCCAAGCCGTTAGGGATGAGTTGCCGTACGTGGGTCGCCGCGTGGGCGGTGCTGTGCGCTGCTGGAATCGGTGCCACCGCCGCTCTGAATGCCTCCGTGGAGCCTGAGGCGCAGCCCGAGAAGCCCGTCAGCGCCGAGTGTGCCGAGTACATCTCGGACATTGAGACGCAGCTGGACAGGGCCAAGGCGGATGGCAACGACGACGGTGTGCTGGCCTTCTCGCGAACGACGGGCGGCGCGGCAGACTGCCGTGATGTGATTCTTGACCACTTTGGCGGCGGCCGGTGAGGCGCCGTATAGGGCTCCCCGCGGTAGCGGGGCTGATCTGCGCCGGTGCTGCGGCAATCAGCGCCGTGAGCGCCGCGACGGAAGCGGACCCGCAGCACACTCCGCCACGGGTGTACTCCTCCTGCCTGGCGGTCGACACCAAGCCGATGCATGTAGGCGACGACCCGTGCGACGGCCGTTGAGGAACCACTGAGCCAGCCTGTCGCCGACCGGTTGGGCAGAGGGCGGGAGGCGCAGTTGCAGCCTCACACGCTGCGCGCTACGCGCCAGGCCCCGTGGCCTCGTGGGATGCCAGATGGGGCGTATGTGGGCCGCCGGATCGGCCGGGACGCGGTCCGCTGTGGCACGTGAAGACCGTGCGCCGATGGCAGTCAGGCCGTGTCGCGGATCGCCTCGGCCAGGGCGCGCAGGCCCTTGTCGAGTTCGTCGGGGGTCACGGTGAGCGGCGGCAGGAGCTTGACCACCTCGTTGTCCGGGCCGGAGGTCTCCACCAGCAGGCCCCGTTCGAAGGCTCGCCCGGCGACGCGCTCTGCGCGGCTCCTGTCGTGGAACTCCAGGCCCCACACGAGGCCGCGCCCTCGAAACTCCTTGGTCTCCTCATGGTGTTCCGCCCGGATCGACGTGAGCACCTGCTCGACCTGTTCGCCGCGCAGGAGGATCTGCTTCTCCAACTGGTCGTCAGTCCAGTAGGAGTTGAGCGCCGCGGTGGCCGTGACGAAGGCGGGATTGTTGCCGCGGAACGTGCCGTTGTGCTCACCCGGCTCCCAGATGTCGAGTTCCGGGCGGAAGAGGCACAGCGCCATCGGTAGTCCGTAGCCGCTGATGGATTTCGACACAGTGACGATGTCCGGGACGATGCCGGACTCCTCGAAGGAGAAGAAGGCGCCGGTACGGCCACAGCCCATTTGGATGTCGTCGACGATCAGCAGCATGTCGTGGCGTTCGCATAGGTCGGCCAGCGCGCGCAGCCATACGGGCCGGGCCACGTTGATGCCGCCCTCGCCCTGCACGGTCTCCACGATCACGGCCGCGGGCCGGCTGAGACCGGAGCCTTTGTCAGCCAGGAGCCGCTCGAACCATGCGAAGGCGGGCGCGTCGTCGAGATAACCGTCGAAGGGCATGGGCGTGCTGTGCACCAGCGGGACGCCGGCACCCGCCCGCTTGAAGGCGTTGCCGGTCACCGCGAGCGATCCCAGGGACATGCCGTGGAAGGCGTTCGTGAACGACACGACCGTCTCGCGCCCCTTGACCTTACGGGCCAGCTTGAGCGCCGCCTCCACAGCGTTGGTGCCGGTCGGACCCGGAAACATCACCTTGTACGGCAACTCGCGGGGCCGCAGGATCAGGGAACGGAAGGTCTCCAGGAACGTGCGCTTGGCCGCCGTGGACATGTCCAGGCCGTGGGTGACTCCGTCACGCTGGAGATAGGCGAGCAACTCGCGCTTCAACAGGGGGTTGTTGTGGCCGTAGTTGAGCGATCCCGCCCCGGTGAAGAAGTCGATGTAGGCGCGGCCCCGCTCGTCGTACAGGTGCGTGCCGCGGGCGCGGTCGAAGACGGTCGGCCAGCCGCGGCAGTAGCTGCGCACCTCCGATTCCAAGGTTTCGAAGACGTCCGGATCAGGCTGATCGGCCCCGTGATGACGGTCCATTGCACATCCTTGAGCGGCAGACGAGTGTGGACGGGCGGCTGGCAAAGGAGCTGTGGGATCTCAGACCGCGGCCGCGAGGTAGCGCAGCGAGGCCAGGGTCGGGCGGACGACGACCCGGCCGGGAGCGTGACTGCGGGCGGACAGGACCTCCCGCAGAAGGGCCTCGCGCTGGTGCAGCGCACCAGGGCGGCCGGAGAGCACCCGCTGCCAGGTGCGAGTGCTCTCGCGCTGCCCGCGATCGCCGGGGTGGTAGGTGGCCCGGCAGTCGAGTACGACGCCGCCGTCCTGTTCGGGAAGCAGCCGACGGAGGCCGATACGGACGGAGGTCTCGGGGAACTCCAGCATCACGGCGTCCTTGTCGCACACGACCTGAAGGGCCTCTGTCAGTCGACGGTCGCCGATGATCAGAGTGAACCGGAGCGCGAGGCCCTGCCGTTTCATGCCGGGCCACTGCCGACGCCGCTGTGGTAGGCGGGCCGCGCGATGTGAGATGTCTGCGTCGGACATGGTGAGCTGTCTCCTGCCTGCGGCCCGTAAAGCGGTGTCCCGGGGCGGACGGGTGTCTGTTGCCGGTGGTGGGGGCGCCCGGCGGTGTTGCGAGCGTCGCTCGGCACCGTTCGGTGTCGGGAGGGCCGGTGCGGGCTCGTTCGGACCGGCGCCGGCCCGCGGCGCGCCGGTCCGAACGGACGGCGAGATGCGGTCACTTCTCCAGGCAGAACTCGTGGATCGGATAGCCGACGTGCCGGTCCTGCTCGGGCAGATACCCGAGGACTTTGTCGCCGGGCTTGAGCTCGGTGCTGTTCAGCACCGTGCCACCGGGGCCGAGGACGCGTACGTGCCAGTCGTCCTGCAGGATGAGGTTGACCGTCCGGCCGTCCGCGGAGACGGCGTCGATGGACAGCAGGGGGCGCGACTCGATCTTCACCCGCCCCACCGTCACCAGCCGCGTCTTCCCGTGGATGTCGACGGCTGTGACCTTGCTGCCGGACCCCAGCTCGCTGAGGTAGCTGGTGCGCTGGTCGACGGCCAGGGTGTACGAGTGGATGGCTCCGGCGTTGACCCGGAAGGGGCGCGTGGGCATGTATGGCAGTGGGTGCGTCTCACTGACGCAGAGGATCATTCCCTTGGAGTGCGAGCCGACCAGGATGCCCTCGTCCTTGCGGAAGTGTGTGGTGGTGTCCACGCAGGCCCGCTCGCCCATGCCGACATGGGCGGTCGCCGTGACCTCCAGCTCGACCAGGTCGAGGTCGGGCACCCCGGTCTCGGCGGCCCGCTTCAGCATGGTCGCCTCGCCGACCCGCGAGGGAGCCATGAGCACACCGTCTGAGCCCAGTTCGAGTACCCCGAAGATGATCTCCGCCTCCTGGACGTCCTGGGCGACGGTGATCAGGCTTCCCTTCGCGCCGGCGGCCGCGGCGATCACGATCTCCAGCGGGATCTTCGTCGGGTCCCGGAACAGCAGCAGGCTCCACTGGTCGGCCCGGCCGGAACGGCATGCGTTCTCCAGCGTCGGCGCGTCCACGATCTCCACGTACCGGCCGAACTCGATGTGCGGGTGCCGCGCGGCGAGTTCGGCGGGGTCCCCGTGCTTGGCCGGGTCGACGACGACCACGTCGGCGGACCCGAAGTCCTCGGGCAGCGGCCGGTCCTGGGGGAACAGGACCCTCTTCACGGTGGGCGGCAGGGGCTCCAGGTCCGCCGGGTCAGCGGCGAGGATGCCGTCCACCCGGGCGTGAATCGCCTCCTGAACAATGGCTTCTTTGGCCGAGCCGACGTCACGGATGTCGATCCAACTGAGCTTCACTGCACACCTGCCAATCGCGAGGGGGAGAAGGGAACCGGCGCCACGGTGGGGCCGTGCACGATGTCCACGAGCTCCCGCACCAGCCGTCCGGGCGCGGGCGCTGTGAAGACCCGCCTGCCGATCGCCAGACCCTGGCAACCGGCAGCCAGGGCCGTACGGGCGAACTCGCCCAGGCTCGCCCGGGTGTCGTGGGAGCCGCCCGCGACCAGGACGGGCAACGGAGAGGCGGCGACCGCGTCGGTCATGCCGTCGGCAGGCTGGGCGAAGGCCGTCTTCACCAGGTCGGCACCGAGTTCCGCGGCCAGGGTGACCACGTGGGCCACCTGTTCCGGGGTGACGGGACCAGTGATCCTCGGGCCCCTGAGGTAGATCATGGCCAGCAGCGGCATACCCCACCGGTCGCAGGCGGCCGCCACCTTGGCCATATCGGCCAGTTGCTTCGCCTCGGTGTCGGAGCCGATGTTCACATGGACGCTGACGGCGTCCGCCCCCAGACGTAACGCCTCCTCGACGTCTGCGACCAGGACCTTGGCGTTGCCGTCCGGGCTGTGCACGGTACTGGCACTGAGGTGGACGATGAGCGAACAGGTGGCGAACAGCGTCGGGTCGAGCAGCCGGGCCCGTCCCTTGTGCACGACGATGCCGTCGGCGCCGCCGGCGACGATGTCGCGGACCAGTTCGTCGAAACGCACGGCCGCTGTGATGGGCCCGTCCGAAACCGAGTGGTCCAGCGGAACGAGAACAAGTCGGCCGTCCCCGTAACCGGCCAGCCTGGCAAAGCGTAAAGCACGTCCTGTCAGTGTGGCATTGGCCATCCTGCGCTCCTTCTGACGGGGATTCGGCGGAGACGGAGTCGATGAGGGGTCGTCGGTAGCCTGGCAAAGCGCGTTCAAGAAACGGTTGGAGAAAACGTCAAACCGCAGCTCGTGACGGCCATGGCGACGCTTGGGCGTGAGATCCGGCGGGCGGTCACGGGCGTGCAACTGGAGAATTCCGCAGTTGCCCATGGGAAGTGCCCGGTTCCGCTTGGCGCGAGGAGCGCCCGGGCGGGCGCGAGCCGGGTGCAGATCGCGCCATTTCCGTTCCGCACAGGCGTGGTGGGGAAGCCCCGGTGTTCGGCGTCCGACCGGTGTGACCACGGGCGCCCGCAGCCTCGTGTGCCAGAGACGGTCGTGGCTTGAGCGCCACAGCGGTCCCATGCGCTTCTGGTTGATGAGCAAACCGATGTGTATGTTCGTGTTGCTTGAATGAATCTCTACGGATCACCGGCACATGCATTCGAAGCGATTGATGGGGGACTGGTGTATCACTCGAAGCATTTGAACGAAGGAAACCCCGAAGGGTATGCGCGAGAACGTCCGCCGGTCGAGGGCGCCGGGGTGGCCATTCACGGCGGAATTCTCGGACCATTGCATCTGGATATCTCCGCGTCGGCCGAAGGTGTGGCACTCGCGCCGAAGATTCGCACGGTTCTGGCCATGCTGCTGGTCCATGCCGACCAGGTGGTTCCCATCCATGCGTTCATGCGCGAACTCTGGCGGGAAAGGCCCCCGGCGACCGGCCTGCGTACCTTGCAGACCTATATTCTCAACTGCCGAAAAATAGTGTCTCAACTGACGGGCTGCTCCGCCGCCTATGTCGCCCGGGAGATCCTGGTGACCGGGGCGGGCGGCTACGGGCTGAGGAGTCACCACGTCCGCCTGGACTGGTCGGAGTTCCAGCGGCTGAAGAACCTCGGAACGAAGGCTCTCGAAGTGGGCGACACCACGGCGGGAATCGACGCGCTCGACGCCGCCCTGGGGCTGTGGCGGGGCGACGCTCTGGTGGACGCCCCGGCAGGGCCCGTGCTCGATGCCAAACGGCGGTTCTTCGAGGAGTCCCGGCTCGACGCCATTGCGGTCCGGGCCGACGCGCAGATCAAGGCGGGCATGCACCAGAAGGCCGTCACCCAGCTCGCCGCCGTGACCCGGGAACACGCGCTGCACGAGGGGCTGCACGCCCAGTACGTCCGCGCTCTTGCCCTGGGCGGACGCCGGGCAGAAGCGCTGGGGGTGCTGCGCACCCTGCGTACCCGACTGGTGAGCGAGATCGGGATCGAACCTGGGGCCCCGCTCAGGGAACTGCAGTTGGCCATACTGAAATCGGAGCCCGGCATGGTGTGAGAGTCCCAGGGGCTCGTCCGGCTTGTGGCCGAGCCGTGCTGCTCGGCCACAAGCCGGACGAGCCGACCGGGGTGCGCACCGCCCGGGCAGTTCCTGCGTCCGCGCCGAGCCCTCAGCGGTCTGGCGAACCGCCGCCGGCCGCGCTGCGGCCGGTCATGGCGCGGCCAGCACCGCTTCCCGCGGCAGTGCCGTGGCAAAGGGGGCAGGGGCGGCCCGCAAAGCGTCGGCCAGGTTCTGCCATTCCTCGGCGCAGGCCGTGGCCATCTCCGAAATGGAGTCGGCGCAGTGCGCGGGAACCGAAGCGGCGATACGCCGGTGGTCCGCCGTCATGTGCAGCTCCATCATGCGCAGCAGCAGGCGTCCGGTCTCGGTCATCCGCAGGGAAGGATCGCGGCACAGGCTGCGGAACGTCGCCTTGCGGGTCTCGGCAGACATCCGCACCGGCTGGTCGTACGGCCCCGCCGCGGGCGGTGTGATCGGACGCACGGCATGCCGGGCCGCCCGCTGTCTGGCCGGCACGGGGCTCTCGCCGCGCCTCAGCCGGTCCCGTACGTCGCGCACCGTACCGGGGGAGACCCCCGCCTTCCGGGCGATGCTACGCAGCGACGCGGAAGGGGTCTCGGCGAGCAGCCGGGCCGCGGTCCGCCGGCCCTCGGCACTGCTCAGCGGACGGACCCTGCCGTCCCGGCCGACCCGGGCCGCGCGGCCGGCGGCATCGCCCTGGATCTTCACCCGCTGCGCGGCGACGGATTTCGCGGACAGGCCGGTGACGGAGGCGACGGCGCGGTCGGACCAGTCCTTGTGGGTGCGCAGTATGCGGGCGGCGGCCGATGTGCGGTCGGCGACGGACAGCGGCAGGCCGTGCCGGACGTTGGTCCGTACGGCGAGGACGAAGGCGTCTTTTTCCGGACCGTCGAAGAAGCGCACCTCGATCGTGCTGCTGCCGCGCCACCGGGCAGCGAGCAGCCGGTGCATGCCGTCGACCACGCGCATGGTGGGGCGGTGGACGAGGATCGGGGGCAGTGGCGCCTCGGAGTCGGCCAGGAGGCGGGCGTGTTCGCTGTTCTCGCCCTGGCGGCGGGGGGAGTCGGCCGGCAGCAGCCAGCTGATCGGTACGACCTCCACCTCGGACAGTTCTGACGCGAGTGCGGGTTCGGGATCGTCTTCAGGGCTCATCGCGCAGTGCACCTCCGGTGAGTGTTGCGGTCAGGACACGCCCAGGGGGTCGTGGGGGGATGACGCCGAGGACGGGAGCGGCTCCTTACGTCCGGTCAGCCACTGCCGGACCTCCGCCATGGCGGTGCCGTCGCTGTCGGCGTCGATGTCCTCGGCGAGATCGGCGATCGTGATGTGCCGCAGTGCCGCCCGCCACGCATCCTCGGCGGCGGCCATGGCACGAGAGACGGCGCAGGGTTTCGTGCACTTCTCCGGCTGTACGGCGAGGGGCCCCTTCCGGCGGATCTCGGTGCAGCGGAATGCCGGTTCCGGCCCGTCGACCGCGCGGAGCACGTCCAGGACGGTGACCTGCTCGGGCGGGTGAGCGAAGGTGTACCCACCCACCGGGCCCGGTGTGGAGCGCAGGATGCCGGCCTGTGACAGCGACTGCAGGTGCTTGGCGAGGTACGCCGGCGGAATGCCGTGAAGCTTCGCCAGCCGGCCTGCTGACACGGGGACTTGGCTCTGGCTGAGCGACACGCAGCAGTGCAGCGCCCACTCGACGCCGTTGGTCAGCTTCATGTTCCGCAGTCTAGCAATCGCAGACCTTTTCTATCCGTGATTCTGCTATAACGAGGACACCAACTATCCGAGATAGGTGAAGGTGCAGGTCATGAGTGAGGCAGAAGATCGTTTAACGGCATCGCGTGCCACTGCGGCCCCCGGGCGTCCCGCGGAGTCCAGGAGCGCGTCGGTGCCCGGACCCGCGGCGCTCGGGTTCGCCGCCGTCGCCCTGTTCGTGGCAGCGGCCAACCTGCGGCCCGCGATCGCTGCCGTTTCCCCCCTGGTGGACCGGATCCGTACGGACCTGGACCTGTCGGCGACCGGAGTGTCACTGCTGACCACCGTCCCGACCCTGGCGATGGGTCTGTGCGCGCCGCTGGCCGCCGCAGTCGGCCGCCGCTGGGGACTGCACAGAGGCGTACTGCTCGGTCTGGCCGTGGTCGGCCTCGCGACCGCGGCGCGCGGCCTGGGGCAGTCCACCTGGCTGCAGTTGGTGTGCGCGGCGGTGGTGGGTACCGGGATCGCCATCTCGCAGACACTGCTGCCGGCCGTCGTGAAGACCCGCTTCGCCGACCGCGCCGCACTGGTCACCGGCATCTACACCGCCGGCCTCGGCCTGGGCGGCGCTGTGGCGGCCGGCGTCAGCGCGCCGCTCGCCGACGCCCTCGACTCCTGGCCGGGCGCCCTGGCCTCCTGGGGAGTTCTCGCCGTGGCCGGCATGGTGCTGTGGACGGCCGCCAAGGGCTCACTGCGCCTGGAGCATGTCGACGGTCCCAAGGGGCCGGCCACCAGCGGACTACCCTGGAGGTCCGGTCTCGCCTGGCGGATCACCGCCGTGTCCGCGGGCAACTCGGCGCTCTACTACTGCGAACTGGCCTGGATCGCACCGCTGCTGCACGACGACGGCCAACTCAGCGAGAGCCGTGCCGGGTTCATGCTGACCGTGATGATCTCCATTCAGGTCGTTGCCATGCTGGCCGTTCCCGCTCTGCTGGGGGAGCGGCAGGACAAACGGTTCGGTCTCGCGCTCACCACCGTGCTGACCGCCGTGGGCTTTCTCGGATTCGGCCTCAGCCCCGGCACCGGCACCTGGCTGTGGGTCCTTGCCATGGGCGTGGGACACGGCGGTCTGTTCACGCTGGTTCTGACACTGCCCGTCGCCGCAGCCCGGGACGCGACACAGGCCGGCCGGTTCGCCGCCATGGCGTTCTTCGTCGGCTACGCCTGTGCGGCACTCGGCCCGGTCGTCGTCGGCGCACTGCGCGACGCAGCCGGCGACTTCAGGCCGGCGTTCGTTCTCCTCACGGTGCTCACGCTGCTGATGCTGCTGCCCATCTCCCGGCTGTCGCCGCAGCACATCGCAAAGGATCAGGACACCGCCTGAGCCCCGCACCCGGCCGGTCCGCACGCCGGCCCCGCAACGGCAAGAGCCCGCCCAATCCCCCGGGGCGGGCTCTTGTCCTGTGTCCGGACGGTTCCCGAGGCGTCCGATGCCCCCGCAGCCGAGGACTTTCGCGTCGCCCAAGCGCGCCGCCCCCGCCCTGTGCCTGCGCCTTTGCCGTACACCTGCTCGATGTTGAGTACTTCTGAGGCTCGGTCCCGACAGGGTCTCGACAGGCGTTTGCGAGGCTGACAGCGCAAACGGCCCCCGGCGACGGGAGGCCCGTCCGGTCCCCATGTACGTGCCCCACGCGTCGTACGTGCCCCACGAGGTCGGGAGGAACCGCATGCGCCAGCCAAGGACACGCGTCGCCATCGTGGGAGGCGGCGTCGCCGGACTGGTCACCGCCACGCTGCTGCGGCGGCGGGGCATCGACGTCCGTATCTTCGAACAGACCCCGCAGCTGGGCGCGATCGGCGCGGGAATCCAGCTCTCGCCCAACGGGGTCCGCGTCCTGCACCGGCTCGGACTCCAGGCGGCACTCGCCCGCACCGGCGTCCGGGCCCAGGCGATCGAGACACGCCGGTGGGCCGACGGAACCCGCATCGCCCGGGTGCGGCACGGCGTGGCCTGCACCGAACTCTTCGGCGCCCCCTACTACTTGATCCACCGCGCGGACCTGCAACGCTGCCTGTTGTCGGTGCTGCCCGAGCACGTCATGGAACTCGGCAAGGGCTGCACCCGTGTCGTCGAAGGGCCCGACGAGGTCGCACTCCACTTCGCCGACGGCACGACGACCACCGCCGATGTGGTCATAGGTGCCGACGGAGTGCACTCCGCGGTCCGCGCCGCGGTCGTCCAAGACGAGCCCCGCTTCTCCGGATACGCAGTGCACCGCGGCCTCGTCCCGGCCGCGGCCGTACCCTCCTTCGCCACGGACCCGCGCGTGCTGTTCTGGCTCGGACCGCGCCGCCACGTGACGTACTACCCCGTCAGGGGCGGCGACATCGTCCACTTCAGCGCGGTCGGCGCCAGCAACGACGCACGCACCGGATCCTTCTCCTCACCGGACGAGATGAACGAACTGGCGACCGGGTTCGCCGACTGGCACGAGGAGGTCCGGCGGGTCGTGACCGCCGCCGGATCGGTCACCCGCTGGGGCCTGTTCGACCGCGACCTCGCGGACCGGTACGTCACCGGCAGGATCGCCCTGCTCGGCGACGCCGCCCACCCGACACTGCCGTACCTCTCCCAGGGTGCCAACCAGGCCCTGGAGGACGCCGTGACCCTGGCCCGATGCCTGTGGGAAGCGGACCCGGCGCGCCTGGCACCCGCGCTCCACCGCTACCAGTCACTGCGCAGGCCGCGTACCGCCGAGGTCCACCGCAGGGCACGGGACCTGGCCCGGACGTTCCACCTGCCCGACGGCCAGGAACAGACCGACCGGGACCGCGAGATGCGCGACCGGCAGGAACCGGAACATCTGAGCTGGCTCTACGGCTTCGACGCCGATGCGGCGACCACCCCGACACCCGGCCCGGCGTCCCCGGTTCCGGCGCCCGTACCGGCCGCACACCCCATCCACCGGCTCTGACCTGCGAGGAGAACACTGTGCTGCACACCCTCTTGGGCCGAGCCACCCGCGGGAACGGCTTCTACATCGGCGACATCTTCCACGCCGCCGCCCGCCGCGATGCCTCGACCAGCGTGATCCTCGACCACCCGCCACAGTGGGCCCCCGACAGCGGGACCCGCTTCACGGTCGGTGAACTCGCCGAACAGACCGACGAGCTGGCGGCCCGACTGTGGGCCGCCGGCGTCCGGCCCACCGAACGCGTGGCGCTGTACAAGTCGGAGAACTTCGACATCGCCCTGCTCGCCTGCGCGGTGTCCCGGATCGGTGCCGTGCCCGCACTCCTTTCCCCCTCCCTCGACGGCCCGACGGCGGCCCGGCTGCTCCTTCGGCTTGAACAGCCGTGGCTGCTGACCGACGGCGACATCCTGGCCGGCCAACTGCGCCACATACCGTTGGACGGCACCGTCCGCAGGACGCTGCTGTCGGCCGGGGCCGCACCGCGGGGCCACACCGGCGAGGTCGACCTGCTCGCCTCCCACGCGGACGCGCCCCGTCGCCCGCCGGTGTTCCTCCACCCCCGCGAGCCGTCCCTGATCACACACAGCTCGGGCACCACCGGCACCCCCAAGCTGGCGGTGCAGACCCCCGAGGCGGGCTGGCACCGGTTGGTGCCCCAGCGTCTGGTCTCCTGGCCGATTCGGGCGCGGGAGACGGCCGCGCTGTGCATCACGCTCGTCCATTCACGCTTCTACCAGGGCCTGGCCATGTTCCTCGGCCACGGCAACCCCCTGGTGATCGCCATAGACCCGGACCCGGCGTCCATCGGGCCGCTGCTCGCGCGGACCCGGCCCGGATACCTGGAGACCCACCCCAACACCTACGTCGACTGGGAGGAACTCGACCGCGCGCCCGGCGACCCCCTGGCCGGGGTCAAGGTGTTCGGTGCCACCTTCGACGCGATGCACCCGCGCACCATCCAGCGGATGCTGGCGGCCTCCCGGGCCAGGTTCCCGGTATTCGTGCAGTTCTACGGCCAGTCGGAGGTCGGCCCGATGGCCGGCCGCTGGTACACCCGCCGCACGGCCCACAAAGCCGACGGGCGCTGCGTCGGACTGCCGCTGCCCGGCTTCATCTCGATGCGAGTCGTCGACGACGCGGGAGAGAAGGTGCCACCCGGCCGGACCGGCCACATCGAGGTCCGCAGCCGGACCCGCATCCTCACCTACCTCGGTGAGGACGAACGGTATGCCGATCAGATGCACGACGGCTGGTGGCGGGTCGGCGACCTCGGCCGGCTCAGCCGCTGGGGACTGCTCCACCTGATGGACCGCGAAACGGACCGCATCGAGACCCTGGACAGCAACCTCGCCGTCGAGGACCTGCTGATGAGCCGCCTCGACGAACTGCGCGAAGTGGTCATTGTGGCAGGCCCGGCCGGCGAACCGGTCCCGGTGGTGGCCACCCGCGACGAACTGCCGCTCGACCAACGCCGCTGGCGCCGGGCCGTCCTGGACCTGCCCCCGATGGCGGAATTCCGGCAGTTCCGGTACGACGACCTGCCGCGGACCTCCACCCGGAAGATCCAGCGGCCCGAACTGGCCCGGCTCGTGCGGGAGGCCCTACGACACCCCGACACAACCGGCGACGACGCGGACAAGACGGTGGGTGCCTGAACATGGAAAACCAGCAGAGCGTGGGAGCGACCACGCACGACACGGCAAAGCCGGCGACCGTGCGGCACACGGTCGAAGACACCGCAGGCCGACAGCTCATCGAGCTGATGGCAGGCTTCTGGAAGACGCAGGCCGTCTTCCTGGCGACCGAACTGGGCATCGCCGACGGCATCGCGGCCGCAGGCCGCATCCCCACCGTCGACCTGGCGTTGCGCACCAACACGGACGCCGACGCCCTGGGACGGCTGCTGCTGTTCCTGGAGAGCCTCGGCGTCGTCGAGGGCGACGACCGGAGCGGTTACGCCCTCACGCCTGTCGGCGAGTTGCTGCGCACCGACGCACCCGGCTCGATGAGCGACCACGTCCGCATCTACGGCTCGCACTTCTACCAGGCGTGGGGCGCCCTGTCCCACTCGCTGCGCAGCGGACGCTCGGCGTTCACCCACGTCTTCGGCAGCGACCTGTTCTCGTATCTCCACCAGAACCCCGACGTCTCGCTGACGTACGAACGCGCCATGGTGGCGGGCACTCCCTTCTTCGCCGAGGTCGCCCGCGCCTTCGACTTCTCCGCGGCACGCCGGATCGTGGATGTCGCCGGGGGGCACGGAGCGCTCCTCGACGAGATCCTGAAGGCGAACCCTGGCCCGCGCGCCGTACTGTTCGACGCACCGCATGTGATCGAGGAGGCAGCGAGCCGCCCGATCGCCACCGTGCACGCAAACCGCTGCGAACGGATCGCCGGCAACTTCTTCGAGTCCGTCCCGCCGGACGGCGACGTCTACCTCCTCTCGCGCATACTGCACTGCTTCGACGACGACGCCTGCCACCGGATCCTCACCAACTGCCGCCGCGCGATGAGCCCGGGCGCCCGGCTGGTGATCCTGGAGCGCATCCTCACCAAGGGCACCGGCTCCTCGCTCACCCAGGGCTACAACATGCACATGCTGGTGGTGCTCGGCGGCGGCCGCGAGCGGGACGAGGCGCACTACCGCGCCCTCCTCGAAAAGGCCGGATTCGCCGTGGAGTCCCAGCACCGGCTTCCCCTGGAGACACACCTCCTCGTCGCCGCCCCCGGCTGACCGATCCCTGCCCGCATGCCCCCACGGACCAGGAGAGACCTTGACCAGTCAGGCCCCGCCCCCGCACCAGACCGCCGACGACCGCCCACGGCACCACCCCGAACTGCCCCTGGCACCGGGCGCCGTCACCCGGGCACGGGAGCTGGCCCTGCGCAACCCCGTGGACCTCGACACGGCGACCGCGCTCCTCGACCACGTCGTCCGCAACGCCCGGTCGCGGCCGGACGCCTGCGCCGTTGTCGACGGCGAACGCACACTCACCTACGCTGGGCTGCTCGGCCGGGTCGCCGCGGCACGGGACGCACTGCGTGCGCACGGTGTGCGCGCCGGTGACACCGTCGCCGCCGTAGGGCCGCGCAGCGCACACACACCGGTCGTCTTCCTCGCCCTGGAGAGCGTCGGGGCGTCGTACCTGCCGATCGACCCGAGCTGGCCGCAGGACCGGGTCCGGGACGTCCTCGAGCGCAGCAGAGCCGCCCTGCTGGTCGACTACTCCGCCGGCGCCGCCTCCGCCGCCCGCCAAGCCGCCGACGCCGGAGGATTCGCGGTCTTGGCTCTGCCGAAGAAAGCCAGGCCGGGCGGCCTGGACGAGGGCCCCTACAGCGACCGCAGCGGTGAAGCCCGCTACACGATCTTCACCTCCGGCACCACCGGTCACCCCAAGGGCGCCACCATCGAGCACCGGGGCCTGCTCAACCATCTGTGGTCCAAGGTGGCCGACCTGTCCCTCGGGCCCGAGGACGCCGTCGCCTTCTCGGCCCCGCTGGTCTTCGACATCTCCATCTGGCAGATGCTCTGCCCCTTCCTGGTCGGCGGCAGGGTCGTCGTCCTCGATGACGCCGTCATGCGTATGCCGCGGTGGCTGCTCGGTGCCCTCGATGCCGCGGCCGTGAGCGTCGTGGAACTGGTGCCCACCGTCGTCAGCCGGCTCGTCGACGAGATCTGGCGGCAGCAGGGACCGGCCCTGCCGGGACTGCGGTGGCTGCTGTCCACCGGCGAGGAGCTGTACCCCGCCCTGGCGGAGCAGGTGCTCGACACGCTGCCGCACGTTCACCTCGTCAACGCCTACGGGCCCGCGGAATGCTCCGACGACGTCGCTCTGCACGTCGTGACCCGCGCCGACCTGACTCGCCCCAGGCTTCCGGTCGGCAGGCCAGTCGCCAACTGCACCCTGCACGTCCTGCTTCCGACCGGCGACGGCACCTGGCGGCCGGCCGAACCGGGCGAGAACGGTGAACTGTTCGTCGGCGGCACCTGCGTCGGCCGCGGCTACCTCAACGATCCCGCCACCACCGAGCGCGCCTTCTTCCACGACCCCTTCGAACCGGGCTCCGCGACCGGCCGGATCTACCGCACCGGTGACCTCGCCCGTGTCGAGAACGCACTCGTGCACTACTTGGGACGCGGTGACCGGCAGGTGAAGGTCGGCGGTGTCCGGATGGAACTCGGCGAGATCGAAGCCGTCCTGAGCCGGCACCCCGGCGTCGAGAGCTGCGCCGTCACCGTCTCCGACGAAGGCGCCGTCAGCGAACTCGTCGCCCACTACACCCTGCGCACCGAAGTGGCGCAGGCGGAACTGCGACAGGCGCTGAGCGCTGCCCTGCCCCCGGTGATGGTGCCGCGGCGCTGGCGGCAATGGGACGCGCTGCCGCTGAGCCGCAACGGAAAGACCGACTACCGGTCGCTCACGGCGGCCACGGCCAGCACCCGGAAAGGGGCACGATGACCACGGCGACAGCAACGACGGCCCGCGCACGCGAAGGGACGGACCGCACCGGCGTTCCCGACCTCGCGCAACGCCTCTCGGCGGTGACCCGGGCCGCCGAGCAGCACCTGGACCGCACCGAGCGGGACGCGACGTTCCCCGAGGAGGCACTGGCCCAGCTGCGCAGCACCCGCCTGCTCGGCCTGCAGGTGCCAAAGGAGGAGGGCGGCCTCGGCGGCGGCCTCGGTGACCTGATCGAGGCAGGCATGGTGCTCGGACGCACCGACATGTCCCTGGCCATGATCTTCGTGATGCACTGCCAGCAGGCCGAGGCGGTGGTACGGCACGCCGCGTCGCCGCTGCGTGAGGAACTGATCCCGCTGCTGGCCGAGGGCAAGCTGTACCTCGCCTCGGTGACCACCGAAGGCGGCAAGGGCGCCGACCTGTTCAAGTCCCAAGCCCCGCTGCACGAGACCCGGGGCACGCTGGAGGTGGACCGGGCGGTCCCCATCTCGACCGGCGGCAGCTCCGCGGACGGCTTCCTGATCACCATGCGCAGCCCGCACGCCACGGCGGACCACCACGTCTCCCTCGTCTACGCCCACCGCCACCAGTTGCAGGTGGAGGTGACCGGTCAGTGGAACCCGATGGGGATGCGCGCCACCCACAGCCTGCCGCTCAGGCTCACCGGCCGCATCCCCGGCCATCAGGTGATCGGCGAGCACGGCGCCTTCCACCGCATCGTGCAGTCCGTCTTCGGCCCGCTCGCTCACATCGGCTGGTCGGCCGCCTGGCTCGGCACGGCCTCCGGTGCGCTGTCCCGGGTACTGCACCTGCTGCGCGACCCGGCCGGCCGTAAACGCTTCGACCTGGGCTCCGAGCTGCTGCTCACCCGGCTGTCCCGCGCCCGGCAGCGACTGGAGACCGTGCACGCGCTGTTGCGCCGCACCCAGGAACTGGCGGAGTCGGGCACGGACTGGTCGCTCACCGGTCACCAGCTGCTTCTGAACAACCTCAAGATCACGGCGGCCGAGGAGTGCCACGCCGCCGTCGAGGAACTGATCGACGCGGTCGGCCTCAGGCACGGCTACCTCCAGGACTCGCCGACCCGCTTGGAGAAGGCCCTGCGCGATCTGCGCTCGGCCGTCCTCAACTACAGCAACGACCGGCTGCACCTGGCCGACGGGCGGCTGTGCCTGCTCGACCCGGACGTCCGTTTCGGCTGATCCTCCACCCCTCTCCGGCAGTCACCGCACCCACCTCTCACTCTCCCGAGGAATCGCCATGCCTGGAAACACCGCCGAAAGCTCCACGCAGAACTGGAACACCGCCCTGAAGTACATCGCGGGGCGCAAAGCGGCCGAGGAGTCACTGGGCTTCGTCGCGCACATCAGCACCACCGTCCGGGAGACCCAGGACGTGGCGGACGTCGTCCCGGCGGTGGCCCGCACCTGTGTGCCGTTCTTCGCCACCGGCGTCTCGCTGGACGCCGGACCCGGCCGGGACCAGGCGGTCGTCCAGGCACCGGACGAACTGGCGGCCACCCTGGAGGCATTGCGCGCTCTGGCCATCGAGACGGAGCAGCGGCAGATCGTCGTCAGCGAACACGAGGGACTCGTCGGCAAGACCGACCCGCGCCACCTGGAACTCCTGCGCGAAGGCGGCTGCGACTCGGCGGTGGTCCTCTCGCTGGCCTACCGGGGGCTGTCCGGCGGTCACCTCGTGCTGGCCCGCGCGGCGAAGCACCGCCGGGGCCCCTTCAGCCCCGGGGACCTGGCGCTCGCCTGCGAAGTAGCCGACCGGGTCGGGGCGTTCAACGCACTCCTCGCCCTGTCCGCTCGCGCCGGACAGTGAGCGGGGAGAGCTGATGACCGCGACCTGGACGGACGTACGCGACTGGATTCTCGAGCGCAATCCGGACCTGACGGAACTGGAGCCCGAGACCGACATCATCGGCTCGCGCATCGTCGACTCCCTGCAGTTCGTCGAACTCGTCCTCTACATCGAGGACCTGCGCGGCACCGCACTGGAGTCGAACGACGTCAGCCTCGACTCCTTTCGCACCCTCAAGGGCATCGAGCAGAACTTCTTCCAGTAGAGGCAGACACCCGTGCGGGGAGAGGCAAATGGGCACCACGACCGGACGATCCGTAGTCATTCAGGGCGATGTCGAAAGGGCCGAGGACGTCGCCGTGTTCCTGCCGCCCGCCGGCTGCGTCACTTCGCCGTACTTCGAGATAGGCGAACACCTCCCGGACATCCTGCCGGCCGCGCACTGCGAGATGCCCGGGCGCGGCCGGCTGGCGGCCGAGGAGTCACCAAGCTCCGTGCACGAGGCTGCCGACCGCTGGGCCGCCGAGCTGGCCGAGACCCTGCAGGGCCACCGGCTGCACTTCTTCGGGCACAGCCTGGGCGCGCTGTACGCCTATGAACTGACGCTGCGCTTCGAGGCCGGGTCCGTCTGCGAGGCGGCGAGCCTGTCCGTGTCGGGAGCCCGCGAGCCGGGCAGCGCACCCCGCTCCCTGCTGGCCACCGCATTCGCCGCTCTCCGGGCGTCCGAGCAGGACGGCGCCGCGGAGCAGTGGATGGACCGGGACCTGCGGATGCGGGACGAGTACCGCACCACCCGCCAGAGGGTGCAAGCACCGGTGGCGCTGCTGTGCGGCACCTCCGACCCCTTCGCGCGCCCGGCGGAGATGGAGGCGTGGAAGAACGTCACCAGCGGCCCTTGCCTGGGGGTGTTCACCTTCCCCGGCGGCCACGACTACTACCTGTCCGGCCGGCAGGCGATCGCGGACACCCTCACCCGCATCGTCCACCACGGCCGACATCCCAACCCTTCGCGTCCCCTCACCCCGAACTGAATGGAGACAGCAATGCCGAACGACCAGCAGAACGCACCGTCGGTCGAGCAGTTGATCGATGTCATCACCAACAGCTCGGTAGGTATCGCGGTGACCGACGCCACCGGCGCCGTCGTGCTGCACAACCGGGCTCAGTCCGTGCTGATGGGCGGTGAGGCCGCCCACCTGGGTGGCCGCATCCTGCTCGACAGCTCACAGGACGGCCTCACGGCACTGATCCAGCGACTGGAGAAGGAACAGCGGATCGAGAACGTCCAAGTCACCTACCGCGACGCCGAAGGCGGGCACGAGCGGGCTTCCTGGGTGAACGCCGTCCTGACCGGCAGCGGCGACGCCACCCGGATCCACTGGGTGAGCCGGCCCGAGCTCGGCGAGCGGCTTCCGGTCTCCAACGACAGCTCCCAGGACGTCACCTCGGACGCGGCGTCCTGGATCCGTGCCGTCGACCAGTGCCCGCTGCCCGCTCTGGCTCCCACCAAGGAGCACGAAGACGTGATGCGGGAGTTCTACGAGGTCGCCCCGGTGGCGATCCACCTGATCGGAGTCAACGGCCAGGTCATGCACGCCAACCCCGCGGACGTGGCCCTCGTCGGGTACACCGCGTCGCCGGCCGAGTACGTCGGCGGGCACATCCGCACCATCTACGAGGACAAGGGGCTGCTCGACGACTTCCTCGGACGCTGGGACGAGGACTCGCCGATCATCAACTTCCGGGCCAACTTCCTCACCCGGGAGGGCACCCCGAAGCCCGTGCTCATCTTCTCGACCGCCCAGGCCGAAGGCGGCAGCGTCTCCAACACCCGCTGCTTCGTCTTCAGCGATCCCGAGCCGCAGCGCGCCCGCGACAGCATCAGCGCCTTCGGCTGGCCCGCCTGACGCCCGGCGGGCGGGGCGGGCCGGGCGCCCGCCCCGCCCGCCCGGCAACCGCAGGTTTCCCGAACGGACCACACGACCCCAGGGGTGGCTGTGTCCCACGTATTGGTCATTTCCGGCAGCCCGTCCGCGACCTCCAAAACCGAAGCCGTCGGCGACCACGTCGCGCGACGCCTCGCCGAGTACGAGTGGCACGTCGGACACCTACGAGTGCGCACCCTGCCGGCCGCACCACTGATGAACGCCGACGTCGCGGACCCCGCGATCGCCGAAGCCATCCAACAGGTCTCGCGAGCCGACGGCATCGTCCTCGCCACACCGACATACAAGGCGAGCTTCTCGGGCCTGCTCAAAACGTTCCTGGACCTGCTGCCCCGACACGGATTCGGGCAGAAGACCGTGCTGCCCCTGGCCACCGGCGGCAGCCTCGCCCATCTCCTCGTCCTCGACTACGCGCTGCGGCCCGTGGCCCACGCCCTGGGCGCACGACACGTGGTGCAGAGCGTCTTCCTCCTGAACCAGCACCTGGTGCTGCACGAGGACCGGCCGCGACTGCTCCCGCAGAGCGCGCAGTTGCTCGACGACGTGATCGAGCAGTTCCGCAAGTCTCTCGTCTCGGCCTCATGAGCCGGACCAATCCGATTCCGCTGGAGCCACACCATGGTTGACCACCCGGACAAGGGACAGTGGCTCGTCGGCTGGGACCCCGAGGACCAGGACGCCTGGGAGCGATACGGCCGCAGGATCGCACGCCGCAACCTCGTCCTGTCCGTACTCTGCGAGCACATCGGCTTCTCGGTATGGACCCTGTGGTCCGTCCTCGTGCTGTTCATGTCGCCCGACATCGGGCTCGGGTTCGACCCGGGGGAGAAGTTTCTGCTGGTGGCCACGCCCACGATCGTCGGTGCCCTGCTGCGACTGCCCTACAGCTTCGCAGTCACCCGCTTCGGCGGCCGGAACTGGACCGTGTTCGCCACCGCGATCCTGCTCGTGCCGACCGTGCTCGCCCTGTACGTCGTGGGGCGGCCCGGCACCCCGCTGTGGGTGTTCCTGCTCATCGGCGCCCTGGCCGGGGTGGGCGGCGGCAACTTCGCCTCCTCCATGACGAACGTCACCGCCCTGTATCCGCAGCGCCACCAGGGCTGGGCGCTGGGCCTGAACGCGGGCGGCGGGAACCTCGGGGTGGCGGCCGTGCAACTGGTCGGACTCGCCGTCATCTCGGTGGCAGGCCGCACCCATCCCTCGTACGTCGCGGCCGTCTACCTGCCGCTGATCGTGCTCCTCGCGCTGCTCGCGGCCTGGCGGATGGACAACGTCGACGCCGTGCGGACCGTCCCCGGCGCCCAGCGCGAGGCCGCCCGAGACCGGGACACCTGGTGGATCTCCGCCCTGTACATCGGCACGTTCGGCTCGTTCATCGGCTACGGCTTCGCCTTCGGCCTGGTGCTGCAGAACGAGTTCGACGCCACCCCGCTCACCGCCGTCGGCTACACCTTCCTCGGCCCGCTGCTCGGTTCCATGGCCCGGCCGCTGGGCGGACTGCTGGCCGACCGGCTGGGCGGCGCCAAGGTGACCTTCTGGAACTTCCTCGCCATGGGCGGCGGCACCCTCGTCCTGATCGGCGCCTCCCGGGCGAACTCCCTGCCCCTGTTCGTGACCGGTTTCACCGCCCTGTTCGTCCTCAGCGGCATCGGTAACGGCTCCACCTACAAAATGATCCCCGCCATCCACGCCGGACGCGCCGAGGCGAAGATCACCGAAGGACAGGACGCAAGCGCCGCGTTCGCCCGGGCCCGCCGGCTGTCCGGGGCGGTCATCGCCATCGCCGGGGCGATCGGCGCACTCGGCGGCGCCGCCATCAACATCGCCTTCAAGCTCTCGTACTCCGACGGCTCCGGCTCCGGCACACCCGCCTTCCTCACCTTCCTCGGCTACTACATCCTGTGCATGCTGCTCATCCGGACCGTCTACCTACGCCGGCCGCCCGCGGAACCGGCCACCCCGGCCGGCGCAAGGGTGGCCAGCCGTGTCTGAAGCCCCCGACCGCACACGCGAAGTGCACACGCACTGCCCCTACTGCGCCCTGCAGTGCGGTACCCGGCTGGCCGGCGACCGCGACAGGGGCGTGACCGTGCGCCCGGCGGACTTCGACGTCAACCGTGGCCGACTGTGTCAAAAGGGCTGGACCGCGCCCGACGTGCTGTCCGCCGCCGACCGGCTGACCGAGCCTCTGATGCGCGCCGCCGACGGCCGCCTCACCCCCGTCACCTGGAACGAGGCCCTCGACACGGTCGCCGGGCGACTGCGTGAGCTGCGCACGAGGTACGGGCCCGACGCGGTCGCCGTTTTCGGCGGCGGCGCACTCACCAACGAAAAGGCCTACCTGCTGGGCAAGTTCGCCCGGCTGACGCTGGGCACGAGCCAGATCGACTACAACGGCCGGTTCTGCATGTCGTCCGCCGCCGCAGCCGGCAACGCCGCTCTCGGTGTGGACCGCGGCCTGCCCTTCCCCGTCACCGACCTCGCGACCGCCGGCACAGTGCTGCTGGCCGGCGCGAACGTCGCCGAGACCATGCCGCCCCTCATGCAGCACCTGGACCGGGCGGAACTCATCGTCATCGACCCCCGGCGCACCGCCACCGCTCAACGCGCCACGCTGCACCTGCGGCCCGCCCCGGGCACCGACCTCGCCCTCGCCCTGGGCCTGCTGCACATCGCCGTCGTCGAAGGACTCACCGACACGCAGTACATCCGGCGCCGCACCCACGGCTTCGAGGCCGCCGCACGCCGGGCGATGGCGTGGTGGCCCGAGCGCGTCGAAGCCGTCACCGGCGTCCCGGCAAGCACCCAGCGCACCGCCGTCCGGCTGCTCGCGGCGGCCGACGACGCCTACGTCCTCACCGGGCGGGGCGTCGAACAGCACCGCCAGGGCACCGACACCGCGGCCGCGTTCATCAACCTCGCGCTCGCACTCGGCCTGCCCGGCTCCGGCCACGGCGGCTACGGCTGCCTGACCGGGCAGGGCAACGGCCAAGGCGGGCGCGAGCACGGGCAAAAGAGCGACCAGCTGCCCGGTTACCGCTCCCTCACCGACCCCGCCGCACGCGCCCACGTAGCCGGTGTCTGGGGTGTGCACGCCGACGCCCTCCCCGGCCCCGGGCGCACCGCCTACGAACTCCTGGACTCGCTCGGACACGGCACGGGGCCGCGCGCTCTACTGGTCTTCGGATCGAACCCCCTGGTGTCGGCGCCGCACGCCGCGCACGTGGCGCAACGCCTGGCCTCGCTGGATCTGCTGGTGGTGGCCGACTTCGTGCCCTCCGAGACCGCCCAGACGGCCGACATCGTGCTGCCCGTCACCCAGTGGGCCGAGGAGGACGGCACCCTGACCAGCCTGGAGGGCAGAGTGCTGCGCCGCCGCGCCCTGCTGCCACCACCGCCCCACGTCCGCAGCGACCTGGAGGTCCTGCACGGCCTCGCGGTCCGGCTCGGGGAGCCCGCCCACCGCTACCCGACCGATCCGAAGGACGTGTTCGACGAACTGCGCGCGGCATCCCGGGGCGGCCGCGCCGACTACTCCGGGATCAGTTACCCGCGCCTGGAGGCCGGCGAGACCCTCCACTGGCCCTGCCCCGACACCGAACCCGCGCACCCGGGCACGCCCCGGCTCTTCCTGGAGCGGTTCGCGCACCCCGACGGCAGAGCGCGGTTCGCCGATGTCGACCATCACGGCCCCGCCGAACACACCAGCACCGCGTACCCGATGCACGCCCTCACCGGCAGGGTCCTCGCCCACTACCAGTCCGGGTCCCAGACGCGTCGCGTCGCCGAACTCAACGGAGCTGTCCCCGAGCCGTTCATTTCCGTACACCCCGACACCGCCGCCCGCGCCGGCCTCGCCGACCACGGCCTCGCCCGGATCACCTCCGCCCGCGGCAGCATGACGGCCCGCGCACGGTTCGACGCGACGATGCGCCCGGACACCCTCTTCGTGCCGTTCCATTTTCCGGGCGAGGGCCGAGCCAACCTCTTCACCCACCCCGCCCTCGACCCACGCAGCGGCATGCCCGAGTTCAAGCTCAGCGCCGTACGCCTCGAAGCGCTTCCGGAGGCCACGCCATGAGCCGGATCCTCATCGTCGGAGGCGGCCCGGCAAGCCACCGCCTCGCCGGCCGGCTGTACCACCACGGCCACCAGGGCCCCGTCACAGTCCTGGGCGCCGAACCGGAACCCACCTACCACCGCCCCCTGTTGTCCTACGTCCTCACCGGCCGGGCCACTCCAGAGGAACTGCGCCTACCACCCCCACCCGGCACCGAGGTGCGCTGCAGCACGACGGTCACGCACATCGACCGCGCGCGACGCCAGGTACACGCATCCGGGATCATCCACCCATACGACGTCCTGGTCCTCGCCACCGGGGCACGCACCGCCGTACCCCGGTTCCGGGGCGCGAGCGGGCCCGGCGTGACCGTGCTGCGCACCGCGGCGGACTGCGCGCGGATCACCGGTGACCACGTGGTCGTCCTCGGCGGCGGGCCACTGGGCGTGGAGACCGCCGCCGCCCTCGCCGCCCGCGGCACAGCCACCACGCTCGTCTGCAGCACCCCCCACCCCCTGTACGAACGGCTCGGCGAGACCGCCTCCGCCCTGCTCACCCAAGCCCTGGTACACGCGGGTGTCACTGTGCGCGGCGGCCGCACCGTCACCGCTCGCGAACCCGGCCGTGTACTCCTCGACGACGGGACCCCGCTTGCCGGCACGCTCGTCCTGTGCACCGGCACGCTGCCCGACGTGGGCCTCGCCCGGGCGGCCGGACTGCGCGTGCGAACCGGAATCCTCGTCGACGACCGGCTGCGCTCGAACGACCCGCACATCCACGCCATCGGGGACTGCGCCGAGCACCAGGGCCAGACTCTGGGCGGCATCGAGGCCGCCTGGGCGCAGGCCGACAGCCTCGCCCGAATCCTCACCAGGCACGACGCGCCCCCGCACCGCAGCACGCCCACGGTGTTCCGGCTGCGTGCCGACATCGCCGAGGTGGCCTGCATAGGCACACCGGACACACGGGCCGACGGGGCGGTGCGCTGCCTCACCTACACCGACCGGAACCAGGGCCGCTACGCCAAGGTCACGCTGCGCGGCGAACACCTCGTCGCAGCCGTACTGTTCGGCCTGCCGGACGCCATCGCCTCCCTGGGCGAGTTCCACCGGCACGGCCGGCCGCTGCCCGGCGACCGGCTGAGGCTGATCCTCGGCGGGCCGCCGCAACCCGCCTCGACGGACCTCGACGCGCCCGAGGACGCCCTGGTCTGCCTGTGCAACAACGTCCAGCGCCAAGCCCTCGCCAAAGCATGGCGGGCCGGCGCCCGTACCGTCACCGCGCTCGCCACCGCCACCCGGGCCACGACCGGCTGCGGCGGCTGCGGACGCGAGGTCGCGGAGCTCTGCGCACGGTGGGCGCGACAGCCGCGGCACGAGGAGGCCCGAACCCTATGACCGCGACCCTGGTGATCGCGGGACACGGCATGATCGGGCACCGGCTCGCGGAGCGGCTGCGCACCCTGGACACCGCACGCGACTGGCACATCGTGATCTGTGCCGAGGAACCCCACCCGGCCTACGACCGCATGGCCCTGTCCGGCTACCTGACCGGCCGCAGCAGGGCCGACCTCACCCTGACCGGCCGGGACTTTCACGCCGACCCCCGCATAGAACTGCTCCTGGCGCAGCCCATCGTCCGTGCCGACCGGACCACACGCACGGTGCACACGTCAGGCGGGCACCGAATCCGCTACGACGCCCTGGTCCTGGCCACCGGCTCCCGCCCCTTCGTCCCCCCGGTCCCGGGCCGAGATCTCACGCACTGCTTCGTCTACCGCACCTTCGAGGACCTGGACGCCATCCGCCGTACGGCACGCCCCGGCAGCCGGGGCATCGTGGTCGGCGGCGGTCTCCTCGGTCTGGAGGCGGCCCACGCCCTGAGCCGGCTCGGCACACGCACCCACGTGGTGGAAACCGCACCCCATCTGATGCCCGTGCAGCTCGACCCCGCCGCCGCCGAGGTGCTTCAGTCACAGGCCCATGCACACGGCCTCCGCCTGCACTGCGGCACCGCAGTCACGCAAGTGCATGCCCGGCCCGACGGCAGCGTGGGCGCGGTCACGCTCGGGAACGGCACCACGCTGGAGGCGGACCTGGTGGTCTTCGCCGCGGGCATCCGTCCCCGCGACGAACTGGCCGGGCTGCTCGGCCTGGCCCGCGGCGAGCGCGGCGGCTTCCTCGTCGACTCCTACTGCCGAACCGCCGACCCGCGCGTCTGGGCCATCGGCGAGTGCGCCGCCGTACAGGGCCGCTGCCACGGTCTGGTCGCCCCCGGCTACGCCATGGCCGAGTCCGTTGCGGCGCAGCTCGTGGGCCGGGACGCGGATCCATTCAGCCGGACCGACGACGCAACAGCCCTCAAGCTCCTGGGCGTTCACGTTGCCACCTTCGGCACCACGAACCACCCCCAGGACCCCCGGGGGACGGTCGAGGTGACCTTCTCCGAAGGCACTGCCCGCTACGCCAAGATTTTCCTGCAGCCGGACACCGGTACGCTGCTCGGCGGCATCCTGGCGGGCGACACCCGCTCCCGCTCCCGGCTCACTTCCCTGGTCGGCCATCCGCCTCCGGCGGATCTGGAGGAGCTACTGCTGCCCTGATCCCGACGAGACGCCCCGGGCACGGTCCGGTGCCGTGAAGGCCGCCACCTCACCCTCGCGCAGGATCACGAACGCCGCACAGCTGCAACGGCAGTACTCGACGTGACCGTCCGAGGTGGCGTGCTCCGACACCAGCCGCCAGTGGGGTTGCGGCAATGTGCTGCGGCAGCCCCACGGGGCCAGCGGGCAGGTCTCGTGGGCCGCTTCCAGCGGCTTCGCGCCCGAGGGCGCCGGCCGGGTTACCGGAGGTCGCATGGCATCTTGTCGTCCTTCCGTGACTCGCTGGCAGGCGGTTGCGGTGGCGGTCGGCATGCTCACCTGCCGCTGTGCTCGGGGGTGGAGTTCTCGGTCTCCGGGGCGGCAGCCCCGTCGTCTCGCGACAGCAGCTTGGGTACGGCCGGTTCAGGCAGACTCCGGAACAGCAGCCAGCTCAGGGCGGGCATCGCGATCAGGGGCGTCAGGGCCGTGCGCAGCGTGGTGGCATCGGCAATGCTGCCGATGACAGGGCTGGTCAGGCCGCCGACACTGACCATGAGGCCGAGCGTGATGCCGCTGGCGGTTCCGACGCGGGTGGGCAGGTAGTCCTGGGCGAGGGTGACCTGCAGGGAGAAGGGGACGTAGAGGCCTATCGAGGTGAGAGCGACGAACAGGTAGACCACGGGGCCAGGTATGAAGACGACACCGATGACGGCCCCGACGGTGACGAGGTAGGAGGTGCTCACCACGGTGACCCGGTCCCAGCGGTGCGCGAGCCTGCTGCCCGCGACGGTGCCGACGGCGCCGCCGAGGTAGAGCACGAACAGCGCGGCCGTGCCCGCCGCGGTGCCGCCGCCCGTCTGCTCACGGACATGGAAGGCGACGAAGGTGCTCATGCCGACGAACACGACGGACCGGCACACCACCGCCAGCGACAGCCGCAGGAACGAGGGCCAGTCGTTCGTTCCCTCCGCAGTGCTCTTGCCGCCGGCTGCGGACGGCGTTCCCTCCAGCGCCCGCAGCACCGGCAGTGTCAGAGCGCTGCCGGCCAGAGCGGGCAGGATCAGCAGAGGGGAAAAGCGCAGTCCGCCGGTGGCGATGACGGCGCTCACCAGGACGGGAGCAGCGGCGAAGCCGACATTGCCGCCCAGGGAGAACCATCCCATGGAGCTGTGGCTGCCCTGGCTGGCCGCCCGTGCCACCCGCGCGGACTCCGGGTGGTAGGCGGCGATGCCGATGCCGGACAAGGCCACAAAGGCGAGCGTGAGCGGGTACGAACCGCCGATCCCGGACAGGGCCACCCCCAGTCCCCCCACGACGGTGCTGACCGGCAGCAGCCAGGGCAGGGCGTGCCGATCGGTGAGTGCTCCAAAGAGGGGCTGCACGACGGAGGACAGCAGGCTGGCCGCCAAGACGATGCCCGAGGCCGCCGCGTAGGTGTAGTCGCGCTCGGCGACGAAGAAGGGGACCAGAGCCGCCACCGCGCCCTGGTAGACGTCTACGCAGGCGTGTCCGACCGACAGCAGAACGATCGACTTGTTCTTTGGCATGCCGCTATCGTCGTCTGTGGCCCGCCTGTCGTGCTTCCGATAAACTGCCAATTAATGACGCAGATCCGCCACCTGCCGGTGGCACCGACCAGCGCCCGCCGACTAGCCCCGGGGGCGGGCATCGACGCCCACCGCCACGACGACCACCAGCTCGTCTACGCGGGCCGCGGCGTCCTGACCGTCACCACCGACGTCGGCTCGTGGATCGCCCCCGGCACCCGGGCGATCTGGGTACCGGCCGGCACCGTGCACTCCCACCAGGCACACGGCGAACTGGAACTGCACCTGATCGGCATCCCAGCCAAGACCCGCCCCCTGGCCGCCGACAGACCCACCGTGCTCAGCGTCGGCCCACTGTTGCGGGAACTGATCCTCGCCTGCACCGGCGACTCGGCGGACGGCACACCCGAGCACCGGCGCCTGCGTGCCGTCCTCTGCGACCAGTTGCGGATCGCCCCCCAGCGGCCCCTGCACGTACCCACACCGAGAGCACCGCAGTTGAAGGCGCTGTGCGCGATCCTGCACGCGGACCCGGCGGACAACCGCACGCTCACGGCTCTGGGCAAAGAGGTCGGCGCCGGCTCCCGCACCCTGTCCCGGCAGTTCCAAAGCGACCTCGGCATGACGTTCCCCCAGTGGCGCACCCAACTCCGCCTCTCACACGCCCTGATACTCCTCGCCGACGGTGTGCCGGTGACCACGGTCGCCCACCGGTGCGGCTGGTCCTCGGCGAGCGCGTTCATCGACGTCTTCCGACGCGCCTTCGGCTACACCCCCGGACGTGCCCAGGACGTAGCAGCGGCACCGGACCCGCCCGCGTAGTTCGGTCCGGCCGACGCCGACGCCGACGCCGACGCCGTCCCGGCCTTTCGCGGGTCTCGGAGAACACATCGCCCATGCCCTTACCGCCGAGGACGGCGCGGGCCCGCGCGGCCAGGGAACACGACTCCTCGAACCAATGCCGTACGGACGGCTTCTTGCCTATCGCGCGTCTGGCTATGACGATGAAGGCAGCGAGATACCGCTGGGCGGGGGCGCGTGTCAGCGCGAGAGAGCGCACTAGCCAGGGTTGATCAAAAACTGTCTCACAGCGACTTCTTCTCGACGTCATGAAGTTGCTGGACCAGGACCCGAACTTCTTCGAATCCGACGCGCAGGCAGTGCCCTCGCTCCACCACGCCTGATCGCGGGCGGCGAAGGTGGCGTTGACGAGGCGGACCAGGGCGGCGCGCAGGTTGGTGCGGTTGACGAACAGGTGCCGTACCCGGCGCAGGACAGCGCAGGACAGCCTCGCTCTCGCCATGCTTGTCGGTGACCGCGACCCGCTTGACGCCCATGTTCGCGCCCAGCGCGAACAGCACCAGGAGCAGCCGGCGCCGCAGCACCGCCTCCGGGACCGCCTCCCTGGTGGCGACCGAGGCGAACTCCGCGACACACCCGGTCCAACGATCCGATGATCTAATCGAAACGGCCTAGCCGGCAGCGCCCCTCGGAGCACTGCGTAAGGCCCGCCGCATTAGTGCGGACTTGATCTCGGGTGAAGCGCAATGTTCCGCCTCCGTGTGGTCTAAGTGCGGCCACAACGCTTGGAGGCCTTCCGGTGCCTCGTCGTCGAGCGCGTTGTCCGGCTGGCTCCGTACCGCTTCCGCCAGTACGAGGTGCGTGTGATGACGGACCGCCTCTCGGTCGTCTGGGGCGACCTCCGCTTGGACCACGGACTGTATGGCTCGGTGCATCCGCAGTGTCTGGGCCTGCCTGTCCACCTCTAGCAGTCCACTACGGCCCGCCTCCTGGAGAACCGCCATGAATCTCAGCGGATCGGCCCGGCCGGACCGGCCCGTCCACAGCACTCCCGCCAGGCTTTCGCTGCGAACCAGCACGTCCAGCGGCAGCGGGGTCGGAGCGAGCTCGCCGCATACCTGCAGCAGCCGGGCTGCGGCTGGAGACACCTCACGAAGACCGGCGAGGGCGACTCGGCAACAGGCCGTGATCGGCGACGCCGGCAGGGCTCCGGCTCGAGCCAGCTCACGCAGGTAAGTCGCCGCGGACGTCTCCGTCTCGCTCAACCAGGTTGCGGCCTGGGCCACGGCGAGCGGAAGGTCCCCGACCGCCGAGGCCACCCGGTCCGCGTCGGGCTCCCTCAAGCCGGAGACCCGTCCGCGCAGCAGCTCAACGCTCTCCTCCCGGCTGAAGGCGCCGAGCTGAACGGTCTCCATGCCCTCTGCCCAAACCGCAGAGCGTGAGGTGATCAATACTCGGCCGGAGCCGGACGGCACCAGGCCGGCCAACTCGCCGGGACCGCCCGCGTCGTCGAACACCAGCAGCCACCTGCCGTGCGGACGGTCGGCGGCGAGCGCCTCCACCACCCGGGCGCAGGCCGCCTCAACTCCGTCCAGCAGCGTGCCGGGCCACAGCGCCTCCGCGAGCCGGGCGAGCGACGCCGTCGCCGCGTGCGCCGTGCCGGCCGGTATCCACCAGACGAGGTTGTAGTCGGCACGGAACCTGTGTGCATATTCGACCGCGAGCCGCCGCCGTCCCACACCAGGGAGCCCGCCGTCCGGGAGCACCACCACTGACCTGCTGACCGCGAGGCTGTCATGCAGTCGGTCGAGCACCAGGTCACGGCCCACGAAAGCGGTGTCCCGGCCAGGCACCCGCCACACCACCGGCTGACGCGCCGGGAAACTCGGACGGGCAGGATCGAGCACCCCGTCCCACGGGGCTGGCTGATCGAGGGCCTGGAGCACTGCCGCTGCGGCACCGGCCTCGTCCAGCCCGGTCAGGTCAACCGGCACGAGACCGGCCAGTCGCGGTGGCAGCGCCACCGGCTCGACCATGACGGGCACCACCCGGGCGGCTTCGCCCGGCGCGCCGTCCGAACCGTTCGAGACAGCCAGCATCGTGCGGGTACGCGGCGAGCCCTGGAAATTGGGGGAGACCACGACGACGACTGGAGTTCCGGAAAGGGCGCCGGAATCCGGCGGCAGCACCTGGAAGCCCGCGCCGCGCAGCGCCCAGCCGATCCACTCCGCCCACAACCGGTCTGCGGGAGCGTGCGCCAGCACGACGGGCACCGCCCGCGCCGGGACGGGAAGGGTGAAGGAAGCCAGATGCCGCTTTCGCAAACTTTCGTCGAGCACCGGCAACCGGTCGACCAGACCGTCCGTGATCGCCGATGTAAGCCGCTCGTAGGCGGTGAGGAGGCTGCTCGGTTCGCCCGAGACGTCACCGAAGACGGCAAGGATCTCCTCGCACCCGTACTTCGGCTGGTCGGGGATCGCGACTTCCGCCCAGTACCGGTCGGCGGCCGCGCTCGACAGACCCGACGGCAGGCCCTCGAAGGAGTTCCTGGCCCGCTGCAGTCCGGCCGCGAGCCTCGACATGTCGGGCCCGCCCACCCGCATGGGCACCGGCAGGATCCGGATCTCCCAACCCGGGGAGTTGTGACCGATGTACCGGGCCGTCCTGGCCGCTCCCTCGATGCTCTGGACGTTCAGGGTGAAGCAGCTGACCAGCACGTCGGGCAGATCCACGGTGCAGATCTCGACGGCGTTGCTCAGCCCGGTACGGCTGTCGATCAGCACGTAGTCGTAGTTGCGCCGCATGTCCTCGCGCAACGCGCTGAGAAACGGGCCGCCGACGTAGTCCCAGGAGAGAGAGGCCAGCGTGCCGAGATATTCCGCGTTCTGTCGGCCGGCTGACAGAAAGTCCAGGGAACCGCCGCCCGGGAAGGCCCACTCGACTGACAGGGCGTGCGGGCGCACCCGCGCGGTTTGGGCGTACAGGTCCCTGCCCCTCGGCCCGCGGCCCCTGGCCAGTACGGCGTGATCGGCGAAGAGGTCGACGATTCCGGTCGTGGAGCCCAGCGCGGCGGTAGGCAGGAACGGGCGGAAGTAGTGGTGCAGGCCCGGGGCTTCAAGATCCCAGTCGCAGGCCAGCACCCGATGGCCGTTGGAAGCCAGGATCCATGCGATGTTCGCGACGGCCATGGTGCGGCCCACTCCACCTTTGTACGAGTAGAAGGTGACGATGCGTCCCTCACGCCCTCCAGTCACCGTGCGCCTCCTGCTCATGCCGCGTTCCAGCCGCAAGTTCGGGACCATCGGCGTATAAGGAGGGCCGTCCCGGTGGCCCGGCCGGCGGGTAGGACGGGGCATGCGTCGCGAACTGCGCGCTCATCGCCTTCGCGAGCTTCGGGAAAACCTCGCTAAACATCTCCGCCGTCGCCACCCCCGTGACCGCAACCCGGGAGACGGCGCGGCAACGCCTGCTCATGAGCGGAGCCACGGTCTCCAGGTCAGGTGGGCCGGGATGCTCCTGGTCCCGTACACCGGGCTGAGGGGCGCTCCCGGGGACCATGACCCCGACCCATGGGGGGACACTGGAGTCCAGGGCTGACAGACGTTCACGCCGCTCCGGTTCAAGTAGCGCCCCCGGGTCCACGAGCAGCAACGCGGGTCCGGAAAGGGCCCCACCGGTCAGCAGATCCTCCGGCGACACGTCGTCAAACGACAGGACGGTCGCCCGGTAGTCGAGGTTCCGGGCCAGGTAGGCGGCCAACTCGGCGAGCGGCCGTGCGTGCTCGTACGGATTCCAGTCCGGCACCGCGGACTTGCCACCACCCCGGTCATCGTCATCGACTGCGCCCTCTCCCGGAGAGGAGACGATGACGATCTTCAGCGTCTGCTCCGCGCCGGACGCGCCGAAGGCGCTGGGCAACGAGTCGAACGACGGGCTGTGCCCAGGAGCCAGTGTCGTCTCCTCTGCGACCTGCACGATCCGCTTCGCCAGCAGGTAGACAGCCCTCTCGTACTCGTCTCGGAGGTACTTCAACTTTATGAGCCCGTAGAAGCCCTCCTCGGCGTAGGCGGCTCCGAAACCACTGTGGTTGAACTGCAGCGCGGCCGCGGTGAAGGGCAACTGAGCCGGGTGCACCGGAACCCACAGAGCAGGCACGATCGGAGCCACCTCGCCGAACGAGCGGGCCGTTTGCAGTGCCATGCGCTGGGAGAAGGCGTACCACTCCCTGCCGCACATGTCGCTTCTGAAGTAGCGGGGGGAGTACAAGGGGACGAACACCCGGCAGGTCGCCAACGCCTCCGTAAGCCGTTCGTGCCAGCCCTCCCCGACGGTCGTGGTCCGGTCTATGAAACCCACCGGGGAACCCGCAGGCTCGGCCGTCAACTGGAGAATGTGATCACACAGATCGCGGAAGAGCCGCCACACCCACATGTCCGGATCCATGTCGCCTTGGCTACCGCGCTTCGGCGTGTGGGCGTAACTAAGGAAGAAATAGGGCGCCCTGCTGTAACCGCACGGATCGTCCATCGGTGACGCCCCCTCGTCTCGGCGACCGGCCCGGGTCACAGGCTTCGCAGAAACATGCCGAGTTCCAGCATGTCTACTTTGTCATAGTCCCCCGGATGTACCACGACCGTGAGGGACTTACAGACGACACTCTCCCGCGACCTGGTCACAAACGACAGCAGGATGAGTTTCAGCAGCGCCTTGTGGTCCATGCTGTCGATGCGGGCCAGGCCCGCCCCGATGACCGGCATGGCGACCGCTTCCCGCTGCCCGTGTAGATGAACGGCGGTCCACAGCCGCCAGAGGGTGTGCCAGAGCTGGTCCGCCCCGGAGGAGATGACCAGGTCGGCACCCATCCGCCCGTATGCGGCGCAGAAGAACCGCCGGCCCTGCCCATCCAGCACGGCGACGGTCCCAACGGGATAGCGCACCAGCTTGCCCGCTCGCTTCGCCGACCGCTCCTCCAATCCCACCGGGCCCACCTCGCGGAGCGCCGTGGCGAGGTCGCCGTCCAGGCGTGCGAGGTCCCCGGCGTAGACACGGTGCAGGAACTGCCCCTGGACGCTGCGCCGGACGATCAGCCGCTCGTCACTCGTATCGGTGTCGAATACGTCGTTGAACCCAACGACCAGATGAGACTCGCGGTCAAAGAGATCGCCGACCTGCACAGTCACTGTAAAGCCCGGACCGGTGAACTCGCGGCTGACGGTGGACCGCGGCCAGGACCGCAGCACACCGCCGATTGTGGCCAGTACGACGATACCCAGCAACGCCGGCCAGCGCGGCAGGGAACTGTCCGGCCAGAACGCCAGGTACAGCTGGGTGGCACCGGACACCAAACCGAATTGCACAGCGCATTCGCGAGCCAGCAAACGCAGACCCTGCGGCGTGTGGAGGAGTACGCGCAGGCTATAGCCGATCACCGTTCCCTCTGCCGTTGCTGTCGCTCCCTGTCCAGGGGCGAGAGCTCTGACTCCCCGCCGGACGCCGCCTCCTCGACGCCATCGACGGGCGTCAGGCTCACATCGTCGAACAGGCCCTTAAATGGCGTCCGCCGGGGGTTGTCCGGACTCAACGCCCGCACTGCCCGTTCCAGATCGGTGATCCTGTTCACCTGCTCCCTGATCAGGATCAACAAATCGTCCAGGATCTCCTCTGCGGGCCGCGGCGGTGACACCTCGGACTCTTTCCCGGCCACGGGGCGCGCGGCGATCTCCTGCAGACCCGCCTGCATCCTGGGCCAGATCAACTCGAAGAGCTCGTTGATGGCGACCTCGTCCGCCGCCGGCTCGCACCTGGCGTTAATCGCCTTGACCATGGCCAGCACATCGCTCTCCGACTCCGCTACCACGGCCTGGAACTGCTGCAACGGGCTGTCGACCAGATCTCGCAGTGTCGTGGCTCCGAACAGGAACGGGATCACCTTGCCCTCCGAGACCTGGCGCGACAGCGCCCCGGACTCGAAGTTGATCCAGGGCGCGTCGCGGTTGGACCGATTGACGCAGACGATCCCGAACGAGCAGCCCTCCAGCTGTTCGGCGATCCGCTGAAGACCACGGTCTCCCTTCCTGATGTCCTCGGAGGAGACGAACGGCTTGATCGCCGCGTTAAAACGCGGCAGCCATCTGTGGAGCAGCTTGGCGCACTCTTTGGCGGGCTCACCCGACCAGCTCAGAAAGATCTTCAGCACGTCTGCCCCCCGGCCCCGCCCGCCTCATCCGCCCCCAAGGGCTACCCGCACCGTGCGCCAGCTACTCGGGCTCCCCGGGGGCGCGTGAGTACTCGCACAGTCTCCGCAACCACACCGACAAGCAGGTGACGCAGCCGTCCGACTACGGGCTCCTCTGCCGACCCGACAGACGAACTGCGCTACGACGACACCAGCGTCCGGCGGATCACCTCGACACGTACGCCGCAGTTGTCGACTGGAGCGACTGCAGCCAGGTCAATCGGGCCCTGCTCCACGACGCGGATGCCATCGACCTCGTGACTGGTGACGGAAAGCCAGCCTAGGCGGTGTCTGACAAATGATCACTGCTCGCGGAGCCAGAGGATGAGCGATGCGAGTCGGAAGCCAGCCAGGTCAGGGCGTCACTGCGGCTTCCCGGCCCCCATAGGTACTCCGTGGGGCGGTTGGCGCGGGAGGAGTACGCCTTGTCGCTTCCCGGAGCTCGCTCCGGACGGCCCCACCGGTACTTGGATCGCAGGCCTCATCCGCGACGCCCGGAGTCTCCTGGTCCGCTGGTAGCGGCTGACGGTGGTGGTCCGCGCCGCCGCCGGAGAGTCAACCTCCGGCCGGCAATTCCGTTGTACGGGCCAACGTTGTGGGAGATCATGCGCGTTTGTGACCTCGCGAGCAGATGAACCTCTTCACGACGTGGCCCCGCCCGCCCCCGCCGTGGCCGATACCCCCTCCACCCCGGTGCACCGGGACGGCAACGTCCTGCGCTGGCTGATCGCCTACACCTTCTCCGTGGTCGGCGACGCCGCCTACTTCGTGGCGCTGGGCTGGGCCGCACAGAAGGTGGCCGGACCGGCCCAGGTCGGCCTGGTGATGGCGGTCGGCGCGATACCCCGGGCGATCCTCATGCTCGGCGGCGGGGTGATCGCCGACCGGTTCGGCCCGCGCAGGGTGGTGATCTCCTCTGACGCGGTCCGCGCCGTGGTGATCCTCTCGGCCGCCGCAGCGCTCGCGTTCAGCACCCCCGGCCTCTGGTTGCTCGTCGCGCTCGCCCTCGTCTTCGGCGTCGTGGACGCCCTGTTCATGCCGGCAGTCGGAGCCATGCCGCCCCGGCTCACCGGCCGCGACCAGCTGATGAGGCTGCAGAGCCTGCGCAATCTGGTGCAGCGGTCCGGCCACATCGCCGGCCCGCCGCTCACCGGATTCTCGATGGGGCTTGGCGGCCCCGCCGCCGCGTTCGCCGTGACCGGCGCACTCTTCACCCTCTCGCTGTTCCTCCTGGTCGCGGTCCGGCTCGCCCCGCTGCCGCCCGCGGAACAGCCCGCCCCAGACTCCACCGTCCGCCGCGACCTGCTCGACGGCATCGCCTACCTTCGCCACGAGCCCGTCGTCGGCCCACTCGTCCTCTCCGGACTGCTCTCCATGATCGGCTGCATCCCGCCCATGGCGATCGGCGTCATCATGCTCGCCGAGGAACGCGGCTGGGGACCCTCCGGCGGTGCCTGGGTGAACGCCGCCCTCAGCGCCGGCGTCTGCTCGACCTCGTTCCTGCTCGTCGTGCGCGGCCGCTTCCCCCGGGCCGGCCACTGGCACAACATCACCCTGCTCGTCGCCTCCGCCGGCATCGGCCTGATCGGCGTCATGCCGAACCTCGCCCTCGCAGTCGCCGTGGCGCTCGTCTCCGGCCTGGTCTCCGGCCTCTGCGGCGGTCTGGCTCTTGCCCTGATGCAGGCCAACACCGCCCTCGCCTTCCAGGGCCGGGTCGCCTCCGTCCAGGCGCTCAGCGCGGTCGGCATCACCCCGGTGATGTTCCCGCTCTTCGGCCTCCTGGTGGAAGGGTGGGGCGCCGGCCCCACCTTCCTCCTCTTCGGCTGCATCAGCATGCTCGGCGCCACGGTCTCCACCGCCTCCCACGCCGTCCGCCACGCCGACCTGGACTTCACGAAGACCGCAGGCTGACTCCCGCCCCCCCGGCCGGGGGCCGCTAACTGATCGTTTCAGAATGAGGTTCGGAGTTTCCTCAAGCAGATGACGCTGCAGGCGAGTTGAAGGAGTGCGAGGTGGAGGTCGTCGCGTATCCCGTAGCGGATCCGGAGTCGTTTGAACTGGTGGAGCCAGGCGAAGGTCCGCTCGACGACCCAGCGGGTCTTTCCCAGCCCGGAGCCGTGCGCGGTGCCCTTGCGAGCGAACTTTGGTGTGATGCCGCGGGCCCGGAGAAGTCGGCGGTACTTGTCGTAGTCGTAGCCGCGGTCGGTGAACAGCCGGAGCGGCCAGGTGACGTGGCCGCCCGCGCAGCCCGCGGATGATGGCTTCAACGACGGCGCAGTCGCTCACCGAGCCTGACGGGGCGGCGTACGGTTTCAAACAGTGGTGCTACGCACGCCAGCTGTCCAAATAGTGTGCCGATCAGATACCAGTCAGCGAATGGGGAACGGGTGGACAACGAAGGGAGTCGTCCTGATGCAGCGGACATCGGGTTGGCCGGATGCGGATGGCTCCTGATCGTGGCCGTCATCGCCATGCCTGGACTCATCCTCAACGACGGACCGCTGACCCTGTACCTGGTCGTCGTGGGTGGAGTGATCGGGTTTCTTTGGCTGCGTAGGAGGCTCCGCCGCTGACAGCATTCTCCATCAGCGAATCACCGCAGTTGCTAGGACCGACCGCTGACTGAACCGCCCTGGGCAAGCCGAATGTTCCGGTTTGTCCGGGTCGGTTACCATGCCGCCCGGCCGGATGCCGCGCTGCCACTGTGAGACAAAATCCGCCGGGGTGGTGGTAGGGGAGCGGTCGACGGCCGCGCGGCGCACAGCCGCTGTCCGGAGGGTGGGCTGGACGCCGGCTGCTCCGCTGCCCTGGTTTCGGCGTCCTGATTCCTTGCGCGCTCATCCCCAGTGCAGAACGCGGAGGCGATTGGGAGCGGCCGGGTCTCGATCGACGACCTGGACCGGCGCCCAGGCCCACTGCCACACGTTGATCCCCGGCGGGCGAGAGAACCTGATCTGCCCGCGTGTGCCTTCGACTACGACGCGCGACCAGGATTCGGCGATGCGCCTCCGCTCCGTTCCGTACGAACGCAGCGCATCGGCAAGGACGACGACTGTGTCGTAACCCTCGAACGCCACAAAGGAGGGGGCTTCGCCCAGTCGCTCCTGCAGAGCCGCTCGGACGCGTGCCCCGAGAGGGGGCGGGGTCTCGGGCAGATAGCGCAGGAACGGGATTCCGCTGCCGTTCTCGCCCAGGAGCGTCACCCACTCGGCGAACTCGGGCTGCCCGGCAGGGGCGCCGATCAAGAGGTCAGCCAGGCGCTGGTCCCGGCGGACCGCCTGAACGATCGACACGGCCGGCTCCGGATGGCCCACCAGGAGAAGCAGCGCCGTAGCGTCATTGCGGACAAGTTCGTCACACAGGGCGCCAGGGGTGCCGGTGGGCAGACCGAGCTCGATGACCGTACAGCCGTGCGACGCGAGACAGTCCCGCAGAATGCGGGTCCCTGACGCCCAGTAGACGCTCGGCTCGGCTGCTACGGCGATGCGGCTATGGCCCGCGCCCAGGAGGAAGTCAGCGTAGATCCGCCAACCGTGGGACTGTGCCGGTGCAAGGCGCGCGACCCACTCCGTCGGCTGATCGGTGAGGGCGTCGAGAACCGCGGATGAGCAGAGGAACGGCAGACCCAGGAGGTCCGCCCGCGCGGCGACGGAGCGGGCCACGACGCTGTGGTATTCCCCCGCCAGGGCAACGACACCCGACTCGGCCAGAGCATCCACGGCCGCTGCGGCCTTTTGGGGATCTGCCGCGGTGTCGCGGACCTCCAGTTCAAGAGGTCGTCCAGCGATGCCACCGGCTTCATTGACTTCAGCAACAGCCAGTTGGAGTCCGGCCAACAAGTGCCGGCCCGCCTCCGACCATCCCGGCCGAGACAACGGGACGAGAACGCCGAGCCGGACGGATGATGCCGCAAGTCGGTCGGTTGTGAGCGCTGTTGACGGCCTGCTCATGCGCTGACGTCTCCTCTATGACGATGCGGCTGCGATGGGGTCGGACGGGGACTGGCGCGATGGGGGTGGTACGCGTTCGCCTCCTCCTGCCGCGGCAGGAGCACCCGGGTGGCCATGCCGCTCATTGCATCCACCCCGGTCACTGACAGGCAACTGGTTATGAGCAGGACTGGGATGTTGTCGATGCCCGTTCTCGCTGCTGGGCTTCAGGTACGGCCACCCTGGGGGTGGAGGACGGTCTCGGTGATTTCGCGGACGTGGTCGAGGGTGATGCCGGAGCGCTGCACGGCGCGTCGGATCACTCGCGGATGCGGAAAGCGGGACCGCTCGCCATCTCTCCCCATAGCCGCGAGCGATCTAGGTTGGCTGTCGAATGACAGCGAAAGCCCTATTGGTGGACGCGCTGATCGTCGATAGTGACGGATAGGTGGGGCCACGACATGGTGCACTGTAGGTCCTGCGGTGTGAGCGCGTTCGCCGTCCCCGCTGACGGGCGGAAGTGGACTAGCGTCCCTGTCGTTCCGTCATTGGTGATCTGGGTCAGATCGGTCACGGGGACGCCGCTCTCGTAGCGTTGAGTCCATGCCCCGCCGCCGCGACGGTTGATATGGACGAGCCACTCGCTGAGCGCCGCGACAACGGACATGCCTCGACGCGGATGACCATCCGGAAGCAGCTGTGCGTCGGGGAGGTCGAAAAACCTGAGATCCTTCGAGGCCATGATCGGCTTCTTGACGACCCGGCCATCCTCGCCGATGCGAGTGTCGGTGCCCCGTCCGTCATCGGCCACAGACACCGAACCATCGGGATGAAGGGTGACAGTACAGCGTCCACCCTCGTTGCACTCAGCCTCGTCGGCCGCGTACGCAACGACTTCGAGGATCAGGTGCCGGAGGCCGCTGGGAGCGAGCTCGCCCGGGTTGCGGCGGATCTGGGCGAGATGGTCGAGGTCCACCTCGCTCGCCCAGTCGTGCGTGGTGTTGCGCCAGGAGGTCCTTGATGTGTCCACCAGCTCAGTATGAAACCATCTGAAGCCCAGGTTGTTTGGCCGGTGCCCCTGTGCGGGGTGCCCAAGGCGGCGGCGGACCGGACGATCGACCGCCTCCTGCCGATCCGGTGTTCTCGGGCGCATCGTTCGACAAGCGGGCACCGTGATTCTCGAATCTAAGAACTCATAACACGATCTTGCCGGCGTGCCAGGGCTGGCCGGGGGCGTTGTTGGGAGGTTGCCGGTGCCGAGGCCGTTCACGGGCTACGCCGGAGTCATGCTGGGATGAAGCTCGGCCACCAGGGTGGGACATTGCCCGGGCACAACGGGGCGGGGTAGGAGTCCGGCATGCCGAGCCATGTGACAAGGAACCAGGCGCACCACAGGGCGAAGACGAGCCCTGCAGCCAGGGCTGTCCTGCGATGACGTCTTCCGAGGGTGCTGTGCAGGATCACCAACGGAACCGCAGCGGCGATCCATATGAGAGGCGCAAGAACCAGCAAGGTCATGCCATTGGTTACGCCATTGCCGATGTCACAAGCAGCCCACGCATTCCCTATGGCAGCAGTGGAAACCACTGCGGTCAGTCCACCGAAGAGGACACCGAGGCCAGTTCCTCTGAACCGGCGGCTCGGAGGGCTCGACGGCACCGCTCCCATGATCGTCTCCCCTGCCTCGCCGTAGGTGCGGAGGGTACCAACGTTCTGAAGCAGCCCGCTGGGGCCCTGGCCTGCCGTGACACCGGTCAGTCGTTTTTGGACTCCCGAAGCCGTCGCCAGCAGATGAGACTGCAGGCCAGGGAGACGAGGGTCTCGTGGAGTTCGGTGCGACGCTCCCAGCGGACGGCGAGGCGTTTGAACTGGTGGAGCAGAGCGAAGGTCTGCTCGACGACGTAGCGGAGCTTGCCCAGGCCCTTGATGTTCGGTGATCCGTTGCGGGAGATTACGGGCAGGATCCGTCGGCGACGCAACTCGTCGCGGTGGGCATTGGAGTCGTAGCCCTTGTCGCCGAGTAGGGCTTCGGGCCTGCATCGGGGCCGGCCGGGGCGGCCCGCGACGGGCGGGACGCCGTCGACCAGGGTGAGGGTCCGGGTGACGTCGTTAACGTTGGGCGCAGTCGTGATGACCTTGAGCGGGGTGCCACGTCCGTCGCAGATCGGGTGGCGTTTGCTGCCGTTTTCAGCCGGTCGACCGGCGACGGACCGGTGTCGGCGCCCCCCTTTTCGCACGGACGTGAGAGCCGTCCACGCACACACGTGACCAGTCGAGTTCGCCGGCCACGTTCAGCTTTGCGAGCAGAACCCGGTGCAGCCGGTCGAAGACTCCTGCTTGCTGTCACCGCTCCAGACGCCGCAAGCAGGTCTGCCCCGAGCCGAACCCCAGCCCCAGGGGCAGGAGTTGCCAGGCTATGTCATTGTCGAGGACGAACAGGACGCCCTGGAGGCAGAGCCGATCTGCCACCGGTCGTGGCCCCGGGGACCGCTCCGGCCACGGCGGCAGCAACGGCTCGATCAGCGCCCACAACTCATCGTCCACGATCCAACTTCGAGTACCCACACCCCGCGAACGGCCGAATCGTCACACCGGTTACGCCTCATCAGCACGCTTCAACAAGATCGCGTTACGAGCTCTAAGCGCGCCCTTTGCCATAGAAGCGCACATAGTCGACCGTCATCGTTGCGGGCGACGGTGTCGAGGCGTTGGGAGGGCCGGGCCAGTCGCCACCTACGGCGACATTGAGCAGGAGGTGCATGTCCTGTTCGAAGACCCAGTCGCGAGGTGCGGGCAACTTCGAAGGCGTCAGCGTGAAGTACGGTTTCCCGTCGACGGACCAGGTGATCCGATGCGGCTGCTTGTCGACGGCGTAGGTGTGGAACGCCTTCGAGGCGTCGGCCGGGAGAGTCGTGGAGCCGCCGATCCCGTCCTCGTTGAAGTAGGTCGGGCCATGCGCCGTGCCGTACACCGTTCGTGGCTCTCCACCGACTACTTCGCAGATGTCGATCTCGCCCTGACCGGGCCACTCGACTCCGTTGTTGCCGAGCATCCAGATCGCCGGAAGCAGCCCCTCACCTGTGGGTATCTTCGCGCGGATCTCCACGCGTCCTCGGGTCAGCGCGACCTTTCCCTCGGTGGTCAGACGCGCCGACGTCCAGTCGCAGAACTTCTGCGTGTAGCAGGGCAGTTCAGACCCCGAGGGCGCTGGTCGTGCGGAGATCAAGAGATGACCTGAACCGTCGAGAGCCGAGTTCTTCGGGCTGTCCGTGTAGTACTGGAGCTCGTTGTTGCCCCACCCCTCGGCGTCCCGGTTCCCGGTCTCCGTGTTCCAGGACTTCTCGGATGGGCGTGTAGCCGCCGCACCGTCGAACTCGGCCTGCCAGAACGGCTGCTCCTCGGTCGACGAGGCTGACGGGGTGTCGGCAGCGGAGCTACATCCGACGAGTAGTCCGCCCAGCGCGAGCACGAGCGCCAAGCGTGTACGACGGTTCATCGCGCTGCTCCTGAAAGCGATGGAAGGACGGTGAACGTGGTCTATTCATCGCCGTGAAGGTGACCGGTCTCGGGAAGGCCCGGGTCCGCGCACGTCCCGCTTACAGTACAAAAGGCCCTTTGCCGAGTACGCGGTGGGGGAGTCTGGTGGCCCGGCGGCGGCTACCGTGCGAGAGCGCCGAAGCTGGTACGCGGGGGAGGCTGTGGAAGCTACGGTCGTAAGGGACCTGCGACGTCTCTCTAGCCGTACGGGTTGAGTGCCCAGAAGCGGACGGTGTCGCTGCGACGGTCGAACCACAGGTTGGTGGAGTGGCCGCTGCCGTCGCGATCCAGCTCGTCCGACCGGATCCACTGCGGGTGCTCCGGCCCCTCACCCTTCAGCGGTTTCTCGAACCACGAAGAGAAGTCATTGGTTGGACCCTCGGAGACGAAAGCATGGGCCGCTGTCAGCTCGGAAAACCTCGCCGGTGTCAGCCGGGCGAAGCCCGAGATCACGAGCTCCGGCGACGGTAGGCCCCGATCGTCGTCACGGCTGCTCACCCACCTTGCGTCGGAGAGCGGGCCCAGCAGCGGGAACGCCCGCTCCAGCGGCGCGGTGTCGGTGCGCCAGTCCTCCTTGTCCCCGTTCGACACCTGACGCACGGCCCACCAGGCGGGCAGGACCGCCAGCCCTGCCCCGATCCCGATCAGCTTCCGTCGCTCCAACGTGATTCGCCCCCGTATCTGACTTCGGGGGCACCGTATCTGTGATCGACGTCGTCCGCGAGTACTCCTTCCACGCGCTCCACATCACTCGGTGGTCAGCCCCGGTGAGCCTCGGACCAGCCCACACCTTCTTGCGAACAGGACGTGCGGGCGGGCCCTGTAACTGCCCTCCCGCAGCGCCTGGGACGTGCGGCGGTGCCGACGCCGTTTGTGTCAGGGGGCCACGGCCCGTCCGGTCTGCGGAGAGATCCTTCCCGCGCACAGGCCCTTGTTCGCGAGCGTCTGTGCGATGCGCGGGATCGCGGCAAGGGTGTTGGCGGACCACTCGTGCATGAGGATGATCTGGCCGTTGCCAAGCCGGGCGTTGGCCTGCACGATCGCGTCGGTGCTGGCGCCGTTCCAGTCCTGGGAGTCGACGTCCCAGATGATCTGGGTCAGGCCGTACTTAGCCTCGACCGACTGCACCGTCGCGTTGGTCTCACCGTAGGGAGGCCGGAAGAGCTTCGGCGTGCCGCCGCCCGCGTTGGCGATCGCCTGCTGAGTCCGGGAGATCTCGGAGTCGACCTGCGCCTGGGACTGCTGGGTCAGGTGCGGGTGGGTGTAGCTGTGGTTGCCGATCCACATGCCGGCGCTGACCTCGGCCCGTACCTGGGCGGGGTAGGCGGCGGCGTACTGGCCCTCGTTGAACATCGTGGCGCGCAGCCCGTACTGCCTGAGCGCGTTGAGCAGGGCCGGCGTGTGGGCGTTGGACGGCCCGTCGTCGAAGGTGAGCCCGACGTAGCCCGTGCAGGCAGCGGCGTGAGCCGGGGCGGCTTCGGCGGCGGACGTGACGGTGCTTGCCACGGCTGTCGCGACGACCGCGAGTCCCGTGGCCAAGATACGTGGCTTGTTTCGCATGCGGTGTGGTCCTCCTCGTGCCCGCGGTGTGGCGGCCGCGGTGGGGGGCATCGGACGGCCGACTGGCGTGAGCGCCGTCCCGTCTCGACAAGAGGGCTCGTGCGGTTGACGTCGCTGTCGCCGTCGGGCTGTACGAGGGAGCCCGGTCGCAGGGCCGGATGGCATGGATTCCGAGTCCCCGAGTCTTTGGGTTCGGGACACCGGGAACCCCGGCCCTGCGACCCGCAGGTCACCCGTACACGGTGATGTTGGAGCTCCCGCTGCTCTGGTAACCCTCGGTGGCGAGGATCATGTAGTAGTTGAAGCTGCCCAGCCTCATCCCGTAGCGGGCCCAGGCGTCGAAGTGGTTGCCGGTCGTGATCGTGCCGCCCGTCCTCTTCGACTGCCGAACGCTCCAGTACTGGTTGAAGGTCTTGGTGCCTTCCACGGAAGGGGCGTTGTAGCGCGTCGTCTGGTAGATGTCGTACGTGCCGCCGTCGGTGGTCACGGCGCCCTTGTAGGTCCCCGTGGGCCGGTACGTGCCCCAGTTGTCGACGATGTAGTACTCCACGAGGGGATTCGAGGTCCACCCGTACAACGCCAGGTATCCGTTGCCGGACGGGCTGAAGCTGCCCGAGTAATTCACGTTCCTGCGCGCGCCGTTGCTCCAGCCCTTGCCGGCGACGAAGTTCCCGCAGTTCCTCCACGAGGTGCTGTAGTTCCCGCCCGAGCCGAGGGTCATGGAGACCGAGCCGCCGCCGTCGGTCCAGAACGAGTAGTAGAAGCCGTTGTTGGTGCCGGTCTGGTTGGTCGTGATGACGGTGGCGGCGTGCGCTGTGCTGGGCAACAGCAGTCCCGAGGCGGACGCGCCGAGCGCCAGGGCGCCGGCGCGGCCGATGAAGCCCCTGCGGTTCATCGGGTGGGCAAGAGACTTGTCCATGTCCATGGTTCCTCCTGGTGAGACTGGTGGGGGTGCCAGGTGGCGAGACACGTGCGGGGATCCGTCGAGAGCACGGTGGAGTCGAGGCGGTCGCATAAGGCCGGCCGCGACGAGTGACAGGTACATGCCAATCGCGACAGGCTTGTGCGCCTTGAAAGTCCCGATCGCTGGTGAGTATGCGCCCGGCCCGGAACGGCGGTCAATGGCAATGTTTCCGAAACTTCATCGAAACTTTGTGACGGATGCCGCAGGCCATCATTCGAAATATTTCGGGAGCTGATCAGGGTGCTGAATCAGGAGTTGGACTTCCTCGGACACAATCCGCCCCGAACCGTCGCTACCTGCGACTGCGGATGGTGCGCATCATTTGCCCGAACTGCCAATACGCCCGCAGTCCTTGACGCGGCGCGGGCTTCACGGTGTCCGCTACGGGTGGAAGAGGGCGGCGGGGACGCTGTCGCTCAGGGCTTTGTACCCGGCCGGGTTCAAGTGGAGGTGGTCACCCGTGTCGTAGGCCGGCAGCAGCCGGCGACGGTCGTGCGGATCGCCGACCGCCCGGTCGAAGTCGACGACGGCGTCGAACCGGCCGCTGGTGCGGATCCACCGGTTGACTGCCTGCCGGGCGGACTCGTGGACGCCATCCGGGTCGTCGTAGACGTTTCCGCCGAACGGGGTGAGCGTGGCACCGTAGACGCGGATGCCCTGGGCGTGGGCACGGGTGATGATCTGCCGGTAGGCACCGACGAGTTCGGCCGTGATCTGCTGTGCGTCCGCCGTGGAGGTGCCCGCGGTGCCGATGTCGTTCACACCCTCGAAGACGATCAGTCGGTTCGCGCCGCTCCGGGCGAGGACGTCGCGGTCCAGCCGGGCAAGGGCGTTGGGGCCCAGACCGTCGCGCAGGACACGATTACCGCCGGCGGCCTCGTTGACGACCGCGACGTCGGCCGTGTCGGGACGGGATTGCAGCCGTGTCTGCAACTGGTCCGGCCAGCGGTCGTTGCCGTTGGTGGTGGACCCGCGGCCGTCGCTCAAAGAATCACCCAGGACGACGGTGGCCGAAGTGTGACGCTTGGACCACACCTCCAGACCGCTCAGGAAGTACCAGTGATCGACGGTGGTGGTCCCGGGCAGTTCGGCGTCGTTCAGGTGGTCACCGGCGAGCATGTAGGACGTGGTCCGGGAGCCGGGGTGGGAGGTGACGGAGGTGGAAGTCTGTCCCCGCACGAGGTACAGCGTCACGGTGAGGTTGCTTCCGGGACGGACGTCGAAGTCCAGCGGATCGCTCACGGCCTGGGCGCCGAGTGGGATGTCGAAACCGGGTTGCCCGCCGAACGTCACCCGTCGGTCGCTGCCGGGCACGATCGCGTCGACGCCCGCCTTTCCGCCCGCCGGGCGCGCCACCGAGACGGCGGTGACGGGCAGATCGGTGCCGCCGAAGGCGTTGGAGAAGCGGAGCCGCACGCGCTGTCCTCCGACCGCGACGTGCACGGTCTGCCGCAGCGTGGCGTCGTTGAATACCCGATCGGCCTGTGTGAACGGCGCGGGCGGCATGTTGCCCGGCTCGGTCAGCTGCGGCATGGACGCCCAGGCGTCCACCCAGTGGCCACCCGAGGTCGTCGCCGAGACGGACCGCGCGGCGGAGGATCTGTCGGGCTGCGCGTCGTATGTGCTGTGTGTCTGGTTCAGGGCGAGGCCTGCCGTGACGAGGGCCGCTGCGACGGTGCTCGCCAGGTAGGGCATGCGCTTCATGAAGGGATTCCTTCCATTGCCCATACGGGGCTGTGTGCCGTTTCTGGTCCTGCTCTTGAGGGCTGGTACGGCCTGAGGGAAAGCCGATTGACCGGGCATCAGAGAATCTCTGCGCGTCCCGGGGCGTGCGGGACCGGCTGGGCCCGTGCTCGCGGCGGTGCATGACGGCGTCGGCGGCGTCCGGTTCCAAATGGTGCAGACCCGAACGCGGTTGCGGAGGATACGGTCGGCGACACGGTTGCGCGTCGTCTTTCGACCCCAGCGCTCGGGCGGCAAGTGGATCAGCGGTCAACCGGGCCGCGCGATGAACACGCAGCGACTTCGGTACACCACGTGGCCGCCTTTCTGCGGCGTCCGCAGGTGGCGGGACCTGCAGATCAGCGGAAGAGGCGGACGACTAGGCGGTCCGAATGTTTCGAAATGGAGCGCGAATGGATGCGCCGAATCTACGTCCGCCTGACCAGTCGGTCAATCGTCCTGCCTGGCTGTAGCGCTCAACGGACCGTTAAAGATTGGCGCGCTACCTGGGTTGACGGTCGGACGGTCGGCCAATAGCTTGACGCAGCGCCTTTTCGGAACGTACGAAACTTTCGAGATCCCGATGCTTTTTCGAGCTGGCGATCACCTGTCAGTCACCCCGTCCGCACCGCCACTCGGCTGCCCGGCCCACTGTGCCCAGCCGCTCAAGGAGTGCACGTGAAGAAGTTGCGCCTCGTCATGGCCGCCGCCGTGACCTCGTCTCTCGCACTACTGCCGCTCGCCACGGCGGGCTCCGCAGCTGGTGCCGAGGACGGGGCCGGCCCACAGGGCCGTTCCCTGCGGCAGCTCGCCGTCGACGACCATCTGCGGATCGGCACCGCCGTCGACATGACGGCCCTCACCGAGGACTCCACCTATCGTCGGCTCACCCGCACCCAGTTCTCGACGGTGACCGCGGAGAACGTGATGAAGTGGGAGTCGATCGAACCGAAGCGGGGGGAGTACGACTACGCCGCCGCGGACCGGCTCGTCCGGTTCGCCGAGCAGAACGGCCAGAAGGTCCGCGGCCACACGCTCGTCTGGCACAACCAGTTGCCGTCCTGGCTCACGTCCGGCGACTTCACGGCCGATGAGCTGCGCGACATCCTTCACCGCCACATCACGGACACGGTGCGCCACTTCAAAGGACGCATCTGGCAATGGGACGTGGTCAACGAGGCGTTCAATGACGACGGGACACTGCGCGACAGCATCTGGCTGCGTGAGCTGGGCCCCGGCTACATCGCCGACGCGTTCCGCTGGGCTCACCAGGCCGACCCCCACGCCAAGCTCTTCTACAACGACTACAACGGCGAATGGATCGGGCCGAAGAGCGACGCCGTGCTCGATCTGATGAGCCGGCTGCGTGCCGAGGGCGTCCCCGTCGACGGAGTCGGCTTCCAGGGGCACGTCGGAATCCAGTACGGCCTGCCCACCGACATGGGGGCCAACCTCGCCCGCTTCGAAAAGCTCGGTCTGGACACGGCCGTCACGGAGGCGGACGTACGCATGATCCTGCCCGCCGACGAGACCAAACTCCTTACCCAGGCCGAGGGTTACCGGGTACTCCTCGACGCCTGCCTGAGTACTCCGCACTGCATTTCCTTCACCGTGTGGGGCTTCACCGACAGGTACTCCTGGGTGCCGGGCACGTTCGAGGGCCAGGGCGCCGCCAACATCCTCGACGAGGACTACCGGGCGAAGCCCGCCTACCGAGCGATGCAGTCCGAGCTGGCCGACGGCAGGCCCCGGTCCGCGGCAGCCGAATAAGCCCGCACCGACACGCAGGCGCGGCCGCCGGGGGCATCTCCACCTGCCCCTTCCGTCTTGTCCAGTCGCTCCACCGGGCCACGTGCCGTCCACACGCTCTCATCCTGGGCCGCAGTCGAGACGGTCTCGCTCACCGCGCATACCCGGCAGGCCTGTTGCTGTCTCGTCGGCCCCCCGCTCGCTGTCAACGGCGGGGAACCGTCGCGGCATGCACGATCCCGCTTTCCACATCTCCCGCAGAAGGGTGCCCTCATGGCGCGGAACGTCGGCAGAAGAACCGTCCTCGGTACGGGAGCCGCTGTCGGGCTCGGCGTCTCCCTGCCGGCGGCGGAACGCGCCTCCGCCGCCGCGGCGGAGGTCCTGCGACCGACCGACCCCGGCGCCTACGTCACCTTCCGCTCCGAACCCGGCGCCTTCCCCCTGGTCGTCTCCGGCCGTGCCGTTCCGGTCCTGGTCGACGCCGCGGACCACCACGGGGTCCGCCGTGCCGCCGCCGACCTCCGTGCCGACATCGAGCGCGTCACGGGGGTACGACCGGCCGACGAGCGCGGCGCCGCCCGAGCAGTCGCGATCGTCGGCACCATCGGCCGCAGTTCCCTCCTCGACCGTCTGATCAGGGCCGGCAAGCTCGATGTGTCGGCGATCCGGGACAAGTGGGAGACCTCCCTGCAGACCACCGTCGAAGACCCGATGCCGGGCGTGGACCGCGCCTTCGTCATCGCCGGAAGCGACCAGCGCGGGGCCGTCTTCGGCGTCTACGACGTCTCCCGCGGCATCGGCGTCTCGCCGTGGTACTGGTGGGACGACGTTCAGCCGATCCGCCGGTCCGCCGTCTTCGTCCGCCCCGGCACCTGGAGCCAGGGCACACCGGCCGTGCGGTACCGCGGTGTGTTCATCAACGACGAGAACCCCAACCTCGGTACCTGGGCGCCCCGTTACTTCGGTCCGGGTAAGGCCGAGAACCATCCGGGAGGCTTCAACGCCGACTTCTACGCCAAGGTCTTCGAAGTCGTCCTCCGCCTCAAGGGCAACTACCTCTGGCCGGCCGTCTGGGGCCGCGCCTTCGCCGAGGACGACCCACAGAACCACGCCCGTGCCGCCGAGTACGGCATCGTCATGGGTACCAGCCACGAGGCCCCGATGATGCGCGGCATCGAGGAGTGGAACCGACACGCCGTGGCCGCGAAGCGCGACGCCGAGGGGAACATCGTCACCCCGGGCCGCGATCCCTACGGCGGCACGGGGGAGTGGTCGTTCCGCCGCAACCGCGCCGCGATCGAGGCGTATTGGCGTGACGGCATCCGCCGCATGGTCGACCAGGGCTTCGAGGGCGTGGTCACCCTCGGTATGCGCGGCAACGGTGACACCGGCCTGCCCGACGGGGACGGCATCGAGCTGATGCAGGAGATCATCGCCACCCAGCGGCAGATCATCGCCGAACTCACCGGCTCCGCGAGCTCCCTGCCCCAGGTGTGGACGCTCTACAAGGAGGTTCAGCGGTACTGGACCCGCGGCCTGCGCGCGCCGGACGACGTCACCGTCGTCCTCTGCGACGACAACTGGGGCAACATCCGCAAGCACCCGGACCCGGCCGAACCGCCGCGCTCCGGCGGTTACGGCCTCTACTACCACTTCGACTACGTCGGTGACGGCCGCAACTACAAGTGGGTCGACACCACCTCCCTGCCGAACCTGTGGGACCAGCTCCACCAAGCCGTCGCGTACGGCAACACGACGCTGTGGATGACCAACGCCGGTGACCTCAAGGGCAACGAGCTGCCCACCCAGTACTTCCTCGACCACGCCTGGAACCCGCAGCGTTGGGGGCTGGAGAGCATCCCGGCCTGGGAACGGGCTTACGCCGCCCTGCACTTCGGTGACAGGCACGCCGACGCGATCGCCGAAGTCCTCGCCCGTTACGGCAGCCTCCAGCACCGCCGCAAGCCCGAGCTCCTGAATCGCCGTATCACCCTCGACCCCGCCAAGGACCTCGCCACCGACGACACCGCCGTCGTGTACAACGACCAGCAAACACCGTTCTACGGAGCGGAGTTGGAACGAGTGACCGAGGAGTGGCGGCAGCTCCGCAAGCAAGCGGCTCGCGTCGCCGGCGCTCTGCCCGACTCCGCCAAGGACGCCTGGTTCGAACTGATCGGGTACAACGTGCAGGCCACGGCCAACCTCTACGAGCTGCGCGAGGCCGAGTTCACCAACCTGCGCTACGCCCCCCAGGGCCGCGCCGCCACCAACGACCGTGCGGACCGGGCCGAAGCCGGCCTGCGCGAGGACTTCCGCCTCCAAGACGTCTTCAACGAGGAGATCGCGGACGGCAAGTGGAAGGACTTCCAGCTCCAGCCGCACATCGACTACGGCGACGTGGAACGCTACGGCCCCAACGCGCCCTGGCAGCAGCCCGAACTCGACAACGTGGCTCTCAAAGACGTCCTGTTCCCGGCGGTACGCCGTATCGAGGTGCCCCGGGCCGCCGAGATGGGCGTGGCGATCGATGACTCGCAGGAGTGGTGGCCACGTGCGACGACCGATCCGGTGCTGGCGGACTTCAGCCCGTATCAGACCCGGGCCCCGCAGCATCTGGAGATCTTCAACCGCGGGACCAGCCCCTTCCCGTACCGGGTCGTGTCGTCCGTTCCTTGGCTGAGGGCGGACCGGCCGCGCGGCACGGTGCGGAAACAGACGCGGGTGACCGTCACCGTCGACTGGTCGAAGGCTCCCGCAGGACGCTCCGAGGGCACGCTCACGGTCGAGGGTGCTGGCCGTACCGTCACCGTCCGCGCGGTGGCCGACCACACCTCGCCGCGCGGCTTGAAGGGTTTCGTCGAGGCCGGCGGTTACGTGGCCGTCAACGCCGAGCACTACACCCGCGCCGTCGGCGCCACCGGCGTCGACTGGCTGCGTATCCCGGGGATCGGCCGCACCGGAGCCGGCATGACGCCGGCCCCCGTCACGGCCCCCGAGCAGAAGCCCGGCCATGGCGGGCCACGACTGGAGTACGACGTGACGCTGCTGACCCCCGGCGAGGTCACGGTTTGGGCCCACCTCTCCCCGCGCAACCCCGCGCTGGCCCGCCCCGGACTGCGCTACGCCGTCTCCTTCGACGACGCCGTCCCGAAGACCGTGGACGTCATCGCCGCGACCGGCCCCGACGACGGCACGCTGAACCGCCGCTGGGAGCGGCACACGTCGGACAACGTCAACCGGACGTCGACGACGCACACCATCACCCGGGCGGGCGCGCACAAGCTGGTCTTCTGGATGGTCGACCCGACGGTCGTGGTGCAACGTCTGATCGTCGACACGGGCGGCCTGCCGCCGACGTACCTGGGCCCGCCGGAGAGCCACCGCGTTCGCTGACCGACGCGTGCGACGGGCGCGGAGGGGATGACCGTCGAAGAGTGTCGGACAGGCGATGCCTTCGGCCCGCCGGGCCGACGACTCAGGAGCAGGAGCGAATCGCGTCGTCCCAGGCGCCGGGACTGCGGTAGTGGTTCTTGTGGCCCGCGGCGAGTACGTGGCGCAGCTCGTCAACGTGCTCGGTGTCCGAGGGGAGGTCCAACCGGTCCAGGAGGGACAGCGCGGCAGCCGGCTCCAGGTCGCCGTAGACGTCGTGGAAGCCGGCCCGAAGGCCGCGAAAGAGGGCCGGGTGCAGAGCTGGGAGCCCCGCGGCGGTGCGGTAGGCCGGCTCCTTCACCGTCCAGCGCACCGGACCCGAACACTCCAGAACCCGACGTGCTCGGCGGAGTGGGGCCTGCGATCGCTCCGCCACCACTCGGTCGATGTCATTGCCGAGGACCTCGGCGAACGCCGTGGCGGAAGTCTTGTGGTCCTCGAACCAGTCCACCCACAGCGAGTAGGTCACGGCCTCGGCGTCCCGATCCGCCTCCAGCCGCTGACGGTAGCCGTCCCACAGCAAGTCGGCCGGCAAGGGCCCCTCCGGGCCCTCGTTCGCGAACCGGATCTCGCAGGTGACCCAGTACTCATCGAGCAGGTCCAGCAACCCGAAGGCCAAACGGAGTTGCTCGGCTGTCGTCAGATCTTCGGCGAACACATCACCGGCCCAGGAATGTGCCACTTGGTTGGCCGTGAGCAACAGCTCGGGCCTCTCGTCGCTCACCCACCCGTCGCGTATCCGGCTGACGCCCTGGTCGGCCAGCCAGCGCTGTGCCGCTGCCACGGCTCGCATCTCCATCCGGGCAGTATGGCAAGCCGGGCAAGATCCCGACGCGGTGGCTCGGGCGGCGTTCCGTCCTGGCGGCGCGGCGCTCGGCTCGCGTCTGATTATGTCGGCGGTACGCCGTTAGGGCTGACGCCCGGCTGCGGTGGGACAACGCCACGGCGCCGGGGAGAAGCCGTCGATGCGGCGGCCGGAAAACACGAAAGGCAAGGAGTTCTCTCCTTGCCTCTCCCAAGTTATAGCGCACAGGGGGGCTTGCGGCAAGGCCCAGGGGGTGGCGCAGAATCGTCCGCCGTGGCCACAACCTGCGGAAATGAGGGGCACTGCGTGCGCGTGTTGGTGTCGATGTACGGGGGACGCGGTGGAGTCGAACCGATAGTGGGTTTGGCGGTGCGATGGAGGGCGGTCGAGGCGGAGGCGCAGAGGTGTGCGTCGCCCGGCCGGACGGAGCGGCAGGCCGGTTCGTCGGAGGGAAGGCCGACCGGGCCGACGACGTGCCCGACACGAGGTGCGACGGAGAGGGAGACGCCGGTGAGGCGATCGGCGAGTGCGATGCGGCGGAGCGCGGCCGCGGCGGAGGTGTCGCAGTGAGCGAGCAGTACGTGGTCGATCTTCAGGAGATCGACGAGTCCCAGGTCGCAGTCGTGGGAGGCAAAGCGGCGCACCTGGGGGGACTTCTGGGTGTCGAAGGTGTGCGCGTGCCCGCCGGGTTCTGCGTGACGACGGACGCCTTCCGCCGGATCATGGCCGAGACGCCGTCGCTCGACGACCGGCTGGACCAGCTGGCGCGGGTGGACCCGGACGACAGGGAGTCGATCCGCACGCTCAGTGCGGAGATCCGCCGGACCATCGAGGAGATCGCTCTTCCGGACGATCTCGCCCGTGCGATCACCCAGGCGCTCGCCCGGCACGGTGAGGACGACGCCTACGCCGTCCGGTCCAGCGCGACCGCGGAGGACCTGCCGACGGCCTCCTTCGCGGGCCAGCAGGACACGTACCTCAACGTGGTGGGGCCGACGGCGGTCCTCCAGCACGTCAGCCGTTGCTGGGCCTCGCTGTTCACCGAGCGGGCCGTGACCTACCGCCGGCGGAACGGCGTCGACGACCGTACGGTCCGTATGGCCGTGGTCGTACAGCGGATGGTCTTCCCGCACGCGGCCGGCATCCTGTTCACGGCCGACCCCGTCACCGGCAACCGGAAGACCGCCACCGTGGACGCCGGCTTCGGCCTCGGCGAGGCCCTGGTCTCCGGACTGGTCAATCCGGACGTCTACAAGGTGCGGCACGGCGAGGTCGTCTCCAGGACGATCGCCGCCAAGGAGCGTGCCGTGCACGCCCTGCCGTCCGGCGGCACGCAGCAAGTGACGATCGAGTCCCGTCGGCAGGAGCAACCGGCGCTGACGGATGCGCAGGTGCTCGACCTCGTGCGGCTCGGACGGCGGATCGAGGCGCGATTCGGTGGCCCGCAGGACATCGAGTGGTGCCTGGACGACGAAGGCTTCCACATCGTCCAGAGCCGGCCCATCACGACGCTGTTCCCCGTCCCCGAAAGCGATGACCAGGAGAATCACGTCTACGTCTCCGTCGGTCATCAGCAGATGATGACCGATCCCATGAAGCCGCTCGGGCTCTCGATGTGGCAGCTGACGGCCATGGTGCCGATGCACACCGCGGGCGGCAGACTGTTCGTCGACGTGGCCCGCCGTCTGGCCTCGCCGACGAGCCGCGACAGCATGCTGGACGTGGCGGGGAGATCCGATCCGCTGATCAGGGACGCGCTGGAAACCGTACTGGAGCGCGACGACTTCATCCCGTCGCTCCCTGACACGGATCCCGGGGGACCGCCGATCGGAAGCGCGTCCGCCCCGATCGAGATCGAGACCGATCCGGCCGTCGTCACCAAGCTGATCGAGCGGAGCGAGGCGTCCATCGCCGAACTGCGACGCGACATCGCGGCGAAGAGCGGCCCTGCGCTGTTCGAGTTCCTGCTGGAGGCCTTCGAGGAGCACAAGCGTGTACTCGGCGATCCGCTGAGCTTCCAAGTGATCATGGCGGGGATGCAGGCCACGTGGTGGCTCAACGACAAGCTGGGGGAGTGGCTGGGCGAGAAGAACGCCGCCGACACCCTCACGCTGTCCGCCCCCGACAACATCACGTCGGAGATGGGACTTGCGCTGCTCGACGTCGCGGACGTGATCCGCCCGCACCCGGAGGTCGTCGCGTTCCTGGGGGACGTCGACGGCGAGGGCTTCCTGGACGAGCTGGTGGAACTCCCGGGCGGAACCGAGGCACGCGACGCCATCGAGGCCTACCTCGACCGGTACGGCATGCGCTGCGTGGGCGAGATCGACATCACGAGGCCGCGCTGGCGCGAACGCCCCTCCACACTCGTGCCGGTCATCCTCGACAACGTCAGGAACTTCGAACCGGGCGCCGCCGCACGGCGCTTCGAGCACGGGCGACAGGAAGCGCGGAAGAAGGAACAGGACGTGCTGTCCCGCCTGCGGGCCCTGCCGGACGGCGACCGGAAGGCCGACGAGGCGAAGCAGATGATCGACCGGGTCCGCACCTTCATCGGCTACCGGGAGTACCCGAAGTACGGGATCATCAGCCGGACCTTCGTCTACAAGCAGGCCTTGCTGGGGGAGGCGGAGCGTCTGGTGCAGGCCGGTGTCCTCGCCGGCAAGGAGGACATCTTCTACCTCACGTTCCAGGAACTCCACGACGTCGTGCGCTCGCACCAGGCGGACGGCAGGCTCATCGAGCAGCGCAAGGAGGAGTTCCGTTCGTACCACGCGCTCACTCCGCCTCGGGTGCTCACCTCCGACGGCGAGGCCCTCAACGGTGCCTACCGACGCGACGACGCGCCGGCCGGCGCCCTGATCGGCCTCCCGGTCTCCGCCGGGAGTGTCGAGGGACGGGCCCGCGTCATCCTCGACATGGCACAGGCCGATCTCGAGGTCGGGGACATCCTGGTCACGGCTTATACGGACCCGAGTTGGTCGCCGCTGTTCGTCGGGATCGCAGGCCTGGTGACGGAGGTCGGTGGTCTGATGACCCATGGCGCGGTGATCGCCCGGGAGTACGGCTTGCCGGCCGTCGTGGGCGTGGAGCGGGCCACCCGACTGATCCAGGACGGGCAACGGATCCGCGTACACGGAACGGACGGGTACATCGAGATCCTGTCCTGACCGACCGGGGCGATGCCTCCCGGTCCCTCGCCGTGACGGCCCGCGAAGGTTGCCGCTCTCCGGCCAAGTCCTTTGTTGGCGTGGCGGCTTCTGCGATGGTTGCTCCTGTTGCGCGTCTGCGGGGACCGGGGGCCAATGGGAGGCCGTACGCAATCCCCTTGCGACCGGCCTGTGACGTCTCCGAACGGTCCTCGCTGTTCCATCAGCCCCCGTTCGCCGAGCTCTCGGGAAGGGGACGGCGCCGTGCTTCAGTCGGCCGGCGGGACTGTCCGGTCATCGTTCGACTCGCGAGCTGCCGGGAAAGCGGTCGCAGAGTACGCGCGGCCACGGGCGCCGCAGGTGTTCCAGGCGGCAGGCCGAGTCTTCCGCGATCCGCGAGACACTTTCAGAGTCCGCGGTGATCGCCTCAGCCGTTCACGCGGGCCCGACACTTCATGCCCGACAAATGATCATTATCCGCGAAGTCGAGAATTGATCGAGTCGTTCGTATGGAATCATCCGTCCCGTCTCAAGATCAAAAATTGGGAAGGTGCCGGGAGGGGCGAATCAGGGGCGGGCAAGGTAGGGGAGCCGGTGAGTGGAGAGCTGCGCCGGTCGCCCGCGCAGCTGTCGAGCGGAGCCTGCTCCAGCTGGCGTGGCTTCCTTGCGGAAAGCGCGCGGCGAAACCGGGTCCGCGACTTCGGCTCGCCTCAGGTCTCGAGCGGCACCGCCCCGTGGGCCCCCCAGGAGTGGTCCGAGAGGTGAGCCGCCAACGCTCCCCTTTACGGCGCGGGGCCCAGATACGGCCTCGCGGGCCATGGAATCACTTTGAACTGCAAATAATACTCATTACGCTTAATCATTTTCAGAAAGAGGAAACCATTCTTCTTCGGGAAAATGGGGAGTGGGTGCCAGGTGATTCTTGATTCAAGATCTTGCGGCCTCGGTAGATGCTTATGAGTGCGCGACCCGCGCTCGATATCCCCCATTTCGCAATTGTTTGTGAGTAATGCGCCGACGGCATCACTGAGGGTTTCCGGGGCGTTTGTATGACCCGGAAGCCGCCGTCTCGCACAGAAGATCGGTTCCCGATGAAGCTCAGAACTTCTGAGGTAGCACCACGGCGCACCTCCGCCCCGTGGCTCACGACAGCTCTCACCATGGCCGTTGCAGCGGCGGTGGTGGCCGTGGCGCCTTCGCAGGCAGTCGCCCTCGCCACTCCCGTGCCGCTCGGCGCCGCCGACAGCTTCGCGGTGCTGGCAGGCCAATCGGTCACCAATACCGGCCCCTCCGTCATCACGGGAGATGTCGGCGTCAGTCCCGGAACAGCGATCAGCGGATTCCCGCCAGGGTTGGTGAACGGAGTTCAGCATTCGGCGGACGCCGTCGCGCAGCAGGCCCAATCCGACCTGGTGGCGGCCTTCGACAATGCCGCGGGCCAGGCCACTGACGGGGCCCTCCCGCCGGACGCCGGAGGGCTGACGCTGGTGCCCGGCGTCTACACGGCGTCCTCGACCCTAGGCCTCACCGGCACGCTCACTCTCGACGCCAAGGGTGATCCCAACGCGGTCTGGGTCTTCCAGGTCGGTTCGGGTCTGACGACGGCGTCCGCCAGTGAGGTCGCCCTCATCAACGGGGCACAGGCGTGCAACGTCTTCTGGGAGATCGGTAGTTCGGCCACGCTCGGTACGCAGTCGACGTTCGTCGGCAACATCCTTGCTCTCACGTCGATCAGCGCCAACACCGGCGCGAGCATCGACGGGCGGGCGCTGGCACGCAACGGCTCGGTCACGTTGGACACCAACAGGATCACGCGCGCCACCTGCACGGGCGGGACCACGTCCGGCACGACCACGGGGACCACGTCCGGCACGACCACGGGGACCACCTCGGGCACGACGACAGGGACCACCTCCGGAACGACCGGCGGCGTGCTGGGTGGCCTGCTGGGCGGCGTTGTGACAGGCGGTACCACCGGGGGCGGTACGGGCGGTGTGCTGGGTGGCCTGCTCGGCGGTGTGGTGACTGGCGGTACCACGGGCGGCACGCCGGGCGGCGGTACCACCGGCGGCACCACAGGCGGCACGCCGGGCGGCGGCACCACCGGTGGCGGACCTGGCGGTGGGCATGGCGGTCACACCGGCGGTGGGCATGGCGGTCACACCGGCGGTGGGCATGGCGGTCACACCGGCGGTGGGCACGGCGGTCACACCGGCGGTGGCCACGGCGGCGGTGACTCCGGTGGCGGGTACGGCGACAAGCCGGGGCACGGTCACAACGACGAGGGCTACGGCAGCAAGCCCGAGAAGCACGGCGGTTACGGCGAGAAGCCGGAGAAGTCGGGCAGCCACTGAATCCAGTGCGGGCGCCGCACGCGCCCGCGACTGACACGGTGTGCGGCGGGGAACCTTCCGGCCCCCGCCGCGTGCCGGCCCCATCGGTTCATCGGCCGGCCCGGAACGGCCACGAGCAGACGACGAGAAGGACAGGGCAGGCAGTGCTGGGCGGACTCGAAGCGGAGCACGAACGGGAAGGCAGTCGGGCCCATGGCCCGACGTCGGTCACTGACGACGCGACCCGACCAGCGGACGTGCCGCGCGGACCAACGGGAGAAGGCGGGACCCGCCGCTTGGGCAGACGTGCGGGGAGGGGTGCCCTCAACTCCGCCGTGATTCTCTGCGTGATGGTGGCCCTGGCGCACGTCGCGCTCGTGTTTCTGCACGTGGCGCCCACCAACGTCGTCTCTCAGCGCTACAGATCCCAGGTGGACGCATGGATCTACCCACTCTTCGAGCAGAACTGGCGGCTCTTCGCCCCGGACCCCGACTCCGTCAACCGCACGATTTTCGCGCGCACTGCCCACACCACCCGGAACGGTTCGGTCCAAGTGAGCCCCTGGATCAGTCTGACGGCGGTGGACAGAGCCGCCATCCGGCACAACGCCTTCCCCAGTCACACGGCGCAGAACCTTTTGCGCCGGTCATGGACGTCCTACGTCGAACTGCACGGAGCCGACGACGTCTCGCGTTCGGACAGAGCCGAGATGATGCAGCAGTACCTGCGCAACATCGCCGCCGACCGGATGTCAGACGTGATCGGGAAGCCGTTCGAATCGATCCAGCTCAGGGTGGTCACCCAGCCTGTCACCGCTCCCGACGCCGCGGGCCGAGACCGTCGTGCCGCTTCCGCGGATGCCCAGACACGGCTTCTGCCCTGGTGGAAGGTAGCCTCCGATGGCAAGTGACCTGATTCGACACGAGGCCGCTCCGGACGAGCCCCCGCCGTCCCCGCACTCACGCCGCGCCGTCCTGGCGTCAGGGCGTCCGCTCCCCGACCTGGCGAGACGACTCGCCGTCCCTGCCCGCCACGCATGGACGCTGCTCACCGATCGGCCCCTCTCGCTCTACGCGGTATCCGTCCTGCGCATCGGGTACGGCCTCCTCTATCTCCTTTTCCTTCTGCGCGAGTTCCCCCACCGCGACGTGATCTGGGGCCCGGGCTCACCTTGGACACCGGCGCTCGCGCGGCAGCTTTTCGACCAGACCGGCTGGGTCAGCGTGCTCACGCTCTCCGACAGCCCTCTCTACTTCGAACTCTGCTACACGTCGGCGCTCGCCATCTGCGCTCTGTTCATGGTGGGGTGGCGCACCCGAGCGATGTCCGTGCTCTTCGCCGTCGTCGTCGCCTCGTTCCACGCGCGATCGATCTTCATGACGGACGGAGGTGACAACCTCGTTCTCCTGATGGCCATTTACCTCGTTTTCACGGCCTGCGGACGGCACTGGTCCCTGGACGCGAGGAGGATCCGCCGCAGGCCCGCAACGAGCGCGCGGGCCCGGTGGTGGCCTGACACCGCTCCGCAACTCCGCGGAGCGCGAACCACGTTGGTCACGGTCGTGCACAACAGCGGACTCGTCGTGATGGGCCTCCAGGTCTGCCTCCTCTACGGTGCGGCCGGCCTGTACAAAGTGCAGGGCGGCACTTGGGGCGCCGGAACCGCTCTGCACTACGTTCTCAACCTCGAACTCTTTCAGCCCTGGCCCGCGCTGTCCCACTGGGCCGACGGGCATCGAGCCGCCATCGCGGTGGCCGGATACCTGACCGTCCTGCTCCAGGTCGCGTTTCCGTTCGCGCTGTTCGGCAGGCTCAAATACCCGGTGCTCACGGCGCTGTTGGGCATGCACATCGGAATCGCGGTGCTCATGGGGCTACCGCTGTTCTCGGGCGCGATGATCATCGCGGACGCCGTGTTCCTGCCCGACCGCTTCTACGTCGCCGCACGGGACGTTTACCGTAGGGCGAGGCGACAGTCCGGAGCCGCCCAGCCGTCCCTTCCCGCACGCGCCGGAGCGGTCCCGAAGCAGGCAGACCGCTGTCCGGCCGCGGCCGACGTCTGAGGCTCCTGCCGCACTGAGTGGTCCTGTCGGCGGCCGCACCGAGGCGCAGGTCGGGCCGTTCCGCTCCGGCTTGCGCCCGGTGCCGACGGCCCCGTGACCGGCCTCCGGTGCGGCCTGCGCCTGATCTTGGAACCAAAGGTGACCGGTTCGCCGATCACCTGGCCAAGTGGATCCGATCTGCCGCAGCCCGGATGCCGCAGGATCGGCTGTCCCGCACTCGGCTCGCCGTGCTCGCCGTGGCCGCCGTCGCGCGAGCCTTGCGGTGTGCGTCGAGTAGCCGCCCACGGCTCTACGAGGCCCGTGTCTACAGGTCTGTTGCCCGGCTGACCAGCCACTCCACGATATTACTTGGCTAGCCACATAAGGCGTGCTACTTTTTATGTGGTCGGCCACATAAGGCGGTCGAGGGTCCACTCAGCCCAAGGAGACACCAGTCATGAAGGCCATCGTTTTCGACACGTTCGGCGGCACCGAGGTCCTGCACGAGGCGGAGACCGAGATCCCCGAGCCCGGCCCCGGCCAGGTCGGCGTCCGTGTCCGGGCCGTGGGCGTCAACCCGGTCGACGGGAAGATCCGCTCCGGGATCATGGAGGCGATCTTCCCCACCACGCTGCCCGCCGTCCCCGGCGGGGAGATCGCCGGAGTCGTGGACGCCCTCGGCGAAGGCGTCGACCGACTGAAGGTGGGCGACGAGGTGCTCGGCTGGTCCGACACCGGCGCCTACGCCCAGTACGCACTGGCCGCCGCGACCGTCCTCGCCCCCAAGCCGGCCGCCCTGGACTGGACGCACGCCGCCGCGTTGCCGGTGGCGAGCGACGGCGCCGAGCGGGTCCTGGATCTCCTCGACGTCAAGGCCGGCGAGACCCTGTTGATCCACGGCGCCTCCGGCGCGCTCGGCACCATCGCCGTCCAGCTCGCCGTCGCACGCGGCGCCCACGTCATCGGCACCGCGGGCCCGGCCAACCAGGAGTACGTGACCTCCCTCGGCGCCACCGCGCTGGTCTACGGGGAGGGACTGGTGGAGCGGGTCCGCGCACTCGCCCCGAACGGCGTGGACGCCGTGTTCGACGCCGCGGGCAAGGGTGCGCTGGAGGACTCCATCACCCTGCGCGGTGGCACCGACCGGGTCGTCACCACCGCCGACTTCCGCGCTCGTGAACTCGGTGTCGTCTTCGCCGAGGGTCCGCAGCGCCGATCGGCCGACCGGCTGGCCGAACTCGCCCGGCAGGCCGCCGACGGCGATCTGGTGACCACCGTCGGCGCCACCTATCGCCTTGCCGACGCCGCCGAGGCGCAGCGGGTCAGCGACGCCGGTCACGGCCGCGGGAAGCTCGTCCTCACCGTCGACTGACGGCCGTACGCGCTGCGCCCCTCGCCCTGCGAGGCCCGGCCCGCGCCCAGGCGCCGCCGGGCCACCGCACAACTGTGTACCGCCGCCTTCGACCGGTACGTACGCCTGCGCGGTCGTCGCGCATCACCGCAACCACCTCTGCCCTTGGAGAAAGCCATGCCCAACCCCGTAGCCACCGACCTGAACGTCTTGTGGGAACCGACCGTCGCCGGTGACATCCGGCTGCCGCACCGGCTGGTGATGGCGCCGATGACGCGCGGCCGGTCCACCCCCGAGGGCGTGCCGACCGAGCTGAACGCCCAGTACTACGCCCAGCGCGCCTCCAACGCGCTCATCATCACCGAGGGCACCCAGCCCTCGCCCGACGGGCAGGGATACCTGCTCACCCCGGGCGTCCACTCCGCGGAGCAGGTGGCCGGATGGCGCAAGGTCACCGACGCCGTGCACGCCGCCGGCGGGCGCATCGTCGTGCAGTTGATGCACGTCGGGCGGATCGCGCACCCCGACAACACCCCGCACGGCCGCCAGCCGGTGGCGCCCTCCGCGATCCGCCCCCTGGGCGAGATGTTCACGGCGTCCGGACCACGGGAGATGCCGCAGCCCCGAGCACTTTCCACCCACGAAGTCGAAGCGACGGTCGACGACTTCCGCCGCGCCGCCGCAGGAGCCGTCGCGGCCGGCGCCGACGGGGTGGAGATCCACGGCGCCAACGGCTACCTCGTCCACCAGTTCCTGTCCGGCCATGCCAATGAGCGCACCGACCGCTATGGGGGCCCGGTCGAGAACCGCATACGCTTCGCCGTCGAGGTCGCCGAGGCCGTCGCCGCCGAGATCGGCGCCGCCCGCACCGGCATCCGCCTATCTCCCGGCAACCCGTACAACGACATCCGTGAGGGCGACACGCACGAGCTGTACCCGGCGCTGCTGAGCGCCCTCGCGCCGCTGAACCTGGCCTACCTGCACCTGCTCCACACCGGCGACGACCAGTTCCTGGACACCCTCCGGGCTCTGTGGCCGGGAGCGCTCATGCTGAACCGTGCCGGCGCCGACCTGGCCGCACGCGCCAGGGACGTCACCGACGGCCGGGCCGACATCGTCTCCGTCGGAGCGCTGACGCTGGCCAACCCCGACCTGGTCGAGCGGGTACGCTCCGGAGCGCCGCTGAACAGCCCCGACCCCACCACCTTCTACAGCGGCGGCGAGACCGGCTACACCGACTACCCCACCCGCGGGGGCGCTTGAGGAGAAGCGATGACCGAACCCGTTTCCATGCCTCCGAGCACGGCCCGCGACGGACGTCTCAGTTACGCCGTCTTCCAGCTCGCCCGCGTCCACCGCGGCCACGCCGCCGCGATGCTCCGCACGATGAATCTCCACCCGGGGCAGGAACTGCTCCTGATGCAGCTCTTCGACCGCGACGGCCAGACCCAGTCCGAACTCCTGGAGAGCGTCGGACTCGACCACTCCACCGTCTCCAAGTCGCTGCGCCGCATGCAGGACGCCGGACTCCTCACGCGGGAACCGGCCGAACACGACCGGCGCGTGATGGTGGTCCGGCTCACCGACGCCGGACGCGCCCTGCGTGAGCCCATCGCCGACATGTGGCGCGCCCTGGAGGAGCTCTCGGTGGGAGATCTGACACCGGAACAGATCGAGAGCTTCACCAGAACGGCATCCGCGATCGAGCGGTCGATCAGAATGCGCGGCCGCGGGGCTCCGTCGAGCGAGTGACGCATTGTGGGTTACGGGCGGGGTGGTTGGGCTGTAGCTCCCTCGTGATGGGTACCGCCGGTGCGGTCCTGGCGATCCCGTACCCGGGAGGGACCGGTCGCGGTTGACCTTGACACCGTGGCAAGGCCTTCACTGGGCGGCGAGGAGGTGGTCTCGATGACGACCACGAGGCAGGACACCGATGCGACCGACCTGCTCCGGGCGTTGGAGGACGGCCGTTCGTCCGTGCGGCTACGGGCCGCACTGGCGGCGGGTACGGCGCCCGACCCGCGCTTCGTCGACAAGCTGATCGAGCGATCCGCGACCGAGCCCGAGTTCTTCGTCCGCGACATGCTCACCTGGGCGCTCACCCGCCATCCCACGTCCAGGACGCTTCCGGGGCTGCTTCGGGAGGTCCACTCGGAGCACCCGCAGGCCCGGAGCCAGGCACTGCACACGTTGTCCAAGATCAAAGATCGGCAGGCCTGGTCTGCGATCACGAGCGCGCTGCTGACCGACGCCGACGACGAGGTGGCGCGGACCGCCTGGCGCACCGCGGTCGCGCTGGTGCCCGAAGGTGAGGAGTCCGCCCTGGCCACGACGCTGGCGACGCAGCTCGGGCGCGGCGAGCGGGAGACCCAGCTGAGCCTGAGCCGCGCTCTGGTCGCGCTGGGGAACGTCATCGTGCCGGGTCTGCGCGCCGCTGCGACGGACCCTGACCCGGGAGTACGTGCGCACGCACTCGCCACACAGCGGCTGCTGCGCGACCCGGACGCCGGCTTCGAGTTCGCCATCGAGGAGGCGAAGCGCGTCGTGGCCCTGGGCGTGTCAGGCCCGGAGGGAGGATAGAGCGTGTTGATCGGTGAGGTGGCGCGACGGTCCGGGGTCAGTGCCCGCATGCTCAGGCACTACGAGTCGCTGGGCCTGGTGAGTCCTTCGGGCCGTACGGGCTCCGGCTACCGGGAGTACTCGGCGGAAGACGTCCAGCGGATCTTCCAGGTCGAGAGCCTGCGGTCGTTGGGGATGTCCTTGCGTGAGATCGGACGTGCCCTGGACGATCCCACCTTCACCCCGTCGGGCCTGGTCGACGACCTGATCCGTCAGACCCGTGAACGCATCGCCGTCGAGACCGAGTTGCTCACGCGACTGCAGCGCATCGACGCAGCTGAGCCCGGCGGCTGGGAGGACGTCCTGCAGGTCGTCGCGCTGCTCCGCGCCCTGGGGTCGACGAGTGCCGACGCACGCCAGCGCGCTGCCCTCTCCTCGGTCGAGGAGGTCGCGGTGCCGGTGGAAGCCCTGGTCGAGGCGGTGCTGAGCGAGACGGAGCCGAACGTCGCCGGAGCTCTCAGGTGGGCGCTGGCGCGAGCGGGAGAGGGCGGTACGGCCTTGCTGGCGAAGGGGCTCCGCTCGCCCGTTGCCGAGGTACGGGAACGGGCGGTGCGGTCCCTGGCCGAGATGCCCGACGCCGAGGCGACCGCCCGACTCCGGGACGCCCTGACTGACTCGGACGCGGCGGTCCGCAGCCAGGCCGCGCTGGCGCTCGGGACACGAGGCGTGGCCGACGCGATCCCCACCCTCATCGACATGATCGTGGAGGGACGGAACGACGTCGACGCGGCCGACGCACTGGGCGCGCTGGCCGGTGACACCGCGACGGCCGCCCGGATCGCGGCCGGGCTCGTCGACCGCCTCGCCGGGGAAGCCACGGAGGCGCCCGCACGCGCCCGTCTGGCCCAGGCGCTTGCGGACATCCCCGGTACGAGGGCATCACGTGCTCTCGAAGAGCTGTCGCATGACGCGGACCGCGCCGTGGCACTGACCGCGACGTATCTGCTTCGGCTACGAGGGACACGGTGATCGCACGCGTGAGGAACCCGAGCCGAGCCCGCCCCCGCCCGGTGCGTTGAACGGACGCGGGGGCCGACACGACCGGTGACCTGGACGCCGCGTATCCGATGTCGAGGAACCTCGCGCACTGCCGGTCGGCCTCGCTCGGTCGTCTTGCGGCGCTCATCGGGCATTGACGGGTGTGCCCAGTCGGCAAGGACCGTCGGCCGATCGGGCCAGGACCAGTGGCCCCTGCGGTGACTGTCGCGTTCGACCGGGCCACGAGCAGCCCCTCGGGCGCGGCGCGACTCAGGCTTCCGGGCCGGGCAGCCACAGGTCGGGGCCGAAGACCTCGTAGTGGATGCGCTGTGCGGGAACCCCGCCGCGCAGCAGCTGTGCGCGGACGTCACGCATGAAGGGAAGCGGACCGCACAGGAACACCCTGGCTCCTTCGGGCAGTTCGACACCGTCGAGGTTCATCAGGCCCTCACGGGCGTCGGGTTCCTCCGCGCCGGGCTGCTCGTACCAGAAGACGGCGCGGGCGCCCGGCAGTTGTCCGGCCAGCTTGGCCGTCTCGGCGCGCAGGGCGTGGTCGGCGGGGGAGCGGTCCGCGTGCAGGACCAGCACCGGCCGCGTGGAGCCGAGGGCGGCGAGATGGGCCAGGATGCCGGTCATCGGGGTTCCGCCGATGCCCGCCGAGACGAGCACGACCGGAGCGGTCGTATCGGCCGGGTCGTCGAGGAAGACATCGCCGAAGGGTGCGGAGAGTGTCAGTTCGTCGCCCTCGCGGACCTGGTCGTGCAGCAGGTTGGAGACCTCACCGTCCGGCGCGCCGTCCGTCCCCGCGACGCGCTTCACGGTGATCCGCCGGAGGTCCCCGCCGGGGTCCGAGGACAGGCTGTACTGGCGCAGTTGGCGCACTCCGTCGGCGGCTGGGACCCGCACGCTGACGTACTGGCCGGCGCGCGCCCGCGGGGCCGGTCGCCCGTCGGCGGGGCGAAGCAGGAAGGACACCACGTCAGGGGTCTCGGTGCGGCGCTCGACGACCGTCCACTGCTGCCACACCTGGCCCGGTTCCACGCCCGCGTCCTGGTACAGGCGGGCCTCCCGGGCGATCAGGGCGCCGGCCATCAGCCAGTACACCTCGTCCCAGGCGGCCGCCACCTCGGGGGTGACGGCGTCGCCGAGAACCTCGGCTATCGCGCCGAACAGGTACTTGTGGACGATCGTGTACTGGTCGTCGGTGACCCCGACAGCGGCGTGCTTGTGCGCGATCCGGTCCAGCAGCGTGTCCGGGCGGATGTCCGGATTGTCGAGCAGCGCGGTCGCGAACCCGGCGATCGAGCCGGCCAGGGCGCGCCGCTGCGCTCCGCTCGCCTGGTTGCCGCGGTTGAACATCCCGTCGAGCAGTTCCGGCCGGTCGCGGAACATCGCGTCGTAGAAGCGCGTCGTGATCTCGTCGAGGGCGCCGCCCACGGCGGGCAGGGTGGCGCGGACCACTGCGGTGGATTCTGCGGACAGCATGGAGCCTCCCGGGCAGGGACTGAGGGAAAGGGAGCCGCTCGCATCGGGCGGTGCGTTCTGTTTAGCAGGCGGCGCACGGCGTTTCGGCGGGGTTTGGTGGCGGCGGGGTAAGTAGGGCCGGTCGGCCCCGTCGATCGGGGCGCATCGGCCCCACGGACCGGCTCCGCCGCAGGGCCGCACGGCCCCAGGACTGTCACCCGTCGGCCCTGTCGGCCGCGATTGCGCTGGTCGGCGCCTTGGACGGGGCGGCGGGGAGGGTCTTCGCAGGCGGCACTAGGTCGGGGTGATCGCCTCGGTGGTTCAGTGCCCTCCGCGCCACTCCCGGTAGGCGCTCACTGCCGTCGGCAGAGTGGGGAAGATCAGGTCGCTGCCTACGGTGTCCGCCAGTCCGTACGCCGTCAGGTCGTCCATCAGGTCCTGCTTGACGCGCGCGAGGGCGAAGACGATCCCTCGGCGAGTGAGTTCGCGGCGGAGTGTGTCGACGGCGTCCAGCGCCGTGATGTCGACCTCCACGTTCGCCTCGGTGTTGAGGACGAACCAGTGGACCTCCTCCGTGTCCTCGACGGCCGCCAGGGCTCGGCGCCGGAAGTTCTCGGCGTTGGCGAAGAACAGTGGGAGTCGTAGCGGTAGACGGGCATCCCGGGGATGGTGCGTGCCTGCGGGTAGTCGTCGACGTCGTGCATGCCGGGCATCCCGGGCACCAGGCCCTCGACGGCGTCGTGCGGGCGGGCCACGCGAGTGAGCAGTTCGGTCACGGACAGGCCGACGGCCATCAGCACCCCGTAGAGGATGTCGACGGTGAGGACGCCGATCAGGCAGCCGAGGGCCAGCGGCGACGCCAGCCGGCGGAAGCCCGCGAGGTCGATCATGCGGACGGTCGCGTAGACCAGGAGTGCGCCCAGGACGGCCGTGGGGGTGTGGTAGAGCAGTCGGGAGAGAAAGAGCAGGACGGCAGCCCGGCCGCCCGGTCCGCTGAGTAGTGTCGAACGGCCTGTGCGACACCATCTGCCGGCACCAAGACCGCCGGCCGCGGTGTCGGGGCAATCTCATCAGATGCCCGCTGGTGGACCAGATGGTGACGCCACCAGGGCCGACCGGCCCTGGTTGACGCCCCCGAAAGGGCGCAGGATCGGGAGTGGACAGGGACCTGGCAGGCTCAGCCGGCTGTCGCCCGACGCGACGGCGGAGAGTCGGTCGCCGCCGCGGTGGTGCCCGCCCGCACACCGTTCCGGCTGTGGGGGTGACCAGGATGGAAACCCGCCGCATCCCGAGCACATGAGGAGGATGCCATGGCATCGCGACTCGACGAGACGACAGTGGCCCAGTTGGTGGGGAAGGCCGCCGAGGCGCCGTCCATGCACAACGCGCAGCCCTGGCGCTTCCGCTTCCTGACCGGCCACCGTCTCGTCCTGCTGTACGCCGACCCCGAGCGGGCCATGCCCTACTCGGACCCCGACGACCGGGCGTTGCGGATCGGTTGTGGCGCGGCCCTGTTCAACCTGCGCGTCGCCGCGGCGCACGCCGGCCTCGTCGCGGAGACCCGACTGCTGCCCGAGGGACAGGATGCGCCGCTGCTGGCAGCCGTGCGCCTGGCCGAACCGGACGGGCATTCACCGGAGGACGGGCCGGCCCGGCTGTACCCGGTGATCGGGCAGCGGCACACCAGCCGCCACCCCTTCGCCGACAAGGACGTGCCCGAGGAGGTGCGGGCGGCCCTGCGGGGCGCTGCCGCGCGGGAGGGGGCGAAGCTGATGTTCCCTGGCGACTGGCACACCGAGACCGTGCTCGACCTGGTGCACGACGCGGAGAGCCGCGACGTCATGACCTCCGGAGCCGACGAGGACCTGGTCCGCTGGACCCGGCGAGGGCCCGAGGCCGACCTGGCCGTCGACGGCGTCCCCGAGTACGCGTTCGGACCACGGAAATGGACGGGCAAGGCTCCCGTCCGGGACTTCGCCGGACGCCGGCCGGTCGCGGACCGCGGCACCCTCAGCTTCGAGCGTGTGCCGCACCTGGCCCTTCTGAGCACCCACGGCGACGCCCCGGCCGACTGGCTGCGGGCCGGTCAGGCGTTGGAGCGGGTCCTGTTGGAAGCCACCCTGGCCGGACTGGCCACGTCCCTGACCTCCCATGCCCTCGAAGACCGCGAGCTGCGCCTGCTGGCGCGCGATCCGGGCGAGGGCACCGGCCATGTGCAGATGGTGCTTCGGCTCGGCTACGGGCCGGGAGGACCGGTCACCCCCCGCCGCCCTGTGGCGGACGTACTCGACATTGTCTGACCTCGGCGCATGGCACCGGCCCGCGCCTCCTTCCGCCCTGCGGCTCATCGGAGGCCGGCGGCCGAGCGCCGTCGGCCACCCGCGGCCGTAGGACCGCGGCCGGTACGGCTCGTCGCCGGTAGACCAGGTAGGGCCGAGGTGACGCCTGCCGCCGAGCCGCCGATACCGCCGTGCTCCGGCGTACACCCACGCAGGTGTCGGCGCCGCGGCCGAAGGGGGCGAGCGCAGGCAGCACACCGGCCCTCGACGAGGCCACCGCAGTGCAAGCACGCCTGCGTGGCGGGCCACCCCTTCCCGACTGGGTGGGGCTTAGTCGAGGGCAGAAACTACGCATGCCCACACCTGCTCACGCCAAGACGGGTACCGGGCTTTGACGGGCCTGGCATGACCGCTACGTGGGGGTGACCCTCCCGCGCGACCTGCGGACGATCGTGCACATGGGAAATCGCCTCATGATCAGCCGCGTGAGCGGGGGCTGGACGGTCAGGCACGCACGAGTGCCAGAGCCTTCGTGAGATTGTGCTCGGCGATACCCGCCATCGCCGCTCGGTCGGGGAAGTCCCCGTCGAGCAGGCGCAGGGGTCCGGCGGTCAGGGAGAGCCGCTGCGCGAGCAGGTAGAGCGCGAGCCGGTCCTCGTCCAGTCCGTCCACCCTCAACGCCTCGTAGGCGTCGTGCAGTCGAAGGCGCAGAAAGACGTGCTCCCACTCGACGTCGAAGTACATGCAACCTTCGATGTCGATCACGACGGGAGTCCCGTCCGTGTCCACCAGTACGTGGTCGGGCCCCAGTTCGCCGTGCACGACCCCGTACTCCGCGCGTGGCCGAACCGCGTCGGCCAGACCCAGCAGGCGCTCCTCCAGCCGATGGCGGGCTCCCGCGATCCTCGGGTCACGCGCCGCCGCTTCGGCAAGGTCCCGCAGCGCCCGGCTGAGGACGACCTCCTCGCACGACTGCCCCTGTGAGGCACCTCCGCCTTCGACGACGGCGACCTTGCCGTACGTCGGCGCCCGATGACGCCGCATCGCGTCCAGCGCCTCCCCGAGCCGGGCCAACACCGGGGCAGCGGCGTCCGGGTGGCGCGTAAGGAGGTCCTCGAGTTTCTCGCCCGGTACATCCTCGACGATCGCGAGATCGGCCGGGCCGTGGGCGCCGTCACGGTCGACGAGACGGATCGCCGGTACGCGGACTCCGAGCCGTGCCAGCCGCGCGTGCGCCGCCTCGAACAGCTCCAGCCCGAGCCCGGGGGAGAACGGGTCGGTGAGGTCGTCGTCGCCCTCGGCCGCCGGCCAGTAGTTCTCGGCGTCGTTCCAGAGGTAGGCGATCGCTGTCGTCGCGTCGTCCATCACCAGACGGTAGACGCCCTTCTTGCTGCCGCCGGTGACCCGCTCGACCGTTGCAAGTCGCCGCCCGCCACCCAACGCGGCCCGCGCGGCACCCGCCAACCGCTCCCGCGTCACTGCCCGAGGTGCCACGCCCGTACCGCCTCTCCGCCACGACAACCCGCGTACTGTACGGGAGAGTCGGGAGAGGAAGCCCGGGCGCCGTCTCGGTGCAGCTCTCCACGTCGTTTCCGTAGGGGGCCCCACAGCGCTGCGGTAGAGCAGCGCCAGGCGAAGACGTGAGCGTCAGGCGAACCAGTCGGGAGAGCCGGAACCGAGCTGCCGAGGGGGCGAGTTCGTCGGCGAGACCGCAGGAAGTCTGGGCAGGAGTCCATCGGACGGGTGGTCCCAGTTGAGGACCCAGTCGAGCTCGCGCTGGATACGGCGGGCCTCGTTGCGAACCTGCAGCGGTATGTCGCCGCGTTCTGAGATCAGCTGGGCGTAGATCGGTGCTTCGTGCACGAGTGGCGCTTCTCCTCGGATGGGTGAACGGCTTCAACTGTAAGGCTGCCGTGCCGAGGCGCCAGTACTCCACCCTGTTCGGCCAGAACCAGAACGTGCGTGCCCAAGGATCAGCACGCCGGTCAACCGGGCGGTCAGAGTGTGGCACTTGCGGGACGCGGCGACTTGAGGCGAGGGAGTGGGGGGGCGGTGCGCCTCGTACGCACGACCCGGTCGCCATCAAGCCGGCGGCACGTCGACGGGAAGCTACGCCGAGACAGGGAAGGACCACCGTCCCCGAGGCCGTCCGCCGATTTCGTACTCACCAGCTGATCTCGGCCGCCACCGGCAAATGGTCGCTGCCCGTGGACGGCAGTGTCCACGACCTTTCGGGTTCGACGCCTCGGACCAGGATCTGGTCGATCCGTACCACCGGGAACTTCGCCGGCCAGCTGAAGCCGAAGCCTGCCCCTGCCGCGTCCTGTGCCGAGCGAAGCTGCGAGGTGAGGCCATTGAACGCACGGTCCTTGACGGTGCCGTTCAAATCGCCGAGCAGCACGATTCGCTCGGTCGGGTCCGCCGCGACGGCCTCGGCCAGTGCCTGGACGCCTCGGTCCCGCTGAGCCGTGCCGAAGCCCGCCTTGGGGTTCACTCGTGTGGACGCCAGGTGTGCCACGTACACGGCCAGTGGACCCCGGTCGGTCGCCACCGTGGTGCGCAGCGCTCGGTTCGACTCCATCGTGAGCTCCGCCGGCTTGGTGGCCGCCAGCGGCCCGTAGTCCATTCTGATGTCCACGGGGCGGGTGTCGGACAGCGGCTTCTTGCTCCACAGCCCGACCGTGCCCAGCACGGTGTGGTGCGGGTACGCCTCGGCCAGCTCCCTTGTGTAGACGACCTCGGCCTGGCCGGTCAGCTCCTCCAGGGCCAGGACCTCGGCACCGGAGGCGGCGAGGTCACGGGCGGTACCGACCGGGTCGGTGTTCTCGGCGCCCACGTTGTGGCTTGCCACGATGAGACCGTCGCCCTCGCGGGACTTGTCGCCGAGCTGTCCGCCGAAGAGGTTCAGCCAGACGATGACGGGGAGCAGCAGGGCGACCGGCGCGGAGGCCGAGCGACGCCATACTGCCGCGCCCAGCAGCACCGGAATGAACAGTCCGAACCACGGCAGGAACGTCTCCACCAGGCTGCCGAGGTTCCCGATCCGGTTGGGGATCCTCGCGTGAAGCATCATGACGAGGCCCAGCAGCAGTGCGAGCGCCGCCGGGACGAGCCCGCGTTTCCAGGGACCCGGTCGGGAACTGAGGCGGATGACACGCCGGATCCCCGTGCGCCAGGCAGCGGCGCCGACACTCCGCCGGACGCCCGCCCGCCACGTACCGTTCTCGCTGTCCCGGGAGCGGGCCCCGCCTTGTTCGTCCTCCGGTGTGTCGACCTGTGTCATCGCCGGTCCTCGTTCGCTGCCGGTCACTGCTGCATCCTCGGATCCTGGGTGGGTTCGTCATGCTTACGTGGGCAACCGTGATCAGGTCCTGCCGCGCCCCTCGTGAGCCGCTGTCGAGGGGGAGCCGGCTCCGCGGTTCGCGGCGTCCGGCCGAGGGACCTGAGCAGGTGTCCTTCGCGCCGCACCGGCAGTCAAGGCGATGTGGTGTTGCCCGCGCGTATGGCGTTTTCGATACGCCGGCGATATGCGTCGGCTCGTAGCATCGAGGACATGCGTGTGCTGATCGTCGAGGACGAACCCTTCCTGGCGGAAGCCATCCGCGACGGTCTACGCCTGGAAGCGATCGCTGCCGACATCGCGGGTGACGGTGACACCGCGCTGCGACTGCTGAGCGTCAACACGTACGACATCGCCGTCCTCGACCGTGACATCCCGGGGCCGTCCGGCGACGAGGTCGCCAAGCGCATCGTCGCGTCCGACGGCGGCATGCCGATCCTCATGCTCACCGCCGCCGACCGGCTCGACGACAAGGTCTCCGGCTTCGAACTCGGCGCCGACGACTACCTCACCAAGCCGTTCGAGCTGCGAGAACTCGTCCTCAGACTTCGGGCACTCGACCGCAGGCGTGCCTACGCCAGACCTCCGGTACGGGAGATCGCAGGCCTGCGGCTGGATCCGTTCCGCCGCGAGGTCTACCGTGACGGTCGCTATGTCGCACTGACCAGGAAGCAGTTCGCCGTGCTCGAGGTCCTCGTAGGGGCCGAGGGCGGTGTCGTCAGCGCCGAAGAGCTCCTGGAAAGGGCGTGGGACGAGAACGCCGATCCGTTCACCAACGCTGTGCGCATCACCGTCTCGGCGCTGCGCAAGCGACTCGGGGAACCCTGGATCATCGCCACCGTGCCCGGTGTCGGCTACCGCATCGACACGGCGTCCGACACCGGTCGCGAGGGAGACGGGTGTGGATAGGGAGCCCGGGCTGAGTGTGCGCGTCAAACTCACCCTCAGCTACGCCGCGTTCTCCATGCTGGCCGGTGGGCTGCTCCTTGTGGCGGCGTGGGGATCTCTGCTGCGTTACGTGCCCGACCGTCCGGCCAGAACCCCTTACGGTCTGGCTCCGGACCGCTCGTTCGTCCTGCACACCTTCGTACAGTCGGCGGGGCCGGTGCTGCTCTTCCTGCTGCTGTTCGGACTCCTGGGCGGATGGGTGCTGGCAGGCCGCATGCTCGCCCCTCTCAAGCGCATCGGGGACGCAACCCGCCTGGCCACGAACGGAACACTGTCCCACCGCATCCAACTGCCCGGCCGGCAGGACGAGTTCCGTGAACTCGCCGACGCCTTCGACACGATGCTCGCCCGACTCGAAGCGCACGTCGCCGAACAGCGCAGGTTCGCGGCCAACGCCTCGCACGAGTTGCGTACTCCGCTGGCGATCTCGAAGACGCTTCTCGACGTGGCCCGTAGCGACCCCGACCACGACACCGACGAGGTCATCGACCGCCTCCACGCCGTCAACACCCGGGCGATCGACCTCGTCGAGGCGCTCCTCCTGCTCAGCCGCGCCGAGCAGCGGTCCTTCCCCCGGGAGCCTGTCGATCTGTCGCTCATGGCGGAGGAAGCCACCGAGACGCTGCTGCCTCTTGCCGAACGGAATGGCGTCACCGTCGAGACCTCCGGTGACATCACCCCCGCCAACGGATCGCCCGCGCTTCTGCTGCAGTTGGTCACGAACCTCGTGCACAACGCGATCGTCCACAACCTGCCCGAACACGGCACCGTGAGCATCAACACCAGCAACCGGCCCGAGACCGTGGTGCTCACCGTCGAGAACACCGGCGCGAAAGTCACTCCGGAACTGGCCTCGATCCTCACCGAACCCTTCCAGTGCGGTACGGAGCGCGTACACACCGACCACGCGGGCGTCGGTCTCGGCCTCGCGATCGTCAAGACCATCACGCAGGCACACGACGGCACGCTCACTCTCAGCCCACGCCCTGACGGCGGGATGCGCGTGACCGTCGAACTGCCGAGGGCAGCCCCTTACGCCGCCACGTAGCGGTTGGTGGGCTGCTGCGCTGCTCGCACAGTGCGCATCTTCAACGGCCGTGACGTCAGCGGCCATCGCACCCCGCGCCGCGCCGTGATGTCTCGCGCGGGGACGCGTACCGGTCGCCGATCCGAGGTGCAGGCGTCGCCCTCGAATGGGGTGCCGGAAGGAGCGACGTGACCGGTACTACGCCTCCGAAACCGCCGCCGGCTCCGCTGTCAGGGCCGCCACCGACCGGCCGTGCAACACCACCAGGCCGGTGATGACGGCACTCAGCAGCCCCAACGCCACAAGCGCGGGAACCAGAGCGATCACCGCACCGCCCAGGAGGCAGACCGCGCCGCCACTCAGCAGAGGCGCGGACCAGCGGCCCCCCGCACGAGCCAGAATCGCCGCCGTCGTCACCAGGAAGAGCCCCGCGCCTCCCGTGAGCGCCCACGCGACCAAGCCGTGCAGCGGCTCCGCCAGACCGTAGTGGTCGCTGTCGGCGACCTGGTGAAGAACCTTCTTCATCCCGAGGGCCATGAGAACGACCCCGGCGACCAGCGGTAGGTGCAGGAAGGTGTAGGCGTCGCGGGCGAATCGGGTCCTGTCGTCACCGTCCAGCGCGCGGAGCCGGTGCTCGGCCACCTCCACGACCTGGCGGAAGTACAGGCGCCACAGCCCCGCCGAGACCAGCAGCCCCGCGGCAGTGGCGGCCAGCACCGGTGCCGTGATGGGGAACCCGGCCAGGCCCCCGCCCATCGCCACGATCGATTCGCCGAGGGCGATGATGACGATCAGCCCGTACCGCTCGGCGAAGTGCCCTGGCGAGTTGACGCGCCAGCCTGAAGAGCCGGTGACGTACACCCCGAGGTAGTCGACCACCACCGCGCCGAGCCACAGCATGATCTGCCAGAAGTCCGAGAACGCGGTGCCGGCGAGCAGGAGCGCCAGCGGCGGCGCCACCGACAGCAGCGCCGTGCGGCGGAGTGTCCGCCGCAGCGCCGCGTCTCCGGATCCCGAGACCCAGTAGGACACGAGGTGCAACAGCCGCACCGCCCCGTAGCAGAGCACGAACAGGAGCGCCGTGGGCAGGCCTTCGGACCTGGCGGCGAAGATGTCCGGCCGCACGGTCAGGGAGACGATCAGGACGACCGCCATCACCGCGACCAGTACGGTGAACATCGCCCCCGAGTCGGCCCTCACCACGTTGCCCAGCCAGGTGAAGCAGCACCAGCACCACCACAGCAGTGCCAGGACGACCATGGCGCCCACCACCCGCAGCGGCGAAGGACCGGCCGCCATCAGGGCGGTGACCTGGGTGAGTGCGTACACGAAGACCAGGTCGAAGAAGAGCTCGGCGGGGGTGACCCGGTGGTCGTTCCCCGTGGCTGTCATCCGTGGCCGGTCGTGGCCCCTTGGCATGGCGATCCCCCCGCTCCGCAGCCGGGCGCTTCCCACCCGGCCGACCCCCGGGCGAAGGATATACACACGGGCGAGGTCTCAACGGGACTGCTGCATGGGGCAGTTAGGTGGTGAGCCACGACCTCGCGGCAACTGGAACATGGCGGCGCTGGGGTCATGTTCCCGCTACTGCGTCCGTCCCCCCTCAACACCTACCTCCTCGATGTCTCCTGCCAAGGGGAGCCCGCGCATGCAGATTTGAGCCCCTGATACCGGCGTGCGGATCGGGTGGGGAGCTGAGACAGTCGTCGGCGTGACGCTGACAGACCTGCTCGTCGAATTCGCCGGCACCGGAGAGATCGGCCCGCTGCACTGCGGGATGCCCTTGACCGAAGCCGAAAAGCTCCTCGGCCCGGGGCGCCCGCACCCCGCGATCAGACTGAAGGGCCCGGACATCGACGGCTATCCGTACGCCTGGGGCAGTCTGGATCTCTCTGTCACGCGGCGGCACGTCAGCGGGATCGGACTACGGCTGTGGCCTGGATCGACGGTCGAGCTTCCGCCGCTCATCCGGCCGGGTGCCGGACCGTGCTCGGCGACCGTGCTGCGGGAGGACCTGATCGCAGCCCTGGACGCTGCGGGTTGCCGACATGAGATCAACAGCGCCCTCACCTTCGGCCGGCAGTGGAGCCTGCTCACCCAACCAGCTGACGCCTGTGCGGTGTTCAGCCTGCCCGGGCGGGACAACGACGTGCCGCACCGGGACCGGTTCTACCTCGATGTGCTCCACGTGCGCACTGCGTGACGTGACGGCGATGCCGCCCTTCCGTGCGTTCGCCGTCGCAGCGGCACTCCCGGCGGACGTCCCACAGGCGTAGGAGGAACTGCGAGTCCATTTCGTCGTAGCGTCCGCGGGCCCGTCGAGACTTTGCGGCGTCCTCGGCAGCGCTGTACGCGGCATGTCGGCGCCCGGCGGGCTCGTGCATTCACATCTGGTGACGGGAGGCCGGGGACGGGGCAATCGCACCTCGCCACTCTCAACATATAGCGGGATGGGGGCCTTGCGGCAAGGGCCGGGGAATGCGCGAGAATACCCGACCAGGGCGAATATCTGACGGGATCAGGTATTCGCGAAGCGTGTCTTAAATACCCGAATATGTCTCTCGCGGCACACTGAGTCGCCAAGTAGTAGCCGCGAAGCGAACAGGGACGCGCGCGGGACGGAGTTACGGGTGGCCGCATCGCCGGGCAGTGCGGCGGGGCCGACGCATGTGCCGCTCGTCGAACAGGGGGTTTCATGATTGACGTGATCGTCGTCGGAGGCGGACCGACCGGTCTGATGCTCGCCGGCGAGCTGCGGTTGCACGGTGTGCGGACCGTCGTGCTGGAGAGAGAGACCGAGCCGACCAAGGTCGTGCGCGCGCTCGGACTGCACGCGCGCAGCATCGAGATCATGGACCAGCGCGGCCTGCTGGAGCGGTTTCTCGCGAACGGCAGGCAGTCCCCGGTCAGTGGCTTCTTCGCCGGCATCGGCAAGCCGTCGCCTGATGGGCTCGACACCTCGCATCCGTATGTCCTCGGCATTCCGCAGCCGGTCACTGAGCGACTCCTGCACGAATACGCCGCCGAGCTGGGGGCCGAGATCCGCCGCGGCTGCGAACTGGTCGGGCTGGCCCAGGACGACGAGGGGGTGAGCGTCGAGCTGGCCGGCGGCACGCGGCTGCGCTCGTCCTACCTCGTCGGCTGCGACGGCGGCCGCAGCACGGTACGCAGGCTGCTCGGCGTCGGCTTCCCCGGTGAGCCGAGCAGCGTCGACACGTTGCTCGGCGAGATGGAGCTGACGGAGTCGCAGGAGACGCTGACGGCCGTGATGACCGAAGTCCGCAAGACCCAGCTGCGGTTCGGTGCCATGCCTCTCGGTGACGGGCTGTTCCGCGTCGTCGTGCCGGCCGCGGAGGTGGCCGAGGACCGCACGGTCCCGCCCACCCTGGAAGAGTTCAGGCGGCAGTTGCGGGCGACCGCCGGGACCGACTTCGGCGTGCACTCACCGCGCTGGCTTTCCCGCTTCGGCAACGCCACTCGACAGGCCGAGCGCTACCGGATCGATCGGGTGCTGCTGGCCGGTGACGCGGCACACATCCACCCGCCGACAGGCGGCCAGGGCCTCAACCTCGGTATTCAGGACGCGTTCAACCTCGGCTGGAAGCTGGCCGCGGGGGTCAACGGCTGGTCCTCCGAGGGGCTGTTGGACAGCTACGCAGCCGAACGGCATCCGGTTGCGGCCGACGTCCTGGTCACCACACGCGCCCAGATGGAACTGATGTCCACCGAGCCGGGTCCGCGAGCGGTGCGCCGGCTGGTGGCGGAGCTGATGGACTTCGAGAACGTGAACCGGTACCTGATCGAGAAGATCATCGCGATCGGCGTCCGCTATGACTTCGGAGAGGGGCATCCACTGCTGGGCCGACGGATGAGGGACATGGCACTGAAGCGCGGGCGCCTCTACGAACTCATGCACAGTGGCCGTGGATTGCTGCTGGACCAGACCGGTCGGCTGTCGGCGTCGGGCTGGGCGGACCGGATCGACCACGTCGTGGACGTCGGTCCGGAACTGGACGTACCTGCCGTGCTGTTGAGGCCCGACGGCCACGTGGCGTGGGTCGGTCAAGACCAACGGGACCTGGAAGGGCACTTGCCCAGGTGGTTCGGCGCTGCCGCCACGTGACCGCGCGAGGGCGGCTCGACGAGCTGGTAGGGCGTCCGCGCAGCTCGGAGCGTAGGTGCTCACGGGCGTGGCAGTGAGCGGCGGTTCGCTCAAACTCCCCGGGCAGCGGCCCTTGGCGCCTCCGGCTTCGTGTCGCAGTCGCGCGGGGAGACGAGTCCCCTGCTCGGCACGGGCGCCCGCGTCCTGCCTCGTGCAGCAGGTACGCGAGCGAACCTCGACGCCTGGTCGCCGTGCTCTACCCCGTGCAGCACGGTGACACAGTGCGTCGTGCCCCGTGCCGTTCTGTGGCCGCCGCGACCCGCGCGACGATGCAGAGGCCCAGCGTGGCAGTCCGTGCCCCGTCGAGTACCGCGCCATCGCTAGGCGGTGCGGCGCCAACGCGGCGCGTCGAAGCAGCCCACCTCGGACTGTCGTCCCGCACGCATCCGCTGTTCCCCTTGACCGGCAGACCTCGGCCGCCGGTCCACCGATGACCGATCATGGCGCGAAACGGGCAGTTGGGCCATGGGGAGAACTACGTATGGACAGCGCCGGAGTTACCGTGGATCCGCGAGTCAACTGCGGTTGTCGAGGGAAGCTGTCATGCGGGATCGGCACGTGCGGATGCTGGATCTGGCGGTCGAGGTGATGAACACCGAAGACCCGGAACTCGTCTGGCCGTTGCTCACCGAGGAACTGCTCGCCGCGTTCGACGCGGAGCTGGTCGTCGTCAAGGAGGAACCCTGGACCCGTGAGCTGGGCAGAGTCGGGCTCTGGCCGCCCCAAGCGCGCCCGGAGGACCTCCGTCATGACGAGTCGGTCCAGCGTCACATCCGGGAGGGCTACCCCTTCGCCGACCGCTACACAGGAGACCAGGACCGGACGCCGCTGAGCGCCGCCCGGATCGCGGGTGCACGGGTCTGGCGGCACAGCGCCACGGCCGACGCACTCCGTCAGGCGCTCGGGACGCGGCACATGCTCGGCATCCCCTTCCCCGGGACGGGCCCGCACGTCAGCGGGTTCGTGGTGCATCGCTCGGGCAAGGACTTCTCCTCGTACGACCTGCGATACGCCGCACGCGTGCAGCCGTTGCTCAAGGCGGCGGCGACCCATCGCTCCCTCCTGACGGCTCTGCGAGCGGATGCCGTCGGTGACCGCGGGCAGCACGCCAACCATTCCCTCGCGGTGCCGTTGACTCCGCGTGAACTGAACGTTCTGCACCTTCTCGCCACCGGGATGTCGGCGGACGCCATGGCGCGCCGCCTGGGAATCTCCTCGCGCACCGTGCACAAGCACCTGGAGGCTCTTTACCGAAAACTGGGCGCCGCGGACCGGCTCAGCGCGGTGCTGCACGCACAGAACGCCGGGCTGCTCCCGAACAACGCGGGTCCTGCGTGACTAGGCCGGCCTCAGACCGGCACGCGACCACGGTGAGCACTGTCGATCCGGTGCACGTGCGGGGTCTGCCTTCACCCGGCCCCATCGGTGCGGGTGACGCGCCCTGCCCACGGACGGGCGGGCGCCCCACCTCGCTCTCGCGTGGTCGGGCGCTCGCCATGCTGGGGTGGTCGTGGGCGACTACGGTCTCGTGTCCCGCATCTTGTGGGTGAAGACCCAGGTGGCGATGTTCTCGCCCAGGGTCAGACCGTCATCGGCGTCCCACGGGTAGTGGACGCCGAGCCAGACCCTGCTGTCCGCGGCCTCGCGTGCAGCCTGGCTGAAGCTCGTGAACGTGCGGTGCCTGACGGGCGACTTGGGGTCGTCGGTGGAGGCGGTGAAGGTGACGTCGTCGCTCCTGAAGTACTGCCGCATGATCCCCGCCCATGCGGCAGCGAACGCGGAGTGACCCGACGCCCAGGCCGGGAAGCACGGCGTCGTACCCGACAGCGGCTTCCAGGCGGTGTCCCCGAGCCCTTCGCGGATCGCCGAGACCGGACGCCAGAGGTCGATGGGTGTCTGGTACTTGACGTCCCATTCGGCGATACCGGCATCCGCCATGGCGACCGACACCAGCGCGAACAGACGAGCGTTCTGATAGGGCGTCAGGCTGCGTGAACGGGACACCTGAGCGGTGATGTCGAGCAGTTGCCCCGGGGGCTTGTAGGTGCCGTTCGCGTCGTTGGCCCAGAACCAGGCAGCCGCGGTCTGGTCGGTCGTACGTGTCGTGGACCCGGCGGCTCCCAGGCTGCGGACCTGCTGCACCTGGTCGGCGTAGGCGGGACTGCTGATCAGGTCCTGGTAAGAGGCGTACTGCCCAGGCGTCGACGGCCGGAACTGGGATCCGGACGTGAGAGCCCACGGTTTCACCTTGCCCCATTCCGGGATGGCGGCCTGGCTTCCCTTGTTGCAGCCGGAGTCCGGGAGGTCCGGGTAACTGGTGGGCCTCCAGGCGCCAACCTTGCCGTCCGGGGTGTAGACGGCCTGGCTGTCCGAGCCGTCGGCGGTCCGGAACTTCCACATGTTGTTCGCCACCGTGCTGACCACCGTGGCGTCCAGGAGGTCGAAGTCCGTGGGGTTCGTGCCGAACCGCTCCTTGAACTTGTTGTCCAGGTAGGTCGTCTGGTCGGGGAACAGTTTGAGCAGGATGTTGTAGGCCGTGCGCCCCACCACCCGCTCCTCCTCGCCGGGTCCCTCGGACCAGGCCGCGTAGTTGACCGCCTGGAGGTAGGGGTCCGAGGTCATGGTGTGCCAGCGCAGTTGGTAGGAGCTCTCGGCATCGTAGATCGCCGCGTTCAGCTCGGCGGCGGCACGCGAGATCGGGCCCGGGGCGCCGCCGGCGGTCTTGATCGCGCCCAGTAACGCCTCGTTCCAGTACAGGACGGGGTCGCCGACGTAGTTCGGGGCTGCGGCCGCGGGCTGGGGAGTGAGAGCGAGCGCGCTCACGGCCGTGGCGAGAACGGTCGCGAGACTCACCGCTGTCGCGGGCAGACGGCTGCGTCTTGCTCTTCTCATACGGAACATGCTGGGGAGTTCCTCTCTGCCGATGCCTCGACCGCTCAGGCTTGCGGTACGGAGGTGCGATGTGCGGAGGTGCTCTGCCTTGCGCACCGCAACGTATGCGCGGCCCATGTATGGGCACATCCGGTGGGTGATTGACACCACCGTCATCCCCAGGGTCTACAGGCGGCACGGGTAAACCCTGGCGGTATGGGCTCGCGTGGATGCGAAGGGCGCGGGGAACGCGCAGGAAGCCGAGGCTCCGCCTAGCCACTCACCCGCGGGCGCGAAGTCCCGGTCCGCGTCGGGTAATTCGGCCCACGCCGGAGGACGCGACGACTTTGACGGGCGCCTTCGGGGGTGCGCGGTGGACGCTGCGGGAACGGCTAGCGCCCGCTGGACTTCCCGGGAAGGTGAGCAGTGTCGGCGGTCAGGTCACGCCGACGTCGGTTGCGGCGGCGTACTCACCGCCCACCATCACCCACCCCCTTCGGCCTCGACCGGGTCACCGCCGCTTCTCTGAGTGAGCGGCCGTGCGACATCCGTACCGGTGTGGGGAGTAGCTGAACGGGACGACGTGTGATGACGTCGACGCCGCCCACATGCGTCCGAACGGGGGTGTCCTTAGTGTGGAGAGAGTCTAATTTTTGGGAGGCGATCCTCATGGCGAAGGTGCTCTTCGTGGTGAGCGGAGCCACGTACTGGGTGCTCAAGGATGGCACCAGGTATGCGACCGGTTACTGGGCGGAAGAATTCGCCGCACCGTACAAGGCGATTACGGAAGCCGGACATGAAGTCGTGGTCGCGACACCGAACGGGGTGACTCCGAATGTCGACATGATGAGCCTCCGGCCTTCGATGGCGGGAGGTGAACAGGGCGCCCTTGACCTGGAGGAGATCATTCGGTCCGCAGAGGTGATGCGTCGGCCCCTCAAGCTTTCGGACGTCCGGGTCGAGGACTACGACGCCCTGTATTTCCCCGGCGGACACGGACCGATGGCCGACCTCGCTCTGGATGCCGACGCGGGCAGGATCCTGACGGCGCAGCTCGCCTCGGACAGGCCGCTCGCGATCGTCTGCCACGCGCCGGCCGCCCTTCTCTCCACCCGTATCCATGGTGTTTCTCCGTTCAAGGGTTACCGGGTCACGGGTTTCACCAACGAGGAGGAGGAAGGGGTGGGTCTTGCCTCCAGGGCGCCGTGGCTGCTGGAGGACGAGCTCAAGGAAAAGGTGGGCGTCGATTACAGCCGAGGGCCGATATGGGAGCCCTACATGGTGGAAGACCGCAACCTCATCACCGGGCAGAACCCGCATTCGGCGGCCGTCCTCGCGGATCGGCTGCTGAAAACGCTTTCGTAGGCGCTGTCCACTTTCGCGGCTCTTGAATCGTGCAGGGGTGACGTCGATTCGGACGCAGATCGCCTGCCGATCAACATGCGTAGGACACCGGGCGAAGCGGTTGTTGTCGCTCTCGGCCTCGCAAGGGGGCGATGTCCCGGTAGTTCTCGTCGAGACGGGTGCATGGCCCGTTCGACCGTGTCGGCGTGGAAGCACGGCACTCGACCGGCTCGCGCGTACTCCCCATCGCTGAAAAAACGAAGCGGGCGACCCCGTATGGACAGTGAGCGGAAAGTAGCCATCGTCACCGGAGCCTCACGAGGTATCGGCGCGGCGCTTGTCGGGGCCTACCGCGGCCTCGGTTACGCCGTCACCGCGGCGGCACGTTCCCTTGAGTCGTCCACTGACCCCGAGGTGCTGTCGGTGCCCGGCGACCTGGCACAGCCGGGTATTGGTGCACGGGTGGTCGACGCGGCCATGGAACGCTTCGGCCGGGTCGACACGCTGGTCAACAACGCCGGTCTCTTCGTCGCCAAACCGTTCACCGAGTACACCGACGAGGACTACGAGTCGGTGATGAGGATCAACGTGCGCGGCGCGTTCGAGGCGACGCGCAGTGCGATCGCGGCCATGCTGGCGGGCGGCCGCGGCGGGCACGTCGTGAGCGTCTCCACCAGCCTCGTCGACAGCGCCGACGCCCGCGTGACGGGTGGACTGGCCTCCCTGAGCAAAGGGGCCTTGAACGGCCTCACGAAGTCGTTGGCGATCGAGTACGCCACCCGCGGTGTTCGCGTCAACGCCGTCGCTCTAGGAGTCATCCGCTCGTCGATGCACCCCACCGATCCTGGCGGCACCATGGCGGCCCTCCACCCGGTCAACCGGATGGGCGAGGTCGAGGACGTGGTGCGAGCGATCCTCTATCTGGAGCAGGCCCCGTTCGTCACGGGCGAGATCTCCCACGTCGACGGCGGTCAGAGCGCAGGCCACTGACGGTGCGTCGGAGTCCCGGCGACAAGGGTCGGAGTCTGCTGGCGCACGGGTGAGTACCTTGTCCCGGTCGCTGCGGCGAAGGTGGTGTGGGCAGTCGTGTCGGCCTGTCGACACGTCGAGGCCCGGACGTCAGGAACAGGCGGGCGGACGCCAGGCACAGGTCTCCGTGACTACGAGCCTCGCCGTCCCGCCCGCCGTTGACGCGGACGCGAAGTAGGGGCCGAGACACACCGACCTGACGTGACAGCGCGCCAGAGACCAGGCAAGTGCGGCTTATAGGTTAGTTACGTGACGAATGTTCCGAAATGGCTTGTCCTTTCGTCGGGTTCCGGACCCCTCCTGTTCACCGCAGGCTGGGTGGTCGCGGCTCACATGGAGGGTTCGGCCTACGACCCCGTCAGGCAGACGATCAGTGTCCTGGCCGCTTACGGGGCGGCAGGCTCCTGGGTGATGACCTGCGGTCTGCTGGCGCTGGGTGTGTGCCACATGCTCACCGCGTGGGGGCTGCGTCCCGCCGCCGTCGCGGGCCGAGTCGCCCTCGCCGGGGGCGGAGTCGCCGCATTGCTGGTGGCGGTGATCCCGGCGCCGGACAGCGGAGGTTCGCTGCGCCACGGAACCGTCGCAGGAGTCGGCTTCGCGTTACTCGCGGTCTGGCCGGTCCTGGCGGCCGACGGTCGCGGCAGTGCGCCGTGGGCGCTGAGACGGGTGCCGTCCTTCACGGTGACCGCTGTCATGCTCGTGGGTGCGGCGTGGTTCGTGGTCGAGACACAGCGCCATGGCGCCGCGGGTGTGGCCGAGCGCTTCGTGACAGCCCTTCAGTCCTGCTGGCCCTTCGTCGTGGTTGCCTCGTGCCTGCTCGAATCGAGGAATGCGAGGACACCGTCGGCCTGACACAGGCGGCTCACCGCTGCCCGGCTGTTCAGCCGGGGAGTCCACTGTCTGACCGGCGTGGTGCCCCAGAAGGTGCCGAAGAGCCAGTCCACGGCCCGAGAGCCAGGCCCAGGTTCGAGGGCGGTCGGTCGTACACGGGCACGGCGTCGGCCGGGACCTCCCGCTACAACTCTCGACGGGTCGAGGTCCCGCCGCTCCCGCGAGCGTCACTGTCCGCTCCGTGCCTAGGTCACCCCGCGGCCCCCGGGGGACACGGCGCTGCGTCGGCTGCCGGACCGTTCACCTATCGGCGGCGTCGGTGGCAGAGTGGCCACATGTGCGGTCGATACGTCTCCACCCGTAGTCCGAAGGACCTTGTCCAGCTCTTCCACGTCACAGACTGGCCCCCCGAGGAAACTCTGGCGCCCAGCTGGAACGTGGCGCCGACCGACGAAGTGTGGGCGATCCTGGAGCGCACCCCGCGCGGACACGAGGACGCCGCACCGGAGAGCAGACAACTACGGCCGCTGCGGTGGGGCTTGGTGCCGTCGTGGGCCAAGGACATCAAAGTCGGCGCCCGCATGATCAATGCCCGGGTGGAGACCGTCCACGAGAAGCCCGCCTACCGCCGCGCCTTCCTCAAACGCCGCTGCCTGCTGCCCGCCGACGGCTTCTACGAGTGGGAGCAGATCAAGGACGAGGGGACGGGCAAGGCCCGCAAGCAGCCGTACTTCATCCACCCCGAGGACGACCAGGTCATGGCGCTCGCCGGACTCTACGAGTACTGGCGCAACCCGGAGGTCGACCAGGACGACGACCCGGCCGCCTGGCTGGTGACCTGCACGATCATCACCACCGAGGCCACCGACACGGCCGGACGCGTACATCCGCGCATGCCGCTGGCGCTCACCCCGGACCACTACGACCAGTGGCTCGACCCACGTCACCAGAACCCCGACCAACTGCGCGCGCTGCTGACCCAGCCCGCGGAAGGCCACCTCGACGCTCGCCCGGTCACCACGGGCGTGAACAACGTCCGCAACAACGGCCCGCAACTTCTCGAGGAGATCGCACCGTAGTCCGGCTCGGGGGAAGCGGTTGTGTCCGATTTCCGTCCGGGCCCAGCGACCTGATCTCGGTTGAGGGGGGGCGGCACCGGAACCGGGCACGAAGGGCTCGAGTACGGTCTTCCGCTCCGTACCTCACCGGCCCAGTGGTGGGCCGCCGGCGTCCTCCGGCCCCGGGGCAATCATCGTTCGGCGAGAAGGCTGCTCGGTTACCATCGCGTTGGCCGTGGTCGTCGCGGCCGCCGTCCCGACCGGAGGGGGACCCATGGGCCGGAGACTGGTCGGCACGGTGACCGGTCTGCTCGTGTTGTTCCTCGGCAGCCTCGCCTTCAACGCCGCCTCCGGACAGAGCCATTGGCCCGGCCCGCTCGACTTCGTACGCGTCCATCCCTGGGTGGTGCTCCTGCTGCTCGTCCCGCTCGCGGGCATCGAGCTGTGGCTGCAGCCGCGCGGTGGCCGTACACCGCGCCCGACCCCGCCAGGGACGTACCGGCTGCCACCCCGCAACACCCATTTCACCGGCCGCGACGCCACGCTGAGGGAGTTGCGGCAGCGCCTCACAGCCTCGGACGGCGTCGCGATCCAGGCCGTACACGGGCTGGGCGGTGTCGGAAAGACGCAGCTCGCCGTCGAGTACGCGTACCGCTACCGGTCGAAGTACCAGTTCGTGGCCTTCATCGACGCGGAGGACCCCGACCTGGTGGCGTCCCAATTCACCTCTCTGGCACGGGAGCTGGGGCTGGTGGAGGTGAGCGCGGACCAGGTCGTCCCCGGTGTTTACGGCAAACTGGGAGACCGCAGACCCTGGCTGATCATCCTGGACAACGGCGAGAAGCCGGGCACCCTCGTGCACGCACTGCCCTCGGGAGACCTCGCGCGACACGGCCATGTCGTCGTCACGACCAGGATGAGCGGCTGGTCGGGCACGGCCGGTGTGGTGGACCTGGGATTGTTCAGCAGGCAGGAATCGGTGGAACTCCTGGTGCGACGGGTGCCCTGCACATCCGCGGAGACCGCCGCCGGCATCGCGGAACAACTGGGCGACCTGCCACTGGCCTTGGAACAGGCCGCCGGTTACATGGACTACAACCAGACGTCGCCGGAGGAGTACTTGGCGCTGCTCACCTCGCGACTGGACGACATGATCGCGCGGGGTGAGCTGGCGGACCGGCCGGCCGTGGTCGTATCGACGCTGTGGCAACTCAGCGTGCGCAGGCTGGAGCGCGAGCAGCCACAGGCGGTGCGGCTGCTGGAGCTGTGCGCCCTGCTGGCGCCGGAGCCGATCCCTCTGGACCTGTTCACCGGCGGCTCGGAACCGCTCATCACCGCGGCAGCCGACCCGTTGACGTGGGACACGACGGTCGGCGCACTAGCCGGCCTGGGTCTCGCACGGCGCGAGGAATCCGCCCTCGTACTGCACCGTCTGGTCCAGGCGGCGATCCGGGCCTCGATGACGGGCGAGGCGCTCGCCGCCGCCCGAGTCCGGCTGTGCCGTGCCCTGTTGGCCGCTGTGCCGCACGACATCCACGGCGACCCGGACGCCCGTCCACGCTGGCACCGGCTGCTCGCACATGTGCTGACCGTGACCAAGGGCGAACCACCCGCCGAATGCGCCGCGGAGACGGCGGTGCTGCTGCGGCTCGCCTCGGAGTTCCTCCTGCAGATCGGTGACCGCCACCTGGCGCGGCCCCTGTGCGAACGCGCTCTCGCGCTCGACGAAGCGCTGGGCGGACGCGACGCTGAGGTCGCCTTCGACCTGATCGCCCTGGCACAGATCCACCGGGATCTCGGAGCGCCCGGGACGGCACGCTCGCTGGCGGAGCGCGCGCTGAGCCTGCACGAGGCGAGCCTGCCGGCACAGAGTCCCGCCATCGCGACCGATCTCGCGACGCTCGCGCGGACGCTGTGCATGCTGGGCGAGCACGCGACGGCGTTGCCTCTGGCCGAGCGGGCGCTGCGTATCGACGAGGCGGCGTACGGTCCGGAGTCCCCCTACGTGAGCTTCGACCTGGTCGCCCTGGCCACCGTCCACTTCGACCTCGGGGACCCCGCCACAGCCGTACCGCTGATCTCGCGGGCACTGCGCATACGCGAGGCCATCTACGATCCCGGGCACCTGTACATCGGGTACGCGCTGCTGTTCAAGGCTCGGGCACTCCACGCGTTGGACGACTCCTCCGCGGTCGAGTTCGCTCGCCGCGGCGCGCAGAACCTGCGCACCCAACTGGGCAGGACGCACCCCAAGACAGTGGAGGCGTTCGCGTTGGTGGACCAACTCGAACGGTGACCGGACGGGGCGCAGCGACATCAGCCGCCCTGCACGGCCGCCCGCTCGACCGTGGTCACTGACCATCCGGGTGCATGAAGCGCCGTACGTGCGCTGTGAACAGCAGCGAGGGCGCGCGGCAGGCACTACGGTCTCTACGTAGCGGACGCAAACCACGAGCGGAGGGCCCCCGTGCTGAAGCAGGTCGCGGAAGGTGTGCTGGTCCACGAGAGCGAGTTCGTGCGGAGCAACGCCGTTGTCGTCCAGGGCCGTGGCGGCGTGCTGCTCATCGACGCCGGGGTGACGGGCCAGGAGATGACCTGCCTCGCGAACGACCTGTCCGACGCGGGCCGGACCGTCGTGGCGGGGTTCTCGACGCACCCCCACTGGGACCACTTGCTCTGGCACTCCCTCCTCGGCCCGGCGCCTCGATACGGCACAGCTCGCTGCGCCGCCACCGTCCGCCAGCGGCTGTCCGGCGAGGATGCGACGGCTCGCGTGAAGGCGTTGATGCCGCCGGACATCGTCGATCAGGTACCGCTGGACCTCCTCGGCCGCATCGGGGGACTGCCCGCCGGGAGTGCGCAGGTTCCCTGGGACGGCCCGCTCGTCCGGGTCATCGACCATGACGCGCATGCCTCGGGCCACGCGGCACTGTTGATCGAGGAATACGGTGTCCTCGTCGCCGGAGACATGTTGTCCGACGTCCTCATTCCGATGCTCGACCTGACTGACACCGTGGACCCCGTCGAGACCTACCTCGCCGCCCTGAGCGTTCTCGACGACGCGGCGAAGGGCGTCGAAGCCGTGATCCCCGGCCACGGGTCCGTCGGCCGACGCCACGAGGTACGTGCCCGCATCGACCGGGACCGCGCGTACGTACAGGCCGTGCGTGACGCTCGCGTCCCCAGCGACCCACGGATCGGCCCCACGGCGACGTACGGCAGGGACTGGCTCCCCGGTGTCCACGAGCGCCAAGCACAGCACCTCGCGGGCAGAGGCCGAGGGCTTGGGACGCCCGACTAGGACTTGTCCCTTCAGGGCGGTGGCGTAGGACACGCGTTGTCGACAGCACACATACCGGCACGCCGTGACCATCGAACGGCCATGTCTCTGACCGGCGTTGAGCTGCCGCTCTCAGGACGCCTCGCAGGAACGCAGAGCCACGCCACCGCGCGGGTCGGTCTGCAAGGGTCAGGACACGGGCGCAGTCGGAGATCGCCTCAACGCGGCTGATACCTGCTCGACGGAGAGAGAGGGCGGTCGGTCGCAGACAACGCCGACGGCATGGAGAGTCCGTAGGCCCTTACGGGGTCGGGTGTCCACGTCCGCGCTCCGACTTCCCGCCAGACACATCAGGAGCCGGAGCGCGGAGACGGGGTGCTCAGGCGTGGGGCACGACGGCCACGGGGCACGGCGCGTGGTGGAGGGCGGCGTGTGCGACGGAGCCGATGTGCGTGCCGATGGGGGAGTGCCGTACGCGGCGTCCGACGACGACGAGCCGCGCTTCCGCGGCGGCGGCCAGCAGCACCTGGCCGCCGCTGCCCATCTCGACATGCTCGATGACCGGAACGTCGGGGAACCGGTCACGCCACGGCGCGAGAGCCGTCCGCAAGGCCTTCTCCTCGTACTGCACCAGCCCGCCCGCCTCATCGGCCAGCCGCAACGACCCGGGGCTGTACGCGTAGACGGGAGGCAGGCTCCACGCCCGCACCGCACGTACGGCGGCGCCTCGGACCGCCGCTTCCCGGAAGGCGAAGCCGAGAACCTCGGCGCCGTCCTCCCCGGAACCCTGCTGGCCCACGACGATGTCACCCGCGTGGCGCACTTCCGCGCCCTGGGGCGCGCGGACGGAGACGACAGGACGGGGAGCCGCGGCGATCACCTGCTGTCCGTAGGAGCCCAGCAGGAAGCCGACCAGCGCGCCATGTCCCCGGGAGCCGAGCACCAGCATCTCGGCGCGCTCCGCCTCGGCCAGCAGGGCCGGCACCACGGTGTCCGACACGACCTCGGAGGCCACCGACAGCTGCGGATGCCGGGTGGCGACCCGGGTCTCGGCCTCACGCAGCATGCCGCGGACGGACTTCGCCTGCGTCTCCGGGTCCTGTACGACGGGCACGTCGAGGGGCTGCCAGAGCCAGGCGTGTACCAGGCGCAGTGGTGTTCCGCGGAGGGCGGCCTCCTCGGCGGCCCAGTCCACTGCCGCCAGACTCTCGGCGGAACCGTCCACTCCTACGGTGATCGCGGGGGTCATCGCGTGCCTTCCTCATAGGTCTGATGGGGGCATGGCGGTGCGGGCCGTTGTCCCCACCACCCAGCATCGGTCCGTGGGCCGCGCCGGGGGAGGGCCGACCGGCCCTCGACGCACGGCCGTTCGGCCGCAAGCGGGGGTCGGTGCGGAGCGGTCCGGCTACGGGGCTGGGGCCGACGTCTCGCTCGTCGGCGCGCCTGCCCCCTGGTTCGTCAGAATCGCGCCCGCGACCACGTCGACGAGGCGGTCGGCGCGTGGCGCGAGAGAGGGCTGGTCGCCAAGCCAGGCCAGCATGGCCACCAGCGCGAACAAGTCGGCGCCGTCGATGTCGCGCCGCGCCACGCCAGCCTCCTGAGCGCGGCTGAGGAGCCGCGCACCGGCTGCGCGCAGGGTGACGCACGAAGCGTGGAGTGCGGACTCGGTGTCCTCGATGGCAGCCGCCATCAGCACGGTCACGCCCCGGTACTCGGTCGTCCAGGCGATGCAGTCGCGCAGCCAGGAGAGGAGAGCATGCTCGGGGGAGCTTGACGTCTCGAACTCGGCCGCTTTGGCGGTGAGTTCCTCGAAACTCGTATGGAGCAGGGCTTCGAGGAGGGCCTCGCGCGTGGGGAAGTGCCGCAGGAGCGTCGCGAGTCCGACGTCGGCCTTGCGGGCGATGTCGCGCAGCGAGACGTCGACCCCCTGCTCGGTGAGCGCGGCGCCCGCGACTGCGAGCAGGTGGTCCCGGTTCTTCCTGGCGTCGGCCCGCATGTGTCCCTCTTGACTATCCGGATCAGTGGTCCGTATATTCGGATCACTGGTCCACTTATATGGATCGCTGATCCGAATAAGCGTATCCCGCGATGCGAGCAGGAGAAAACGATGCCGACACACACGATGCGAGCGGTCCGCCTCCGTGAGCACGGCGGACCCGAGGTTCTGCGGTACGAGGATGCGCCAGTCCCCGAGCCGGGGCCGGGCGAGGTGCTTGTCCGCGTTCACGCGGCGGGCGTCAATCCTCCGGACTGGTACCTGCGCGGTGGACTGACCACGATGCCCGGGGAGGCGGAATCGACGGTCAGTCTGCCCGCGATTCCAGGGACGGACGTATCGGGCGTGGTCGAGTCCGTCGGGGCTGACGTGGAGGACTTCTCCGTGGGGGACGAGGTCTTCGGCCTGCTGCGCTTTCCCAGCTTCGACGGCAGCGGCTACGCGCAGTACGTGGCCGCGCCGGCGTCGGACCTCGCGCACAAGCCGGCGAGCCTCGACCACGTGCACGCCGCCGGGGCGCCCATGTCCGGGCTCACCGCGTGGCAGTTCCTCATCGACCTCGGACACGATCACCCTTCCCCCTTCCAGGGCACCCTGCATCGTCCGACGGCGCTCGACGCGGACACGACGGTGCTCGTCAACGGCGCGGCGGGCGGCGTCGGCCACCTCGCCGTACAGCTGGCGAGGTGGAAGGGGGCTCGCGTCATCGCCGTTGCGTCGGGCGCGCATGAGGAGTTCCTGCGCGAACTCGGTATCGACCAGTTCATCGACTACACCAAGAGTCGCCCTGAGGAAGTCGTGCGTGACGTCGACCTCGTTCTCGATGCTGTCGGTGGCCCCGAGAGCGCGCGCTTCCTGCGCACGCTCAAGCGCGGCGGATCCCAATTCCCCGTGCTGCCAGGAGAGTTCGATGAGGAGGAGATCGCGAAACTGGGCGTCACGGTCTCGAGCGCCCAGGTCCGCTCGAACGGGGCGCAGCTCGCCCAACTGGGCCGACTGCTGGCGGCGGGCACGGTCCGTGTCGCCATCGACAGCACGTTCCCACTGGCAGACGCCCGCGCGGCCCACGAGCGCGCCGCCCGAGGACACATCCGGGGCAAGATCGTACTCACGGTCGCTTAGGGACGAAGGGGTTCTCCGCCGCGTCCGACGTCGGCCTGAAGGGTCTTCGCCTGTCGTCGGTAGGCCGGTAAGCCCGGGCGGCCCGGGCGTCTGCGCCTTGTGAAGCCCCGGCACCTGCTGCGAACCTGACTCGCACAGAGTCGGAACAACGATGCTTGGTAATTTCCCAACGATCGTTGCCTCGCTCGTCGGTCGCCCTTAAGGTGAGGGCCGGCAAGGCCAACTACGAAGGCTCGGGGGCGATTCGGTGGAGCAATCGAACTGTTCTCTCCCTGAAACGCTTCGGCGCCTGAACGAGTGCATCGCCGAACAGGGCTTGGACCGGCAGCAGTTGCTCGACCCTCGTGACCTGGCTGAGCGCACCGCGCTGCCGGAGGCGACCGTCCGGATGCTTCTGGCTGGGGGGACCCCGCCGAGCGACGACGTCAAAGAGCGTGTCTGCGCCCGCATCAAGACGGTGGCCGTCGCGTACATGAAGCGCACCCGTACATCAAAGCCGGAGCTCGTCCTCGAGCTGATGAAGCACCTCTCCGTCTCCGAATGGTGGGCGCGTCTGATCATCGACGGGAAGAAGGCTCCCAACATCGAGATCCTGCATGGGCTGGTCGGGTTTTTCGGTGTCGGCGAGAAGGAGGCATTCTTCACCGACGACGCGGCTGAGGCGTTGAATCGCGTCCTTCTTCCAGTCGTGGAAAGGCTCGAGAACGCAGATGGGGATCCGGTCCAGGCCCTGCTGAAGAAGTACGGTGTCGCCGCTGCTGACTTCCGGCACCACGGCTCGGTGACGCCGACACAGCTGGAGGCTCTGTTGGCCGGCGTGATCAGGTCGGTGATGCCGCAGGCGGGAGACACCAGCGGATGACTACGCGCCCTATGAAAGCCTTGCTGGCCTCGCTCGGCCGGGAGGCGTCCAAAGCCATGGACCGGCCAGCCGATCCGCATGTCGTCATGCGCACCTTCTGCCAGGCGATGAGTGCGCGTACAGGCCGCCCCATCGAGCTCGTGTTCCGGGCGTTCCCCATGGATGTATCCGTCTCCGGTATGCGGCTCGACCTCGGTGACCGGTCCATCATCGTGGTGGAGAGCGGCATGGTGCCGGAAGCCCAACTGGTCATCCTGGGGCACGAACTGTGGCATGAGGAAAACGGAGACTGCGGGCACCACGTGGCCGGGATGCAGACCGCCGCGCGGGGAGGAGTAGGTGACCATGCGCCCCAAGCGATCGCGCGTGCCGTGACCCAGATCCTCGGGGCGGAGGAGGTCTCACGCGACGCGCTCATGACGGTGGCAGCCCGCGCCGAGTCCGTCGAGGCTCACGAAATGGATGCGGAGACCTTCGGCCTGCTGTTCGCACGCGACGTCCGCACCTGGATGAACGGTCCCTACGCCCAGCGGCCGGTCAGTCCCACCACCGTCGAAGGACGACTGAACCTCTCACTCCTCAACCGGGGACGCCTTCTGTGAGTCCCTACCTCCACATTCCATACGTCCTTCCCACCGTGCTCTTGGCGACAGCCCTGCTTGCGAAGATGCCCACGTTCGTCAGGGCCTGGAGAGACGTCGACGTGCGGGCGACGACCATCCTTCTCGCCTGCGCCACAGCCGTGCTGGTTGTCATCACGCCCGCCAACATCCACCGGCTGAACGTCTGGACCGGAATCCCCAACGTTGCGGCTCCTTGGGCGTACTCCTTCCTCACCGCGTTCTGTGCGACGAGCATGACCATGATCATGCGTTGGAGGGAACCACCGTCGAAGCGGCGCGACCGCCGCATGCGAGCCATCTATCTGATCTACGCATGCATCATCGCAGCTCTTTGGATCACGTTCTTCCTGGCCGATGTCCCCGAACCGCGCATCTACGACCTGGACACCTACTACGCGACAACGCTGTGGATGCGCGAACACACCCTGCTCTACGTCGTCACCCACATGGTGTCCTCGCTCACCGCCGCGTACATGCTGTGGAAGTGGTTCCCTCAGGTCACCAACCGCTGGCTCAAGACGGGAGTGGTCTTCCTGCAGCTCGGCTTCCTGTCGGGACTTTTCTTCGATGCGGCGAAGTACGCGGCTGTCACGGCCCGCTGGACCGGGCACGACCTGGACTTCATGAGTACCGAAGTCGCACCGCCTTTCGCCCTGTTGCAGTCGATCCTCGTCGCCCTGGGCTTCCTCGTCCCGCAGGCCGGGCCTTTCCTCCATCAATGGGGGCGCGATCAGCGCGACTACGCCCGTCTGAATCTTCTGTGGCGTACCGTGCGCGTGATCGAACCCGCCGCGGCCGAGGCCCGGGTCGGCTGGAGAGCCCCCGTCGATCTGCGCCTCATCCAACGCCGGCAGCGCATCCACGACGCATTGCGTCTCCTCGCTCCCTACTTCGACGTCGCCGCGTACGACCTGGCTCACAGAGCCGCGGCCGCGGAACACGATGCATCTCAAGCGCGCGGCCTTGCCGGAGCCCTCGCCATCCAGGCGGCAGTCGACGACTACTGCTGCCAGAGACCTCATCACACCAAGACTCAGCCCCCGCAGATCGGCCCGGACGTCACCAATCACATCGACGACATCGCGCAGGCGCTGGGCCAGACTCGCGCCCTCGACCGAATACGCCAGCAGACGATAAGTACAGAAGGTGCGAGCAGACATGTCTGACCATGACACCACGGGCCGGCCCACGGCCATAGTCATCGGCGCCAGCGCAACGGGGCTCCTCGCGGCAGCCGCGCTCGCCGACTTCGCCGAAGTCACCGTACTCGAACGTGACGTCCTCCCCGAGCAGCCCGAGCCGCGTCGCGGCATTCCCCAGGCTCACCACGCGCACCTCGTGTGGAGCGGGGGCGTCAAGGCCTTTGAGGAACTGCTGCCGAACGTGGTCGAGATGCTCGTCGCCAGTGGCGCACGACTGGTCCGCATCATGGGCGACATGGTGTCCAGAGCCCCCAACGAGGTGTGGTTCCGGCGCTTCGAGAACGTGCCGCATCGCAACCTGGTGTGCTCCAGGCCGCTCCTGGACCATGTCCTCACTGACCGCGTCCTCCATGACCCCCGTATAAGACTGCGTGAGAACACCACCGTGCTGGCCCTCGACGGCACGGCGAAGGCCGTCACCGGCGTCCAGGTGAAGACCGGAGACACGCAAGAGACGCTGCGTGCCGACCTTGTCGTCGATGCCTCCGGCCGCGGCACCAGCGCCCCTCGCTGGCTGCAGGATCTCGGTCTGCCCGCGGTCGAGCAGCGTGAGGTCAACGCCGGCGTCGCGTACGCCACCCGCCTCTACAAAGCACCCGGCAGCACCGCGGCCCGCACTTTCCCCCTGGTCAATGTCCAGGCCAACCCGTCCAAGGCGCCCGGTCGGGGCGGCATCATCCTCCCGATCGAAGACGACCGCTGGATCGTCACGCTGTGCGGCACCCGCGGTGGCGAACCTACGGCGGAGAACGACGCCTTCATCGACTTCGCGCTGAGTCTCGGCGACCCCGTCATCGGGGAGCTCCTCAAGAACGCCGAGCCCATCGGCGACGTGAAGACCTCCCGCAGCACGGCCAACACACGCCGCTACTACGAGAAGATGAAGGCGTGGCCTGACGGATTCATCGCCCTCGGCGACGCGATCGCGGGGTACAACCCCGTGTACGGACACGGTCTGTCCGTCGCAGCCCAGTGTGCCCTCGCCGTCCGGGACGTCCTGCGCGACCACCCGCTCACCGCACCAGGCACCGCCCGACGGGCACAGCGTGCGGCTGCCCGCCCCGTCGGTGCGGCCTGGGACCTCGCCGTAGGACAGGACGCCTTGTATCCCGGAGCCAGCGCAACGCCCCCGAACCGCGTGGAGCGGCTCCTCGCCCGCTACGTCGACCGATGCGTGGAAACCGGAGCATCCAACCCCCGTGCGCTCGCGGCCCTCCTGGACGTCATGAGCCTTCTCAAGCCCCCGACCCGGCTCTTCTCACCAGACATGCTGGTGCCGATGCTGACCGGCCCGAAGATGAAGCTTCTGACGGAGCCACCACTCACCGAGGCGGAGCGCGAGGCCGCTCTTCGGTGAGTGCAGCTACGCCGTCGCCTTCGCTGCGACGGGGACACGGCTACGCTCCTGTCGCTGATACCAACCGATGGGGCAGCCGGGGCCAGATGGCTCGTCGACCGGAGCCGCTGACCCGGTGATCTGGGCCTTGCCCCCTGGCAGGGGTCAGAGGGGCAGCGGCAGACGTCCTGGCCTCGTGCGGACAGGGCAACGAGACGCTGTGACGCCTCAGTCGAGGCAGAACTCGTTGCCCTCGATGTCCTGCATCAGGATGCACGACTCGTTCTCGTCGTCGGCCGCCATCAAGCGCACGCGTACCGCGCCGAGTGCGACCAGGCGTGTGCACTCGGCCTCCAGTACGGCGAGGCGTTCTTCGCCTATGAGCCCGGTCCCCACGCGCACGTCCAGGTGCACCCGGTTCTTGACGACCTTGCCCTCGGGAACCCGCTGGAAGTACAGCCGGGGGCCGACGCCCGTGGGATCACTGCATGCGAACCATGCCCCCCGGCGCTCGGCTGGTAGCGCGCGGTTGTAATCGTCCCAGGTGGCAAATCCATCCGGCGGCGGCGGTGCGACGTACCCCAACACCTCGCACCAGAAACGAGCGACCCGCTCAGGGTCCGCGCAGTCGAAGGTGACTTGGAACTGCTTGATGGACGACATCGGTCCACCATAGTGGCGTGTGCACTTCACCGGGCCTCGGGTGGCAATGCCGCATGGCCTGCCGCAGGGCCCCATGCGAGATGGGTTGCCTGACGCGCCGAGATGGGGGGATGCGCCCAGCGGTGGCCTGCGGATCGCCGTCATCGTCACCTCGGCGGTGTTCGGTTCCTTGGTCGCCGCTGCCTCGCTGCGTGGGAATGCAATCTGCGCGTAAAGCACAGTGCCGTGCGCCGTCTACATGGTTGCGTTCGCGCGCAGGGCACTGATGACGTCATCAGCCTCGGCGGCATGACGGGGGTGAGAACGGCTACCTCGGAGGGGTGCGCGAAGATGCCTAGCAGTTCGATCACTGAATCATCCGAGCAGGGTCAGGCAGGCTGCCACAGTTCGATTCTGTTGCCCTCTGGATCCGTGACCCAGCCGAAGCGTCCGACGCCGTCCATGTCCTGTGTCTCTTCCGCCACGTCGGCGCCCTTGGAGCGCAGTTGCGAGAGCATCGCGTCCAGGTCGCGGACCCGGAAGTTCAACATGGTCTGCTGAGTGGGGGAGTTGAAGTAGTCGGTCCCTGACTCGAAGGCCGCGAACACCGTGGGTCCGGCTTCCTGGTGCCACTGCCCGTTCTCGTCGATGTCCAGACCCAGGCAGTCGCGGTACCAGGAGGTCAGGGCAGCCGGGTTCGCGGCGCGCATGAAGTGTCCGCCGATGCCAAGCACTCGTTCCATGCGGCCATCCTGCCATCCTGCCGGCACGTAGACCGGCTGCCCCGCACGGCGACCGGGACGGCCGGCGACCTCCAGCACATCGTGGCGCCGTAGCCCTCTGAGAGGGCATGCGACCGGGGCATGCCGCTGCTTTCAGCCTGTCGCGTGCTCCTGTGCGGGTGTTCCGCCCTCCTGGGTGGCGGCCCAGGAGGCGAGCAGGCGCAGGCCCTGCTCCGTGGGTGAGCCGGGTTCGGCGGTGTAGATGGTCAGTGTCAGGCCGGGCTCGGCGGCCATCTCCAACCCCTCGTAAGCGAGGGTGAGTTCGCCGACGGCCTGGTGATGGAAACGCTTGGTGCCGGTGCCGTGGAGGCGGACGTCGTGGGCTCCCCAGCGGGTGCGGAACTCGTCGCTGCGGGTGGACAGCTCGCCGATGAGGTCGTGCAGGTCCTTGTCATGAGGGTTGCGGCCGGCTTCCGTACGCAGGATGGCGACGACGACGTCGGCCGCCTGGTCCCAGTCGGGATAGAAGCGGTGGGAGGCGGGGTCGAGGAAGTTGAAGCGGGCGAGGTTCGCCTGGTTCGACGGCGTGGCGTAGACGTCGTCGTAGAAGGCGCGGGCGAGCTGGTTGGCGGCGAGTACGTCCATGCGGCCGTTGCGGACGAAGGCGGGCCCGGCGGTGATCGCGTCGAGGGTCCACTGCAGGCTGCGGCGCGGCTGCCACTGCCGGGGGCTGCGGCGGCGGGGCCGGGTCAGGGCGTCGGAGCCGTCGGCGGCTTGGGCCAGATGGAGGAGGTGGGCGCGTTCGGCGTCGTCGAGCTTCAGGGCCCGGGCGACCGCTTCGAGGACGGCGGGGGAGACGCCCGCGAGACTGCCGCGCTCCAGCTTGGCGTAGTACTCCACGCTCATGTCGGCGAGCGCGGCGACCTCGCTCCTGCGCAGGCCAGGGACACGGCGGCGGCTGCCGGAGGGCAGTCCCGCCTGCTCGGGGGTGATCTTGGCTCGCCGCGAGGTGAGGAACTCGCGGACCTCTGCTCGGTTGTCCACGACATCGACGGTACGTCCTGCGCGCGGCCGGAGGGATGTACTGCCGGTACACCCCTTGCTGATGACTGGCTACCGGCCCCGGCAGCGGGTTACCTGGGTGACGTGGTGCTTTCCGCCAGGTCGTGCCGGTGGACCGGGCGGGCGGCCCGCACCCGGCCTCAGGCGGCCCCACCACCGGTGCCGGGTCCGCACCCGTACGAGGTGCCTGCCGGCTCATCCCGGCGCCCACCCCTCCACAAGCGAAGGAATCCCTCATGCGCGGAGCAGTGATCCACGCCCCCGGCGACGTTCGATTCGAGACCCTGGACGACCCGAAGATCCTCCAGCCGACCGACGCGATCATCCGCACGGCCGTCACCTGTGTATGCGGCTCCGACCTGTGGCCCTACCGCGGCCTGGAGCCGATCGGTGACGCGCACCCGATGGGTCACGAGTACGTCGGCTTCGTCGAGGAGGTCGGAGCCGAGGTCACCGCCGTCAAGCCGGGCCAGTTCGTCGTCGGTTCGTTCGCCACCTCCGACAACAGCTGCGCGAACTGCCGCAACGGCTTCCAGTCGAACTGCCTGCACCGGGAGTTCATGAGTACGTGCCAGGCGGACTACGTGCGCATCCCGAACGCCCAGGGCACCCTGGTCGCCACCGACGAGGTGCCGGGGGAGGAGTTCTGGCCCGGCCTGCTGGCCGTCTCCGACGTCCTGGGCACCGGCTGGTGGGCCGCTGACGCCGCCGAGGTGAAGCCCGGCTCCACCGCGGTCGTGGTCGGCGACGGCGCGGTCGGACTGTGCGCGGTGATCGCAGCCAAGGAGATGGGCGCGGAACGCATCATCGCCATGAGCCGCCACGAGTCCCGGCAGAAGCTCGCCCTGGAGTTCGGTGCCACCGACATCGTCAGCGAGCGCGGGGACGACGGCATCGCCCGTATCAAGGAGCTGACGGGCGGCATCGGCGCCGACAGCGTGCTGGAGTGCGTCGGCACCGCGCAGGCCATGCAGCAGGCCCTGCACACGGCGCGCCCCGGCGGCACCGTCGGCTTCGTAGGGGTCCCCCACGAGGTGGCCGTGGACGGACAGGAGCTGTTCTTCTCCCATGTCGGTCTGCGCGGCGGCCCCGCCCCCGTACGCCGCTACCTGCCCGACCTGATCGAGCGCGTCCTGAGCGGCCGCATCGCCCCAGGCAAGGTCTTCGACCTCACCCTGCCCCTCGACCAGGTCGCCGAGGGCTACCGGGCGATGGACGAGCGCCGCGCCATCAAGGCCCTTCTCAAGCCCTGACCTGCCCGCACACCTCGCAGGGGCCGGCCGCCGGCCTGCCCAGAACCGGTTCCACACGTTCAGGAGTACTCGTCGTGACCACCTACGCCCTTGTCGGCGCCGGTCCCGGACTGGGACTGTCCTGTGCCCGCCGCTTCGGCGCCGCCGGACACGGCGTCGCGCTGATGTCCCGCAGCACCGAGCGCCTCGACGGCCTCGTCGCCGCACTGGCCGGCGAAGGGATCAACGCCCGCGGCTACACCGCCGACGTCCTCGACCCCGCCTCACTCACCGCGGCCCTCGAGGCGGCGGCCGAGGACCTCGGGCCCGTGGAGATCCTCCAGTACAGCCCGGTGCCACGCGCCGACTTCATGAAGCCCGTCCTCGCCACCCGGGCGACTGATCTGGACGACCCGCTCGCCTTCTCGGTCAAGGGGCCCGTCACCTGCGTGAACGCCGTCCTCCCCGGCATGAGGGCACTCGGCAGGGGCACGCTGCTCTTCGTCAACGGCGGCAGCGCGGTACGCCCGCACCCCGACCGTGCCGGCACCTCCATCGCGTTCGCCGGCGAGAGCGCCTATGCAGCGATGCTGCACGACGCGCTCGCCGCGGAGCACATCCACACCGCGCAGCTGATCATCCCCGGCGCGATCCGTCCCGAGGCCGAGCACTCCAGTCCGCAGGCCCTGGCCGAACGGCTGTACGCCCTGCACACTGAGCGCGACGGATTCCGGCACTACGCCGAACCGCTGCCCACCTGATCACTGCCGACGCGTGCGCCCATGCCCAGGCCCCGGCGCCGCCTTCTTCGTCGGTGTCACGCTGCCCGTCGATGGCGGTGACGCCGCCCAGTAGAACCACGCAACACACGAACGAAGACACAGCGAAAGGTCCATCGTGGAGTTCATCAAACCCCAGTCCACCAGCAAGGCCCCGGCCGACTGGTTCACCGGGGACGTCTGGTGGGACGTCATCGTGGCCGGGCAGGAACCGTCGAGGATGCGTGCGAATCTCGTCCGCTTCTCACCCGGCGCCCGCACCAACTGGCACGCCCACGCCGTGGGTCAGACGCTGCACGTGGTCTCGGGCATCGCCCTCATCGGCGTACGCGACGGAACCGTCTTCGAGGCGCACCCCGGCGAGACCGTCAGCTGCCCGCCCGACGAGGAGCACTGGCACGGCGCAGCTCCCGACCGTTTCATGGAGCACATCGCGATGTGGGAGGGCACAGGCGACGGCACCCAGGAAACCCGGTGGGCGGAGCCCGTGACGGACGAGCAGTACGACGGCACCCGCACCCGCAACCAGTGAAGTTTCCTCTGCAGCAACGGACTTGATGGCCAACCCCGTCTCTGGCCTGATCGACGAGCGAGGTCGGTCGGCATCCGCGCGGAGAGTGGGCACCCTGGTGGCACGACTTCGGGGCGCGGGCGGGGCGCGCCGTGCCCGGCCCGGGCGGGTGACAGGTTGGCGCTGTGCCGGCGGCACGACGTATCGGCGGGCGCTCCGCGAACGCTCGCCGATACACCGGCGGGTCCCATCTGCCTGAAGTACCGGGCCTGTCAGCCCAGGAGCTTCACGGCCTGGTAGTACGTCCAGGCGGTGCTGTCGCAGGTTGTCTTCGTGGCGCCGGTGTAGCGGGCGCACACTCGCTTGAGGTCCTCGTAGAGTGCGCTGTCGAGCCGCGGCTTGTTGGCGGCGAAGGTGCCGGCGGCCTTGTAGTTGCGGTAGCCGAAGTCGTGCCGTGCGCAGGAGGTGCTGAAGGGGAAGCCGAGGGGGTTGTCCGGCGAGCTGGAACAGTAGTCGGTGGACCAGTCGAACCCGTAGGCGCTCCACGTGGACTGGTTGGCTCGGGCCGCGGTCCAGGCGCTGTAGCTCGACGCGCTGGTCTGCGTCCAGCTCGACAGCACTTGCGGCTTGTCGGCGGGCGCGGCTTCCGCGGTCGCGGCGCCGGCGATGACGGTGGTGACGGCCAGCGCCGAGGCGGCGAGTCCGGTGGCGAGTCTGCGGTGCATTCCCACACCTCCACGAGGCTGCGGTCCGCGTGTCGGACCGCAGGTTCATGTCAAGATGATGTGCATCCCGGGCACCTCTTCACACCTCTCGCGCCCCAAAGGTTCGTGAACTCCATCCGGATTCAAGGAGTTGCCGAGCGGAGGTGGACGGACGCCTTCGTCGGAAAGGGGTAAGTCTGCTCAACTCGCCCTGTAGCAATGGGGGTTGTTGCTGCCGGATGGGTGTCACGGAGGTATCGCCTCGATCACCTCGCGGAGGCTCCGCAACACGGACCCGAGCTCGTGCCGCGGTGGTGTGGCGAGCGCCAGCCGGAGTGCTGCCGGGCGGACGGGACCGGTCGCGAAAGCATCGGCGGTGGACACGAGGATGCCCTCGTCGGCGAGCAACGCCGCGACGCTGTCCGGGCGTTGATGCGGTTCCAGGCCCAGCCAGACCATGTACGAGACCGGATGCGCCGTCAGGCGCATGCCGGCGAGCGCGGTGCGGGCGATGTCCTGCCGGACGGCAGCGTCGTGTCGTCGCTCCTCCTCCCAGCGCGCGACCGTGCCGTCGGCCAGCCAGCGGGTGGCGAGCGCGGTGATGAGACCTGGGGCGCCCCAAGCGGCCAGGCGCAGGCTTCTGGTGACCGGGTCCCTGTAGCGGCCGGGCAGTACCGCGAAGCCGAACCGCAGACCGGCGGCGACGTTCTTGGACAGTCCGGCGACGTAGCAGGTGCGTTCGGGGGCGAGGGCCTGCAAGGGAGGAGGCGGTGCCGTCTCGAGAAAGGCGTAGGTCCCGTCCTCCACGATCAGGCAGTCATGGGCGCGGGCGATGGTGACGAGGCGGTCGCGGCGTTCGGGGTCGAGGACCCAGCCGAGGGGATTGTGCAGCGTGGGCATCGCGTAGATCGCGCGGACGGGGCGTGTGCGGCACAGCCGGTCGAGCGCGGCGAGGTCAGGGCCATCCTCCGTGACGGGGACCGGAGCCAAGTCAAGCCGGTTGGCAGCGGCCAGCAGCTTGATGCCGGGGTAGCTGAGGGCATCGACGGCCAGTACGTCACCGGGCCTGGTCAGGGAACGCAGCACGCAGTCGAGCGCCTGCTGGGCGCCGCTCGTGAGCAGTGCGTCCGCAGGCGCCGCGTCGATGCCGCGGTCGAGCAGATAGGTGGCCACCACCGCCCGTTCGCCCAGGCGGCCGCCAGGCGGGTGCTGCCTCAGCAGAGTCTCCACCTCGCCCGAGACGGACAGCTCGCGCAATGCCTTGCGCAGGGTGTGGGCCTGGTCCTCATCCAGGGGCTGGTTGAAGGACAGGTCCGCGACCCGCGGCACCGGCAGCACACGCGACGCTTCGAGGCCGTCGTAGTGCGACTGCGTGCGTACGAACGTCCCACGTCCCGGCTCGCCCACCACCAGGCCCAAGGCGGCGAGTTCGGCGTACACGCGCGTGGCCGTGGCCAGGGCGACCCGTCGCTCGCGGGCGAGAGCCCGGTGTGTCGGAAGCCGGGTGCCCGCCGGAAGTCCGCCGGACCTGATCGACGCGGCGAACTCGTCGACGATCGCCTTGTAGGACGGTGGCCGCATCTGGCTCCCGCATCCGCCTGTATCCAGGACAATGTGTGGAGCGTCCCAGATTAGCGGTCCTAGCCTCGGTGCGTCCCATCCCAGGCGAAACGGAGCAGCGGTATGACCGTGAACATCGACCGGGACGGCCACGTCGTCACCGTCACCATCGACAGGGAACGCAAGCTCAACGCCCTCGACCACCCGACGATCGACGCGCTGCTCGGGAGTCTCGACCTCCTCGACGCCGACGACGCCGTGCGTGCGGTCGTCCTGACCGGCGCGGGGAGCCACGCGTTCAGTGCCGGCGCGGACATCCCCTCTCTGACGGCGAGCATCGCCGGCGGACCCGAGCGCGCACTCCGTGAGGTCGTCCGACGAGGGCACGCGCTGACCCGGCGTATCGAGGAATTCCCCAAGCCTGTGATCGTCGCCGTCAACGGGCTTGCCTACGGAGCGGGTTGTGAGATCACCGAGGCGGCTCCGCTGGCGATAGCCGCCGAACACGCCATGTTCGCCAAGCCCGAGATCTCCTTGGGATTCCCGCCGCCCTTCGGCGGTTCCCAGAGGCTGCCGCGGCACGTCGGCCGCAAGCGCGGCCTCGAGATGATCCTGACCGGCGACCCCATCACGGCCGGGCGGGCAGCGGAGATCGGGCTCGTCAACACCGTCGTCCCGGCCAGCGAACTCCTCGCTGCAGCACACCATTTGGCGGACCGAATCATCCGGCACGCGCCAACGGCCGTATCGGCCTGTCTGCGAGCGGTCACCCGCGGGATCAACCTCCCCATCGACGAAGGACTCGCGGTCGAGGCAGCGTGCTTCGCCGCGACTGTGCCCACCGAGGGAGTACGAACCGGGCTACGGCGGTTCCTCGACCGCGCAGCCGCGCGGCGATCCCCTGACGGCCGTGACACCCCGGCGCGAGAGCAGGAGTAGAGGCTTGCTCGACGGCCGGTGCAGGGTCGATGTAGCCATGACCCATGGCTGGCCGTGCGGTCGGTCGGCTGCTGGTGGCTGAGGGCACGGGTGTGAGGTGCCGTGCGGGTCGCCCCGTGCGTCATGGGGCTGTACCGGTTGCCCCCGGTCCGTGCAGGTCCGTAGGCGGTCGCACCCTCCTTCTCCCCTCACACTGCCCGAGCGTCCGCAGCGCCGGGGCCGCTGGTGCAGACGCCCGGGCGGGGGATTGCTTTCATACGTTCGGGTCACGGAAGGAACAACGGGCTGTGCGGCAGGTGAGTGGGTCTTACCCTGGCGTCTCGGCATCGGTGTCGTGCGTGTCCGTGTGTTCGCGAGTTCATTTTTCGGGAGCGGCCTGTGGCCGAGTCGGCTGCGGCCGTTGAGCGGTCCGTGTTCAGGGACTTCGTAGAGCACGCCCTGAGCCACGGTGAGATGACGGGCGGCTTCCACAACCGCAACTTCCGGGTGCCACTGACGGAAGCGATGGCGCGTTGCGTCGGCAGTGAGCCTGGAGTGGCGGTGACGGTACGGCGCCGACTGCCCGACCCTTCCCCTGTGGTCGTCAGGACGTGGCAGGACGAGTCCGCGATCCTGGGCGCGCTGCAGGGGGCGTTGCCCCACGTGCCACGGTGTCTGGGCAAAATCGGTGACGTGGCCGTGCACAGCTTCGTGGAGGGCGTACCGCTCTCCAGCATCTGCAGGAACGGCAGGCCGGTGGAGCGGCGGTTGATCGACGCGCTGGCGGAGCTGCTGGTCCAGATGGTGCGGGTCCGCCGGGAGGCGTTGCCTGCGTTGCCGTCGGGCTGGCCCGACAACAAGGACAGCCGCGGATTTCTCCGTACTCTCGCACTGCGGACCGAACAGCAGGTGAGGAAGCCCAACTGGGCACAGTTCGGTGGGCTGTTCGCAGCCTTGGGTGTTCCCGAGGACGCGATGACCTCGTTCGCGCGGCGCGTTCCGCCGATGGCCCGTCGGCCGTTCAGCCTGCTCCACACCGACCTGCACCGTGACAACGTGATCTTCTCCCACCAGGGCGATCCGCTTCTAATCGGCGTGGACTGGGAGTTGGCCACCTACGGGGATCCGCTGCACGACCTGGCGACGCATCTGGTGCGCATGCAGTACCCGGACCACCAGTGGGAGGAGGTCAAGGACGCCTGGTACACGGCGATGCGAGGGGTCAGGCCGGCGGCGACCAACGGGGTGGAGAGCGACCTGCGCCATTACGTCGCGTTCGAGCGCGCGCAGTCCGTCTACCCCGACGTGATCCGGGCGGCGAAATCGTTGGGTACCGAACAAGGTCCAAGCGATCTGAAGGGCGCGGCGGTCGCGGTGCGGCGGGCACTGGAAGCCGCGTGCGCGCCCCTCAAGTTGGGCCGGGTGCCGGGCCTCAAGGAGATCCAGAGCGTCCTGCGCCGCTGGCACGCGGGTCAGCCCGGCCACCGCGTCCGATCCGGGCCGGCTGTGTCCGTGCAGTACGTACGGCCCGGCGAGCTCAGTGAGGAGAGCGTGGTCGAGGCCCTGGTCGCCGAAGGTGCGGCGCGTGCTCACCAGGTGTTCCGGGGCACCGGGCACCTGAACACCGTGGTGACGGTGAGCGGCGTCCAGAAGCCACTCGTCGTACGCCGCAGGCTTCCCTCGGCGGACAGCCGCAGGGAGCCGTGTTACTTCGACGAGCACCAGGTCCTCGATTCGATCGAGGCGCTGGGTGGCGTGGTGCGGGCCCCTCGGGTTCTCGCCCGCGGAGTCAGCGAGGTGTGTGAGCCGTTCGAGGTGCACTCCTACGCGGCGCCCTGCCCCGACGGCGTGAAGGTGCCCGAACTGCCGAGCCACCCGGTGAACGGTCTGCGCCTGAGCGAGGCGGACGACCTGGTCGACCAACTGTGCGCGCTGACCGCCATCGACGCCGCGGCGCTGGATGCCACCGTCGGCGACGGCACCTTCTACGCCTGGCTGAGCGACCGGCTGGTGGAACTCGTGGACGATCTCCCCACGCGATCCCGGCAGTTGGCTCGCGTATTGGGGCTTCCCGACGCAGGGCGCCTGAAATCCATTCTCTCCAGCCGGTCGGTCAGCCCGCGCAAGACCGTCTTGCTGCACGGCGATCTCAACCCGTGGAACCTCGTACGGGACGAGAGCGGGCGCGGCCTGGTCATCATCGACTGGGAGATGGCCATGGTCGGTGACCCCCTCTACGACCTGGTCCGGCATCTGCATCTGACCCCGCACAGCGCGGAGGTCAAGGGGCGGATGTTCCGGCGCTGGGCGGGCAAGCTGGCACCGCAGTACACCCACCATTGGGAGCAGGACGTTCGCACCTACCGGTGGATCGAGATCGTGCGGTCCGCGTACGTCGACCTCGACCGTCTGGTCACCGGCGAGGGAACCGACATGCCCAACGTGCGCCGGGCCGTGGACTCCTACGCCATGACGCTGTCCGCGGCGCAGGCGTCCCTTGGCCTGAGCAGCGCCCGCACGGTCAATTCACATCTCCACCTGGCGCTTCGCCCGGCGAACACAAGCCGCGGGCAACTCCGGCGCGGGGGCCACGCGCTGGCCGCTGACATCGTGCTCTCGGGTTGAGACACCGCATCGTTTGAGTAGTGCGCCGACCCTGCGTTCCCGTCGGGTGATGTGTCGTCGGGTTGAATGGCCCCGTGGTCAGACGACGCAGGACGAAGAAGCGGCCGGCCTTCGGGATCCCCGGCGAGGTCATCCTGCTGAGAGGCCGGAACGACTGGCCCTACACGTTCGGCGCCGACGACGCGCGCGGCGGATGCGGCAAGGTGTCGATGGCTGCCGAGTCGGCATCCGAGGACGTGCGGGCAGCGGTCTCCACGCAGCTGGAAGACCTCATTCTCACCCTTCATGGTGTCGAGATCGACGTCGTGTGGTCGCCCCTGACGTCGGATTCATGGGTCGGGCGGATCACTCCCAGCGACGCGCCCTGAGTCTTGCGGCGCCCGCCGGCAGTCGGTGCTGTCGGTGGCGCATAAGTCGTGGACGGGTCAGCTTGACTTCAAGCGCTTGAAGTATCGGAGGCTGTTCGCATGGCAGGAGCGACCAGAGAGCGAGCGGCGGATCTGACCATCCAAGAGATGGCGCGAAGGTCCGGGTTCAGCGAGCCCACGCTGCGCTACTACGAGAAGATCGGCCTGTTGGGAACGGTCGGCCGGGACGAGACCAGCGGTCACCGTCGGTACGGACCGGCGACCGTGGAGCGGGTCGAAGTACTGTCCTGCCTGCGTTCGGCAGGGATGGCGGTCAGCGGGATGCGCCGCTACCTGGACCTGCTCGCCGAGGGAGATGCGGCGGCGGCCGAGCAGCGCGATCTGTTCGCCTCACAGGCGGAGAAACTGGCCGCCGACATCGAGCGGCTGCAACTGCGGCTGACCTATCTGCGCCGCAAAGCGGATCTGTGGGACGCCCGTGTCCGGGGGGACGCCGACGCCGAGCGACGCGCGATCGAGGACGTCATGCGCGTCATGGACCAATTCATGCAGAAGGACTGAACAAGTTGGGTACAGACAACCTCACCACCTCGCCGTCGGAACAAGGAACGGTGCTGGTCACGGGCGGCACAGGACTCGTGGGCAGCCACTCGATCGTGCGGCTGCTGAGCGAGGGCTACCGCGTCCGTGCGACGGTCCGGGAAGCCGGACAGGAGACAGCGGTACGGGCCGTGCTCCGGCAGGCCGGGGTCGACCCGGCGGGCCGACTGGAGTTCGCCGAGGCCGATCTCAGCGCCGATCAGGGCTGGGCGGAGGCCATGAAGGGGGTGGGGCACGTGCTCCACCACGCGTCGCCCTTCCCGTTCACCCCGCCCGAGTCGGAGGAAGAGGTCGTCCTCCCCGCCCGCGAAGGCGCGTTGCGCGTCCTTTCCGCGGCCCGCGAGGCCGGGATTCCCCGGGTGGTGATGACGTCCTCCTACGCCGCGGTCGGATACACCCTGAAGCCCGACGACCAGTACTCGGAGACCGACTGGACGGATCCGGACACCGAGGGTCTGCCCGCGTACCACAAGTCGAAGGTGCTGGCCGAGCGCGCCGCCTGGGACTACGTACAAGCGCACGGGGACATCGAGCTGGTGGTCGTCAATCCCACCGGCATCTTCGGACCACAGCTGGGCGACCGTCCATCGGCCTCCGTCGGCTTGGTCAAGCGCATGCTGACCGGGCAGATGCCGGTGGTGCCGATCATGTACTTCGGTGTCGTCGACGTGCGTGACGTCGTCGACCTCCACCTGCGCGCCATGCTGCACCCCAAGGCGGCCGGAGAGCGGTTCATCGCCGTGGGAGGGCCGGCGGTCAGCCTCTTCGACATGGCGCGGATCCTTTGCGAGCACCTCCCCTCGGCGGCCGCGCTGCTGCCCTCCGTGGAACTGACCGTCGAGCAGGTACGAGAGGCCGCGAAGACCGAACCGGCCCTTCGGGATGCCGCCGCTCTCCAGGGCAGGATCCCCGTCATCAGCAACGAGAAGGCCCGCTCGGTGCTGGGCTGGGAGCCCCGGGACATCACCGAGACCATCATTGCGACCGCGGACAGTCAGCTGAGGCTGGGACTGACCCTGCCCGACGGCGGTTGATCCGCCTCCCGCGGAGACACGGCGGCGCGGAACTCCGCAGCCCGCGACGCCGCCGACGGCAGGTTCGCCGACGATGCCACCGCGGGCGACGAGCACGGCCCATAGCGGGCGCAGCGGTCCGTCGTCTCCAGCGCGGACACCGAGCACCCTTCAGGCGCTCGTACGAAACAGCCGTACTCGTACGAAAAAGCCGTTCGGAAACCGCTGTCAGGGAGAGACTTCGACGGCCTCACCGGTCTGCGGGGACGGGTGGACCTCCGGCTCCGGGGAGTGTCGTCGGCGGGCGCGAGAAGCGCGCAGATTCAGGGCGTTGCCGCAGGTCTTCATGTCGTGCCAGACGCGGGTGCCGTTGCGCGACCGGTCGTAGAAAGCCGCCCCGCAGTCCGGGTTCCTGCACGTCTTGAGGCGACTAAGTGTGCCGGTGTGGGAGGCGAGCAGCGCCTCGAGGTGGACCAGTGACGCGACGGCGGCGGCGCCGTCGCCTCTGGGCTCGTAGGTCAGGCGGCCGTCGCGGTATGCGATGGCGGCTTCCATCGGGCGCGGCGCCTGTTCGTCGACGCCATCGACGTCTTCGGTGAACCAGCGACGCACGAGGCCGCGGAGATCGCGGAGCGCGGCCGGGTCGTCGCCGCCGATCGTGATGTGAGGCGCGGTCCGGCCGGTCTGCTCCTGCCACGTCCGCAACGACGCGGCGAGCCAGTCCCGCGCCGAGGTCTCGTCGGACAGGAGGTCAGGGATCGAGGCCGCCGGCATGCTCGCGGAATTCAGCAAGTCCTGTACGACGCACAGCCCCCCGGGAGCCGCTTCCAACTTGAGGCGTCGGGTGCTCTGGGCGATCTCGTCACTGTTCACGCCTGTCAGCTTAGCCCACGTATGACGCCACCGTCGCGCCTTGGGTGCTGTCGCGCGACATTGCCGTAAGCGTTACGGTGGTGTCATCATTCGGAGGTCATCCCGCACCGATCACCAAAAGGGGACAGCCATGGGCTCCTCACTCACCGGCACGACCGCGCTCGTCACCGGAGCGAGTGGCGGCATCGGCGCCGCCACCGCCCTGTCACTCGCCGCCCGGGGCGCAAATGTGGCGTTGGCCGCTCGGCGCAAGGGCCGTCTCGACGAACTCGTCGCGCGCATCGAGGCCGACGGCGGCACCGCCCTCGCGATCCAGACCGACGTCACCGACCGGGCCCAGGCCACCGCCATGGTCGAGCAGACCGTCGCAGCCTTCGGCGGCCTGGACACTCTCGTCAACAACGCCGGAATCATGCTGCTCGGCCCCGCCGAGAGCGCCCCCGTCGAGGAGTGGGACCGGATGATCGCACTGAACGTGCGGGGCCTGCTGTACGCCACCCACGCCGCACTGCCACACCTGCTCGTCGCGGCTGAGGGCACCCGGGGAACCGCCGACATCGTGAACATCAGCTCCCTGGCCGGCCGCGTTCCCATAGCAGGCTCCGCCGTCTACAGCCTGACCAAGCACGGCGTCGGTGCCTTCACCGAAGCGCTGCGCCAAGAGGTGACCGGCCGCCACGTCCGCGTGTCCCTGATCGAACCCGGCCCCGTCGCCACCGAACTGTTCACGCACATCCGTCCGGAAATCCTGGAGGCCGGCAAGGACGCCTTCGCCGATGCCACCCTCCTGCATGCGGAAGACATCGCCGACGCCATCACCTACGTCGTGACCCGTCCCGCACGTGTCGTCATGAGCGAACTGCTCATCCGCCCCGACGGCAGTCAGTGGTAGATCCACTCATAACGGTTCGCTCCCCGCTCAGTGGATGGTGCGGGTGGCGTACTCCCAGAGGCGGTCCGCGGCGTGCGGGTCGAGGGCGTGGGGCGCGACGCCGCCGACGCGGTCCGCCTGGTCGGGCAGCACGGCCGCCGCCTCCTGGTTGTCCTCGAAGTAGCGCCCGGTGACGCCCTCCACCAGAGGAGAGGCGGCCAGCAGCACGGAGGTCGCGGCGCCCTGTGCGGCCGTCTTGTAGTCCGGCTGCTCGATGATGTTGCCGTCCTCGTCGATCGCCCCGAGAGCCCGCATCGTGGCGTCGTCGAGGTGACGTTGAAGGTTGGTGCTGATCCAGCCGGGGTTGAGCGCGTTGGCGGTGATGCCGTCGGTCGCCCACCGGCGGGCACCCACGGCGAACAGGACGTCGGCGGTCTTCGACTGCCCGTACGCCGCCCAGCGATCGTAGGGGCGTTGGACGAACTGCGGGTCGTCGAAGTCGAGCGGCGCGTTCCGGTGGGCGCCGGAACTCACGACGACGATACGAGCGTTGCCGGTCGCTCGCAGGTGGCCGTGCAGTCCGACGGCGAGGGCGAAGTGGCCGAGGTAGTTGGTGGCCAGCTGCAATTCCCAGCCCTCGGCGGTGACTTGCCGGTCCGGGATCGCCATGATGCCGGCATTGGCCACCAGGACGTCCAGCGGCCCTTGCCATGCACGCGCGAAGGCGGCCACGGACGAGAGGTCGGCCAGGTCGACCGCTTCGGCGGCGCCGGACGGTGTCAAATTCGACGCCGTGCGGCGCGGCACGTGTCTCCTGAACGTGGCGGGGCTCGACGAACCGATCTCTCTCGTCGCGGGAGACTGCTACCTGCTGACGCGCCCGCTGGAGTTCACGCTCGCCAGCCACGCGGACGTGCGTCCGGTGGCCGCGGGGCCGATCTTCGCCTCGGCCGACAACGGCGTCGCACGTACGGGAGAAGGTGACGACGTTCTGCTCATCGGGGGAGGCTTCTCATTCGGTGACCGAGCGCGCGCGTTGCTGCTGGACGCGCTTCCTCCCGTCATCCACGTCCCTGCCGGGTCGGGCGAGGCGGACACTCTGCAGTGGGCGCTGTCCCAGATCGACCAGGAACTTCGGCACCGGCCCATGGCTTCGACCCTCGTGGCCGAACATCTCGCCGTCGTCATGCTCATCCACGTGCTGCGCCTGCACCTCGCCCGGAACCTTCCCGCGGTGTCGGGGTGGCCGGCCGGTCTGGCGGACCCGGTGGTCGCCAGGGCGTTGACCTTGATGCACGGCTCTCCCGAACGCCCGTAGACGGTAGCCGAGTTGGCGAGCGAGAGCGCGGTCTCGCGTTCCACCCTCGCGGCACGGTTCAAGGCGGAAGTCGGCCAGGGGCCGCTCGACTACCTCACCGGATGGCGCATCGAACTGGCGTCGGCACGCCTGCGCGAGGGGACCGAGACGCTGGCCACGATCGCCCGCAGGGTCGGCTACGGCTCCGAGAGTGCTCTGAGTGCCGCATTCAAAAGGGTGACGGGAATGTCACCCCGGACCTACCGCGATGGGGCTAGCGCAAGACTTTCAGGACAGCCTGGGACAGACGGTCTGCCGTCGTCCCGGGGTCGGCCTCGGGAAGAATCAGGTGGCTGATGGTCATCCGCACGGTTATGTCCGCCGCCACGGCGACGACATCTGTGTCCGTTTCGGGGAAGCGTTCACCGAACCACTCACGCAAGAGGCCCTGGGCCGCGTCGAAGATCGGGTCCGCACGTGCCGTCAGGTAGGGGAGCAGGCTGTCGGATCCCTCCCGAGCAGCTACCACGACGGCGTTGACGAGCGGGTTGGACTGGGCCTCGGTCAGGACGAAGTGGACAGCCGACCTGAGGGAGGCGCGAGTGTCCGTTTCCCCGGGGTACAGGGCCTGGGCGACTTGTGCCAGGAACTCCTGAGTCTCCCTGACCACCAGTGCTCGTCCCAGGCCGGCCCGATTGCCGAACTCCTTGTACACGGAAGGGCGGGACACTTCGGCTGCGCCGGCGACGGCCGACAGGCTCACCTGGTCCCAGCCGGAGCTGCACGTCAGGTCGCGTGCGGCGTCGAGCACGCGGCGCCTCATGTCTTTGCGCCAGGCGACGCGAGGCGGATCGGGTACCGCTGTCGTGGCGTCAGGGGAATCGGTCCTGTCCGTGTGAGCCGCCATGACGTAAGTCTGACAGGGTACTTCGGCCGTGAGCGCACCGGCAGGGGTGCTTAGGGAGGTCCGCTACCCGGGCGGAAGGGGGGCACGGGGTGCCCGGGTAGCGGGGCTCAGGGTCGTGCCAGGTGTCAGGCGCGCCTGCGCCGGATCAGGAGGATGAGCGCCCCACCCAACATCAGCGTCAACGCGGCGATGCCGAGCGGCAGCACCAGGCCGCCTCCGGTCTGAGCCAGTCCCTCACCGGCGGTGGCGGGTCGGGCGTCATTGCCCTCGCCGCCTGCGGACTCGTCCGAGCGGCGCGGCTCCTGGCCTTCGGAGGGCCCGCCGACCGGGGTGCTGGGCTGCGGCGAGGAGACGTCGTCCTGGGTCGCCGCCGCCGTAGGCGAGGTATCGGCCACCGCGTCACTCGCGTACGCCCCACGATCGGGGACGCCAGACCGGCGGGCTCCGGTGATGTCGGTGGTGACGGCGGGAACCGCCTTGCCCGAGGCGATGGCGGGGGAGCCCTCGCGGAGCCTGAAGTCGGCTCCGGCATCGGTTCCGGGCTTGACGAATCGAGGATCGGCGACGATGTCGTGCGGCCCCTTCACCTCGGGGGCCCGACCGCCGTAGTAGACGTTGTAGTCGTAGGTGACGTCGACGTTCTTGTACTTGGAGTTCGTCGCCTGGCCGGCACGGCCGTAGGCGACGTTGTTGAGGATTCTGACGTCCGTGCTGTTGTGCGCGTAGATGTTGGCGTAGCTGTCCATCCGGGTGCTGCGGCCGTTCTGGTAGGCCGTGTTGTTCAGGATGTCCACGTGCTGGCTCTTGTACGAGTGGATGCCCGAGCCGCCGTTGTCGTAGGACACGTTGTTGGCGACCAGTACCCGGCCCTGGTAGTCGGGACCGGTGGCTCCGGCCTTCGCCTTGTCCTTGAGGGTGTCGACGATGATGCCGTTACCGTCCGAGTAGCACTTGCAGTGCTCCCACTTCACCTTCGTCTCGTTGTCATGGACGACGTTGTCGGTGATGCGGATCTTGTAGGTGCCGGAGTCGCCCCGGTCGACGTCACGCGCGGCGAGGATCGAGATGCCGCTGGTGGCGAACACGGTGTACCACGAGTTGGAGTAGACGTGGTTGCGGTCGATCGTCACGTAGTCGGCGTCGCCTGCGCTGATTCCGCCTCCCGCGCAGTCGTGGACTGTGTTGCCCGCGATCTCGATGTGGTGCGGGCGCGAGCCCGTCGATCTGTTCTTCTCCACCGACACGCAGTTGGTGTTGTACTTGCCGTGCTTGGTGCTGGCGCCGCGTTCGGCTTCCGCGAGGGAGATGTTCGCGTTGTTTCCCTTGACCTCCAGTCCGCGGATGGCGATGTGTGAGGCGCCGTTGACCCGGATGCCGTTCCAGGCGGTCACGGGATGGATGACCGGGTGGTGTCCGGGGTGCGCCTGGAAGGTGATGGGCGCTCCGGAGCGGCCCGAACGGGAGATCACCAGGACGTCGGAGCCGCCCGGGCGCTGGGTGTAGGTGCCGTTCATGACGGAGACGGTGTCTCCGGGTGCCGTGTTGTCCGCGGCCTTCTGGAGGGTGCGGAAGGGCTTGGCCGGGGACGTTCCGGTGTTCCCGTCGGAGCCGCTCGGGCTTACGTAGTACGTCCGGGAGGCGGCTTGCGCCGCAGGAGACCCGGCCAGGCCGAGGGGTAGCGCCGATCCGGCGAGTAGTGCTGACACTGCGTATACGCCTGTGCGTTTCATTGCTGCCTTTTCTTCGAGGATGCTCACACGGACGCATCCCGCCCACTCCGTCCCCGGTGGGGTCGACGAGGGCACGGTTCGTTCGCGCGAGACCTCACGAGTGATCAAGGGGTTGGAAACACCGCGTCGCGCGTTCACGGCTTCAAGGAAGCGGCGCCGGCCGGGTGTTGCTCGGTCCGGCACGGGCGTGGCGATCCCTGATCTGCGCGCCCGCCGGGCGCAGCGTGCTCGGCGGAGCGAGGTTCATGCGATCGCCGGCGTCCGGCCAGGAGGCCGGTTACGGGCGACGGAGTCGGCAGCCGCATGTCCTCGACGGCTTCCGAATCCCGGTGTCACCCCCAAGTTCGCTTCGTGGGGGGCGAGTTGCGTGAGTGACGTTGGCAGAGTCCTGATTCGGATGCAACCCCGGACGAGTTGTCAACGTTTTGACAGACCGTCAGCTCACGGTGTGGATCTCACCGAAGGGCGCCGCTGCGCCTGCCCTCGTAGAGGAGCGCCTGCACGAGGGCGGACTTCGCTCCCGGCGCCACCAGCCAGAGTGGCGCCGAAAAGCGGTTCCTGAAAATCTCGATGCGGTGGGCGCCAATCAGGAGACCCACCACCGTCGTCTGCTGCACCCCGGTGACCTCGTTCCACGTCACGGAGTCGCGGACGCGCCCGAAACGGCCCGTGACCGCCACGCCTTCCGCGCACAGGTAGCACCTGTTCACACCGAGTCGGGCGGTCAGCAGCCGCCAAGCGAACTTCAGCGCGTACACCGCGGCCACCACCACCGTCGCAACGGCGGCATTGCCGTCCACCGCGGACGGGTTGACGATGGTGGTGACGATCAGGGCGATCCAGACACACAGCAGGAATCCCCGCAGCACCTGGAACATGGCGCCCATCGTCGGGTTGATGACCGCGTGGTCGCCGCGGATGCCACCGAGCCCCAATTCAGCCGCCCTGTCTCGCACTGACGCCCCCTCGATCAACCCCGGATACGCGGGCACGACATGCGCGCGACAGCTGGCATACCCGCATCATCGGAGCGCCGAACGGAGTTGTCGCGGTGGGTTGTCGGCGCTCTGGGAGGCCGGGCGGGCCAGGCCGTTGGCCCGCCTCCGCGCCTGTGGTCGAGATGTGCCGCGAGGAGGGTGGGAAGGCCGTTGCGGGAGGCCGGGAGCAGGAGACCCGGGGCCGGGTCCTGGATCGGGGCGGGATGGACCCGGCCTTGGCGTCCCGGAACGTCAACTCCTGTGCCCGAGAACCCTGTAGTACCCCATCCCACTACTTGGATTCCACTCGTCCTGCCGGGTCGGACCCGGTCGTCAGCTCCTGGCACGCGGCCTGCCAGGCATCGTCACCGGGCTCGAACAGGGTACGCAGGTAGGCCGAGGTGAGATGTGCCAGAGTGGCGACCCGCTCGGGGTTCTCGTCGGTGGTCTCGGCGGCGTCGTACCCGGAGACGCCGCCCAGCAGGTGCTCGGCGCCGAACAACGTGAGCAGGGTCTTGGGCGCCGGGGCGAGGCGGTAGGGGTCGGCATGCCACTCGGGGCCGATGTCGGTGAAGTGCCGGGAGTCGTCCTCGTCGCCGGCCACGACCAGGGCGGGTGTCGTCATGGTCGAAAAGTCGGTGCCGTCGAAGAACGGCACGTGCTCCGCCATCGGTCCCTTGAGGATGTCGCCGCCCCTTCCGGGCGCGGCGAGCAGTACTCCGGCCTTGATCCGGGGCTCGCGCTGGTCCACCTCGTCCCCGGTGTCGGGGTCGGTGGTCCGGGCACCCAGCAAGAGGGCGGCGGTGTGCCCGCCGAGCGAGTGCCCGGCGACAGCGATCTTCTCGTGGTCGACGCGCCCGGCCAACTGCGGCACGGCGGCCTCGATCTCGTCGAGCCGGTCGACGATGTGGCTCATGTCCTCGGCGCGTGAGCGCCAGAAGAACGGGGCTCCAGGAGTGTCGGTGAGGCGGTGGCTCAGGGTCCGGGAGCTGAGATGGGTGGGCTGGACGACGACGAACCCGGCTGCCGCCCAGAGGTTGGCGAGAGGGGCGTACCCGTTCAGCGACGACAGGTTGTTGGAACCGCCGTGGCCGTGGGAGAGAAGGATGACGGGCAAGCCGGTGCCGGTCGTGGGTGCGGAGACGCGGACCTGGAGGTCCACGGGTCGGCCGGGTACGGACAGGATCACCGGGCTGTACGACAGCACGGGGGCGGGCGAGTCGAAGGCGGAGGTGTGCGTGGTCGCGTTCATGGCGGGGTTCCCTTCACCGGGGTGCAGCGCTGTCGGCCCAGCTGGATCACGACAGGCGGATGGGCAAGCGCGTCCGCCTCGATCGACCCGACTCGGTCGACATGAAACGGAACATCGCTCCACTTACTATCCGGAACGACGTTCCGCTTTGTCAAGTGATGAAGAAGGAGGTCCGAAGGTGGACAATGCTGACTCGGCGGTCGACGGGCGGGTGCGGTAGGCGGATGGCCGAATTCCGGCCGACGGCCGCGCGCCGAGTCACGGCACTCTCCGCTCTTCCAGCGGGCGAGCCGCTCGCACGGTCCTGACCGAGACACCACCGCTGGGCCGCTCGTCGCAGCCCATGCAGAAGAGAGGAAACGTGATGAGCCGGATCCTGGTGACCGGTTCCGCCGACGGTCTCGGCCTTGCGGCGGCCACGACACTTCTGGCGCAGGGGCACGACGTGGTCGTCCACGCCCGGAACGAGGAGCGCGCCGCGGACCTCGGGGGACTGATCGGCCGCGCCCGGATCGTTGTCGGCGACTTCACCGATCGCGATGCGGTACGGCGCATCGCCGCGGAGCTGAACGGCGCCGATCCGCTGGACGCGGTCATCCACAACGCCGGGGTGTGGAGCGGACGTCCGGTCATGCCCGTCAACGTCATCGCCCCCTACCTCCTCACGGCTCTGCTGGAGGGACCGCGCCGGCTGGTGTACCTGAGCAGCGGCTCGCACTTCAGCGGGCGGCCTGTGCTCGACGGAGTGGACTGGCTGGGGGCGAGCGCGGGCTCGTACGCCGACAGCAAGCTGTACGTCACGACGCTGGCCGCAGCGGTGGCCCGTCTGCGGCCGGGTGTGCTGAGCAACGCGGTGGACCCGGGCTGGGTGCCGACGAAGATGGGCGGCCCGGGAGCTCCGGACGACCTGGAGCTCGGTCACCGGACGCAGGAATGGCTTGCCGTCAGCGACGACCCGCAGGCCCTGACGACCGGCGGGTACTGGTATCACCAAGAGCTGACGCAGCCTCACCACGCCGTCCACGACGAGGCGTTCCAGGACCGCCTCCTGCGGACGCTGGCCGAGGAGACGGGCACGGCTCTCTGAGCAGTGCGCAACCCATGAGCCGGGCTTCCCTGCTGCGCAAGTCGTTGTCGCGCGCGGACGGTGCCGCTGAGGCGTCCGGCATCAACTGGGTCCCCCTGGCACGGCGTTGACCTGAGTGTCTGCGCTCGCTTCGACGACGTACCGGCAGGGGCGAGGCGGTATCAGCGGTGACCGCCACGCGCGCACCGAGAGGCACACCGGGCGCGCCCGATCACTCGCCTGGCCGTACGGTCTCCAGTTCCGCGGCGATGCCGTCCAGCAGGGTCTCCAGGACCACCGGGTAGGCGCTGTGCGGCATACGGGCCGCGAGGAGGTCCGCGGTCGCGGCGATGTTCGGATGTGAGGCGGCCGGCAGGCGGGCGTAGATCGACCCCCACATGTGCTCATCGGTGCTGCGGGCCTCCGCGGGAAGCGCGAGCGACCCCGCGTCCAGCGCGGCGAAGGCCAGCGCCAGGTCGATGAACGCGTGGTAGAAGCGGACCGCGGAGGCATCCGGCAGGCCCGCGCCCCGCAGCAGACCGAGGATCGCCTCGTCCACCGCGATCTCGCGCGGGCGCCCGCTCACCCGGCTGGCGGTGAGGACCGCCGCCTGCGGGTGGGCGAGGTAGGAGGAGTGCAGGGCCCGGCCGAGGGAGCGCAGGTCGGCCCGCCAGTCACCGACCGCCGACCATCCGTCCAGGGCCCGGCCCATCAGTTCGTTGCCAATGGCTCTCGCAAGATCGTCCATCCCGGCGAAGTAGCGGTACAGGGTGCTCGGGTCCGCACCCAGCGCGGTGCCCAGCCGCCGGGCGGTCAGTCCGCCGTGCCCGTGCTCGCGCAGCAGACGCAGCGAGGTCTGCACGATCAGGGCCTCGGAGAGCACCGCGCCCTGCCGCGTGGGCCTGCGCCTGCGCCGCGCCTCCTCGGGCACCACCTTCTTCGGCATGTTCCGCCCTCTCCGTCACCCGGCCGTCACCGGCGTGGCCCTTACGCCAACACGGTTGACCTTACAACTCGGGGTGCTGTTGCATCGGGGCACCCCGGAGGCAGCAGCCTCCCGCACGAAAGGTCTCTGTCATGAGAGTGCTTCTGGTCGGCGCGGGCGGTGTCGGCGGAGCCGTCACCCGGATCGTGGCGCGCAGGGAGTTCCTGACCCACATGGTCGTGGCCGACTACGACCCCTCCCGCGCGCAGGCGGCGGTCGACGCGCTGCCGGAGGGGGAGAACCGGTTCAGCGCCCTGCGCCTGGACGCCTCCGACGAGACGGCTGTGCGGCACGCGCTGCGCGAGCACCGGTGCGACGTCCTTCTGAACGCCACCGACCCGCGCTTCGTGATGCCCCTGTTCCGGGCGGCTCTGGCCGAAGGCGCGCACTACATGGACATGGCGATGTCGCTGTCCGCTCCGCACGCCTCGCGGCCGTACGAGGAGTGCGGCGTGAAACTCGGCGACGCGCAGTTCGACCTGGCCGACCCCTGGGAGGCATCGGGGCGTATCGCTCTGGTGGGCATGGGGGTCGAGCCCGGCCTGTCCGACGTCTTCGCCCGGTACGCGGCGGACGAACTGTTCGACGAGATCGAGGAGATCGGCGTCCGTGACGGTGCGAACCTGGCCGTCGAGGGGTACGAGTTCGCACCGTCCTTCAGTATCTGGACGACCATCGAGGAGTGTCTGAACCCGCCGGTGATCTACGAGAAGGAGCGCGGCTGGTTCACCACCGCGCCCTTCAGCGAGCCGGAGGTCTTCGAGTTCCCCGAGGGGATCGGGCCCGTCGAGTGCGTGAACGTGGAGCACGAGGAGGTGCTGCTCATCCCGCGCTGGGTGGACGCGCGCCGCGTCACCTTCAAGTACGGCCTCGGGGACGACTTCATCGCCCGGCTCAAGACCCTGCACGAGCTGGGCCTGGACTCGACCGACAAGGTCACCGTGCCCGGCGAGGACGGGCCGGTGCGCGTCTCGCCGCGTGACGTGGTCGCCGCGTGCCTGCCCGATCCCGCCACCCTCGGGGACCGGATGACGGGCAAGACCTGCGCCGGGACCTGGGTCACCGGCACGAAGGACGGCGAACGGCGCGAGGTGTACCTCTACCACGTCGTCGACAACCAGTGGTCCATGCGTGAGTACGGCTCTCAAGCCGTCGTCTGGCAGACGGCCGTCAACCCGGTCGTCGCCCTCGAACTGATCGCCACCGGCGCCTGGTCCGGCGCGGGCATTCTCGGCCCCGAAGCTCTGCCCCCGCGGCCGTTCCTCGACCTGCTCACCGACTACGGCTCGCCCTGGGGCATGCGCGACGAGGCGTGAGCCGAGGGTCCAGTGTGACGGCGACGCGTGCGGAGGTCCGCGACGTCAGTGAACGGCGGTGGGGGGGGGGGGGGGGGCGGGCCCCCCCCCCCCCCCCCCCCACCGCCGTTCACGGGTACGGACGTCGGATGCCCGCTGCTCACCGGGCTTGACGTCCGGCTGGTCACCGACGGGTGCGGGTGGCGCCGGCGCCGCGGGTCAGGAAGAACCCGAGGGCGATCATGCCGATGCCCAGGAAGAAGTGCAGCCAGTTGTCGGCGGTGTTGACCGGGACGAAGTTGGCGTCACTGCTGTGGTCGATGAGCAGGCCGTACAGCCACAGCACGAGGTAGACGGCGCCGCCGACGACGAGGTAGTTGCGGGCGGTGCCGACGGAACGTGCGAGGGCCAGGCCGGCGATCCCGAAGAGCAGGTGGACCAGGTTGTGCAGGACCGATACCTGGAAGATGCCCAGTAGTTCGGCGCCGGAGTGGTGGGCGGCGAACTCCATGCTGTCGTAGTTCGTGGTGATGCCGGGGATGAAGCCCAGGACGCCGACGAGGAGGAAGACGGCGCCGACGAACTGCGCGGCCTTCTGTACCTGCGTGCGGGGGGAAGCCGTCGGGTGTGCGTGCGTGGTCATGAGCCTGCCCTCTTCGTATCGCGCCGGGCCGTGGGTGGCCGCTGGATGCGCGTGACACGGCCAGTACCCCTATCGGCCCGAACAATGAACCCGCGGCGCCGGTGAAATCGGAGGCCCCTGGCCGCCGGGTGTCGCAGGGCGCGGTGGATGGCGCGTATTCACCCGCCGGGGGCGTCTCCGGCGCGGTGCGGAGGGCGGGGCATCGCCCGGGTTTTGGCCTGTTCTGACCGGACGGGACGTGACGGGGGATCGGCGGTGCCTGACACGGTGTCCGAAACGACCAGCCTCGGCGTCGCGCCATGGTGGAGAAACGCTTGACCGCGCCCAGAGACCCGCTGGAGCGAGGACAGTTCGAGGCCTGTCAGAGCTCGGTGCGGTGGGTTCAATTGCCCTGCGGGCACCGTGAAAGGAACGTCCCACCTGCGAAGTGTGCCCGACCGCGTTGTCAACGGGGCCGTCCCCCGTAAGAGTTGCAACTCCTGAGGAAGTCATGTTCTGCCAGAGCTGGGCATATGGTCTGCGCAGAGCCCTCCACGAGGCGGAGGGACAGGACTTGTACAGGGAGGCGGCGCCGAATGAGCAGGGTCGAGCGCGAGTGGGAAACACGGGCGAAGTGCCGCACCGCCGACCCCGATGAACTTTTCGTCGAAGGCGCGGCCCAGAACCGTGCGAAAGTCCTCTGCAGCGGATGTCTGGTCCGTACGGAATGCCTTGCTCACGCCCTCGACAACCGTATCGAGCACGGCGTTTGGGGCGGCATGACCGAGCGTGAACGCCGGAGCCTGCTGAGGCGGCGCCCGACGGTCACCTCATGGCGTCTGCTGCTGGAGACCGCCCGCACCGAGCAGGAGAGGGCGGCCCGGCCGCTTCCCGTTCACGCGGGCGAGGAGAAACGAACCGCCTGAACGACTTGCCTCGTGCCGGACACCGTCAACGCCCGTGCCGTCGAGCGCTGGGGGGCGGCCGACGTCCGCCTGACGCATCCGGAAAATGAAATTCACCGATCGGGTCATGCGCGTACCGTGGTCCTTCAGGACTCGATGGGGGGCATGTGACAGCAGCACGTCGTGACGTGGACGCCCGGCTGGTGATGGCGGTGACCGCGAAGGACCTCAGCGCGGTGCAGGCCTGTCTCGCGGACGGGGCCGATCCGGACATCTTGGGCCCTGACGGCCTCCCGCTGCTCTGCGCCGCCGTGGCCGGGTTCGACCACGAGATCGCCGAAGCACTGGTGGAGGCCGGAGCCGATTCCGACCACGAGCTGCCGGACGGCACCACACCGCTCCTACGGGCAGTCGACCACGGCTCCCCGGTGATGGTCGAGGCCGTTCTCGGCAAGGACCCCCGACTGCGCATCGCCGAGAGCACCCGTCAGCGCCTCCTCGACCTCGCACGGCACTGGTTCGAGACGGGGGCGACGGAGGAGCTGCGCCGCCGCACGGGCGCTACGGGGCAGGCCGTCCAGCGCGTGATCACGGACGACGGGCACACCTACGTGGAGGAGGTTTCGCTCGGCGGCCTCACCGTCAGGGCCGGCCACGCTGCCGTCCTCACCTCGCTGGAGCGGGCGTTCGGCGTCCAGCCGTCGGTGGCGGAGGTGGTGGCGCGGGCCGTCCCTCATCCGGACGAGACGCATGTCAACTGGTCCACCGCCGGCTACGTCCTGGCATACCGCCGCAGCCCGGAGGCCTGGTCCGCGTTGGCCGACCTGCGTCACCACCCCGACCCGGTCCACCGCCGGTTTCTCGCGAGTGTCCTGTGGAACCGGGACTACCTGGCCAACATTCACCAGCGGCAGGACACCGAGCAGGACGCCGATCTCCTGGCGGCTTGGGCTCTCGACGAGCCCGACGGCCACGTACTCGCGAGGGTCCTCGACGTCTACACGGGCAAGGACCACCCTGGGAAGGAAGCCGTCGGCCTCCGGTACGCCGGCCACGAGGAACCGCGGGTGCGTAGCGAGGTGCCGTATTGCCTGAACCTCCGTCAGGTCCTCGGAAATGAGCAGGTGTTGACCACCTTGCTCGCCCTCGCGGGGGATCGCGACCCAGGAGTGAGGACCGCGGTCGCGCAGTCCTTCGGGTCACCCCGTGATCTGGTCCCCGTGATCCGCGACAGGTTGCTCACCCTGCTCCGGGATCCCCACCCGGACGTCCGGGCTGCCGCAGCCGCGTCCCTCTCCACGTCCCACGACCGGGCGGCCCCGGTGACGGAAGCACTGGCCGCTCTGCTGGACGAGGAGGACCAGGCCCTCCGCCTGGAAGCCGCCTACGCCCTCGCCCTCCGCGACGACCCACGCACCGAGGAGGCATACGAACGGGTCGGCCCGCTCCGCCCAGATTTGAGAGACGACCACAGGGTGTCCGAGCACTGGCGCTACAGGTGGCGCAACCGGCCGGATGACGCGACCAGTCCATGAACGCATGTTGCCCACGTATGTGACAGGAAGCTGTACCCCGCGACCGCCTGTGCGGTGAGTAAGCCCGGCCAGGCGCGTCCCCCTGCTGGGTGCTGGCAGGGGGACGCGGGGCCCGGTCGACGTGCCTCCCGAGCCTGCCGACCGGAGTCTGGGAGGGTGCGCTCAGTTGGGGCCGGGTTCTTCGTGTGGCCGGCCTTCGGCGGGACCGGGGATGCTGAGCAGCGAGGCCTCGAAGGTCAGCAGGTGGGTGTGCCTGCGGATGTGGGTGGCCTGGTCCCAGGGGGAGTGGGTGTCATCCGGTGAGGTGTCCGCGGTCCACTCCGAGTAGGGGACGTGCGTGAACAGTGACAAGTCGGTGAGCGAGAGCTGCCAGGACAGTTGGCGTCCCCCGGCCACGAGCCACAACAGGTATGTGCCATGGGCCTGGGACCGGGTGGCCGGAGTGATGACGGCGGTCGAGGGGTGCAGTGCCGCGAGCCAGGCCAGCAGATGGGTGCGCTCCTGGGAGACCAGGGTGAGTTCCTGTTCGTAGGAGTCGGCGTGCCGTCGCCAGCGGTCCCGCTCCTGGCGGCAGTTGTCCAGGTCCCGTGCGAGGCGGTGCCTGGGGTCGGTGCGGGGGCGGTCGGCGTCGGCGGGTCTGCGGCGGGTCCCGCGACCGCGCGGGGACAGGGCGAACAGGAGGGCGGCGGCCGTCCGGCCGAGGGGACGAGTGGTTCGGGGTCTGCTGGACCGCACGTTCTCGGGGGCGGGATCCGCGGCAAGGGAGAACCTCGGAAATGGTGGCATCAGCTACTCCTGTGAGGGTGAGCGGGGGATGGCTCCATGACGTCGGCACCGGGCGGGCCGGCCCCTCCGTGGTCGCGCAGAGGAGCTTCGTCGGGGTTCGGGGCGGTGGACCCCGTCCGTCGGTACCGGCCGGCGCTACGGGCGTTGGCGGCGCGGCAGGCGTCGTCGACGGGTTCGCGTCGTCGCAGGTGCCGCTGGTAGGCCGCACGGGTCCCGCAGGGCAGGGGCCCCCTGGCCGTCGGGCGTACCTGGTCGCGAGCCGCCGAGGGGTCGGCGGAAGCAGGCGTTGACGGCTTGGGCAGCCGGGTCTGAGGCCGATCCGGTCGATGCGTTCGATCCGTTCGATCCGTTCGATCCGGCCCATCCGGCCCATCCGGCCGATCCGACCGGTCCGGTCGGCCCGGGCGGTCCTCCAAGGCATAGCGCTGCGGTCCGGTCAGGCCCGCGACGACACCGCTGCGACGGCACCGCGGAAGTCCCTTCTCTCGCCGCAGGACCGCGTCCCGGCAGGCCTTGAGGACGGGACATGCCGCGCAGATGGCCATGGCGACCCGTTTGGTGGCGCGGGAGAAGAACAGGTCCGCGTCCTGGTGTCGGCAGGAGGCATTCGACTCCCAGGCCCGTGAGCCTTCGCCGGTTCCGGCGGTCGCTCCCGCTTCGGTTGCCCATGAGCCTGAGTCTGCTTCGGCGGTCGGTCCCGCGTCGGTGTCGGTCGGGCCGCACGGTCGGACGTTCACCGGGACCGGCCGGCCGGGCTCTCGGCCGGCGCCGACGGCGGGTCGGTGGGGACCGAAGCCGGTGTGTCGGAGTCGCTGCCTCCGTGTACCGCCGCCGGCATCCGCACCGGCGTGGAGGGGCGTACCGGCGACAGAGGCCCCAGATGCTCGGCCACGTTGGCGAGGGAGCATCGCTCCGGGCGCCCGTCGATGGACAGCAACGGCATGCCGTCGCGGTTGCGGCAACCGTGGAAGTACCAGACGTCCCCGTGGATGTCGCGCAGCGGGAGGGCCAGGTCGTACGTGGTCGAGCCGAGCCGGAACGGGCGGGCCGGCGATGAGGGCTTCGTGGGTGGGGGAGCCGGGGCGGGGCTGTGGGCCACCACTGTCACCGGGACGCCTTCGCGTTCCCCTTCCGCGGTCACCGCGTGCGCACGGGTCCGTTGGACGGTCGTGAAGCTGAAGTACGCCCGCCAGTGCGCCCATTGGGCGTTGTCGCTGACACGCAGCACGACCCGCACGCGGTCGCCGTCCACCCGGATCCCGTACGGGCCCGCGTGGTCCGCGAGGTGGCGCTCGATGGTGCGCGCCACCGCGCGGGCGCGCTCACAGGAGGCGTCCCAGGCGAGTGCCTGGCGTTCCAGGTCGGTGACCGGCTGCGGAACGCGAGTCCAGTGCCCCTCCGGCGTGCGGTGAAGCACTGTGCCGAAGGAACGCTCGGGATCGACCAGGAGCCGGGCCCGGTCCAAGGCGTGCGCGGCGACGGTCGCCTGCTCGGAGCGGACGGATTCCAGTACCGCGCGGATCACTACCGCGGCGTGGGGAAGGTTGCCGTTCATGCGGACACCGCCTGCGTGACTTCGCGCAGATTGCGCAGCGCACGGTATGTCAGCGTCTTGACGGCACCGACGCTGCGGCCCATCGCGAGCGCGGTCTCCTGGGCGCTCATCTCGCTGAGGAAACGCAGCTCCAGGCAGTGCCGTTGATGGGCGTTGAGCGTGTGCAGGACGGAGTGGAGCGTTTCGTGGGCCTCGACCGCCTCCAGTTCGCGCAGTGCGAGGGACTCCGTGCCGGGGCCGGTGCAGTGCGTCTCGTGGAACTCGGCGACAGCCGTCTCCAACCGGGTGCGGCCGAGGGTGAGTTCGTCGAGGTACAGGTTCTTCGCGATCGTGGCCAGCCAGCCGGCGAATGCCGTGCCCTGCCAGGTGAAGGAGCCGATGCGACGCAGGGCGCGTGTGAACACCTCCTGGGTCAGGTCCTCCGCCAGGTGTTTGTTGTGGGTGCGGACGAGCAGGTAGCCGTACACCTGCCGGTAGTGCTGGTCGTACAGAGCGGCGAATGCCTCCCGGTCGCCCGTGCGGGCCCGGGCCAGCAGCTCGGGTTCCGGACTGTCCGGAGGGGTGGAGACGTTGTGCGGTACGGACACGATCGGTGCTCCCGTCGATGTCGTGCGGAGAAGCGAGGACTCCGCCCTCGCCATCTGCGATACGCATGTAGATGTAGATTCACGGGGCAGCGCTCAACTGCCCACTCATCCGGCTAGTTTGTGCGTCCGCCGTCGAATCGGTCCACAGTCTTCGTGTAGATGCAGATAGTGTCAAGCCGTCCACGGAGCGTCAGGGGTAAAAGGGCTCCTGGCGCGAGCACTTGGGCGGGGCGTGACCGCGGGTGCACGGCGTGCGCGGCGGTCCGGCTACCCTTACCGCACTCCGGCGTACTCCCGAAGATGTCGCCCCTGATCTGCGATCTACTTGCGCTTGTAGATCCTGTGGCAGATCCTCTGTGCGTGACGAACCCGCAGCGCGCCTCACGGGACACCGAAGCCGGCCATGACCGTCCACATCGGGACGAGGACCTGGCGGCTCTGCTCGAACGTCTTCTGGCGCAGGTCCCGGGGAGGACCCAGAAGGACCTGGCGTCCGCGGCCGGTATCTCCTATCCGACCCTGAACGCGTGGATGAACCGGACGCGCGGCACTTCCCGTATCGCCCCGGAGAAACTGCGGGCCATGGTCGACGTGTTCCGGGAGTGGGGCGTGCGGACGACGCCGAGGGAGTTCTTCGAGGCGGCCGGACGTCCGGTGCCCGGCCCCAGTGCGGACGAACGCGAGGCCCGACTGCTGATGCTCTACCGGCAATTGCCTGAGGCACGTCAGCGCGCGCTGCTCAGGGACGCCGAGATGATGCTCCAGGTCAGCCGCATCACCTGAGGCCCGCGGCACTCCAGGCGGCCCCCGCTGTCTCGAAAGGAGCCGACCTGGGGACGAGGGCGGCGCCTTTGCTGCGACGGACGAATATGACGAAGCGCCCCACATTCGCGAGTGTCATCGGTACCATCAGTCAGCCGCTGACCTCCCGGAGCGGATTGCATCGTGATGTTGTGCATCCCTGGGGAGATACGTCGTGTGCATTCACATTTTCATGGTGGACGATCTGCCGGCCATCGCACTGTGGGATCCCGACGAGGTGAGCATCCGTGTCGCCAGAGGGGCCCGAGTGGGCGATGCGCTCAAAGAAGTACGCGACATCCTGACGATCGACCTGGGAGCCCCTGCGTCCCGCGGCCCGGTGCTGCACTGCTTCTGCGGGATGCGCGTCGAGCTTCCACGTGAACTGACCTCGTGCGTGGTCGCGGCGGAAGCGGGCTGACACGCCGACAGTCCGGCCTGCACGGAACGTTCGTGAGGCCGTGGTGCAGTGCCAACGTCCGACCGTCCTCCCCGTCGCGGCCACCCCGATCGTTAGGCGGCAGCCCGCGACGTACCTGCGTGCGGCCGGGCTCACAGCCGGATGATCACCAGCGCCGTGTCGTCGTTGTTGCCCTCGGGTGGCAGAAGGTCGTCCAGGAGGGCGTCCGCCAGGACTTCGGGGTCCGATCGGCCGTGGCGGACGAGGGAGTCGGCAAGGCGGGCGAGACCGACGTCGATGTCCTCGAGGCGCCGCTCGATCAGGCCGTCGGTGTAGAGGACCAAGGTGGCGCCCTCTGTGAAGGAAGTACTGGCCTGCGGACGTGGCACGTGTTCCGGGCGCGCGCCCAGAGGGGGATCGGTCGCCTGGTCGAGGAAGGTCACCATGCCGTCGGAGTGGAGCAGGGCGGGCGGGGGATGCCCCGCGCTGCTGTACGTGATGGTGTGGGTGGCCCAGTCGATGTAGGTCTTCACCGCCGTGCTCGACTCCGCGCCCTCGACGTAACGGGCGTACAACCCCAGAGCCTCCAGCGCCCGAGCCGGACCGTCCGCGACCCGGGCGGCGGCGCTGAGCGCACTGCGCAGCTGCCCCATGACGCAGGCTGCGCGCAGGCCGTGCCCGACCACGTCGCCGACGGCGACCGCGATGCGGTCGCCGGGGAGGTCCACGAGGTCGTACCAGTCACCGCACACGTTCAAGGTGCCCACGGCGGGCCGGTAGCGCACGGCTGCGCGGTGGTGTCCGATCGGGGTGGGCGCGGGAAGCATGGCCGCCTGGAGGGCCAGGGCGACCTCTCGATCGCGGGCGTGGGCCCGGCGCAGGCGCTCGTTGACCTCCTGCAGTTCACGGGCGCGGGTGTAGAGCTCGGCCTCCAGTACGCGGGCGCGGCTGCTGTCGGTGCCCGTGCCGCCGCGGGCGCGGATGAGTTCGGTGACCTCCTCCACGCGGTGCACGATCAGCACCACGTTCCCGTCCGGGCCGAGCACGGGGGCGTTGACCGGGCTCCAGAAGTGCTCCACCCATCGGCCGGGGCGCTCGCGGTCCTCGATGTCGTAGCGCAGCAGCGCCATGGTGTCGCGCTCACCGGTGGCCACCACTCGGAGCATCGACGCCTGCGTCTCGCGCATGCCGGCGGCGGCCGGGTCATTGGGGTTCTCGGGGAAGACGTCGAAGATGTACCGGCCGACCAGCTGCTCGCGGGTGCGCCCGGCCAGCCGGAGGAAGTCCTCATTGGCGTCGGCGTACACCAGGTCGGGAGTCAGCAGCGCCACCATGCCGGGGAGGGCGTGGAACACCGCCGCGTAGTCGATGCGCGGTTTGCTCATGTGCTGCCCGCCTCTGTGCTGATCGTCCCTGTGCTGCCTCACGATAGGAGCGAACGCGGGCGGAGCCGGGGCTCCGCCACGACTGTCACCTGAGCAGCCCCATGGCGAGGCACCCGTGTTCGCTCCCATGGTCCGGCGCGGGGCTGTCGCGTGTGGGGATCCAGGGTTCCGCCGTGGTCCTGCGAGCGCGCGGGACACCTCGTTCCCGAACTGATCCGCGACCCGTAACGGACAGTACATTGAGTACCGGCATCTGCCCTGTTGTACTGTCGCGTGTGAGCTGACACGCTGCTCGGGGGCACCGGGGATGCTTTGACCTGACGCATCTGGGGAGGACCCGCACGATGACTGGCACGCTGGCCGACGAGATCCGCAGCCGACTGGGTGACCTGAGCCCGGCAGAGCGCAAAGTCGCCCGGGTGCTGCTCGCCGGGTATCCCGCAGCCGTCTTCGAGACCGTGGCGACCATCGCCGAGCGCGCCGCGGTGTCGACGCCCACCGTCCTCCGCTGTGCCTCTCGCCTCGGCTACCGGGGCTTTCCGGACCTGCAGGCGGCGCTGCGTGAAGAGCTGGACGCCCGCAACGCGTCTCCCATCACCCTCTACGAGTCCTCGGACCCGGTGTCCGACGAGGAGCCGGGCGAGGCCGTTGCCGGCGAGGCGCGGCTGGAGCCGCGGCTGGCCCTGCTCCAGCAGGCGCTGTCCCAGACCTTCCATGAGGTGTCCGCGCACGAGTTCGATACGGCGGCGCAGCTGCTGGGGGATCCTCGCCGTCGGGTTCATCTGGCCGGCGGGCGCTTCACCCACCTGCTGGCGCAGTATCTCGGGCTGCATCTGATGCAGGTGCGCGACCAGGTGTCCTTTCTGCCGGACAGGGATGTCGAGAGGACGTCCTTCCTCACCCAGCTGGCGCGCCGCGATGTCACGGTCATCTTCGACTACCGGCGTTACGAGGAGGACATGACCGTCATCGCCGAACTCGCACGCGAACGGGGAGGAAAGGTCGTCGTCTTCACGGACCCGTGGCTCTCGCCCGCGTCGGCGCACGCCGATGTCGTGCTCATCAGTCAGGTCGCCTCCGGTTCCCCGTACGACAGCCTGACCCCCACGCTCGCGCTCATCGAGACGCTGATCTCGGCAGTCCTCGACCGGCTCGGCACGGACGCGCACCAGCGGATGAAGGACGGCGAGGACATCGCCCGCCGGGCCGGGCTCCTGTGAGGTGACCGCGGGCGGCCTGCCGCCATGCGGCATGGCGACAGGGCGCCGCGTTGCTGTGGGAACGCGGCGCCCTGCTCGCTCGAAGTGCCCTGGTTGCCGGGGCGCCGTCAGCGCGGGGCGATGGTGATATGCAGATCGACGAGGGTGTCTGCGCTGGTGCCGTCGCTGCTCCAGGCGGCGAAGCCGGCGGATTTGGCCATGGTGACCCCGAACCGCGGGCCGGACTCGTAGGTGGTGGCGGTCGCGGTGTCATGCGCGCGGGACTGGGCCAGTGAACGGGCGGTGGTGCGGAAGGAGTAGGCGGCTCCCTCGGGATTGGCGGCCGAGTGGAAGACGTCCGCGTTCGCGACGAGGGGATCGCTGCTGGTGGGCGTCAGGCGGTACTTGTCCGGGGCGGGCTGGACCTTCCACGTGTGTGCGTCGTACCGGTCGCCGTCGGTGAGGTAGCTGTAGCGGGCGCCCCGCAGGGACCATCCGGACGGCGAGGCCTCGGCGCGGGCGCGGCGTAGATCGAGAACGGCCGCACCGTTGGGGCCCAGAACGGTGAACCGCTCGCGCCCGCTGCCGGCATGGTCGACGACGAGAGCGGTGTTCTCCTCCAGCGCGTAGACGCGGTCGTGTCCGGTGTCGGCCGCCAGGCGGTAGGCGCGGCCCTCGCGTCCATAGGCTCCGGTGTGGGTCTCGACGAGGGCCGAGCGCAGGAACCCGAAGCCGCCCCGGGGGATGTAGCCGAGGTGCGTGGGGTCGTCGAAGTAGCCGGGGTCGCTGCCGTCGCGCAGGCCTTCGTACGATTCGCCTCCGCTGACCATGTCGGGGCCGGAGGCGATCTGCGCGCCGGCGGAGGAGCCGGCGACGACGGCGCCGTGAGCCAGCTTCGCGCGTATGGCGGCCAGGACCTTCGAGTCCTTCTGTCCGTGGCCGCGAAGCAGCGTCTGGATGTAGCGGTACTGGTCGCCGCCGCCGAAGAAGAAGCCCGTCATGGAGTCGACCTGGGCGACGACGGCGTCGGAGTCCGCGTTGGCCACATGGTCGAGATCGATGGGAATCCACTGGGCTTCGGCAGCGCCGTGCTTCTCGAACAGGTCCGCGTAGTACGCGCCGTTGCAGGCGGAGTTGCTGCAACGTTCGGGGTCCGCGGCATCGGGGTCCTGGCTCTCCGGCACGGAGGCGGCGGTGATGACGCCGATGCGTGCGCCTGCGCCGCCCGCGCGGTCGATGATCTCGCCGTACACCTCGGCGTTGTCCTCCTTCAAGCCGCCGCCGACGAGGACCAGGGATCCGTCGTGGGTGGTGTCGCCGGCTGCGGCGGCTTGCGCTGTGGGGGCCGTGGCGAGGAGGGCAAGGGCCAGGCTGCCGGCCAGCGCGGCGCGACGGGTGAGGCGGTGTTGTACAGGCATGGGAGCTCTCCGGTCTGGTCGGATGGGCAGGTGCCGGCCGCCCCTCGTGGGCGGGTTCGGGTTGCGGCCGTGGACGGGCACCAGGGTGGTGCCGGTCGTCGCGCCGCAGGGCGGTGGCGTCGAGCTACAGGGAGGGTGCGGCGACGTGGCCGAGCGCTGCCACGAGGGCGGCCAGCACCGTGATGCGCTGCGGGACGCTCGTGATGTCGAGCCACTCCTGCGGGGTGTGGTCCGCGCCGCCGACGGGGCCGAGCCCGTCCAGCGTCGGCACGCCCGTTCCGGCGATGAGGTTGGCGTCTCCCACTCCTCCGGTGATGGTCGCCTCCAGCCTCACCCCCACGGCCTGCGCGGCGTGCCGCGCCAGGTCGAGCATGTGACGGGAGGCGCTGGTCGCCTCCATGGGCGGGCACAGGTCGAGTTGCTCGACGGTGATGCTGGTTCCGGCGACCGCCGGCCGGTCGGCGGCTTCCTGGATCGCCCGCTTGACTCGGCGGACGTCGGCGGTGGTGGTCGCCCGCACCTCCACCCGCAATTCGGCTTCGGCGCAGACGATGTTGGGGCGCTCACCGGCTCTGATGGTGCCCACGTTGACGGTGACGTCGTCCCATCGGCCGTTGAGCGCCTGGAGCTCGACGATCAGGTGGGCGGCCGCGAGGCCGGCGTTGGCGCCTCGTTCGGGTTCGATCCCGGCGTGGGCGGCCCGGCCCGTGACGGTGATGTGGAAGTCGGCCACGCCCTTGCGGCCGATGACGACGTCGCCGTTCTCGCGGGCGCATTCCAGGCCCAATCCGTAGTGCATGCCGCGGGCCGTGCGTTCGATGAGCGGGCGGCTGGCGGGGGAGCCGATCTCCTCGTCGGGGGTGGCGATGAGGACCAGTTCGTCGTAGGCCGTCCATCCGGCCTCACCGAGGATCTCGAGCGCCGTCAGTCCCGCCAGGAGACCGCCTTTGTCGTCACTCACTCCGGGGCCGTGGGCGATGGATCCCTGCAAGGTGAACGGCCGGGCCAGGGCGGTTCCCCGGTCGAAGACCGTGTCCATGTGGCCGGCGAGGAGGATTCTGCGACCGCCTTCCTGTGCCGGGAGCGTGCCCTTCCTGCGGGCGACGAGAGCGTCGCCGGCCTGAGCCGCACCGACTGCGGCACAGCGCACGCGCTCGACGGAGAAACCGATCCGCTGCAGTCGCTCCTGCACCCAGTCGGCCACCCGGTTGACGCCCTCGGGATCGTAGGACCCCGAATCGATGGAGACGAGCTCCCGGAGATCCGCCAGATAGCGGGAGCTGTGAGAGCAGGCCAGGTCGAGCAGGTCCGCGGTGAGTTCCTGCTGACGTGTCGCCGCGTTCACAGGACCTTGGACAGGAAGGCGCGGGTGCGTTCCTGCTCCGGCTCGACGAGAACCCGTCGGGGGTCACCGGCCTCGACCACCACGCCCTGGTCCATGAAGACGGCTGTGTCACCGACCTCTCGGGCGAACCCGATCTCATGGGTGACCACCACCATGGTCATACCGTCGGCGGCCAGGCCGCGCATGACGTCCAGGACGTCGCCGACCAGCTCCGGGTCCAGGGCGGACGTCGGCTCGTCGAAGAGCATCAGCTTGGGCCTCATGGCGAGAGCGCGTGCGATGGCGACCCGCTGCTGCTGGCCTCCGGACAACTCGGCAGGGTAATGGTGTCCGCGGTCCTCCAGGCCGACCTGCGCGAGCAGTTGCCGCGCCAGCTCGCGCGCCTCACCTCTGGGTACGGCGCCGACCTTGACGGGGGCCTCGGTGATGTTCTGCAGCGCCGTCAGATGGGGGAACAGGTTGAAGCGCTGGAAGACCATTCCGATGTCACGGCGGCGCTGCGCCACCTCCCGTTCGCGCAGTTCGTGCAGTCGCATGCCTTCCTGGCGGTAGCCCACGAGGTCACCGTCGACGGTGAGTTTGCCGCCGTCGACCTTCTCCAGGTGGTTGATGCACCGCAGGAACGTGGACTTGCCGGACCCTGACGGGCCCAGCAGACAGCACACCTGTCCGCGCTCGACGGTCAGATCTATGCCCTTGAGCACTTCGAGCCGCCCGAAGCGCTTGCGCACTCCCTCCGCCCGAACCATGGCCGCGGTCATCGGCCGTCCTCCTTGTCCTTCTTGCCGATCAGTCCCACGGCGCCGCCGACCATCCGCCGCAGGGGAGAGGTGTGTCCGCCGCGTGCTGTGCCACGTCCGTAGCGGCGCTCCAGCCACGCCTGAGGGATGCTCAGCACGCTCACCAGCGCCAGATACCAGAGGCTCGCCACGACCAGCATGGGGATGACCTGGTAGTTCTGTGCGTACACGTCCTGGATGTTGGACATGAGGTCGTGCGCGGAGATGACCGAGACCAGGGCGGTCATCTTCAGCATGTTGATGGTCTCGTTGCCCATCGGCGGAATGATGACCCTCATCGCCTGCGGCAGGACGATCCGGCGCATGGTGAGCGCCGGTCGCATGCCCAGTGAGTGGGCCGCCTCGGTCTGGCCGAAGTCGACGGACTGGATGCCGGCACGGACGATCTCGGAGGCGTAGGCGGCCTCGTTCAGTCCGAGGGCGAGCAGCGCGGCGATGGCGGGGGTGAGTACGGCGTTGGTCTCGGTCTGGAAGAAGGTGATGTCCGTGAACGGGACGCCGATCTTGATGTACTTGTAAAGGGCTGCCGCGTACCCCCAGAAGATGATCTGTACGAGCAGCGGCGTGCCGCGGAAGACCCAGACGAACGCCGTGGCGATGCCGTACAGCACCGGGCTGGACGACAGGCGCATTACGGCGATCAAGGTGCCCACGCCGAGGCCGAGGGCCATGGCTGCGGCGGTGAGCCAGAGTGTGGTGCCCAGTCCGTCGAAGATGAGGTCGGCGAACAGGTAGTGCCCGACGACGTCCCAGTGCAGGTTGTCGTTCTTCGCGAGCGAGCCGCTGAGCCCGACGAGCGCCAGCAGGCTGGTCACGGCGGCGATCCAGCGCCCGTAGTTGCGGACCGGGACCACTTCGAGATCCTGGGCGCCGAGGTCGCCGGCGGGTGGGGCCTTGAGGGTGTCCTTGGTGTCGATCATCCCTAGTCCACCGCCGCGTTCCGGGTGGCTTCCTTCACGGCGATCGAGGCCACGCCGTACTTGGTGTAGATCTTGGCGACGGTGCCGTCGTCGATCAGCGACTGCAGGGCCTTCTGGATCGCCTCGGTCAGTTCGGGCAGTTGCTTGCTGACGGCGATGCCGTTGGGCGAGGCGTTGTAGCCGCCGGGTGCCTTGGGGTCCTCGACCAGGTCGAAGGCTTTGCCGCTGTCCGCGGTCTTGGCCACCCAGCCCGCGGCGGGCTTGGTGAGGACCTGCGCGGCCACCTTGCCGGAACGCAGGGCGAGTTGCGCGTCGGAGTCCTTGGGGAAGGTCTGGATGTCGATCCTGCCCTTGCCGGCGGCGGAGCAGTCGGCCTGTCGGGTCTTGAGCAGCTTGAGCTGGTTGGTCGCGGCCTGCACGGCGACCTTTCGTCCGCACAGTCCGTCCAGATCGGTGATCTTGTCGGGGTTGCCGTCGGCGACGAGGATGCCCGAACCGGACTGGGAGTAGTCGACGAAGTCGACGACCTGCTGCCGTTCCTTGTTGTCGGTGATGGCTGACATCGCGACATCGAACTTGCCGGCCTGGATGGCCGGGACGATGCCGTCGAACTTCTGTGGTGTGAAGGCGAACGTCACCCCGAGCTTTCCGCCCAGTGCCTGGCCCAGGTCGTGGTCCAGCCCGGTCAGCCCGCTCTCGCCCTCCTTCACGAACATCTCGAAGGGCGGGTAGGGCACATCGGTCGCCACCCGTACCTTCCCGGCCTCCCGGATCTTCTCGGGGAGCATGTCGTGCAGGGCCTGCTCCCTGGTGATCTCGACTCCGGCGATCGAGACCTTCCCGTTCGCCGCGGGCGTGGAGTCGCCGCCGTCCTGGCAGGCGGAGAGCGTCGTGAAAGCCAGGGCCGCCGTCGCGGCGGTCGCCGCACTCCGGGCGAGACGAGTGTTCATCGTGGTGGACCTCTCGATCGTTCTGCCGACGGACCCCTGCCGTCGGCGGTACTGCAGGAAGTTACAGATAGAACGTGATGGTGGCTAGATGTATCGAGCGTTACTTTCATGTAACGCCGCACAGGTGATCACGCAGAGGTCGGGAGCACTGGATCTCTGCCGGATCGACCGGAGTGCATTCGCGGATCGAAGGCCGCACAGTCATACATCTTTCGATGCCGTGCGTTGACTTGTATCGTCCGCTACCACCATCGAAGGGCCTCGCTCTCCGGCGCCGACAGCTGCGCGCCGTCCGTCGGGAAGAGGCCCACTTCCCAACCCCTGGAGTCCTCGTGACGTCACGTCATGCACGCAAGGCCGCCTACGCCGCCGTATCGCTGTGCGCTCTGACCCTGCCGCTGACCGTTCCCCAGCCCGCGCACGCGTCCGCCAACCGCGTCAGGCTCGGCAGCGCCAACGATGCGAGCCGCGCCTCCTGGAACGGGCCGGCGTTCACCATGAACGGCGCGGGCGGTGTCGTGGCGGCCTCGATGACCCGAGCCGTCGACGACATCCGCGGCGGCACCGGAAGCCTCGACGTGGTCGTCCTCGCCGGCTCCGCGCCCACCTCCGGCAGCGCGACGCCCGAGTGTGACACCGTCATGACCATTCCAGGCGTCAACTCCTGCACGACCTGGACGTTGACCACCGCCGCCGACGGCAGCAACAGCCAGGTCAACACCGACATCCGCAATGCCGAGTTCGTCTACTTCGCGGGCGGCGACCAGTGTCGCTACGCGGCGTGGAAGGGGACCGCGCTGGAGGCGTCCGTGGAGTCGGTGGTGGCCAAGGGCGGCGGAGCCGGCGGCGGCAGCGCCGGGCACCACATCAACAGCCCGGTCGTCTACGACGCCTGCAACGGCAGCGTCACCAGCACGCAGGCACTCGCCAACCCCTACGACCGCGCGGTCAGTTTCACCACCGGCATGTTCCAATGGGCCGACTACGGTGCGGTGATCAACGACTCCCACTTCGTCACCCGCGACCGCATGGGCCGCACCATGGCCTTCGTCGCCAGAGCGGTCAAGGACGGCCTGACCACTGGGGGAGCGGCTTGGGGCGTGGGCGTGGAAGAGGGCGGCTCCCTGTTCGTCGACCGCGACGGCAAAGCCACGCAGTACGGCAAGGACGCCTATGTCGTTCTGGGCGACCACCAGCCAGAGCAGGCCGTCGAGCGCAAGCCGCTGACCTACTCCGGCTTCAAGATCTGGCGCCTGACGCCGGGCACCGCCTTCGACTTCAGGAACCGGCCCACCTGCGGCTATTACCTGCGCAGCGTCACCGCCGGTGTGCCTGACGCCAGTCTCTACTCGGGCACACCTGTCACGGACTGCGACCAGGCCGGCGGTACCGCTCTCGTGGAGAGCGAACCGAACGACACCCGCGACACCGCCGACGACGCCGGCACCCTCGTCTCACCCGCGACGATCACCGGCGCCATGCAGGCCGCCAACGATCGCGACTACTTCCGGGTCTCCCTCGCCTCCGGGCAGACCGCCTCGCTCACCTGCTCCGTACCAGCCGCCTACGACGCGGACCTGTACTGGCTCGATTCCACCGGCAGCACCCTCGCGCGCTCCGTCAACGACGGAGCCGGCACCGACGAAGCGCTCACCTTCACGCGTACCGCCTCCGGCACGGGCACCTACTACGTCGACGTAGAGGCATACGCAGGATCCGGCACCTCCGCGTACACCTGCACCCTGACGAAGAGCTGACCCCACGCGCCGTGACCGGGGAGCGCGGGAGGTCACAGGCCCCACACGTGCTTCGCAGGTGCACGGTGTCGGTGCGTCCCGCAAGCTGGAGTCATGACGGACCCACTCGTCCCTCCCGAAGAGACACCACCGGTCGAGGGCTCCACAGCCGAAGCCCACCAGGAACTCGCCGACGGCGGGCCCTGGGAGCACCCCGTGCTGTGGATCTGCCTCATCATCGCCGGTGCAGTGCTCGTCGCGGGCTATTTCATCGCTCGCATCACCTCCTTCTGAATGCTCCCGCATCCCCTTCTGAGCCCTTTGAGGCAGGGGCGGAGCGGCGAAGGCAGGCCGCGGGCCAGGTCGAGGACGCAGCGGCCCGCGACGAGCAACAACTCGCGCGGGCCGATGAGTCCTCGGTCCCTATCCCCCTGTGCCTCGGTCGATGTGGCCGCGGGCGGCGTGAGCGCCCGGTCGCCGCCGGTGGACAGGGCGGCGGGTGACTGCACCGCACGGCGCCGGGCCAGGGACTCCTTGGCGGCCTGGCGTGCGTGGCGGCGGCGCCAGTACGGGTTGTCGTGGGACAGCTTGCTGGAGACCCGGCCGTACATCCCGCAGGTGAGGATGATCAGTCCCATGACGAAGCTGAACATGACGTTGGTCATGCCGAAGTCGAGGACGTTGGCCGGCTTGTCCAGGATGAAGATGTGGGCGAAGCCGCTCACCAGGAACAGTGCGCCGATCGACATGTTGAGTGTCGAGGCGAAGTTGCCTCCCACGATCGCACCGCCGATGAGCACCAGCGCGACGATGACGGAGATCAGACTGAGGACGCCGTTGGTCGACATGCCCGCGATCTGCTGCCCGTCCGTGTTGAACGGGCTCAGCTGGTCGGCGAAACCGAGGAGCCCGAAGGCGAGCACGATCAGGCCGCAGGCGGCGGCGCTGTAGCGGTAGACCGTCGCCAGTTTGTGGTCGACGGGGAACTCGTCACTGAGCTTCATATCCGGTCCTCTCCGAAGCGGGGACGTCGTGTCCCGCCAGGGGCCGCGCGCGTGCGACGGCGGCGCTGTCTCCTATTCGCCCGTGCCGTCGCGGACGGTTGCAGGGCAAACGGGTGACAGCGTCCGCAGAGGGGTCCGGGGGAGAGGCCGGTCCGAGGGCTCTCAGAGCTCGGAGGAGTCAGTCATGGGGCCGGTCACTCGTCGCGCCCGTGGTGCGGAAACGCGCTCGGTACGCCCCGGGTGTGATGACGAGGTTGCGCGCGAAGGCCCTGCGCAGCGACTCCGGAGAGCCGAAGCCGCTGTGCCGTGCGACCGAGGCCATGGGGTCGTCGCCGCCTTCGAGCATGGCCTTGGCGGCCTCCATGCGGACCTGTTCCACGTAGCGGGCGGGAGTCGTGCCGAGCTCCTCGCGGAACAGGCGGGTCATGTGGCGGGTGCTGATGCCGGCTCGGCGCGCCATGGCCGACAGGGTGTGATCGGCGGAGGGGTCCTCGGTCGCCGCGTCGAGGACCCGGCGCAGCATGTCCTGCCTCGTGTGCGGGCTGCTGGTGCGGACGCTGAACTGCGACTGGCCGCCGGGCCGCTGCATGAAGACGACCATGTCCTTGGCGACGGCCCGGGCGACGTCGACGCCCAGGTGTTCCTCCACCAGGGCCAGCGACAGGTCGATACCCGAGCTGACGCCTGCGGACGTCATCATGCGGCCGTCGCGGACGAACAGCGCGTCGGGGTCCACCGTCACCCGTGGGTACCGCAGCGCGAGCTGGTCGGTGTGGCGCCAGTGGGTGGTCGCCCTGCGCCCGTCGAGCAGCCCGGCCGCGGCGAGGAGGAAGGCGCCGGTACAGACGGACGCGGTGAGGCGGCTGCGTGCGTCGAGTGCCTGGACGGCGCTCAGCAGTGCGTCGTCCTTGATCAGGGACGGCCATTCGGGACCGCCGGGGACGAGGACGACATCGCTGACGTACGACACGTCCGGGGCGGCGAGGTCGACGCTCAGGCCAGTGCCCGCGGAGGTCGTGACGTCGGCGCCGTCCGGTGACACCGTACGCACGCGGTAGCGGCCGCCGAACTCGTTGGCCGTGGCGAACACCTCGATCGGCCCGGTGACGTCCAGGAGCCGTACGCCCGGGAAGACCAGCACCGTCACCAGCAGCGGCTTCTGGCCGGGCGACCTGTCCGTCATGGTGAGCCTCCTGCGCGGCTGTACGCGTTCGATCATAGCAAAGTAAGTTTGAAATCCGAACTACCTGGTGTCGATGTGCATGCCAGGCATCGTCCGTCACCTGTGGGTGCTCACCGGTCCACTCGCGTTCAACGGCCAACGGCCCCCTCGCCATGCCCCCCAACAGGACACAAGACCCTCGGTCGTGGACATGGAGAGCCTGGAGGCCCCATCCGCGGTCGCGGGAGTACGAGGGCGGACCCTCATGTCCCGGAGTGAGGGCGCCGTGGCCCGCCCTGATCTGTGACGTCGTGGGTCTCTCGCCCTAGCTTCGAGATCAACGTGCCGGCGGGGTCGGCCGCGACTGCGAGCTGCCGCGAGACGGCCGTCCGGTCGGCCGGTCACCGACGGTGCGCCCGCTTCGAGAAGACAGGGCCCTCCGCACCGTGACACCCCGTACCAGCACGACCCCAGCGCTCTCCCCAGAAGGCGGCTCGGGCACAGAACGCCCGGCCGACGCCCGTATCGCGCAGCCCGAAGGGGACGCACGGGGCCGCGCGCTCCTCAGCCCCAGTTGGTTCGCGGCCGTCATGGGCACCGGGATCGTCGCCAACGCCGCCGCCACCCTGCCCCGGAGCTTCACCGGACTGCGGGACGCCGCCACGGTGGTCTGGGCGGGGGCCGCGCTGCTGCTGGCCGCCCTCGTCATCGGCTATGTCCGAAGGCGCGCGGTGCGCGTGCACGCCGCCGACCCGGTGCTGGCGCAGTTCTTCGGGGCGCCGCCGATGGCGTTGCTCACCGTCGGCGCCGGATCCCTCCTGCTGGGGGAGCGGGTGATCGGAGCACGTGCCGCGCTGGACGTGGACTGGGTGCTGTGGTCCGCCGGAACCGTCCTCGGTCTGGGCGCCGCGTGCACCGTTCCGTATCTGATGATCACCCGTCACCGCTTCACCGCGGACGCGGCGTCCGGCGGGTGGCTGCTGCCGGTCGTACCGCCGCTGGTCTCCGCCGCGACAGGCGCGCTGCTCATCCCGCACGCCCCGGCCGGGCAGCCGAGACTTGCCATGCTCCTGGGCTGCTACGCGATGCTCGGGCTCGGGCTCATGGCCGTCCTGCTGGTGCTGGCGATGGTCTACAGCCGTCTCGTCCACCATGACGCGCCCATCGGTGCGGTGGTGCCCACCGTGTGGATCGCGGTGGGGGCGCTGGACCAGGCCGTGACGGCGCTCGGCGCGCTGTCCACGGCGGCGCCTAGCGCGCTGCCCGCTCCGTACGTGCACGGCGTCGCCGTGGCCGCGCTCCTCGGCGGGGTCGGGGTGTGGGGCTTCGCGATGCTGTGGCTGGTGCTCGCCACGGCGCTGACCGTACGGGAGATCCGACGCGGCCTGCCCTTCGCACCCACCTGGTGGTCCTTCATCTTCCCGCTCGGCGCCTGCGTGACGGGCACCGGAGCCATCGCCTCCCTCACCGGCTCACAACTGTTCGTGTGGAGCGCCGTGGGCCTCTACGCGGTGCTCGTCGCCGCCTGGGCGGTGGTCGCCTGGCACTCGCTGCGCCACGCCTCCGGCAACTGGCGAGGACGAGGCTGAGGCCCGCGCCTACGCGCCGGGGGACGTCGAGGTCAGGTCCGCCCGGGCCCTGCCGTCCGGGTCCGGGCGGCCGCCGTGGCCGGCGACGAGGCGGGAGCGGAGGGCCGTGGCCAGCATGGCGATGAAGGCGACGGCCCACACGCCGCCGGCGACCCACACCTCCCAGCGGCCCATGGTGGTCAGCCACGAGGTGTGCGTCGCGCGTCCCAGCGCGTAGGTGGCGGCCGCGTACATGCCGATCGGGAAGACCAGGTTCCACCAGCCGAGTTCGTAGCGCAGCGGGATCCGTCGCACTACGTGCCGCCACACGCCCAGCGCCAGCAGCAGCGGGATCAGCCAGGTGGAGAAAGACCACAGGACGACGGACGCTCCGAGTACGACCGGACGCGCCGGCAGCGTGCCGCTCGGTGGCAGTTCGAGCAGGCGCAGTCCGGCGAGCACACAGAGGGCGGCGGCCCCCATGAAGATCCACACGGATGTCATCAGACCCTTCGCCTGCACCGGCCGGACCAGGAGCCTGGCCAGGACTACGGCGGCGGTCAGGAGGTACTGCACCAGGCCGATGGCCCAGCCCGCCCCGGCCAGCACCGGCAGCAGGTGCCCCGTGGTCGTCCGGCCCAGCGAGGCCGCCGCCAGCGCCACCGACTCCGATCCGACGGCCCACAGGAACCAGGTGCCGTTCACCTGGTCGATCGAGGGGCCCCTGCGCACGCTCGTGATGAGGGCGAGAGGGATGCCGTAGTCGAGCAGTAGCCAGGCCAGCGTCCCGAACGCGAGAAACGCCCCGGCCGCCGCGGTGTGGCCGTCCAGGACGAGGCGGGCGGCCAGCACGTTGGAGGAGATGGCGACGGTGAGGAAGGCGAAGGAACGCGGCCCCAGGAAGTCGGTGACGAACCGCTCCCGGTGGTGCAGCAGGCGCCAGCCGTAGGCGGGGATCAGCACCGCGAACCCGGCCAGCGCCACCACGAGCAGCACCGCCGACGCGGTATGGGCGCCGATGGAGCTCAGGGCCGTCGACACGATCCCCGTGCCCATGACGAACGCGAGCGCGCCGGCATTGAGATCGGCCAGCGCGGACGAGACGGCCGCACGAGGACCGGACCGGATCGGCTCCGGTTCCGGCCGGTCGGCGGCGGTGAGCCACTCGGCGAGGACGGCGGCGTGACTGCGGTCCACGTCCCGGGCCGCGGTCAGCAGGGTGAGCCGGTCGTGTCCGGCCGCCAGCTCACGCAGCCGGTCCGCCGCCTCGTGATGCCCGGGGTCCCCCAGCTCGCCCAGGTACCGGCGGCGGAACTCCGCGAAACGGGAGACGTCCGCGCTGTACCAGCGGTGCAGTTCGCCGGACGGGGCGACCTCGCGCAGCCAGTCGTCGAGGCGCGCCTGCCGCTGGGGGACGGCAGCCGGCCAGTCACGGTCGACCAGTACGCGCCTGCCGTCCGCGGAGGACGCCTGCTCGTCGATCGTGCGGCAGGTGACGTGCTTGTCCATGGGGTACCTCTCGCGAACGGACAGCCCGGGTCGCCGAGCCGATGGATCAGGTGGCCCCCGCCGGGACCGCTGCTCAGCGGAAGGCCGATGCCACCAGGGTTTCCTGCTCCAGCGCGTGCCGTCGAGCGGAGCCGACGGCGGGAGCGGCTGCCGCGGGGCGGCTGACGCATCCCACCGGGCCACTCACCAGACGGCGCAGACGCGGCTCTACGAAGGACCAGGGCCCCTGGTTCTCGGGCTCCTCCTGCACCCAGCGCACGTCCACGGCGCCGGGGAAGCGGGCGAGTTCCGCCGCGAGCTCCCGCTCCGGGAACGGGTACAGACGCTCCAGGCGGATGATCGCCGTGTACGCCGACCCCGAACTCCTTCGACGGGCTTCCAGGTCGTAGCAGACCTTGCCCGAGCAGAAGAGCACACGGGTGACCCGGGCGGGATCCGCCGCGAGGTCCGGAAGCACCGGGCGGAACTCGCCCTGCGTGAATTCGGTCAGCGTGGACGTGGCCGCCTTCGACCGCAGCATGGACTTCGGAGTGAAGATCACCAGCGGTGTGCCGCTGCCGTCGAGTGCGTGCCGGCGGAGCAGATGGAAGTAGTTGCTCGGCAGGGAGGGCAGGGCGACGGTCATGTTGTCCTGGGCGCACAGCTGGAGGAACCGCTCGATCCGGGCGGAGGAGTGGTCCGGCCCCTGTCCTTCGAGGCCGTGCGGCAGCAGCAGCGTGAGGGCCGAGCGCCGGCCCCATTTCTGCTCGGACGAGGCGATGAACTCGTCGATGACGGTCTGCGCGCCGTTGGCGAAGTCACCGAACTGCGCCTCCCAGAGCACCAGGGCGTCGGGCCTCGCCAGGGCGTACCCGTACTCGAAGGCGAGTGCCGCCAGTTCGGACAGCATCGAGTCGTAGAGGGAGAAGCGTGCCGCGCGCGGGCCGAGATGGTTCAGCGGCGTGTACTCGGCGCCGTTGCGCCGGTCGGTGAGCACGGCGTGGCGTTGGCCGAACGTGCCCCGGCGGGAGTCCTGTCCGGTCAGCCGCACCGGAACACCGTCCAGCAGCAGTGATCCGATCGCCAGGGTCTCCGCCGTGGCCCAGTCGATCGTGCCGTCGTCGAGCATCGCCGCACGGCGGGCGAGCTGCGGCAACACGCGGGGGTGCACGGTGAGCTCGGGCGGCAGGTCGGTCTGGGTGGCGATGACGCGCCGGGCGGTCGGTTCGTCGATCGACGTCGCTGCCGGTCGCGGTGTCCGCTGTTCGGCGTCTGGGTGCTCGCCGGCCTCGGAGGCTCCCGGGGCGGCCGACGTCGTCCGCGTCTCGGCGAAGGCCCGTTCGAGGTGTTCCTGGTAGTTGCGGCGCGCGCCCTCCACCTGGGCCGCGGTGAGCTCCCCGCGACGGAGCAGCGACTCGGCGTACAGCGCGCGCACGGAGGCCTTGGCGCCGATGCGGTCGTACATCGCCGGCTGGGTGATGGACGGGTCGTCGACCTCACTGTGCCCATGGCGCCGATAGCAGACCAGGTCGATCACGACGTCCTTGTGGAACGCCTGCCGGTAGTCGAAGGCCAGACGCGCGACGCGTACGACCGCTTCCGGATCGTCCCCGTTGACGTGGAGGACCGGTGCGTCCACGGCGTGGGCGACGTCGGTGGCGTAGGTCCCGGAACGGCCGCCGGTGGGCGGGGTGGTGAAGCCGACCTGGTTGTCGATGACCAGGTGGACGGTGCCGCCGGTGCGGTAGCCCGGTAGCCGCGACATGTTGAACGTCTCGGCGACCACGCCCTGACCGGCGAACGCCGCGTCGCCGTGGACCACGACCGGCAACAACGGATGCGGGTCGCCGCCCTCCAGGGCCGACTCCTGCTTGGCGCGCACGATTCCCTGGGCGACCGGTCCGACGATCTCCAGGTGCGAGGGGTTGGCCACGACCGAGACGCCGATGCTTCCGCCGGTCAGCGCACCGTAGGTGCCTTCCGCGCCGAGGTGGTACTTCACGTCCCCCGATCCCCGGACGCCGGGGACGTCGGCCGTGTCCAGGAACTCGGCGAAGATCTGGGCGTAGCTCTTTCCGACGATGTTGGCCAGCACGTTGAGCCGTCCGCGGTGCGCCATGCCGATGACCGCGTCCGCCATGCCCGCGTCGATGGCGCGCAGCAGCAGGGCGTCGAGCAGCACGATCGCCGACTCGGCGCCTTCGAGCGAGTACCGCTTCTGGCCCACGTACTTCTTCTGCAGGAACGCCTCGAAGGTTTCCGCCGCGCCAAGACGGTAGAGGATCTGCAGCTTCTCGGCCCGGTCCGCCCGGTGCTGCGGGCCCTCGACCCGCTCCCGCATCCAGCGCCGTTCGCCGGCGTCCGTGAGGTGCGTGTACTCGAAGCCGACCGAGCCGCAGTAGATCTCCCGCAGGGCGATCAGTACGTCCTGGAGAGCCATCGTGGTGCGCCCGGCGAAACCGTCGACTACGACCTTCGCCGCGGGGTCCGCGTGGTCGAGCCTGAACGCCGCGAGATCGAGCTCTCGGGGTGTGGCAGCGGGCTCTGTCGCGAGCGGATTCGTGGCGGCCGCCAGATGGCCGCGCGTGCGGTACGCGGCGATGAGTTCCGCGACGCGCACGGCGGTGAGCACCGACGCGTCGCCGCCGTCACGCTGAACGGGAAGGGCGGCGCCCGCCGTCCCGGACGCCGCAGGAGCCGGCACGGGCACGTCATGGGCCGCGAAGAAGTTGCGCCAGGTCTGGTCGACCGAGCGGGGGTCGTGCCGGTAGCGGTTCCACTGTTCGTCCACGACCCATGCGTTGGGCCCGAAGTCCGCGGTGGACACGGCTCGACCCGTGTCTGGTTGTGACGTCACGGCGCAGAACGCCTTCTTTCCTCGTCTGGAGCGTCGGGCTGCCGGACGCGGTCCGTGCGTCGGGCCCACGCGTATGTTGCGTGCGCCGCGTGCTTCGTACCGCTTGCCGGTATTCGACCCGTTCGACCGAATCGCGCTGTCGAAGGTAGGACGACCGGAAGCCTGAGGGGGCAGCTGAAGGGGACGCAACTACCTCACTTGAGGACATCCGGGTTCGGCGAGCGCCGGAGCCGGGCCCCTGTCCTGATCCGAGGGCGTCGTGTCCGACCGGTCGGGGACCACTCCGATGGCGACCCCGGTTGTGCATGCCAGGCCGTGGATGCTCGGCCCGCGCTCCGACCCTCGGGAGAGAACCATGCATGACGCCGATTCGCCGGCCGCCGCCCGGTGGGCGCCCGCCCGAGTCCTGCGGACCCTGGGGCTCCTCCACGGTGAGTTGCGGGTACGGCACGGCCTGTCGCTCCACGGCTACCTCACCCTCGGCACCCTCGCCGAAGCCGCGACCGGCTCCATGCCCGTCGCACAGCTGACGGCGTCGCTGCGGGAATCGGGGGACCGGATGTCCTACGTGCTCCGAGGCCTGCAGGCGGCCGGGCTGGTCGAGCGTGACCGCCGTGAGCAGGACCGCAGGACGGTCGACGTCAGCCTCACCGAGGCCGGGCGCACCGCGTGGGCCGACGCCGAGAAGACCGCCCAGGAACTGGTGCGCCGGCACTTCGGGTACGGGGTGATGACCGTGCCGACGCGCGGTGACGGTGACGGGAACGCCGCCCGGCGCGAGCTGCCGGTGAAAGGGCGAGGGTGACGCCGTCTCGCACGGCGTCCGTCCAGATCTCACACTGGAGGAGACACACCGCGTCACACCGGATCCGTGACCGGCACACCCACGACGGTGCTCCGTCGCCGCCCGGCCGGCGTGGGCGAGGCCCCGCACCAGGGAGGAGCAGGGGATGCCTTCATTGCTGTCGGTGAACGTCGGCATGCCGAAGAACGTGATCTGGCAGGGCAGGACCGTCTACACCGGCGTCTGGAAGCAACCGGTACAGGGTGCGGTGATGGTCCGCCGACTCAACATCGACGGGGACGGCCAGGGCGACCGAGGTGGACACGGAGGAGAACAGCGCGCTGTCCTCGTCTACCAGCTGGAGTCCTACCACTACTGGCAGCGGCACTTCGGTCGTGACGACTTCACCTACGGTGAGTTCGGCGAGAACCTCACCGTCGACGGCCTGAGCGACGACGAGGTCTGCATCGGTGACCGCTATGCCATCGGCGACGCCGAGTTCGAAGTCAGCCAGCCCAGGGTCACGTGCTACCGCGTGGGGCTGCGCGTCGGCGAACCGCAGCTGCCGGCCCTGCTGGTCGGCCACCACCGGCCCGGCTTCTACATGCGCGTCATCCGAGAGGGTCGCATCGAGGCCGGTGACACGATCACCAAGACCCGAACCGGGCCGGGCGCGCTGAGTGTGGCCGCCACCGACGCCCTGCTCTACCTGCCCGGGCGGGACCCCGAAAAGCTGCGCCTGGCCCTGTCCATCCCCGCCCTGAGCCCCGGCTGGCAGGGCTCCTTCCGTGACCTGCTCGCCACCGACGGCTCCGACGCACAACAAGGCCCGGCCTGGGCGGGGTTCCGCGAACTGCGTGTGGACGAGGTGGTGGCGGAGAACGCCTCCGTCACCTCGCTGTACCTGAGGTCACCGGACGGCACTCCGCTGCCCGACCCCCGGGCCGGCCAGTACCTCACGCTGCGTATCCCCTCGGCGGCGCAACCCGTGCCCGTGCGCAGCTACTCCCTGTCGTCGACGCTCACCGACGGCCGCTACAGGATCAGCGTCAAGCACGAACCTCACGGCACGGTGAGCGGGTACCTGACCAGCCGGACGCGTCCCGGCGCCCTGCTCGATGTCGCCGCGCCCCGCGGCGAGTTCGTCCTCACCCGGGGCACCGAGCCGGTGGTCCTTGTCTCGGCGGGCATCGGTCTCACGCCCGTGCTGGCCATGCTCCACGAACTCGCCGCCCACGACCGCGACCGGGAGGTCTGGTGGATCCACGGCGCCCGCGGACCGCAGGAGCACCCCCTCGCCGCCGAGGCGCACGACCTGCTCACCACCCTCCCGCGCGCACACGAGCACGTCTTCTACAGCGCGGCCACAGCCGAGGACCACCTCGGCGGCGAGTTCACCCGGGGACGGCTCACCCGGGAGGCCCTGACCGCTCTGGCCCTTCCCGCCGACGCCACCGCCTACCTGTGCGGCCCCGACGCGTTCATGGCCGATATGCGCGACGCCCTCACGGCGGGCGGCATCGACCCGGCCCGTATCCACACCGAGGCGTTCTCCGCGCTGCCCTCCATCAACCCCGGCCTCACCCCCCGAACGGCCAGACCGCCCCATCAACCCCCGGGCGCCCCCGGAACCGGGCCGCAGGTCACGTTCGCCCGCAGTGGCATCTCCACTCCATTCCCCGACGACCGGCGCAGCGTGCTCGAACTCGCCGACGCCTGTGACGTCCCCACCCGCTGGAGCTGCCGCACCGGGGTGTGTCACACCTGCACAACACCCCTGCTCTCCGGTGCCGTGACCTATTCCCCCGCGCCTCTGGAGGACCCGCCGGACGGTGAGGTACTCATCTGCTGCGCCCGGCCCGACGGCGACATCGTCCTCGACATGTGAGGCCGCGCTCGTCTCCGACCTGGTGCCGAGTCCCCGAGTGCGTTCGGCGAGGAAGACCTGCTCCGTACGCGCCACCGGGCCGGCGGCGACCGACCGCCGGCCCGGCCCAAACAGCGCGTGCCTGCCCGTACTTGGGTGTGGTCCCCGGCCGCCGACTGCCGGGGACCACACCCATTCAGCGTCGATGTCAGGAGAATCGTCACTGTCGGATGTGACAGCGGGCGGGCCAGGTGTCACACCTGGCAGGCTGCTCGGCGCCCTGGGGTTCGACCGACGCTTGCGGTGACCTGGCCGTGCGAGGCGGCGGGACACCGCGAGCGTCGGTCCTGCCTGCGGGTCAGCGGGTGGTGGTCACCCGGTGCTCCTTGAGGCTGGCACAGTTGGAGCCGGTGACCTGCACGTAGATGCCGCCGATCTGGCCGCCCCAGTCGACGCAGTGGCCCTTGCCGTAGACGTAGGTCGGGCCGGCGTACGACGTGTACCGTCCGAAGTCCTCGTCCGAGGCGTTGGTGTCGGGGATGTAGACCCAGGCGGACATGTCCACGGCCGTGCCCGGGTTGTTGCGGATGGTCGCCACGCAGTTGTTGCCGTTCGTGGCGTTGTAGGTCAGGTAGACGGTGCCCAGCGAGCCGATGGGCGCCGAGTTCACGGTCTTGTAGCTGCTGCCGCAGACCTTCTGCGGGGTGGTGTTGGGCGCGGCGGAGGCCGGTGCCGCCAGGGCGGTCGTGGCCCCGACGGACAGGGCCGCGACGGCGGTGACGCCCAGGACGGAACGGGTGAATCGCATGTTTCCCCCTTGTGTTGGAGATGCCGAGTGTGCACGGCGAAGGTGTGCGATGGCACTCACTTTCAAGGGGGTCGAACTGAGTTACCTGGAGGTCAGCGGCCGTGAATAGAGACTATGCGGTCTCTTTTTATGGGCGCTGGGTGCGTTCGTCGGTTTGTTCTGGCGGCCGGTCGGGAGGCTTGGTGACTGGCGAGCGTGACGTCGCTCTAGCCGGATTCGATCCAAAGCTTGGTGCGGTCCTGGGATGTTGGGGGATGGATGCACCTCAGGTCGAGGGCGGGTCGGGGGGTTCTCTAAACAGGGCGGGCGGTCTGGTATTGACATACCGGTCGTGCTGTTTTTGAATGGTGGAGTGTCAGACGGGCTGGGCGGATTGGGGGACGGCGTGGACATCGGTGTGCTGGGTTCGCTGGATGTGCGGGTGAACGGGGTGTCGGTGGCTCCGTCGGCGCCGAAGCCGCGGCAGGTGCTGGCGCTGTTGGCGCTGCACGCGGACCGGGTGGTGCCGGTCGCGTCGCTGATCGAGGAGTTGTGGGCGGGGCATCCGCCGCGAAGTGCGCGGACGACATTGCAGACGTATGTCCTGCAACTGCGAGAACTGATCGCGGCGGCCCTGGTCACCGACGCAGGAGACAGCGCGTCGGTCGCCGGCACCGCGACCGATGCATCCGTCCCGGGCGACGCGACCGCTGAAACCGCTGTCACCGTCGGGGCGAAGGACGTGCTGATGACGCTGCCCGGCGGCTACCTGCTGTCGTCCGGTGGTGGCCGAAGTGATGTGCGGGAGTTCGAACGTCTCGCGGGCCTTGGGTACCGCGCGATGGACGGCGGCGACTTCGCCGGCGCGGCACGGACGCTGGCGTCGGCACTCCAGTTGTGGTCGGGGACGGCGTTCGCGGACGTGCAGAGCGGAGCGCAGCTGGCGATGGAGGTCAAGCGGCTGGAAGAGAGCCGGTTGTGCGCGCTGGACCAGCGGATCGAGGCGGATCTGCGACTGGGCCGACACCGCGAGGTGCTGGCCGAGTTGACGGTTCTCACCAGCCGCTACCGCACGCATGAGAACCTGCATGCCCAGTTCATGATCGCGCTGCACCGGTCGGGGCGGCGCGGCGAGGCGCTGAACGTCTTCCTGCAGCTGCGTGCCACGCTCGGACGCGAGTTGGGGCTTGAGCCCTCACCACGGCTGCGAGGCTTGCAGCACACGATCCTGACGGCCACCCCCGAGACCCCGGCCGTCATTCCCGGTACCGTCTCCCGGCCCGTTGCTCGGGACTCCGGGCAGGGAGCAGGCATGGGGGCGCGTGGGGAGCGAGTCGCGCAGGGCGTACCGCTGGCGTCGGCCCACTGACCGAGGCGGCTTGTGCTCTGTGGTGACGGGTTCCTGGGCAACCGTCCTGCGGACATGCGGTACGAGCGGTGGCTCGGGCGCCTTGACCGTATGCGAGGTGCAGTGTCTGAGCTCGCTGATCGGGGGCGACGAGTTCCGTCAGAAGTCGGCCATGCTGGACGGTCCTACGACGCACTTCCCGCTCGCGTCCACCAGATAGACGATGAAAGGGGTGCCTATCGCGCCCTCTTCTTCTGTGGTCGAGGGGCGAGGGTCGATCACGGGGCACGTCGACTCAACTCCGTTGACGACCAACCGGTACGTGACCGGCGCGCGCTCTTCGTTCCACCCGAAGTAAGGGCCACCGTCTTCGTCGTCCGGCGCCCGCTCGGGATCCCCCGCGACGATGAGGCCACGCTTCCCACACATCGGACAGCCCAGGACGCGTGCATCCCACTTCGACCCGTTGACTACCCGAACCGGCCATCCTTGCGCTGCGTCGTCGGTACCGCCGCACCCTGCGACGGCCAGGGTGGCCATGCTTGTCGCTACCAGGAGCGGCGTAAGCGCCCGTCTCGAGTTCATCCGGTCCGGAGTACGCGTACTGCCTGGCTTTGAGCTTCGCATGTCGCAGCTTCCCTGTGATCTTTGACGATGTTGGATCATCGCAGGTCACAGGCGTGATCGGCAACGCCGCAGGGTTGCCGACCGGTGACGTTCGCGCTTACCGATATGCCCCGCGGCAACACTCCGCAGGCTGGTCCGGGATGTCCAGGGCTTTCAGCGGTCGAGGGTCGGCGTCTGCCGGTAGCGCACGGCGAGGGCGGCGATGTCGTCGTCGAGCCGTCCGCCGCTGTAGCGGAGCAGGTCCGTGTGGAGCTGGTTGAGCAGTTCTCGGGGCTGGTCCGCGCGGTGGCGGCCCATCCACTCGGGCAACGGAAAGAAGGTGCCACCGGGGTCGCGTGTTTCCGTGACGCCGTCGGTGTACAGCAGCATCTGATCGCCCGGCGCGAAGGCGATGGTGTCCACGAAGTAGTTGTTTCCGAGGAGCGCCGCGAGATTGAGGGGTGTCGACGGGACAGTGGGCTCGAGAACGCGGACTTCGCCGCTCTGGACGAACACCGGTGGGGGATGTCCGCAGTTGAGGACCCGGACATCCCCGCCACCGTACGGGACCTCGATGATCAGCGCGGTGGCGAAGTGCTCCTGCTGATCGTCGGCGGGGATGGCGGCGCTGTAGCGGGTCATGGTGATCTGGAGGCGGTTGATAAGCCCTTCCAGGTCGGGTTGGTCGTACGCGTTCTCCCGGAAGCAGTTGATGACTGCCGCGGCCGCGCCCACCGCTGACAGGCCCTTGCCGCGTACGTCGCCGATGAGCAGGCGAAGTCCGTACGGTGTGTCGGCCACCTCGTAGAGGTCACCGCCGATGCGCGCCTGCTCCTGGGCCGCCAGGTACAGCGACTCGATCTCGATGTCCCGGATGCGGTGCGGCAGCGGCCGCAGGAGCACCTTCTGCGCCGCGTCGGCGACGAGCCGGACCTGGAAGAGAGTCTCCTCGCGCTGTAGCCGCAGATGGCTGGCGTAGGCGGCCGCGAGAGTGACTGCGGCGATGGCCGCAGCCGTATACGGCGTCCCGAGATCGGGATGGACGAAGCTGATGCAGATCATGATCAAAAAGCAGAACGCCCCCAGCAGGACCGTGGGCAGAACGGGCCACATGGCTGCCGCCAGAGCGGGTGCCGCAGGCAGGAGGCGACTGAAAGCGATCTCTCTCGGGGTGGCGAAGGCGACGCCGGCGATGAGGACGGTGACGAGCACGGGCGACAGCGTGACGGCCTGGCGCTGTCCGTCGTGGGGCCGACGGCGTCGGATCCGTGCAGGTCTCGTCACAATTCAGATCTTAAGCGGATAAGGCAGCAAGCCGACGGATGTGACGCCCTGCGGTGACTCGCCGCGGGTTCTGCCGATACGGGCCAGTGACCCGTTCATTTGGCACCAATGGGCCCACTTCGGGCAACGCCCCTACAATGGCGAGTGGTGCAGGGGACGCCCGTCCGCCTGCGAGGAAGTCGCACGCGCGATCCGTTCGGCAGCGGGACCTCACCGCCAACCGGTGTCGTTCAGCCGACGGCTCCGGCGAGGTAGGCGTTTCGCAGTTGGGAGACGCTCCGCCACCCTCCGCGAGTGTTGGGGCGCAGGCGGCGCTGACAGGAGCCCAGCCGAGGCCGCGAGAGGCCGCCGACGCCGTCACAGACGTCACGCCTGGTCGGTTTTCCCCTTGCCTTTGTCCTCCATTGCCGCAGTGATGTGGAGCCACTCGTATGTCCCATCATCTGGATTCTCCCGCAGCCAGGGCCGATGCCCGTCTGAACATCTCCGACCTCTATGTCTTCCGGGGCGAACGAGGCACGGTCTTCGTGATGAACGTGGCCTCCGAATCAGCCGGTCCGAGTGCACCGGAGGGGTACCACCCGGAGGCCAGGTACGAGTTCAAGATCGACGGCACGGGCGACGTCGTCGAGGACCTGACGTACCGCTTCAGTTTCGGGATCGCGGACGCGGACGGGACGCAGACACTGGAGCTGCGCAGACTCGTCCAGGCGGACGCCACGGACGACGCGGCCGCGGGCACGCCACTGCTCACCGGCACGACGGGGCAGACGCTCGAGACCTTGGAGGGCCTGCGCGTGTGGGCCGGACGCGCAGGCGACCCGTTCTGGATGAATCCCGCCGTGGTGCAAGCGGTCGGCCAGGCATTTCAGCACGGCACCGACGTCGACGTACCTCCCTCGGACGGGGCCTCGGTGAAGAGTCTCTTCTCCGGGCAGAAGGTGTGGTCCATCGTCCTGGAGGTACCGGACGCCGAGCTGCTGCCCTTCACAGGCGGCCTGGACATCCGCGTCTGGGGGGTCACGGCCCTCGCCACCGACGCCGGCGGATGGCACCGCGTCGACCGGTGCGGACTTCCGATGGTCTCCCCGATCTTCGCGCAGTTCGACGACGACCTCGCCGAACGACTGAACCAGACCCCGCCGACCGGCGATTCGGAAACGTTCGCCGAGGAGTTCGCCGCCCGAGTGGCCGCAGTGGTGGGCGCCCGCCGAACGGCTACCGATGCGCAGGAATACGGCCGGGAGGTAGCCGACCGCATCCTCCCCAACGCCCTGCCCTACACCATCGGCACACCGGCGGTGTTCGGCTTCGCGGAGTTCAACGGGCGTGCCCTGAACGACAACGCAGGCGAAGTGATGTTCTCCCTCACCACCAACAGCGCCCTCAGCGTCGGCCTGAGCAAGGACGCCGTCGACGCCCCTCCCACTCCGTTCTTCCCGTACGTGGCGCCCGCGATCTGACCGGTGCGACCGAAGCCGCACCGATCCGCAGTCCCACGTGGCAGCGACCACTCGAAGAGCACAGTGACTTGACTGTTCAGGGCGCTGAGCGGGCGACGCTGCGGAAGTCAGCGGGTCAGGAGGTCCTGGATCGCCGCGCCGATCTCGTCAGGGGCTTCCTCCGCCATGAAGTGCCCCGCTCGGGTCAGCCGGTGGTCCAGGTCAGGTGCCCACGCCTTCCACACACCGGCGGCGTCATACCCCAGACGGGCGCCCCAGTCCTGCTGGACGACCGTCACGGGCATGGCCAACTGTGAGCCGGCGTCCAGATCCGCTTGGTCGTGTACGACGTCGATGCCCGCCGAGGCCCGGTAGTCGGCGACGATCGACGGCACCGCCGCCGCGCTCGCTCGCAGGTACTCGGCACGCACGTCCTCCGGCACGGCCTCCGGATCATTGCTCCAGGCGTCCAGGAACGAACCGAAGAACGCGTCCGCACTGTTGGTGATCATCGTCTCCGGCAGGCCGGGCGGCTGCGCCATGAGGAAGAGGTGGTAGGCGACGGCTGCCGGGACGCCGTGCAGGACGTTCCACATGTCGAGGGTCGGCACGATGTCGAGGAGTCCGAGGTGCGTGACGGTGTCGGGGTGGTCCAACCCGGCACGGAAGGCGACCAGGGCGCCCCGGTCGTGGCCGACGAGGGCGAAACGCTCATGGCCGAGGGTCGCGGCCAGGGCCACGACGTCGGCGGCCATGGTGCGCTTCGCGTACACGCTCGGATCGGTGGCCTCCGGCTTGTCGCTGGCGCCGTAACCCCGCAGGTCGGGACAGATCACCGTGTGCTGCTCCACGAGCCGCTCCGCGACGTGCCGCCACATCAGGTGGGTCTGCGGGAAACCGTGCAGCAGCACCACCGGGGGACCACTGCCGCCGACAGCGACAGCCACCTCCACACCGTCCGCGCCGGGCACGCGCATCTGATCGAAGCCGGGAATGGTGAGGGCCATGGAAGGCATTCCTTTCGGGTCGGGAACTGACCGGATCAGCCTGCGCGACGCCGATGAGCAGCCGATCAGTACGGTCCGGTCCAGCCCGCGATCAGCAGCCGATCAGTGCGATTGGGCGCAGCCGACTCCGGCACGCAGGATGGGGACATGCGCATTGACGTGCTCGGAGCGGTGCGGGCCCTCCGTGATGACGGCAGTCCCGTCGAGCTGGGCGGGCCGCGCCATCGTGAGGTGCTCGGGCGGCTTGTCGCCGCAGAGGGCCGGCTGGTCACCACCGACACCCTGGTCCAGGACCTGTGGTCCGATCCGCCGGAGCGAGCCGTCGGCGCCCTGCGTACCTTCGTCGCCGCGCTGCGCCGGGCCCTCGAACCCGAGCGTGCGCCGCGCACTCCACCGCGGGTCATCGTCACCGAGGGCCCCGGTTACGCGCTGCTGCTGCCCCGTGAGGACGTGGACGTCCACCGTTTCCAGGACACGCTGTCCCGGGCCCGGCGCGACCCCGGCGCGGTGACCGACCTCGAAGCGGTACTCGCGGACTGGCGCGGCCCCGCCTACGCCGACGTGCCCGACTCCGTATGGGCGCAGCGCGAGCGGACACGGATCGAGGAGCTGCGGCTGGAGGGGGTGGAACTGCGTGCGCGCATCCTTCTCGACGTGGGGGAGGGGCCCGGTCTCGTGGCCGAGCTGGGTGCTCACGCCGCCGAACACCCCTGGCGCGAACGCGCATGGGAGCTGCTTGCCCGCGCGCTCCACCGGGCCGGGCGCAGGGCTGACGCGCTGGCCACCCTGCGCCGAGCCCGCGCGATGCTCGTCGGCCAACTCGGGCTCGATCCCGGTCCGGCCCTGCAGGACCTGGAGGCGGAGATCCTCAAGGGGCCCCTCTCCGCCGATGACGTACGGACCCCGTGGCCCGGCCGAGGTGTCCGGCTCGGCCCGCGCACCATGGTGGATCTGGCCCGCACTCTCGCGCTGGCGGGTGGCGAAGCCCTCGTCCACTCGCGGCGCGACCGCCTGGCAGCCGTTGAGGCCGCCCAGCGCACGGGGGACCTCTTGCTGACCGCCCGGGTCATCGGTGCCTACGACGTGCCCGCGCTCTGGAGCCGGGCCGACGACCCGGGGCAGTCGCGAGCCGTCGTCGAGGCCGCCGAGCGCACGCTCCATGCGCTGGGCCCCGACAGTCCCGCCGACCTGAGAGCCCGACTCCTGGCCACGGTCGCCGTCGAGAGCCGCAGCGCCGATCTGTCCGCGACCGAGCGGGAGCGCGCACACCAGGCTGCCCGGCAGAGCGAGGCACTTGCACGGGGCCTCGGCGACCCCGCACTCCTGGCCTTCGCCCTCAACGGGTCGTACCTGCAGTCGTTCGCCCGACCGGGGCTAGCCGCGGTGCGGGACGGTATCGGTGCCGAGATTCTCGATCTGGCCACCCGCCACGACCTGGCGAACTTCGCTGTACTGGGCCACCTTGTGCGCCTGCAGTCCGCCTCGGCCGCCGGCGGCCTCGACGCCGCGACCGCGCACGCCGACGCGGCCGAACAACTCGCCGCGACCACCGAGGCATCGCTCGTCCCCGTGCTCACCGCCTGGTTCCGGGCCCGGGCCACCGCCGCACGCAGCACGGAACCCGATGGACCCAGCGCGGCCACCGGCGCGGAGCACTACCGCGCCGCTGAGATCCAACTGCGGACGGCCGGCATGCCAGGCCTGCACCGCGGTCTTCTCCCGCTCGCCCTCCTGGGCCTGCGCCTGCTCCACGACCGGCCCGCGCCCACCGACCCGCGCCTCGACTGGGGCCCGTACCTGCCGTGGGCGCGACCGCTCGTACTGCTCGCTCAGAACCGGGACGAAGAGGCCCGTGCCGCCCTGCGGGTGATGCCGGAACCGCCGCGTGACCACATGCAGGAGGCCATGTGGTGCCTGACCGTCCGCGCGGCCGTACGCCTCGGCGAACGGGAGGTCGCCGCACACGCCGCGACCGCACTGCGCGACGCCCGTGCGGAACACGCCGGCGCCGCCAGCGGACTGCTGACGCTGGGCCCCGTGGCGCGGTACGTGGCGGAGGTGGAGCGATATATCGGAGCGACAGTTGACTGATGGTTCGTCAAAATAAGCAGGAGTAGGTGAGATGGCGGACGCGGTCGCCGGCCTCGGTCGCCGGGCATGCTGGCCGGTCCCGGGTCGTCGTAGGCAGGGGGAGGGGGCGCTTTCGCGGCTCGACCGTGCCGGTAACACCTGTTACCATCGGCCTATGGCGAAGACACAGCTGGGCGCACGCGTGGACGAGGACGTTGCCGAACTCGCGAAGAAGCGTGCCGCGGATCTGGGGCTGGGGGTCGGGGATTACCTGGCCCGGCTGGTGCAGGAGGACGCCAGCGGGCTGCGCGCCCACGCCGTCGATGCGGCGGCCCGCTTCCTGGCCGAGCACCAGGCGGTCTTCGACGAGGCCGAGGAAGCGCAGCAGACGGCTCGGGGAGCGCACGCGGCCTGATGGAACTGCACATCGACGTTCCCTGGATCCTGCAGGTCACCGAGGTGGCCGGAGCGAGCGACCCGGCCCCTGACGACTACGGCGTTCCGGTCGCGGCGATCGCTCGCCACCGGGCCGAGCTGCTCGAACAACCGGTTTACCACGGTCCCTACGCCAAGGCCGGCGCCTTGGTGCACACGCTGGGCCGCTGCCGCTGGCTGGAGCGCTCCAACATGGCCGTTGCCGCCGCTTCGGGCGTGATGTATCTCCAGGCCGCCGGGATTTCCGTCAAGCCGGGCCACCAGGACGCGGTCGCCCTCAAGGACCTGCTGCTGGATCCCGCCTGCACCGCCGGGAAGATCGCCGCTCTGCTGCGGACCTGGCCCACCGCCACCTGAGCCCAGGAGGGCCAAGGTCACCGTGCACGCCGGTGGGCCTCGCGGAGTACGGCGTCACGGCCGTACTCCGCCGGCTGGTCCGACGTGGTGCCCGGGGGTCAGGGGGTCATCTCGTACGCTGTCGACAGGGCTTCGACGTGCTGCCAGACACGCTGGGAACGCTCTTCGTCGACCGCGGGACGGCGGAGTGCGCCCAGGCTCCAGTCCTGCTGCTGCTTGGTCGCGGAGTCCTTGCCGTGCAGTTCGACGGCGTGTGCGGAGAAGTCCCGGATCAGGACGGCGAACAGTTCGTCGAGTATGTCCTCGTCGAGGCCGGTCAACGCTGCCTGTTCCAGGATCAGCTGCCCGTGGACGACGAGCGCGAAGAGCTGGCCGACGGCGAGGAGCAGGTCGAGGTCCTTGCTCTGTGCCTCGTCGGGAGCCGCCGTGCGCACGAACTCGCAGAGAGCGTCGGCCTGTTCGCGGAAGCGGGCGATGTTGGGCAGGTGGGCGTAGGTGTCGAAGGCCGGACGCCAGTCGTGGAAGCGCACCGAGCCCAGGCCGCGGGCGGGGCCTTGACGGAAGAGGAAGTCGTCGTCGGCCGCGTCGAGTCGGGTCGGGACGGGCTCGTAGGCGACCGGGTCGAGGAGGTGGTTGCGCATGAACTTGAGGATGAGCGCCAGGTTCACGTGGACGGTGCCCTCCAGCTTCGGCAGGCCGCGGATCTCGACGGCGGCCTGGGCGAAGTAGGTGTCCTTCTCGAACCCCTTGGCGGCGATGACGTCCCACATCAGGTCGATGACCTTTTCGCCCTCGGTGGTCACCTTCATCTTCGTCATGGGGTTGAAGAGGAGGTAACGGCGGTCGTCGGGGCCCGCGGTGCGGAAGTAGTCGACGGCCCGGTCGCTGAAGAGCTTCATGCCCACCAACCGGACGTAGGCGTCGGTCAGTTCGCGTCGCACGTGCGGGAAGGCGGTGACGGGGCGGCCGTAGAGGATGCGGTTGTGCGCGTGGGTGACGGCCTCGTACATCGCGTGCTCGCAGATGCCGATCGAGGCGGTGCACAGGTTGAACTTGCCGACGTTGACGGTGTTCAGGGCGGCGTCGAAGGCGGCGCGGCCGGTGTGCAGGATGTCGTCCTCGGTCACGGGGTAGTCCGTGAGGCGGAACTCGCTGACGTACTTGGACGAGTCCACGACGTTCTTGACGAGGTGGTACGACGGATGACGGCTGTCGGCGGCGAAGAAGACGTAACCGTCGGGGCCTTCGACGTCGGTGCGGCGGCCGAAGACGGAGACGAGACCGGCCGCGTTGCCGTTGCCGATGTAGTACTTGGAGCCGGTGGCGCGCAGACCGCCCGCGCCGTCGGGCTCCAGGAGCATGTCCGTGGAGTAGATGTCGGCTCCGTGGGCCTTCTCGGACAGGCCGAAGGCGAACACCTCGCCCTGGGAGAGCAGCGCGGCGGCGCGGGCGCGGGCGGCGACGTTGCCGCTCTGCCATACGGGGCCGAGCCCGAGGACGGTGACCTGCCAGGCGTACCAGTAGTCGAGGCCGTAGAAGCCGAATATCTCGTTGAGGGCGGCGATGCGGGCGGTGTCCCAGCGCTTGTCGTTCTCACCGGGAGCGGCGGCGGAGGCGGGGGTGAGGAAGGTGGCGAAGAGTTCTTCCCTGGCGGCGAAGGCGAGGAAGTCCTCGAGCCAGGCGCGGGTGCGGTAGTCCTCGATCAGTCGGCGCTTGCCGCGTTCCTCGAACCAGTCGATGGTGGCGCGCAGCAGCCTGCGGGTCTCCTGGTCGAAGTGCCTGGGGTTGTACGTACGCGGGTTGAACAGCAGCGCGTCGGCCACGGGGTGCCGCCTTTCGGCTGGGAGCGGGACGGATGTCGGTGGGATACGGATGTCGGGGGGCTTGTCGGCCGGTCAGTGGCCGGTAGTGAAACCGGCGAGGGTGGAGAGGACGTCGTCGAGCCAGGCGATCATCATTCGCTCGTACGCGATGCCGCCGCGCAGCACCACGTGCTGGAGCTCGCGCTCGGCGTCGGGCGGCCCGCTCGCCGGGGCTTCCGCGAAGTCGCGTTTCTCGCCCGCGAGGTAGTGGGCCAGACGGTCCTCGTGCGCCTGACGGTGCCGTTCGACCTCACTGATCAGGGCCGTCGGATCGTCGAAGGCGGCGCCTCGGACCTTGACCGCCAGTTCGTGCCGGATGTTCTCGGGCTGGGTCGCCTCATGCAGCCACGCGGAGAGCGCGGTGCGGCCCGGCGCGGCGACGGTGTACTCCTTCTTGTCGGGGCGTCCGTACTGCGGGACGTCCCGGACGTCGACCCAGCCGTCGCCCTCCATGCGTTTGAGCACGCGGTAGATCTGCTGGTGGGTGGCGTTCCAGAAGTACCCGATGGACCGCTCGAACCGCCGGGCCAGCTCATAGCCGGAGCCCGGCTTCTCCAGCAGGGAAACGAGGATCGCGTGCTCGAGCGCCATGCGCACGATCCTGCTATGCACCGCGTTGCATAGCAACGCCGCCGAGGTGAGACGCCGCTCACCACGGGCGGGTCGCGCAGATCACTTCCGGCGGCCGCATGCGCGGGGGAGGGGCGAGGGCCGGCCCTTGATGGCTGCCGGGCGCGCTCGCTCACATGCGTACTGGGCGCACGCAGAGGGGTGCTGGTTCAGTAGCAGGGTCTGCCGGACCGCGGGCTCTCGCTCCACCAACGTCATCCCCTCCCTGTTTCGTGCCAGGGAGGGGATGCGTCTCTGCGTTCTCGGCCTTCTTCGTTCGGGCCGGATGGAGGACAGTCCCGAGGTGGGCATCAGGGCACCGTGGATGAGGCCCGACTCAGTGCGGCAGAGCCTGCGTGGCAGCGGGCGTACGGCGCGTGGCGCTGCGGTAGAGGGAGATGCCCAGGGCCAGCATCCAGTAGCTGAAGACGGCGCCCATCAGGGCGGTGGTGCCCCACCCGTTCGCCGCGTAGAAGTGCGCGGGGGTGTTGCCGAAGAACAGGGACGGTACGAAGGCCAGGTTGACCCCGGCCAGGACGAAGGCCGAGCGGTTGGTCCACTTCGGCAGCAGGTCGGTGCGGGAGATTCCGTAGCCGACGGCGGTCAGGAACAGGGCGAGCATGAGGCGGTCGATCGACCCGTAGAGGATGTAGGTGCCGCTTACGGTGATGGTCGGGTCGATCGAGTGGTCGGCGGCGATGACCGCACCGGCTTCCAGCCCGCTGGAGACCAGGGTGACCGTCGCGTAGACGAGTCCCGTGGCGAAGACCAACGTACCGGCCCATTCATAGGCCGGGTTCGCCTTCTTGACCAGCTCGCGGAAGGCCGTCACGAAGACGAGCAGGAAGGCCAGGGCGAAGATTCCGATCAACAGCCTGGCGAGGACGTTCGCGTCCGGCGGCGGGCCGGAATAGATGAAGTACAGGGGTACTTCGACGATGAAGGCGACAGCAGTGGCGATGCCGACGAGGCCTGTCAGGCGCCTGGCCACGTTTTCGTGCATGGGTGTCCCCCTGGATTCGTAGGAGCGATTCCTTGTTGGGATTCCTCGTTGATTCGGTGGTGTGAATCCTGCCGCCGGCCGCGCTTCCGGTCGCTGGTCCTGAACACCGGATCAGGGGTGGTCCTACCGCCACCCCTGACGTCGTGCCCCAGTCACTCAAGGTCGCCTGGCACAAGGCGAGTTCACAGGGTTGCTGCCTCATGTGGTGTGGAGTGCTGCTGGAGGATGGCTACAGGGTCGTGTTGGCGTTGGGGGTGGAGGGCTAGCGTGCGTGGTGGCGGTGTATTTCGGCCGCGTTGGAGCTGGGGCACGAACTCGACGAGGTGGGGAGGGCGCCATGCTGATTCAGGTTCTGGGTCCGTTGAGTGCCGAGGTCAACGGGGCGTCGATTGTTCCGTCGGCGGGCAAGCCGCGGCAGATTCTGGCGTTGCTGGCGCTGTATCCGGGCAGGGTGATGCCAGTTCCCACCTTGATGGAGGAGTTGTGGGGGTGTGAGCCGCCGGCGAGTGCGCTGACGACGCTGCAGACCTACATTCTGCAGTTGCGGCGGCGGTTGGGGACGGCGATGGGGCCCGGTGCCGGGTCGGGGGCGAAGGATGTTCTGGCCACTCGGCACGGCGGGTATCTGCTGCAGGTCGACAAGAGCTGTGTGGATGTGAACCGCTACGAGGAGTGGATCCGCCAGGGTCAGGCCGCGTTCGATGCGGGCGACAACGAGCTGTCCGCGGCGCGATTCGGTGCGGCGCTGGCGTTGTGGAGCGGTGCGCCGCTGGTGGATGTGAAGCTGGGGCCGGTGCTGGAGATCGAGGTCATGCGGCTTCAGGAGAGTCGGCTGGTGACGGTCGAGCGGCGCATCGACGCGGATCTGCGGCTGGGCCGGCACTCGGAGTTGATCGCTGAGCTGACGGAGCTGACGGCGCGTCACCCGCATCATGAGGGGCTGCATTCGCAGGCGATGCTGGCGATGTATCGCGCGGGCCGGCAGGCGACCGCGTTGGAGGTCTACCGCAGGCTGCGGATGCGTCTGATCGACGACCTGGGCGTGGAGCCGTCACCGCAGTTGCAGCGCATGCACCACGCGGTACTGGCAGTGGACCCGCAACTCGACGTGCTGGCGGGCCCGCGCCACTCCTCGACGTTCGACCTGTTCGCCGCCTGAGCGCGGCCTGCTGCGCTGCCTCACTGTCTGCAACGCCCCGGGCAGTCCACTTCCTGTCAACGGCTCCACTCAAGGCCGGCCCTGTCTCGCCGAGTTGGACCGCATCCCGGCAACATCGACGGTTGACGCGCCACGGCGGGCACCTATTTGCTGGGCGGATGAACGACCTTCGTATCCAAGCGGTTGACGACGACCCCTCGATTCGCGATTGGCAGTATGCCCACAACGTGATCGTCCCCGGCGACGTGCTGTCGCTCGACGACGTCCGTGCCCGCACGGGCCGCAATCGCATGGAGGTCGCCTATCTCGGTGACGTCCTGATCGGCTGCACCACCGTGCGTCCGCCCACTCAGGACAACGGCGCCACCGCCACGGTCATCGCCCGCGTTCTGCCGGACCACCGCCGCCAAGGCTTCGGCACTCGACTCTATGAGCGCGCCCTGGAGCAGGCCCGCGCGCTGGACGCCCAAGTGATCGAGACGGTGGTACTGGCCTCGAATGCGGACGGACTGCGCTTCGCCCGACAGCACGGGTTCGTCGAGCTCGAACGCTATCTGCTGCGCGAGGGCGACACCGTGCCCTGGATCGACCTGCGCCTGGCCTGATCTGCCGGACGGACAGCTCCGGAGAGTCAGGCAGCGTCAGCGCGCGCGGGCCTGGCCCGGAGCTGGAGCACTGCCAGGGGACACCATCGGCAGGGTGGCCGAGACAGAGTGGCCGGGGGAGTGGGCTACTTGCATCCAGGCGGGTCCACCTTGCTCGGCACGAACTGCAGTGTGGGTGTCCCGGCGGCATCGAAGTTGGCCGTGTCCGGGCTGGTCAGAGTCATGTACCCGGCCAGGGTCTCGCTGTCCTGCGATTGCGCCTCGCCCTTGACCTGTTCGGCGCCGGGCAGAACGGAGTCGAGTACCCACCAACGTCCGCCGAACTCGGCCCACTTGATGCCGCAGTGCGTATAGATGTCGTATGGATAGGCCTTGAGTTCCTTGGGGTGAGCCGGTCCCTTGTGCTGCTCGTCGAGTACGCCGGTGCGCGCCGGCAAAGTGGGCGCGGCATGCTGCGAGTCGGTGGCGTTGCCGCCCGAGTTCGAGCAGCCGGACAGCAGCAGCCCGGCGCTCAGCAGCATGACGACGGTACGACGCGTTGTCTTCATGAATCTTTGACGCCGCAGCCGGGTAAAGCGTTCGTTCTGCTCGGCGTCAGCCGGACCTCTGCCGGTGGCGGTTCGAGGCAGGTGAGGGGACGGTCTCATCGGTCCCGCCGGCCTGTCCAAGGCTGCGGTGCCCTTGGTGACAACTGTGCTCCCCTGTGGTCGAAGTATCGGACGTGCGCGATGTGTTGACACCCCTTCGGCCTCTCCTATCATCAAATGTTGTCCGGGAATACGTTCAACGTTCGAGATGGCGAACAGCGAGTGTTTGCGCGACGACCGCCCAGACCGCCCACGGCAGACTCCGAACGACGCGTCGAACACCCGATGTCGCAGGCCATGACATCAGAAAGACCCGTCCGCCCCGGCGGCAGGGCTCCACCGAACCCCCCACCTCAGGAGACCCCATGTCAGTGACTCCAGCTCACTTACGGCGGTTCAGGCCCTTCGCCCTGCTGGCGGTCGTTGCGGCTCTGGCCGCCACTCTGCTCGGCAGCCCGGCCTCCGCCGGTGGGAGTGCCGCGGCCGCCGGCTCGCTGCCATGCGACCTGTACGCGGCCGGTGGCACGCCTTGCGTTGCAGCGCACAGTACGACCCGCGCCCTGTACTCCGCCTACAACGGCCGCCTCTACCAGGTCAGGCGAGCCTCGGACGGTTCCACCCGGGACATCGGTGCGCTCGGCGCGGGCGGTTACGCCGACGCCGCCGCGCAGGACTCGTTCTGTGCGGGCACGAGCTGCCTCATCACCGTCATCTACGACCAGTCGGCCCGCGGCAATCACCTCACTCAGGCGCCGCCCGGAGGATTCCAGGGCCCAGCCGCAGGCGGGTACGACAATCTCGCCGAAGCCTCGGCGGCACCCGTCACCGTAGGCGGCCACAAGGCGTACGGCGTCTTCGTCGCGCCCGGCACCGGCTACCGCGACAACAGCACCAACGGCATCGCCACCGGAGACCAGCCCGAAGGCATGTACGCCGTCCTCGACGGCACCCACTACAACGGCGGTTGCTGCTTCGACTACGGCAACGCAGAGACCAACAGCCGGGACAACGGCAACGGCACCATGGAGACGATCTACTTCGGCAACATCAAGGTGTGGGGCTACGGAACGGGCAACGGGCCCTGGGTCATGGCCGACCTGGAGAACGGCCTGTTCTCCGGAGTGAACCCCGGCTACAACGCGAACGACCCGAGCGTCAGCCACCGGTTCCTCACCGCCGTCGTCAAGGGCGGGCCGAACCACTGGGCGATCCGCGCCGGCAACGCCCAGTCGGGCGGCCTGTCCACCTACTACGACGGCCCGCGCCCCAACGCCTCCGGCTACAACCCGATGAAGAAGGAGGGCGCGATCATCCTCGGCATCGGCGGCGACAACAGCAACAGCTCGGCCGGCACCTTCTACGAGGGCGTCATGACGTCCGGCTACCCCTCGGCGGCGACCGAGAACGCCGTCCAGGCCAACGTCAACGCAGCCGGGTACACCACCTCCGCTGTGGCAGGCGCTCCCACACCGGGCGCCAGGGTCTCACTGCGGGCGACCACCTCCTGCTGCACGAACAGCTATCTCCGGCACAACAGCGCCGACAACAATGCCGTCATCGCAGCGGTCTCCGCCTCCAGTACGTCCGCCGACAAGGCTGCCGCCACCTGGACCGTGCGCCCGGGACTGGGCGACGCCTCCTGCGTGTCCTTCGAGTCCGTCGACAATCCGGGGCAGTACCTGCGCCATTACGATCTCCGGCTGCGTGTCGACACCCTGGACAACAGCGCACTCTCGAGACTGGACGCCACGTTCTGCCCACAGGCCGGCCACAACGGCCAGGGCGTCTCGCTCCGGTCCGCCAACTACCCGAGTGATTTCGTCCGCCACTACAACTACGGTGCCTACGTGGCGAGTCACGGTGGCACCCACGACTGGGACAGCACCACCGCCTGGGCCGACGACACCAGTTGGGCCGTGACCTCCCCCTGGGCCTGACACCCACCGAGCCGTGCCGCCCGCGGGCGGCACGGCTACCCTCATCGCGGTGTGCCCGTCACGGCGGGTCGTCTCCCTCGTCCCGGGACCGCTGTAGCAACTCGTCCAGATCACGCAGGCGGTCGAGGCCACGGACTGCCTGGCTCATCCGGGTGTTGCCGGACAGCCGTTGGCGGTGCCGGTGGAGGAAGGCCCAGTATCCGGTGGTGAACGGGCACGCCCGGTCGCCTGTGCGTTCCGTGGGGTGGTAGGCGCAGCCGGTGCACAGATCGCTCATGCGGTGGATGTACGCGCCACCCGAGGTGTACGGCTTGGTGGTCATCCGGCCGCCGTCGGCGTACTGGGACATCCCGATGACGTTGGGCAGCATGACCCAGTCGTACCCGTCGACGAAACAGCGGTGGAACCAGTCCATGACCGCCCGCGGGTCCCAGCCGCGTTGCAGGGCGTAACTGCCGAGCAGCATCAGCCGGGGGATGTGATGGGTCCAGCCGGTGTCGCGGACCTGGGCCAAGGTCGTGGCCAGACAGCGGGCGGTGACGGCGTCCGCGTCGAGTTCGAGGAACCAGTCCGGGAGGGGCGTGCGGTGCCCCAGTGCGTTGCTGTGCCGGTAGTCGTCGCCGAAGTACCAGTAGAGCTGCCAGACGTACTCGCGCCATCCGGCGATCTGCCGGACGAACCCCTCCACGCTGTTGATCGGCGCCTGCCCGGAGCGCCACGCCTCCTCGGCCTTCTCGACGCACTCCGCAGGGTGCAGCAGGCCGAGGTTGAGTGACGACGACAGCAGGCTGTGGCTCATCACCGGGTCCGCTCGCAGCATGGCGTCCTCGTGCGGGCCGAAGCCCGCGAGGCGGTGCTCGACGAAGCGCCGGAGCGCGGCCGACGCCTCACGCCGAGTGGCGGGGAAGCGCCGTGGTCCGTCGTTTCCGACGAAGCTGGTGTCACCGCTGCGCTCCCAGCGGTCCAGGTCGTGCCGCACCTCTTCGTCGATCGCGTCTTCCCGCGGCCGGTAGGGCGGCGGCACGTCCAGGGTCCGTGCGTCCTTGGGCGGGGGTTCGCGGTTGTCGTGGTCGTGGTTCCAGCGGCCGCCCGCCGGGGCGTCCGCGTCCATCAGCAGATGGTGTCCACGGCGCACCCACCGGTAGAAGTCCTCCTGGCGCAGATGCCGGCCGCCGTGGCCGTCGGCCCAGGCGGTGAAGTCCGGTTGGGGGACCAGGAAGCCGCGGGCCGGAAGCACGGTGACGGTGCCGAGGGACCGGACCAGACGAAGGGCCGCGTGCGAGGTGGGGTGATGCACCGTCACCGGACTGTTCCCGAGTGCTTCGTGGAGCCCTTCGCGGTAGGTGTCGCTCCGGATGTATGAGGCACGGTCGCCGAGTTCGGCCGCCCTGTGCCGCATCGCGGAGAGGATGAGGTGGGCCTTCGCGCGATGGAAGCGCCGACGGCGGAACACCGAACGGGCCTCGATGATCACGACCGGCGCGTCGTGCGCGGGGCCGTCATCGCCGGGAGTGAGGAAGTGAGGTCCCAGCTGGTCGCCGAAGAGCCAGTGAGCGGTGGTCATGTGCGCGCTGGGCCTCCGTCGCCTCGGTGGATGTGTTGCGGATCGGACAGTCCTGAACGGCGAGCCGCGCTGGGCTCGGGGACTGCCCAAGGCGACGCTGATCCACGCGTCCGTACCGGGCATCTCTACACGATGGGCGATGAGTGGCTGACCCCTGCAGGCGCGAGTCGCCGCGTAGCGACCCGCACGAGTGACGGCGGTCGCCGCGGAGGCGTGTCCGCCGCAGGGCGCCGGGGGAGGGTGGAGCTCTCCGCAGACTGCGAACGCGCGGTCAGAATCAGTGCAGGCAGTGCGGGGGACGGTCGGCGCGGAAGAGGGCGTCAGCGAGGTGGGCCGCGCCCGGGTGGTGCGCGCGTATGTGTCCGGCACGCACGAGCCTGCTCGGGGCGGTGCCGCCGAGATAGATCGAGCCCAGGTCGCTGATGTCCAGGGACAGGTCGGGTTCCAGGTCGGTCGGGGTGCACTTGGCCTCGCCGTCCCGAACGGTCAGCAGGTAGCGGCCGTGTTCGGCGAGGAACGGGTCGTCGACGTCGAGGACGAGATCGCCGTCCGTGAACCAGCCGCGCGCGGTCAGCGCACGAGGGACGTCCAGCAGTCGTACCCAGAGCCAGTCGGTGTCCTCACTCACCTGGCCGGCGCGGTAGTCCGCGAGTTGCCAGCGCAGCGGGTGTTCCGGCGGGAGATGTTTGAATACGATCTTGGTGACCAGGTCGTGGCCGAGTACGAACCGGGCCAGGGCCGTGAAGCCAGCGTCGTCGGTGGTGATGGTCTCGTCGACCGTCAAGGTGTTGGGCTCGCCGATCGAATAGCTGGCGTACCCGTCCGGGACTCCGTCTGCGTCACGGTGTACGGCGACGTAGCGCGGTGCCGGAGAGATCGGAGGCTGCCCGGCTCGCAGGGCCCACCAGCGGTGCGGCCGGGACAGCGCACCCGGCTGGGCACGGCGGTACCGGTCGTAGACCTCTTCCAGGATCTCTCCGCAGTCGGCACGACGGAGGATTTCGACCGAGCCGGTTGCCGCGCCGGCGGCTCCGCGTGCCCGGGGAGCCGCCAGGGCGGCCTCCCGGCGCGGAACCGTCAGCCGTGACGTGTAGGTCGCCGGTCCGTAGCCGAACCTCCCGTAGATGGGGGCCTCGGACGCCAACAGCACGGAGAGGGACTCCCCACGGGCCCGCAGTTGGCCGAGCTGATGGCGCATCATCGCGCTGAGCACGCCTTGGCGTCGGTGGGAGGGCAGGACGCCGACGGCGGTCACTCCGGCGGCCGGGACATGGGTCTGCCCGGGAAGGGTGAGCTCGAAGGAGTACGCGGCGGCCGTACCGACAGGCCGCCCGTCGGCCTCCAACGCAAGGAGACAGCGGTCCACTTCGAGCGCCGACCACCAGAGCCCGCCGCCCTCGACCGGGGTTTCGGGGAAGCGCCCGAACGCGGCATGGACCGTGTCGACAAAGACGTCTAGTTCCTTGTCGGTCGTGGAACGGATCTCCATCGTTGCCGCTGCCTCCTCGGGATGCCGGCACCACGGCTCGTGGCGGCGCCTGGGCACAGTGCAACGGTGACCCGCACCTTGGTCAAACGAATTACGGCCGGGGGCCGCTTGAGGAGGAGGGTTCCCTAGTGGCCGCCGACCGACTGCCCAGGAGGTGCTAGCCCAGGCGCCTCTGCCGCCGGTAGCGAAGGATCACGAAGGTGAGCGCCGCGAGCTGAGCGACGAGCCAGATGCTCAGCTCCACCTCCCCCATGCCACCGCCGAGCGCTACCAGCGCCAGGGCGAAGACAGCGATGACCAACACTAGGTTCACGATCAAGCTGCGCAAGGTCCCTACCCCCATACTTGTCGACTTGCGTCGTGACGAGGATGATCGCAGCCGATGAGCGTCGCGTAAAGATCTTGACCAGCAGTCGGTGCACCGCTCGCAACCGGATCCACCGCTCGCAAAGACCTGCAGGACGTTGTGACTTGTGTCACATTTTGGCGAGTGAGTACTGGTGGCTCGTGCGTCCGGAAGGCGTCGCTGCGAAGCGATTGCCGCGTTATTCGATGGGGGTGAGGGGCGTTCACCCTCGGCTCTCCTTCGAATCGGGTGCTCAACATGGCCCGGTGTGGGCTGAAGTGAGGGAAGGAGCGTTGAAGGTTCGGCAGTGCGAGACGGGCTGCCGCCGCGGTGTCTGCTGGGCCGAAGCCAGGGGCGGAGAGCGGTCTCAATTTTCAGTTCGCGCCGCGACGACATTCACTATCCGCTTCAAATAGGCGAATTGAAGTGCGGCGCGGAGTGGATTCCCCTGGGCTGGGGCCACTGTGGCATGTGGGGGCGCGTCAAAGGCCATTGTCTTGCGGCAGGTTGACGGGAACACTGTTCTTCACACGGAGTCGCCGCCGCATTCCCGAATTGCCGGGCACCGGCGCCGACGCGTGGGGAAGAGAGGTGAAGTCCAATGGGTTTGAAGATGACGATGACCACCCGCTGTTCGGTCTCTGTGCACTGGCAGCACGTGCGAGTGGTCATCATCGTCATGATCCTCGTGCTCCTGAGTGTGCTGACTCATGGAGACGGTGATCTGACGCTGGTCGACACGCTGTTGCCGCGCGTCTGAGGGGCGAGTAGGTCCCTCCAAGGGGGCGGTTGCCGGGAGACCGGTGACCGCCCCTTCACTTTGTCAGGCTAGCGCACAAAGTCCGGTCGATGAAGGGGAATCCACTCGATTTCTCCGCAGTGCTCTTGGAACTATCCGGTAGGAGTCGCGCCAGAGCGACAGACGTATGCGAATTGAACACGGCTGCGGGAAAGAGGCCCTGAACAGGCGCCGTTCGCGCAGCCTGGTCGTCTGACTGATCAACTTACGGAGAGAACCCGGCGGAATGCCGCGTTGCCGTACTCGTCGGGCGAGGCGATGGCGACCCCCTGCGCTTCCACCCATGCGTGGAAACGGTAGGGATCGTCCGCCGTGCCGATGCACCACATCGCACGCCTGCCCGTCAGTGCCAGCATCCCGAGCGTGGCCAGGGACAACTCCAGGCAGGCGGCACGTCCCGGGTACCACTGGGCTGCGTGCCGTACCGCCGCGAGGGAGGCTGACGCCTGCTCCGGCGTGGCCTCCCGCCGGCACCAGGTGCGCGCGGTCCAACTCACCGTGCGGGACACGGCCCTCAGCGGCAGCCGGATCAGCAGGAGGGCCCCGAGGAGTGCGAGCAGGCCGAGTACCGCGGTCACGACGCCGCGCAGGGTGCGGCCGCCTTCGCCCCGTACCGGCTCGGCGGCCATGGTCATCTGGGCTGCGGCCAGGGGCACTTCGGCGGCGGGTGGAACCTCGTCCTCGGACGGGTCGGGCCCGGAGCATCCGGCATGGTCTGGAGGCCGCCGGCCGGGCAGGGGTGCGCGCTCCGCCAGGGAAGGCGGAACATCGACGCCCAGGGACGGGTGTGTGCGTAGCTCGCCATCGGGGGGCGTCCGGCTCGGGGCGTGCGCGGCGAGGAGGCCGCGGCCGATCAGGTCGTCGGCGAGGCGGCGGGCGTCCGCGCGGATCCGGTCGTGCTGCTGGTCCGGGTAACGCCGGGCCAGTACCAGCACCGCGGAGTCGAAGTTCCCGCTGCGGCGCCATTCGAGCCACAGGGTGCGGGCCATGGAGTTCATCGCGAAACAGCGGCCGGACCGCACGTCCAGCAGCACGCTGCCACCGTGCGGTGAGGTGCTCTCGCGAACGTGCTCGGACACGCTCAGTCTCGTCATGGCCGCTCCTGTCCGCTGTCGCCGGCCGTCAGCCACAGGTCCGCGCCGAGCAGGCGGTTGAGCGCCGGGAAGGGTACGGGCAGGCCCGCGACCGCCCGTTCCACCGAGGCGATCACCCGCGAGGGTTCGACGATCCCGAGGTCGGCGAGTGGTGATCGCAGGAGCCGGGTTTTGATCTGGTCCGCCGAGCGGCGGACCCCGCGGTAGTTCTCGGCCGCGTAGTCGCCCTTGGTCCTGCGCCGCAGCACAGGGTCGGGGACCAGACCGGTCAAGGCGGCCGCCAGCAGCGGCTTGGCGGTGAACGGGTCGATCCGGTGCGGCAACGGGAGGCGGGAACATGCCCGTACGACCTCGCTGTCGAGGAAGGGAGCGTGTGGCCAGATCCCGAACTCACGGGCCGTGGCGGTGAACTGCGCCTGCACGGCGGCGGAAGTGCGCAGCTCGCACAGGACCGCCCGGGTGCCCGGTGTCGCGTGAGGCGAAGAGCAGGCGGGACCGGCCGATCGTGCGCGCTCCAAGGCCAGTTCGGCCAGGTACCGGCGTGTCCTGGTGGTCAGCCAGGCCGTCTCCGGTCCCGGGGAAGGCCACCAGGCGACCGCGTCCACCCACCGCGGCGGGTTATCCATGGGCTCGTCGAAGCGGGCCGCGAGTTCGATCATCGACTGCCGCAGGGGAGTGCGTGCCAGGCGACGGGCCCGCAGAACGACATCTACGGGGGAGAGTTGGCGTATGCGGGCAAGCGCACGTGCGTCGCCCACGAGCCTGCGCAGCCCGGCAGTGGCCGCGATGTCACCGAGGTAGGAGGGTGGTGCGGCCAGTAGTGCGTCGCCGCCCTCTCCGGTCAGGTGGATGCCGGGGCCGCCGCGCGCGATGTGGTCCAGTCGCAGCCACTGCCGGGCGCCGATGACCGCCGCCGGGTCGGGCTGGTCCGCACGCACCCGCTCGGACAGCCCGCTGTAGGGCAGGGAGTCCTCGCTGCCGCGGGTGACGGCGAGTTGGATCGAGGGCGCCTGCTCGGCGTATGCCGTGGCATGGCCGAGGTCGCCGGCGGGTGCGTCGGGGTGGTGGTAGACGAAGGTGTCCAGGGGCGGATGACTGGTTGTGCGGGCGGCAAGGAAGGCCAGGGACGTGGAGTCCAGGCCGCCGCTGAAGTCAGAGGTGATCCGGGCGGCGCCGGCGGTGCGCAGCGTGACTGCGCGCGTGAGGGCTGACCGCAACTGGGCTGCGCTGTCCTCGAACCGTGTGCCGGGGTCGGGGGTGAGGTCCTCGTAGGTCCAGTGGGTGAGGGCGCCGGAGGGGGCGACTCTCAGGGCCTGGCCGCCACCGAGCCGACGGATCCCGTCGAACGCCGTGCGCCCTTCGGTGAGTTCGGGAACTGCGGGGCAGACGATGTGCGCGGCGATCGCGGTGGTGTCGGGCCCGTCCGTTACTCCTGACAGGGTCGCCGCGCTCCTCGCACGGGTCGACAGCACAGTGCTGTGGCCGTGGCGCCCGTAGTAGAGGGGAAACTGCCCCGCCGGGTCGGTATACGCGGTGAGGTGGCCGTCGTCGTGGAGCAGGATGAGCAGGTAGGCGCCGGGCCATCGGGTCAGACGTTCCCAGCGGCCGTCCTGGGTAGCCCGGCGTAAGTCATGACGCATCGTCACTTCGTCGGCGAGACACTGGCCGACAGCGGCCAGTCGGGTGTGTGCGCACTGCACGGTGCGGACCTCGCCGGGGTGCCACGAACCCCAGGACCACAGCAGGCCTTCGCCTGGCCACAGCCGAGTGGCCCCGCGTGGCGACGGCTGCGTCGGTGCCGGTGGCATCAGTCCCGCGATGGTGGGCCCGTCGGGAGAGGGAAGGACAGGAGACGGGCAGCGTAGGTCCGTGGCGGCGGGGGCCGCGGGTTGGGGCATGACAGCTGTCCGGGATATCAGTAGTAGTACTGGGCATTGGCATCGGCACTCCCGCTGGGAGAACTGCCCAGCGTCACCTCACGGACATGACCCAGGTCGACCAGCATCGGCGGTTCGTAAGGCGCCGGTTCCTCGGGGGACGGCGCTGCCCCGGGCTTCACCGCTTGTCGCGGGTATCCGAAACCCTCGTACGGGGATACGGCAATAGGCTCGTAGGTCATGAGGCCGCCTCGGGTCAGGGGCATCAGCTGCCCCGGAAAAGGATCGCAACGGGAAAGACACGTGCGCCGGCCATTCCGGCGTCGTCGGGGCCCCAAAGTGTAGCGATCCCCCAGGAGCTTCAGGTGCCGAACAGGCCCGCGATCGAAGGTGCTCCGGCCTGGCAGTTCTTGCACTCATCCCCTGGTGACGAAAGATTTTCCGATCCCCCCGACGGGGTCACCGGAGAGGCCCTGACTCATTCGGACAACGGCGCTCACTCATTTGAACGAACGCGGCGGTGACAGCGGGTCCGCGGCGTCATATCGAAGAAGCGAGGGGCCCGCGCGGCAAGTCGGCCATCGAGTATCTGCGTAGGCACCCCCGGCGGGTGGGATGCGTGTTCGATAGTCGGGGCCTAGGTGTTGTCGGCCGGGTGCTCCATGCCGCGAAGTCCCAGAATCAGAGCGCCCTGGGCCTCGGCCCGGGTGTCCAGTTCGCTGAGGTCGAGGACGAATTTGGAGTCCTCGGCGACCGCGCCGGGCAGCGCGAAACGGCGCAACGACTCCTTGCAGCCCTCCAGCAGCAAGGGACTTTGAGCGAGCTGCCCGCCGATGACGACGAGGTCGGGGTTGAGCAGGTTGCACAGTTGGGCCAGGGACTGCCCGAGGCGCCGGCCGGCGTCGTGGATCACCCGCATGCAGACCGCGTCCTGGGCCTGGGCGGCTCCGATGACCTGTTCCAGCGTTTCCGGTGCGGGCGCGGTGTTGCGGGCACGCGCGGCACGGACCTGCGCGATGAGCGCGTCGGCGCCGATCACCGTCTCCAGGCAGCCGCGCCCACCGCACTGGCAGACCGCGCCGTGCGGGTCCACGGTGAGATGCCCCAGTTCCCCAGCCATGCCGCCGTGCCCGCGCAGCACGCTGTTGTGCACGATGATCCCGGCGCCGACACCGGTCGACGCCTTCACGTAGACCACCGTTTCGGCGTGCTCCCGTGTGCCGTAGGTCTGTTCGGCCAACGCGCCGAGGTTGGCGTCGTTGTCGATGAAGGCGCGCACGCCCAGCCACGTGCCCAGGTCTCCCGCCGGATCGTCGCCCGCTCGCCAGGGCGGCAGGATCGGCGGGGTGAACTCGCCGGTGCGCGGGTTGATCATCCGGGGTACCGCGATGCCGAGGGAGAACACGTCGGAACGACGCTGCCCCGTTCCCTCGATCGCTTCATCGATCATCTGCCTGACCTCGGGCAGGGCCCGGGACCAGCCTCTGCTGACGCCCTCCGAGCTGACCCGGGAAGTCACCTGGTCGAATTCCTTGTCGAGCCTGCGGGCGACCACGGTCATGTGGTTGAACCCGAGGTGCACGCCCACGCCGACACCGTTCACAGCCGAGAGGCAGACCTTGCCGCGCTCCTTGGCGGTGGGCACGAGGCCGGCCCCGGCGAGTTCGCGGACCGCGGCCGACACGGTGGCCTGTGAGAGCAGGGTGCGATGCGCGATGTCGGCTTGCGTGCCGGACTTGATCGCCACGGCGAGGAGGACCTTCCTGCGGTTCGTCGCCCGGGTGGGGCTGGCCGCAGGTAACCGGCCTAAGAGATCGTCCGCGTTCGCCATTGGTCCCCCAGCCACGGTATCCGCATCTCGATTTTTTAGATCGAAACGGAGATAATATCACCCTGGCCTTCAATTCGAACCGGTTTCGGCTTCGAATAGTTGAGTGGCAAGAGGGTGACCGGTGGGGCTTCTGGGTGCCCCGATGAGCCTTCGTGATCTCTCTGACGCTCCGCAATTGGCTGAAATTGTCTAGAGAGAGTCGCCGAAGTGGGCGTTTTTGATCAGGATGCTCATCCATTGATCGAAACGAGAGGACACCGACGGCGGACCCACGTGAGTACGAGGCGCTGCGAGAAAGGATCGGCAAGCGGGCCGTGGGTCCTCGTATCGGGAAGGGCAGGTGCGTCGCTCGGAATCGATGCGGGTGACGTGTTGTGCGACAGGCGCCCTCACCACAGGCGTAGGCAGCGTCGGACGTCGTCGTAACCGTCGAGGGTCCGGCTGTCGACTTCGGGACCGGCTGACCCGACGGTGCAGGTGTCGACGGGAGAGAACCAGGGCAGCGCCCCGAACCGCCCCGCCCCGTCCCGTGCAGAACAGGGCGGGGCGGGGCGGGGCGGGGCAGGCCGCCGTGTGGGGGCTGTCTCCGTTGCCTAACGGGCGCTCGTGGTTTCGATGTCGGCGATGTGGTCGTACCGCTCCAGGAGCACGAAGAGCTTGGTCTTCTGCGCCGTCTGCCCGCTGCCGAACGTCAGGGTGACGATGACCTCGTGGCCGTTGCCCACGGCACCGTTGTCCGTGACCGTCCACCGTGCGGGGATGTTCTGGGCTCGCAGGACGCCGTCCGCTCCGTTCTCCTCCTCCCACGCGGCCAGCCGGTCGGCGAACTCGGGCGTCAGGTAGTGCTTGCGGAGGGTGGAGGCCAGCGTGGAGTCCGGGTCCATGTAGTCGCCCTTCGCGTCGACATACGCACCGTAGAAGTCGGCGACCCGCGTGACCGGCTGACCGGCGGTGCCGTTGACCGGCGCCGGCGCAGCGGCGGACGCCTGTGCAGAGGCATGCACGGACGCCTGTGCCGGCAGTTGTGTCGCCACACCCAGTCCGACAGCCAGGACGAGGCTGGTGATGGCCGCCGCGCGGCGGCCCGGTCGGCGGTGTGTGGAGGGCTTGCTGTTCATGTCAATTCCCTTTTCGTGTCCGTGGTGTGCTGGCTCTGGTCGGCTCCGGTGAGCGCGTCGCCGGTGCCGGCTGTCTTGTCGTCCCCGGTCCGCGTCCGATGCGAGGACGGGAAGGCCCCGTGGCATGAGCGGAGACGGTCGTGTCCCACGACTCAGGCACACGTCGGCTGTCGTCGCCGTGCTGCTGGGGCGCCTCGTTCGATACCGGCCGGGGCGATGCCCAAAGCTTTGACGACGCCGGGGATGCGCGACAACAGCTGGCGCCGACCTCGCACCGGTGGAACGGTCCCAGGGGTGTTGACCTGCAGAAACAGAGCGGCCTGGGATGCCGTCCAGCGCGGCTGGGACGGTTCGGGGGAGTGATCGGTCACCCCCCTTGCGCCCGACTTGGAGCGGGCCGCGGTCCGCCGCTGCTCCGAGGAACCGCCAGGGACTTCACGAGGCCGGCGCGTCGTCGTCAGGCCGCGGACGTAGTCGGAGCCCTGGCGCACTGCGTGTCACCCTGCGGGCCTGTGGAACCATTCCCGACCATCTGACGTGCAGGTACACGAGTGCCCGGATCGCGGGCGGACGACGGGAGAACGGTGTCGAAGCGGGACGACGTCGAGGAGTTCGCGGCCCTGCTGCGGCAGTTGAAGAGCCGTACGGACCGCAGTTACGGCTCCCTGGCGCGCCGCATCAACATGAACACCTCCACACTCCACCGCTACTGCAAGGGCGACGCGGTGCCGCAGGACTTCGCGCCCGTCGAGCGCCTCGCGGCCTTCTGCCAGGCGACACCGCAGGAGCGGCTGGAGTTGCACCGTCTGTGGATGTCGCTGGTGGAGGCTCGGCAACAGACGCGTGCGGGCGCTCCAGTGGAAGCGGCGGCCCCCAAACCGGCTGCTGCTCCGGAACCTTCACGGGACGAGGGCCGCGAACCCGCTGCGGAGAGCTGCGTCGGGGCGCAGTCAGGACTTGGTTCCGACTCAAGTACGCCGGCCGAGCACCCTGCTCGCGGCGCCTGGTACCGCCGTCGGCGCGTCCTGGTTCCGGCCGCCATCACCTGCGCCTTGCTGGCCACTTGGGGAGGCACGTCCCTTCCGTCGGGGGATCGCTCGTCCGGCGCTTCCCTCCCGCGGTCAGCCCCCTCCGTCGCACCTCACGCCTCGGTAACTCCGACGGACGGTTCCTCTCCTCCGCGGAGTTCGGCGTCCCCCCGCTCCCGGCACGGAACCTCCGCCCCGGCCGTGACGAACGACAGCCGGACGAGGACTCAGAAGCCGCTCACCGGCCTGCCTCTCGCCTGGAGTGCCGACTCGCAGGTCTGGGATCTGGGTTGCCGCCACGACTACGTCGTCGGCAAACCGCCCGCCAAAGTGCCGCCGCCTCCCGTCCAACAGGACGCCGGCGCGTGGGCAGCGGCCCAGGACGCGGTGCACGGTCAGCAGACGATGGTGCAGATCTCCGTACAGGGGAGGTCGTCCACCGCCGTGGTCCTGGAGGCGCTCCGCGTCCGTGTCGTCAGCCGCGGCGAGCCGTCCGCGGGGTACGCGTACGCCACGGACCAGGGCTGCGGCAGCGATCTCACGCTGCGACGGTTCACTGCGGATCTGGATGCCGACCGTCCCATCGTGCGGTCCAAGAACGGTGCGGACGCAGGACGCGTCATCCCGGCCGCGCACTTCCCTTACCGGGTGTCCGCGGCAGACCCCGAGGTGTTGCTCGTGGACGCGACCACACAGACCAGTGACGCCCGCTGGTATCTGGAACTCGACTGGTCCTGCCAGGGCCGCACCGGCACGGTCCGCATCGATGACCACGGCCGCCCGTTCCGTACCACCGGCATCAAGAAGATGGCCCACTTCTGGTACGGCACGAACGACGCGGGCACGAGAGCCTGGGTGCCGTACGACAGGTGAGGGCGAGGTGCGTCGCCGCTCCCGACTGCTACACCCCGGAGCACACTCCGGATGACCCTCCTCGCTGGGTCAGGTGCCCGCCCGGGCGGGCACCGGGCTAGTCGGGTTGCAGGCGGCCGGCGACACCCGAAGTCTGTGGTGATCAGGCTGTACTGGAGCCGGTCGAGGTGACGGCCACGGTGACGTAGGGCACGACGATGTGGCCGCCGAGCCTGTCGATCACGGCCCCGACCCTGTCCAGGACCTCCGTCAGTCTGTCCGCGGGGAGTTGGGTAAGGGCGCCGAGGGTGGGGAGCTGGTCGAGCCATTCCTCCCGGGTGTAGGCGCGCTCCCAGGCGAAGTGCCACTGCTCCGGCTCGCTGAACCTGCCCGTCTGCCGGATCCCGTCGGCGATTCTCGCGAACAGCGGTCGGGATGCGTCCAGGGCCGCTCCCTTCAGCAGACCGAGGTCGAGGGGGGAGTCGGGGGCGGCACGGCGGTGTGCCTCGGCCAGTGCGTCGGTCACCTCCTCCGGGAGCTGGGGGACATGATGGAACGGCGCGAGACGTCCGCCGGGCCTGAGTACTTCGGCCGCCTTGGCCGCGCCGGCGACGGGATCGACCCAGTGCCAGGCGGTACCGGCGATGACCATGTCGAACTGCCGTCCGGCCGGTTGCCAGTCCTCGAACCTGGCTACCTCGACCTCAACTCGGCTGCGCCGGGCGAAGGATGCCATCCGCTCGTCGGGCTCGATACCGAGCACCGTGCAGCCGGCCGCTTGGAACTGCCGGGCTTCGATGCCGGTCCCGGCTCCCACATCCAGGACGTCCCGTCCGGGACTTGCCGTGACGATCCGTTCCACCAGAGCTTCGGGATAGGCAGGTCGGGCGCGGTCGTAGCGTTCCGCGTCCGCGCCGAACGACTGCGCTACGTAACGGTGTTGATGAGGTTCGGGTCCGGCGTGGTCCGGCTGGCCCTGCGATAAAATGGGCATGCGCCCACTCTAATGGGCGCTTGCCCACTTGGGGAAGCGGACCGAAACGGAAAAGAGAGCGATGCCGTCAGGGGTGCATATCCGCAATGTGCGCGGCCAGTTGTTCGAGGCCGCCGAGCGCGTCTTGCTTCGGGACGGGCCCGACGCGCTGACGAGTCGGGCTGTCACGGAGGAGGCGAACTGCGCCAAGGGTGTACTGCACCGGCACTTCACCGATTTCGATGCCTTCCTGACCGAACTGGTCCTGGACCGCATCCGCGAGATCGAAGACCGGGCCACGGTTCTGCACGCGGCCGCGGGAACCGGGAGCGTGGTGGACAACCTGACCGAGGCTCTGCAGGACCTGTTCGGCCCGGTCACGGTGGCGATCGTCGCACTCATCACCTTCCGCGACGGCCTACGCGCCCAATTGCGCCAGGCCGGTCTCACCGGTATCCCGCTCGCCATGCAGGCAACTTCCATGATCGCCAACTACCTTGACGCCGAGCGGGACCTCGGCCGCGTGGCCGACGACGCCGACATCGACACGCTCGCCCCCACCCTCGTCGGAGCCGCGCACCTGCTGTTCGCCGACCGTACGAGCCCTCCGCCGCAGATCACCGTCGTCCGCAGGACGGTGACCGCGGTCATCGCAGGCGTCTTGCAACCGCCACGCGTGTGACGTCAGCGGCAACGGTGCTCGCGCGCCCGCCCTGAAGTCCTCGCCGTGAACGCGTATCTGAATGACGCGATCTCATGTCACCTGTGAGGAGGGCGTACTTGGCACGGTCCTCGGTATGGGCTGGCTTTGGATAGCGTGGCCGCTGTGGTGGTGGGCACCGGAGAGACCCGGCTGATCATTCTGCGCGGCAACAGTGCTTCAGGGAAGTCGTCCGTCGCGGCCGGCTTGCGCGAGCGGTTCGGCCGCGGCCTGGCCCTGGTCGGCCAGGACAATCTGCGCCGCATCGTGCTTCGAGAGCGCGACCGGCCCGGAGCGGCGAACATCGGCCTCATCGACCTGACCGCACGTTACGCCCTTGATGCCGGATTTCACGTCGTAGTCGAAGGCATCCTCTACGCCGACCACTACGGCGAGATGCTGGCGCAGTTGCGTGCCGACCATCACGGTCCAACTCGCGGCTACTACCTGGACGTTCCTTTTGAGGAGACCCTCGCGCGGCACACCACCAAACCCATCGCCGACGAGGTCACCGAGACGCAGCTGCGCGAGTGGTACCGGGTGCGTGATCTGCTGCCCGGCGGAGTCGAGACCGTCATCGGCGCCGACAGGGGTCTGCATCAGATCGTCGACCGCATCATGAACGAGACCGGTCTCGTCGACCTGCCGGCCGTCGACCGCTGACTCGGGGGCCTGTTGCGGCACGGGTCTCCGCGACGTTGCGGCCGCATCGATCCGCTACCAGCAGGGTGCGTTGTCGCGCTCGGCAACCGCCGTGCCCGCGTCCTCGGTGAACGCGCCGCTGCCGCAGGGCATTCGAAGGTCCCGCAGGTCCGTGGTGACCTGCTGAGCCCCGCCGTCGTCGCGTGCATGATTTGAGATCATCCATATTTTGCAGTTCTGCATACGGATTTTGCGCACGGTCATGGACTTCTTACCCAGGCGCTCATAGCCTTCCTGCGTCCGCACTCCCCCCATGAGTTCAGAAGGACATGCCTGTGACCCCCCTTCCCCAACGCAGACCGCTGCGCCGTGGCGTGTCGGCATCCCTTTCCCTGATCCTCGCCGCGGCGGGAACCATCGCCGCCGTCGCGGTGTCGGCCCCCGACGCCGTCGCCGCCGGCGTGCCCGCCCCTTCCCCCGTGGGAATCTCCGGCCGCGGAGCCACCGTCCCGTTCAAGGAGCAGGAGGCCGAGTACGCCGCCACCAACGGCACCCTGATCGGACCGGACCGTCTGTACGGCCGCCTTCCGTCGGAGGCCTCCGGTCGCCAGGCGGTCACCCTGGACGCGGCGGGCGAGTACGTCGAGTTCACGCTCACCGCACCGGCGAACGCCATGACGTTCCGCTACTCCCTCCCGGACAACTCCGCGGGCACCGGCCGCGACGCCGACCTGGATGTGAAGGTGAACGGGAGCCAGCTCAAGAGCGTGCCCGTGACCTCCAAGTACGGCTGGTACTACGGCGGTTATCCGTTCAACAACAACCCCGGCGACACCAACCCGCACCACTTCTACGACGAGGCGCGCACCACGTTCGGCTCCACCCTGCCCGCGGGCAGCAAGGTGCGCCTTCAGGTGTCCTCCACCAGCGCGTCCCCGTCGTTCACCATCGACCTCGCGGACTTCGAGCAGGTGGGCGCGCCGCTGGACAAGCCGTCCGGAGCACTCGACGTCGTCAGTGACTTCGGCGCCGACCCGACGGGAGCCACGGACTCGACGGCCAAGATCCAGGCGGCGGTCGACGCCGGCAAGGCCCAGGGCAAGACGGTCTACATCCCGAAAGGCACCTTCAACGTGCGGGACCACATCGTCGTCGACCAGGTGACGGTGGCGGGAGCGGGCCCCTGGTACAGCGTCCTGACCGGCCGCGACCCCTCGAACCGCTCGAAGGCCGTCGGGGTGTACGGCAAGTACGCCGCACAGGGCGGCAGCAAGAACGTGGTCCTCAAGAACTTCGCCATCATCGGTGACATCCGCGAACGCGAGGACAACGACCAGGTCAACGCCATCGGCGGCGCGATGTCCGACTCCACCGTCGACAACGTGTGGATGCAGCACACCAAGTGCGGGGCCTGGATGGACGGGCCGATGGACAACTTCACCATCAAGAACAGCCGCATCCTGGATCAGACCGCGGACGGCGTCAACTTCCACATGGGCGTGACCAACTCCACCGTCACCAACACCTTCGTACGCAACACGGGGGACGACGGACTGGCCATGTGGGCGGAGAACATCCCGAACGTGAAGAACAAGTTCACGTTCAACACGGTGATCCTGCCCATCCTCGCCAACAACATCGTGACGTACGGCGGCAAGGACATCACCATCTCCGACAACGTCATGTCGGACACCGTCACCAACGGCGGCGGCCTGCACGTCGCCAACCGGTACCCGGGGGTCAACTCCGGTCAGGGGACCGCCGTCTCCGGCACCACGACGGCCGCGCGGAACACGCTGATCCGGACCGGGAACAGTGACTACAACTGGCAGTTCGGGGTCGGCGCGGTCTGGTTCAGCGGGCTCAACGAGGCCCTCGACGCCACGATCAACATCACCGACAGCGAGATACTCGACAGTTCCTACGCCGCGATCATGAACATCGAGGGTGCCACCCGGGGACTGCACTTCGACCACGTCCGGATCGACGGGGCCGGTACCTACGCCCTGCAGATCCAGGCCCCCGGCACGGCATCCTTCAGCAACGTCACAGCCACGAACATCGGCCAGTCCAATCCGATCCACAACTGCGTCGGCTCCGGTTTCCAGATCACGCGAGGCAGCGGCAACAGCGGCTGGTACGCCGACCCGCCGGTCTGCACGGGTACTTGGCCCGCGCCGAAGTGGACCAACAACGGCGTCCCCGGCGGTGGCACCCCGCCGACGGACCCGCCCACCGACCCCACCGATCCTCCGACGGACCCGCCGACCGACCCCACGGTGAACCTCGCGAAGAGCCGCCCGGTCAGCGAGTCGAGCCACACGGACGTGTACGGCGCGTCCAACGCGGTGGACGGCAACGCCAACACGTACTGGGAGAGTGCGAACAACAGCTTCCCGCAATCCGTGACCGTCGACCTCGGCGCCGCCAAGACGGTCAAACGGATGGTCCTCAAACTGCCCCCGGCGTCCGCCTGGGCCACCCGCATCCAGACCCTCAGCGTCAAGGGCAGCACTGACAACGACACTTACACCACACTCAAGGCGGCAGCGGACTACACCTTCAATCCGTCGAGCGGCAACACCGTGACGATCACCCTGCCCGGTACCGCGACTCGCCACCTCCGCGTGCTGATCACGGCGAACACCGGATGGCCCGCGGCGCAGCTCTCCGAAATCGAGGCCTACACCGAATAGCCCCGACCCGACACCTGGCGCGCAAGCTGACAGGAAGGACCGCCGCCTTGGGGAAGCGGCGGTCCTTTCGTGGATTCGGCAGTCCAGCGAAGTCTCCCGTCCCAGTCGGGCAAGAGCTCACTCTGTGCGGCTTCCGGTAGCTCGGGGCAAGTGCAGTCACCTGCGCCGGTGGCTCGGCGGCGGCGCCGAGCGGTCGCGCGCGTGCTGCCGATGCGACTGCTTCCGGCCGGCCACCGGTCAGCCGGCGCAGGCGCAACCGGCGGCCGCCTTGGCCTGGGTCGAGGTCTGGGAGGAGTCGAGGGCCTGCTCCTCGGGGGTGCAGCAGGCGGTGGTGCCGCAGCAGGCGTCCGGGGCGGTGCCGGACTTCTCCAGGGTGTCGGCATCGGCCTTGACCACGTACACCTCCCACGGCTCCCTGCCCGGGCCGGTCACCCAGACCTTGTCCTGCACGGCGTAACAGCAGGAGGTGTCGGACTCCTCGAATGTGGCCAGGCCCGTTTCCCTCAGCCGGGTCGTGGCGGCGGTGACCTCCTCGGTACTGGCGACCTCGACGCCGAGGTGGTCCAGGCGGGTCTCCTCACCGGCCTCGCCCTCGATGAGGACGAGCTTCAGCGGGGGCTCGGTGAGAGCGAAGTTGGCGTAGCCGTCGCGCCGCTTGGCGGGCTCGGTGGCGAAGAGCTTGGAGTAGAAGGCGATCGAGCCTTCCAGATCGGCGACGCGCAGGGCGAGCTGGACTCGGGACATGGCGGTCTCCCCTTGCAGACGATGCTGTATCGACGGCTGTCGATACAAGCGAGGTTGCCACCTGGATAGACAGATGTCAACATAGAGCCATGCCGAAACAAGCTGATCTGGCGGTGCTCGTCCAGGACGGGGAGTGCTGCGCCCCGATGGTCCGCGAGCCGCTGGGCGAAGCCGGCGCAGCCGAGCTGTCGCGGATGTTCAAGGCTCTGTCGGATCCCGTCCGGCTGCGACTGCTGTCCCTGATCGCCTCGCACGAGGGCGGGGAGGCGTGCGTGTGCGACCTGACCGGCCCGTTCGACGTTTCTCAGCCGACCATCTCCCACCACCTGAAGGTGCTGCGGGAGGCCGGCCTCGTCGGCTCCGAGCGGCGCGGCACCTGGGTGTACTACTGGGTGCTCCCCGAGGCCCTCGCGAAGCTGTCCGCCCTGCTGGAGACCCCTGCCGCGCCCGCCAAGGCGGCCGTGTGAGCGCCCCGGTGCCGCTGGTGCGGCAGGCGGTGGCCGAGGCGATCGGCACGGCCGCACTGGTGGCCGTCGTGGTCGGTTCCGGGATTCAGGCGACCGAGTTGACCCGCGACGTCGGCGTGCAGCTGCTGGCCAACTCCTTGGCCACCGTATTCGGCCTCGGCGTGCTCATCGCTCTGCTCGGGCCGGTCTCCGGCGCGCATTTCAATCCCGTCGTGACGCTCGCCGCTTGGTACACGGGCCGCCGTACCGCTGAGGGCCCCGGTCCGCGGGAGGTGGCCGCCTACGTGCCCGCCCAGATCACCGGGGCCATAGGCGGCGCGGTCCTCGCCGACGCCATGTTCGCCCGGCCGCTGGTGCAGTGGTCGACGCACGACCGGTCCGCCGGGCACCTGTGGCTCGCCGAACTGGTCGCCACCGCGGGACTGGTCTGGCTGATCTTCGGACTGGCCCGGGCGGGCCGGGCCCACCTGGCGCCGGTAGCGGTCGCCTCCTACATCGGCGCCGCCTACTGGTTCACCTCCTCCACCAGCTTCGCCAACCCGGCCGTGACCATCGGCCGGGCGTTCACCGACACCTTCGCCGGTATCGCTCCCGCCTCCGTGGCACCGTTCCTCGCCGCTCAGCTCGCCGGCTCCGGCCTCGGCGTGGTCCTGGTCGCCCTCACCTTCGGCCGCCCGGCGCCCGTGACCGGGGACGAGGCCGTCGTCCCGCACGGCGAGCAGTGTCTTGCCGCCCCCGCCCGACCTGCTGAAGAAAGCACCATGTCCTCATGAGCGCTCCCACCGCCCCCTCCGTGCTGTTCGTCTGCGTGCACAACGCGGGCCGCTCCCAGATGGCCGCGGCCTTCCTCACCCACCTCGCCGGTGACAAGGTCCAGGTCCGCTCGGCCGGCTCCGCCCCCGCCGACGCCGTGAACCCTTCCGTGGTAGAGGCCATGAGGGAGGTGGGCATCGACATCTCCGCTCAGATCCCGAAAGTCCTCACGGTAGAGGCGGTGCAGGCCTCGGACGTGGTCATCACCATGGGCTGCGGAGACGCCTGCCCCTACTTCCCCGGTAAGCGCTACCTGGACTGGCAGCTGGACGATCCCGCCGGTCAGGGTGTCGAGGCCGTCCGGCCGATCAGGGACGAGATCGAGCGGCGCATCCGCGACCTGCTCGCCGAGCTCGGCACCGAGGGGACGGCGTGAGGACGGCCACCGGCGTACACGTCGCGGCGATGCTGCCCGAGCACGCCACGGCCGTACTGGAGATCTACCAGCTCGGCATCGACGAGCAGAACGCCACCTTCGAGACCGTCGCCCCGACCTGGGACGTATTCGACGCGGCCAAGCTGCCCGACCACCGTTTCGTCGCACTGGACGACGAAGGCCAAGTGGTGGGCTGGGTAGGGGTGGTGCCCGTGTCCGACCGGTGCGCGTACGCCGGAGTGGTCGAGCACTCCGTCTACGTCCATCCCGAGGCTCGCGGCCGCGGTGCGGGCCTGGCCCTGCTGACCGCTCTGATCGCCTCCACCGAGGCGGCGGGCCTCTGGACGATCCAGTCCGGCGTCTTTCCCGAGAACATCGCCAGCCTCGCCCTGCATCAGCGGGCCGGTTTCCGGGTCATCGGTACCCGCGAGCGTATCGGTCAGCACAACGGCCGGTGGCGCGACGTGGTCCTGATCGAGCGCCGCAGCCCGGTCATCGACTGAGCCGGATCTGGGGTCCCGGCAGCCCGCGTGTACGAGGCGCGAGAGCGGTCGAGGTGCTCCACCTCGCCGGCTTGCCTGAGGACGCGGTCCCGCCGAGGCGCCCCGTCTCACTGCCGTCAAGTACACGGCTGGTGATCGACCGCGTTTTCGTGGTCGCCACCGTCACACAACCCTCCGTACACCTCGTGAGTCACACCTGCGAAGACCATCGCCCCCATTTCCTCCTCGACTCACGGGAGTTCCACCGTGCGTACACGCACCCTGGCCGCCACAGCCGCCGTAGCAGCTCTCACCGCCGCCGGTCTGATCCTGCCACTCGCCGGGAGCGCGACGGCTGCGACGACTCCCCGCTTCGACTTCAACGGCGACGGATACGCGGACATCGCGGTCGGCATGCCCAACGCCACGGTGGACGGCAAGGCCAAGGCGGGTTACGTGAGCGTCATCTTCGGCGGCCCGCAGAGCCCGAGCCAGTCCACCGGCGTAATCAGCCAGGCCGAGGCCGGTATACCCGGAACGCCGGAGGCGGGCGATCGCTTCGGGTCCTCCGTAGCGCCCGTCGACGTGAACGGTGACGGCGTCTTCGAACTCGTCGTCGGCGCGAGCGGGGAGTCGCTCACGTCCGATCAGCTCAAGGACGAGGGCACCATCACCGTCATCGACGGCTCGGAGTGGAACGTCAAGGGCACCACAGTGGCCAGGGGCACGTCCGAGTACAGCAGGATCGGCGGCAGCATCGCCACCGGCGACTACGACGGCGACGGGGACACCGACCTCGCGTACGGCGAGAACGGTGAGGAGCACGGCACGCTCCGGTTCCGCCCGGGGCCGCTCACCGCGGACCCGGTGACCACCACCGTCCTGCGCAGCTATTCGATGAGCGGCACCACCAGCGACCTTGCCACCGGCGACTTCGACGGCGACGGCCGGGACGATCTCGCGGCGACCTGGCGGGGTCTGGAGGACTCCGGCACCTTCATCACGCGCTGGGACGGCCAGGGCAACCCGGCCCGGTGGTGGGCCGACGCCGACCGCGGCAGCGCACTCGCGGCCGCAGACTTCGACGGGGACGGCACCGACGACCTGGCGGTCGGCCTCGTCCAGCCCAACCCCGAGTCGGAGACGACGCATTGCCCGGAACGGCTCGGTGGTGCGGTGCTCCTGTTCGAGGGTTCCAGGACCGCCGCCTTCGGCACCGAGAACCAGTGCATCACCCAGTCGAGCCCTGAGGTCGGGGGTGCCTCCGAGGAGGGCGACGATTTCGGCGCCGCGCTGTCCGCCGGAGACCTCAACGGCGACGACCGGCCGGAGCTGGTGGTCGGCGTGCCGGGCGAGGACGTGGGCACCGTGAAGGACGCGGGCGGCTTCGTCACATTGAACGGCACCGAGCACGGCCCCTACGGAGGGACGGCCCGTAGCCAGAGCACCCCGAACATGCCCGGCACGGCCGAGGCGGGCGACCGCTTCGGCGCCCAGGTCGCCGTCGGCGACTACAACCGCGACGGGCTCCGGGACACCGCGGTGAGCGCGCCCGGCGAGAACGCCGGTGAGCCCAGGTCGGGTGGCGTCTGGTTCGTGCCGAGCAGCACCGAGGAGACGTATCCGCTGGGCAAGTCGCTGACCCCGTTCGGCTTCGCGCTGCCCAACGGGGCCGTCAAGTACGGCGAGGTGCTGGGGTTTTAGGGGAGCTGAGCACGTCCCCGGCGCCGGAGCATCGCTCACCCAGCTGATGCGGTGGCCGGCTCCCAGCCCTCCGGCGTCGGGCCGGCTCGACGCTGACCGTGACCGTCTTCACGCCTTGGCGCCCCCCCGACCCGTTCAACTGGAATCCACAGCTGGGAGTCGGTCACTACCCCGACCTCGACCGGGCGGGTTCGCAGGAGCTCCGGACCCGCCCGCGCCACATACGGGTTGGAGGGGAACCACTGCGTGAACACGTCCCGCCACAACTGCTGGAGGGAGCTCGGGTACGGCCCGTGGTCGTCGAAGACAGCCCACGTACCGGCCGGCACCTCAAGGACGTCGAACTCCTTCGAGGCCGTCTCCGGGCCGGTCACCACGCCGACCCAGAAGTCCGCCCCGGCTCCTTCCTCCCGGCTGTCCGTCAGGTACACCACCGCGGACAGGACACCCGCAGGCTCACCGTCATTCATGGCCTTCATGCAAGCGACTGTCTGCTCGTCCAAGCCCCGTACGTGTGCCGCGGCGGCCGCGTTGACCCCTTCGTGAACGAGCGGGACGGTGGCCTTCCGACCGACGACCCGAAACGGCCCCTTCTCCACGATCCCGTAACGCATGGCCGTACTCCCCTCGACGACCACGCGGAAGGACACGCGCGGTTGGGACGTCAGCACGGCTCCCGCGAGCCGGGCCTCGCCCGGTCCGATTCCGTGCACCGAGCGGAAGGCGCGTGCGAACGCCTCGCCCGAGCCGTACCCGTAGCGCACCGCGACATCGAGCAGCGTCCGTTCCCCGGCCAGCACCTCGGCACCGGCGAGCGTCATGCGCCGACGCCGGACGTAGACCGAGAGGGGCATCCCGGCGAGCGCGGAGAACATCCGCCGGAAGTGGTACTCCGACACCGCGGCGATCCGAGACACCTCCGCCATGTCGATCTCGCGGTCGAGACACCCCTCCAGATGGTCCAGCGCCTGATTGAACCGCTCCAGCATCCGCAATCCGTCCTTGGTTCGCTCGCTCCTGTGGCAGCAATCATCGGGGGAGCAGCCGAAGCTGTGCTGATTGAATACCGGATGTCCGGCTACGCCGCGCCCGACAGAACCGGTGCGGGAACTGTCGGGCCGGAGCCCCGCGTGCCGACCGAGGCTTACGCCATGACTGACATCGAGGGCTATTGCGCACCGCGTTTCGTCGCAGTCCGTGACGCACTGAAGGTTCTGCTCGGCAAGGACGACGTGGGCGCTTCGGCTGCCGTCTTCGTGGACGGCGAGCCGGTGGTCGACATCTGGGGCGGCCACGCCGATGCGGACCGCTCCGTAGCCTGGGAGCGCGACACCCTCGTGGGAGTGAACTCGACGAGCAAGAACATGACCGCCCTGTGCGCGCTCGTCCTGGCTGACCGCGGCCGGCTCGATCTGTCCGCACCGGTGGCCGCCTACTGGCCCGAGTTCGCCGCGGCAGGCAAGGACAACGTGCTCGTACGGCACGTGCTGTCCCACACCGCGGGCCTCCCGGACCTCTCCGGTCCGAGAACGGTGGACGACCTCTACGACTGGGAACGCGTCGTGGCAGGGCTGGCCGCGCAGACGCCCGACTGGACACCGGGAACGGAAGCCGGCTATCACGCACTCACCTTCGGGTTCCTCGTAGGTGAGATCGTCCGCCGCATCACCGGCCGCAGCCTCGGCCAGTTCTTCGCCGAGGAGGTGGCCCAGCCGTTGGGCGCGGATTTCCATATCGGACTCTCCGCGAAGCTCGACCACCGCGTGACGCCGCTCATCCCGCCACCGGCACTGACCGACGAGTTCACCGCCGAGGCGCCGCCCGGCCCTGACGGTGTGCGCCGGGCGAACACCGGTGTGGCCATTCGGGTCAGTGACGTGAACTCGGTGGCATGGCGGCGTGCCCAGATCCCCGCGGTGAACGGCTTCGGCAACGCCCGATCCGTCGCCCTCGTCCAATCGGTGCTGGCGAACGGGGGGACATCCGGCGGCGTGCGGCTGCTGTCCCCACAAGGGTGCGAGCCTGCGTGGCAGGAGGTGTTCCGCGGCGAGGACCGCGTGCTGGGGATCTCGATGTCCTGGACCACGGGCTTCGGCAAGTTCGGCGACACCTTCGGCTGGGGCGGCTGGGGTGGTTCGCTGGTCGTAAGCGATCCTGCCGCCCGCATGACGGTGGCCTACGTGATGAACCAGATGCTCGACCGGGACCGGCAGGAGGACCACCGAGGCATGGAGATCGTCATGGCCGCGTACAGCGGCTTGGAGTGACAGGCCCCGGGGAGGTGGCCGGTTGGCGCGAGCGGCGGGCGATCGTGGGCGGGAGCCGTCGTCTCAAGACGCATCGGCCCGCCGCAACCGGCCACAACATCCTCGCCCCTCTACGCGGCGACTGTCCGCGCAGCTGCCACCGATGAGTCGCCGTGATCAGCGCGTTTGCCTGTCCAGGCGGAGGTTCAGAGGCCCTCCTCTGCTGGCGCGAGCCGACGGCAGAAGACCGGTGTCAGTCCCACCAGAGCATGACGAGAAGCTGCCGTGGCGACCATGTACCAAATCACCCAGCCCGCTGCGGCCGCTGTGGGGCGACCGGCATGCCGCTCCATCCCCAAGTACACCTGACTACGGGTACTCATCTGCTCGCCAACCGAGACAGCCTCTTGCAGAGCGGCTTGTCCTGCCAGGGGGCGGTACGCGGTGCTTCAGTAGCCGACGTCCAAGCGCGCCTCCGTACGAAAGATCGCACGAGAGGCCAGTGTGTCGCCAATGACGACAGAAGATCGCACTGCGGTCTGGCTGTGGTCGGAAGGATCGTAGGAAGAAGGCGAAAGGGGCGTCACATGGATGAACTGGTGCGGTGGCTGGGCGAGCAACTCGACGAGGACGAACAGCTCGCCCAAGCGTCGGACCCGGAGCTGAATCAAATTCTTAGTCGAATCGAGCCCCTTTCCTCGGAGATGGCAGCTGAGGCACGGCACATCGCGGCTCACCGCCCGGCACGGGTGCTGCGGGAGGTGCAGGCGAACCGGCGTCGCCTCGAACGCCACACCCCGCAGATGATGGTGGGCCGCAACAGCGACCCGGCCGACCCCACCACCTACGTCCTGGGCTGCCCCCTCTGTCAGGTGACGATCCTTGATGGGGACGACTGGCCGTGCGTCGAGCTGCGGGACATGGTGGCCGGCTACGTGGACCGCGCAGGATGCCGCGAGGAGTGGAAGCCGTAGGCGCAGCGCGGAGGCGCGTCTCGCCCGACACCCTGCAAGGAAGGCCGCGGCACTCAAGCCTGTACATTCCCTGCCTCGCCTGATAAGTGGGAGTGGTATCAGGGCTTCTGAGGGATCCGGGTGAACCGAGGGAGCTGTGATCCTCCCTGACGGCAGACGCCCGAGCGGATCCCCGAGCCGAGGAGAACCGATTCGGGGGCGAATCCCGTGCTGCGTATTCATTTCACGCCTGAGGACTTATCGCGTATCCGGGTGTCGGGCACACCGGATCCGCTCTGGGAGATCGTCTGCAGTCTGCACAGGCTCCAGACCACGCGCGGGCGTTGGGCCTACGCGGACTGGTACCGCGCCACCCGGGAGGCCCTGGCCGGCACGGCACTCGGTGCGGCCGTCCGCCGGCTGCTCGTTCCGATCGCGCCCCGGGCGTTGTACTTCCCCGACTCGCTCACTCCGCACGAGTCCGCCGAGGGACTGGACAAGGGACTTGCGGCGTTCGTGGACACGCCACCCGCCCGCATCTCTCGCGAGGTGGGCATGCTCGCCCGGCTCAGCGGCTCCCCGTCATGGGCTCCCCGCCTGGTCGAGCGTGGCACCCGTGAAACGCTCGCCAACGCCCTGCGTGCCTACTACGAGGCGGTCATCGCGCCCCACCACGACCGTATCCACGCGGCGGTCGCCGGGGAACGCGCACTGTGGGCCCGACAGACCCTCGACACCGGCATCGACGGGCTGCTCACCGGGCTGTCGCCGACCATGCGCTGGCGTGCCCCGGTCCTGCACGTCGACTACGTGGAAGACCGGGACCTGTACCTCGACGGCCGCGGATTGCGCCTCGTCCCGTCGTACTTCTGCTGGCAGTCGCCGATCTCCGTGGCCGACAACGCCCTGCCCCCGGTACTGGTCTATCCCTTGCACGACTCCCGGCAACCGGCCGCGGCCGACGCCGCCGACGCACCGCTCGCCGCCCTCCTGGGCCGGACCCGCGCCGCCGCGCTGCGGTCACTGGTTCTTGGTGCCACCACCTCGGAGCTGGCGCGGGTCCTAGGGGTTTCGCCCTCCACCGCCACGCATCACACCAACGTGCTGCGCGACGCGGGTCTGATCACCAGCCGACGGTGGCACAACATCGTGCTGCACACCCTGACTCCGCTCGGGGTGGCCCTGCTCCGCCGGATCCCTGCCGCACCAAGTGGCTCTTCGGCCACATACGGCGAATTTCAGCCGTGACCGCAGACGGCGACAGGTGAACGGCGTCGCAGGCGCCACAGCAACTCCACACGGCTCACCCATACCCCCGGAACAAGGGCATCCGGCGTCTGGTCGGGGACTTTCGAGCACGGTCGAAGGCCGTAGGCCGGAGCGCCCTCCTCTGCGAACGTCTCCGGCGTGCACTCCGGACGCGGCAGACATCGCCCGTCCGGACCCGCGGTCGCGTCCACGCAGACGGGCACGGCCCAGACCGAACGACCGAAAAAGGGGAAGCATGACCAGAGCCATCGCTGCGGGCGCGCTCGCGCTCGCCTCCGCCGCGGCCTGTCTGACGTTCGCTCCAGCGGCCTCTGCCGCTCCGCAGGCCTGCGTGACCTCGACACTCACCACCGGGGGCAACGAAGGCGTGGGGACCGTCCGCAACAAGGCGGCCACCAGCAGCTGCGGAGACCTCAACCTCACCTACTCGGACGACTCGACCTCCCCGTACGGGGACTACTACGCCGGCCGGTTGCGCAGCTCCAGCGGCGTCTGGCGCACCTGCAGCAAGGGCTACGTCTGGGCTTCGGACGGCAGCCACAGCGTCAACGACTCCACGTACTGGCTCTGCACCGACGTCTCGGACAACACGCCGTTCACGGTCGCGAGCCAGCTCGACGGCGGCGACTCCGTCAAGATCACGCACTGATCGGAGAACCGGGCGCTCGTGGTCCGGCTCCCACGTGCCGGAAGGGTGCCATCGACACGGCTCGATGGCACCCCCGGGTCACGGGTGAGGCAGCGAAGACACAACACGGCGAGACGTGGGGGAGTGGTGAGTGTGATCCGCCTGACCGGCCGGTATCGGTTTCCGGTCCGCCAGCGGCCCCAGTCCGGCAACGTCAGGCGAACCGGGGGCCGGACCCGAGCCAGGCAACGGGACGGGTTACGAGTCGCCCTCGCCGTCGCCGCTGTGCTGACAGCTTCATGTTCGACCGACTCCGCCCCGTCGGCACCCCCGGCTACGGCGACACGCGTGTCCGCCGCCCGCCTCAGCACCGCATTGCCGGACGACCCGGTGCGTATGGTCCTGCCCGCGACCGGCCGGGAGACCCGTTGGACGCAGGGACTGGACGTCTTCGTACGGCAACAGGCGCGCGCCGCCGCGACATCGTGCGCACGGAAGCACCAGACGAACCTGCCCCCACAGGCCCCGCTCACGTTCATCAGGTACTACGAACTCCCCGACCTGGATTTCGTCGCACGGCACGGGATGAGTGAGAGCGCCGCGGTCCCCGCCGCTGCGCCGCAACCGGCAGCCTCCGTGTCCCGCCCCACGACAACGGGTGCCGGTGCGCGTCGCGAGAGTCAGAGTGAGCAGGACATCGCAGGGGGCACCGGGAACCGCCAGGGGAACGCGGCCGGCGACGGAGACGGGTCGAGCGACACGCCCGCCGCGCGCCGATGCCTTGCCGAGGGGACCGAGGCTGCTGCCGCACTGCGCAACACCTACGCGGCACTCCAGGGAAAGTGGTTCGACACTCTCGTCTCGCTGCGCCGCGACGCCGCCGTGCTGCGCGCTCTTGGCACCCTGCCGGACTGCCTGAGCCGACACGGAATCCGGGTACGCGACGAGAACGGCTTCTTCGCCCTGGTCGACGCTCAGCAACAGACCGCGGCCCCGGACGAGTTACCCGCAGTCGAGCACAAACTCGGCAGTGCCTACGCAGAATGCATGCGCCCGGTAGAAACCGTTCGCGAAGCAGCACGGCTGCGACTGCGCGCCCGTTTCCTTGCTCAACACGACGACGCCGTACGTACATTGCGCAAGACCCTCTACCCACGTCTCCACCGAGCGGCGAAGGAACTCGGCCTCCGCCTGGTCTTCCCTGCGCCGTAGCGCAAGGCGCAGGAGCAGAACTGTTCCTCCGTGTCCGCGTTCGTCGATCCGTGTCCCGAGGCTATGAACGAGAAGGCTCAGGCGACTCGCTGCCGACCGATCTGAGCGCCCCACCACTGGGCCGCTGTCCATCTCGTCTTGTCGAGATCTCCAGAGATTCAGCGGCAGCAGCCCCAACCCCAACTCTCCCAACACAAGCGCGAACAGCTTGCGGGTTCGCCGATACTCACCACGCGCGAGGCCGCCCAATGGAGGAGGCACGGGAGCATCAACCCCGGCCCCAACGGAGGCTCGACGGATCAGCCTCCGCACTACGGCGGATCGGCGCGTACAGGTGGCCTCGGCGGTGTCGGGGTGCTACTTGGGCCAGCCGATGTCGTCTTCGTCGGCGGTGTTGGTGTTCGTGTTGGGTGGCGGTGCGGATGCGTGGGCGTGGGGTTGTGAGGTGGGGTGCTGGTGGGGAACCGGAGATGTCATGGGTGTCTCCCGTGGAGGTGAACGAGAACGGTTCCCGTGGATGGTCGGTGGTTTTGTGGTTGCGGGGCGTGGTTGTGCCATTTCTGGTTGAAATGCTGCGCGTTGCTGGTCAAGGACCGCTTGAGGAACGCATGAAGGTCTCGTGAGGTTGGCCTGAGGTGGGGTTCAGGGGGTGTGGCAAAACATTGCCGGGTGGTTGCCCCGCGCCTACGCTCGGGGCGGGTTTGTGATCCCGTGAACCTGCTTCTTCCCGCGCACCTACTCTGCCGCTGCCCTTGCCTCGATCGCTGCTCGTTCTCTGCCCGTGCCCGTGCCCGTGCCTCATGTCGGCTGTGGCGGCTGGCCGTTGCCCCGGACGGTGTCTCGCCTGCTCCGATCCGTGCTCTTGCCCTTGTCCTTGCCTCTTGGCTCTGACTGTGTGTCTGTGAGGGATTGGTTTTATGTTGCGTCAGCCTGCTTTTGGGCGTCGTCTTCGTGGTTTGCGGGTGGCTCGTGGGTTGTCGCAGACGGCGTTGGTGGGGGAGGGGATGTCGACTGGGTATTTGTCGCGGTTGGAGTCGGGGGCTCGTCAGCCGACGGAGCGGGCTGTGGCGTTTTTGGCTGAGCGGCTGGGTCTTGAGGTGGCAGACTTTGAGGAGCCTGCCGGTGGGTCGCTCGCGAATGCGTTGACGCTGGTTGCTTCTACGGGTTCGGATTCGGCGTTGGAGGTGTTGCGGGAGGCGTTGGGGGCGGAGGGGCATGAGTCGCCGGTGTTGCGGTGGCAGGCGTTGTGGCAGTTGGCGGGGCGGCGGCGGGTGCAGGGTGACCATGCGGGGGAGCGTGAGGACCTCGCGGAACTCGTCGGCCTGGGCGAGGTGGTCGGGGTGGTGGCGTTGCGGGTGCGAGGTCTGACCCGTTTCGCTCGCTGTCTGCGTTCGCTGGGTGAGATTCCTGCCGCGTTGGATGCCGCGACGACCGCGCACCAGTTGGCGCGTGAGGGGGGTGTGGAGGTGGAGGACCGGGCGGGGGTGTTGCTGGCGTTGGTGTCGGTGGAGGCCGAGGCGGGCCGGATGCCGGACGCGCGGGCGCATGCCGATGAGCTGGTCGCGTTGGTGATGGGGCGTTCGGATGTGTTGTGGGCGGAGGCGATGTGGACGGCCGCGGCGGTGCGCTTGCCGCAGGGCGATCACCAGGCGGCCCAGGGCTATTTGCAGCAGGCGCTGGAGGGGTTCGACAGCGCGCTGGATTTGGTGTTGTGGCTGCGGTTGCGTCTTGCGGCGGGGCGGCTGCATCTGCAGAAGCTGCCGGCTGATCCCGGGGCGGCTGAGGAGTGTGTCCGTGCGGCCGAGCCGGCCCTGGCCTTCGTGGGGACTGCGGGTCTGCGTCAGGAGTTGACGGCGTTGAAGGCGGATCTGGCGTTCCTGACGGGCCGTTACGACGATGCTCGGGTGCTGCTGGCGGAGCTGGCCGAGGTCGAGCCGCGGATGACGTACCGGGACCGGGTCCGGCTGGACATCCTGCGTCAGCAGCTGCTGATCCGTTCCGGTGACGTCCGTGGGGTGCAGGGGCTGCGGGTGCTGGCCGAACAGGCGCAGGCCGATGCCAACATCGACCTGGCCGCGGAGATCTGGCGCATCCTCGCCGAATCCCTCGCCGCAGGCGACAACCCACGCCACGCAACCACCGCCAACTGACAGTGGACTAGGGACACCGGAACGTGCGCTTGGGGTTGGCGTTTTCGATGCGGCGTGCACCGGCGGCCTTCTCTGTCTCCCGCGCCCGGGCCTGCGGCGGCCCTCACTCCATGAGGCCGGCGGCGGTGGTCGCGCCGAGTTCCCAACACGCCTCCACGTCCGTCTTGCCCGGTTCCCCGGTGACGGTCACCGCTTCGGCCGCCCGGCGCCAACCCAGGCCGGTCGTCACAGCCTCGATGCTTCGCACGGCGCCGGTGACGTCGTTGCCTCCGTGCACGTAGTAGGCGAACGGGCGGCCGCGGGTGGCGTCCAGGCATGGGTAGTACACCTGGTCGAAGAAGTGCTTGAGGGCGCCGGACATGTAGCCGAGATTGGCCGGCGTGCCCAGCAGGTAGCCGTCGGCGGCCAGGACGTCGGACGCGGTGGCGGCGAGGGCTGCTCGGCGCACGACACGCACGCCTTCGATCTCCGGTGCCGTCGCGCCTTGGACGACCGCTTCGAACATCGCCTGGCAGTTCGGCGAGGGTGTGTGATGGACAATCAGCAAGGTAGGCACGGCATCGAACCCTGCCTGCTAGGGCGGCCCGCCGCAACCGGTGACGCGCGTGAACCACCGTACCTTCCCACCCCCAGGCGTGATGCCTCCTCCGGCGGCCGGTTCGCCACCTGACGCCACACCACCGCGCCCAACTCCTCCGTACCGCTGCGAGCCGTCTTGCCGACAGGCGCCGATGCCGGGATGGCCGTTCATGCGAACGGAACCCATCCGTTCGACACCCGGAGCAGTTGTTGCCGGTGAGGGTGCTCAAGCGCCTCTGCCCGGGCGCTGGACGCTCAGGTCTCCGTAGGTCGACAGAGCGCGGGGCAGGCCACCGGGGTCGTGCCGCAGGGTGGCGTCCAGGAAGGCGAGCGTGGCCGCGGCGACGACCCGTGGGCTCTCGGTGCGGCCCAGGGTCCCGACCAGCGAGGGCATCGGTGGCAGATACAGAGGAGCGTCCATGAAGGTGAGGTGCGCGGCGCCGGGAATGGTGAGCCGGTAGCTCGTCGCGGTGCTGAGCCTGAGGGCCTTGGTGAGACGGGGCAGGTACCGCGGGTCGGTTTCAGAGGTGATGGCCTGGGTGAGCGCGAGCGTCGGCTGGTGCAGGGAGGGGGAGAGCGGGCCGTGCGGGTACCCGTCCAGATCGATGACGGCGTCGAATCGGCGGTCCTGGCGGGCGGCCTGCAGTGCGGCGGCACCCCCCATGGAGTGACCGGTCACCGCGACCCGGCCGGTGTCCAGCCGTCCGGTGAGCGGGCCGGTGGCCTCGCCCCGGTCCAGGCGCTCCAGTTGGGTGAGGGCGAAGCGGAGGTCGGCTGCCCGGACAGCCGTCCAGTCGGCCCCCAGCCGTTCGTCTTTGTCCCGGTCGCCGGTGGAGGTGAGCGTGGTGGTGATCGTCCGGCCGTCGGCAAGGACGACGGCGGCGGAGTCGTAGGGATGGTCCAGGCCGGCAACGATGTAGCCGTGGCTGGCCAGTTCCTCCGCCCAGGCGGTGTTCTGGGTGCGCACGCCACCGGCCCCGGGGGAGAACAGCACGACGGGGAACCGTCCGCCCTCGCTGGCCACCGGCGCGTTGAAGACCGCATGGCTGCGGGCCTGAGGGACGTCGTTCAGAAGGAAGCCGGGCATGCCGGCGTAACGGGCGAGGGCGTCGGAGACGATGCGCGCCTCGTGTTGTGTGCGTCCCAGGTACGGAGCCCGCTGTGCCCCTGCGAGGTTCGGCTTCGCGGGGTACCAGAGCTGGACCACGACCGTGCGCCGGTCGTGCGGGTCGGCGGTGAAGCTCTCGGGACGGTGTGGGTCCGTCCACTGCATCACGCGGGTGCCGACCGCGAAGGTGCCTGACGGCTCGGGGAACACGGGCACCGGGAAAGCCCAGGCGCTCACCGGGCCCGAAGCGATCAGGGCGACGCAGGTAGTCGATCCCGGCAACGCCAGCCACCATCGGGCCCGCCTGGCGGGACGGCCGTCACGGCGGCGCAGCAGCGCGGCCACTGCGAAGGGCAGCGCGAGCGCGGCACCGCCCAGCACCGGCAGCATCTGCCAGCGCATCCCAGCCACGCCCAGCACGATCGCGCACAGCACGAAGGCCGTTCCGGCCGCGATCGTGGTGCGCGGGCGGGCAATTGGGGGAAGCCAGCGCGCCGCAACCAGCGCGAGAGCACTGAGCACGGCACACAGTTCCAGAGGGGACAGGTACAACCCCGTGATGGTCTCGGTCACTTGGCCATCCTCGGCTCAGGGAATGCCCTGCCACATCGCCCTCCGGTCGCCACCGTGTCCACCTCAAGTCGCACCCCGGGCACGGCCGGGTACGGCTGCGGTCGCACCCAGGCGCGTCGCCGGTGCCACCGCAGGCCGTCAAATGTCGAGTGCGCTAGGACTTCGCCAGGAAAGGTGTGATGGCCGCCCAGGTCGCGTCGGGGGCCTCGAGGTGTGGGAGGTGGCCGGCCTGCGGGATCTCGACGAACTGTGCGCCTGGCACGGCGGCTGCGACGGCCCGCCCGTACGCCGGCGTGACGATCCGGTCGCTCTCGCCCCACACCACGAGCGTGGGGACCGTCACCGCGCCTAGCCGATCGAGGAGCGTCGGGTCACTCATGTTCGTGCCCGCGAGGGCGGACATAGTGTGTCCGTTCGCCTGCTGGATCGCGCGCTGCTCATCGGTGAGGCCGGCCGGATCGATGTATCCGCGCTCGGGGTCGTGCCATGCGGCTTCGGCGAGTCCGCGGGCGTCGAGGGCGAAGAAGTCCGCGACGGGCTCGCCTTCCACTTCCGCTCCCACGCCGTCGATATCGACGACGGCCCCGATCAGTCCTGCGTACCGCTCGTCGTGGGCGGCCTGTATCGCCATTTCCAGGGCGATCCACCCGCCGATCGAGGATCCCACCAGTACGACGTCGTGCTGCTCGTCCTCCAGTAGGCGTTCCAGGTAGGCGGCTGCGAGCTGCGCGATGGTGGAGATGGAGTCGGGACGTGCTGTGCCCTCCCAGCCGGGATGTGTGGGTGCGAGCGCGTGCAGGGTGGCCGCGAGGCGTCCCACGACGGGCGCGACGGTCCGGGGTCCCCCGCCGCCGTGCAGGACGAGGGCCGTGCGTGACCGGGGGTCGCCGGCCTGGAGGACAGGAAGGTCTGCGGGAAGTGAGGCGTTCATGACGCTCCTCCTGAATCAACATGTTTATCTACTGATGTTGATACCGTAGCACCATGACGACCGACCTCGAAGCGCTCGGACTCGCGATCAAGCGGGCGCAGTACCGGAACCACCGCACCATGGATGCCGCGCTGCGCGAGATCGGAGTGAGCCTCGTCCAGTGGGACGCCCTGCGTGCCATCGACCGCATGCCGGGGGCGTCGGGACACGAGCTCGCCGTGGCGACATTCCAGAGCGACCAGGCGTTCGGCACCCTCGCGAGCCGCCTGGTGGACCGGGGGCTCATCACTCGGTCCGCGGGCCGCGGGCGACGCCTGGAGCACACCCTCACCGAGGCGGGGAGGGAGGCGCTCACGGAAGGGCGACGCCTGTCGGTCTCCGTACTGCAAGACCTCTTCGCACCTCTCGACGAGGCGCAGCGTAGGGAACTGCTTCGATCGCTACGGGAACTCACCACGGAGGCGTGACACGACAGCGCGCGCATTCGTGTCTTGATGCTTCTCCGGCTTCATTCCGGTGCGGTAGGCCGTGTTCTGTGCCGCACCACGTGCGGGTCGTCCGATGCGACTGCCTCAGGCGCTGTCTGAGTTGTCACCGGACCGGACACGGGGCGAGGGGCTGTCAGCGGCCTCTCGTGCTCGCGCACGCGGGACAGGCAACGACGGTGCGTCGTTGCCGAGTTCCCGCCGGACGACGGACGCGAACGCTCCGACGCGCACGGCACGCCTTGCTGCGAGGAGTTCGTCGCGGAGTACGTCCACACTGTGCTGATAGCCGGACTCGACGCTGGAGAACCACTCCGTACCCGCGCTGTCCATCGCGTGCAACTGTGCCAGCAACTGGTCCGCGGCCTCGGCGACGCGCGCGGGCCCGGCGATCGCCGCTCGGCTGTGTGCGGCCGTCACCTCGGTCCACAGAGCGGCACTGTCGTCGAACAGCTCCCGGTCAGCGACCCCCTTGCCCAGTTTGGCGTTCAGCTGCCACCAGTGCATCCGGTACTGATGCGCAGCGCTGGCGAGGTCGTTGCACGCCTCGCGGCGCAAGTCGGCTCTGCGGCGCTGCTCCTCGATGTCGAGCTGGGCGCGTGCGTGCCGACTCTGGAGAAGGGCGGTGAGGACCCCTCCCGCCAGCCCTCCCAGTGTGCCGATGGAGGTACCGATCAGGGTTGCCACCGTCGCGTCCATGCCGGAATTACACCACTGGCGCCGGGCACACAGCGCGGAGCGCCTGAGCGTCACCCGCCGTCCGTACCTCCCTGCCGGAAGCGGACGGCAACGGCCGTTTGGGCATTCCGCCTTCCGCAGCCTCCGGCGACGGCTGAGCCCGAACGGCATCGTCCGCTCGGCCGTGGAGCGGCGTCGTGCCGGTGCGTCCGTCACGAGGCAAACCGCTCCGGGTGGGAGGATGCGGCATATGCAAGGCACTGACTGGTGAAGGAGCCGCAGGTGGGATCCGACTGGCTGTCACAGCGCGCTAGGGAGGCCGAGGCGGCCGTGCCGGGTGGCTTCGACCTCTCGGAGTGCGTCCGTGAGCCGATCCACCTCCTGGGCGGTGTCCAGTCCTACGGCACGCTCCTGGCCGTGGCGGTCGTCTCGGGGATCGTCGACACGGCGGCCGAGAACAGCGGCGCGCTGCTCGGCGTCGCGGCCGGCGACCTGGTCGGCGCGAACGTCCTTGAGGTGCTGGACGCGGACGACTGGGCGGAGGTGCTCGACGCCACCACCGGAGAAGACGGCACGGGTGCCGCACTGCCTGTCGTGGTGGGGGCCGGACCGAAGCGGCGGTCCTTCGACGTGAGCGCCCACCGTCGCGAGGGCCTGGTCATCATGGAGTTCGAGCCCCGAGAGGACTCCGCGGCCTTCCACTTCTCCGGGTTCTACCAGGGCATCCGCCGCGCGTTGGCGCGCCTGCGGTCGGCCGGTTCCGTCGAGGACTGCTGCCGGGTCGCCGTCCGGCAGGTACGCGAGCTGACGGGATACGACCGCGTGGTCGCCTACCGGTTCGACGGCGCCGACGGGCCGGGTGAGGTGGTGGCCGAGGACGTGACGGAAGGCTGGGAGCCCTGGCTGGGCCTGTGGTTCCCGGCGACCGACATCCCTCCCCAGGCCCGCCGACTGTACGAGGAGAACTGGATCAGGGTCATCGCGGACGTCGATGATCCGACGGTGCGCCTGTACCCGCGGGTCAGGGCGGCCAGCGGCACGCCGCTCGATCTCTCGGGGTCGGCCCTGCGCACGGTGTCGGAGTTTCATCTGGAATACCTGCGCAACATCGGAGTGCGGTCGTCCATGTCCGTGTCCGTGCTGCGGGAAGGCCGGTTGTGGGGGCTCATCGCCTGTCATGGGGGAGACCCCGTGCGGCTGGCTCCCGAGGTCCGTTCGGCGTGCGAGCTGTTCGGCGCGGCGTTCTCGCTTCAGTTGGCGGCCATCGAGGAGCGCGACCGTGCGGACGCGCTGACGCGCTCGGGCGGACGCGCGGCGGCAGTGGCGGAACTGCTCGGTGCCGACCTGGAGACCTCGCTCGTGCGGCATGCCGCACAGGTCCAGGAGCTGATGGAGGCGGACGCGGTGCTGCTCATGCGAGGTGGGCGCCTCACATGTGCCGGACCGTCCGTGCGCCGGGATGTGGCCGACGAACTCGGCTTGCGGGCAGCGGAGTTGCTGACGGGGGAGGTATGGGACACGGACCGACTGCCGGAGATGTTGGCCAAGGGGGCGGCGCCGGAGACGACCCGTGTGCCCGGGATCACGGGAGAGCGGGGCACGGCTCCCGAGTCGCACGCGGCACACGAGAGCGCGGCCGACGGACCGGGCGCGGCGGAGGAACTGGGTTCGGCAGGAGGGACGGGGGACCCGGACTGGGCGGGGGGCGTCCCCGCTGGGGCGTTGCTGATTCCCCTGCGTCCCGGGGACTACCTGGCGTGGTTGCGTGACGAGCGGCCGCTGCCGCGGAAGTGGGCGGCCGACCCGTCCGTGCCGGTCCGCGTGGGGCCCCGCGGAGAACGGCTGACGCCGAGGGGTTCGAGTGAGGTGTTCCGGTCCGTGACGCGCGGTCGGAGCCGTCCGTGGACGCCACAGGACCGGGCGGTGGCAGGCGAGTTGTGGCGCATGCTGACCGGGCTGGTGCTGCACCACGCGGACGTCCTCGGTGAACTCAACGAGGAGCTGCGGATGACCAACACGGACCTCGACTCGTTCGCCCACGCCGCCGCGCACGACCTCAAGGAGCCCCTGCGCGGTATCTCGAACGCGGCGACGTTCACGCTGGAGGACGCGGGCGACTCCCTGGACGACAGGAGCGTGGCGCGTCTGCGGACCATGGAGCGCCTGGCGGGCCGCATGGACGAGCTGCTCAACTCGCTTCTGGACTATGCCAGGTTGGGCCGGGCCGGCCTGCGCCGCCGTGACCTGCCCCTCGACGAGGCCGTCGACGGGGCATTGGAGGTCGCCGGCCCGCGCCTGGCGGAGGAGCGGGTCACGGTACTCCGGCCGCCGTCGCTGCCCTACGTGAACGCCGACCCGGACCGGCTTGACGAGATCCTTGTCAACCTGCTGGTCAACGCCGCCAAGTACGCCGCGGACCGGCCAGACAGGACCGTCACGATCGACGTGGAGAACGTGGACGGACCGAACGGCGCGGGCACCGAACAGGCCGTCGTCGTGCGTGACAACGGCCTCGGTATTCCGGCGGACCGGCAGGCCGAGGTCTTCGATCTGTTCAGGAGGCTGCACGGCCCCGGCGACCACGGCGGAGGGTCCGGTGTGGGACTGGCGGTCGTGAAGCGGATCGTGGAGCGGCATGGCGGACGCCTGTGGCTTGAGAGCGAGCCGGGTGTGGGATCCGCCTTCTACTTCACGTTCGGTGAGCCGGCGCCGCCGTCCGAACCCGCGTGAATCCTCGTCTGCTGCCAGTAGTCCACGGCGCCCTTCAACACGGTTCGGAACAAGTGGAAGTTGACGGGTTTGTAGATGTAGCTGTCCGCCCCTGCCGCATAGCAGGCGTCGACCTCCGCCGGCGCGGTGGAGGAGGTGAACACGACGACGGTCACCGCCGAGAACTCGGGATGGGAGCGGATGGCGGCGAGGAGCGTGTGCCCGCCCGCACCGGGCATGTTGAGGTCGAGCAGAACCAGGCCGGGCAGCTCGTCCGCCTCCTGCAGCCCGGCGACCACGTGTTCGCCGCGGTTCGCGAACTCCAGACGCAGATCGGGATGGGTCTGCGCCAGGGCACGTTGGATGGCCTCCGCATCCTCCTCGGAGTCCTCCACCACCAGTACGCGGCCGTGGTCGATGGACCTTTCGTGGTCGTGCTGCTTCACGCTCGTCCTTTCAGCCTTGCCACGAGGACGGCTGTGTCGTCGTCGCCGTGCCGACGGAAGTCCGCCGACATGGTGACCAGCCGTCCGGCCGGGTCGGTCGCGGCGCCGCTCTCGCGTAGCGCGTCCGCGAGGTGGTCCTCGAAATAGCTGCCGTCGGCACCCTTGGCCTCGGTGAGACCGTCGGTGAACATCACCAGGGCCTCACCCTCGGACAGATGCAGGTGCGTGGGCTGGTAGTCGGCGTCCTCGAGGACGCCGAGGAACACCCCGGAGCAGTCGACCTCACGTACCCGCCCGTCGGCGCCGCGCACCAAGGGGCGCGGATGCCCGGCGCTGGCCACCTCGGCCGACCAGCCGCCCGGCGCGGGCGACAGGACGGCGACCACGGCGGTCACGAAACGCGTGGTCTGCTCGGTGAGGAGGGCCCGGTTCAGGCGGGCGAGCGCCTGCGCGGGAGGCGTGCGGTCCTCCAGAAGGGTGCGCAGGGTGTGCCGGGCAAGGCCGGTGAGCGCGGCGGCCTCCGCGCCTCGCCCGCAGACATCGCCGATCAGCAGGGCGAGTTGGTCCCCGGCGACAACGGCGTCGTAGAAGTCCCCTCCCACGTCGAGAGAGGAGTCGGCGACGGCGTACGCGGCGCTCAGCTCCACGCCGTCCACGTCGGGCAGTGCGCGGGGCAGGAGGTGTCGCTGCAGGACTTGGACGTGTCGGCGGCGCTGCTCGTACAGCATGCTGGTGTCGATGGCCAGGGCGGCGCGTCCCGCGAGATCGTCCAGGAGTCTCGGGCTGCCGATCTCCGCGTCGTCACGGTGGTACAGGAAAGTGAGGGTTCCCAGGGAGCGGCCCCGTGCACGCAGCGGACTCACGCTCAGCGCACGTACGGGAGCGCCCTCGGCCGCGGCGCCGGTACCGAAGGGGCCGCCCAGCAGGTCCGTCCCGCGCAGGACCTCACTCGCGCCGCCCTCGGCCCCCGCCCGCAGAACCTTCGCGAGCCAGGAGTCCGCACGGGACACCTCGGCCAGCCAGTCCTGGGCGGAGGCGGCCACGTGGGCGGACGCCACGGGGTTGAGTTCGTCGCCGGGGCCGAAGAGGTGCACCACGCATCCCTCCGCCACGGCCGGAACCGCGAGCCGGGCCACCCGCCGCAGGGTCTCCTCGACATCGAGACTGGCGTCCATCTGCAGCGATGCCTCGGCGAGAAAGGCGTCCTCGACCTGAAGCCGGTCGTGTATGCGGTACTCCACGATCCGCTTATTGCTCGCGATCAGGACGTCCGCGATCTGGAGCAGCCGTTCTTCCAAGACGCAGTCCTCGGCCGGCGGCGAAGCGAGACCCACCCACAGCGACGCCCAGTCGGCCCCGCCGAACGGGATGACGCATTCGAGAGCGTGGACGGCGCCTGCCGAGGCCAGCAGCCGGCTCTCCGGGCCGCGAGCCGCAGGTTCGGCCGAAAGGGGAACGTGGCGCAGAATCTTCGGGCTGTGGGGGACAGCGTCGGCTCGACTGGCACGGCATACGTGCTCGTCGCGCGCCGCGAGCTCGGCACGACTCAGAGTGATCGTCGGCCCGGTTACGTCGCTGGAGTAGCGCACGTACTGGACGTCCCGGGCGTCCCAGCGGCTGCCCACACTGGCCAGCACGTCGGGGTGGGCGAGCAGAGCCGGGTACACGCCGTCCGCAAGGGCGGTGACGTCCTGGATCTGTGCGGCCGCACGCCACAGGGTGTGCAGCCGCGCGGACCAGTCGTCGCCGGCCGAAGGCCGGGACGAGGCACGTGCGTCGTCCTCGGACACGGATCTCCCCCTTTCTCGCACCGTTCGGATGCCTCCTTCCCGGCATTCTCCCCTGTGCGCACGCCCGGCGGCCCGGCGGCATGCGGCATCAAGGGGACGAAGCAAGTGGGCGCGCCCAGTGATGACCGGAGGGCGTCCGTGTCCGGCTCCGTGAACGACTCGGGGGAGGGACGCCTTGGTGGCTCTCCTCCGCGGCGTGGGACTGGGCCTCGGCGCACGTCTCGGCCTCCGCCGCCGCCTTGAGCTTCGCGGTCGTCTTGATCACCCGCTCGACCTGGCTGCGGGCGCCCGTGCGGACGGCGTCGTCGACGGGGTTGGCGCTCTGGCCGTCCGTGTGCGAGGTGCCGTACAGGTTGCTAGGCGACCGGTTGCCTAGGCGCACGAATCCCGGGTCTGCTGTGGTCGGCGCTGCAGGGGCGAAAAGCCCACCAAGCGGCAAAATACGCGAACTCCCGCACCGCTCCCAGGACATACCCGAAGTCGGTGGTTGATCTGTGCGCCGTGTGGGGTAGAACAGGTGTCGGGTGCACTCCGGTGACGGAGAGGCGCCCGCCACAGATCAGCCGGGGTGGACCCGGCGCTAATTCGAAGGACAGCAGTATGGCCAGCGGCACCGTGAAGTGGTTCAACTCCGAAAAGGGCTTCGGCTTCATCGAGCAGGAGGGCGGCGGCCCGGACGTCTTCGCCCACTACTCCAACATCTCCGGCAACGGCTACCGTGAGCTGGTCGAAGGCGAGCACGTCACGTTCGACGTCACGCAGGGCCAGAAGGGCCCCCAGGCCGAGAACATCGTCCGCGGCTGACCTGAGCCGTCCGTCGACGCCCGAAGCCTGCGAGGGCCGCGGGTCGACTCCCCACGCGTGAAGAGGGGCCCGGCGCAACCGGGCCCCTCCACCGTTCTCGCGTCCGGTGACTCAAATCGGCGGAATGCGGGCTACTTTGGCACCCTCAAGGGGCCGAGACGCGCGAGGACGCCTGTCGCGGTTCCATCCACTGGTACCTCGTCGCACTGCTCACGGCTGCACCGCCCGAGCCTCTGCCTGTGACCACCTAAATCCGGTGGGGTGCAGGGCACCCGTGGCAAAGGCTCCTCCGTCATGCCTATCAGCCTCCGCAAGTCCGCCCTGCCCGCCGCGTCCGCGGCTCTCCTGCTGACGGCCGTGACGGGTTGTTCGTTCGGCTCCGACGGCGAGCGGTCAGCGCCCAGCCGAGTGCCGCCCTCGGCTCGACGCCGTAGGGGACAGCCGCTGCCATGGCCCCGCAGACGCACCCGGGCTGGGGCATTGTGGTCACCGGGTTCGGCCGCCTGGTCACCATGGGTGACCGGCTCGCAGGCCGCCCGCTCCCCGTCGGCGTCGCAGCTGGGACGAACGAGTCTGTGGCCTCCTCGGTCTGTACCCGCCCTGACCTGGGCGCCGGAACGCGCGTCCCCGTCCTGCCCATGACTGCCACGGTGCTTCCGTGGGGGAGCCGGGACGAAACGGCCTCCTCAGTCTCCTCGCCGGCAGGCCGCGTGCACTCGGGCCCGGACCGCTCAGCACATGCGGGGACGGCCCGCCCGATGCACCTTGAAGGGGGACGACCCGGGAGGTGCAGTCCGATGCCGGAGGCGGAGTACGCGAGGACCAGGCGCCACCTCATGTGGCGGTGGCGGAGCAATCCGCTGCGGCGGCACGCCGACGTCGTCGAGGCAAGGGTCGTCGTGGCGGTATGGGCGGCCGTCTCGCTGGGCGGAGCGTTCGTCGGCACGCTGACGGCGGACAGCATCGACCAGTCCTTCGCGGAGCGGCGGGCCGCGCTACACGCCGATCAGGGAGTGCTCCTGGAGAGCACGATGGACGCCGTCGCGATGGCGGAGGGACCTCAGCGGATCAGTGTGCGGGCGCAGGTCCGCTGGACCACCTCGGACGGCGCCACGCATACCTCCCGAGCCTGGGTCGACGCCGGTCGGAAGGCGGGTGCGACCGTGCCCGTATGGACCGACGGCCAGGGCCGGCTCACCAGGGAACCACCTTCGGCGGGTGAGGCGGCGGCGGAGTCGGCCTTCCTGGGGGCCGGCGCGGCTGTTGCCTTCAGTGGCCTGACGTACGCCGCCGGACGGGCCGTACGGTGGCGGCTGGACCGCCGACGCTACGACCTCTGGGCGCGGGAGTGGGAACAGGTCGGGCCCCAATGGCGACGCCGGACGATGTGACCGTGTTCGCGCCGGGGCGTGATCGCCGATGAGCGGCGGGACAGTCGGCCGGTGGGGGATGGGCCGCCTGGAGGCTGGGTCGTGGCCAGGCCCTACGGTCTCCAGGCCGCAGTGATCGTTTCGCCGAGGAGATTGCCCGGCCTGGCCAGGGGCCTCGAACGGCACGGCAGCGCTTTCAGAGGCGGCCAAGGTGGCGCAGGGCTCTTGCGGCGTCCTCTCCCGCCTTACGAGCGGTTTCTCGCACACCTGCGCTTGCCTCAGCCCCTTGAACGCTTGAGGCCAGCTTTCGTACCTGGCTGTAGTGGTCGTTCAGGGCGGACCGCGCGAGGAGGTCGAAATGTGCTCCGCGGGCACTCTCCAAGGCTTGCAGCTCGCGTTCATCCACCATGCCGGGCATGTCGTGGCCCTCGTGCGGGTTGTTGTCGGCTGCGCCTCTGTCCGCGAGCAAAGCCCGCAGGGAGGAGAGCTCGGCTCTATTACGGTCCGAGGTGCCGACGGCCCAGGCTTTGAGGTTAGTGCTTGAGCCCTGCTCTGGTACCAGTTCCAGGATCTGCTGCGTCTGACGGTCCATCGCCAGCATGAGCTGTATCCAACCGAGATCGGTGGCGTTGAAGGTCGTCGCCGTGGCGGCAGGATGGCCCTGGGGCCGGCCGAGGCCAGGGGAGGGCGGTCCGGGGTCAAGCGTTGAGGTCTTGGAGGGAACGGGTTGTCCTGGGGAGTGGGCACACCCCGACACGCTCAGCGAGCAGAACAGAGCGGCGGCGAGGGCCTTACCTGCTCCAGCGACGATGTTTGTCGTCATCGCTGTTCCTCTCTTCTCCGTGCTCTGACGTGTCGGGGGCTGGGCGCCTTGGCTCGACGATCAGGAGGGGTTGCCGTCGGCTCCGCACTTGACGATGGGGTTGATGCAGTTCGTGACCCTGCGGGCGAGTTCGTTCTCGGGCCACGCGTTGAAGAAGTCACCGTGCATGGTGTACCCGGGCCCCGAGGCCAGCCGCAGGCCCTGTGTGGAGCCTGATACCGGGTAGCGCAGGACCTGGCGCAGCTTCGGTACGGGAACGGGGTGGCTGGCAGGGCACTCGCCGTTGACTGGGTAGGACATGTGACTCTTGTGGTCGGCGGAGTCCAGGTCCCTGCCGTTCCAGCACTGAGGGAAGTCCAGATAGGACTCCATCATCGATCCCGCAGGGCAGGTCACGAAGTCCTTGGAAGGGTTGACCTCGCCGTGGTGCAGGCAGGACCAACGGGCGATGGAGGTGGGGTCGTTGGTGCCCGTGGCCTTGGCGTTTCCGGCTACGATCCGCAGTCCCTGCGGGAAGGGGCGAATGCGCTGGATGACGTCGTCCCGGACACCTTCACCGAGGTAGTAGAAGGTGGTGCCGGTGGGTTCCACCGGCTGATCGTTTCGGTAGAGCGTCGGCACCCAGTACGAGGACGTGTCTACCGCCGGACTGCAGGTGGACGACGAGCCGAGTAGATCCGTGACGTCCGTGTGAGCGTTGGTCACCCGACTCCCGAAGAAGCTGTGCATGTGGGAGGCGCCGGGAAGGCCGGGGAAAACGATGGGGTCGTCGGGCAGTCGGTGGCTGTAGGGGCACTCGGCGAGGAACTCTGCGACCCGGATGACCTGGGCGCCCTGGGGAGTGGCGTTGAGTTCGCCGGTCTTGGGCTGGGGACCGGACGAAGGGGCGCCGCTGTACAGAGCGGCGAACAGAAGACCGAGTGCGGCCAGGGCCGTCGACCAGGCGCGGTGCTTCCGGCGGCGGTCCGTGGGAGGGCGTGGGGGATTCCTCAGCACAGCACTCCTCCTTGTGAGAAGAGGTGGGGGATGTTTGCCGGGACCGGTTCCGGTACCGGTTCCGGCCCTGGGCTGAGTGAAGGGCACCTGTCATGTAGGCGTCAATACTTCTCGTAGTGATTGGTACGGTCCGACTCCCGAGCGCCTTCAACAAATCAAGCCGGACGGAAGGCTGTCGGCTCGGTCGTCCTGGTGGAACATCTACGGCGCGTGGCTGAAGGGGTACCCACCTGCACCTGAGCGCCCGGGTGGGAGCGCGAAATTTGGTACGTGCCGGCACTGCCTGTGCAGTTCCGCTCCTTCCCCCGCAAACCGGCAACTCGTCGCCACCGGCCGAGGCAGCCCCATCCGGCGCCTCGCCCGCCACTGGCCCCGGACCGGCGAGGTCACCACCAGGCTCGAACCTCTTGCACGACGGTCGAACCTCGGCTGACCGGACGGTGGGTGACCCGCGGGGCATGGTCACGGGCGAGTCGAAGGCGCGCTCACGTCGTGTCGCCCACGGGGCGTGGGCCGCCTTACGTCCACTGCCAAGTGGACAGCATGACGTCCAAGTGGTGTGTGGTGTCCGCGAAGTTGTTGTCGTGGTCGGTGAGTTCGAGGCGTAGTTGCTCGCTTCCCTTCTCGATCAGGACGACGTGTAGGTTCTTGTCCGGCACGTCCAGGACCAGTGCCCGTGCTCCGGCGACCGTGGTGCGGTGTCCGCCCTCGGCCAGGATCGAGGCGGTCACGTCGTCGATCGGCCAGCGCGTTGTGCGGCCGATCCATACCCTGCCTCGTTGACCGAAGCCCGGCCTGAGCAGTCCCATCTGCGCCTGGACCGTCCTCTGCCCGGTCACCGGGTGCGCCGCGGCGCCAGTGAACTCGTACCAGCCGGGTGCCAGGTGCATACGGAAGTCCCCGCCGTCGACCCACCCCCGGTCGCCGATGCTGACCCCGGCCAAGTACGCCGGATCGACCCGGCTGTGCTCGACGAGCGTGACCGCCCCCACCGACAAGGCGCCGGCCGTGGTGAGGGCCAGAGCGGCACGGTGCCACGGAGATGTCCGTCGGCGTTCCCGCGGCCGATCCCGGGCCGGACCGGCGCCGGCCCGGGCACCACGGGCGCGAAGGGCCCGCTCACGCAACGCGGCGCACGGCAGCAGCAGCACCGCGGTGGCCACCGCGGTCCAGCCGAGCAAGACCTGGACGACTACCCACATCCCGGCTGCGACGGGTGGTGCGAGACATCGCCGGGCGGACACCGGTCCCTCAAGGACGTCGACGCAGTTGCCGAGACTCGGCTGTGCGATGACGACCGCCGCCGCCGCGGCAACGGACGCCGCGGCTGTCAACAGCCCGTGAAGGAGCGGCTGTCGTCCAGCCCGTGCGGTGGCCACCAAAGCGGTCAGCACCACGGTGGCGACGGCAGCGGCCATGTGCAGGAGGTAGAACCGCGTGAAGAACTCGGTGTGCCAGCGTTCCGCCAGAGTCAGCCGGTGGCCCAGCGCCGAGGTCAGAAGCAGGAACACCACCAGTAGCGATAATCCGGTCACGCCGATACGTAGAGATCTGCGAACCTCTCCAGCCGCTGTTGTCGCTGTCGGCGGTGGCCCAGGCCGTACCAAGGGCGACGGGGGCGTGCTCGACTTGCGCCACAGCACGGCCGGGACCGACAGCGCCGCCATCACGGCTGCCATGGTCAGCAGCAACGGTGCCAGCCCGGTCGTCGCTACGAGGGAGATCAGCGTGACCGGAGCGTTGTAGGACGCCGAGAGCCTGAGCATGTTCAGTGCCGGGTTGTCCGCCAAGCCGACCACGGACTGGCCTACGAGGACGGCTTGCGTCAGGAAGGTGTAACCCACGGCGGCCAGGGCGACCGCGCACGTGAGCGCACCGGGCATGTGCCGTCCCGAGTACGGCACCGTCCTGCTCGCCGTCATCCTGTGCCAGTACGCCACCGCCTCGGCGGTCAGCCTGGGTGCAGGCACGGAAGCGAGGAGGACGAGGAGGATCCATCCTGGAATCCAGGCCAGCAGATCATGCGCGTCCGTCCAGACGATGAACGAGTCGGGCGAGGCGAGGGGGCCCAGCACTGTGCCGGTGGCCAGCCCGAGACCGTAGGGCCACATGCGGCGGGGAGCAGCTTGGGGGTGGGCGGATTCGTACCGCCAGCGGCCCACCACGACGACCGCCGCCACCAGGACGCCCGGGACCGCGCTCATCCACAACGGCACGAAGACGATGTTGCTCAGGATGGACAGATTCCGGAGTCCCATCAGGGTGACGGTGGCCGTGAGCCCGGCGCCGACGCCACCCCAGTATCCGAGTCCGAAGGGCAGGCTCGTCCCCGCAAAGTGCCGTGCTCGCTCGGCCGGTGTGGGGTGCAGCGTACGCAAGCCGGCCCCCACTCGGTGGCGCGGCGCCGGCATGTCTCGCAGCACACGGGGCAACGCGCTGGTTTTTCCTTCCCACTCGGCGACCCGCGCGTCCGCCTGAAACTCGCGCGAGCGTACGAGCGAGGCCAGGAGCAGCAGGGTGAGGACGCCCAGTAGCAGAGCCTGCGCAACGGGACCGAGGACAATGAGGCGCAGCGGACCGGAGTTGACGAGGCGGTTCACCGAATCCGCCCCGAGCACCATCCCGAAGGACGCAGTCAAGGTGAGGGCGAGGTAGGTGGGTTCGACGTCCCGGTTCCGCAGGTGAGCCAGTTCGTGAAGGACGACCGCGCGAAAGGCGGCCGGGTCGGTCTGGTAGCGGACCACCAGGCCAGTGCTGATGGCCAGTCTGCGCCTTCGGGGCAGTCCGAAGACGAAGGCGCAGGGCACCGCGTTGAAGGGTTCGAGGCGAAAACGCAGACGGTTCACGCCGGCGAGCCGTCGCAGCCGCTCCAGTTCCTCGAGCAGGTCGGCCGCGTCGGCGGTGGACAAGGAGCTCAGCCGGCGACGCCGCTCGTGCCACGCGGGATGGACCAGGTAGAGCAAGAGTCCTGCGCCGAAGACCAAGCCCAGGCCGCCGAGTTGGTACGAGAGCAGACGACGCTGCGTCGGTGCCATGCACCGCCCCCACTGAGCCGCTCGTTGCGCTTCGCCCCGGGATGCGTCGATGGCCGTGTGCAGATCGAGTGGACCGGTCGGCGGCTTGGCCGCACCGCTTTCGCCCATGCGCTCCAGGCAGCTGGTCAGGACCCGCCCGTGCTGCCGTGCCTCCGCGCTGGGAGTGAGCAGCGTGGAGAGGAACACCGAACAGGAGAGCGTGATCATGATGAGCAGCAGGACGAAGAGGAAGGTGGTCTCTACGGGCGGCCCGGACCCGCGTCGGCGGCGCATGGGCCCCGGTTCCGAGATGACCGTCACGGGCGTGCCGGTCGGGTCCTCCGTGGCGGCTCCTTCCTGCTCGCTCATGCCGCGTCTCCCGTAGTTTCCTCGTCGGCGAGCGGCTGGCAGGGTCCCTCCGGGGCGCCCTCCTGGTCAGCGTGGTTCGGTGCCGGCGTGGCCTCCTGCGCCGTCGGGGCGTCGGGTGCGGCCGTGGTGTCCTGAGGGCCCTGAAGGGCGCCGACTACGGCATTCGCCATGAGCCACTGCTGCTCCTCGGGCAGGCCCATGGCTCCGGCCTGCTGCAGGATCCGCCGGTGCACTTCCCGCAGATGTTCGGGGCTGAACGTCACGGTCGGATCCTCACCGGTGTCCGTGCCGAAGCGTGCGCGCAGACCGTTCAGCAGTTCCTCGGCCCGTGCGCGCCCTGCTCGCACCATGGCTCCCGCGGCCTCTGCGCACAGCGTGTCCCACAGGCGTCGGCAGACTTCCAGCGCCACCGGGCTCAGCAGTGCCACCGCTGTCTCGACCCCGATGCCGAGCAGCGTGTCCCGGCCTTTGCGGTCCAGTCGGATGCCCCGCCTGAAGTACTCGTCCCGCATCACCCGGAAGGCCGGCAGTTCGCCAGGCGCCCCGTCTGTGACGACTATGTGCGCGAGCGCCCCGACGACGCGTCGGTCGTTTTCCGGCAGCACTGTCGACAACCTTCACCCCTCCCAGGGAGACAGCTGGTGAAGCCGTCACGGTAGGAGGCCGGGCGCACCACTCGGGAGCTTTTTTCTATAAGGGCCCACAGTGGGAGCACTGGTGATATCACGTGATGTGATCTGCTACGTGAGCACGGGCAGGTTTCGGATACGTGCCATGAGGCTCCGGCCCACTGCTACCCGGTCACACGACACGTCCTCGCGCCCACTGTCTCGTGGCCCTTTGCGAGCACATTCTGCGCGCTTTCGAAGAGTTGCAGCCCGAGCGCCGACGCCGTGTTTGCCCGGCTGCTGCTGACCAAGCCGGCCTTCCGGAGGGCGCGACTGTGCTCCGAAGCCGACGCGGCTGAGATGCCGAGCCGTAGGGCGAGTTCGGTGGTTGTGCATCCGGATGGATACGGCATGGAAGCCGCCCCGTCCAGCGCGGGCGACTTGAGGACTACCCAGTAGTGGCGCCCGGGAAGGGGGCTGGCCCAAGACGGCGACCGAGCGAGCCGGTGTTCGATGGCGTATTTGCGGGGCACCGAAGCCGTAAGAATCGAAATTCGACGTGCATTCCGATCAATTGTTCGGCATGAGAATGGATATTTCAGTGGTCTGGACGAATGTTGTTGAAAGGCTGGCGAAAGTCCTGCGCCGGTCATCACTCGGCGAATAGTGTGACGCGTAAGCGGAGTGGGGACTCCGGGGGAACATTGATCAGACCTGCGTGTTCGCGCATTGGGCCGTCATGGGTCCGAGGCGGGGTGCACCGCGTGGTCCGGCCGCGTCGGCGACGTACCGGAGAGCGCAGCGGGGGCGGGGGGAATCGTGCTTGGGGACCAGGTCAGAGACGGCGAAAACGGAAATCTGCGTGCCGCGCTACGGGTCGCGGACCTGCTGGACGGGGATCGGGCGCAGGACGGATCGGTTCCCGCGGTACCTGAACGGGGCGCCGTGACCGATCTGTTCAGCGGCGCACTGCCCACGCCCCAGGTGTGGCGACGCGCATGGCACGAGGTGCTGACCGCGGAAAGCGCCCGCGTCACGACATCGGGACTGAGCTGGATTCTCACGTCCTTGGCCCGCGGAGCTTTTCCGGCACTGGAATTCCTTGAGATCGGCTGCGAGCGGATCCGGCTGAATCGTCTGTCGTACGGCTCGGACGGAGCGGAGGCGGAGATCCATACCGTCGCCGAAACCGTCTGGACCGACCTCGTGCCGCCAGCCGACGGGCTCCCCGACGGGCGGCTGCGACGACTGCTTCTGCTGGCGGGCGGTACCGACGGCACCTGCGTCACCCCCCGCACGGCGGCCTACGTCACGTCCTCATTGGCCCGAACGGCCGCCGGTCCGGGCGCGGGTGCCATGAGCCCGGGGGCGGTGCCCGCAGACCTCGCGGCGAGCCTCGGCCGGCATCTGCGAGCCTTCGTGCGCCAGTGGGCGGCCCGCTCGGCGCCACTGGTGCTCGTCGTCCGCGCGGCGGGGTGGTCACCTGTCGAGCGGGCGGCGGAGGCGCTGAACGAGCAGGGTGAACCGCTTCTGTGCCTGCGGCTGCCGGTCCACTGGCCGCAGACACCGGGCGACCTCGTCGCCGGGCTGCCCCTGCGGCACCCGATCTGGCTCGCGGGCGCTCACATCGACGGTACGTCCGGCACCGTGGGACTGGTTCGGCGGCTGCTCTTCCCCGCCGGCAGCCGTCCCGCTGAACCCGCCGCCGGTCCCGTCGTCCGTGTGCCCGTGGCGGCGCCGCCCGGTGCCGCCACCGCCGGGCACAGCGTGGCAGCCGTCGTCTCGGCGGGCGAGGGGGAGCCGCCGTCCCGGTGGCGGCCCGTCCGGGTGGACCGGCTCGAGCTGTCGCCCGGTGCCCGCGTGACCCTGGGCTACCGGCTCACCCGCCCGGGCAGGGTCGAGTTCGACTACGAGGGCCGCCACGAGTCGGAGACCTCGCCCTGGGCCGCCCTCGCCGTACACACGCCGCGACGGCTCTCCCGGCCTCGCCCCGTCGACCTCGTTCTCGCGGTGGAGACTGCCGGCCCGCAGGCCGACGGGGGCGTGGCCGTGGAGGAGCGGCTGCAGGAGGCGACAGCCGTCGTCGCGGCCGTGCGGGATGCCGTGGGAGACGACACCGCCCTCCGCGTGGGACTGATCGGCTACCGGGACCACGCGCCGCTCGACCGGCGCCACCACAGCGACCCACTCGTGCACCGGGTGGGCCTGTCATCCGCCACGTCGGCCGCGAAGGAACTCGCCGACTGGCAGCGCACCGCCCTGCGGCACGACTTCGCCACGGGACTGGAACACGTACCGCACGAGCTCGCCCACTGGAGCACGGGCTGGAGGCCGGAGAGTCATCGGGTCCTCCTGGTCCTGGGCTCCCGCCCCCCTCATCCGCACAGCCGGCCGCCCCAGGTCCTGCGGCGCGGCGCGGCCGTGCGCATCTGTCCGGACCGTGTGGAGTGGGAGAGAGCGCTGGAATCGCTGCGCCACTACGACGGCGTGCACTGCGTCGCGGTCGTCGACGAGCCGTCGTGGATGGACCGGCTGGCGGGTGAGCCCCACCTCGCGCAGTGGGCGGACCGGGCCTGGGACCTGTTCGGCGCCGAAGGGCGCTTCGCCGCGGGACACGACCCCCGCTTCATCGCCTCCGCCGTCGCCGCGCCCGCTCTCTGCCGGCCCGAGGACGGCGCACCGATCCGCCTGGTCGTGACCGACGGTGCGGGCGGGGACTGGCTGCCCGCGACCGGCTGAGCGACCGGAACACCACCGCGCGCCAGGAGCGCGCGTACCCAACAACCACCGTGCGGCGGGATCCCGTTCCGCCGCCCGCACCGGGGGAGCCCACCATGGTCATGGACGGCGAACGAGCCGAGCGCACCGGCGACGACAAGCCGCAGCGGAAGAAGCACGACAGTGCGGACGAGGGGCCGTTCGCCGTCTGGGACCCGTCGACGCTGGTCGGTGGCCGGGCGGCGCTGCCACCGGCCGCCGGCGCCCCTCCCATCACGGCGAACGGGGCGCCCGCCGCACCGGCCGTCCCGGCCCCTGCCACCCCGCAGGACGACAAGGCGCGGGCACCGGGCGCGCCGCCCGCGGACACGGGGCCCAGGAGGGAGGCCACACCCGCGGTCTTCGTGGAGGCGCTCGACAAGCCCTCGCGCGGCGATAAGCGGGCCAAGGCCGAGACGAGAGCGCTCGCGGACCAGCCCGTCCGCCACGAGACCGGTCAGCCCGGCGCCGAGAACCCGGTGTCCGCGCCGGAATCGACGATCACCCTCTGGGGTGGCATGGGCAGCGGCAAGTCGACCCTCTTGGCAGCCCTCTCCCGCGCCGTCCAGGACCCCATGTACGGCAAATGGAGCATGTGGCCCGAGGACCACGCTTCGCAGAAGTTCCTCAGCGACCTGGCGCACATCCTGTACCGCGAGCGGACCTTCCCGAACGCCACCCTTACCGAGCAGCGCCCTGTCCGCTTCACGTTGGCCGGCGACCTCACCGGGACCCGGTTCTCGCGCGGTGGGCGCAGGCGGTGGCGGCGCGGCGGCGAGCGGAGCGAGACCACGGAGTTCAAGGTGACACTCCGCGACCTGCCGGGCGAGGCCTTCGACCTGCGGTCCCAGACCGGGGCGGCGCTGGGCGGCAAGCTCATCAAGGACCTGGGTGCCGCCCGCGCCATGGTGTACGTCGTGGACCCCGTACGTGAGTGGCAGGTCAACGGCGACGAGGGGCCGCTCGGCGACGACGCCCGCCAGAACGCCGACTTCTTCACCGACGTCCTCGGCGGCGTGGCCACCGAGGTAAACATGCGCGGCGAACGGCACGGCAACCAGCTGCCGCACAGCATCGCCGTCTGCCTCGCCAAGTTCGACGACGACCGGGTCTTCCGTTTCGCCTGCGAACAGGGCAACGTCCGCCTCAATCCGCGCACGGGCCAGCCCGAAGTGATGGACGCCAAGCGCCTGTTCGACGGGCTGTGCCAGGCGTTCCCCCAGGGCAGCCTGCGCGAGATCCAGCAGCAGATCGAGTTGTTCTTCGCCCCCGAGCGCGTCGGCTACTTCGTGTGCTCCGCCGTCGGCTTCTGGATCGACCCCGAGCGTGGCTTCGACTTCGAGAACCCCTCGCTGGTCAATCCCGTGGAGGACGCCGTACGTCTCGTCGCGCCGCCCCGTCCCGTGAACATCCTCGAACCCTTCCTGTTCCTGCGGGGCCTCGGCCCCCGGCAGACCTGACTCCGGCACCGTACGACCGCACGAGAGGAGACCACACCATGCCACCGGGACTGACGGCTGACTGGGCACTGTGGGGCAAGGAGCCCGGGACCAACAGCGGTTACCAGGTGCTCGCGGCCTGTCCGCGCGAGCGCAGCGCCGAATTCAACACGTCCGTCCACCACTGGTCACCGGGCACCCCCGCACGCGGCGACCAACTCCCGTGGATCACCATCGGACCGGGCAGGGCACCGGACGGGACCGACACGGTGGGCGTCTTCCTCCTGGACGGCACCGGCACCGTGGACCGGACGAACCGGCCCATCTACCGAATCGTCCATTTCGCCGTGGACGCGGCCACCGTCGGTGAGCTCGGCCTGAGCTGGCACGCGTTGGCCGAAGCCGCACTCGAGACCGCGCCGAGTCTGCCGACGCCCCACGGCGAACCGGCGCAGCTCTTCGTCGAGGACAACAGCCGGTTCCTGGAGCGTGCGCGCAGCGTCTTCACGGACCGGATCACCACGGGCAGCGACTGGCTCGCCGCGGCTGCGGCGTACCTGCTCGACGGCACGGTGGTGGTGACGGGGGACCGCAATTACAAACCGCTCGAACTGCTGCACGTCCTGGACTGTGTCGTCGCGATGCTGCCCGCCGGCGTACGGCGATCCCTGTCCGCCGCCACGGGCAGCTCCTCCGGATCGCAGGTGCCGATGCGCCTGTACTGGGGTGCCGACGATGGGAGCCCGGGAGTCAGGTGCCTCGCCTGGGGCGGCGGACTGCCCGACCTGGACGGTCTGTCACCCGCGGCCCGCTCCTACTTCGACCTGCTGGTCCGAGCCTGGCAAGTGCACGGCGGTGAGCGCGTCGTCGCGCACCTCGCCGGCTCCCGCGGGCTCCTCGACATCGACTCGGCACACGTGCACGCGGACGCCCTGCACATCCTGTCCCGCCTCAACCCCGGGCTGGCCCTGGCACAGGAGGTGCGCCAGGGCCGGGCGGTGGACAACGAACGTATCGACGAGGCTCTGCGCCACGACGTGTTCGACCCCGCCTCGGTCGCCGTGCTCTCCCAGGCGAAACTGGCCGGACTCTCCACCGATCTCGGCAGCATGGCCCGCCACCTCCCGCAACCCGAGGTCTCCGAGGCGTTCTGGACCCAGATCGTCGACGACCTCCTAGCGGGAAGTGTCGACAGCGCGCGCAGCAGGTTCGAGTCCGTTCGCCAGGAGACCCCCGACACCCGGGAGGGCCGGCGCCCGCTGGACCGGGCTCTGGCTTCGGTCGTCGACGAGGTGCGGCGACATGCGGCGACGGGCTCCCAGGACCCGGTGGTCGACCAACTCCTGCCCACCATCGACCCGTTCACCCCGGGCACGATGGAGTTCACCCAGTCCCAGCTCCGCACCCTGCCGGGGCTGGCAGCGCGACTCGTCGATGCCGTGTGCGCGGAACCCGACCCCGCGCCACGCGTCCTCGCCTGGCTGCGCTGGCTCGGCGACGACTCGGCCCCCGAGCTGGCCGGCAACCCGGAACTCGCGCTGCTCTACCACCTGTTGGAGTCCGGGAGCACGAGGTCCGAGCTCTCGAAGAAGTGGACCGAGGCCCATCCCCAATCCGCCACCCGCCTGCTGGCGGCCGCGGGGGCGTGCGGGCACGCCGACGATGTCCTCGGCAACGGCTATTTCCACGGCCTCGTCTCCTGCGCGCTGCGGAACAGTCCGGCCAGCCCGTCCGGGGACTGCGCCCGGACGCTGCTGCAACGCGCACTGGAGCGGCCGCCGTACGGCGCACGGGCCGAGACCGCGGCTCGCTGGGACGTGCTGTGCGCACTCACCGGCAGGTTGCCCGCCGCCTTCGTCGCACTCGCCCGCGCACCCGAACTGCCGGGCTCCGCGGGCATCAGCACCCGGCTCACCGGTTACGCCTCCACCCTGCACGCGGAGCTCGAAGCACCCGCCCTGCGGGGGCACGTGCACACGATCGTGGACGGACTGCTGAAGGAGGTCCTGGCGGTCGACGAGGACACCGGCAAAGGCCCCGCGGACACCGGACGCGATCTCACCGTCCGTCTGTTGGAGCGGCCCGGTCCGCACGTCCCGGCCGTCATCGAGGCCGTCGAACGGCTGACGCAGCAGCCTCACTGGGACGAGACCGAGCAGGACGCGCACTGGCTCGCACGGATCGCCGAGCGCCGGCCGGAGCTGGCGGCGGCCCTCAGCCTACGCACCCTGCACCGCGCCGCCCGGCAGGCCGGGGACACACCTGAGGACTGCAAGGCGCTCGCCGCGCAGCTCTACACGGCCCGCCGCGAGGGCGCGGGCCACGACCAGCTCTACGTGCCGCTGTGCTTCTGGGCGCGGCGGGGGCTGACCGGTGAACGGGTCCTGGACGTCCTCCTCGCCTACCGCGACGTGTGGGAGTCCTACGGCGGCCGTTCCCGCGCCGACGACGAGCACAGCCTGCTCGAACGCGCCCTGAGGCGGGGGCCGGACACCGAGCTCTGGGACGCCTACCTGCTGTACGCGATCGGCTTCCTGAAACGGCGCAGCGCCACGTACGCCCGACAGATGCAGGAGCTCATCGGCAAGCAGAGGCGCAACGAGGACGAGATCGGGAGGCTGCGAAGACTCGACGCCGGCCTCTCCCACTCCCGTCCGTAGGCACCGCCACCAGGTCCCGGCCTCCGCCGGGACCTCCCATCCGTACGCACGTCCCAGGGGGGACTCCTCATGCACACCATCAGGGAGACAGCGCGCCACGTCCTGCTGCTCGCCGCGGCCGGCGCCCTGGCCGTCTCCGGCGCGGCACCCGCCGCGGCCGACGGCAAGCCGTTGCCCCGCGACGGCATCTACCGCGCGCTCAAGGTCGACGACGTGCCCGCGGCGTACGTCGTCCTCGTCGACACCTCCAGCTCCATGCAGGACGAGGGACCGGACGGGAAGCCGCTCTACGGGACCGTGAAGAAGCGCCTTGCAGCGTTCCTCAAGACCCTCACCCCGGCAGACGAGGTGGCGGTCGTCACCTTCGGGCGCGCCACCAGCGTCGTTCACCCCATGTCCCCGGCCGACCGGACGGACGACATCGTCGGCAAGAAACTCCCGCGCGAGGCCAAGGAACTGGCCAGCGACCACGGGGCTGCCTTGGACGTCGCGGCCGACCAGCTCGACCGCAGCGCGGCGCCAGTGGGCGCGGTGCTGATGCTCACCGACGGTGCGGTCAACGCGCCCGGCAGCCCGTACGCCCGGCTCGGCGCACCAGCCTGGAAGCAGCTCAGACAGCGCTACACCGCGCTGAGCAGCACCCACGACGTGGTCGGCTACGGCCTGCCGCTCGCCGAGGGCACCCAGGTGTCCGAAGTCCTCGGCAGTGCCTTTGGCGCGCCGCGCATCCTGCCCGTCGACCCCGCGGCGCTAGGCTCCCAGCTCAACGACGCCAAGGAGCGGGTACGCGCGGAGAAGGCGCAGAGCCTGCTCCGTGCCGACCAGGGCGAGCGGGTCACCGTCTCCGTGAAGGGCCAAGGGGTCGACATGGGGGGCGCGGGCGCCGCGGTGCTGTCCGCCGGTGATCGCACGGGCCCGCGCTCCCGGACGGTGCGGGTCACCCTCACCTCGCACGCGCGCCACGTCCCGTTGCGGGTGGCGCTCCGCACGGAGGCCGCTCCCGGCGACGCGGCGGTGCACGCCGACGGCCCCGCAGACCCGGTGACGCTCGCACCCGGGCGCAGCAGGACTGTCGACCTGCGGCTCACCTGGGCCCAAGAGCCCGAATTCAGCGTGCTGCCGGGTACCCGCGACTTCCGAGCCGGGGTGCGGATCCGGGCCGAGGTCTCCTCGCCGTGGACGCGGACCGTACGCGGCTCGGTGGGGTACGCCAAGTTCTCCACCGGCCGACCCACAGTCACCGACGTCGACGTGGTGGGCACGGTCCCGGGCCGCACCCCCGGGTGGCTGTACCCGCTGGTGCTGCTCGTCGCCCTGCTGGGATCGGCGGCAGCCTGGCGGACGTACAAGCGGCGCAACCCGGGGCTGTCCGGCGTACTCGTGGTGACGGACCTGAGGTCGGGTGAACGGCAGACCGTCGTGCTGCGCGGCCGGGAGGTCAGCCAGGACACCGACGCTGGAAACGTCCGGGCGCGGATCTCCGTGCGCGGCCGCCACGAAGGGGGACGGCTCGTGCTCGCGCTGCACTGCGTCCGCGAGGCGCCGCGACCGGGTGACGAGCGGCTGCGCGACAACGGTACCTGCGAGCTCGGCAAGTCGACCGTGCTGTGCGGGATCGGCTTCTCCCACGAAACGGAGGACCAGGCGTCGGTCGTCCTGCAGTGACCCCCTGTGCCCCCGCTCCGTGCCACCCGTCGCCGCCCGCAAGTGCCGCCCCCCCCGGGAGAGGAACCGTCATGGTGAAGCCGTTGGACCCGGCCGTCGATCCTCCGGAGGCCGCAGGGTTCCGCCTGCTGGGCAAGCTGGGGACGGGCGGGTTCGGCACGGTCTACCTAGGCCGCCCGGTCGGGGAGGGTCGCGGTCTCGAAACCCTCGGTGCCGTCAAACTCCTCAAACCGGAGTTCGCGGAGGACACCCAGCACCTCCAGCGCTTCCATCAGGAGAGCAAGGCCCTCGACCGGTGCCGTGGTGCCCGCATTCCCGAACTGCTCGTCTTCGACTTCGGCAGCGGACGCCGGCCCACCCTCGCCACCCGCTTCATCCCCGGTCTGTCGCTGTACCAGATCATCGCCTCGCACGGCGGCGCCCTGCCCCGCGACACCGCCCACGCGGTCGCGGCCGAACTGATCGCCATCCTCAACACGGCGCACGGCAAGGGCCTGTTGCACCGTGACCTGCATCCCGGCAACGTCCTGCTCACCCCCGACGGGCCCTGGATCATCGACTTCGGGCTGACTCGCATCCGCGGCCAGCGGGTGACGGTCTCCCTGGACACGGTGATCGGACATCCCCACTTCTGCGCACCCGAGCAGGTCCTCGGCCTGTCGCGGACGACCGCCGCGACCGACGTCTTCGGCATTGGCGGGATCGTCCTGCACGCACTCACCGGGCATCCGCCCTACACAGGGGAGAGCGACGCCCGGGCGATGCTGATGCGACGGGTCTCCGGGGCCGCGCCCGACCTGTCCCGGCTGCCCGACGACCCCACAGGCCGGATCGTCCGGGCCTGCCTCGCAGAGGACCCGGCGGACCGCCCGACCCTCGACGAGGTGGCGGACTGCTTCGGGGAGCCGGGCACGCTGCGGCTCCCGGAGGGGGTGAACCGCACCCTCGCGGACCACCGCTCCGAACTCAGCCGGTTCCTCGGCGAGGCGGGCAACGCGGCGGACCTCACGGTCCCGTTCCGGCCGGGCCGCAGGAGCTGGCGCGTGGACGTGGGGGAGTGGCCGCACCGGGCGGTGGCCACCGAGCACGGACACGTGGTGGTGGCGGACGGCGACGGCGTGCGCTGGCTGGACGCGGCGACCGGCGAACAGGACGACCTGCTGGGGGAGTTCACCGCCCCCGTGGACCTGCACGCCGAGGGGTCCTTGCTGCTCGTCTGCGACGCGGGGGGCCGCCTGGAGTCGTGGGACACCCGGAACCGCGCCCCGTGGTGGTCCGTTCCCGCCGGCGGTCTCTCCGGCATCAAGGTGCTGCTGCGGGGGCAGAGTGTGTTCCTCGGCGACGCGAACGGCTGCCTGCACCATTTCGACGCGGTCACCCGGCGCGTCTGGTGGCGCACCGGTCCGCTCACCGGCGCGGAGGAAGGCCCTGTCGAGCCGGTGGCCGCCGACGGCCGGCAGGTGTATCTCTCAGCCGCGGGGGGCCGTGAGCTCCTCGCCGTCGACGACGAGGACGGCGGCATCCGATGGAAGCGGCCCGTACGACTGCCGGCCGCCCTGTTGGCCGCGCCGCTCGCGCTGAACGACGCACTGGTCGTCGCCGACGCGGTCGGCGGTCTGCGCCGCCTGGCCGCCGGCGACGGCTCCACGCGGTGGGAGACGGACCTCGGTGCCCCGGTCGTGACCCCGCCCGTCCGCCTCGGCGACAGGGTGGTCGTAGGCGACACCGCGGGCATGGTCCACTGCGTCGCCGAACGCACCGGTGAGGTCCTGTGGCGCATCGAGCACGCCGAGGGGGAGGAGCTGTTCGCGCTGTGCACCGACGGGTCGGTCATCTACGCAGGCGGGTGGAACGGGCGCCTCCAGCTGATCGACGGTACGGACGGTGCGTCCCTGCAGAGCCTCGACCTCGGCGGTCAGATCCTCGCGGTGACGTACGCACCCGGGAGCCGTACCGTCTACGCCGCCGCCTCGCACGGAGCGCTGCACGCGGTGCCGACCGCCGCGGGCGTGGAAGGGCCCGGCCTCTGACGTTCTCTGGGGCAGCGGGAGCTCTCCGTCGCTCCGGGCCGGCCCGCCGGGCGCTCCTTCATCCGTGGGGGCAGAGGAGGCCGCCGTGAAGGATTCCCTCGTCCAGACCGCTCCCGCCATCCGGGATTCGTAGGCGTAGACACCCGGCAACGCCTCGTGGCGAACGACGAGCCTCGACCGATTCATGGCCAGCCTCGTACGGTCGGCGCCGTTCGGCAAAGCATCGGCTCAACAGCAGGCTTTGCGGCGAAGTCTCCACATCAGCCGCAGCGACGGTCAGGCATGGGCGTCGGATCCGAGTGGCTCGATCCGGGGCTGTCGACGGCGAGTCGTTTGTGTGACCGCCTGGAGGCGGCGGTCTTCTCGAGCGTGCCCTTCATCCGGTCAGGCTGCCGTGAAGTGCAACTGAGTCCGACCATGCAGGGTCAACGGGTGCCGCGTGCGCCCCTTCCGGACACACCGCCAGGACGTTGATCTGACGACGGCGCCTTTCTTCTCGGACTTTGGTCTTGCGCCGGCGCGGGCTTCATCGTGGGCATGCGGGTGGGCTCTAGCCGTGAAGTCCGCCTGATCGGCAGTGGTTTCAGGTCCGCCGGAGCGCCTTGGGCCGCAGGACACGCTCTGGGTCGTAGCGCTGCCACAGGTTGATCACTCGGCTTCCGGTGGCGCCTGGGTAGGCGCGTGTGAACGCGGCCTCGTCCTGGGAGCTCTCGAAGTTGATGTAAGCGCCGTCGACATGGGGTGTGACGGGCTTCCACGCGGCGTCCAGCGTGGAGCGTCCGTTCGGGGGGAAGGTGGACGCGACAGCGAGGATGTCCTGGTGGCGGTGGCTGTACGCCATGCTTGAGGGAGCAGGATCTTGGGTGGCCCCGCCGAGAGAACGCAGTTGCAGGAAAGCCGGGTGGGGGCCACTGGCTACGTTCACCAGAGCGCGCGCCGATTCGGAGTTCAGCCCGGTGAAGAGCCCGTTGGTCGTGTCGGTTGGCATCTGCCCGGTGTTGTCATGCAGATGAAGCCATGGAACGAGTTCCGTGTAAGGCACGATCTGGGCCTGCCGCATCGTCACGTCGGTGATTCCGAGAAGTGGCCGCAGGGCTTCGCGGATGACTGAGGGCTCGTCCGACGCCACGACCGCCGTGATGAAGGCGGTGGCGGTGGACCCTCGGGAGGAGAGCAGTACGGCTGTCGACAGCTCCCGCGGTGCCTGCGCGATGGCGTCGGCCCAGCGCCGAAGTGTCCTCCCGGCCGGGTCCACCGGCGCCATCAACTGGGCGTAGCCGATGTTGCTGAGTTCCATTGCTTTGATCTCGAAGGCGATCGCGATTCCGGCACCTGCGCCGGCGCCTCGCATGACCCATAGGAGGTCCGGCTCGGTTTCGGCATCGGCGTGCACGACGACGCCGTTTGGCAGCACGACCTCGACGGCACGGACGTGGTCGACGGTGAGACCGTACTGCCGGACCAGCCAGCCGATGCCGCCGCCGGTGGCGATGCCGCCGACGCCGACATTGCCGTGATCTCCGGAGCTGATTGCGAGCCCATGAGGCGTGAGCGCCTCAGCGACGTGCGCCCAACGCGCTCCCGCTTCGACGCGGACCAGGCCGGAGCCGCGGTCGATGATCTCGATTCGATTCAAAGCCCGTAGATCGATCACGAGGCCGCCGTCGTTGGTGCCGTTGCCGGACAAACCGTGCCCACCGCTGCGGACAGCCACCTTCAGCCCGGCCTCCGTGGCAAACCGTAGGGCTGCCGCGACATCGTCGGCGGATTCGGGCAGGACGATTGCCGCAGGGCTGCCCACTGTGGTGTACGTGGATCGGAGTCTCGGGTACAGGCGGTCATCCGGGGTGACCATTTTTCCTGTGAGCTGTGACGGTATGGAGCCGAGGCTGATGTTCATCGTCCGCTCCGGATGGTCTCCACCCGTTCGCGTACCGCGGGGACGATCTCTTCGGCGAACACCATGAGCTGACGCTGCGGCTCAGCAGCGGGCCAGAAGATGAACGTATCGAATCCGAGTTCCACGACCCACTGCGTGAGAGTGTCGACCCACCGCTGCGCGTCGCCGACGAGGCCGGGCCCTTCCAGCTGATCCCCGATCACACCAAGGACGTTGTAGACGCGTCGAAGCTCCTTCGGGTCGCGACCTGCCTCCACAGCTGCTTCGTCGATGATCTGCTGCCGGGACGGCACCTCGAGAGGCGGGACATAAATGTTGAGCGGAGAGATCCAGCCGTCGGCCAGGCGGCCGGCAGCGGTGAGCATGCGTGGTTTTTGGGCACCGAGCCAGAGGCTGACGGGTGTGGGGGTCGCCGGACCCGCGTGGTAACCGTTGATGGAGTGGTACGGGCTGTGCAGCCGTACGACCCCTCCTGCCAGGGCGGTGCGTATCAGTGTGACCGACTCGACCGCGAATGCCACCATGTCCTGTCCGCGCCGTGCGGGTCCTCCCATCGACGCGATTGCGTCAGGAATGCCGCCGCCTCCGACACCGAGCTGGACTCGTCCGCCGGTCAGTGCACTGAGCGACATGGCGGCCTTGGCCAGCATCACCGGAGGGCGCAGTTGCAGGTCGGCGACGTCTGTGAGGAAGGAGATACGTTCGGTGAATGCGGACAGATGAGAGATCAGAGTCCAGGCGTCCAGGTGGCCAGGCTGGTAGGGGTGGTCCTGAACAGCCAGGTAATCCAGATTGAGGTCTTCCGCCAGACGGGCGAGGTGCCGGGTCTGGTCCCAGGCCGCGTCTGAGGGGTCCAAGCTCACTCCGAAGGAAAGCGGTCGTTTGTAGTCGGTCATGCCTTCAGGGTGGGCGGCCCATCCGGCGTGGCAAAGCGACCAGTAAGGCGCTAATCTTATGTAAGTGACTTCCATTCATGACGATACTTGTCCGAGCTTTGAAGGCACCCTTGAGTTGATCGGGCGCCGCTGGACGGGTTCGGTACTGCAGGCTGCCGCCCGAGGGGCCAGGCGCTTCGGCGAGTACCGGGCAATGATCGAAGGCATTTCTGATCGACTGCTCTCTCAGAGACTGAAAGAACTCGAGGCCGCAGGGCTCATCGACCGGGTTGTGGTCCCCAGTACACCTGTGCAGATCTTTTACGGGCTCACGCCGGATGGGCAGGCTCTCGTGGATGCCTTGCAGCCTCTCTCGCAGTGGAGCATGCGACGTTCAGGCTCCAGGGGCTCGAAGCGAGTCCCGGCCACGTAATCCGACCCCCGGTTTCGGCTCGTGTGCGGAATCGGATCTCACGAAGCGGCCACGCGGACCGGTCGGCCGCAATCTTCGGCGGCGGTAAGACGTGGGGACGGCGGCGCCTGGACCGGTCACCGTGAGGCTTCACTGCACAGGGATCGGCAAAGCCGACCGTGTGGCGCCATGGTCGGTTCCGGACCCGTCGCTGGGTGCCGCTCGCGTCTCCGGTGAGGGGTGGGCCTCGCCCGCCTCATGGATGCGATGGGACGGGCCGGCATGTCAGGCCGGCGGGGCGATGCAGCGGCTATGGGGCGGTGGTCGTGTCCGTGTCGCCGCGAGTCCTGGGTCGGTGGCGTCCTACCTGCACTTATTGGAATGATCATTCAGGATTTCCTTCCTTCTGGGCGCCTGTAGTGGCACCTATTTCTTGACTAAGCGTTCCAGATCCTGTTCACTGCGAGGACGTCAGGGTGCTCGCCCTGGTGCGCAGGGAGTGGAAGGAAGGGAACATGGACGAGCAGAGGTCTCGTAAGCCGCTGGCGTGGCGCTCTCGAGCCGGTGGCGCGCTCGCCGCGGTGGTGCTGGTGGCGGGAGGCGGGCTGGGGGCGACCGCCTGGGCATCCGCGCCGGCGCCCAGGCACGCCGAGAAGTCCGACTCGGCGACCGTGCAGCGACTGGCAGACACGGAGGAGATCCGCCAGCTCAAAGCGCGTTACTTCCGCTACCTCGACACCAAGGAGTGGTCGAAACTGGCCGCCCTCTTCACGGCACACCCCACGATCGATGTGGGCGTGAAGTACACCAGCGGCAAGGAGCTTGCCGAGAACACGGCGAAGCTGTTGGGTGCCGCACCCACTGCTCACCAGGGCTTTCTGCCGGAAATCACGGTCAAGGGCACGCATGCGTCGGCGATTTGGGCCATGGAGGACTACGTGAGTTTCCCGCCCGGCTCCAGCTACAAGGAGGGCTTCCACGGTTACGGGGAGTATCACGACACGTATGCCCGTATCAACGGCCACTGGTACATCGACAGCAGCGTCCTGACTCGCTTCCGAGTGGACTCCGTCCCCAACTGGACTCCGCCTGCCAAGGCCGACAAGTAGCCACCCCCATCCACCCGGCTCAGCAGAGCCTTCTTCTAGGAGTTACGACAGTGAGCACCATCGGCGTCGGCATCATCGGCGGCAGTCAAGGAGGCTGGGCCTCCATCAGCCACATCCCTGCCCTCAAGGCGCTGCCCGACTACGAGTTGCGGGCCGTCAGCACCTCGCGTCGGGAGTCCGCACAGGCGGCGGCGCAGGAGTTCGGGGTGCAGGGAGCCTACGACAACCACGCTGATCTCCTGGCGCACCCGGGAGTTGACGTCGTCGTGGTAGCGGTGAAGGTCCCGTATCACCGCGAACTGATCACGGCGGCCATCGAGGCCGGCAAGACCGTCTACGCCGAATGGCCTCTGGCGCTGAACCTCACCGAGGCCGACGAGCTGACCCGCCGTGCCGAGGCCGCTGGGGTCCGCACCGTGATCGGCCTTCAAGGTCGCTACCACCCGGAATTGCGATACGCGCGACGGCTCATCGAAGAGGGACGCATCGGACGAGTCATCGGCACGACCATGGTGGCCTCCGGCATGGTGTGGGGTCCGCAGACCACCAAGAACCACACTTACTGGTTCGACAACAGCCAGGGAGCAACGCCGCTGACCGCCGCCGCTCTCCACGCCGTCGATGCCCTCAACGTCACCCTCGGCGAGTTCGAGCACCTGTCGTCCAACCTCGTCCTGGGCCGGAGGGAGGTCGCCGTCAGTGACGACGGCGGCAGGGTCATTCCGGTGACTACTCCGGATCAGATCTCTCTCATCGGCACTCTCGAAGGTGGCGCCGCGGCTTCTGTCTTCTACCGCGGAGGTGCCTCCCGCGGTGACAACTTCCGCTGGGAGATCAACGGCACCGACGGAGACATCGTGGTGACCGCGCCGTGGGGCAACCTGCAGGTGACCGACCTGACCGTCGAGGCTGGTTTCGGCGAGGACGCGACTGTCGCGCCCCTCGAGATCCCTGCCGAGTACACGAGCGACATCCCGCCTGGTCTCGCTGGGCCCAGCCGCAACGTGGCAGCTCTGTACACGAAGCTGGCGCGGGATCTGAGGGATGGCACGCACACCGTCCCCGACTTCACCTACGCTCTCCGCCGGCACAGGTTCCTGGACGCGGTGGAGCGCTCTTCCGCCGAGCGGGTGGGCCACAGTCCCGCATAGGCAGTCCTACCGCGCTTTGCCACCAGGCGGGCGTCTTCTTCCTGACGGCAGAGGACGCCCGCCTGCTCTGTACCAGCCGTCCTCATGGCGGTTTCCGCACTCTGTCATGCCGCACCAACGCCGATTGGCGGACTGCGACGGGTCCACGAGTAGGCGGGTGCGGCAATCCCCGGTGTGGTTTCCCTTGCGGGGGCGAAGGCGGCACCGCCCTGCAGATGCACGGCGACCCGGGCCGTACCGTCGGGGACCTCGTCACTCCCGAAACACGTCAGGTGGCCGGGCTCCTAAATCCGGTGCCGTGGGCTTGGCGGCCGGGCGGCCTTGCGCACCTCGGCGGGCTTTCCGCCCAGCACCGTCGGCGTCTGGCGCCAGGGGCCATATGAGGAGGGGGGCGTATACGGCTTTTCCGGGACGGCGCTTTCGCCGCAGGGCGTGTGTGTCCGGTTAGGTGTGCCGAGCAGTCCGGCCTGGGGGACTGGACTTCAACGCTGTGGATCCCGTGCGCGTGCTGTCAGGGCCGCAGGATGTCAGCTACTGCAGGTGCGGGGCGGCCACAAGGGCTGCCGGGGGTCGGCCTGAGGACAGCACTGGCAAGGGGGAATGCGCAAACCGAGAGCCGAGAGCCGAGGGCCGCCAGGCGGGGCTGCGGAACCCGCGATCGGCGGTGGTGGCCCTTTCGGTGACCGACACACGTACCCCGGACCTGATCACGACTTGCGGCAGCCCCGCTTGCCCTGTGTGCCCTCGACGCTTCGATCGGCAGTCGGGTCAGTCGGGTCAGTCGATGTCGACCACGATCTTGCCCTGCGCGGTGCCGCTTTCAACGGCCTCGTGGGCTGCGGCGATGTCCGTGAGGGTGAAGCGCCTGGGGTCGAGCATGGGCTTGAGCTTCCCCGCATCGGCGAGGGCGGCAGCCTCACGCATGATCTCTCCGTGCCGCTCCCGTCCGCGTCCGGTGAGCAGGGGCAGCAGGGTGAAGATGCCGGAATAGGTCGCCCCGCGGAAGGAGAGCGGTGCGAGAGCGTGGGTTCCCCAGCCCAGGGCACTGACCACATGGCCGGTGTAGGTGCGGGCAGCCTTGAAGGAGTTGTCCAGCACAGCGCCGCCGACGGTGTCGAAGATGACATCGAATCCCTCTCCACCGGTGTACTTGGCCATGTACTCCTCCACGGGAGTGGTCGTGTAGTCGATGGGAGTGGCTCCCAGCCGCTCGACCGCCTCCAGCCGTGAGGAGGACGCGGTGGCGAAGACTTCGGCTCCGCGGGCTCGGGCGATCTGCACCGCCACATGGCCGATCCCGCCGGATCCGCCGTGGATGAGGACCTTCTGTCCTGCGTGAACCTGCGCCCGGTCCACCAGTCCTTCCCACGACGTGATGAACACCAGAGGCAGGACTGCCGCCTCGCGCAGAGTGAGAGACGCAGGCTTGCGTGCAAGGAGACGGGCGTCCACCGCCGCGTACTCGGCAAGCGAGCCCTGCACATCTCCGACGCCTCCGGTCAGTCCGAAGACCTCGTCGCCCGGGGCGAAGTCGAGGACGCCGCTCCCGACCTCCTCGACCACGCCTGCCATGTCCAGCCCCAGAACGGCTGGAGGCGTCCGCTTTGCGTGAGGTGCTTTGCCGGCCCGGATCTTGGCGTCCAGCGGATTGACGCCACTGGCCGAGATCTTGACCAGCACCTGGCCAGGCCCCGGGGCGGGCTTTTCGATCTCTCGAAGGACCAGGGGAGTGTCGAACTCTTCGAGAACCAGTGCGCGCATGGCTGTGCCTTTCCTGTCTGTCGGATCTTGGTGGTGGGGGGGGGGGGGGGGCGTCGCAGGCGGGGCATCCCCGTGTCGGGCGGAGCAACGGGCGTCTGGTGAGCTGCTCCGGTATGCGGTGTCGTCAGACGTGGTCGGTGACCAGGCGCCGTGCCGCGGACTTCGCCTCGTCCACCACGGCCCTGTCCTGCAGCAGGCGCCCAGAGGTCAGGGCGCCGTCGATGAGGAGGCCTATGTGCCGGGCGAGTGCACCGGGACTCTCGGCACCCGCCTGTTCGCTCAGCTCGGTCAGCCACGCGTGTCGCCGCTGTGTGTGCTGCATGGTGATGGCGCGGGCCTCCGAATCGAGGTCCGCTTCGACCGCCGCACTGACGAACGGGCAACCGAAGAACCCATGGCGGTCGAACGCATCGGTCAGCGCGTCGAACAGCCCGACCAGATGATCTTGAGGCTTGTCACCCGCTCGTGCGGCGGCGGCCTGTAGCTGCGCCATCCACGAGTCGTCCGTCCTGCGCAGATACGCCGCGATCAGTTCCTCCTTGGTGCGAAAGTGCGCGTACAGAGTCGACTTCGCGACACCCGACATCTCCAGGACCTGATCGATGCCGACGCCGCGCAACCCGTGGGCGTAGAACAAATCGGCCGCCGCGGTGAGGATCCGCTCCTCCGACTTCGTCTTCCTGATCTGTGTCGCCATGACTGCACCTCCTAATCAAACAGACTAGTACGTTCGATTAAGGATGCCAAGGCGGCTCCGCGTGGACCGAGGAGCAACGGTGCGGCTGGTCTGCGTTCGCCCCGCCACACGCCCACAGAGGAGACCCCGTACGTCGACGCAGCTCCATCCGTGGCGAGCGACACCTGCGGAGGCACGAGCGGTCGTGGCGCCTCGAATGGTTCGCGAAGCGGTACGGCGAATCCGGGCCGTGCCGGGCGGTGGGCTCATGACCTGCCCGCACCCCCGCACGGGGTGAGTCCAGCTCATCCGGCCACCGGCTGCTCCTGCTGCTGTCCAGCCCGCTACGCAGCCCGAACGGCCGGACGGTCCCCGGTGCGGCGCCAGTCCCGGCAGCCGGCCGATGCCTCGGCTCCAGGGTGCGGGTCTTGGACACTGCCCAGGCTGGGCCGCCGTGCACTAGCAGCACGAAGGCCTCTGCCAGGGCAACAGCCTCAGCCGCGCGGGCACGCCGTACACACCATCGGAAAGCCTCGCCCGGGCAAGAAGCGCTCAGCCGCTCGTGAACGCCTTTCGCAGGACGCGGATCGCCTGCTCCATGGCGGCGGTGGTGGCGTTCGTCGGTCGTACCGGGTTGAGCATCATGAAGTCGTGGATGACGCCGTTGTAGCGGACGCTCGTCGTGGGGACGCCGGCCTGGGTCAACTTGCGTGCATACGCTTCGCCTTCGTCACGGAGTACGTCGTTCTCGTCGACGATGACGAGGGCCGGCGGCAGACCCGCCAGTTCTTCCGTGGTGGCACGGAGTGGCGACGCCGTGATCTCGCTGCGTTGTTCGCCGCCGCCGGGGATGTAGGCGTCCCAGAACCATTCCATGGACTTCGCCGTGAGGAAGGGGCCGTTCGCGAACTCGCGGTAGCTGTCGGTGTCCTGCGCGGCATCTGTCACCGGGTAGTACATCGACTGATGGACGAAACCAACGTCGCCGCGCTGCTTGGCCATGATCGCGACCGCAGCCGTCATGTTTCCGCCGACCGAGTCACCGGCGACCGCCATACGGCTCGCGTCGAGTCCTTCGTCCACTCCGTTCCTGGTGATCCACTGCGCTGTCGCGTAGGCCTGCTCGATCGCTACCGGGTAGCGGGCTTCCGGGGAGCGGTCGTACTCGACGAACGCGACCGCCGCCCTCGCGCCGTCGCACAGCTCTCGGACAAGTCTGTCGTGTGTACCGGAGTTGCCCAGGATCCATCCGCCCCCATGGATGTAGAGGATGACCGGCAGAGGGCCCTCGGCACGTAGCGGCTTGAGCAGGCGGACCTGGACGTCTCCCACCTCTGCGGGGACGGTGATCCACTTGTCCTCCGCCACCTCAGGCTTGTCGACCGGGGCAGCCTGGATGTCGTCGAGCACCTTGCGGGCGCCCTCCGGACCGAGTTCGTAGACGAAGGGCGGGTTTGCTGTCGCGTCCGCGATTTCCTGGGCCTGCGGCTCAAGGACGTGCTCTCCCATTTCTGGCACCTTTCAGCGGCGGAGTTCCACACTCACTTACAGCCGATCTTCCAGTCAGATGACGGATACGGCATGTGGACATGAGCCTTCGGCCCCGGGGTCCCCATCCCCTCGGCATGCCGACTCCGGAGAGGCTCTGCTGCCGGGAGGACCCTCCCCGGTCTGGCCCCCTTGCCCGAACCGTCGACCAGGGCGGGCACGCGTTGTTCAGGGCAGGAGCTCTGCAGAACGTCATCATGCCGATGCAGCTGAGGGCCGTGGCCGACTCCGTCGACCGTACTGTCGCCATGCGTGACGGCCGCGCGTCCTCGGAGGTCATCCGCCACACCACGACAGACGAGCAAGGAGCACCGCGGTTCACACCCGTGAGTACGCGACCGTCGAGCGGGCGGGCCGCCTTCAACGGGCCAGGACCAGGGCGTAGGCCTTGACACTGGTCACCAGCACCGCGAAGAGAGGCCCAGAACTCGTCTGGTGCGGGCGGTGGTTGGACATGAGGCCTCCGAGAGGTGGTGCGGAGGTGCGCGGCGTGGCTGGGTGCGCCTGGACCGCACGGCTCATACTCCCGAGCGGGTCACACGTCGGGCCGCTGGTGCTCAAGTCCTTCGTGATCACAGGCAGAGACCCCGTCCACTGCGGCAACGGGAAGCACCCGCTGCCACGCACAAGACGTGCATCTGTCTCGCATGGGCGTCGGCTGTCTACAGGTGACGGTCACTTGGATGTCGGTCACCTAAGCAGGTCAGCGACGGAGAATGACGCCTCGGTTGCCGCGCGCACCGTCTCGACGGTGGCGCCGTGACCGAGTTCCACCAGATGCAGGCCGTCGGAGGTCACGTCGAACACCGCAAGCTCGGTGATGATCCGGTCGACGACACCGCGGCCGGTGAGAGGCAGGGTGCATTCCGGAACGATCTTCGAAGAGCCGTCGCGGGCAGTGTGTTCCATGACGACGACGACCCTGCGGGCGCCGTGGACGAGATCCATGGCGCCGCCCATGCCCTTGACCATTTTCCCGGGAATCGTCCAGTTCGCCAGATCTCCGCGGGCGGACACCTGCATGGCGCCGAGGATCGTCGTGTCGATGCGGCCGGAACGGACCATGCCGAAGGACGCCGCCGAGTCGAAGTACGCTGCGCCGGGCAGCACGGTGACGGTTTCCTTCCCGGCATTGATCAGGTCCGGGTCCACCTCCCCCTCGTACGGGTAGGGACCGACGCCGAGGATCCCGTTCTCGGCGTGCAGCACCACGTGCACGCTGGGAGGCAGGTGCTTGGGGATCAGCGTGGGCAGGCCGATGCCGAGGTTCACGTACTGGCCGTCGGTCAGTTCCCTGGCCGCGCGTGCGGCCAGCACGTCGCGTAGGTCGCCGCTGTGGGTCCCGGTGGTCGTCACTGTCTCTCCTGCGTCGTGTTGTGGCGGGGTGGCGTGTCGAGGGCTGAGTCAGGTGCCGCCCGGCTCGCGTACCGCGCGGCGCTCGACGCGCTTGTCGGCGGCGTCGGCGGCCACCACTCGGTCGACGTAGACGCCCGGCAGGTGGACGGCGTCGGGCGGAATCTCACCGGGCTCGACGATCCGGTCGGCCTCCACCACGGTCGTCCGGCCCGCCATGGCGCACAGCGGGTTGAAGTTGCGGGCTGCGGCGTGGAACACGAGGTTGCCGTGCCGGTCCGCCACCGCCGCACGGACGAGTGCGAAGTCGGTGGTGATGGCCTCTTCGAGGAGGTAGCGGCGCTCTCCGAATACCCGTACTTCCTTGCGTGGGGAGGCGACCACCGTGCTGCCGTCCGGGGCGTAGCGCCAGGGCAGTCCGCCCTCTTCCACGAGGGTGCCTGCGCCGGCGGGGGTGTAGAAGGCCGGGATGCCCGTGCCGCCGGCGCGCAGTCGTTCGGCGAGGGTGCCCTGGGGTACCAGCTCCACCTCGAGCTCGCCTTCCAGGTACTGACGGGCGAACTCCTTGTTCTCGCCGACGTAGGACGAGGTCATGCGGGCGATGCGGCCGGCCCGCAGCAGTAGTCCCAGGCCGCCGTCGTCGACACCGCAGTTGTTGGACACCACTGCCAAGCCGGAAGTACCCGCGGTGACAAGAGCCGAGATCAGGGTCGAGGGGATACCCGAGAGCCCGAAGCCGCCGACCGCGAGGGTGGCGCCATCGGGGATGTCGGTCACCGCGTCGTGTGCCGAGCCGACCACCTTGTCCATCTGTCTTTCCTCCGTTTCGAGTTGGGCGCACGTGCGCGATCACCAGCGTGCCGGCGCACGGTTGCGTGTCTGCCGGCGGCACCTGGTCGGCGGCAGACACGCTGACTAGGCGTGGACCGTTGGAGCCGTGCGCACGGGGTTGTGGAGTCTGCCCAGCCCTTCGATCTCCACGGTGACCACGTCACCGGAGCGCAGGTATCCGCCGCTCGCCAGGGCGACGCCGCCGGGTGTCCCGGTCAGCACCACGTCGCCGGGCAGCAGGGGAGTGGTGGCCGATACATGGGAGATGATCTCCGGAACGGAGAAGATCATCTGGCTGGTACGGGAGTCCTGGCGTACCTCGCCGTTGACATACGTGCGGATCGCCAGGTCCAAGTCGGTCCCGGTCTCGTCCACGGTGACCACGGCCGGACCCATGGGCTTGAAGTGCGGGAAGGACTTCCCTCTCCGAACTCCGTCGATGTCGGTGACGACTCCGTCGGTCATCGCCGCCAACTGCACGTCACGGGCGGAGACGTCGTTGACCGCGATCAGTCCCGCGACGTGATCCCACACCCGTCGAACCGGGATGTCCCGCCCCGGCCGGCTGATCACCACGGCGAGTTCCGCCTCGTAGTCGACCTGCGAGGGTGCCTCAGCCGGCAGCCAGATGGGATCGTACGGCCCACTCGCGCTCATGCCTTGCACCGTGATGAACACCGGAGCGGTGGGGGTCGGCATGCCGGCCTCCGCCACGTGGTCGCGGTAGTTGGCACCGGCGATCACCACGGTCCCCGGAACCTCGACCGGTGGCAGGAGCACCGCGCCGTGGAACGGTATTCGGCTGTGGACGCGGGCGCTTCGGGCCTGTTCGATGCCATCCGACAGCAGATCGGCGACATCGAGGTGGGGGAGGTCCAGGAGGGCGAGTTCGTCACCCTCGCCACGGGCCAGCCCCGCAGGTGTGCGGTACAGGCGCATGATCATTCGCCTCCGGCGACGATGTCGACGACTCGCCGGGCGATGCGCCAGCGGCCGTCGTCGCCCTTCACGAACCGGTCCCTGAGCAGCGTGACCGCACGAGGTTTCGGAGAGGTGCCCGCACGCTGGTCGGCCTGCCGGTAGAGATGCAGGTACGTCTGGACCTCCGCCTCGATGGGCGACAGCAGACGGAAGGAGGAGGCGGCGGGGATGTGGACACCCTGCTTGCCGCTGTCCTCCTGCCGGGTCCGCATGGCCGCGGCCAGCCCCACTCCCGAGAACGACGACGAGCCCATCACCAGTTCGCCGTCCGTGGTGAACAGTTCCACAGTGCGCGCGGCCTCGCCGCCGTCGACCCGTCTGAAGAACGCGTCGATCACGTCCAGGCACGCCGCCCGGGCCCGCAGTGCCATCAGGTCGGGTTCGGAACCAGGCTGCCGCCGCTCCGCGGCCGTTGCCGGATCAGCCATCACTGAGCCTCACCTTCGGATAAAGGGGGGTGTCGGTTGGGTGAGCCTCTACAAGGCCACCTGGGAGGGTGACGCCCGGGCGTGACGTCCCCGCTGTTGGGGTTCCACCTCCTGAATGCCGGCTCACCCGATGGGTGTTCGTTCCCAAATAGGCTCAGTGGCCGAGGTTCCAGGCGCCCTCGGTCAGGCCCAGCTTGTCCGTGTACATGTCCACGAGCAGGTGGTCGCCCTAGCTGTGCCACCGAGGCATAGTCGAGCAGGTCCTCCTGGTGGACCAGCCAGCCGATTCCCTTGCCGGGGCCGAAGGGCACTACCAGGTGCGGGAAGGGGTCAGCGAACACGGCGTCCTGACCCTCCTCCTCGCCGCCGATGTGACGCCGGATGTTCTTCGCAGCCACCTCCGCCTGGATGTCGGCGAGGAACGCGGTGGGCAGCCCGAGGTCGGCGATGTCGCCCACCGCGTACACGGTCTTGTGGCCCTCGACCCGCATGTCGCTGCCCACCCGCACCGTCCCGGAGTCGTTTCGCGCTCCGGTCAGGCTCCCGGCGAGATACTCGGACGGCACCGCCCCTCCGAAACAGCGCACCCAGAGGTCCGCCTCTATCGTCCGGCCCGTGGTGGTCTGCGCCGTGAACGGCGCCACCACCCCGGCCGGTTCATCGGGCAGCTTCGTCAAGCCCTCTCCCAGGCGCAGGTCCACTCCGGCCTCGGTGATCATCTTTCGCAGTGCCGTCCGCAGCTTCTCCGGGTAGTTGCCGCCGAGCACGTCCGAGGAGGGATCGACAAGGGTGACCTTCTTTCCCGGCCACTGCGCCAGGATCTCACCAGCCATCTCGATACCGACCGCCCCCGCACCCAGGATCACCGCGTGCTGCGCACGCTCCAACTCCTTGGCAGTTCTCATGTAGTTGTCTTTGGACTTCTCGCTGCTCTCCTCCCAGTCCTTGGCCGGGAAGGGGTACCGCGATCCGGTCGCCAGCACCAGGAAGTCCGGACGCAGGACCTGACCCGAGGCAAGCTCGACATAGCCGGGCTCGACCCGTGCGGCCCGCTCGTGCACCACCTTGCCCCGGGTGAGGAGACGTTCGTAGGACATGAAAATGTTGTGCGCCCAGTCCGGCTGCACCGTTGCGCGCAGTGCGGCGACGTTGTGGCGGAAGGAGTCGCGTGGCTCGACGAGGATGACGTCGGCGATGTCGTCGAGCTCCCGGGCCGCGCGGATGCCGGCATAGCCCCCTCCGATGACAACGACACTGGGGCGGTTTTCGGATTCTTTAGGCATGAGGTGCTCCAATTGGGTTGTTGCGGTTACGAGTTGACAGCCATGCTCTGGGAGCAGGCGCGACCGGGATCCACCGCGTGATGTCGCGCCGCGCAACTCCGCGGGCGGCGGCAGTGACCGGCGCGACATCCCGCCGGTGCTGTCGGTGGCGGGGGAGACGGAGGCTGGTGCGGCGGGCGGCTGTCCGTCCGAATCGTCCGCCGCACCAGCCAGGACCCGCGCGAGGGTCGCCGCGGGCACCTGCCTCTCGAGTTCCCGCACATAAGACGAGAGGCAGGGGCATTCAGAAGGTCACCAGGTCGGCTTGACCAGGTTGTCGAAGGACTCGCCGCCCCGGAAGCGCTCCACCAGGGCGTCGAGGTCGATGGGGGCACCGCCGGGGCGGCGGAGCCAGACGTCGCCCTGCATGAAGTCCTCGGCCTCTTCCGCCGTGGCGAAGTTGTCGATCTGCAGTTCCACCAGGTTGTCCTCGGGGTCCCGGTAGTACATCGAGGTGGTCACGCCGTGATTCATCGCCAGGACCGGCCAGATCTCGGCGGCGGCCAGCCGCTCGTACGTGTCCAGCAGCTCCATGATCGTGTCGTACGTGAAGGCGATGTGGAACAGCCCGGTGGCAGGACCGGCGAGTGCCTGGAAGATGTCGGTGTCCGCTGTGACGGGGGCGGGCTTCTCCCGCCTCACGATGGGCCGGAGCGGCTCGGCATGGTCGGGGTCCTCCAGGTCGGCCATGTTGGCCAGCGCGATCCGGTGGTGTTCATCGTCATACGTGATGAAGGCCGAAGCCGGGTCCTCGTGCATGACCTTGCCGTCGAGCACGGTCACGTACCATTCCCGCATTTCCTTCAGGTGCTGCGTTCGCAAGACCACGTGTGCGAGCTTGGCGGGAGACGCCATCGACTTTCCTCCTCGTGTAGAGACGGCCATCGGGCCGGACCGACGTTGACCGCGCGCTCGGGCGCGGCTGCGCATGGGACGAAACTGCTGCCGAGGGTCGCGATCGGACCCTGTCAGCGAAGACCGGCTCCCCGCGGGTGCCGCACAGCCGAGGTGTGGTGGGGTCCTGTGGGATGGCCTGCGCAGGCCGACCCTTGACCGCGGCCTGGATGCGCTCTGCGCCGGCCGGCGCCCGCCGTCATACGAACGGCCACCACGGTCATCAGCCGTTACATCGGCGACGGCGGTCGTGCTGCCGGTCCGGTGAGGGGGCGGATGTGCTCGGTCATGCGTCTCATGGTGCGACCGTCGCCAGGGGCGGCCAATGAGGGCATTAGTCACTAATGAAAGGTAAGTAGCCTGGCCTGGCCGTACTCGCCCCCAGCTCACACCCGGGACGGGCGCACCTTCGCCTGTCCGATCAGGGGCTCGGTGGTCCGGTGTGGCTGTCGCCTCAGGTGGGGCCGTACATGCGGGTGAGGGAGGGCAGGACCGATTACTTGACCGTTCGTTCCTGATTGCGTAGTCTGCGGATATGGCACGACTGAGGGAATTCGACACTCAGGCAGCGGTGGAAGCGTCGATGAACGCGTTTCGCCGCAAGGGCTACGAAGGGACGTCGATCCAGGATCTGGTGGATGCCACCGGACTCGGGCGTGGGTCGCTCTACGCCGCGTTCGGCAGCAAGGACGGCCTCTACCTGGCCGCGATGGACCGATACCGGGAGAAGTACTCCACACCTTTGATCGACATCCTGCGCGGCGGTGCCCCGGCTCTTGAACTGCTGCGTGCGGTCCTGATCGGTACGGTCGATGAAGTGGTGCGTGACGGCAGCCGGCACGCCTGCCTGATCGTCGGCGCGGTGACTGAACGCATTGCTCATGATCCTCAGATCGCTGCCCACGTGCGCACTACGACGTCCTCCCTTGAGGACGCCCTGTATGAGGTGATCGCCGAGGCCCAGGCGGACGGGCAGATCTCCGACGCCCGGGGTGCTCGCGAGCTGGCCCGCTATCTCCTCACCTTCATGCAGGGAATTCGCGTCATGGGTGCCATCACCCCGGACCGCCAGGCGCTGATGGAAACCGTGGAAACCGTCCTGACGGCTCTCGAGCCGGCCTGACCTGAAGAGAGGCACGTAGCTCCGCGCATCAGGCGCGAGCCGACCTGACCGTTCTGCCTCCCACGCCTGTTCATCAGCCGGGCAGGTGTCCGGCGTGCCCGGACAACGCGCCCCGGCGCCCCGAACGCTGCTCTGGCGCGCCCCCACACTCCATCGTGGGGCTGGCGCTCCACAAATCCATCGATGCCGTCGCTCGGCTCCCAGCCAGCGGAGTGCTGTAGGCACTGACAGCATCGAAAGAGAACTCATGCCTCCTACGATTGATTTGGATCCGCCATGAAGGCAGTAGGACTGTTCAGCTTCGGCGGCCCGGAAGTACTGCAGGTCGTCGATCGAGATACACCGCATGCCGGCCCCGGCGAGGTCCGCATCCGCGTCGGGGCCGCAGCCGTCAACCCGGCGGACACTGTGATCAGAAGCGGTGCCTCACCCCTGCGGTTCCATGGTCCCGAGCCCATCATTCCCGGGCTTGACGTAGCCGGCACGATCGATGAGATCGGAGCCGGGCCCAACCACGGCTTCTCTGTCGGAGACAGGGTGATGGCCATGGTGAATCCGACGTCGCCCAGCGGCGGCGGATACGCGGAACAGGTCGTACTGCCTGGCTCTTGGGTCGTACCGGCGCCCGCGGGAACCGATGACGCCGAGGCAGCCACGCTTCCGCTCAATGGACTGACCGCCCTGCGCGCTCTCGACCAACTGGACTTGGCGACGGGCAGCACTCTCGCGGTGACGGGTGCCGCTGGAGCAGTGGGGGGTTTCGCGGTGCAACTGGCCAAAGCTGCCGGGCACCGCGTTCTGGCCGATGCGTCGTCAGCAGACGCAGAGCTGGTCGCTGCGCTGGGCGCAGACGAAGTCGTTCCTCGCGGCCCTGGCGTGACCGAGCGTTTCCGGGCTCTGGCCCCACACGGCGTCGATGCGGTAGTGGACGCAGCGGTCATCGGGGCTCACCTGCTAGGCGCGATCCGCAAGGGGGGCCGGCTTGCCTCAGTGCGCGGGGTGACGGGGCAGCGGGCGTTCGAGGAGGCCGCCAAGAGGCAAGGCGTGGAGCTCTTTGCAACGTTCGTCCACGACTACGACGGCCGTCGGGACAAGCTCGACCTTCTCCGCCGGCTCGCCGACGAAGGGAAGCTGACGCTGAGGGTCGCAGACCGCTTTCCGCCCGAGGAGGCGGCGCATGCTCACCGCCTCCTCGAAGCCGGGGGTGTGCGCGGACGCTTGATCCTCGTGTTCTGAGGCCGCATCGGTGCGGTGTCGACCTCTCCCGGGCGCTTTCGGCTCGCTCATGCCGGCAGGCACCTCCCCGTCGGCGCCTTCTGGCCGGTGATGGGTGACGCGCGCATGCGGCGGCCGCGGTCTCTCGCCGCGTTGCCGGGGCACCCGAGTTCGCCGGTACGGGGCGGGCACGCCGTCGCCACCACGGCGCGAGACGCGAGAGCGTCACGTGTCCCGGAGCCGGATGTGTGCGGGCCCACCCATGACACGTGTCTCCCCGGAGACGCGTGCTGGACAAGCCAACCATCCGAGGCGAGAGCCCAGTTGCAAGGCCGGCGCGTTGCACACTTGGTGAGGGATGGACAGCTTGCGGGCCCTGATGGGACTTTCAGCCACGGAGGGCGAGGCCTAGCGGTTCCTCCGCGAACGCGGACGCGCCATGGACGTTCAGCAAGATGGCGATGGAGGAGAGCACCTGCTGTGCCGCGTAGCCCGCCTGGCCCAGGATGAGCAACGGCCCGAAGGCGGAGGTGTAGAGAGCGCCGTCCTGTGTCGCACGGGGTGCTGGCCCTCGGCAGGAACCGAGAGTACGCGGTGCGCCGACGCGAAGACATCCTGTGCGATCAGGGTGTTGCCGGCCGCAGCCCTCATGCCCGCCGTTCGCCAGGTGTCTTGCCTGACTCTGACGCACAGATTCCCGACGTCGATTCGGACCTGCGAGCAGGCTTGGTGTACCTCTCGGCACGCCATCCGCGCAGTAGCCGACCGCACCGTCGGGGTCTCCTCGGACGCCGCATTCGACATCGCCCCTCCTGTACGGGCGTCCCGGGCGGCCGCTGGAGGCAGGTGCGCCTTTCACGTCGTTGCTCTCCGGTGGATGGCGGGCAGGAAGATCGCGCTCTTTGGTGGAATGGTGGGATTGACACCGGAAATCTCCAGTACTCCGCTGAACCGGGAGGCCGACGTGTCCTGTAACACCTGTCTAGACCGTCCTGACCTGGGGCTGCTTCTCCTGCGGCTGGGTGCGGGCGGTGTGCTCGCCGCTCACGGGGCGCAGAAGCTGTTCGGTTGGTTCGGTGGTGGTGGCCTTGAGCAAACGGGCGCTGCCATGGAGGCGATGGGCTATGTCCCCGGCAAACAGTCGGCGGCGGCCGCCGGACTCTCTGAATTGGGCGGCGGCGCCCTGTTGGCACTGGGCCTGGCGACACCAGCGGCCGGCGCAGCGGCGGCAGGCGCGATGGCGGGTGCCGCAGCCGTGCACGCGCCGAATGGCTTTTTCGCCCAGGAAGGCGGGTACGAGTACGCGGTCTCGCTCGGCCTGACGGCCACTGGTCTGGCGATCGCGGGTCCTGGTCGGTTCTCGCTCGACCATCTGCTGGGTCATGCGCTCAATCGGCATTGGATGGTGCCCCTCACGATGGGTGTCACTGCGGCGGTCACCACGTTGGTCGTCGGGGCCCGTAACAAGAGGATCCGCGGGCAGGATGCGGGCGATGAGTAGGCTCCGTCTCGCGTAGTCCGGTTAGCAACTCGGCTGCCCTCCCGTGTTCGTCCGCTTGCTCCGTACTGAGTGCCGGAGTGTCGCCTTGCACGGAAGGTCGACGACGGTCGGCGCCGTCACCGCCGAGAGCGCTCGTTCCGAACGGTGGGCCGAGTCGACGCGCGATACGCCGGCCTGCCGGCGTGTGGTGCCCCGGGCCCCTGCCTCCGACGGCAGACTCCACGGCCGGTCGTGCTGACCGGGCGGGCGCCCTCGCGCTGCTGCGCCGTGACATCCGACGCTCGGATTACTGCGTGTGCGTAGTTGTACGCTGCGGTGAGGTGACGGAGAAAGAAATGCCGGATCTGAAAACTCTGTCGGACATCGAAGAAATAAAGAAGGTCAAAGCCCGCTACTGCCGCTTTCTCGACACGCGTGACTGGCAGCAGCTCGGGAGACTGTTCACTGATGACTGCCGTTTCGCCATAGCCGGTAACGATCAGTCGGTCGACGAGTTCATCTCTGTCGCCCGCGCATGGCTGGGCGATGCAACGAGCGTGCACAGCGTGTGCATGCCGGAGATCGAGATCACTGGCATCGAGGCGGCCGTGATTTGGGGGATGGAGGACATCGTCTTCTTTCCAGCGGAGGGTGACCGGCCACCCAAAGGGATTCACGGGTGGGGGCACTACCACGAGGAGTACCGCAAGGAAGGCCGCCATTGGCTGATCCGCCGACTGACCTTGACGCGCCTGCGGCTCGACGCCCTCCCGGGCGGCTTCCCCGACGCCTGAGCCATTCTCATCACGTTCGCTCGCGACAGGTCTTTTACGGCTATCGCGACAGGAAACTCAGGCAAGCCAACCGTCGTGCTCGTTCATGGCGCTTCTGCCTAATCATCGAGCTGGAACGGGGGCATCGCGCCCCTGATCGAGGAGGGTTTTCCTGTACTGGTTGCAGCGAACCCCCTCCGCGGAGTCAAGTACAACGCAGAGTATCTGCGCCGAGTCCTCACCGCGATCGATGGCGACATCATCTGCGTGGGGCACTCCTACGGAGGCTTCCTCACCTCCAACGCTGCCACTGGCAACGACAGGGTCAAGGCCCTGGTATTCGTCCGCGCGTTCACGCCGGATGAAGGCGAGAGCGCAGCTCAACTCGCAGGCCGCGTAGGTCCCTCTTGCGCTCTCGCCGCGTTGACGGGGATGCCTCGGCCTCGCCCTGCAACGCCCTGCAAGCAGGCGGACTACCAGTCCGCCGCCACCCGACCGTTGGCGTTCCCACGACGCCGTCACCGCGACTATCCGCACGGCGGCGCAGCTTGCCCGCCAGCGGGGCAAGGACCCGCAAGACGCGGGTCCCGCCTGCTCACCAGGGGCTCCGCTACGTGGTTCGGTCAGCGTCAGTGCGGGCGGTGCCGTCCCGCCTTCGACCGTTCGTGTCGATGTCTGCGGCGCCGTGGGCCGGGTTTCCCAGGGAAGCGAGTAGACGCAGACGGTCTTCGGAGTCGCTGCCGGGTTGAGCGTGGTAGGTGACGAGGGTCTGTCCTCGGCTGCCGGGAATCAGCAGCTTCTCGTAGTGCAGTTCCAGGGTGCCGACCTGGGGGTGTTGCAGTCTGCTGGTGCCGGTGGCCTTGTGTTTGACGTCCTGGCGTGCCCAGAGCCTGCGGAAGCGCTCGCTGCGTATGGACAGTTCGCCCACGATCTCGACGAGTCGTGGATCGGCGACGTCAGGGCCGGCGACGGACCGGAGATAGGGCACGATGCGGGCGGTCATCTCCTTCCAATCGGCGTGCAGGGCGCGCAGTTCCGGCTCCAGGAAGGCGGCGAGGATGCTGTTGTGGCCGGGTCCGTTGAAAGGGGAGAGCGCGATGGCCAGAGGATTCGCGGCCAGCACATCCATGTATGTGCCGTGCACGTATGCCGGAGTCAGTGGCCAGGTGTTCATCAGGGTGCGGATTCCCTCGCCGACCGTCTCCGGCCGGCGGTGACCGGGACGGCGGGTGCTCGGGGAGGCCGCGAGCTGCAGAAGGTAGGCGGTGCCTTCTTCATCCAGTTGCAGTGCGCCTGCGATGCTGACCAGGACCTGCTCGGAAGGGTGCCGGTCGCGGCCCTGCTCCAGGCGCACGTAGTAGTCGGAGCTGACGCCGGCGAGGAAAGCGACTTCCTCCCGGCGCAGGCCCGCCACGCGCCGGTTGCCGGTATCGGGAATGCCGACGGAGGCAGGCTTGACGAGTTGCCTGCGGGCGCGCAGATACGCGGCCATGGGGCCCGGATCGCCGGTGGTTGTCATGCGTTCCAGGGTAGGCAGGTGTTGCCCCGTCCGGGTGGCCCTGCCAGTCCCAGTCTCAGCCGGTCCTGGGCAGCTCTACCGCGGGTGCCGCACAGTGGCGGGGCACGGCGACAGCCGGCGGGAACGCTCGACGAGTGAGTTTCCGCGAGATGCGGCGGGACCGGCTGCCGTACCCGCGTCTTTCACGAGGAGCACTGATGTCTGAACTCTTTCGTAGTCCCTTTGACCGTCATTCGACTGCCTCGCAGGTGATCGAGGGTGTCGACCTGTCCGGCAAGCGGGCCGTGATCACCGGCGCCACTTCCGGTATCGGAGTGGAGACCGCCCGTGCGCTGGCGCTGGCCGGTGCCGAGGTCACTCTCGCGGTCCGGCGTCCCGACGCCGGGGAGCAGGTCGCGGCGGACCTGCGTGCCAAGACCGGCAATCCGGCGATTCACGTCGCCCGGCTGGATGTGGCGGATCTGGGCTCGGTGACTGCATTCTGCGCCGCCTGGGCCGGCCCCTTGCACATCCTCCTCAACAACGCCGGCATCATGATGCTGCCCGAGCTCGAGCGAGGTATCGGCGGGCACGAGCAGCAGTTCGCCACCAACTATCTGGGCCACTTCGCCCTGGCCCTGGGGCTGCACCGGGCACTCACGGAAGCCGGTGGTGCACGCATGGTGACAGTTGCTTCCAGTGGTCACCTCTTTTCTCCGGTTGTCTTCGACGACCTCGACTACCGGTTCCGTCCCTATGACGCGCTCGGCGCCTATGGCCAGTCCAAGACGGCCGAGGTGCTTCTGGCCGTCGAGGCGGACCGGCGCTGGTCCGGTGAGGGGATCCGGGCGAACGCACTGCACCCCGGGGCTATCGCGACGAAACTCCAGCGGCACACCGGGGGACTGAAGACGCCCGAGCCGTACCGCAAGACCATCGAGCAGGGTGCTGCCACCTCTGTCTTCCTCGCCGCCTCCCCGCTGGTCGAGGGTGTCGGCGGCCGCTACTTCGAAGACGTCAACGAAGCTCCGCAGGTGAACGCGCGGCCTATGGAACTGGGTGTGCCGGGGGTCGCCTCCTACGCACTCGACCCCGCGAATGCTGAGCGCCTGTGGGATGTCAGCGCCGCCGTCCTGCACTGACGTAAGCAACGACACGATGGCGGATCTGGCGGCCTCAGTCGACCAGTTGGGAGTTCTGGCCGTGCCCGGGTGAGGCATGCAGGGTGCGGCCAGTACGGGGTCACCAGGGATGCCGGACGCTCCGACTGCCCGCTGACGCGGTGAGCAGGGCAGCGTCTGGACGCAAAGGTGCAGGGCGCCGAAGAACGGCGGGAAGCGCCGCTGGTTGGGATGACGTGGGTATCGACGTCCTGAGGCGCCGCCGGGCGTGCTGGGCAGGGGCAATCGGGGGGACCACTGCTGCTCCGATGCACTGCCCGGCGGCTTGTCTATTGTTTCGATCATTCGACTTCTTGACAATGAATGACAAGTCGTCAATGTTCTGACGAATCATCACATCGTGAGCTGTGCACCGCGCCCGTCGCAGGACGGCTCACTGTGGCCGCCCGCAACAGGGGAGCGCGGCCCTCATGGCGACGCGCGCGACCCCTGCGCAGGGAGACGTCGCGGGCGGCTTCGACCTCGGGCCGAATTGGTCGGAGACGCTCCGGCCGTTGTTGCGCCGGGACGGCTCGGCCCGTTGACAGGGGCCCCAGAGTCAGAGCTTGATCGTGGAACGGTCTGCGATGAGCACTGGAGAGTCGTACACAGGAACGTTCTTGAACGTGTAGGTGTTGCCCTGCCGCGACCAGTCGGAGGCGGCGATGTCGTAGACGGCGCCGGTGCGTACGTCGACGTAGACGGGATCCTGGAACTTTCCGGCCGTGAAGGTCAGGTCCGTCGTCGTACGCGTGTTGCTCTCGCTGGGCTTGGCGGTTCCGGACCACACGCCGACGATCTGCTGACCGCCCGTGCGCTTGGCGAATGCCTGCACGGTGAGCGGTGCGCTGGGGGAGGCGCTCCAGCCGTAGGAGGGAATGGGCTCCACCGTGTTGTCGATGATCGAGGCGACGGTCTGAACCGCGTAGAAGGAGGGCTTGGCGTATCGGATGCTCTTGTCGCTGTTGGTCTGGAGCAGCCCCTTGCTGTTGATCTTCGAAGGGTAGTGGAGGTCTGAGATGCTGAAGACGCTGCTGCTGATACCGCGCCCCAGATCGTTCAGGACTCGGCGTACGACCCACTTGGTCTGGCTGAGTTCGGTCCAGTCCAGATCGCCGAGGGCGCCGAAGCTGCCCGGCCTGCTCGGTGCGCCGTTCTCTCCCTGCCGCAGGACCGTTCCCGGGTCGTACTGCTCGATCAGTGCCTTGACCTTGTCGACCTGCTCATAAGTCCAGGCATCGTCCGGGTTCGGGTTGTACGGGTGGTAGCTGACGCCGTCCAGGAGGCCGGTCTTGCCCTGATCCGAGAGGCGGACCAGGAAGTCCTTCACGTAGGCCACGTCGATACCGGCCTCAGCGGGCCCGTAGATGACGGAGTCGGCCTGTTCCGCGCGGATGAGTTTCGCTGTGCGGATGAAGAAGTCGGTGTAGTCCTTGACCGGGATGCCTGCCAGATTCGGCTCGTTCCAGATCTCCCACTCGGTGACGCGGCCCTTGTAGCGCTTCACCGCGGCGCTCACCCAGGCGTCCCACGCGGCGAGGGCTTCCGCCGAGTCGGGGATATGGCCGCCGAGTCCCGATCCGCCTCCACCGGGGTAGATGCCGTTGCCGTACGACAGCTGGACCCAAGGCTTGATGCCACGGCTGGCGGCGTCATCGATGATCGTGTCCAGCCAGGCCCAGTCGTAGACGCCCTTGGTCTTCTCCGTTTTTGCCCAGCCTGCCTGAAGCCTGGTGCGCGTGGCACCCAGCTCTCCCAAGTAGGGCGCGAAGGCCCGGTAGTTGGTGTAGTCACGGTCCAGTGTCTCCGCGCCGATGAGCAGTTTGGAGTCACCGATCTGCCGCGGTGTACGCGGGGCGACTGATCCGATGTGCGGCCAGGTTCGTGGTGTGCTTTCGGTGACGGTGCGCACGTCGTCGAGCCAGGCGGTGCCCGTGTCCGCGGTGGAGACGCTCGCCTGAAGGCTTCCCAGGGCTGTCGTCGTCGTTCGGAAGGCCAAGGCCGTCGCCTTGCGGGCGCCGTTGACGTACACGTCCGCGGTCGCTGTCGACGGCTGCGCCACCACTCGGATGTCGTACCAGCGGTTCGCCGCGTAGGTCCCCAGGTCGACCTTGGTGCTGCCGTTGTACGTGTACAGGCGCCCGTTCGCGCCCATGGCGACGGTGACGCTGTGCCCGCCCGCGCTGTCGAGGTGCACGCCCACGGTGGCCGAGGACTGGTCCGCGCGCAGCCGGAAACCCGCGATGACCGTCGAGGAGGTGGCTCCGAAGGAGACGCTCGCCGTGACAGGAGCGCTGGTGGAGGTGTCCCGCAGGCGCAGGCTCCGGTCCACTGTGTTCGGGACGTCCTCCACGGTGGCCGCTCCGCCGGCCGTCGCCACGGACCACCCGGAGGGTACGGAGCCCGGGGATGCGGCCTGGAAGTCGCCCGTGATGTCGGCCGCGACCGCGGTGGAGGATGCCGCGGCGGTTATGAGGCCGCCCACGAGTGCGCCGGCGGCGATGAGCGTGAGAGCCCTGCTGGGGGCAGGGGAAGGAGTGATCACGTGCGTGCCTTCTTTCTGGGGCTCGGCCGCAGGCCGGTCGCCCTGAGGCCGGTCTGCGGTGGTAGGTGTCCTGCGCAGCGCACTTCTCGGGCCGCTGCCGATGGCGAGTCGCGGGCCGCGACCTTGCCGGAAGCCTTGCGCGCTCATTCCTCGCAGAGGGAGCCGACGCGTTCGACCCGGTCGGGGAGGCGGCGGGTGATCGAGGAGGAGTGACGTGCGAAAGAGCAAACGACTGGAAGTGACGTTTGTGGCATGGCGGCATGCTGGTATATCAGGATGCCAGATACAACCCTCCGGCGGCATCTACTTGGATTTGGCAGGTGCGCCAGGCGTAGCAGGGGACGTTTTCGCATCCGGACCGGGCAGGCAAAGGCGATCGCCTGGTGGTGTGGTTCGCCCGGCGAGCCCAGGCATAGGGGACATCAGGGGAGCTGTCCACGAGGGAGGAGCGGGCCGGACCCGTGAAGCGTCGACCTGACGGGCCGTCAAAACGCTTACGCACTGTCCCCTCTTGTCGCCCCCGGCCGCTTCTGAAACTGTCACACGCGTAACTTGCGTTGCGCGGACGGGACTTGGTCGACGAGATCGGCGCATGTAGTTTCTTCCCCGGCGCACCGCTTGCCCTGGATTGCGGCGAATTTCGCTGTGCAAACAGCTGGGTGAGCATGGACGGCTGTCCGCGCAGTCGACAGGTGTGCCAGTCCCGACGTGATAGTGACCCCACGCCCGACCTTTGTTGTCGAGGCTGGACCCTTGGCCTAGCCCCGCGGGGTGGCCGAGGTGCATTCCCAACCGAGAAAGGCATCCATGAACCACCGCCGCATGCGCGCCCTTAAGTTGCCCCTGGCCGTGACTGCCGCTTTACTGCCGGCCGGTCTTCTGGCGGGTGCGGGAACGGCAAGCGCCGCCGCCCACACGTACTACGTGAGTCCGTCCGGTTCGGACAGCAACTCGGGTACGTCCGCAGGGAGTCCTTTCCGGACCCTGCAGAAGGCTGCGGACCTGACACGACCGGGTGACACAGTGCTCCTCATGAGCGGTACCTTCCGCGAGACCGCCCGTGGCTTCGACGTCGTGAACATCACTCGATCGGGCAGTCCGGGCAAGCCCATCACCTACCGCGCGGCCCCCGGACAGAAGCCGGTGATCAACCCGGTCCGCGGGTGGAACGGCATCAACATCTCCGGCGCCTCCTACATCAATGTGACCGGGCTGGAGATCAAGGGCAACAGCGCCAGTCTTTCCCTGGCGGACGCGGAACGGCGTTCGAAGCCGAAGGAACCCGACTTCAACACCAACTGCCTGAACGCGTCGAAGAACCCCAAGACGGGAGCAGCGCCCCACCACCTCACCATCACCGGGAACCACGTGCACCACTGCCCCGGCGCCGGTATCTCGGCGATCGACGCCGACCACGTGGTGATCGACCGCAACCGGGTGCACTCCAACGCGTGGTACACGGTGTACGGAGCCAGCGGCATATCCATCCTGCGAGCGCTGGACTCGGACCGGGGTGACGGCAAGCAGTACAAGATCCGGATCACCGGGAACGTCGCCTACGACAATGAGACCAAGGTCAAGTGGGCCGAGTGCCGCTGCTACTCCGACGGCAATGGCATCATCATCGACACCTTGAAGGGCAAGCCCTCCGGTACGGGGACTGACTACCAGGGACGGGTCCTGGTCGCCAACAACGTCACCTTCGACAACGGCGGCTCGGGAATCCACTCCTACAAGAGCCAGCACGTCGACATCGTCAACAACACGGCGTACAAGAACGCGCGCAGCACGCGCATGGAGAGCTACGCCGGCATCTACGCCCTGGACAGCCGAGACGTGCGCATCCTGAACAACGTCTCCTACAACCGCACGGGTGGGGCCACCAACAGCAAGCACAAGAACGTCGACGTCACCTACGACTACAACCTGTACTTCAACGGCAAGAGGCCCGAGGTGCAGGGTCCCCACGACATCGTCGCGGATCCCGAGTTCGAGAACGCGAGCACCGACCCCGCGTCCGCGGACTTCCGGCTGAAGAAGGGCTCACCCGCCGTGGGCTCGGGCACGGCCTTCCCGCAGGCGGCCACCGACTTCGCCGGAGTCCAGCGGTCGAGCGCCAAGCCCGACCGGGGTGCCCTTGCGCTCGCCGGCTCGGCGTCGACCGATGAGCGGGAGTCCTCGGACGGCGACACCTCGGAAGCACACGCGGACAGGCCCATGACCGAGCCCGCCCCGGTGCGGGAGGGTGGCAAGGGCGAGGAGCAGGGCGGCGTCCAGACCGGGGCCCAGGGCAAGACGGGGGAAGAGGTCAAGGACGACGGGTCCGAAGACCTGGCGGCGACCGGTGCGGACCTCGCGCCGGCTGCGGCAGGCGTCGTCATCCTTCTCGGCGGTGCCGCGTTGGTCTTCTTCACGAGGCGACGCAAGAACCCGCGCCACTCGGGCCGTTAGAGCCCGCAGCTGCGACATGGTTGTCGGCGTAATGCGCAGCGTCATAGCAACCTGACCGCGGCCACCAGCCGCGGGCAGTGAGTGTCGCGTGATTCGCGGCACGGTCGCAATGTGCAACCCCAGTCTGGCCCGGCGATGCCGGGCCAGACGTGCGTTCTGCAGGCCTGCGCCGAAGGCTGGAGGTCGCAGACCGGAGCCGCGCGCCGCCTCGGCCGTAGCGCGGCATCTCGCCACGGCCGTGTGCTTGGGCGTCTTTGGTGGGCCGGTCGGAGTTGCTCTGGTCTGTGGTCTCGACGGCCACGCAGGGCAACCGCAGCCTCGCGCCCGGTCTCCGCCGAACTCGTGTCGACGGCGAAACGGTCCTCCAGGGCTCGCGTACCCGCGAACCTGTACAAAATGGCCCCCCTTGTTTTCGCCCACTGAGAAAAATGGTCCGTGTAGGTTGCACCTGGCGTCGCGGTATACCACGATTCCAATATGTCGAACATGGATGCCACCCCGCAGGCCCCGGGCAGCCCCCCAGCCTCCGTCGTTCTCCCGCCCCTGCGTCAGCCCGCATCCAGGACCGACCGGGTACGCGATGCCCTGCGACAAGCCATCCTCGAGGGTGCCCTGCAGCCGGGCCGGCCACTGGTGGAGCGGGAGATCGCCGAGATGTACGGCGTGTCGAAGACCCCGGTGAGGGAGGCGCTGAAGCAGCTGCAGTCATCCGGACTGGTAGTGATCAACGCCTACCAGGGTGTCAGTGTGCGCTCGCCGGACGACATGCTGGTCCACGAGCTGTACACCGCGCGCGCCACCACCGAGCCTGCTGCGGTGCGCATGACAGCCGAGCGTCTGGGTGCCACTCGCCACGAGGGCGCCCGCAAAGCCTTCGCGGAAGCGGCATCGCTTGTCGGTGCCGGCGAGACGCACGGCCTCGGGGCGGCGAACCGTCGCTTCCACCGCGAGCTCTACACCGCGTGTGGAAACACGTTCCTGTGCAACTTCCTGGATCAGCTCCAGGACCTCACCGCCTTCGTGGCGGGACTCGGCTGGCGTCTGCGCGCGACCTTCGAGCAGGAGGCATCCGAGCACGCCGCCATCCTGGAAGCGGTCGAGCAGGGCGACGCGGAGCTGGCGGAGCGGCTGACGCGCCGACACATCCGCAAGGCGGAGAACACGCTGGCCGGGGCCCTGACCGACGGGCCCTGACCCGGACCCTGACCCGTCACGCCGTGGGGTTGACGGCCGGTCCCCACGGCGTGAGAGCACCCACACTCACTCGCGCAGCAGGAGGAAGTCCGCGATGTGGACGGCCTGCACCGTGGAGCGGCGACGACGGAGCCCCGTCTGCAACTGCCTCAGGCAGCCCGGGTTGACCGCCACGACGTAGTCCACCTCCGCCGCCGCGACCTCGTCGAGCTTGGCGTCCAGAATGGTCCGCGAGTCCTTGGGCCGCAGCAGTGCGTAGGTCCCCGCGGCCCCGCAGCACGTACCGGCCGAGGGCAGCTCCACGTAGTCGGCCACCTGCGACAGCAGCGCCCTGGGCTCGGCGACGACACCCAGCCCGTTGCGCAGATGGCACGAGTCCTGCAGGGTCACTCGAGCGCGCCGGCCCTGGATACGGACGTCTCCCTGCACCGTCTGCGCCTCCAGGTAGGCGGACAGCTCGCGTACCCGTTCCCGCCCGAGGACCGATGCGATGTGCGCGGCGCAGCCGCCGGACGTCGTCACGATCGTTCCCGGCAGGTCGCGACCCAATTGCTCTGCCAACCGCTCGCCCGCGGCGAGATCCCCGTTGTGCGCGTGCAGGGCGCCGCAGCAGCCCTGTCGGGCGGGCACGGACAGCCCGGGAACCAGGGACTGCGCGGCCTTGCTGACACGCGGGAACAGCATGCGCTCGTAGCACCCCAGCATGAGTGAGTCCTGGCCGTCCTGCCCGTCACGGCCGCCGTGCGGGGCGCGACGCCGACCGCGTGCTGCCCCGCGAACCGTTCCCAGCAAGCGAATGAGGCCCCGGCGGGCGGCGATGAAGCTCAGCGCGGCGGCCAGCCAGGGACGCCGGGTGCCCTTCCACTGGTGATCCCGCCACTGCTCCAGCAGACTGCCGTACTCCACCCCCGCCGGGCAGACCGGTTCGCAGGCACGGCAGCCGAGACAGAACGATGCCTGCTCTTTCAGAACGGGATCATCCAGGGGGAGTTCGCCGTCCTGGAGCGATCTCATGAGCGTGATCCGGCCCCGTGGAGACGATGCCTCGTCGCCTGTCTGGGCATAGGTGGGGCAGGCCGGCAGACAGAACCCGCAGGAGATGCACCGGGAGAGCTGTTCCGCGTTGAAAATCGGGTCCTTCATGAACCAAGCTTTCCGGGGTTGAGGATGCCGGCGGGATCGAACGCCGCCTTGAGGCGGCGCAGGAGTGACATCTGGGCCTGGCCGAGCTGCTGGGCCAGATAGGGCAGTTTGGCCGCGCCCACTCCGTGCTCGCCGGTGATGGTTCCGTCCAGCTCCAGAGCCGCGGCGAAGATGTCCTTGAACGCCAACTCGGCTCGCTGTACGGCTTCGGTGTCATCCGGCGACTGCAGCACGCACGTCGGGTGCAGGTTGCCGTCACCGGCGTGTCCGAAGGTCGCGATGGGGACGCTGTAGCGGTCGGCGATGCCGCCGATCCGCTCGACCATCTCGGCGATGCGCGGCCGCGGCACGGTGGCATCCTCGAGGATCGTCAGGGCACCGAGCCGGGACAGGGCGGGCAGCGTGCACCGGCGAGCCGCCAGGAGGGCTTCCGCCTCCGTCACCTGCGCCGCCGTCGTGACTTCCAGGGCTCCGGCGACGACGCACGCGTCACTCATGCGCGCCAGGGCCGCCTGGGTCGCGTCCGGCTCTCCGTCATCGCCGAAGAGCAGCAGTGCGCCGGCGTCGGTGCGCAGTCCCAGATGCGCGAAGTCTTCGACCGCGTTGACACATGTGCGATCGAGGAACTCGAGCGTCGCCGGCAGGAGGCCGCCGGCGATGATGGCGGCGACGGCCCGTCCCGCGTCGGCCAAGGTGGGGAAGTAGGCCACGCCTGTGCCAGTGGTCTCCGGCGCCGGACGTAGGGCCACGGTCGCCTCGGTGATCACGGCGAGGGTCCCTTCGGATCCGGTGAGCAGCCTCGTGAGGTCGTAGCCGGCGACGTCCTTGTTGAGTCTCCCGCCCGTGCGGATGACCTCACCGGTAGGCAGAACTGCCTCCAGTCCGAGTACATAGTTGCGTGTTACGCCGTACTTGAGGCCCCGAAGCCCGCCGGCGCAGGTGGCGATGGTGCCGCCGACCGTGGCCACCGTGCGGCTGCCAGGGTCCGGCGCCCACAGCAAGTCCTCGGCGGCGGCGGCGGAAGCGAGCGCGGCGCTTGTCACTCCGGGCTGCACCCGGGCCAGGAGTTCGGAAGGGCTGAGTTCGAGGATCCGGTCGAGTCGGGTGAGGGCCAGGACGATGCCGCCCTGCAGCGCCACCGTCCCCGCGCACAGATTGGACCCCGCTCCTCGGGGAATGACGGGGACGCCGCGTTGAGTGGCCAGCTGGAGCACCGCGGCGACTTCTTCGGTGCTGCCGGGGAAGACCACGGCGTCCGGGCGCCTGAAGAACAGGGGGGTGGCGTCACGTCCGTAGGGGATCAGTTCGCCCTCGGAGTCCCGAACGTGATCGGGGCCTACGACGGCTCGCAGTTGTCGGTGCAGTGCAGCGTCCATGGAACGTCTCCGGTGCCGGCCGCTGCCGCGGACACGTGTGCGTCCGCGGCAGCGGCCGGCAGGATTGCTAGAGCCGGACTGTAGCCCGGTGGGCGATCAGGATCGATGAGTCGTATGCCGGTACGTCGCCTGGGCGGCGCTCAGTTGCTGCTGACCTCGATCGGCCCCCGAGCCTGATCGTAGGCCTGCAGAGTCCTCGCGTCCGCGGGATAGGTTCCGCGTAGCGGAGCGCCCTGGGCGACTCGCTGCTGGAGGTAGGCCTCCAGCTGCTCCTGCTCGGCCGCGGCCTGGGCGATGACCGGCACGAGATGGCGTGGGACACAGACCACGCCGTCACCGTCTCCCACCATGACGTCTCCGGGGTAGACCGGAACGCCGGCACAGCCGATCGGGACCTGCATGTCGACTGCGTGATGAAGAGCCAGGTTGGTCATGGCAGCGGCACCGGTCGCGTAGACCGGAAGTTCCAGTCGGCTGATGCCCTCGATGTCGCGGAGGGTGCCGTCGGTGACGATGCCGCCCGCGCCACGCGATGCCATCCGCGTCAGGAGGATGTGGCCGGCCGAGGCGGCGCGGCCGTCTCCGCGGCAGTCGATCACGAGAACCTGACCGGGGCCGACGAGCTCGACCGCCTTGCGCTGCGGGTGGTCGTAGTCGTCGAAGACCTCCAGTACGTCGATGTCCTCGCGGGCGGGGATGTAACGCAGGGTGAACGCTTCGCCGACCATCCTCGGAGCGTTGGGGCTCTGGGAGCGCAGTCCCGGCAGGAAGGTGTTGCGCAATCCGTGCTTGAACAGCTGGGTGGTGATCGTGGCCGTGCTGGCACGGCCGAGCGCGGCGAGGTCGTGGGGGTCGAGCGGGGCCTGCTGCGTCTCGGTCATGTGGTGTGTCCTTCGGAAGGAGGAGGATGAGGAGTGCTGGAAGCATCAAGAGAGGGGTCGGTTCCGGCGGGTCTGGCCTGAGCGGTGAGTCCGCCGTCCACCGTGATGACCTGACCGGTGACGTACGCGGCGTCAGCCGAGGCGAGGAAGGCGACGACGCCGGCGACGTCCTCGCCCGTGCCGACGCGGCCCGCCGGTACCGGGGCTGCACGGGTTCGCTGTTCCTGTGCGCTGAGCGCCGCGAAACGGTCGTTGGCGATCGAGCCGGGTGCGACCGCGTTGACGCGGATTCCGTGCGGAGCGAGTTCGAGAGCGATCGCACGGGTGGCCGCTTCGACGGCGCCCTTGGTGGCGTCATAGGCGACACAGCCCCGGTGCGCCCGTGTCGCCCCGATCGACGAGATGTTCACCATGCTCGATCCGTGTGGCATCAGGCGTGCTGCCGCTGTGGAGCAGAGGAAGACTCCGCGCGTGTTCACGGCGAAGCTACGGTCCCAGTCGCCCGGGTCGAGTTGCAGCAGACTCGTGCGGCCCAGCATCGGAACGGCGGCGTTGTTCACCAGGACATCGAGCCCTCCCAGTTCCCTCTGGGCGCGCACTACGAGGTCCTCCGCCTGCGCCGGATCGGAGACGTCCCCGGGGCAGGCGGCGGCGCGACAACCGCGTTCCCGCAGAGCGGTCACGGCGGCTGCCGCTTCTTGCTCGTTGTCACTGTTGACGGCCACAGCCGCGCCTTCCGCGGCGAACCGCTCGGCGATGGCGAGGCCGATGTTGCGTGCTCCACCGGTGACCAGCACGACCTTGCCGGCGAAACGGCCACTCACGACTGCGCCTTGCGGTCCACGACTGCACTCGCGTCGGTCTTGGCCCATGTCAGCGGGGAGGCCGAGACCCGAACCAGGTCCGGGTCCAGCCGCATGCCCAGACCAGGGCCGTCCGGTACGTGGAGGTGCCCGCCGGCGTAGCTCACCGGCTGTTCGACCACGTCACGCGTGTAGAGCAGGGGCCCGACCGGGTCGCTGGGCACGGTCACCGCAGGCATCGCCATCGCCACGTGGGCCGCTGCCGCCGTTCCGATCGACAGCTCCTGAGTGGTGCCGATCAGACAGGACTTGCCGGCCGCATCGGCGATGGCGAAGATCCTGCGGGCCGGCGTGATGCCTCCGATGGCGATGACGCTCACGTTGAACACGTCGACTGCGTCGGCGCCGACCAGGTCGAGCGCCCAGCGGTAGCTGTAGACGTGCTCACTGATGGGGACGGGCAGCCGCCCCCTGGCGTAGACGAGGCCGCGTACGTCGTGGTTGGGCGCCGGCGCCTCCACGAGGTCGAATCCCACGTCGTGGACGCGGTCGACGAAGTTGCACGCCGCCTTGGAGTCGAGCAGGTTGGAGAAATCCAGGGACTTGATCGTGATGCGGTCACCGAACCGCTCGCGGGCGGTCCGTAGGAACAGCTCGTCCAGTCGAAGGTCACGTCCCACGTAGACCCGGAAGTACTCGAAGCCTTCCGACAGCCGCCGCTCGACCATCGCCAGGTTCCGCTCGACGTCTTCTTCCTGCTGCTGGCGGAAGATGGGGTAGGCGATGGGGACCGAGTTGCGCACGGCTCCGCCCAGCAGGTCGCAGACACGCAGGCCGAGGATTTTCGCCGAGAGGTCCCAGATGGCGATGTCCACACCGCACTTGATGGCGCGGCTCTTGTCGTAGATGTAGCCAGCCTGGGGGAAGTTGGCCTCCAGACGGCGCTCGATCTCGGTCAGTCGCAGCGGGTCGAGACCGACCAGGAGCTCGTTGAGCGTGGATTCCAGCTCGGGGACGTCGAAGTGGAAACGGGGGAGGTGCTGCAGGTCGGACATCTCTCCCAGCCCGACGAGCGAGTCGTCGCTGGTGAAGATCTCCACGAGAATGTGGCCACAGGTGATGCTGTTGTGGCGGGGAGTGTTGATCGAAGTGAGCCGGACCCGCGTTATCTGGGCCATGCGGCGCTCCTTTCCTCGTCGGGAGATGCCGGCGTAGAGGTACGGTCGGGACGGCCGAGGCCGTCGCCCGCCGTACCGGGGTTCGCCACCGAAGTGGGGTGGCCCGGTGCCATGGACAGCAGTTCCCGGGTGTATTCATGCGCGGGGGAGGCGTAGATCTGCTCGGCCGGTCCTTGTTCCACGAGCCGGCCGTCGCGCATGACTGCTATCTCGTGAGCGACGGATCTGACCACCGCCAGGTTGTGGGTGATGAACAAGTAGGCGATGCCGTGCTGGGCCTGAAGGTCGGCCAGCAGGTTCAGCACCTGTGCCTGGATCGAGACGTCGAGTGCGCTCACCGCCTCGTCGCAGACGATCAGTCGCGGGCGCAACGCAAGCGCGCGGGCGATGGCGATGCGCTGCCGCTGACCTCCTGAGAAGGCCGAGGGGAAGCGGTTCAGCGCTGCCGCATCCAGCCCCACGTCCGCCAGCAGCCGTGCCAGGTCCTCCTCGGCGTGGTCCAGGCCGTGCACGCGCAGCGGCTCGGCGAGCGTCTGACGCACCGTCATCCGCGGGTCGAGGCTGGCGTAGGGGTTCTGGAAGACTACCTGCACCTCCCGCTGGAGGCGGCGCAGTTCGGCCGGCTTCGGCCGGGTGACGTCGATGCCGTCGAAGCGCACCGCTCCACCCGTAGGGCGTTCCAGACGCAGCAGCATCTTGGTCAGGCTGGTCTTGCCGGAACCGGACTCACCCACGAGCGCCAGTGTGCGGCCCGGCGCCACCCGCAGGCTCACCTGCTGCACCGCCCGCACGTGGCTTGTGACGCGCCTGAAGGGTCCGCTGCGCACGGGGTAGTGGAGTTCGACCGCCTCGAACTCGGCCAGTGCCTCATTCGGTTCCGGGAGGCCGGCGGTGACCGGCGCGGCCTTCGTCACCGTGACCGACGAGGAAGGAGCAGGCCGGCGAAGCAGCTCTTGCGGGACTTCGGCGAACAGGCAGGCCGCCGCATGGTCGTTCTCGAGCGGGACGAGCTCCGGAACCTTGTGCGTACAGTCCGACGTGACAAGGGGACATCGGGGGGCGAACGGGCATCCCGGAGGCCGCTCGGCCAGGTTCGGCGGCTGCCCGGTGACGGACGACAGGCGCTGCCGTGCGGGCGAGTCGAGGCGGGGAGTGGCAGCGAGGAGTGCTTGCGTGTAGGGCATCCGCGGGTTCCCGAGAACCTCCGCGGTGGGCCCTGACTCCACGATGCGGCCCGCGTACATGACACACACGCGGTCCGCCTGCTCGGCCACGACCCCGAGGTCATGGGTGATGAGGATCAGACCCATGTCGAGGTCGTCACACAGGGACCTCAGCATGGCCAGGATGGCTGCCTGGACACCCACGTCCAGTGCTGTGGTCGGTTCGTCGGCGATCAGCAGCCGCGGACGTGCCGCGATGGCCAAAGCGATCGCCGCGCGCTGACGCATGCCGCCGGACAGCTCGTGCGCGTACTGCTTGAGCCTGCGTTCGGGCTCGGTCATCCGGGCCAGCGTCAGCGCTTCGACGGCGCGCCGGCGTGCCTCGTCCCGGGTGACCGTCTCGTGGGCGCGGACCGCGTCCATGATCTGAGTGCCGATCGTCAGCAAGGGATTGAGCGCGGAGCTCGGGTCCTGGAAGACCATGGCCACCTCGGCGCCTCGGGTGGCACGCCAGCCCCTGCTGTCCAGCGAGCGGAGCTCGGTGTCGTCGAGGGTGATGTTTCCGGTCGTGCTGCACCCCGGGGCCTCGGGCGTGAGGCCGAGGAGACTCAGCGCGGTCACCGTCTTGCCCGATCCGGACTCCCCGACGACGGCGAGGATCTCCCCCGCGTCGACGTGGAAGGAGACGCTGTCGACGGCCCGCACCGGCGGGCCTTGCGTCGGGTGAAAGGTGACTCCGAGGTCGTTGACGTGAAGAAGGCTCATGTGTGGGACGTCCTTCAGGAGGTCAGGTGGGCCTGGTCGAGGCGGACCTGGCCGTCGGCATTGAGGACGACGCCCTTGAGCTTGCTGCTGTTGACCAGAGGTGACTTCGGCTGGTGGAGGAAGACCCAGTAGTTCCGGTCGAGGAGGCGTCGCTGGACGTCGGAGTAGATCTTCTTGCGTTCGGCCCGGTCTTCCGTGACGCGGCCCTTTTCGAGCAGGCCGTCCAGCTTGGTGTCCTTGATGCCCGACCAGTTGTTGGGCCCGGCACTGGAGAAGTACGGGTCGAAGGAGAGGGAGGGGTCCAGGCGGGGAATGTCGATGACCAGCATGCCGGCGTCGAAGTCGTGCTTGAGGAGGCGCTCGAGCATGGTCTGGAATTCCAGCACGGCGACCTCGACGGTGAAGCCGGCCTTCTTCAGCTGGTTCTGCAGCAGTTCGGCGATGGTGGGGTCCGGTGCCCGACGCCGGGCCAGGAGTGTCACGGCCGCTCCCTTGCCGTTGGTCGCCTGCTCCAGGGCCTCACGCGCCGCGTCGGGGTTGTAGGAGGGGACGGGGAGGCTGCCGTCGTAGAACCAGTCCTGCTTGGTGGCGAAGGACGGTGCGACGTCGAATTCGTCGCCAGCGGCCGCCTTGCCCACGGCCCGCACGTCGACCGCCTGGGCGAAGGCCGCCCTGATCTCGGGATTGTCGAACGGGGGGCGGGTCGTGTTGAGCGACACGTAGTACGCGCGTCGCACACCCTCGTCCTTGATCGAGATGGAGCTGTTCGATTCGAGCTGCCGGTATTCCTCCGGGGGCAGAGCGCGTACCAACTGCACTCCACCGGTGGACAGTTCCGCACGCAGAACCTTCGCCTCGGTGACGAAGCGGTAGATCACCTTGTCCAGCTTGGGCAGTGCGCTGCCGTCGGACGCCTTGGCCCAGTAGTTCTCGTTGCGCTCCGCGGTCAGCTGGACCTTCGAGCGCCACAGTTTGAAGGTGAAGGGCCCCGTGCCCACGGGGTTGCGGTTGAAGTCGCCGCCGTACTTGCCCACCGCCTTCGGGGAGACGATCATGCCGGGTTCGTGTGCCAGGTGGGTCAGCAGCAGCGGGTCAGGGCTCTTGAGAGTGATCTTCACGGTGGACGGTCCGACCGCCTTGACGGATTCGATCTTCGACAGCGCGCCGGCCTTGGTCGACTTCGTGGCCGGGTTCATGACCCGTTCCAGGCTGAAGACGACGGCCTCGGCGTCGAACGGCGTACCGTCGTGGAACTTCACGCCGTCACGCAGGGTGAAGGTGATGGAGCGGTCGTCCTTCTTCCAGCTCTTGGCCAGGGCGGGTTCGAACGAGCCGTCGCGGTCTTGGCGCAGGAGTGTGTCGTAGAAGAGATTGAGCACGTTGCGGTCGGAGGAGATGGCGGCGCTCATCGCCGGGTCGAGGGTCAGGGGTTCGTTGTCGAAGCCCACCGTCAGGGTGCCTCCCGACGAGCCGCCGTCCGATGACCCCGAGGAGTTGCTGCACGCGGCGACCGCGGAGATGGACATGGTCGCGAAGGTCCCCGCCAGCACCGTGCGGCGCGAGAGTGGGTTGGCTGGTAGTTGCATGACGAGTCTTTCCTTTGCGGGGTACGGACAAATGGAGGTGTGGGGGAGGAGGGGACGAATCGTCCTGAGCGTTCAGCGAGGCGGGGAGAGCTCGGGGCGGTGGGCGTCGAGGGCGTCCCGCAGGGCGTCCGCGAGGAGATTGAAGGCCGCGACCGTCAACAGGATCGCGAGGCCGGGGAAGACGCTCAGAGCCCAGCTGGTGTTGAGGTGATCGGTTCCGCTGGCCACCATCGCTCCCCAACTGGGCTGAGGGGACTGGACGCTCAGTCCGAGGAAGCTGAGTGCGGCCTCCGCCATGATCGCCGTCGAGACCTGGAGGGCTGCGAACACCAGCAGCGTGCCGGCGAGATGGGGCAGCAGGTGGCGTCGCAGGATGTGGCGTTCCCGGATGCCTACGATGCGGGCGGCGGACACCCATTCGCGGGTGCGCAGCGACAGGACTTCGCCGCGTACCACCCGGGCGAAGCGGGGTGTCGTCACGATGGCGATGGCGATGAGCGCGTTGACGAGTCCGGGGCCGAGGGCGGCGACGACGGTCAGGGCGAGGACGAGCAGCGGGAAGGCGATCAGGCCGTCGGCGGTACGCATGACCAGGGCGTCGACCCAGCCACCGCGATAGCCGGCGACCAGACCGAGCACCGTTCCCACGACGAGGGCCACCACGACGGTCATGGCGGCGACCTGAAGAGTGACGGCGGCACCGGCCCAGACACGGGCCAGAATGTCGCGGCCCAGTTCATCGGTGCCCAGCCAGTGCCGGGCACTCGGATCGGCCAGGAGGTGCGAGGTGTCGGTGTCACTGATCCAGTCGCCGAGGAAGGGCTTCGTCGCGGCGGCGAGCACGATCAGGACCAGGACGGGGAACGCGAGCAGCGCGCGGCGGTCATGCACGAGTCGCCGCAGGACGGGCCGCCGGGACACGGTCTCGGGAGCGGGGGTAGCGGTAGAGGTAGTCACCGTCGCGCCTCTCAGTACGTGATGCGCGGGTCGAGCCACGCATAGACGATGTCGGCGAAGAGGTTCACCAGCAGGACGAAGACCACGACCATCAGCACGGCTCCCTGTACGACGGGCAGGTCGCGGCTGAAGATCCCGTTGACGATCAGGGTCCCCATGCCGGGTACCGTGAAGACGGTCTCGGTGACGACGGTGGCGCTCATCAGCGCGCCGATCTGCAGGGCCAGGACCGTCACCACGGGGACGATCGCATTGCGCAGCGCGTACACCGTCACGATTCGGCGCCGGGAGAGACCGGTTGCCTCCGCGGTGCGGATGTAGTCCTCGTTGAACGTCGCCAGCAGCGCGGCGCGCGTCTGACGCATGGTCACGGCCACCATCGACAGCCCGATCGTCAGGGCGGGCAGCACCATGTGCTCCAGGTTCGCGCCGGGACTGTCGCTGAAGGGTACGTAACCGGACGGAGGGAGAATCTTGAGCCACAGTCCGAAGACCAGGATCAGGATCGCGGCAAGGTAGAAGTGGGGCGCCGAGAGGGCAAGGACGCTGGCCGAGTTGAGGGCGGCGTCCGTCTTGGTGCGTTTGCGTACGGCGGCGATGACACCGGCCGGGATGCCGAGGACGACGGCCAGCAGAAGGGCGATGATCCCCAATTCCACTGTGGCGGCCAGGCGTTCGCTGATCATGGTTCCGACGGACTCGTCGGTGAGCCATGACCGGCCCAGGTCGCCGCGGAAGAGGCCGGTGAACCAGTCGATGAACTGCCGTGCGACGGGCGCGTCGAGACCGAGGTCGGAGCGCAGCGCGGCGCGGTCCTCGGCACTTGCTTCCTGACCGAGGATCTCCGAGGTGGGATCTCCGGGCATGAGGCGCAGGAGGATGAACAGCACCATCGACACGATGATCACCACTGGTACCAGCTGCATGAGTCTGCGCAGAAGGTATCCGGTCATCGGGCGGCCTCCGTTCCGGGGGAGTGGGTGACGCCGTCACCGTGTCGCCCGGAGCGCGGCAGCAGGCGCAGCCAGGACAGACGATCAGGCGGTGCGAGGTCGTAGGCGTACAGGGCGAGAGCGGCACAGGATTGTGTCGCTGTGGCTACTTCGAGCAATTCGGACTCGTTCAGTGTGTGAAGGGCGGAAAGACTCCAGCCGGCTGTGACCGTTGCTTCCGTGCGGAGGGCCGCCGACACGTCCGCGCGGAGGTCCTTGAGGTTGCCTGCGAGGTTGGTCACGGTCACTCCGCCCGCCGCCGCGGCCAGACCGTTGAAGTCGCCTGCTGCTTTTCCGTCGCAGGCGTAGGGGTTCATGGTGGTGCGGATGGACACCGGCAATTGGGGCGCGGCCGCGGCCGCGGCCCGGACGAGGTCCTGTGTGACGCGGGCGCGTACACGCAGGAGCACGGACAGTGTCTCGCCGCCCAGCGCGGCCACCGCGTCCTCCTGCAGGCGATCGCTCGGCGGGCGGGCATGGGTGAACTGATCTCGCAGGGCTCCTCGCACTCGTGCCGTGAGCTCCGCGGTGTCGATTCCGGCTGCCGTGAAGTGATTACTGCACGCCTGGCACAGGCACAGGGACATCAGCCACCGGTCGACCGGGCGCAGGGCGACCCCGAACTTGTCGTGTGCGCTTTGGTGGGCCCACCCCAGGTAGCCGAAGGCTTCCAGTTCGAGTCCGCTGACCCCGGGCTGGGAGGCCGCGTCGGCGACCAGGTACTGTGCGTGGCGTATGACTTCCGGCTGCGCCGGGCACAGCGCGTGCTGGTAGCGGTGTCCGAAGACGTTGCGCAGGGCCAGGTCAGGGCGGGCGCGTGCCAGTGGGGACTGGTGCAGGCCCACGAGCCAGGCTGTGACCTGTATGCCTGCACGGGTCAAGGCGGAGGTCGCCGTGGTTGCCTGGTCTCCCAGTACCGGGAGCGCCGGCGTGGAACCGGTGCTTCGTCGTACGCCGGCAGGCGTGAACCAGAGGCCCGCCGTGAAGTCCTCGACGCGGCCCGGTTCGCTGGTGCTGAGCAGCCAGCGTCCCCCGTGGTAGGCGTACGCAAGGCGTACCCCGTCGACCCCGTTGCGGGCCAGCGTCTCGGCCTGCACCGAGGCGTCGGCGCGGAAGGAGAGCGGATGGGCGAAGACCTCGACCTTCATGTGGAAGCCCTCTCGGCGTGATCCAGGGCTGCGAGCACTGTGTGCTTCGCTTTCTCTATGTGGGCGTGCATCAGCAGCTCCGCCATCCCGGCGTTTCCACTCTCGACCGCATGGAGGATGGCCGCATGCTCGGCGGCTTCCTCCTGGAACGTCGCGTGTAGCCGCCAGCCGCGAGCAGCGACGACCGCTGTCAAATCCTGGAGCTGGTCCAGGAACAGGTGCAGCCAGGTGTTGGCGCAACCGATGTAAAGCGTTCGGTGGAACCGCCTGTTGGCCAGGCCCAGCCCGGTGACGTCCGCGTCGTCCATCGATGCCGCCGCATCGGCGAGTGCCTGCCGAGCCGAGGGGCGCGCGCCCGCGCCGCGCACGTCGACCGCCATGCGTACAGCGGCGGGTTCCGTGGCAAGCCGGGCCGTATACAGCTGGCGGGCTGTCTCGGCGTCCGAAGAGCGGACGCTTACTCCCTGGAGGGCGTTGACGGAGACGAGCCCTGAGAAGCGCAACTGCTTCAGGGCTTCGCGCACCGGCGTCTTGGACACGCCGAGCATCTCGGCCAGTTCCCGTTCCACCAGTGGTCGGCCGGGAGGCAGTGAGCCTTCCAGGATGGCCTGCCTCAGTGCGTCCCGCACACGGTCGGTGCGCGACGCGGGCCGCCTCAGGGGAGGCAGAAGATCGATCGACGTAGACACCTTTGCCCCCTTTTGTGTGGGCTCGCTCTCTGGCATGCTGACATCGTGGTATACCAGCATGCCAAGCGCAAGACCTTGGTCCGCAGTTCTTTGGACACCTGCCGGAAACGCATCTGTAGTGAGGTTCCGATGACTTCCCAGCCCCTCGTCCCCTCCCAGCGCGCACACGCCGACTCCCCTGACGGGGTCGACCGTGCCGCCGCCGCGGCGGAAAGCGCCGCCCCCGATCTCGCCGCCCTCGGACTACCCGAGCGGGCCCGCCTGCTCCACGGCCTCGCCGACGCCCTGGCCGCCCAGGCCGGCAAGCTGGTCGCGGTCGCACAGCAGGAGACAGGGCTTTCCCACGCACGACTCACCACCGAAGTGCTGCGCACCCAGGTTCAGCTGCGGATGTTCGCCGACATCGCAGAGGAAGGCGCCTATCTCGACGTCATGATCGATCTGCCGGATCCGGCGGCCCTCCCCGCTCCCCGGCCCGACCTGCGCCGCATGCTGGTGCCGCTCGGCCCGGTGGCCGTGTTCTCGGCCTCCAACTTCCCCTTCGCCTTCTCCGTGCTGGGCGGTGACACCGCCAGCGCGCTGACAGCCGGCTGCCCCGTCGTCGTCAAAGCGCATGAAGGGCATCCGCAGCTCTCCTCCCTGACCGCGGAACTGGCCGCCGAGGTCCTGCCCCCCGGAGCGCTCTCAGTCGTCCACGGCCGTGAAGCAGGACGCCGGCTGGTGCAGGACCACCGGATACGGGCAGCCGGTTTCACCGGTTCCACCGCCGGCGGCAGGGCACTCTTCGACCTCGCCTGCGCACGCCCCGATCCCATCCCCTTCTACGGAGAACTCGGCTCCCTGAACCCGGTGGTCGTCACGCCCGCAGCTCTGGCCGAGCGAGGGCCCGAGCTCGCCCGTGAGTACATAGCCTCGGTCACCTTCAGCCAGGGGCAGCTGTGCACCAAGCCCGGCCTGTTGTTCCTGCCCGAGGGGCACGGCCTCACCGAGGTGCTGACGAGTGAGGCGCAGGCGGTGCCCGCGGCACCCATGCTCGGCCAGTGGATCCACGACGGATACCTGGCATCCGTCGACGAGGTCGGACGGCATTCGGCGGTTCGCATCCTCATGCCACTGGCACCCCGGGCGGACGATCAGACCCTGGTGACTCCCACTCTGCTCAGCGTCCACGCCGGGGACCTGCGCGCAGCGCCGGAGCTCCTTCGAGAGTGCTTCGGGCCTGCCTCTCTGATCGTGGAGTACGGCACCGAAGAAGAGCTGTTCCACGCCCTCGCTCTGGTTCCCGGAAGCCTCACCGTCACCGTCCAGGGCCGAGAGGGCCATGACGACCTGCTTGCCCGGCGAGTCATGTCCTCGGTGCCCGCAGGCCGGGTGCTGTGGAACAACTGGCCCACGGGCGTGGCCGTCAGTCCGGCCATGCAGCACGGGGGCCCGTGGCCGGCCACCACCTCGCCGCTCCACACCAGTGTCGGCGGTACGGCCGTTGCCCGGTGGCTGAGGCCCGTCGTCTACCAGAACCTTCCCGACGTGCTGCTTCCCCCTGCTCTTCAGCACGCCAACCCTCTGGACATTCCCCGTCGGCAGACTCCGCGCACCTGACCCACCCACCTCCAGCACGGCTCTGCTCGCGCAGCCGACCACCCGGGGCCGGCGCAGGAGGACCAAGGAGAACGAGACATGCCCATCACCAGGCAACTCACCGCCTCGACCCGGCACCGACCCTCGCCGGCAGACCGGACAGGGGCGCTGCTCCCTCCTCCTGGCTGGCCTCTGGAGGCGGCGGACTTCCAGACCGGCGCGACCTGCGATGCCGCCGCCAAGTCGAGGGCGTTCATACGGCGCCGACTGCAGCGATGGCGCCTGCCCAGTGACGTCACCGAGGCCGGCTGTCTCATCGTCTCGGAACTGACCACCAACGCCCTCCTGCACAGCATGGGTGACCAGATCACCGTGCGAATCCGGGTAGTGGCGCGCGGCGTCTTCATTGAGGTCGGCGACAACGGGATGTGGCGTCCTCCTGAACGACGCGCGGTGGAGGACGACCTCGCCGAATTCGGCCGGGGCCTGTCGCTGGTGGATGCTTGCGCGGTCGCGCACGGTCATCAGAAGACCGCGAGGGGGACACGGGCCTGGGCCGTACTGGCCTGCTGAGGGGGAGCGCGTCGGCGCATCTGGGGCACTCGGCGAGTGCGGCCCGCTCTCGGAGGTTCACCGGGACGGAGAACCTCACCCGGGCAACCGGTTTCCTGATCGACGACACGGCCGTGACCACCGGCTGACGAGGTACCGCGACGCATCGGCTCACCCCTTCCCAAGCCGTCGGCCCGGGTATTCCGCCAGAGGCGCGCCTGGGTCGATGGTGTCTCCGGCGAACCCGCCCGGGCAAGGATCTTCCACCGGCGGACGCTTTGCCCACGCCGTCCTCAAGAGCTTCTGAAGACTCCGGTACGTTGACGTCTGCCGCGCCGAGGGCCTCGGGAGGACCGTCGCTTGTCGGCCCGGCGGGTTGCCAGGGAGAACTCGACGCGGATTCGCGTACCTCCGAGAGGAGATGTCTCGATGCTCATGGAACCACTGCACACACTCGCGGCGCGTCGGGCGATGTCGAGTCCCAGGCCGGTAGAGCCTTCCGCGCTCTGGCCGCGTGTCAGGGCGTCTTCGGGATCACTGATTCCGGGCCCTCCGTCATCGATCAGGAACACCACGGTGTGAGCCGTACGGTGAACACCGATCTCGAAGGGCGTCCCGCCGGGTGTGTGACGGAAGACATTGCCGATCAACGCGTCGGCCACCGCCGCGAGTTCCTCCGCCGGGAGCGCCACCGGTGTCGCCTCACTCGTGATGCTGAGGCCGCACGGCCGTTCTTGGTTGGACGCCAGCACTGACCAGAACTCCGCCCGTGCGGCGATGACCTGGCCGGCCTCACAGGCGGCGACGTCGGCCGCAGCGGGGCCTATGGCACTCAGGGCCAAGGGGGTCCGCGCCGCGGTGATGATGGCATCGAGCTCGGCCTCGAGGCTGGTGATGGCCACGTCGAGGCCGGTCGCGAGCTGTTCGCCGTGCGTGGCAGTGAGCCGATCCGACACCAGGTGGAGAGCCGTGAGCGGGGTACGCAACCGGTGGGAGAGGTCTGCTATGAGTTCGCGCTCCATCGCGATGAGGCCAGTCATCTGGTCCGCCATGGCGTTGAACGCGGTTCCCACCTCCGCGAGCTCCGGGGGGCCGGCCGGCCGCACTCGTACCTCCAGTCGCCCTTCGCCCAGCGTCAGAGCCGCGCGCGAGAGCTCTCGTGACGCCGCGACGACTCGGGTCCCGAGCCGATCCGCCACGAGCAGCGAACCGGCGACGAGGGCCACCGCGAGCGCTCCCAGCACGGTCCAGGACGCGGTGACGCCACGGTCGCGTTCCGCCCGGGGAATGAACGATTCGATGACGGCGGTACGGCCCTCCGGCAGGACGACGGCCTGCAGATAAACAGGCCCGGCGTCGGTGTCGGTGGTGAAGGCCCGGTGTCCAGCGGCTGCCTGTCTCCAGACCTTGGGGGACACCCGGGCCGTGCCCACGAGCGCACCGCCGGGCAGGTGAACGCTGAGCCGGTCGGAGCCGTCCACGCTGGCGGCCGCCTGCGCGACTTGGTCCGGGCTGGTGGTGAGGGTGAGGACGGGGGCAAGGGCCGCAGCGCGTTGCTCGGCGGCGGTGGCGGCCCGGGACCGGGCTTCGCTCTGCACGAGCATGGCAAGAGGGATGAGGAAGGACAGGGCGATCATCGAAGTGACGGCCAGGGCCATGCCGGCCAGTGCCCTTCTCATGCAGGGCTCACCAGCTTGATCCCGACTCCGCGTACGGTGTGCAGGTAGCGGGGCCGGGCGGCGCGCTCGCCCAGCTTGCGTCGCAGAGCCGACACGTGGACGTCGAGTGTCTGGTCCTCGACGTACGCCTGGCGCCAGACATCCGTGAGGATGCGTTGTCGGGAGACAACCCGGCCGGAGTGGCGCGCCAGGTACAGCAGCAGATCGAACTCGCGTCGGGTGAGCGGCACCTGGACTCCGTCCAGATGCGCAGTTCGTGCTCCGGGGTCGATCAGCAGCCCGCCCACTCGCACCGTGTCCGAGGTGGCCTTCGCATAGGCGGTGCCCGGTGCCGCGCGGGATGTCGTCCTGCGCAGAACGGCACCGAGTCGAGCGAGGAGTTCGCCGCCGGAGAAGGGTTTGACGACGTAGTCGTCGGCGCCGGTGTTGAGAAGACGTATCACCTCTGCCTCCTCATCGCGGGCAGTCGCGACCAGGACGGGCACTTGCGATATCCCTCGGATCATCCGCAAGACGTCGATTCCGTCCAGGTCGGGCAGCCCCAGGTCGAGGATGACGATGTCGGGTGACCTCTGTGTCACCTCTCGGAGAGCCTCGAAGCCGTGAGAGGTGCTGCGCACCACGTGACCCTGGCCGCTGAGGAAATCGGTGAGGTGGGTGCGTATCGAGGGATCGTCCTCGACGAGGAGTACGGATGCCATACCGGAGAAGTGTATCCGTGGAGGCCGTTGGGGCAGACAAGTGTGGCGCCACAGCTGGTCAGTTGTGCGGCAGTATGGGTTGATGCACCGTTACCTGCGCAACGTCTCCTTGTGGGGAGCATGCACCGCGTTGAGCGTGACCGGAGTCAGCATCACAGTTCGCTTCGTCGACGATTCGACCCGGCCGAGTCCTCCGATAGCCGTGGACACACCCGGATCACCTTCTCCACGGCAGCCAAGGAAGGTGTCTTCCACTCCGGTCCCGACTCGTTCGACGCCGGCCACGGTCAGACCTCCGGCACGGGCCGCCGAGAGAGCCACGCCCAGTGCTGTCGCCTCTTCCTCCGCCACTCCGGCGAGCGGCACCTGCGCAGGGGGTGTCGGGGGGATTCGGACGGTGCAGACGACAGGCGGGCGCGTGGTGATGCGCTTCGACGGCGATCGCGTGTGCCTGGTCTCTGCCGTTCCGGCCACGGAGTTCACGGTGGACATCAGCCGCTCGCCGCAGCGGCTCGTGGTGACGTTCACGAGCGAGCGGGCGACTGCCGAAGTCGTGGGCCAGGCCCCGGGAAACCAGGTTTCGGTCCGGCAAGAGGCGGGCTGACCGGTGAGGACCGCGTCGGAGAATCGACGGACGTGGGTCCTGATCGCGCTTCTGCCGTACAGTGCCAACAAGTTGATCCAAGCCCTGGAGCCTCAGCTCGTAGCAGGGGAAGGTCCATCAAAGGCTACGGCCGCTCAGTGCTCCGCATAGGAATCGCCGCGATCGCCTTGTCGGGCCATGAAGCGACTCTCCGCTATGACGCGTTCCAGTGCTCTGCGCGCTACGGACGCAGGCAAGCGTTCCATGAGGGAAATGCGTGTGAGTCCGGTGACGCTCAGTTGCAGTGTGCGGAGTGCGCGCAGATCCGCAGGCGAACACCGTTCTGCCGCGGCACCGGGATGAGGGCGCTGAGCCGCCTTCTGCAGAACCAGAAAGATGGCTCCGAGACTGTAGGCATCGACAGCCTGCATGTGCGCAAAGCTCGTGGGAGGGCTGGTCGTCTCATTGGCTGCCGCTTTGTCGCCCAGGGACTGCAAGGATGTGCTGACTCCGTACTCGGCGAACTGCACGTTGTCCTGATCGTCGACGAGTACGCACCATTGGTCCAGCCCGCCATGAGAGAGGCCGGCCGAGTGGAGCGCCTCGAGGTGGGCCGCGATCGTCTTGGCCAGTCGAGCGGCGTGCATTCCACACATGTGCGGCGTGCCGCTGAGCCGGGCCCCCAGGGTGATGGTCCCCTCGCACGGTGTGACTGTCCAGAGGCGGTCGTCCTCGACGAACACATCGAGGAGGGGAGCGACCAAGGCAGCGCCATCCCGAGCCGCACGATCGGTCCGCTCGCGTATCTTTTGGAGGAGAAGCTCCCGGACGGACTGGTCCGCGTCTGCGGGGAGACGGTGTCGCCGGAGGGCAACCTGCCTCTGCTGATGGGTGTCGCAGGCGCGGAGGTCGGCATGGCGAGGGGTCTGGGCCACCGCCTCGATCACGTATCGGCCTGCGGCAAGGACATGCGCGGGGTCCGGCGTTGCTGACATGGTCGTCTCGCTCTCGAACGGTCAGGTGGTCGTAGGGTTCGCACTGCCCACGCGACCTTTCCCCGCAGGCGGAAGGCGCGGGGAGGGCAACGGTCCGTGGTGGTGGGCGGGTTGTGGCACTGCCCGGCCCATGGGGTGGAAGCGAACGCGGCCACCTGGGGATCCGGAGGATCACACGCAGGCGGCCGCGAGTACCGACAGTGGAGCCGGTCAGGAGGTGAGCGGGGGCGCGGTCGCCCTTACCGCCGCGTGCCGAAGTCCTGCGTCCACCAAGGGCCGTTGCGGTCGGCGACGAAGCCGATGCCGATGTCCCGGAAGGTGCAGTTCAGGATGTTGCGACGGTGCCCGGAGCTGTTCATCCACGCGCTCATGACCTGCTGAGGGCTGCGCTGTCCGCGAGCTATGTTCTCTCCCAGCGAGCTGAACTCGTAGCCGACCTTTTTGGCGCGCGTGGAGATCGTCGAGCCGTCGGGACCGGTGTGCGACAGCACGCCAGCGCGGGCCATGACGGACGTGTAGGCCTGTGCCGCACGGCTCAGGGACCGGTTCGGGACCAGAGGCCGACAACCTGCCGCGCGTCGTTCCTGGTTGACGAGCTTCAGGACCTGCTTCTGTGTTTCCGCCACCTTCCCGGCCGGGGTGGCGGGGGAGGGCTTCGGGCGGGGCTTGGCCGCCTTGGAAGGCTTCGGCCGGGGATCCGGCTTCTCGGAAGCCTGTGCCCCACCGGCGCCGATCTTCAGTCCCTCGCGGGACAGGACCTCTGTGACAGGCTGGAAGAATGTGACGCCGCCCCGACGGCAGTTGCCGTTGCCGCCGGAGGTGAGGCCGACGGCTGAGGAACCGGAGAAGAGAGCGCCTCCGCTGTCCCCGGGCTCGGCGCAGACGTTCGTCTGCACGAGCCCCTGGACACGGCCCTGCGGGTAGGTGACGGTGGCGTTCAGCGCCAGCACCGACCCGCCATGCACGCCCGTGGTGCTGCCGCTCCGGGTGACCTTCATGCCCACGAACGCGTCGACGGCCTTGCGTATCGGCTGCTGCTTGCCGTTGTACAGGTCGACGGCGGACGGGTGGGAGGCCGCCGGGTTGTCGTAGCGGATGACGGCGAAGTCGTCGCCGGGGAAGCGGCTTTCGACGGTGGTGCCGATGAGCTTGCGCTGGGATGACGTTCCCTCACTCCAGCGAGCACCGGTGCGCGAGCAGTGGCCGGCAGTGATGAGGAAGGCCTTGTTGCCCTTCGTGGCGTTGAAGCCGGCGGAACAGCGCGCCCCGCCTGACACGATCGCATCCCCGCCACTGACGAACGGCCGGAAAGTGCCTTCGATGCGCTGCACCTTAGTAGTGCCCTTCACGGACTTGAGGATGCCCTTGAGCGCAGTCCACTTCCGCCCCTTCACGGAGGCGTCCACCGTGACCAGGACTTTGTTCGTCCGCGGCTCGATTGCCCAGGCGGTGCCCGGTATGCGGGTCCGACCGAGGGTGGAGGCGGTGCGACGCAGGTCCTTGACCGAGTGAGCAACGGAGCGCGGTACGGCTCCCGCTTCACGGACCGTCTCGGCATCGCCGCCGTCGGTCACGTTGACGACGAGCTCCCGGGTCTTCGGTTTGTAGTAGGCGCCGGCGGCATCCTCCCCCAGTCGCAGCTCCAGCCGTTGGGCCAGGTGCTGCGCCTCGACGCTGTTGAGATGTGCGGGTACCGGCGTGGCATCGGCGTGAGGCTGGACCACCGTGATGGTGCCGAGTGCGGCTGCCGCGACGGCTCCGGCACCGACGATTTTCACGGTGCGGGAGCGACGGCGAGCCCGGAGACCCGATGATGACCTGGGCATGGAAGATCCTGCTCCTTCAAAGCTGAGAGTTGGACAAGTGGGAACGGAGGCAGCACTCACCATCGACCGCCGCAACATGCGAAGCGGAGGGCCGGAAGGCGGGACAAGACACAGCCGTTTCCAGCGCAAGGGGTCGTTCCGGCGGCGTCGATGCCGACGACAGGGTGACGAACAGGCGTCATCTGCCCTCACGACCCGGTGCGGTGGTTCCCTTTACGACACTTAACTCAGGACTGGGCGGCGGCCGGGGGCATGCGTCGCTGCGGGGCTCGGCTCGGGGCTGTGGTACTTCGGCGCCGCCTGCGCCTGGTGATGCCCTCGGCATTGCCGTGAGAGGGGGTGAGCATATGGCTTTCTCCGTTGCGTGTTCCGATCCTGCTGCAGCGCCTCATGCTCTGGTGCGAGTCGTGTGCCGACGTGACCCACAGCCAGATTCATCGCTTGTGTGAGTGAAGTACGGGACTTCATGGAGCAACCGTTCCCGCAAGCTCGATGGGGCTGCGGTCGAACCGTAGCGCGGCACTTCGCTCAAGTGTCCCGGTGAGGGCCCAACTTAAGGTTGCGCTAATACTCCGCTCATTCAGAGCTCAGCCCTGCAAGGCCGCCCAGCCGGACGAGAGCTCAACATGGTCTTGTTGCGCCGGCGGAATCTGGCGGTGCGTCAAATCATTGACTCGTTGTCACGCCTTGCGACTCCCCACCGCATATGCAAGTGTCACCACGGGACTCGGCCTTGCGGGAGAAGGCAAGAATGCGAGCGAGCAGGGCGCACGGGGGCTCGGTTAGTCGCGGCGCCGCTCTACTCTCGTCGAATTCGACTCGAATCCGCGGGATTTGTGCCCGTCTGGTGTCCCGGGAAACTAGAGCCCTCTCAGGAAGAGACGCAATGAATGTATTCGGAGCTTGTCTCGTAGCCGGGTAGCTGCTCGAGAGCCTCGCCGCTCTCCGCGGAGTCCACCCACACTCTCGTATCGCCATTGATGACTTCGAGTCTGCGCCGCCCCGATTCCTTGTCGATGTGCAGGCAGACCTGTGATCGCGCGTCGGTGTAGGAGGGCGCAGAGGTCGTCGGAGAACCCGTCGGTGACTTCGACGGGGTGCGGTGAGGCCGGCTGGTCGAGGGCGTGGGTCGTGCGCTACGAGAAGGGGTGACGGCCTGCGTTGGGGTCCTCGGGGTCACATTGGGCATTGCCGGAGGTGAGGAGGGGATCTGGAGGGGTTCTCGCGGCGGCAACTGCTGCGGGTGGTCCCTCTGGGGCGGCGACGGTGTCCACAGGAGTGTTACCGCGGCCGCCGCCGCGCAGAACCCGAGCAGGACCGCCAGTAGGGGGATTCTCCTGGTGGCCGGACGCCTCGACCTTCCCGGAAGCGAGGCGGAGGTTGGGGAGGCAGGCGTGGCCGAGTAGTCCTGCGTGTTCCGGCCGGCGAGGGCGTCGAGGTATTCAGGTCCTCCCCAGGCCAGGAGCCGGCTCGCCAGAGTGGTCCGGGGGGATTCCGCGAGCCGCCTCAGCTCTTGCACCGCATGGGCGCAGCCCAAGCACTCCAGAAGATGGGTTTGGAGGTCATCGATGGGAGGCCGACCCGTCCACAGAGTTGCCTCGATCAGGCGTTGGAAACCCACACATGTGGGTTCACCACCGCTCTCGAGCAGCCTTCTCAGATAGGGCCTCGACAAGGTTTGCACAGCAGACTCGGCGGAGGGGAGCGGGACGTTCGGTGCGAGGCCGAGGTACCGAGCCGTCTCTCGAGGGGTTTCCTTCTCAACGACGGTGTACCACAGGGCCCCTTGCACGCGGACGGGCAGTTCTTGGAAGACCATCGACAGCGTCGACCGGCTGCCCTGTTGCGACGACGGGTAGAGGAGGACCGCGTCGGGAGTCGTTTGTGCATACTCCGTGAACTCGGGCCCCAGCCGACGGCAGCGCGTGTCCGTGGTCCACTCGGCCGCCAGTCGCAGCACCAAGGACAACAGGAAGAGCCTGAAGTTCGCCCTGGGTATGTCACGGCTGCAGGCGAGTCGTTTCACCTGGGCGAATACCTGAGTGCCCAGCTGTTCTGCCGCTGCCGGATCTGAGGCACAGAGTCGCGCGAGCCTGTCGACCGCTTCGCCGTGGCGCCGTTCCACTTCCTGCATCGCAGGCAGGGCCGCGGGGGCACCGGCACCCACAAGGTCCAGTAGCTCGTCGTCCGGCAGCTCGTGGAACGGTCTTTCCGACTGCCGGATGGTGGAAGAATGCACGCACCGCTCCTCGTGTGACGTTCGTCGCCGAAGGCACCCTCGGGCGCGTGGCAGCCGAAGAGCGCGTCGCCGGCGCTTTTCTTTCCTGCTCCCGCTGACGCTCCGCGTCGTCTCGGCCGACTTTCAGTTTCCGGAGATTTCCAGCTCAGTGATGACCGCCACCACTATCCGGGACAGTTTCTGTGCCCCGAGAGTTGGCTCCCAGGCCGGCAGGATGAGGTGACTGATGGTCATGCGCACAGTGACGTCGGCGGCAAGCTCCAGTTGTTCCGCAGAAGCGTGCGGGTAGTGAACCCCGAACCACGCCTGGAGGAGCTCCTGAGCCGCGTCGAAGACCGGATCAGGACGCGCGGTGAGATAAGGCAGCAAGCTGTCTGAGCCGTGTCGCGCCGCAGCGACGACCGCCTTGACGAGGGGGTTGCGTTCCGCCTCGGTAAGGACGAAGACCATGGCCCTCTCGAGGCTTGCGGCAAGCCCGGCGTCCGGTCCGCCGAGCTGTTCCGCGACACCGTGCAAGAGCTGCTGTGTTTCCTGGAGAACCAGGGCTTGCCCTAGTCCTGCCCGATTCCCGAACGCCTTGTAGACCGACGGCCGCGAGACGTTGGCGCGCTCCGCCACGGCGGCCAGACTCACATTGTCCCAACCCGCTTCCGAGGCGAGTTGGTGTGCCGCGGCCAGGACCTGGCGACGCGTTTCCTTGCGCCAGGCCACGCGTGGCGGATCCGGGACTATGTCGTCGTCCCTGGAATCCTGGTGCGCGCCACCTGCTGAATAGCTCATATCGACTTGCTTATCCTCAAGGAACCGAGTGCTGAACGAAAGCGGGGAAGGGGCAGGGGGCCGGCTGTCATCGGGCCGCGCAGCTCGTGCGACCTCCAGGTCTTGGAGCCTTCGCGCGTCATCGATGGGCTCGCACTGCGGAGTTGTTCGCTCCGTCGCCGCCTGCAGCCCCAACGCGGCTGTGTCGACGCCCCGTCGGCGACATGGCGGCGGCACAGCGGATCCGACGTCTCGCACCGGTCACCGTTACTGCGGTCCTGACTACGGAACGACATTTTCAGACGTCGTGTTTCCGGGCAAGCAGTGACAGGGCGTCAATGTTCTGACGTTGCGTCATACCCTGGACCGGACCAAGAGGTTGGTGTTCGGGCAGACCGACGCCACCGCTGCGAACCCGATGGGCCCGGTACCGGCGAGCGACCGGTCACGTCCTTGCCCGTCAGGACTTCGGCGTAGGTGAAGTCCGCGCCCGGATCGGCCCCTTCGCCGTGGGCGCGGTCTATGACGCTGCCACCGGCCGCGCCCATGGCGATCGTGCGCATATCAGGTTCGCTCCATGCGGTGGCTTCCGTCATCGCACAGGAACGCGGCCAGCGCCTCCCCCTGTTCGGTGACCGAGATTCGGTCGGACCGTGAGAAGGCACGCAGTGGGGTAGTGGTGACCACGTGGTTCTTGAAGGTCCACGTCGCTGCGACGCGACCGTCGACCAGGACGACACGTTCACCCGAGACGGACAGGGGGCGATGGCGATCGTCGATGATGCGGCTGCGGTCGTGATAGCCGAGGATCGCGTTGTCGAAGGCCGGAAGGAACCGCACCGGGGCCGGGGTATCGGGGTCCGGGCGTGGCGCGTCGGGAAGATCCAGCAGTTCACGGCCTCGTCCGTCGCGGAAGGATATGAGTTCCGCCCGTAGTGCGGCCACGGCCGCGGGAAGCCCGGCGAGGCCGCACCAGGCGCGCAGGTCCGACGAGGCGGCGGGGCCGTATGCGGCGAGGTAACGCCGTACGAGCGCCTGGCCCACCGGATCGTCGGTGTCCGACGGCAGGGGATCGATCTCGCGGCCGAGCCATGTGGAGATCATGGCGTTGCGAACGCCGGCTTTCTCCTTCCACAGGCCGCGCGGGGGCATCTGGACCATCGGAAGGAGGGCGGCGACCAGCATCTCGCTGAGCGGTCGGAGTCCGGGTTCGGGCCAGCGGGTCGCGAGCGCTTTGGCGAGTTCGCCCGGCGAGCGCGGTCGGCCGTCCGACATCACCGACCGGCCGGCTTCCTGGAGCTCTTCGAGGTCCACCGCGGCGAGTTCACGGCGGTAGGTGCCGAGCACGCGTTGGCGCAGCATCGCGTCGTGGCGAGCTCGCCAGGCCAGCGTGTCGTCGGCGGTGACGAGGTGGACCGTACGTCGCATGAGGTGGCATCTCACCACCTGTCGCCGTAGGAGCAGGCCCGACAGCGTGGCCGGGTCGAAGGCGTGCAGCCTGGACCAGAGTCCGACGAAGGGTTCCTGTGGTTCCTGCGCCTGGAGACCGCCGAGGTGGGCCACCGCGTCCAGGACCGGCAGGTCGGAGGGGGTGAGGAGCAGCTGGCGGGCCAGGGTGGCCCGGCCCAGGGCTCGCGTGCTGAGAACGGTCATCGGCTCGCCGCGCGTCGGCCGCCGTTGTCGGGGATGTCTGGCATCACGATGCGGCCCGTGGTGTGCAGCTTCACTGTTCGTCCCTGCCCTCGTGGTGGTGCTGACGTTCAGGTCGCTCGTTGCCGGAGATCGTTGCCAACCCTCCCCCGAGGCGAGCGGACATCCCTGTACAGCGGACGGCGGTCCGCGCATCGGATGCCGGTGTCCACGGCACGGCGAGGCACACCGAACCGCCTCGGCCGGTTCGCGGACATGCCCGTCGCGAGGGCCCCTTCCCGGCTCAGCTCGTCCGATTCGATGGACAGGCTCGCAGAGGATGCGGACACCCCGTGTCCTCTTCTCCGCCGCACCGAGAGCACAGGAGCTATGAGCCGACTCCCGCCCCTCCCGCTCATGCGGGGGCCATGTGGGCGCCGAAAAACCGCTGTTGTGCGCTCGAGCGATCCGTGCACCGCGCGCCTCGACGAGGCTCGTGAGCGGGCGGCCAAAACTCCCCTCTCAGGGTCAGAACCGTTCGTCGGAGCCTGAGCCGTGCTGTCGGGCCCCGGAACCGCGGGACGGCGCGGCGGACGAGCCGTGGGGGAGTCCGTCGGACGGGGGTCCCCAGTTGAGGACCCGGTCCAGTTCGTGGCGGATCCTGCGGGCCTCCTCTCGAACCTGCAGCGGTATGTCGCCGCGTTCAGAAATCAGCTGGGCGTAGATCGGTGCATCATGCACGAGTGCTGCTCCCCCTCGGGGTGGGTCCTGGCGGCGATCGTAGGGTCGCCGCGTCGGGGTAGTGGTCGTCGTCGCTGTTCGAGCAGACCGGACGCCGGCCGGGAATGGGGCGTCAGGGTCGGCGGTGTGGTTCGGGCGAGCGCTTCGGGTCGCGCAGCCCGCGGAGGCTGGGGGAACACCTGGGTGGCGAAGGCCGTACCCCAGGCACGACAGTCGCGGCAGTTCCACGTCGTGGAAGCGCTTCCATCGCCTGGACTTCCGTGAAGTAAGGTGACGGCTCGAGAGGAGCGTGAGGAGTGCAAGAGCGGGTAACCATGTCGGACGTCGCACGGGCCGCCGGCGTATCGTCCGCCACTGTCTCCTACGTTCTGTCCGGCAAGCGTCCCGTCGCCCCGCAGACTCGCGAGGCGGTGGAGGCTGCCATCGCCGAGCTGGGGTTCGCCGTGAACACCGCGGCTCGCAGCCTGCGTACAGGGCGGTCCAGCCTGGTGGCACTCATCGTGCCGGACATCGCCAACCCGTTCTTCGCCCAGCTCGCGGCGACTCTGCAGGAAGAGCTGCGGGGTCTGGGAATCCACATCCTTGTCTGCAACACCCGTGCTCGCCGGGACGAGGAGCGGGCCCTGCTCGCCGAGGCGCTGCAACAGCGCTTCGCCGGCGTGGTGATCACGCCGTTCCGGCTGCTGCCCAGGGACCTGGACGCCCTCCATCAGGCCGGGATACCGGTCGTGGTCAGCGCGGATGTTCCTTTCGGATCGGCAGACCTGGTGGTCCCCGAGGCCAAGGCGGCGACTCGGCAGGCTCTGGAAAAGGTGAAGGCGGCCCGGCGGCGACGCATCGCGATGATCGCGGGTCCGCGAGATGCGACGGGCGGCGACCCACGTCTGGAACTGCTCAGAACCCTCGCCCCCCAGTTCGGCACCTCCCTGCCGCGGGAGCTGGTGGTCCGGGGCGAGCACAGCCGCGAGGCCGGTGCGGCCGGATTCGCCGAGCTGATGAGTCGCCGCTACCGTCCGGATGCAGTGTTCTGCGCCAACGATGTCATTGCTATCGGCGCCATGGACAAGGCGAGCGAGCTGGGCATCGACATCCCCGGTGAGGTGGCGCTGGTGGGTCATGACGATGCCTTCTTCGCCTCCTTGGTAAGGCCGCAGTTGACCACCATCCGGTACCCCGCGGACGAGGTGGGACGGGCGGCGGCCCGGCTGCTCAAGGAGCGGTTCGAAGGCCGCAGCGTGCGTCGCACGGTGCAGGTCAAGGCGGAGTTCATCGCCCGCGCCTCGGTCTGACCGACCCCGCGTCCGGCCGACCTCATCTGCGTCGATCACCGTCAGCCCTGACCCCCGCCTGTCCGAAAAGGGCCCTGTCGGTGCCTCTGCGACACCGTAGCGTAATCGATTCCGCATGGCGAGGGTCTCGGTGGGAGTAGGTCCGACGCTAGAGGAAATTCGCAGGTCAGACCTATTGAACTCGGGTTCTGGGCATCGTTTCGGCTCGGTCACGAGTCGGGCTCGATGCGAGAAATTCTGTCGAACTTGTTGACTTCTGTGGATTCACGTTGTGATGGTTGCGGCCACCGCTTCGACGGAGCGGATTCCAAGGCAAGGAGCAACCTCATGGTGATGCGTGATCGCTCTTCACTGGCGGCAAGACGCTGCGCGATCGGTGCGGTGGCCGTCGTCCTCACGGTGGCGACCGGATGTGGCGGTGGAACCGACAAGGGCGACGACAACGCGGCGGACTCGTCCTGCAAGCCTGCCTCGGGCAAGGTGTCGCTGCAGTACTGGTCGTGGGTCCCCGGCATGCAGAAGGCGGTGGACCTGTGGAACATCGAGAACCCAGACGTGCAGGTGAAGCTGAAGACCACGCCGGCGGGCAACGCGGGCACCTACCAGAACATGTCCAACGCCCTGAAGGCCGGCAAGGCTCCGGACCTCGGCCAGATCGAATACGACTCCCTGGCCAGCTTCCGGCTCAAGGGCGGGCTGCGTGACATCGCCGAGTGCCCCGGAGTGGACGACGCCCAGCAGAAGTTCGTCGACTGGACCTGGTCCCAGGTCGGCTTCGGAGCGGACGGCAAGGACGGCATTTGGGCGGTCCCCCAGGACACCGGACCCATGGCGCTGTTCTACCGCAAGGACATCTTCGACAAGATGGGTCTCAAGGCTCCCACCACTTGGGAGGAGTACGCCGCGGACGCCCGCAAGCTCAAGAAGGCGGGCAAGTACATCACCCACTACTCGCAGACCGACCCGAACTGGTTCACCGGTCTGCTGTGGCAGAACAAGTCCACCATGTTCGAGCGCGAAGGTGATGCCTGGAAGGTCACCGTCGACCGGCCCGAGAGCCGTCAGGTCGCCGACTACTGGCAGAAGCTGATCGATGACAAGCTCGTCGCCACAGATCTGCAGGGCTTCTCTCCCGCGCTGTACAAGTCCTGGAACTCCGGCGAGGTGGTCACGTGGATCAGTGCCGCCTGGGGCTACAGCACCATCCGTGACAACGCCAAGTCCACAGACGGCAAGTGGGCGGTTGCTCCCATGCCGCAGTGGGAGGCCGGAAAGCAGCAGGCCGGCAACTGGGGTGGATCGACCACGGCGGTGCTCGGCAAGAGCAAGCATCCCGCGGAGGCGGCCAAGTTCGCCCTCTGGCTCAACACCGATCCCGAAGCGCTCGAGATCCTCAACCGTGAAGGCGGCCTGTACCCGGCGGCCAAGGCCGGACTCGACCTTCCGGCCCTCAAGCAGCCCGTCGATTTCTACGGCAAGCAGAAGATCTTCGACGTCTTCGCCGAGGCCTCCGCGAACGTCGACACCGACTTCACGTGGGGGCCGACCATGACCGACACCTACCGCTTCATCAGCGACGGAACGGCCGGCGCCATCGGCGGCAAGGGCACGCTCGCGGATGTCCTGAAGCAGACCGAGACGCAGAGTGTCGAGTCCCTGCGCAAGCAGAACCTCGACGTGAAGAACTGACCCCGTCCCTCCACTCAGCAGTGTCCCCGCCGCACCCGCGGCGGGGCGGCACCCCTGCCAAAGGCCCTCTCCGTGACAACCTCCGCAGCCCCGCTCCGGGCACACCGCAAGCCCGCACGCCGAATCCTCACCCCCTACGCCTTTCTCGTTCCCTTCCTCATCCCGTTCGTCCTGTTCACCCTCGTACCCGTGGGCTATGCGTTCTGGCAGAGTCTGCACAAGATCGAGCGCACCGGCGGTACCTTCGGCCGCACAGAGTCGGTGTTCGCCGGGTTCGAACAGTACGTCGACGTGGTTAAGGCCCCCTTCTTCGCCGACAGCGTGCTGCGCGTCGCCGGCTTCGCGCTCGTCCAGATCCCGGTCATGCTGCTGCTGGCCCTGGTCCTGGCACTGCTGCTGGACTCCGCGGTCGCCCGGGCCAAGCGGTTCTTCCGGCTGGTCTACTTCGTGCCCTACGGCATCCCCGGGGTGGTGGCCGCCCTGATGTGGGCCTTCCTGTACGACCCCCGCCTGTCACCCATCGTGGACCTGCTCGACTCGGCCGGAGCTCACGTCGACCTGCTCGGTCCCGGAGCCATCCTGTGGTCCATCGGCAACGTCGTGACCTGGACGTACACGGGCTACAACATGCTGATCCTCTATGCCGCGCTGCAGGCGGTGCCCTCCGACATCGAGGAGGCGGCCCGGGTGGACGGAGCCAACGGCCTGACCATCGCCCTGCGTATCAAGCTTCCGATCATCCGGCCCGCCCTCGTCCTCACCGGCGTCTTCTCCATCATCGGCACGTTCCAGCTGTTCACCGAACCGCAGGTGTTCCGTTCCATCTCCACCAGCGTGACCAGCACCTACACACCCAACCTGGCGGCATACTCGCTCGCTTCGGGCGACGACTACAGCGGTGCGGCCGCTCTGTCGGTCCTGCTCGCCGTGGTGACGTTCCTGCTGTCGTTCCTGTTCCTGCGCTTCACCTCCAGGAGGCAGGGATGAGCCTGCTCACCCGCACCGAAGGCGCCCACGCGGCCGCCACCCCGGCCAGAGGACGGCGCCGCTTCAGCGCCTCGACCGTCGCGGCTGTGACCTTCATGGTCCTGGCCGCCTGCTACATGCTGCTGCCGATCTACTGGCTGGTCATCTCGTCCACCAAGAGCCAGAGCGACCTCGTCACCACCGCGGGCTTCCTGCCCGCCGAGTGGCACCTCGGCGACAACCTGTCCTCCCTGTTCTCACAGCAGGACGGCGTGTTTGCGCGCTGGCTGCTCAACAGCCTCCTGTACGCGGGCGCCGGCGCAGCCGTCGCCACCGTGCTGGCCGCCGCGGCCGGCTACGCCCTGGCCAAGTACACCTTCCGCGGACGGGAAGCCGTCTTCTCCCTCGTCCTCGGCGGTGTCCTCGTCCCGGCGACCGCCCTCGCCCTGCCGCTGTTCCTGCTGTTCGCCCAGGTCGACGCCACCAACACGTTCTGGTCGGTGTTCCTGCCCAGCATCGTCAGCCCGTTCGGGGTCTACCTCTCGCGCATCTTCGCCGCCGCATCCGTGCCCGACGAGGTGATGGAGGCCGCCCGGATGGACGGAGCGAGCGAGTTCCGGATCTTCCGCACGATCGCGCTGCGCCTGATGGCCCCGGCCCTGGTGACCATCTTCCTGTTCCAGTTCGTGGTCATCTGGAACAACTTCCTCCTGCCCCTCGTGATGCTGCAGGACGACCGTCTCTACCCCGTGACCCTCGGTCTGTTCACCTGGCAGTCACAGACCAGCCGACTGCCCGAACTGCAGACCCTCACTATCGTGGGAGCCCTGATCTCGGTCGTCCCCATCGTGCTCACCTTCCTCCTCCTGCAGCGCTACTGGCGCGCCGGACTCGCCGCCGGAGCCGTGAAATCGTGACCCATGCCCTGACGGAACTCACCCGCCGGCTGGGGGGCATCGCCTACGGCGGTGACTACAACCCGGAGCAGTGGCCGCGCGACGTCTGGCGCGAAGACGTACGACTCATGCGTGACGCCGGGGTCAACCTCGTCACCGTCGGCGTCTTCTCCTGGTCCCGGTTGCAGCCGAACCCGGACACGTACGACTGGAGCATGCTCGACGAGATCCTGGACCTGCTCCACGAACACGGCATCGCAGTCGACCTCGCCACATCCACCGCGGCCCCGCCCCCCTGGTTCACGCACCGACACCCCGACGCCCGGCCGGTCACCGTATCGGGCACCCGCCTGGCCCACGGCAGCCGTCAGGTCTTCTGCCCCAGTCACCCCGCCTACGCCGAGGCGGCGGACGCCCTCGTCGCGCAACTCGCGGCCCGCTACGGGCATCACCCGGCGCTGGTGATGTGGCACGTCCACAACGAGTGGGGCAACCACAACGCCCTGTGCTACTGCGAGATCAGCGCCGCCGCGTTCCGCTCCTGGCTCCGCGACCGGTACAAGACACTGGACCACCTGAACGAAATGTGGGGGACCGACTTCTGGGGCCAGCGGTACAGCGACTGGGAAGAGATCGACGCACCACGTGACACGACGGCGTTCCGCAACCCCGGGCAGGACCTCGACTACCGACGCTTCTCCTCCGACGCCCTGCTGACCCGACACAGGGCCGAGGTGGACCTGCTGCGCCGCTTCGCCCCCGACATACCCCTGACCACCAACCACTTGGGAACACTGGAGAAGAAGGTCGACGCCCAGGCCTTCGCCGCCGAGTGCGACTTCGTCTCCCTTGACCACTACCTCCCCGCCGCCGATCCGAAAGGCCACATCGACCTCGCACTGAACGCGGACCTCGCCCGCGGGATGGCCGCCGGCCGCCCGTGGATGCTCATGGAGCACTCGACCTCCGCGGTCAACTGGCAACCCGTCAACGTCGCCAAGCAACCAGGTGAGATGCGGCGCAACAGCCTGACACATCTGGCTCGGGGTGCGGACGGCATCATGTTCTTCCAATGGCGGCAGTCCCGCGCCGGCGCCGAGAAATGGCACTCCGCCATGCTGCCGCACGGTGGCACCAACACTCGCATCTGGCGCGAAGTGTGCGCGCTCGGCTCGGACTTGGCGGACCTCGGCGACGTGATGGGAACGCAGGTCGAGGCGGACACCGCGCTGCTCTTCGACTGGCACAACTGGTGGGCGCTCGAACAGGAAGCCCGTCCGACCAGCCAACTGCGCTATCTCGACCTTGTGCGCGACTGGTACGAGGCGCTGTGGAACCTGAACATCACCTGCGACCTGGTCGCGCCCGGAACCGACCTCACGGGCTACAAGGCAGTCCTCGCCCCCAACCTCTACCTCCTCGACGAGCGGCATGCCGAAGACCTCACGCGCTACGTACGCGAAGGCGGACACCTGGCGGTCGGCTGCTTCAGCGGCGTGGTCGACGCCTGTGACCGGGTGCACCCGGGTGCGTACCCGGGCGTGCTGCGTGACGTCCTCGGACTGCGCATCGACGAATACCTGCCGCTCCGGCCAAAGGACAGGGTCCGTCTCAGCGACGGGACCACTGCCGAGCAGTGGACGGAGTGGATCGAGCTGACGGGCTCCACCCCGATGCTCCACTTCGCGGACACCTCCGAGGGCGGTCCCGCCCGGGGCAGGCCTGCCCTCACCCGACACGCCTACGGGAAGGGAACCAGCTGGTACCTGGCCACCCGTGCCTCGGCGGCCACGCTGCGCACTTTCATGCAACAGGTCAGTGACACGGCAGGCATCCGCCCCGTGGCCGACGTCCCCGAAGGCGTGGAAGCCGTGCGCCGCACCGGAGCCGACGGGTCCTTCCTCTTTCTCGTCAACCACACCAACGCCGTCGTCCAGGTGCCCGTTCACGGCACCGGCCTCCTGGACGCGGCAGACGACGAGTCCTGTACGAAGATCCCGGCCGGCGGCGTTGCCGTGGTGCGCGAGGCAAACGTCGTGCCGTAACCCCGACACCACACTCCGGTCCCGCACCGCGTTCCACGCCCTACGAGGAAGCCATTCATGCCTGCCCAGACATCACAGCCCCCGCGCGGGACGGCGCAGATCGACGACCCCACCGGCACGGTGCTGCTGGGTACGGCCGCCTCCTGCTACGTCCTGCGCGTCGACACCGCGGCCGGCACGGTGCGCCACATCCACTGGGGCAGACCCGTTCCTCTCGCGGACGCCGCGGCGCTCCCCGCGTGGGCCGACCACGACAACAGCTTCGCGGGGCGACTCGACGGGGTGGAGGAGTATCCGGTCGAGGGAGGAGCCCGGTTCGGCACGCCGGCGCTCGAAGTACGGTTCCCCGACGGCAGCAGCCCGGTGGAGCCGCAGATCGCCGGCATCGAGATCGCCGAAGAGAACCACGTCGTCATCTCGCTGACCGACCGGGCCCGGCCACTGGCCTGGAGTCTGCACTACCGCGTTCCGCCCGGCGGGGACGTCATCGAACGGTGGACGGAGATCGTTCACACCGCCGAGGCCGGCGCGCAGCCGCTGCTGCTCCTGCGCCACGCCTCCGCCCACTGGCCGTTGCCGCAGCGGCCGAACTGGCGGCTGTCCTCCGTCCACGGCGGCTGGTCTTCGGAGAACCGACTGGAACGGACCCCCCTGGCCTTCGGGGAAACGACCCTGACCAGCAGACGCGGTCACACCGGCCATGACGCGAACCCATGGCTCATGCTCGACGCCGGGCAAGCCGACGAGGAGTACGGGGAGGTCTGGGCGACAGCCCTGGCCACCAGCGGCAGTTGGCGCATGACGGTGCAGCGCACGGCCGCGGAGCGGGTGGGTGTCGTGACCTCGCCGGGCCACGAGGGAGTGGAGATCGCCCTTGCTCCGGGGCAGCGGCACACGTCCGCCGTCAGCGTGGGCGTGTACGACCCGGACGGTTTCGGCGGAGCCAGCCGAGCTCTCCACACCTACGTACGCCGGCACGTGCTGCCCCATCCCGATGAGGTGCGCCCCGTGCTCTACAACTCCTGGGAGGCCACGTCCTTCGCCGTCAGTGAAGCCAACCAATGGGACCTGGCCCGGCGGGCCGCAGCCCTCGGCGTGGAACTGTTCGTGGTCGACGACGGCTGGTTCGGCGAACGCCTCCACGACCGGGCGGGGTTGGGCGACTGGGTGCCGAACCGGCTGCGGTTCCCGCACGGCCTGCGACCACTCGCGGACGAGGTGCACCGGCTGGGCATGGCGTTCGGGGTGTGGGTGGAGCCGGAGATGGTCAACGCCGACAGTCACCTGTACCGGCAACACCCCGACTGGGTGCTCCACTTGCCTGACCGCCGGGCCACAGAACTCCGGCATCAGCTCGTACTCGACTTCTCCCGGCAGGACGTCCGGGACTGGGCGTACGCATGGCTCCGCGACCTCGTTCACGACAACGACGTCGACTTCCTCAAATGGGACTTCAACCGGTCCTTCACGGAGGCGGGAACCCGTACGGGGGGACGGGACGCGAGAAAGGTCTACGTAGAGCACGCCGAGGGCCTCAGCCGCGTACTAGACCGCTTGCGCAACGATATCCCGCACCTGCGTATCGAGGCGTGCGCAGGAGGCGGGGGCCGGGTCGACCTGAGCATCCTCGAACGCACCGACCAGGTATGGACGTCGGACAACACCGACGCGGTGGACCGCCTGGCCATCCATCACGGCTTCAGCCAGGTCTACCCGGCCGCGGTGATGTCCGCCTGGGTGACCGACAGCCCCAACCCCCTGACAGGACGCATCGTCCCACTGCGCTTCCGCTTCCACAGCGCCATGGCCGGCGTCATGGGCATAGGAGGTGACCTGACCCGCTGGACGCCCGAGGACCTGGACGAAGCCAGGCAGATGGTGGAGCTGTACAAGGACATCCGCGAGGTCGTGCAGCACGGACGGCAGTACCGTCTTCTGCCACCCGGACAGGGACCGCTGGCAGCCGTCCAGTATTCCGACGCGAACACCGACCGCATCGTGGTGTTCGTCTGGCGGGTGTCGACCTCGTTCGGACCGTCTCACCCCCCGCTGCGCCTACAAGGGCTCAACCCCGAGAGCACAGTCGAAGACGAGGACACCGGCACGCAGTGGTCCGGCGCGACGCTGACCGGGTTCGGCCTGCCGATCCCCGACATGCCACGCGGCGACCTCTCCAGCACGGTGGTCCGTCTGCGCCGGGTCACATAGCCGCCCGCACACCGGAGCACTGGCCGTCCTGCGCGAGGAGGGCGACTCAGGACAACGGCAGTTGATCCGCAGCGAGTTGGGCTCGCCGGGCCCCATAGGCCGGACGGTGTCGAGTAGCGCCGGTCAGTGCGGGTCGTGGACTCGCACGGTGAAGGGAGCAGCGCGTTTGATCAGTACCTGGCCCCTCGACTCCTTACGTGATCCGGACACCGACTTCCAGTGCACGCGCCACAGGGCTGTGGCGGTCCCGCGGTAGCAGCCGTTCGGCTCGCCGTCCGACGAATGCCGGTACACATGGGCGCAGTTGGGACGTCCTGCGGTCGCGCTCGAGGAAGGCCTCCCCGGCCCGGCATCGCCGCAGGTGATCATTGTCCCGTCACCGGTGGACCAGCGGACCGAGACCACCTCGGCAGTTGCGGTGACGGTCACACCGCTCGCGGTGGTGGTGGCCGTCCGCGAGGCGCTGCCGCTCGATTCCTCCAGCCACATCAATACGGGCAGGCCCACGAGATGTCTGCCCGTTGGAGTGGGGCTCCCGACACGCGGTCTGGCCGGCGCCACGGACGCGATGGCACGTCGAGCCGCCTGGCCGGTGGCCAGGTCCGCCGGCCCCGCCGCAGGCTCCTGGACAGTGGGAGCGGGGCGGGCGGCGGCGTCGCGGTCGAGTGAGGTACAGCCTGCGAGCATGAGCACCCCGGCACTGACGAGGGCTCCCAGCAGTCGTACCCCGTCCGCATGCGACGGTGTTGCCGCCGTACCTTGGTGCCGCCGATTGACGTGGGGGAGCCCAGCCGGCGTGGCGCCAGGTGCAGTCGGCAGCCGCAGACGGCGCAGGAGAGAGGTATGGCTCATCGTGCCTCCGCAGACGCAGGCGCGATGAGCAGGAGGTATCCGTCCTGCTCGGCCAGAGTGCGGTACCCCCTGGAGCGGGCATCGTCGAGAAGGGCGCGTTCCTCCTCAGGGCCGATGGGCCAGCCTTGCGGCTGCGCCGTGTCGACAAGGACCCATTGCGCTGTTGTAGGGCGTCCCGGATATCCGAAGACAGAGACGTCGTCGATGCGGCTGGTGAGTTGCGGCACCAGTCGGTTGGATGCGGCTACGGACGCCGTGTCAGGTATGCGTTCCAGCATGTCGCGAGCGGTTGCCAGGCGGGCTTCGGTCCGCCACGTGCGCGGTTCCGCGAGGTGCCACAGCGGCGCGGAAGGCAGCAGAAGAGCGGTGACGGCTGCGGACGCGACCAAACTCTGGCGGGCCGTGCGCGGGTCCGTTCTGCGAGGGGCCAGACCGTCAGCGAAGGCGGCGAACACCACCGGCATGAGAATGGCGCTGTAGTGGTAATTCGTGCCCCAGAACGCCGGATCGTCGGAAGCGAAGCGCCACAGAAGCGTAGGGACGGCCACCAAGATCAGAGGAGAACGCACAGCGAGGAAGGCGGTGGGAGCGAGAAGCATCAGCAGAGTCACGACCTTCTGTTGAGGTGTGACCAGGCCGACGAGCACGTCCACTGCTTGGAGAAGCACGCCGTCCTGTGATCCTCTACGCGGCAGCTTGTCGGCGTAGGAGAACGCGCCGCCGGGATTGAACGCGGGAATGATCAGCGCCATCTCGATCGCCGTGCCCGCGACTCCGACGACGCACGTCCACAGGCCGATCCTGCGCGCTCCCCGGAAGGCGAGCAGGGCACCCACCACGGCCACCGTCAGGCCGAGGTCCTCCTTCACGGCCAGCAGCGGCACGGCCCAGGCGGCTGCCGCCAGGGCACGCCCGCGGCTCAGCGCGCACAGCGAGAAGGCCAGGAGCGGCACGGCGAAGCAGACTTCGTGAAAGTCGAAGCCGACCGTCTGCGCCACACCCCAGCTGGCGCCGTAGCCGACGCCCACCACCACCGCTGCCCGCCTGCCGCCCGTCTCCGAGGCCCTGCGCATCAGGGGCACCACGGCCACGGAGAGGAGCGCGGATTGCACCACCAGCAGGGTCTCCGCAGTGGGCCACAACCGGTACACGGGGGCGATCAGAGCAAGCACGGGAGAGAAGTGATCCCCCAGAAGGGGAAAGCCGGAGCCCTTGACCTCAGACACCGGGAGGTGCCCATGAGCGTAGGAGCGCACTGCCTGTTCGAAGATGCCCAGGTCGTAGCCAGTCGTCAGCATCCTGTGGTGCGTCCGAACCGAGAGCGCCGTGTACAAGGTGAACAGCAACCCGGCGAGCAACCAACTCCGCTGCCGATCAGAGACTTTGAGGCGGACTCCTGGGAGGGGCCCGCGTGCCTGTGACAGGTCGGGGAACCCCGTGCGGGACGGAGGCCGGGGACTGCGGTCGTTCAAGCTCTGCATGGTGGCCCTCTGGTGAGACGTGTGTTCGCGCCACCGTGCCTGAGGGATGCTGACAGCTTGCTGACCCGACCTGACCGGACGATCAGGGACGAGACAGAGCCCTGTGCCAGGATGTGCGGATGAGGATCCTGATCGTGGAGGACGAGCGCGAACTCGCCGCTTCCCTCAAGTACGGCCTCACCGCAGAGGGCTACACCGTCCACGTCGCCTACGACGGCCCCGAAGGGCTTTGGCAGGCACGCACGGGCAACTACGCCGCAGTCATCCTCGACTTGATGCTCCCCGGACTGAACGGGTATCGCGTCTGCGGCCAGCTACGGCGTGAGGGAAGCACCACGCCCATCCTCGTCCTCACCGCGAAGGACGGGGACTTCGACCAGGCCGAGGCACTGGACACCGGTGCCGACGACTACCTCGCCAAGCCCTTCTCGTACCTCGTCCTGGTCGCCCGGCTGCGTGCTCTCCTGCGACGGGGCGCAACGGGTGCCCCGCTGCAGCTCGGCGCGGGTGACCTGATCCTCGATCCCGCTACTCGCACCTGCCGTCGGGCCGGCACGAGCATCGCGCTCACGGCGCGGGAGTTCACGCTCCTCGAAGTGCTCGCCCGCCGCCCTGGTGAGACGGTCACCAAGTCCGAGATCCTGCACCATGCCTGGCCCGAGGACGCCGACAACCCCAACCTCGTCGAAGCCCGCATCAGTGCTCTGCGCCGCAAGGTCGACGCACCGTTCGGACGGCGATCCGTGCAGACCGTACGCGGCAGCGGCTACCGCCTGGTCGACGACCAAGAACGCCATGACCCCTGACACCGCGCCGCCGCACAGGCCGTGGCGACACCTGCGGCGCCGTCTCCGGTCCGTCCGCGCCAGAGCAGCGCTGAGCGCCGTGGCCGCATCCGCCGTCCTGCTGACTCTCGGCGCCCTCTGGATGCGCGATGCCGTCTACGAACAACGGATGTCCGCCACGTACACCCAGGCGGACGACGAGCTCGAACGCGTCATGAGTCTGGTCTCCCAGGGCACAGTGATGACCGGCGCATGGGGCGAACTGCCCTATGAGGTCGTCGCCAGCGGCAGCGACGCCTACTTCGGCTCCAGTCCCGACCTGCAACCCTACGAACAACGCGGACCCGTCTTCCCCCAGCCCGAATTCGGCGGCGGCAACGGCCTCATCGGCGCGCGGCGCACCGTGTCCGTCCCCGAACTACCGGCCGACGGCGCCGATTCGGATCCCGAAGCGGCCCAATTGGCCAACCGCGTCTTCCCTGCCGTCAGCGGAGACCTGCGAGCCGGTGACTCGCGCCCAGAGCCCCCGAACACGCTGGCCGGAGACCTTCCCGACGACGCGGTCCTGCGCGTGTACGTCGTCATCACCCCGTTCCAGGCCGAAGCCTCCCGCGCGGCAGTCGACCGCGTCTTGCTCCCGGCCGTTCCCCTCGGCTCCCTCCTCGTCGGCGCCGTCGCGTACGTCGCCACCCGGCGAGCACTGCGACCCGTGGAGGCAATCCGCCTTCGCACCGCATCGGTCAGCGCCTTCGATCCGCGTGAGCGCGTCGACGTCCCTGACACGTCCGACGAGATCAACGCGCTTGCCGTCACCATCAACGCCACGCTGCAACGCCTTGAAGACGCCTCCGCTTCGCAACGCCGCTTCGTGGCAGACGCGGCCCACGAACTGCGCAGCCCTCTCGCGTCGCTCATCACGGCTCTGGAGGTCGCCCTCGCCTACCCGGACCGCGCAGACTGGACAGCCGTCACCACTAGGGCGGCAGCGCAAGCCCATCGTCTACGCGTCCTCGCGGACGACCTCCTCCTGCTCGCCCGGCTGGACGGCCAATCGGCCCTTCCGTCGCTCACTCCCGTGGACGTGGGCGCCGTTGCAGGCCAACTGGTGGACGACTTCGCCGTGATGACCGACGGGTCGCCCACAGTCACGTGCGTCGTGGCAGAAGGTGAGCTCCGAGCCCTCGCCGCACGCGGACCGTTGGAGCGCATTCTGCGCAACCTCCTCGACAACGCGGTCAAGTACGCCGAGCGTCACATCGAAGTAGTCGTACGCAGCCAGCCCGACGACACGGTGGTCGTGGAGGTACGGGACGACGGTCCCGGGATACCTCCTCAGGATCGCGCTCGCATCTTCGAACGCTTCACTCGACTCGACGAGGCGCGCCATCATCGACAGGGCGGCGCCGGTCTGGGCCTGGCAATCGCTCGGGACCTGGCCACCCGTCAGCGAGGCAACCTGTTCGTGGCCGATCACACGCCCGGCGCGCTCCTCGTCCTGGTCCTGCCGAGCGCCCCGAGATACGGAACCGGACAAGCGTAGGCGGGCAGCGAAGCTGTCTCTGCGGTTAGGGACTTCGGCATCACCCTCGGGCGCGCTTGAATCGCCGCATGTCCAGCAGCCGCGGTACGAGACATCGGCAGCCAGCAGGGGAGTCTCCGGTCTCGTCAGGTCCTCGTGCCGGTGGCGGAGGAGCGAGAAGAGCCGTGGTCCCACGCGCCCTGGGGGCGTCGCCCGGTGGGCCGTCGGTCACTGGGCGCCCTCGAACCTGGCGGCCAGCCGCTCCAGGGTCGTCCGCATGCCCGCCGCCAAGTGGGCCCGGCGGTCCCGGGCGCCGCTGACATCCTGGAGAAAGACGACCGGACGGATCTGCGCGGTGTGCTTGCGCATCGCCTCCGTGACCAAAGTGCCCTGATCGGTCGTGGTGAAGGTGTAGCGCCAGTACGTCTCGGAGGGCGAGTCGGTCAGGAAGGCGAAGGAGGAGCCGGGAACGTTCTCGGTCACTGTGCCGCCCATCGACCACCGGTAGAACGGGCCGATCGCGTTGCGGCCGGTGAAGCGCCTGTCCGGCTGTATCCATCGGGTGCTCCTGTTCTCCGGGCTGATCTCTCCCATCCGCGTCAGGTCGCTGACGAAGGCATGGAGCTCTTCACGCCGGGCCTTGATGAGCCGGGACACGGTCACCTCCAACACCGGCGCTCCCTGTTCGGCGACGATGCGCCTGGCGAGCGGCTCGGAGGAGGCCGGGTTCTGGCCCGTGTACAGGTTGCGATCAACGACGACGTACGGCCGCAGCGGCAGACGTGCCTTGGCGTACTCCGCACCGCCCTCCCGCAGCCTGTCCTCCAGCAGCCACGGCGCCTTGCGGCCGAAAGCGGTGAATTTCTCCTCCACGTTGGACAGGCCTGTCATACGGAACCCGGCGAACGGCCATGATCCGTCCCCGTTCCGGGCAGCGAGGGCCGCCGCGGGGGCATGGCACAGCAGGGCCAGGGGCTTGCCTGAGGCGAGGACCCGGGCGATGAGCGCTCCCGACAGCGGGTCGGCTGAGAGATCCTCCATCGGACCGGGCCCACCCGGGTAGAACACGACATCGAACTCGTCCGGGTCCATCTCTGCCAGTACCCGCGGCTTGTTGAGTTCGGCCTTGATCAGTTCCAGGTACGAGGCGACCCCACGCAGTTTCGACGGACGTCCGGCCGTTCGGGACATGCTCGCAGGGTCCAGCGTCGGAACCTTCCCGCCCGGCGTGGCGATCGTGATCTCCCACCCGGCCTCCGTGAAGATCCGGTGGGGGACCGCCACCTCCTCTCCCCGGAAGCCCGACGGGTGCACGTCCCCGTCCTTGAGCGTCCAACGGTCGGCCGCAGACACCACGAACAGCACTTTCGTCATGCGAATCAAGCTCCTGCCGGGAGGGCGACTCCACCACCGATGGTGTGGATTTGTCGCCGAGATCGTTTGAGGGGTGAGCGAACTGTGCTTTGCCTGAAGCGCTGCGCCAGCTATCTGGTACGCGAGGTTGCGTCTTGGATCGGCGGGGCCGGACGCAGTGCCGAAGACACAGGCGGGCAGGTTCCCTGCGGGCCGAACACCTCCTACGGAGTGTTCCCTGTGTCCGTGGCAGAGCTCAGGGAGCGCCGTTGCCGGGTAGGTCGATCAAGCTTCTCCGGGACAGCTTCCGCACGGACTGCTTCACAAGGGTGCCGTCCTCGAGCATCACCTGCACGGCCGGCTGTGCGTGCGCAGGCAACCAGAGTGCCGTCTCGGTCAGCAGCCACTTCCCTATGCCCTCCACTGAAAGGCTGCCCCCGGCAAGACGCTGGATCACGAGCTCCGCAAGCTCGGGATTGACCTCACCGTTCACCTGGACCGGCTCGAGGGATTCGGCTGGGGCGGTCGCGGCGTTGCGAGGATCGTGGAAACGCACACCGTCCCGGTGGCGCGAAACCGTGATGACGTCTTTCATAGCGCTCACACTGTCGAGGCGTGAGGTCGCGAAGACGAGATGAAGAGGCGGTCCGTTTCCCGCGGTCATTCTGAATTTGAGCCGGTATGCGAAACCGGCCGGCCGCAGCGCCCGGCCGTACCCGTTGAGCCACGCGCGCCAGCTCTCTTCAAGTCGTGACTCCCAAGCCGCCGCCTCCCTAGGGGTGCGACCGCCGAGGGCGGAGTCGAGAGCGTGAGCGGGCCCTGTATCGCGAGGTTTCTGCACATGTGGTCCGAAGGCGACGATGGCCTCGCTGGCGCGGTTGTGCGCTATCCGGCGCATCACTTCCAGCGGAATGTTGATTCCGGACAAGCTGTCGAACAGACCCAAGATCGGGTTGCCCCAGGCGCCGAGACCGGTAAGCACAGGCAGGGTGTCCCGGGCGGCGTCTCCGCACCGCACCTCCACCCTGACCGGCAGATCGGCCAGTGATCCGAAGCGCGCACGAAGTTGCGTCACAACATTCTCGAAGCTCTCCCGCTCTCGGGCAATGACCACCATATGTGCTCGACGGCGGCTGAGGTTCATCTGTTGAGAAGCGCTGTGATGCAATAACCGGTCGAGGGTCAGTATCGGTGGCAAGGGCTCCTTTTCGTCATAGTGCGCCGGTCCGTCAATAGTCCTCAGCAGCGTTACACGTGGGAAAGCCAGCCCCGTATTCCGAGACGTCTGCAGCATGGCCGGCCACCATGCATCGAGATATCTCTGACAAAGCCTGTCCTTCGCTGCGTGAGTCAATCCGTGAAGTGCCATGTCGCGTGTCTTCCTTGGGTCTGTGTGCCCGAGAATGAACGGGGCTTCTCGTGTCGCGGCACGACGCCTTGACGGCGGCGCTTCTTTTGGGCAGGCGAGGAGTCTGACCTGGGCGGCTGCCGGCACGCAGGGGCATGCTGGTGCGGAGGGCGATCGGCGTCGTCTCCCTGGCGGGATCACTGCCGGTACGTGCGACTGGCACCCGGTACGGGGGTGGTGTGGCGTCGAGCTGGGCGTCTGGTGAGGACGCGGGCCCGTGGTCAAGGGTCCGGTCCCGTGCGCCCGCGGCCTGTGCCTCCGTGTCCGGCTGGATCGCGTCGGTCTCTAGCCACGCCGGTGTGCGGGACTGCGACGACCACGCGCGGAGCCGCTGCCCGGGCGCCCGCTCAGGGCGTCGACAGGGTGCCCGGGCAGCGGGGACCAGGAGGAATTCGGCGCCGTCAGGAGGGATTTTCCACGGAGCAGGGAAGAAGGAGACGCCTCGGTGGGGCCCCAGTGCCCCTGTGGCCCGTCCGGGCGGCCGTGCCCGACCGGCTCCCGTCTGACTTGGCGGCCCACTGCCATCGTCGCCTCGGACACCGGTTCTGGTGGGCCAGTGCTGTCAGCGGCTTTCCGCAACGGCCGGAACGGCTTTGCCGGCGACGTCGTCGGGTCGCAGGCGGAGCCGAAGGATTGACGTGGCTGGTTCGAGAAGCCGCGTGCGACGTCTGCGAACCGGCAAGAGTGATCGGTATCCCCAATCGGACGGGTACCGATGACACTACGTATGCGCTACTGCGTTTCACTACTGCCGTTCCTTCGGGGGATGCTCACGCGGACTCCAGCGCCTCACCCGGGCGGAGCGCTGCCTGTTCCGCGTGAGGCCTCACGAGCGAACGGTCACCTGCCGGCGTGTGCCACATGCGCGGTATGCGTATGGGCGACGTCCCACCTGGCCTTCGCCCGAGCCTGGTTGGCTTGCGCGCCGACCGCGGCGCCAGTCGATCAGGGAGTCCCCAGTCGACGTCCGCGACCTCGCCCGTAAAGTCCCACGTTGCGGGTGCTGGTTGAGTCAGCGACGGTGGCAGACTCCGGATGCCGGCACAAGATGGGACTGGCTATAAACGTTCTGACGCTTCGTCAGTTTGGTTTCGCTGGTCGCCGTATCAGCGTTTCGTGGGAGTGCTTCGGCTCTCCCCGTCCTGTCCGGCGAACGTCCGGGGAACCACAGGGCTCGAAGCCTCACCCCTCCGATCGGCCCGAGACGAGGCAGCGGTAGCCACCAGGTACGCGCCGGACGCCGAGGAACCTCAGGGCCGGGCCTGTCCGGTCGAGGCCCTCTTCAACCTGGGGGATCACCCGTCGGTGCTGGAAGTCCGTCTCGGTGGTCATCGAGGACCGGACGTCCGCGACCGACCAGGTCCGTGCGGCCCGGTTCACGGCCCCCGGCATCGCCGCTCCGCTCACGAATCGGCCCTGCGTGGCGGCATCCCGGTCGACATCCGCGCTTCGCCGAATAGGGCCGTTCCGGCCCTGGCGGAACCCGCGGCCACCGCGCACAGCAGCGCCTCAGCTAGGAGCGGTGCAGGCGACGGTACTTTCCGGGTGTCAACGTGTTCGCAGCGGTGAAACGCGAGTAGAAGCTGCTCTGCGAGCCGAATCCCGAGGCGAGAGCGATCTCCGAGAGGGGCATGTCCGTGGCCACCAGGAGGCGCCGCGCTTCTGCCATCCTGCACTCGGCCAGGTAGCCGTGCAGCGTGGTGCCGACGACCTCCTTGAACACACGCATGGCGTAGTGCGGGTGCAGGGGGACGGCGGCCGCCACGCGTTCGACGGTGAGGGGCTCCCGGAAGTGCACCGTGATGAAGTGTGCCATCCGGGCCGCGTGCTCGACGGCGCCGTCCCGTGGCAGGTCGTGCGCCTCGCCGTGCACCCGTGCGGTGGCCAGGGCGAGCCTGCGCAGCCGTGCCTCGATCTCCAGCAGTGCGATGCGACGTGGCTCCTCGTCCGGGTGGGCGAGGTCCTCGGACCACCGGCTGAACAGCGCGTGGTCGGCGTCCTGCGGGCCCGGCGCGCTCTCCAGCAGCGGCACTCCCCGCAGCAAGGTCCTGACCACAGGATCGGGCATGCGCCAGCCGAGGAAGATCTCGCACGGCACGGTCAGCCAGCGCATCGTGCTGTTCGGCGTCGCGGAGACGAGCTGGTGCGGGACAGCGGCCCAGAAGGCGGCGATCCCGCCGCGCCGGAGCACGGTCCTCCGTCCACGGAACAGGTACACCAGGTCACTGTCGCCGGCGAAGTTGATCTCGATGTCGTCATGTCGGTGCGCGCGGTCCATGACGGAGACCCGGCCCTGCCAGCAGGCGAGGCCGAAGTCGTCGCTCCGAGGTTCGTGGGACTGCAGCAAGTGATGATCCAGGAAAGAGAGGCGAGTTGGTCGGAGGAACGGACTTCTCTGACGTGGTTCGGTGAAGTCATCCCGATCCTGCCAGAGGATCGCCTGTGCCCGAGCTCAGGAGAAGCACTTGTGAAGGGTCTCAGCGAGAACGCGGCGTTCCCATTCCACCGGACGCCCGAACGGGCCGCGTTCGTCGACGAGAACGGCTGCCCCGTCCTTCGTGGGGCCCCGGTCCGGACGTCGGGCGACTCCCTTCCCCCTGTCACGGCGGTGCTTGCAGCCGCCATCGTGACGTGGCCCTCGCACGGACAGGTTTGCCTCCATGCCGATGCACCAGAACCCCGGTCCGGCAGTTGCGGTCGAGGCACCGGCCGATCCGCCTCGTGTCGCACGGCGTGAGAACATGCGCGAGCGGATTCTGGACGCGGCACACGAGCTGACCTGTGCCCACGGCTGGGACCGGGCGAGCCTTTCGGCCGTCGCCTCCAGGGCGCAGGTCTCCCGTCCCTCCGTGTACAAGGAGTTCGGCAGTCGCGCCCGCCTCGGCCACGCTCTGGTGGCCCGTGAGACCCGGCAGCTTCTCGACGACGTCGCGGGCGCCCTGGCCACCAGCGACCGGCACCCCCGAGCCGCCCTCGAGACCGCCTTACTGCTCGTTCTCACGGCGGCCGAGCACCATCCACTGCTGCGGTCCGTCGTCACCGCCGCACGCCGAGGTTCCGACAGCCTGCTGGCTTACCTCACGGCGCGTACCGACCCGTTCCTCGACGCGGTGCAGAACGTGCTCCGCACCTGGCTGGCAGAGCGATTTCCTCACCAGGGAGAGGAGCACCTGGAGGAGGTGGTCGATGTCGTGGTGCGGATGACCATCAGTCACCTCGTCCTGCCCACATGGCCGCCTGGAGTGGCCGCGTGCCGTCTGTCCCGCATCGCGGTCCGATTGCTGGGGGAGACCTGAACGAACCTCTCAGCCCTGTCCCGGGATGCGGACCGGGAGCGCGGCGATGCGGTCGGCGGTCCTGGTCAGAGACAGTTCGTGGAAGCCGGCCAGCCTGGTGTGCAGGACGTCGCGGAATGGGGTGATCCAGCGTTCTTCCAGGTGGCCGGGGCCGAAGTACACCCCCAGGATGGAGCCCGCCGTCGCGCCGTAGCTGTCGGTGTCGTTGCCCTGGCTGACCTGCTTGCAGATTCCGTCACCGACGTCCGTGGCGAAGCGCAGAGTGTTGATCAGCGTCCCGCTCTCCTGGAAGACCCGGCAGTGGCCGTAGGCGGAGTACCGGCCGTGGATGGCGCGGTAGCCCTCCAGCCAGTCATGGGCCCCGGCCACAAGTTCCAGCGAGTCGCTGACGATGGCGAAGAAACGGCTGCGTTGCGGCACGTAGCGCAACGCGGTGGTGAAGATCTCCAGTGGGCCGCTCGCGGTGAAGGCGGCGGAGATGGCGGCCGCGGCGAACATGGCGCCGTAGATGCCGTTGCCTCGGTGCGTCAACGACGCGTCGCGCCAAGCGAGTTCGGCGGCCAGGCCGGGACGGCCGGGACAGGCGTACCCGTACGCATCGGCCCGGATCATGGCTCCGCACCACTCGTCGCCGGGATTGAGCCGGGCCGGCGCCACCGCCAGTACCTCCTCGTTCAGCGCCGGCCAGTCGTCCATGCCCATCGCCAGCCCCTGCCGGGTCAGGAAGGTGCGTTCGGGGCCCCAGGTATGACCCAGCGGGATGTTGTCGAGCCACAGGCGGCACAGGTCGGACTTGGTGAAACCGGCTCCGTGCCGTTCCAGCGCCATCATGCCCAGCAAGGTGTAGTTGATGTCGTCGTCCGGAACGACTCGGCTGATGTTCTCCCGCACCGTCCCGGGCCAGTCCGGATGGAACGCGCGGAATCCTCCGTCCGTGCACAGCCGCGCGGGAATGTAGTCCCGCAACGGCCACTCGCCCGTCCGACGCAACGCGTCGCGCAGTTCGTCGAGGGTCGGCATGACCTCCACCGGCTTGCCCAGGATGCATCCGGCCACCGAGCCGAGGAAGCCCGCGCGTGCGCGCTCTCCCGCCCCGGGCACCAGGGGCGCGGACGGCTCCTCGGCGGGCCGTGCCTGCTCCGCCCGGATACCGTCCAGGTCGCTGGGCTCGACGTAGGGCCAGTCCTCCCGCATCGGCGCTGTGTCGATGGCGGCAGCGAGGTCCGCGACGGCTTGGTAGTCGTCCGGCAGCCGCGCCAGCCGCTCCGCGAGGCCGGTGACGTCCCTGCCCTGTTCCTCCTTGTCTCGCAGCATGACGCGGAGTTGGCGGTGCAGTACGGGGAACGGTGCGAACACGGAGGGCTCCTCGGGGCGTGGAACGGCGTGTACGGGTGCTGGGGGGCGTCAGAAGTGCACGAGTTCGGTGATGCCGCGGGCCGACAGGTGCGCCGCGTCGTCGGCTCTCTCGCTGGTGACGAGCGCGGGCCGGACCCCCTCCTCCACGAGGGCGAAGAAGCGGTCGGCGACCTGGAGCCCCAGTTCCCGGGAATCCGGCAGGACCAGTGCGACCGGGCGGGCGGCGGGCCGGACCGGTGCGTCACGCAGCTCCTTGATCAGGTCGCGGAGCCGGGCTCCCGTCGGCTTGACGGCGTTGTCGACGGTGAGCAGGCCCAGGTCGTACTCGTACTCGACGAAGCCGGTGAACCGGCGGTCGATGTCGTGGCTGCCCCACCAGGTGCAGCCCCATATGCCGCCGGAGGACAGGGTGTTGCGCACGAAGGACGCGGCCCATTGCGGGATCGAGTCCACCGGCCGTTCCGTTGGCGAGGCACCGAACTCCTGCAGCCACTTCGCCCGCCCGCGGACGGGGGAGAAGGCCTCGGCGAGCTCGGCCATGTACTCGCCCAGATGCAGCACGCCGGTGCCGTCCGGCCCGTAGCGCTTGATCGCACCGGTCCAGTACGGGTAGGTGTGCAGGACGCTGGCCCGGCCCTGGGTAGCCGCTCCTGCCGGCGTGAACGTCCGCGCCTCGAACCAGGGCTGGTTGTCGATGCCGTTGACGTGGAAGCGTCCGGGTGCGACGCGCTCGCAGTGGTCCAGGAGCAGCGCGGCCCACTGGTCGCCTCGCTCCGCGGGAACGTCGCCGTTGGGCACCGACAGCTCGTTGCCCAGGTCGAAGCCGAGGAAGCGCCGATGGCCGCCGATGTGTCCGGCGAGCGTGTCGAGGAGCAGTAGCTCCGCGCACACCACCTCGTTGTCGGTGATCATGCTGCGGCCGGACAGCCACGCGGGAAGGAACGTGAAACCGCTCAGCCATCCGTCGAGGACGCAGACCGAGACATCCAGCGAGACGTCGGGGTGATCGGCGAGATCCAGCAGATCACGCAGCCGCTCCAATGCCATCGCGCTGACCACCGACGGATCGGGCTGGAATACGGGCCACAGCAGTTGCACGCGAATGTGGTCCATTCCCAGGCTGGCGATCGCCCGTAGGTCCTCGAGGACGGACGCGGCGTCCCACTCCAGCCACGCATACCACCAGTGCTTGCTCGGTACGTAGTTCACGCCGAACCGTGGTTCCCCGTCATGCCCTGCCGACATCTCTGCTGCCTTACGGTCGCTCACGGATACGTATTTCGTGCGGACGAAAGCCGGTTCTTCTACGGACGGTTCGCGCGGACGACAGGTGATGGGCCTCCCTGGGGAGCCGGAAAGAGTGATCCGTACGAGGCCACCTCGGTTCAGGTCGTCGTACTTCCCGTGCACGAGGTACCCGGTGCCGCCGGGAGGTGACTGGTCGGCGGCCTTCTGGATCGTCTTGAACGGGTGTGTGGCGGAGCGGCCGCTGCTGGAGCCCGAGCCCGTCAACGCACTGACGTAATAGGTCCGCCCGGTAGGCTGCGCCGTGGCACCGCCAGGAGGGATGTCACCAGCAGCGCAGTTGACGCGGACAGTGCTTCCAGGATTCCGGTCGAATGAACGGCCATGCCGATCGGCTCCTTCCACTGGCAGGCGGAGATCCATTGGGTGTGGCTCCGGTGGCTGTCTTCCCTGAGGGACATCACCCGGCGCGCGGGTTCCATCAGGACGGCGTATCCCGTTACACCGTCGGGGCCTCGTGCAAAGGCCCCGGCCGAAGTACCTCGGAGTGCCGGGTTCGCGTCCTCTGGGCCTTCCTGATGTCCGTATCTGTCAGGTACTTTCCCGGGGTGAACAGGACCGTGGAGGCGGCCTGATCCCTTGGCCGATGTGGGGACCGGAAGTGAACGCTGCGGTCGACCGCCATACAACTCCAGCACACCTCCAGGTGCCTCCTGTGGGCTCCTCCGACCTTCCAGGATCCTCAGATGGACACGCTGCCGCCGCGGAACGACGTCTCGATGCTGGCCTGCTGGCACGGAACGCCCACCCCCATGGACCGGGCCCACCGGCATGACGACATCGAAATCAACCTCTCGACCGACTCCGAACTGGTCTACCTGCTGGGAGGCCGCCGCATGGTCGTGCCTCCGGGGGAACTGGTCGCCTTCTGGGCAGCGATACCGCATCAGCTGATCGAGGCCCGGCCGCTTGCTCCGATGTACTGGCTGAACGTGCCGCTGCGGACCTATCTGGGCTGGCGGTTGCCTTCCGCCGGCGTAAGGGCTCTCCTGCGTGGGCAGCCGATGCGGGCCGTTCCCCACGAGTGTCACCGGGACGACGCCGTACTGCTGAAACGCTGGCAGCTCGACCTGTCGACGAGCGACGCCGAGCTCCACCGGATCTGCCAGATCGAAATCGAAGCGCGGCTGCGCAGACTCACCCACGGTGCTCTGGGCGGCGTGCTCGGCCCGGAAGAACCCACTGGACATCGGTCGGTGGAACACGCGGCGCGGATGGCCGAGTTCATCGCCGCGCACTTCCGCGAGCCCATCACCGTCGAGCACATAGCGAGCGTGGTGCCCCTGCACCCGAACTACGCCATGTCCCTCTTCAAGGAAGTGCTGGGAACGACCATCAACGCCCGCATCACACAATGCAGGATCGCGGAATCCCAACGCCTTCTGATCACCACGGAACTGCCGATCTCCGAGATGATTTCCGCCGTCGGATTCGGCTCGCAGAGCAGCTTCTACTCGAGTTTCACGGAGCTCTGCGGAACCTCGCCCGGCAACTACCGCCGTGCCCATCGCAGCAGCACCCCGTCGAACGAAGTCGCCGGAGTGGATCCGGCAGTGGCGCGGGCCACGGTCGAGAGGTCCCGGCCGGTGCCTGGTCCGGAGAGCATCTGAGAATCCTGGAAGGACGAAGGGGCCAGCGGGAGGAAACAGCAGGCGAACGGCGATGTGATGGAGACCGCCGGAACCGTGAGTGAACGGAAAGGCGGCAGCGACGTCGGCCCGCCTTCAGTGGTGGTCCGGAAGCCGCACGTCCTGCGTTGTTCCCCCTGCGACGAGAGAAGTCTGCCCGGTGGATTCGCTCCTTCCCACCACCCGGTCCTCGATCGGGCACTGGCCATTTCCGCTGCGGTCACCGGCCCCTGAAGGCGACCCGCAGTGCCGGGCGACCAGGCCGCCCCTCCGGCAGGCATCCGACGCATCGCTCGCTGTCCGGACTCGTCGCCGGAGTGGGCGCCGGGCGAGACGTCCTGGACGACGGCTGGTTCCGCGGCCGGCGTTCGGACCGGACCGGCCAGGGCAACCGGTGTGGCCTATCAATCCGTCGGCGCACGTACGCCGCGCCTCCCAACCGACATCCCCACACGTACGCCGTCGCGCCTCGTCCGCGGCATCATCCATCTCTCCCGGGAGTGACCCATGCAGTCCATCCAGTCCTTTCCCCCCGAGTTCCGCTGGGGAGTGTCCACGGCCGCCTACCAGATCGAAGGGGCAGCCGACGTGGATGGGCGAGGCCCGTCGATCTGGGACACGTTCAGCCGCGTTCCCGGGGCCGTGGCCAACGGCGACACCGGTGACGTCGCCTGTGACCACTACCGGCTCTGGCGGGACGACATCACTCTCATGGGGAAGCTGGGCGTCAGCGACTACCGCTTCTCCATCTCCTGGCCGCGGGTCCTGCCCACCGGCAAGGGCACCGTCAACAAGGCGGGACTGGCCTTCTACGACCGGCTGGTGGACGGCCTGCTCGAAGCGGGCATCCGCCCCTACGTCACCCTCTACCACTGGGACCTGCCACAGGCGCTCCAGGACGTCGGCGGCTGGCCGGAGCGCGCCACCGCCGAGCACTTCGCCGACTACGCCGCAGTGGTGGCCGGCGCCCTGGGTGACCGCGTACAGGACTGGGCCACCCTGAACGAGCCGCTCTGCTCGGCGTGGTTGGGGCACCTCGAAGGCGTCCTGGCACCCGGGGTGAAGGACCTCACCGCCGCCGTGCGGTCTTCTTACCACCTCCTGCTCGGACACGGCCTCGCCGCCCAGGCGCTCCGGTCACACGCGGGGACCAAGCCCAACGTGGGCCTTGTCTTCAACCTGACTCCCTGCGAACCAGCCGGCGACTCGGATGCGGACCGACAGGCCGCGCGACGCGCTGACGGACACAACAACCGCTGGTGGCTCGACCCCGTTCACGGCCGCGGATTCCCAGCGGACATGCGGGAGATCTATGGAGTCGACCTGCCGGAGCGCTCCGGCGACGCGGAGACCATCGCCACCCCGCTCGATCATCTCGGCCTCAACTACTACTTCCGGCAGATCATCCAGGACGCCCCCGAACTGCGCGCACCTTCCTACCGCGTGCTTCCCGTTCCGGGCGCCCCGACGACTGCGATGGGCTGGGAGGTACACCCCGACGGCCTTGAGCAACTCCTCATGCGGCTGCACGACGAGTACGCTCCCGCGTCCATTCTCGTCACCGAGAACGGATCGGCCTACGACGACGAGATCGGCGCGGATGGCAGCGTGCACGACCCCGACCGCGTGGCGTACCTGGAGCGTCACCTCGAGGCCGCCGCATCAGCGGTCCGCCGCGGCGCGCCGCTGCACGGCTACTACGCCTGGTCGCTGATGGACAACTTCGAATGGGTTCTCGGATACGGCAAGCGCTTCGGGCTCGTCCACGTCGACTATGAGACGCAAGGACGCACGATCAAGGCGAGCGGTCACCGCTACGCCCAACTGATCGCCGACCACCGCACGGCGACGGCCGGCCCCGCCTGACGTCACACCGGAACCGGAAGTCGGGCGGCTGCAGGGCGTCCCGTGGACGCTGGCAGGGGGAAGCGGTGTTGGATGAGCGCGGTGACTTCCTGCAAGTCGGCGGAGTCCTCGGGCACCTGTCCTGCTTGGTGTGGTTCCCGCACCCGCTGATCAGTCATGCCTTCAGCGCCCCCAAAACGAGGGGCGACGGACGCATCTCGGTACGGCTGAGGGAGGAAGCGGAAACGACTTGGGCGCGCGGCAGAGCCAGTCCGGCCCTGGGCTTCCGGCGCAATGATCATGGTACGGTCCCCCTCACCCTGATCACCGTGTGGCTGATCAGCGAAGTGAACAGGGGGGAACGTGAAGCGGAGAACCACGGGGTCGGTTAGGCCCTTGGCGTTGTCCGGCACAGTCACCAGCCGCGAGGACGATGGACCAGAACGGCAACCCAGCCAGGAGCAACGGATGAGGCGGATACTGGGCCGACGCATTGCGTCCGTCCTGGCCTTGGTCCAACTCGCGTATGCCGTTCTGTTCGAAGCCATGTTCGCTCTCGCACCTGACACCGCAGAGCTGGACCACACCGACCCTTCGAGTTCGGGCGGGATGCTGTATGCCGCGGCCGGCATCGCCGTGGTGGTCACATGGGCGGGAGGAGCCGCGCTCCTGGGACTGCACAAAGCGCGGACCTGTACACCCCGTGCCCTGAGTGCCGTCTGGCTCGTGGTCCTGGCCTTCGGAGAGGTCGCCGTCGCTGTCACTTTCCTGGCCAAGATGACGAGGGAAGCCATCGGCCCGGACATGCTGGTCGTCGCCGCCGCCACAGCGATGTGCCTAGGCGTCGCTCTGGCATGCGCCACTGAGCTGCGCACGCTCGTTCGTCCCTCTTCTGCCGACGCTGCCAGCTGAAGCAGGGGCGTGTGCGCTCGGTGGACCCCGGTGATGCCCGTGGGCCACCGAGCGCACCAAGGCTGTTTCCACTGGTCAGCGGCCGCGCCTCAGTCGAGCGATCCAGCGACCAGGTCCGTTGCGTGGCCGGCGAGAACGCGGCCGCAGAGAGCGGTGTTTTTCTGCCTGGCGGAACGAGCCCGGGCAGGGCTTCGCTCCCAACGATCGTCCGGCACCAGGATCGGCGCCCTGCGCTCCGTTTGGGCTCGGATCTCAATGTGAGATCCGTGAGCCGCGATACGGAGCGCCCTGACCGGCGAGGCGGAGTACGACCGGTACTGCCGGTACCACCACCGTCGCCACCCGCACGCACCGGTGCCCACCCGCCGGGAGTACCAGCTTCTGCGCACCCTCCGGAGCGAGAGCGAGTCCCCGGGCCGGTGCTGCTGACGTCCCTCCGCCCGACCGGTCGTCCACACTGTCGCTGATGTCCACGCAGCGCCCCGACCGCGTGGCGGGCATGCCTTCCCAGCCCTGACGGCATGCCCGCCACGCAGCACTGCCCGGGCGGTTCGCCGCACCACCACCGCATGACAAGGGGAGTCGAGGTGGCTTCGACCCGTCGGCGCTCCTGGATGTGCCCGCTCACTCGGCAGCGGGCACATCTCCGGCGCTGCAGTACGACCCGGGAGTGTGCACCCTGTGCGCGACCCTGAGTTCGGTCTCCGTGTCGCCCGCCGGCTCGGGCCGCAGGGCCTCCGGGGGATTCCACCCGAACCCGGTCCGCCCCGGATAGCGGTCGTGGAAGGCGCGCAGGGCGACAGGCACGAGCCGCAGCCGGGCGTCTATCCACTCGGCGTCCCAGGGGCCTTCGCTCAGGATCTGCCGCGCCGGGCGGAACTCGTAGTAGATGGTGCGACGCAGCCTGTTCCCCACCACCGGCTCGGATCCGTGCACGAGCATGACGTCATGGAGCAGCACGTCACCGGGCTCCATCTCCACCACCGTCGAGTTCGGGACTTCCCAGCCGAAGCCTTCCTCGATGGCGCACACGTCCGCCTTGGAGCGATGGGAACCGGGAACGACCCGCAGAGCACCTTCTCCGGACCGGGACGGGTCCAGGTAGACGTCCACGTTGAAGATGCGGTGCCTGCGGGGGTGCACGGCGTCCTGGTGCCACGGGACCGCCACCCCGTCGCCTTCGTGCTTGAAGACGAGGGCTTCGTAGGTGGGCACGAAGTCGGGACCCGCGAGGCTCTCCGCGACGCCGAGCACCTCAGGGCATCCCAGCAGCTCGAGAGAGGCGGCCTCCTTCTTGTTGTGCAGGTAGTCCACGCGCCACATCACCCGGCCGGTGGGCCGGTCGGCGAACAGATAGTCCGGGTGGTCGGGGTTCTCCGAGCCGGCCGCGATCCACCGGTCGGCGGCCTGCCGGAGGCGCTCGACAAGCTCCGGGGCGAGGAGCTGCCGCAGGACGAGGTATCCGTGCTCGTCGAAGGACTTGATCTGTTCAGGACTGAGGTGATAGGCGCGGGCCGGCGCTCCTGTGATGGTTGACATCCGTAATACTCCCCGGTTCGGTGGACGAATCGCGTGCCTCGGCACGACGACCAGCGAACCAGGTCCATGCCCTGTGTTCTTCTCGTTGCCTCTCTACTCTTTCCCGGAAGCTCAGATGACCTTTTCGCCCGTCCACCTCGTGGATCAGGTGTATGACTTGTCCTGCTGGCAGGCCGAGGCGATGCTGATGGACCGTGCGCACCGGCATGACAACATCGAGTTCAACCTCGCGGTCGAGAGTGAACTCACCTATCGCTACGGCGGCCGGAAGCTGACCGTCCCGAGGGATGCGACCGTCATGTTCTGGGGAGCGGTTCCTCACCAGCTCATCGAGAGGGCGCCGGGCGCCGTGATGCGGGGTGTCAACGTGCCCCTCGGGGTGTTCCTGCGCTGGCAGCTCCCGGGCGAGCTCGTCATGACGCTCCTCAACGGCCGTCCGGTCATCACACCGCCCAGCCCGCGCAGGGAAGTGGACGCGGCACTCTTCGGCCAGTGGTTGCCCGACCTGGAGAGCGGAGACCTGGAACGCAGACGGACGGCGTCCCTGGAAATGGAGGCCTGGGTGCGCAGGCTGGCGAGCGAGTCCGTCACGGCGCGTCTGCCGGGCACCGGAGCGGCCAATGAAGGCACGGTACGACACGCGGTCTTCATGGCACGGTTCATCACGCGGCACTTCCGCGAGCAGCTGACCGTCGAGCAGATCGCGACCGCGGTTCCACTTCATCCCAACTACGCGATGACCGCCTTCCGGGCGGTTCTGGGCATGACCATGAAGGCCTATCTCACGCAGTGCCGCGTCGCCGAGGCCCAACGGCTCCTCGCGACCACGGGCATGTCGGTCTCCGATGTGGCCGCGATGTCCGGGTTCGGCTCTCAGAGCAGGTTCTACGCGAGTTTCACGGAGACCTGCGGGGTGGCTCCCGGGGCTTGGCGCAGGGCGCACGGCGCCCACTCCGAGGGTTGACGCACAGCACGTGGCGGTCTTGGAGTCGCTCGTCCGCCCCGCCATCCGGCCGGCGGCAGACCTCTTGCGGGCTCTGCCCGAGAAGACCACACAGCGCGAGGCGGCTGCCCGATCCGGCAGCCGCCTCGCGCAGCCTCGCTTGGTGCGTCCTCGGCAGAGCCACGCGCGTCCGACGCGAGACCGGGTCAGGGAACGTGTGTCGTCGCCGTGTGCCCGGGGGCGGAGGCCGGTCCCGGGGCCGGGTGGTGGAGCCAGCACGCCACGGACCGGCCCGGTGCGTCCGCCGGCGCGGCCGACAGTGGAACGTGTCGGTCACACGGGTCGAACGACCTCCCGCAGCGCGGGTGGAAGACGCAGCCCGACGGCATGGCGGCGAGGTGAGGCGGCGAGCCCGGGATGCCGGTCAGCTCGCGGCGCGGGCCGTGCAGGGCCGGAAAGGAGTGGAGCAACCCCTCGCTGTAGGGGTGGCGCGGGTCTCGGTAGATGTCCGCGGCGCTCGCCTGCTCGACGATGCGGCCGCCGTACATGATGGCGACGCGGTCGGAGAACTCGATCAACAGCGAGATGTCGTGCGTGACGAAGACGACCGAGAAGCCCAGCTCGTCGCGGAGTGCCGCGATCTTCCGGAGGATCTGGCGCTGCATCACCACGTCGAGGGCGGTGGTCGGTTCGTCCATGATCACGATCTCGGGCTCCAGGGCCATGGCCATCGCGATCATCACGCGCTGGCGCATGCCGCCGGAGAGCTGGTGCGGAAAGGCACTCAGCCGGTCGCGGGAGATGCCGACGAGGGTGAGCAACTCCCCGGCCCGGGCCGTGCGCTGGGCCGCCGACATTTGCGGGCGGTGCGCCGCGAGGACATCCGTGAGCTGACTGTGCACCGTGTGCACGGGATTGAGAGCGTTCATCGAGCCCTGGAAGACGATGGACAGCTCCTGCCAGCGGAACGCGCGCAACTGACGCGGTGTGAGCGCGAGGATGTCCATCGGGTCTGCGCCGTCCTGCGGCGGGTGGTAGTGGACGTCGCCGCCGGTGATCACTCCGGGTGGGGAGAGCAGGCGGGTCACGGCGTAGGCGAGCGTGGACTTGCCGGAACCGGACTCGCCGGCGAGGCCGAGAATCTCGCCGCGGTGCAGAGTGAGGTTGATGTCGCGCAGCGCGTGGACCGCAGCGGGACCCGTGCCGTAGTCGACGTGCAGTCCACTGATGGTCAGAACGGGGCGCCTGGTCACGCGTGGGGCTCCTTGTCGTGCGGGCGGGCGGGGGTCGGCTGCGGCGTCCGCACGGCCCTCGGGGCACCGCCGGAAGCCTCGTCGCCCCCGGGCCCGGCGCCGTTCGTCCGCCCCGTGCGGGCCACCGGCGTGAAGCCCACCCGCATCCGGACCTTGCGGGACGTGCCGGCCGCGGTGCGCAGCCGTGGGTTCACGAACTCGTCGATGCCGAAGTTGACCAGAGCCAGGGCCGTGCCGAGCAGGGCGATGCACAGTCCGGCGGGCACGAACCACCACCAAGCGCCCTGGGCGAGGGCCTGGTTGGACTGAGCCCAGAAGAGCACGGTTCCCCAGTTCCAGTGGGAGATGTCGGCCACCCCGATGAAGGCGAGCGTGATCTCCAGCAGTACGGCGAAGATGACGGTGCCGATGAAGCCGGAGGCGATGACCGCCGTGAGGTTCGGCATGATCTCGAAAACGATGATGCGCCACGTGGGTTCACCGGTGGCGCGGGCCGCCTCGACGTAGTCCCGCCGCCTCAGCGACAGGGTCTGGGCACGCAGCACGCGGGCGCCCCAGGCCCAGGAGGTGAAGGCGATCACCACGGCGATCAGCAGGTCTCCCGCGTCGGTGACGAAGCTGGCGATGATGATGACCAGGGGCAGTGCCGGGATGACGAGGAAGATGTTGGACAGCGCCGACAGGATCTCGTCGACCGCGCCGCCGAGGAAGCCGGCGCTGACCCCGATCAGCACGGACAGCACCGTGGCGAGGAGCCCGGCCAGGAAGCCCACGACGAGCACGCCCCGGGTGCCGACGAGGATCTGGGAGAGCACGTCCTGACCGGTGTGCGTGGTGCCGAACCAGTGGTCGCCGGACGGCGGTTGGAGCAGTGCGTCACTCATCGCGTCAGGGTCGTAGGGGGCGATCCACGGCCCGATGACGCCGAGCAGCGTGAAGAAGCCGAGGATCGAGAGGCCCGCGAGGGTCTTCCTGCCGCGCAGGAAGCGCAGCCGGGCGCGCTTGTCGGCTGCGGGGGCCGGAGCGGGGGCCGTATCGAGGACGGCGACCTCGGTCGAGGGGAGTGACATGGCTCAGGCCTCCTTTCTGGTGCGCGGATCCAGGAGCATGTAGACCAGGTCGGCGAGCAGGTTCGCCGCGAGGACCGACAGCGTGATGATCAGGAAGACGCCCTGCATCAGCGGGTAGTCCCGGGCACCGACCGCCTGGAAGAGCTGGAAGCCGATGCCCGGATAGGAGAAGACCATCTCCACCAGCAGCGTGCCGCCGACGACGAAGCCGAGCGAGAGCGCGAATCCGGAGATGTTGGGCAGGACCGCGTTCCGCGCGGCGTAGGAGAACATCACGCGGCGCTCGGACAGTCCCTTGGCCTGCGCCACCATCACGTAGTCCTCGGACGAGACGGTCACCATCATGTTCCGCATACCGAGGATCCAGCTGGCGACGGCGCTGAGGATGATGGTGACACCGGGCAGGAAGCCGTGGTACAGCGCGCTGGACACGAACGGTACGTCGAAGGCGGGGACGAGCGAGTTGTCGTAGCCGCCCGCGGCCGGAAAGACCGGCCACTTCACGGCGAACACGGCGATGAAGATGAGACCGAGCCAGAAGTAGGGGATGGAGGAGACGAAGGTGGTGACGGGCAGCAGACCGTCCATCCACGAACCACGCCGCCAGCCGGTGTAGACCCCAAGGCCGGTGCCGAGCACGAAGCTCAGCAGCGTGGTGACACCCACCAGCACCAGTGTCCAGGGCAGCGACTGCGAGATGACCTCGCTTACGGGCGTGGGGAAGAAGGTGAAGGAGAGACCCAGGTCGCCCCGCAGGAGCTGGCCCCAGTAGTCGGTGTACTGCTGCCAGAGCGAGCGGTCCTCGTCGAGGCCGAAGAGCACCTCGATCGAGGCGATGGCACTGGTGTCGAGCTGCCCCTGGAAACGGGTGAGCAGTGCCTGGAGCGGGTCGCCCGGCATCAGCCGCGGGATCAGGAAGTTGATGGTGATCGCCGCCCATGCGGTGACGGCGTAGAAGAGGATGCGCTGCAGTGCGTATTTCACGAGGCCGTCGCCTCCGTCATGGTCCCGGCCACGCCGGGGGCCGAGGCGCCGGCGGACGGAGCGGCACCGGGGATCCGGGTGGTGACGGGGCGGTCCTCGTACAGCCAGCACGCGGCCCACTGCCCGTCGTCGCCGATCTCGAAGCGGGGCGGGAGCTCGGTGCGGCAGCGCTCCATCGCCTTGGGGCAGCGGGGATGGAAACGGCACCCTCGCGGCGGGGAGATGAGCGAGGGGGGCTCGCCGCTGCCGGTCTCCTCCTGCTCCCCTGGGTCGGCGATGCGGTCGGGGTCGGGGGCCGAGGCGATCAGCAACTGGGTGTAGGGGTGCGCGGGTCGCTGGGTGACTGTCTCGCTGTCACCGCCTTCCACGAGGCGGCCCGCGTACATGACGAGGGTCGTGTCGGCGAAGTACCGTGCGGACGCGATGTCGTGCGTGACGTAGAGGATGGCGAGCGACAGCCGCGTCTTGAGGTCCCGCAGCAGATTGAGGACGCCGAGCCGGATGGACACGTCGAGCATGGAGACCGGTTCGTCTGCGAGGAGCACCTTCGGGTCGGCGCCCAGCGCCCTGGCGATGGCCACGCGCTGGCGCTGGCCGCCCGACAACTCGTGCGGGAACTTGTCGACGTACTCGTTCGGAGGGATCAGCTGCACCCGCTCGAGCAGTTGGAACACCTCCGCGTCGGTGGCCTGCTTGCCGTGGATCCGCAAGGACCGGGTGAGGTGGTAGCGCACCGTGTGGACCGGGTTGAGCGATGCGAAGGGGTCCTGGAAGATCAGCTGGACCTGCCGAACATAGGCGCGGAACGACCGGCCGCGCCCGGCCGTGACCGGGACGCCGAGGAGCCGGATCTCGCCCTGCGTGAGCGGGTGGAGCTGGGACAGCAGACGGGCCACCGTCGACTTGCCCGAGCCCGATTCCCCCACCAAGGCGGTGACGCTGCCGCGCCGCAGACACAGGGAGATGTCGTCGACGGCCCGGACGGCGCGGCGCCGACGGCCGAGGACTTCACGGGCGGTCCGTCTGACGGGGAAGTGCTTGGTGACGCCGCGTGCTTCGAGCACGGTGTCACCGGCCTGGCTGGGACGGGTGCCGAAGGGTGCCGCCGCTTCTTGGTCGTGGTCGGTCATTGCCGGTCCCCTCTCACTTCGCGGGCTTGAGGCGCAGCACGATGTCCAGCGCGTTCGGCTGGGTCGGCTGCGGGGGACCGTACGGGTCGGACTCGGTGGGCCAGCCCACCCAGTTCTTCGTGGAGTACTCGGCTCCCAGGTGCGCCCCGGCCGTGGGGATGACCGGCACGTCCTCCACCATGATCTTCTGCAGGGTGCCGAGCGCCGTGGAGCGCGTCGCGTCCTGAGTGGCGTTGGCGTACTCCTTGAGTGCCTTCGTCGCCCGAGGGCTCTTGAAGCGCCCGTAGTTGCCCAGCGGGGCGCTCTTGCCGACGGGCTGGAGCAGGGCGCCGTCCATGATGTTCTGGTACATGTCGTAGGGCGTGGCACCGCTGTTGGTCCAGTGCAGCGTGGCGTCGAAGTCACCGTTGGCCACATTGGCGGTCCAGACCTCGGCGCTCTGGGTCTTGACCTTGGCGTCGATGCCCAGGGGCTTGATGTTGCTCTGGATGATCGACAGGCCGGTGATGTAGTCGTTCCAGCCTGCCGGGTCGGTGAGGGTCAGCTTCACGGCCTTGCCGGCGGGGTCCTTGAGCACACCGCCGGCCAGGCGGTATCCCGCTCCGTCCAGGAGCTTCCTGGCGCCGGCCAGGTCGGGCTTGTTGGTCATGCCCTTGTACTCGGGGGCGAGGAAGGGCTCACCTGCGGGCAGGGGTATCCCGGTCGGGTTGGTGATCTCCGGGTAGAGCGAGGCCTGCGCCTGGACGTGGATGGCCCTGCGGTCGATGACCATGGCCATCGCCTTGCGCAGCGCCGGATCGCTCAGCGGACCCCTCGTGGTGTTGAGCCACAGGCCGTGGATGCCGATCCCGGCGGGGAACCAGAGCTTGTGGTGGGCCGGGTCCTTGTCGACGTACAGCTGCTTGTGGTTCGGCATGAAGACGCTCGACCATTCCGACGTGCCCTTGGCGAGGGCCGTGGTCTGTGCACTGTTGTCGTTGTACGAGGTGAAGCGGAGCTCCTTCACCCGCGTCTTGCCCTTCCAATAGGAGGGTGCCGCCTGGAGTGTGGTGGTCTGCGGGGTGAAGGTCTTGAGTGTGTACGGCCCGGAGCCGAGGGGCTTGCGGTTGGGCCAGGTGGCCGGGTCGTCGACGGTCTTCCAGATGTGCTTGGGCACGATGAGCGTGCGGAGGATCTTGCTCTGGTTGACGAACTGCGATTCCTCGAAGGTGAGGACGACCTTGCCGGCTTCTACGGCTATCCCGCCGAAGGTGACACCGTAGACGTTAAGCGCCGGGTGCTTCTTGATCAGGTCGAAGGTGAACGCCACGTCCTCAGCGGTCAGTTGCTTGCCGTCGGACCACTTCGCGCGCTCGTCCAGGGTGATGGTGACCTTGGTGAAATTCGCCTCCCACTTCCAGTCTTTCGCCAGCCAGGGCGTGCCCTTGCGCTCCGGCCGGATGTCGTTCGGCATCACGAGCGGCTCGTAGATCATGTGGCGGTACCCGAGAGCCGCGGCGGCCGACGTGCCGAGGAAGGGGTTGCTGTTGTTGGTCTGCGGACCGTTGATCATGCCGATGTCGAGGACACCGCCGGCGCTGCCCCGTGACGAGCGGTTGGCGTCGGAGTTGGCAGAGGAACATCCGGTGATCAGGGCCGCGACGACTATGGCGGCGCTCAGCGCCCGGAAGGTGTGGTGTGCTGGCACGGTGACTCCAGTGAGGAAAGGTGCGATGTCGCCCGGGGTGGCCTGATGCCAGGAGCCCCGGCGTGGTGCGCTGGGATCGTGTTGTCGGTCGCTGCCGTCTGTCTCCTGCCGATGCGCGTGGCGCCTGTTCGGGTGGGTGGCCTTCGAGCCCGCAGTCAGGCCGCCTCGGCGAGGAGCAGCACGACCTGGAGCGGACTCAGTGGCGGCAGGGTGATGCCGAGGTGGCCGAGTGCCGCGCCGGACAGCAGTGCGCCCTCTTCCGGGAGCGGGGGGATGTGGTCGGCGCGTGAGGTCCTGGCCTGTGCCGCGGGCCGCACGGCTCGGATCCGGTACTCCTTGTCCGGGAGCAGCCCGGGGACGGTCAGTCGCGCGGGTGTCGTGTTGAGTCCGTCCTCGAACTGGACGTGCGCCATGAGGGCGGCGGACCGGTCGTGGGCGACGACGCCGTGGCTCCAGGCGCGGTCGTCGCTCGTGTCGCCCCTGACGGTCCTACCGCTGTGCAGCAGGCTCCGGTGCTCCTTGTAGAGGTTGACCCAGCCCTTGAGGACGGCCAGGTCCTCGGCGCTCGCCTCCCGTATGTCCCACTCGATGCCGAAGTGCCCGAAGAACGCGGTAGCGGCCCGGAAGTCCAGTGGCATGTAGCGCCCTGTGTACATGGAGAACGGCGCGGAGACGTGAGCGCCGAGATACTCCGGGGGCAGCAGCTGGCCCGTCCAGCGTTGGATCGAGTGGCGGGCCAGGGCGTCGGTCATGTCGGAGGTCCACACTCGCTGGACGCGCTGGATTACCTCCAGGTCGATGCGGGCGCCGCCGGCGGAACAGGACTCCCACTCCACCCGTGGATGCCGGCGCCGCAGTTCGTCGAGCAGGGTGTAGTAGGCGACGGTCTGCGCGTGGATCACCGGTGCGCCGCCGGTCCGTCCCGAACCTCCGTCCAGCACCGCGCGGTTGTGGTCCCACTTGACGTAGGAGATGTCGTACTCGGTGAGCAGGGTGTCGATGCGCTCCAGCAGGTACTGGACGACCTCGGGCCGCGAGAGGTCCAGGACCAGCTGGTTGCGTTCCAGCAGGGGTGTCCGTGACCCGGTGGACAAGATCCACTCAGGATGCTCGCGGTACAGGTCCGAATCCTGGCTGATCATCTCCGGTTCGAACCATAGCCCGAACTCCATGCCCAGCTCCCGGACGCGGTCGACCAAGGGCCCGAGCCCGTCGGGGAAGACGCTCTCGTCGACCCGCCAGTCGCCCAGGCCGGCCCGGTCCGAACGCCGGCCGCGGAACCATCCGTCGTCCAGGACGTAGCGCTCGGCACCCACCTCGGCGGCGAGTTCCGCCAATTCGATCAGCTCCGCCGTGTCGTGCCGGAACCGGACCGCCTCCCAGACGTTGAAGTTGACCTGCCGCGCGGAGCCGGGGTGCGCGGGCAGGGAACGCAGGTAGTCGTGGAACCGCGCCGCCAGTCCGTCGAGTCCCTCGTCCGAGGCGGCGACGTAGACCCAAGGAGTCCGGTAGTTCTCGTCCTGAGCGAGGACCACCTCACCCGGAAGCAGGAGCTCACCGCCGCCGATCGTCAGGACCCCGTCCAGGAGTTCCGTGCGATGGACGTGGTTGCCACTCCAGCCGACGTGCACGCCCCAGACTTCGCCGGACGCGAACCCGAAGCCCGGAGTCCCGACGATGTTCAGCGTTGCCGCGTCGTGCCCGGTCCTGCCCTTGCGGTTCTCCCGCAGCCACAGCCCGTCGATCACCTCCCGGCGTTGGGGAGTCCTTTCGTGCAGGATCCGCCCGGTGAAGTCGAGTCCCTCCCGGGCCCTCGACGGCACCGGGACGACGACGTCCAAGTGGTCCACCACGTAGGCGCCGACACCGGTGTTGGTGAGCGTGTGGCGCACCCGCAACGCTCCGCCGGGCAACGACTCCACCTCGGTGACCAGAGCCAGCCCCGCGACGTCGTCCCGGGCCCGCAGCGTCAGCACCGAACCCTCGACGAGCGCACTGTCCAGGGTGAACGACGGGGCCCAGTCCCGGCCGCCCGCCGGAGCGCCGGCTGCCTCGGCGAGGCGGTGACCGCCCAGCCCAGGACGCCCGAACCAGCCCCGCCAGTGCTCGGGAAGCAGCGGCACCGCCGACTCGACGGAGGCTGCCCGTGCTCCCTGCTCCGCTTCCCAGGCGACTCCGTCCGGGCCGGGGGCGATGCCACACCACATGACAGCGGGCAGTTCGTCGGAGGCCTGCCGCAGGAGCAGTGTGGTGTGCCGCTGTGCGACGGCGTCCGCGGCCGGGAACAGCATCGGGAAGCGCGCAGCGCCCGATCGAGGGTGGGGGCCGGGGGAGAGATCGGAATCCACCGAACTGACTTCTTTCGTAGGAGGGAGGAGTGTGAGGCGTCTGCGCGCCCGGCGTCGCCTCCCGGCAGTGGCCTGGACGGTGGGCCGGACCACTGCCGGGACGACGCCACGACGGGGTTGTGGCTTCAGTGCTTGGTGTAGTGCCTTCTGAACTCGTAGGCGCCCCGGTCCCAGCCGGTGCCCTGTGGCCGTGGCGTGCCCGCGTGATCGACCCGGGTGCTCGTGGCGACGCCGCTGTCGATGGCGGGCGAGCCCGCGGTCAGCCGGAAGTCGGCGTGCCGGCTGTCCGTGCCCGGGGCGACCAGCCGCGGATCGGCGATCACATCGTGCGGACCCTGCACCATGGGAGCGGTGCCGCCGTAGTAGATGTTGTAGTCGTACACGACGTCGCTGTTCTCGAAGGTGAAGTTGGTGGGCTTGCCCGGCCGTGCCACCGAGATGTTGTTCAGAAGCCGGACGTTCGAGCTGTGCCAGGCACCGATGTTCGGGTAGTTGATCTCCCGGCCGCGGGAGTTCATGTAGGCGGTGTTGTGGACGATGTCCACGTTGGCCGAGCTGAACGAGTGGATGCCCGAACCGCCGTTGTCGAACGCCAGGTTGTTCTCGACCAGGATGCGGCCCTTGTACGGGACGCCGGTGCCCCCACGGTGCAGGGTCTGGTCGATGATGATCCCGTTGCCGTCGGAGTAGCACGAGCAGACGTACCACTTGACCTTGCTCTCGTTGTCGTGGACGACGTTGTTCCGGACGATGATCTTGTATCCGGGCCTGCTGTCCACGTCCACGGGCGTGAGCACGGAGATCCCGCTGGTGGCGAAGGCCGAGTACCAGGCGTTGGAGTGCACCCTGTTGTGCTCGATCAGGAGGTGGTCGGCATAGGCGCTGCCGATTCCGGCGCCCGGGCAGTCCCAGATGTGGTTGTTGCGGACGGTGATGTGATGCGGAGTCCGACCTGAGGGAGTGTCCTCCCTGATGTAGATGCAGTTGGTGTTGAACGCCGGTCCGGTGGGCTTCGAGCCGGTCTCTGCGTCCTCCAGTCGAAGGTTGTCGCTGTCGCCGCGGATGTCGAGGCCGGTGATCGTGATGTACGACGCTCCGATGACGACGATCCCGTTCCAGCCGGTCACCGGCGCGAGGACCGGCTCATGTCCCGGAAGGGGCCGGTAGGTGATGGGCATGCCCGGCGCGCCCGAGCGGGTGACCTGGACGACTCCCTCCGGCGAGACGTCGCCGTAGGTCCCGTTCATGATGTACACGGTGTCGCCGGGAAGGGTCTTGTCCGCTGCTGCCTGAATGGTCTTGAACGGTCTGCTCGCCGAACGCCCGTCGTTGGCGTCCGACCCCATGACACTGCTGACGTAGTAGGCGCCCTGGGCGGCCGTAGCCGAGGGGGCGGCGGTGAGGAGAGCGGCGAGGAGCAGCAGTGCCGCTGTGAGTACGCATGGCCAAGTCGAACGGGGGTGCTTCGTCATCACTGGTTCTCTCCTGTTGGGTGGAGAAGTCGAGGCCGAACGCGGTTTCCTCCTTCGGTCATGCCGGCTCGCAGGGCGTCCCTTTGAGGGCAGCACTGAGCGGGCGGTGATGGAGCGGGGTGCTGGGGGCTCGTCAGCAGTGGACGAGCTCGGTGATGCCGCGGGTGGACAGGTGAGCGGTGTCTTCCGCCCTGTCGTGGGTGACCAGCGCCGGCCGGACCCCCTGGTCCACGAGCGTGAAGAAGCGGTCGGCGGCCTGGAGACCGAGCTGCCGGGAGTCCGGCAGGACCAGGCCGACGTGGCGGTCGACGGGCCGCACCGGTGTGTGGCGTAGTTCCCTGATCAGGTCCCTGAGCCGGACGCCCGCCGGCTTGATGTCGTTGACCACGGTGAACAGTCCGACGTCGTACTCGCAGTCGGCGAAGCCGGTGAAGCGGCGGTCGACGTCGTGGCTGCTCCACCAGGTGCAGCCCCACATGCCCTTGGACGAGAGGGTGTTGCGCGTGAAGGACGCGGCCCACTGCGGGATCGAGTCCGCCGGGTGTTCCACCGGTGAGGCACCGAACTCCTGCAGCCATTTCGCGCGTCCGCGGGTCGGGGAGAATGCTTCGGCGAACTCGGCCAGGTACTCACCCAGGTGCAGGACGCCGGTGCCGTCCGGTCCGTACCGCTCGGTCACACCGGTCCGGTACGGGTAGGCGTGCAGGACACTGGCACTGCCGTAGGTGGCGGCCGCGGTGGGTGAGAACGTCCGTGCCCGGAACCAGGACCGATGGTCCACGCCGTTGACGTGGAAGCGGCCGGGTGCGATGCGTTCGCAGTGGTCCAGCAGGAGTGAGGCCCACCGGTCCCCGGATTCCGGTGGGACATCGCCGTTGAGCGCCGACAGTTCGTTGCCCAGGTCGAAGCCGAGGAAGCGCCGGTGGTCGCCGACGCATTCGGCAACGGCGTCGAAAAGGGTCAGTTCCGCGCGGACCACGTCCTCGTCGGTGATCATGTTGCGGCCGCTGAGCCATGCCGGAAGAAACATGAGGCCGCTGAGCCACCCGTCGAGCACGCTGATCGAGACGTCCAGCGAGACGTGCGGGTGATCGGCGAGGTCCATCAGTTCGCACAGTCGCTCCAGGGCCGTTGGATTGACCACCGAAGGGTCGGGCTGGAAAACGGGCCACAGCAGTTGGATGCGTATATGGTCCATTCCCAGACTGGATATGGATCGCAGATCGTCGAGGACCGATGCGGCGTCCCACTCCAGCCACGAATACCACCAGTGCTTGCTGGGGACGTAATTCACCCCGAACCGTAAGTCCGTTTCGTGGCCCACCGCCACCACCACCGCCGCCTTTCCGTTACCCGTGAGCGGAGAACTCGTCGCGTCCATTCCCGTGACCCACGCACCCCGAGGGCGGGGCCGAGAGTGAAGACGGGTGGCAGAGCGCTGACCACCGCCATGGAACCGCTGTTCGGCTGGAGGTTCCACCTGATGGCTCCTTCGACCTTCCTGGATCCTCAGATGCCCGAATCGCTCAGTCCTCGGCGGACCACTCGATGCCGGCGTAGCGGCACGCCGAATCGGCGCTGACGCGGCCTGCTTGCCGATACGGCGACAACGAAGTGAATCCCGCCGTGGGGATGAACTGGACTTCCTTATGGGAAGGCGGCTGACTCACCTTTGTCCGGAGCGGATCGAGTTCGCCGGGGAAGTCGAGGCGGGGCAGCCGCGGCCCGGTCCTTGGAGTTCGGTGCGGCCCCTAACGCCAGGTGCCTGCGACGGTATGGGGCGGCTAGGCAATCCCTTCCCGCATCGCGTACCTCCCCTTGCCCTACCGCCGACTTGGGGAGGGGCAGGGGGCATGCGTCAGATCAGACCGTTCTCGCGGGCGTACAGCGCGGCCTGGGTCCGGTCGCGCAGACCAAGCCGGCTCAGCATGCGCGATATGTGGTTCTTGACGGTGCCCTCGCTCAAGTAGAGCCGGCCAGCGATCTCCTTGTTCGTGGCGCCCGCGGAGATGAGCCGTAGCACCTCCGTCTCCCGGGGCGTCAGCACGTCCGGAGTGGGGATGCCGGCGGCCAGCGCTGCGACGACCCCCTGATCGAACTGGGCGACACCCGCGTGCGCCAGACGGACTGCCTGGGCGAGTTCCGCCGCGGGCAGGTTCTTCAGCAGATAGCCGACCGCCCCCGCCTTGAGTGCCTGACCCACATACTCGTCGTCGTTGAAGGTCGTCAGCATCATGATCCGGCACGCGGGCACCCGTCGGCGAAGCAGCGCCGCGGCGGCCACCCCGTCCATGCGCGGCATCCGGATGTCCATCAGCACCACATCGGGGCGGTGCCGCACGGACTCCTCCACGGCCTCGGCACCGTCTCGCGCGCTTCCCACCACCTCGATGCCCGGCTGGATGCCCAGCAGTGCGGCGATGCCCTCGCGGACGAGGTCCTGGTCGTCGACCACGAGGACACGTACGTCCGGCGCCCCCGGCACGGGTTCGTTCACCACGGGGCGTGCACCTTCAGGGTGGTGCCCGCGTCCGAACTCTCCAGAGCCACGGTCCCGCCGACCGACGCGACCCGCTCCCGCAGTCCGGTCAGTCCGAAGCCCTCCCGCGCACCGCCCAGTCCGCCTCCGTTGTCCGTGACGCACAGGCGCGCACCGTGGTCGTCGTAGTGGACCGTCACGCCGATATCGGTGGCGCCTGAATGCCGGCAGGCATTGGTGAGGCCCTCCTGAGCCGCCCGGTACAGCACCAGCAGCGGCCGCCGCTCGGTGCCCGACACCTCCAGGGAGATCCGGCGACCGCCACCGCTCAGGTGGTGGACGAGATCGGCCAGCGCCCTGGAGAGACCGACCGGCTGGGACTCCGCCTGCGCCCCGAGGGCGTGTACGGAGACCCGGACCTCCTCAAGGGCCCTGTTCGCGGACCAACGGGCATGCGAGACCGCTTGCGCGGAGGATGCCGGATCGAGCGCGGCGAACGCCTCGGCCTTCTCCAGTTGGATGCCGATGGCGGTCAGATGGTGTCCGAGGCTGTCGTGGATCTCGCGGGCCAGCCGATTGCGTTCGCGGGCCGCCGACAACTGCGCTATCTGCGCGAGTGTGCTTTCCAGCCGGTCACGGGCCTGCTGCTCGCGCACGGCAACCGCCGCTGTGACCAGCGCCAGTACGACCCCCAAGGCGAACATCACGAGGTCACCTATGTACTCGGCGCGTACCTCCCAGCCCGGCACCCACAGCGTGAACGCGCCCGCCAGCAGGACCACACAGCTCGCGCCGAGCGCGATCCCGACGGCCGGCCCGAACGCAAAGAATCCCAGGAACGGGATCAGCACGAACAGCACCCGCGAGAGCCCCGAAGTGTCGACAACCACCACCGCGCACAGGAGAGCGGCCCTGAGAGCGAACACGGCGCCCACAGGGCATCGCCACACTCGCCCGTCGAGGACCGCCAGCGCGCAGAGCAGCGCCGCGAAGGCGGCCGTGCGCCCGTCGAAGGCAGAACTGACCGCGGCGTAGTAGAGACCTCCTGCGAGCACCGCCCCGTACAGGAGGGCGGATATCCAGGGCACAGGACGCGGCATCGGCCCTCCTCGGCAGTTCCAGGCGCAAGCGGGGTCTCAGCAGCGTACGCGGCCGCGGCGGCGCAGCCGTACCGGGCGTGGGAAGAGGCCGCGAAGTGTGGCCGAAGGTCATGTGCCCTCCGGAGGCGCACCTCCGTGCCTTCTCGTACTTCTTCGCGGTGACCTGCGCTTTCTAGATTTCTCGGCGTCACCACTAGAGATGAGGACCCATGCACCTCCGTACTGTGGCCATCGTGTCCCTGCTGATGGCGCCGTTCCTTGCCGCTCCGGCGTCCGCCAGGACCGGCCCCCCCGACCTTCGGGTCCCCGGCGCCGAGCGGACCGTCACCGCTCACCTCACCGACCTGACCACCACGGGCACACGCCTCACCGGGCACACCGATCCCGCCGACTGGGCAGGACTGGAAGCCCCGGGTACCACGACCCCGTCCGGGGTCCCCGGGGTCCAGATCGACGGCTACTTCCCCGACACCTCAACCACCAACACCAACCACGGCTGGAATCACGACAGTCAGTTCGTCATCCGGCTGCCCGACGACTGGAACGGAGGGCTCGTCGTCGCGGGTCCGCCGGGATTGCGTGAGCAGTACGCCAACGACCGCATCATCAGTGATCAGGTCCTTGCGAAGGGCTATGCGTACGCGGCCACCGACAAGGGGAACACCGGCCCCGAGATCTACAAGGACGGTGACCGTCCCGGGGACGCCATCATGGAGTGGCACCGCAGAGTCACCCAACTCACGGTCGCTGCCCGGAGGGTGGCGGATCAGCACTACGGCCGCACGCCAAGTCGCACCTACGCTGCGGGCCTCTCCGCGGGTGGGTATCTCGTCCGCTGGCAGCTCGAACACCGACCCGACCTCTACACCGGCGGACTTGACTGGAACGCCCTCGCCTTCACCGCTGACGGCGGCCTGCTCGCCACGCTCCCCCCGGCTCTGCGCGCCTACCCACGCCTGCAGGAAGGGGACCGCTCAGCCCATGCCACGATGCTCGCCACGGGCTATCCCGAGGGCTCCGAGCGCCAGTGGGACTGGCACCACAAGAACCAGTGGGACCTCCTCCAGCGGGTGATCCGTGAGGAACTCGACCCGGGCTACGACGGGCCCGCGCAGGCGGGCACACCCTTCTGCCCTGAAGGCACCGGGGGCGGCTGCGACACCGATTACGACTTCGCCTCCCGCCCCCGCGCGGTGCACCAGGCCGTGCAACGGATCGCGCTCACAGGCAACATCCGGCGTCCGCTCATCAGCATCCAGGGCGACCTCGACGCGCTCACCCCGCCGGCCGCCTTCGGCGACGTCTACCACCGCATGGTCACCGACGCGGGTCGTGCCCGCCTGCACCGCTACGTGACTGTCCCCGGCGGCGCGCACACCGATGGCCTCGTCGCCCTCGACCCGGACCGCCTGCGCCCGATGCTCGGCAACTTCACGGCGGCGCTTAGGGACCTCGAAGCGTCGACACGTCGCTCCTGACCACGCACCCGACTCCAGCCGGAACAGCATGATCGGCCGATCAACGAGCTACTGTACCGTCCAGACGGTACAGTTGCTGGTATGGGAACCAAGGGAACCGCACGGGAGCGAATCCTCGATGCGGCAGAGGAACTGATCACCTCCGGCCAGGTGCCGCCGGCGCTGGACGCCGTGGCCGCCGCGGCAGGCGTGAGCAAGGGCGGACTTCTCTACCACTTCGACAAGCAGGCCTTGCTGAGCGCCTTGGTGACGCGAGCGGTGCGACGCTTCGATGAGCGGCTGACGGCGGCAGCGGCCGACGGACTCATGGCCGCCGCCTGGCTGAGGCTGTCGGTGCCGAGCCCCAGTGAGCGCACGCTGTACCGGGCCATGGTGTCGATGCTGCGGTTGACCACCACGGGGGAGCTTGATCTGCCGGGCGAAGTCGCCGACGCCGAGCAACGCTGGCAGGACATGCTGACCGCCGAGCTGGGTGACCCGGTCCAGGCCCGAACGGTACGGCTCGTGGGCGACGGACTGTTCATGGCCGCCCTGACCGGTCGACCTGCGACGGCCGACGAAGTGGAGGAGCTCCTGCGCCACCTCGGCGTCCGGGGCGCGCCGGCCGATGGGGAACGGCCGTGACCGCCGCGCTGCTCGCGGGTGTCGCCGGCCTGGCTCTGCTCGACGCGCTGAATCCCGCGACGATCGCGGGGGTGGCGTTGCTGCTGCTCGCCCCAGGGGCACATCCCGTCCGGAAAGCCGCCGGGTTCACGGTCGGCGCCTATCTGACGGTCCTGGGACTCGGGGCACTGGTGTATGTGGGCGCCGACGCCGCTGCCGACGCCGTCGGCGACGGCCTTGTCTGGTTGCGACGGACGGCGTTCACGGTGGCCGCCGTGGCGCTCGCCGTGGCGGGGCTGCGCCGGTTGCGGCCACGGATCCGCCCGGCGGTGACCGTGCCGAGCTGGGTCAACCCGCTGACCGCAGCCGTACTCGGGCTCCTCATGACCGGGGCGGACCTGCCCAATGCCTTCCCGTACTTCATCGCCATCGAGCGCATCGTCAACGCCGATGTGGGCACCACGAGCGCATTGCTGATCATCGCCGGCTATGCGCTGGTCTACTGTCTGCCGTGCCTGCTGCTCCTCATCGCCGGCGCCACCCATGGTGACCGGGTACGCCGCCGTCTCGGCAGCCTCTACGAACGCCTGGGCACCGAGAAGAAGCAGCCCCGCAATGTGCTGGTCGCCGTAGCCTTCGCCGTCGCCTCGAGCGTCATGGCGATCGCCGTCACGGCGTGATGCGCAGGGGCACGCAGGCACGCACAGCCGCGTGCGCCGACGCGGCGACGGGGAGCCCCGGTGATCTGGGGACCGGGCACCGGGACTCGTAGGGCGTGGACGTCAGGCCGTCGTTGCTGGCGGAACCCGCGTGGGCCAAGTCGACAAAGCGTCTTCATCGAAGCCCAGACGGGCCAGGAACGTCCACGCCCGCGAGGACGGCGGCATTCGCGAGTGGTGTAGCCCGCTGCCCGGGCTGGGGGATGCCCGGGCAGCGGGGGCCGGAGTGGGACCCGAGGACGTCAGGAGCGCTTGCGGCGGATCAGGAACATGATCGCTGCGCCGAGTACCAGCGCTGCGGCGCCGATACCGAGGGGTACTCCGACGCCGGCTCCGGTCTCGGCCAGCGGCTTGCTGTCACCGTTGGTCCGGGCGTCGTTTCCGGTGCCGGCGTCAGTCCCGTCCTTGACGTTCGCGGTCCCTTCGGCGGTCCTCTCGGAGGGAGCCTGAGACTTGTCGTTCTTGGCCCCTGCCGTGGCGTCGGGTCCGGCCTTGCCGAGCGTGGAAGCGGCACCGCTCGCGGTCGAAGCGTACGCTCCGCGGTCGGGTGCGCCGGTGGCCCGGCGGGCGCCGGTGATGTCCGTGGGGACCTGGTGCAGGGGCTTGCCCGAACCGATGGCGGGGGAGCCCTTGCGCAGTCGGAAGTCGGCTCCGGCGCCATTGCCGGGCTTGACGAACCGCGGGTTGGCCACGATGTCGTGCGCGCCCTTCACCTCTGGGGCTTTGCCGCCGTAGTAGACGTTGTAGTCGTAGGTGACGTTGATGTTGTTGTGCTTGGAGTTGGTGGCCTGGCCGGGGCGGCCGTAGGCGACGTTGTTGAGGATCTTCACGTCCGTGCTGTTGTGCGCGTAGATGTTGGCGTAGCTCTCCATGCGGGTGCTGCGGCCGTTCTGATAGGCCGTGTTGTGCAGGATGTCGACGTGCTGGCTCTTGAAGGAGTGGATGCCGGAGCCGCCGTTGTTGTAGGACACGTTGTTGGCGACCAGGACCCGGCCCTGGTAGTCGGGGCCGCGCTCTCCGGCCTTGGCCTTGCCCTTGAGCGTGTCGATGATGATGCCGTTACCGTCCGAGTAGCAGTTGCACTGCTCCCACTTCACCTTGGTCTCGTTGTCGTGGACGGTGTTGTTGGTGACTCGGATCTTGTACTTCTTGCCGTCGCCCCGATCGACGTCCTGTGCGGCCAGGATCGAGATGCCGCTGGTGGCGAAGACCGTGTACCACGAGGTCGAGTACACGTGGTTGCGGTCGATCGTCATGTAGTCCGCGCCGCGCGATCCGATTCCCAGGCCGGGGCAGTGATGCACGGTGTTGCCGATGATGTCGATGTGATGGGGCCTGGCGCCCGAGGACTTGTTCGGCTCGGCCCAGATGCAGTTGCCGTTGTACTTCCCCTTCCTGGTGCTGGCGCCGCGCTCGGCTTCGGCGAGGGAGATATTGGCGTTGTTGCCCTTGACCTCCAGTCCGCGTACGACGATGTGGGACGCCCCGTTGATGCGGATGCCGTTCCACGCCGTGACGGGATTGATGACGGGGTGGTGCCCGGGGTGGGCCCGGAAGGTGATGGGGGCCCCGGCCCGGCCGGAACGGGAGATCACCACGACGTCCGCGCCTCCGTTTCGTTCGCGGTAGGTGCCGTTCATGATGGAGACGGTGTCCCCGGGCGCGGTGCTGTCGGCGGCCTTTTGGAGCGTGCGGAACGGCTTGGCCTGTGAGGTCCCCGAGTTGCGGTCGGAGCCGCTGGGGCTGACGTAATAAGTATGGGAAGCGGCCTGTGCCGTCTGCGAACCTCCCAGACCCAGGGGTATCGCCGAACCGATGAGCACCGCTGACACTACGTATGCGCTGGTGTGTTTCATTGCTGCCTTTTCTCCAAGGACGCTTGCGCGGACGGCTGCCTGCCCCTTCGCCCCGTCTTGCCCCGGCCGGAGCGACGGGGCCGCTATCCGTCTCACACAAGACTTCACAAGCGATTGAAACGGGGAGACACCAGGCCGCGCAGTCCCACCTGAGGTGTGCCCCGCTGAACACTTCGGCCCGGCACGGCACAAGAGGTCGTCACGGTTGAGTGGATGCCAACGTAAGTCCGATTCAGGGCTCCGGGCGCTCCGTGAAGCCTCTGCTCAGGAACCCCTAAGGTTGCGCTAAGGCTGCGCGCTCTAGGTGCTCGTGATGTCTTGCATCCGTGGCAGAAGTCTGCCAACGTCACTCCCGCAACTCGCCCCCCACGGGGCGAACTTGCGGGCGACACCAGGCGGCAGTCCTCGACACGTCATCGCTGCCGCTTCGCACGATCCGCAGGCCAGCCCGGCCCGATCGATCGTGAGCCGCCGCGTTGTCCGGTTTGCTCGGAGCGCACCGGGGTCGCGGCAGTCGCTCGGTCGTAGGCAAGCTGCGCGCATTCGCTACGATGCGGCCTCGTTGATTCCGGGCGGTCACGTGTCGCTCCGTTCGTAGGACGACTTGTGCAGCCGTCGCCCTCCAGTCGGAGCGGATCCGCCCCCGCGCGTCGTGGGTCGCCGGCGGAGCAAGGCTGAGGTTGCGGTTCTCAGAAGCCGCCTGTGGCTTTGTGCGAACCCGCGAGAGCAAGCGAATCGGCAATCGGCCGGGTATCGCTGACACTGCCGGTGCGCTGTTGCGTTTCACTACCGGCCTCGGGGATCGGCCGCATCAGGGCGCTCTGAACGGGGCACGGCGTCCACGTGTGCCGCCATCTCGCGGACGAACCGGTTTGCGATCCCGTGGGCGGTCCGGCCGGAGAAGAGCCGGGTCAGGGCGGTGGTGCGCGCTGCCGGAGTCCCGAGCTGACGATTGTGGGTGCTGCTCGCGCCGGACTCCCTGGTGGCGAGGAAGGTGGTGCCGATCTGCACGGCGTCGGCGCGGAGGGCCAGGGCGGCCCGGATTCGCGGCCGTCCGCGATGCCCCAGGCGTCGATGACGGGAGCGGTCACGGCATCGGCGATCTGCGGTACCAGCCAGAAGGCGTCGACCAGCGACTCCCGTACGGGTGCGAGGAACGCCCCGCGGTGTCCGCCCGCGTCACTGCCCGAGGCCACGATCGCGTCGAGGCCTGCGTCCTCCAGGGCCACGGCCTCGTCCACTGTCGTCGCCGTGCCGATCCCGGGCGATGCCTCGCCGGCGCGCCTCTCCGGCGACACGGTGGGGAGGGATGCCCATGACGAAACTGATGACGGGCGGCGCGGGTGGCGAGGAGCGCGTCGATCTGGTCTTCGAAGCCGGGCAGGGCTTCGACGGCCTCGTAGTCGGAGGCGGCGGCACCGAGGTCGTAGTAGTAGGAACGGAGTCGCTCGGTATGGGCCGAGAAGACGGTGCGGTCCGGCACGAGCGATAGCCCTCCAGCGGTACCCATAGGTTCACGGCGAACGGTCGGTTGGTGGCGGCCTTCAACTCGTTGACGAGACGCGTGATGGCGTCCGGGGTCACGATGTGCGCCCCGTGGGAGCCGAGGCCGCCACGCTCACTGACAGCGGCGGCGAGGGCGACGGAGGAGAGTCCGCCACCGAAGGGGCCCTGGACGATGGGGTGATCGATGCCCAGCAACTCGCCCAGACGACCGGGGGCGCTCATGCGGTCACCGCCAGGGCGGTGGCCTCGCGGCCAGGGCGAAGCTGAGGAGCGGGGCGGGCGACGTGGGAGCCCAGGTGGTAGTCGGTGCGCAGGACAGAGCCGGTGAGGGCTTGGCCGGGGTGCAGGTGGCACGGGGGCGGGGGCACGACATCGAGGATGGCCGCGTCGGCTGCGTCGCTCCGTCCGGGGCAGCGGTCGCTGTGGCGCGCGGCGACGACGGTAGGTGGCACGAATATGCATACCCCTTCGCTTTGCGTGCTGCGACAAGCCGGATCACTCCTCGCTATAGGCGGCCGGTCGACTAATGACGTCGGTAAGCCGCCGCGTGCCCTTGCGGGGGCGGTGTCGGCGCGCGTGTGGCCGAATGACCGCATCGCCGATTGACCATCTGACATTTCATGCTTAGAGTGTCAGTATGTCTGACGCTGACCGGCTCCATACCATCCTGCAAGCCGCCTACACCTGCTTCACCAGGCATGGGGTGCGGCGCACGACCATGGATGACCTCGCCCGCCAGGCAGGCATGTCACGACCTGCCGTGTACCAGTACGTCCGCAACAAGGAGGACGCTTTCAAGCGGCTCGTCCAGCATCTGCTCGACGACGCGCTTGCCGCCTCACGCGCGGCGATCACGAACGAGACGGAGTTGGCGGCACAGCTCGTCGGTGTTCTCGAGGCCAAGTTGAACCTGGTCGCCACGGTATGGCGCGACAGTCCCGCCCATGCGGCCGAACTGCTCGCCGTCGACGCCCGATTGTCCGCGGACCTCCTCGCCAGCTATGACGAGGCGATGATCGACCTCCTTGCCGGTGCACTCGCGCAGACGTGCCCGCGCACCGACGCAGACGAGATCGCCCATCTCCTTCTCGCACTCACCCGTGGTCTCGAGGCGGACCTCACCGACCCGAGCACACCCCGCCGCCGCCTGCATCTGGGCGTCACCCTGATCGTTTCCGGCCTCGCGGCCGCCGACACAACCAAGGACCACCGATGACCACCACCGCCGTTCTGATCACCGGCACCTCCTCCGGGATCGGGCGCTCCGCAGCCGAACTCCTCAGCCGCCGCGCGGACCTCGCCGTCTACGCCACAGCCCGCAATCCGGAGGCCCTCGCGGACCTCGCGGCCGCCGGCGCCCACACCCTCGCGCTTGATGTCACGGACGAAGACTCGATGAGGGCAGCCGTGAACACCGTCGAGGAGCGCCACGGGCACGTCGGCGTTCTGGTCAACAACGCCGGATACGGCGAGTACGGGACCATCGAGGAAACCGGCCTGGACGGCGTCCGCCGCCAGTTCGAGACCAATGTCTTCGGTCTCGCCCGCATGACCCAGCTGGTCCTGCCCGGGATGCGCGCCGCCGGAACTGGCCGCATCGTCAACATCGGCTCCATGGGCGGACGACTCGTGTTCCCCGTCGGCGGCTACTACCACGCCAGCAAGTACGCGGTCGAGGCCATCACCGACGCGCTGCGCTTCGAGACGGCCCCCTTCGGCGTCAAGGTCAGCCTGATCGAACCCGGCCTGATCCGCACCGGGTTCGGCGAGGTCGCCGCCAAGACCCAGGCGTCCTCGGCTGTTCCGCACGGACCATATGGTGCCCTCGCGGCAGCCAACGAGGAACAAATGCGCACCTCCTACGATTCGACATTGCTGTCGGCCCCGCCGCAGGTCGTCGCCAAGGCCATCGCGCACGCCGTCACCGCGCGCCGCCCGCGCACCCGTTACGTAGTGACCCCTGCGGCCAAGGCCCTCGTCCACTCCCGCCGCATCCTCGGCGCCCGGGCCTTCGACGCCTACCTCAAGCTCCAGTACCGCAACGCCGCGTGACCGTCACCCACCCCTGGCCCTGGCCGCCGGCGCACCAGCCTGACCGCAGCGCGCTCGCCGTGCACAACGATGTGACCACCGACCTGTCTCCGCACGACCTGTGGCCCGTCCTCCTCGCCGCCGCCAACTGGCCGACGTGGTACGCCAACGCCCGTCACGTCGTCCTTCCGCCAGGGCAACGCCACCTCGCCCTTGGCACCACCTTCACCTGGACCACGTTCCACCTGCGCATCGAGAGCACCGTGCGTGAATGTGTCCCGGAGTCCCGCCTGGCCTGGGACGGCCGAGCACTCGGCGCCGCCGGCTACCACCGCTGGGCACTGCACCCCACTGCGGGCGGCGGCACCCATCTCGTCACGGAAGAGGTGCAACACGGCCCGGCCGCACGCCTGGCGGCACCCGCAATGCGTCGCGCCCTACAGCGCCGGCACCAGATCTGGCTGGAAGGCCTGGTACGCCACACACGAAGGAACCTCGCATGAGTTCGACCGCATTGATCTACGGCGCCACCGGCTACATGGGGCGCCTGACCGCCCGTCGCGCAGCCGAAGCAGGCATGCGCCCCCTGCTCGCCGGCCGCGACGCCACTGCCGTGGCCGAAGTCGGCCGTGAACTCGACCTGCCCGTCCGCGCCTTCTCCCTGGACGATCCGGCTGCCGTGCGGAATGCCCTGGACGGGGTCTCCGTCGTCCTGAACAGCGCCGGCCCCTTCGACCGGACGGCTGCGCCGTTGATCGACGCATGCCTGCTCACGGGCACCCACTACCTCGACCTGGCCGGCGAAGTGCCGGAGTTCCGCCTCGCCGCCGACCTCGACCGCCAGGCCAGGGACAGTCACGTCATGCTCATGCCCGGTGTGGGATTCGGTGTCGTTCCCACCGACAGCCTTGCCGTGCATCTGCACGGCCGCGTGCCGGACGCCCACCGGCTCGAGATCGCGTTCCGGACCGTCGGCGGCGTCTCCCGCGGAACCGCCGCGACGCTGTTGCGCGACCTTCCGCGCACCGGTGTCCGTCTTCGCGACGGCGTCTACGAACGGCAGTGGGCAGCAGCCACCACCAAGAAGGTCGACTTCGGCGACGGGCCCACCACCGTCGCCACAAATCCCTGGCGCGCGGACCTTCTGACCGCGGCCCATTCCACCGGCATCTCCACCATCGACACCTACACCGCCCTTCCCGCCCTTGTACGCGTCCTCATGTCCGTCGCTGCGAGAACCCCCGGCGTCTTCACCTCCGCTCCCTGGCGGGCCGTTACCAGCGCTTTGGTCCGGCGCCTGCCCTCGGGTCCCAGTGAGACGGACCTGGCGAAAGGCAGCAGCCAGGTGTGGGCCCAGGTCACCGCCCCCGACGGAAGGCAGGCCACAGCCGTACTCCACGGTCCTGAGGCCTACGAATTCACCGCCCGTACCGCGATCGCCGTCCTGCAACAGGTCCTCGACAGCCGCTGCACGCCCGGCTTCAGGACGCCGGCGTCCGAGTACGGCCCGGACCTCGTCCTCAGCATCCCCGGCGTCAGCCGCCACGACATCGCAGAGACGCACGGCCCGCATTGAGGGGGCTGACGGACGGGTGAATCGCCTCTCGGCGTTCGGGCCTAGTCGTCACCGTACGGTCAGGGACGGTGTGAGCGGCCCGGGTTCGGCGCCCCTTCCTCGCTCATGTGTCCGGCATGAAACAGCGGGCCTCCGGCCGCCGGCTCGGCGTGGCCAACCTGCCGTAGGACCGCAGGCTTTGGCTTCCCCCAATCGTTGAAGGGACGCGCCGCGGAGGATCTCGGTGTCGCAGTGGATCTCGCCCACGCCGAAGTGTTACGTGTGCCGATCGCCGACGTACGAGACCTTCAGGTCGGTGAGTGTTAAGGCACACGGTGACGGCTCTGGCAAATTCCCCGCCGTCGATGGCAGGGGCGGCGGACCCTCACGGCTTCGATCTGCAGGTGCCCCCGCGAGTTCGCGGCCTGGCTCGCCCGGTGTGGGCGCCGGCTGTCCCGCTCCGCCTGCTCGGTGATCACAGAGGGCGGTCCACCAGCACGTCCTGAAGATCTCGACATCAGCTTCTTGCAGGACCACGAAGACGATAACTGGGGTACGGCCCGCGCCCGGGCCGGCCGGGGTTCTTGGGGCAAGCGGTGGGAAAGCCAGCTGCCACCTGCCCGGCAAAGCCGACCAGGAGCACGTCCGGGCGGTGGAGAAGGCCGTCCTACGATCGACGACATCAAGCGAATGACGCGCTCATCCTGCGCTGAGCCGTCGGCCGGATAGTCTGTCATGTCCGCAGCAAGAGAAGGGTGACGGTGATATGACCTCCAATAGTTCGGTCCGTACGCGCCTCGCGCTGGGCGCAGTCCTGGTGTCGACGCTGCTCGGCGCCCCGGCGGCCGCGGCCGCCCCCGGGGCCGCGAGCACGGACACGGGCACAGTTCCCAGTGCACCCTCCGGCGAACGCAGTTGCCCTGTTGTGTACTTCGACCTGGGGGAGACCCTGGTGCACACCGCCGACGACGGCGGCACCACCTACCTGAGCGGTGCCGCCTCGTATCTGCGGACACTGCGGGAACACCGCATCAGAGTCGGCCTGATCACCAACGTGCCGCCCTCCTGGGGTACGACCGACGCCGAGCGTGCCGCCCGGCTGAAGGCGGAGGTCGACGCGGCGTGGCGGGGCCCGGTGCCGTTCGCCTGGGAGGATTTCGGCGACCGGATCCGCACGCCGCGCACCGAAGCCGAACGCAAGCCCTCTCCGGTCCTGTGGCAGCGCGCGAAGGCCGACTCGGGTCAGTGCCGGGTCGTCTACCAGGCCGAGACGGACCAGGAGGTCACCGTCGCCGCCTCGCTGGGCTTCGTCGCGTACCAGGTCGGCCGGCCCCACCGGCCCGCGTTCCTGCCGGCCGGGCTGGTCGAACTCCTCGGCCGACGGTGACGCTGAGCGCAGCCCGACGTGACCCGCGTCCTGCGCCCCTCTTTCGCCCGCGGTGCGTACGGCGTCGGACCGGAACCCGGCGCCGGGGCCACCGGACCGGCCGCGACCCACGACGCCCGTCCGGCTCAGCCGGGAAGCCGGCCGACGGCCCCCGCGCCGCCGCCGTCCTCCGTGTCCGCGACATCGGCACCCCCGGCCCCGGCGCCGTCGGCCCCCGGAGCCGGCACCGCCTGCACCTTGCGCCGGTCCCGCGCGACCACCCCGCTGCGCAGGAGCAGTTGGAAGACCCCGAGCAGCACCGCCGTCGCCAGCGCGCTGTGCCACAGCAGCGCGTCCAGGCGTCCGGCCGACAGGTACGCGCCCGCGGCGATCGCGGCCAGTGCGCACACCGCGCGGTCCACGATGCTCTCCACCGACAGCAGCGTGGCCCGCGGGGCGTGCGCGGGCACCGCGTCGTTGACCAGTTTGCGCTGGACGGGGAACGCGAAACCGGTGGCGGCGGCGAACAGGCAGAGCAGCCCGACCACAGCCCACGGCCCACCCAGCGTCATCGCCGCCAGGGTGCCCGCGAGCGCGAGACTGAGGACGGACACCCAGGCGACCGGCGGCAACCGGCGGCTCAGCCACTGGGGACGGGCCGAGGCCACCGCTTCCGCCACCGTCATCGCGGCCAGCACCCCACCGTGCGAGGACTCGGCGATGCCGTGGTCCAACAGGATCGGCTGGAAGAGGTTGACCTGGCAGATCCGGGACAGCGTGAACACCGCCACGCCCTGCACCATCACCAGGGCCAGCCACCGCGAGGAGGCGAGACAGCGCAGCGCGGTACCGGCGTCCCGCAGGAAGGCCCCGCCCCGCCGTCCCCTGTCGGCACCGCCGCCCCCCTTCGCGAGCCGGGGCAACAGCACGGCGCAGACAAGGGAGCCCGCCGCGCTCGCCGCGCTGAGCACGTACGGCGCCGGGTGGGCGAGGGCCATCAGCGGCCCGACCAGCGGCCAGCACACGACTTTCGCCGCCAGCCCCAGAGCCCGCGCGGTGCCCTCCGCCCGCAGATAATGCTCATCGCACTGCTCCGCACGCAGCCCGTCGTACAGATAGGCGCTCGCCGCCCCCGATGTCAGCGACCGGCCGGCGGCGATGGCCAGGAAGTGCAGGAGGAAGCCGGTGTAGGAGGCGCTGACGACCGGGATCAGGTTCGCCGCCGTCATGACCACCGCTCCGGCCCGCAGGCAGTTGCGTGTGCCGATCCGGTCGGCGATCAGCCCGGTCGGGATCTCGAGCAGGCAGAACGCCACGTAGTAGATGCTCTGGATGCCGAAGATCTGACCGTCCGAGAGGCCGGCCGCCTTCTGGTAGGCGTAGAACACCGGCATCCACCACAGCAGGTTGAACAGCAGCTGGAAGCCGTAGTTGAGCCGGATGATCCGGCGGGCGGTGTCCGTCGGGCCCGCGTCCGCCCCCGTGCCGAAGTGCGGCCGGCCAGGACGCGTCCTCACAGCGCGTAGGGGCGGATCTGGACCAGCCGGAAGTCGCCCTGCTCGGTCATCAGCCACTCGATGTCGAGCGGCTTGTCCACGTCTGCGCCGCTGAAGTGGGACTGCAGGAGCCGTCCGGTCAGGGACAGGTCGGCGAGCCGGGCGCGGGTGGCTGCCGACAGCCGCTCGCCCCACGAGCCCAGGGCGACGGTACGGCCGCCGCCCTCCACCGTGTTGTACAGGTACTGCTGGGGCAGGACCGAGCCTTCGACCACCTGCTCGGGGGAGCCGGGGGAGCAGTTGAGGTAGACGTTGCGGAAGTCCTCCCGGCGGGTCGGATTGCAGGTCACCAGGACACCCCCCAGGACGGCCGGCGCGTACTCCTGGATGATCACGCCCATGTAGGTGTCGTCAAGGGAGATGCCGACCTGGTGGCGCAGCCGCACGCTGCGCGGCGAGACCAGGGAGGCCCACACCTGACGTAGGGCGTCGAGGAGTTGGCCGGTGCCTTGGACGGTGGTGACGGAGTCGTAGACACCCGCTGCGGAGAATCCCGGAAGGTCCTCGGCGTTGGAGGAGGAGCGCACCACCAGACGTCCGCGCGAAGCCGCCGTGGCGGGGAAGGCATGGTCGATCTGCCGGGTGACCTCCTCGGGAACAGGCGTGTGCCGGATCAGGTGCTGCAGGTGCAGGCAGAGCGAGTCCAGGACGTCGGTGGCGTCGAGTTCGAGCGCCAGCTTGAGTTTGCCGATGGCCTGCTGGAGGACGGGAGAGGAGGCGAGGAAACGCTGCTGGAGCGCGAAGGGAACGGCGACCCCCTCCGGGGCGCTGACCGCGCCGGCCACGAAGTCGGCTGCCCTGGCGCGTAGTTGTTCGGCGGAGGGCGTACTCACCCCGAGACGGGCCGCGAGGTGCCCGTAGAGGTCCTCGCGCGGCGGCCGGGGGCGTCCGTAGAAGGACGTCAGGTCCGCCGTACGGCTGTCGAGCACATGGTGCAGCTCGCCGAGGTTGGCCGCCTTGGTGCCGTAGCGGTCGCGGTCGGCGCTACGCAGCCGGTGCAGGGACAGCACCGGGGCGTCCTCGAGCAACGGCGGTTCGAGGCGGATGCGCTGCTGATGCCAGGCCGGGGCCCGCAGGTCGGGTTCGTGACCCAGTGGCTGCAGGGATATCTCGTCCTCGCCGACCCGGTAGCGCACCCACGCGCCGTCAAGGCCGTCCTTCTCGACGAGCTGTTCCAGGTCACGCACGATCGCATTGGGGATGCCCCAGCCGGAGGCAAGGACGTTGGTGTGCGAAAGCGGCGTGATCGGAGCGGTGTTGACGAAACCGGCGACCCGCGGCACGTCGTCGGGCAGGCACGACATCGCCACGATGTCCGACCAGCCCAGCCCCGCCTCCGCCGCCGCGTACTCCTGGTGCGTTCGGAAGAACCGCAGTCGCCCGGTGGCCTCTCCCGGGTTCAGCGGCGTCCGCTCCCGGGACCCGAACAGCTCATGGCTCAGGATGCGCGGCACACGCTGTTCGCTGATCGCCGACAGCTCCTCCTCCTGCCCGTGGTTGGCGGGCTTGAGCAGCAGAGGCAGCCGGCTGTCGACCCGCGCACGGACGAACTCATAGAAGAATTGCAGCAGTTCGCCGCGCATGGTGTCGGCCTCGGTCGTCTCCAGGACGAGGAACAGCCGTTCGCGGCCCTCCGGGTCCCGCTCGCTGTGCAGGGACAGCACACCGAGCAGGAAGCGCCGCCCGGGGTCGGTGTAGACGGAGGCGTTGAACGCGTCCAGATCCTCGTCCAGGGTGGCGAGGTCCATCCCCAGCACCCGGGTGGCGACGTAGTTGACGTGGAAGGGGTGCGCGCCGGTGTCGAGCACGTGCCAGGTGTCCTGCCCGCGGTCGACGACGACCTTGAGATAAGGATGACCGGCCAGAACCCCCGACAGTGTCCGGAAGAGCGGCAGGGAGAGGTTCTCGCCGACGACCGTGCGGTCCGTGGCCGGCTCGGCGGCACCGGTGACCAGTGGGGCGCTCATGCCCGGACCTCCTCGCACCGCGCGGCGGGCAGCACCCGGGGCAGGGCGTTCACCAGGGTCTCGAAGTCCCGGAGCACCGCCCGCGGGTCGGCGGCGAACAACAGACACAGGGCGGCCATGGTGTTGGCGCCCGCGGCCGGGTCGTAGACCGGTACGACGCTGCCGTCGGCCAGTGAACTCTCCGCCACCACCGACAGTTCGCTGCCTGGGCTCAGCGGCACCTTCGAGGCGACCACGGGAAAGTCCCACACCCGGCGGTCCTGCCAGGCCTCGCCCCGCTCGTCGACCGCGAGGACGACCAGGGAACCCGCCGCACCGCGCGCCTGCGCGGGCGTCAGAGCCTGCTCGGGCCACGCGACCGGCCGCCCCAGGAGCTGATCGACGAGCATGCCGACCAGGTCCAGTCCGAAGACCTCCTCGATCTGCGGCACCGTCATCGCACCTCCGAACCGGGCGGCCGTCTCGATGAGCCACATGCTGCCGTCCGGGCCGAGCTTGATCTCGGTGTGTGTCCCGCAGTCGCGCAGGCCCAGCGCGTCGACGGCGCGACGGGCCAGGGCCACAACGCGGTCCTGAGCGTCGGCGGAGAGCAGGGCGGGGGTGATGCCGGCGCGCTCGGTGAACGGCTCTACGGTGGGCATCCGGCCACTGAGGCAGACGGGGTGGAAGACTCCGCCCGCCACGACACCCTCGACACTGAGGTAGTCGCCCCAGCCGGGCTCCTCGAACCAGTCCACGGCCGTACCGCTGACGATTTCCTCCACCACGAAGTCGGCATTGGCTTCGGCGACATGAAGCTCCGCGTATCCCAGCCGGGCCGACTCCGCCATGACCTCACGAGATCGGGCCCAGGCGGCGGACGCCTCACCGGGGGAGTGAATGATCTGGTGCGCGGTGGACCCCGCGCTCCAGGCCGCCTTGAGCAGCAGCGGGCAGGACAGGGAGTCCACCGCCGCCTTCAGGTCCGCCTCCGTGGCGACCGCGCGGAACGCGGGCTGCGGCAGGCCGTACTGCTCCCAGGTGCTGCGCATCAGCCGCTTGTCGCGCGCGAGTTCGGCGGCACGGCCCGCCCCCGGCAGTCCGAGTTCCTCGCAGGCCGCGGCGACGGCGACGACCGCATACTCGGAGAACGTGAGCACCGCGTCCGCGCCCACCTCCCCGGCCCGCGCGACGATCAAGGACACCAGGTCGGAGCACTCCGTGTCGCCGGGCGTCACCACCGAGGCGCACAGTCCGGCGGCGGCACCCGCCACGGCAGGCGGAAGAGCGCTGAGCGCCAGCAGGTGCACGTCCGCCTTCGCAGTCGTCCGCGACAGGACATGACCGAGCGGCGGACCACCCTTGGCATGCACCAACAGCACCGTGCTCACAGAAACCGTCTCCATTCACTCACTCGGTATGGACCCTTGACCGCACCGCTGGTGCGGTGACGGGCCTGGGGGACATTTGCGGTCAACGCCGGAAGCGTGTTCACCCGCACACTCAAGGGGACCAGGCGGCACCCGCCTCCAACCCCGAACAAGACGCCCGCGGTTCAGGCAAATGCCTGAGTCGCACACCGTGCCGGGCCACCCGCACGATCTGCGCGTACGTGCGAGTCCTGCGAAGCCGGTGAAGCCGCCCCCGGCCTCCGCACCCTGCCGCGAACCGCCCTCGCACCCACCCGTGGAGCAGCCCCTCGGCCCACCGTCCACTTTCGGCACTTCGGCCGGGAACCGAGGTTGTGCCGGGCGGGGCGGGATATCCAACGTCAGGTGACTGCGCGTCAGCCAGTCGTATACGGACGGAGACCGCTGTGGACGATCCCAGCCCCAGGACACTGCTCGCGCACCTCCCCGTGGTCCGGAGGGAAGCAGACGAGGCGCAACAGCCAGGGGAACGGAGATACGACGCCTTCAGTGGCCCGGACACCGCACAGCGCCCCCCGGCCCGGACGCGCCCAGAACCCCCAACTCCCAGGCGCCAGCCCGACGGCGGCCGACAACAGACTCAGGTGGACAGCCGTACTCCCGACGTCATCCAGCACCATGCCGAGCACCGCGCCCGCACTCACGCGGCAGAACCCGGCACCCCCGCCGCGGTTCCCCGCGGCTACACCGCCTTCGCGGACCTCGTGGACCTCGCTCCGGCTGCCGCCTTCATCAGGGACCGCCACGGACGCTACCTGTGGGCCAATTACGCCTACGCGCACCTCTACGGCACCGTCCCCCGGCAACTGGTCGGCAAATACATCGAAGACTTCGACACTCCTGCCGAGGCCGACCGCTTCCGCGCCCTCGACCAGCAGATCCTCACCCGGGGCATGCCGGTACGCCACACCCTGCGCTACCGGCGCCCGGACGGCAGCACGGGCCGGGCGTTCGGCCACCGCTTCCCTGTGCGGGAACACGCCCGCACCTGCATCGCAGGGATCTACGTGGACATCACCGACCACCTGCGCGCCACTGCCCAGCGCCAGGAGGCCGAGGAGAGCCTCAGCGCCCTGCGCGACCACAGCGGACTGCCCTGCGCCCTGCTGTCGGCAAACGGACGCGTGATCGAGGCAAGCGCGGCAGCCGCGGAACTCCTGCAGCTCAGCCTGCCCGACCTGCTCGGCCGCCGCGCCCAGACCCTGCTCGCCCCGGGGCCCGCCCCCGATTTGGACGTACTGCACCGCCGGTGGAACAGCCTGATAGCCCGTCGTACCCGGCGCCTGGAGACAACCACCCTGCTTATCGACTCCCGAGGACTGCAACGCCGTGCGGAGGTCCACCTGACGACAATCGGCCATTCCGCCGGCCGGGCCCGCCACGTCTGGGCCGTGGTCACCCGTCAGAGCCTCGCCCACGAGGCTCACCCCCCGCTCACCGCCGCGCAGATCCGCATCCTGTCCCTCCTGGCCCAGGGCAGCAGCAACAGCGACATCGCCACTTCGCTGCGACTGTCCCGGCAGACGCTCGACTACCACCTCAGCCGCCTGCGGCAACTCCTGGGTGCCGCCACCCGCCCCGCCCTCGTGGCCCGCGCCTACGTCCTGGGCATCCTCGCCCCCCAGGCATGGCCCCCACGCTCCGCCACGGCACCCCACCCACTCAGCCCCGCCTGACCTTCACCGCCTGCCGGACCGGCAGGCGCCGTGCGGGGGCGCTCGCGACGCACACCGGATTCCAATAGGTGTACCTGCCTCTGAAGGCGGATTCCGGCTCGGGCACACCCGCCGGCGTCGCTCCGCGCGCCCCTCGGCGACTGCGGCGATATCGCCCCGCCAGGGGAGGACGACCGGCGGCACGTGTTCCGCACGGGCCGCCAGCGCTGGGCCGTGGTCGTGGAGACCCGGGCCGAGACAGTCACGGAGGTCGGGTTCGGTCGCGGCAACGACAGAGGTCATGATCACGCGTCTGACTGGCCGTCAAAATGCTGACACCTTGCAGCCGTTGCCAATTGGTTGAAGTTTCATGCAGCCTGCTGGAGGCAAGCTTCATCGATCAGGAGGGACTCGTGTCTTCCTCACACAAGCCGTGCGGGCGCATCCGCCAGGCCCGGGACGGCGTACTCGCCATCAGTTGCTCCGCTCGCTTCGTGGGCGGTCGAAGCCTTTCTGTGAACGAAAAGCCCCATGCGGTGCGTCGCCGTGGGGCCGCGCATACGGTGAAAGCGTGACCGAAAACCCGATTCCGTCCGGGCGGCAGGGGGTACGCCAGATCGCCGAGGCGTTGCGCGCCGAGATCGAGGAAGGCCGGTGGGCGCCGGGTCGCATCCTTACGCAGGAAACGCTCGCGTACCGGCACCGAGCGCCGGCGCATGTCGTTGCCGCGGCGGTCGGACTGCTCCGGCAGGAGGGCGTCGTTGAAAGCCGTCGTAAGGTCGGTACTCGACCGAAGGTCGAGGGCCGGAGCTGGGACGCGCCCGACGGGGTGCCGCAGACCCGACACATTGAGCGCATCATGCGCGCTCGACTGGCGAAGGGCGTTTATGCGTTGCAGGAGCGAGTGCCGCGCGTCACGACGCTCGCAGCGGAGTTCGGAGTCTCCGCCTCGGTCGTATCCAGCGCCCTGCAACCGCTCAAGCGCGACGGTCTGCTCACCTACGTCCCCTTCCGCGGCCTTGTCATGACCACTCGACGGCCAAGTAGCTAGGACATGTCCAACAACGCCGGTCGACTGGCGGGTTGCGTCGCCCATGCTCCGCCTGGCCACTGACCCGGCGGCCTTCCTCTCGAACGACATCGGGTGAAGGACCCCCGGACGAACGGCTACCTCTGGCGATGCGAAGGCGACAGCCCGGCTAGTGATCACCGAGCTGTCGACCCCAAAGGTTGCGTGCGTGACGCTGGCTAATTCAGGACTGCGCGACGACGAGGCCGCGATGCGTTCACGGCAGGTGTAGTGGCGTCCGGCCGTTGGCGATAGCGTCGACCACATGAAGATCGAACGCGTTGCGAATCGCTTCTCTGTCACAGCGCTGACGGCGCTTTCCGGTATCCATATCGCTTGGGGGCTGGGTTCGTCCTGGCCGCTGCCCGACCGGGAGACCTTCTCGGACGCCGTGGTCGGCCGCCCGAATCCGCCGGGCCCGACAGCGTGCTACGCGGTGGCGTGCGTGTTGGGGGCCGCGGCGCTCGTTGTCGCGGGACGGCCCAAGCGCAGCCCGGCTCTGTCCCGGCTCGGCGCCGCAGGCGTGGCGGGCGTGCTCGGTGTGCGAGGCATGGCAGGGCTCTCGGGGCATACCGATCTGATCTCCCCCGGATCGACCTCGGCTCGCTTCCGTCGCTTGGACCGGCTCGCCTACTCGCCCCTGTGCCTTGCGCTTGCGGCCGCTACGGCGATGACCGCCGCCCGACGCAACTCCTGACCAGAAAGCAGCTCACGGGTGGAGAGGGGTGCGCCCTGTGTCGTGTCACCCCCGCCGCTCACCGCCCCTTCATGGAACGGCCAGCGGCCAGTGGCCCAAGCCTGCCAGATGTGACGACGACTGTGGGGCCGTAAGGTGGCCCGCCCTTGGCCGATCAGGTGGGGAGCCGGCAATGAGCAGCGAGGACTTTCGCCGATGGTGGGCCGAACATCCGGTGCAGGCCATGAGGTCGGGCCTGAAGGCTTTGCAGCATCGCCGGTCGACGATCTGGAACTGACTTATGACACCCTGCGTGCCGCCGACAATCCGGACCAGGCGCTGATCACGCACGCGACCTGGCCAAACACCTCGTCACGCGACGCACTCCGCTTGCTGCACGATCGGTCCGTTCCAGCGCCCGGAGACGTTTCCCAGTCGGCCTGTTTCTGAAGATCGGCGCGACCGGATCCGCCCGTACTCTGCGCGAGGGCTGAGCCCGCCCTGCCCCCAGCACAGACGCGGTGACCAGACTCGACAATGAACGAGGAGCCGGCACGGCGAGGGCCCCAGCCTCCACGCCACGGCTGGACGACAGTGGCCACGGGTGGTGAAGTCCGTAGTCCTCCGGATCCGGCTGACGGCTCCCCTTCTTCACGGCCTCCAATGCTGGGCCGGCCGGCCTGGGTTCCCTTGCGCCCTGGGGTCTGGCGGAGCAGCGAGAGTTGCGGGCCTCCCGCACACTACCCGTCCTCAGCCACCCGCCGCTCGTCTTTCGGTGACGCAGATCACGCGGCTGGGCCGTCACGGGCGGGATGCGAGTTGCATCCCATGTCCGAGCTATTCCGAAAACAGGAGGCACACATGAGGGTCGTAGTGGTGGGCGCGGGCTACGCGGGAACAGTTGCCGCAAATCGACTGGCAAGGAAAGCGAAAACAGCCGAGATCACGGTGATCAACCCGCGTCCGGACTTCGTGGAGCGAGTGCGCCTGCACGAGCAGATTGCCGGGACCGGCACCGCGGCGACGCCGCTGACGTCGATGTTGCGCCGACGCATCACGACTCGATTGGACACCGTTGACAAGATCGGCGACGGAGAGGTCACGTTCGGTGGCGGATCGAGGCTCGACTTCGACTATCTGTTCTTGACGGTGGGCAGCACGGTCACCCCACTGGCAGGCACCCTACCGGTGGGGACCTGGGAGGGTGCGGTACGGGCTCGGGACGCCCTGGCTGAGCTGCCCCGCGCAGGAATGGTCACCGTCATCGGTGGCGGGCTGACGGGCATCGAGACGGCAGCCGAGATAGCGTTCGGGCGCCCTGACCTCCAAGTGACGCTCGTGGGGCGAACGATCGCCGCGAGCCTGTCGAAGGGAGCGCAAGAGCGGGTGCACACTGGCCTGTACCGCTTGGGCGTCGAGATCATCGAAGACTCCGTCGTGCACATCGACGGCGGCACCGAGCGTGGAGGAGCCGATACGGTATGTCTCCAGTCGAACCGGCAGATCGCCTCCGATCTCACGTTGTGGGCCGTGATCGGGAGCGTGCCCGGCCTGGCGGGCCACAGTGGATTGCAGGTGGATGCCGAGGGCCGTGCGACGGTCGACGAATATCTGCGCAGTGTGACCGACCCGCGCATCTTCGTCGCCGGTGACTGCGCAGCGGTGCGCGGGGCCCGGGCGGCTTGTGCCACAGCCCTGCCGCAAGGCGTGCACGCAGCCGATACCCTGGCGCACATGGTCGAAGGCCGTGATCCCATCCCGTACTCCATGGGGTATGCCGGGCAGGTCCTGAGTCTGGGCCGACGCGATGGATTGATGCAGGCCAGCCGTAGGGACGACACCGCGCTGCGGCTTTTCATAGGCGGGCGTACCGCAGCCGTGGGCAAAGAGCGTGTCTGCCGTTACGCGAAGTTCGGGGCCCGCACCGCCACTTATGCCTGGCTGCGAGCCCCGAAGTGACCCGACAGCCGGACACGGCGGATGAGTTCACCGCTCACAGAGCCCTGCTGTTCTCGATCGCCTATGAAATCACCGGCTCGGTGACGGACGCTGAAGACATCGTCCAGGACAGCTACTTGCGATGGCGCTCGGTAAACCATGCCTCCGTCGAGAACGTGCGGGCCTATCTTGCTCAGGTGGTCACCCGGCAGGCGCTTGGCACATTGCGATCGGCCCTCCGCCGCCGGGAGCTGTATGTAGGGCCTTGGCTGCCCGAGCCGTTGGCGACTGATGTAATCGCAGACAGGCCCAGTGGCATCGACCACGTACTCACCGGTGAGGCTGTCACCACGGCGATGCTCCTGGTGCTCGAGACCCTTACCCCAGCCCAGCGTGCTGTGTTCGTGCTGCGTGAAGTGTTCGCTTTCGACTATCAGGAGATCGCTGTGGCAGTGGGGAAGTCCGAAGCTGCGGTACGGCAGCTGAACCAGCGTGCCCGCAACAGCGTACGTGCCAGGCGGCACACGGCGATTGCCACTCCTGCGCAGGCGCAGCCCATCGCCGAACAATTTCTCACGGCTGCTGCCACCGGCGATGTTCAAGGCCTGATGGACCTGCTCGCACCAGACGTGGTGTTCCTGACCGACGGCGGGGGGGTGGTCAACGCGGCGCGTCGCCCCGTGGTCGGGCCGGACAAGGTGGCCAGGATGCTCCTCGGCCTGCTGGCCAAGGGCGCTCGCATGGGCGACGTTGACATCCGTATCGGTGCCTACAACGGGATGCACTCCGTCGCGGTGTTCATCGACGGTGCCCTCGATCAGGTAATGTCGGTCGAGGTGCAAGGGCGTGTCGTGACAGCTCTCTACTGCGTCCGCAATCCGGAGAAGCTAGCCGCCGTGACGAGTTGATCGTTCGCAGCCCTCGTAAAATGCCGTCACCTGCCCCTGTGGTGCGATGCAGTTGGCCGGAGTGGTCGCGGGGCGGGACAACGCCTCGGACGTGTCAATTTGCTCGTCTCGAGTGTAGGCCGCATCAGTTGCAAGTCCGCCGGCGGCCGCAGCCGGTACTCGGAATCTTCGCCCCCCAAAGTCCGACCACCCGGGTCGTGGACGGAGTCCACGACCCGGGTGGTCGGCGTCGAACCGGTATCTGTGACGACGCAACTGCCCGCGGAACCCGAAGTGGGCGGCCGAGAACCGTTACCAGGATTTCTGTGACACGCTCGCTTGGGCTTGGGCTTGGGCTTGGGCTTGCGGCGGGCTCGGGTTCCTAAATCCTGCTCAGTGATCAGTGGGCTGCTGAGACGACACGCTGTCGGCGGCGCCTGCATCTGACTCATGCGCCGCCGACGGGGATGTATTAACCATCTGTGCGGTAGCCGACTCATCGGACTGTCGCGGGCTGATGGCTTGCTCGAGTCAGGTTGTGCAGGTGATCAGTCGTACGGCTGGGGCGGAAACGAGCTGCGTGTGGGGGGCGCCCGGGAGTTGGACGTTGACGAAGCCGCCTTCGATCATGAACTTGACGCCCTCAGCCTGTTCGACAGCTTGCTCGGCACCGTCGATGAGCGTGTAGCCGGGCATGAGCTTGATCGACCCTGTGCGCCAGTTGCTGTTCACGCGGATACCTCCGGGAAGTCCAGGTCGGGCTGGGCAAGGTGGTTGAAGTAGTTGGATAGCGTGTTCAGTGCTATGTGGGCGACGATTTCGGCGATCTCGGCGTCGTTCACCCCTTCTCGGCGGGCGCCGGCCAGCACCTCGTCCTCGACTCGGCCGCCCGTGCGCATGATCTCGAGAGCGAGCCTCAGCGCCGCGTCGGCGTGCGAGTCGGTGTCGTCAGCGGCTTCACGGGTGCGGATGAGCTGGGCGTCGGTCAGGCCCATCTTCCGGCCACGCAAGGTGTGTGCGCTGACGCAGTAGGTGCACTTGTTTTCCTGCGCGACCAGCAGTGCGAGTTGCTCGCGGAGCCGGGCACTGAGGACGCCGCGGCTGAGGTGATCACGCATGGCCAGGTAGCCGGCCAGCGCGGCCGGTCCGTTGGCCAGAGCCCCGTAAAGATTGGGGAGGCGGCCAAGCTGGCGGCGGGTCTGTTCGAGAAGCCCTGTCGGGTCCTCGGTGAGCTGGGGCATACGGGACACAGGACCCCTCCAGATGGTACTGATCGGTTCCGTCTTCTCGTGAGACGGTACCGACTGGTTCCATATGCGTCAAGATCGGGTTACGCTCGATTCATGGCAACCCACGCACGCGAGCGCCTCCTCAACGCCGCCGAAGACCTCTTCTACGCCGAGGGCATTCGGGCCGTTGGCGTTGAACGGATCCTGGCCGAGTCCGGTGTCGGCCGTGCTTCCTTCTATCGGCACTTCGCGGGCAAGGACGAACTGGTCGTAGCCGTACTCCAACGACGCGATCAAGCCTGGCGAACCTGGCTGACCGAGCGAGTGGCCGCTCTCGGTGGAAAACCTCTGGATGTATTCGGCGCTCTGGCGGAGCGCTTCGCGGGCTCCGACTTCCGTGGATGCGCGTTCATCAACACCATGGTCGAGACCGCCGACACCGGCAGTCCCGCATACCGGGTCGCCGCAGACCACAAGGAGCACGTGACCGCGTACGTAGCGGGTCTGCTCGCCGAAGACGGCCATGAGGATGCGGAGCCGCTCGCGCGACGACTCGTCCTGCTGATGGACGGGGCCATTGTCACCGCTCTGCGGGAGCGTACGACCGTTCCCGCCGCGGAAGCCCGCGCCGTCGCGGCAGCCATGCTGGGCGATGTCGCCTGATCCGGGAGCGCTGAACGCAGCTTGAGCCGAATAAGCATGCACCGCTGAAAGTCTGGCTCCTTGTATGTCACCAGGGGCTGAGTCCGGGACGAGGGAGCCCGGGTGCGGGAGTCTGCGGTCCAGGCAACGGCGGGGCCAGGGTCATGGAGAATGCGGCGGGCAGCAGAGGGCGTATGCCCAGCCGTGGCCGGCGCGCTGTTCCGCCGACACTGACGTCCCCGCTGTTAGGGGCGCGGCGGGTGCCTCCTACGCCGGGGAGCCGTCAGGACTCCAAAGTGGGTTGAAAGAGCTCGTCGTCGAACTACGACGACGACAGGATGTTGCCGGCGGCAGGGATTCCCGCCGCCTGGACGGCAGTGCGCTGTGTAGGCCACCAGCTGGGCGCGGTGATCTTCGAGTTCATCGCGCCAGGCCTGCAGTTCGAGGTCGCGTTCGACGAGCAGTCGCTGCCGCCAGGCAGCGTGCTCAGGGCGCGTGTCGAGTCGTGATCACCAGAGAGAGCGGTCGATCTGCGGCTGGAGCACGGCCGAGGAACGGTGTTGCCCGCGCCTCCGATGGTCATTAAGGTCGGTCGCGTGACTACCGGGTCGGCCTTGGGCCATGCACGAGTAAGTTTCCCGGCCTCGGCTTGAGCCCGTGGCGGGCCAGGGGGCCGCCACCTTCTCCGCCTCTTTGCTTCCCGGCGCCTGCGTACTGCGCCTTTCAAGCGGATCACCGAGACCGGAGACACACCACTGATGTCCTACAACCAGCCGTACCCACGTGTCGACGTCCAGCTGAACCACACGGCTGTCTAGGCGAGCGACCGCTACCTGTCCGCCGAGTTCATCGCCGCGATCTTGGGCCTGAAAGTCGGCGCACCCTTTGGGCCGTTCCTGCCAGTTGATCTCGGCAACGGCGTGACGCTCGACTATTGCGAGAAAAGGGATGAGCCAGTCCAGTCGCAGCGCTATGCCTTCCTCGTGCCTGACGAGCAGTTCGACGCTGTGATCGCCCGTCTGGGGCTGGTCGGGGTCACCGACTATGCGGACCCTGGCCACACCGACTCCGGCCGGCTAAACGATCTGTTCGGTGGTCGCGGCGCATACTTCGACGACCCGGATTTGTTGATCAGGCACTCGACGGTGTGCCTCTCCTTGCAGAGGCCGGGGCCGTGCCGACGGGGCGGCCGCCTCGGGGGTCCATTATCTTCCGGTCGGCGGCCTGGTCCATCTTCTCCGGTACGACGGGTTTGATGCCGCGTTTGCGCAGGTGGGCACGGTTCCCGTAGGACGAAAGGCTTTGCCCAAGGCGACGGCGACGGCGTCGGGTCTGTTCGGCCGGTACGTCGTGCCCGGCCTTCCAGCCCTCAATGGTCAGCCGGAGGTCGGTACCCACACCTGGCCGAGATGGACGCCGAGGACGGCGACAGTACCGGCCTGCTGCTAGGCCACGGCGGTCAATGAGCGGGCCGTACCGAGCGTGCGGTCCTGGCCGCGGTGCCGCGTGTGTTCTGCGAGGGCGAGTTCCGCGCTACCGGCGAGAAGGGCGTGCGTCTCTGCGGACTCGACGTGCACGGCCTCGTGTAACTGGGTGGTCTCCTAATGGCCGATAACGTCCCAGGGCACTGCTGACCAGGTCGGACGACGATGAAGCTGGCAAAGGCATGATGATCACCCAGCGGCAACATTCAAAGAAGTCGGACCAGAACCGCATCTCGTGAATGAAGCCACACGTGACCCCGAGCGAGCGCCAGGCATGTGCCCTCAGCGGTGGGCTGGACGGGATACGGCCTGGTGCCGCTTGCTGAGGTGGGTGTCACGGTTGCAGGCCCCTGTGCGCCGCGGCTCGTCGCGCCAAGAGCCGGTCGGCAAGCACATAATAATGAACGGCCCCGATCAGGTGGTGATCACCCACATGGACGTCTTCGGCAGTGTCGATGCCGGGCCCGACGATCCCTTGGCGGACGTGGTGGCGGTGGTGGTAGATGGCCATGACATGGTCACTCATTGGTCACAGGGTGCAGCGGAGCTACTGGACCGGACTGCCGACGAGGTCTGCGGGCGACCCCTCGGGCACCTGTTCACCACTGATGGTGCACCTGACGATGCCGCTCGGGCGGACTCGCCGGCCGTCCTGCGGCACGCCCACGGACGGGGCGTCGCCGTCATGTGTCGTCTCCTGCGGCTTCAGGGCGCTTCGAGTCGCCTACTGCTGGCTCTCCCCGCTGACCGGGGGAAGCAGTATGAGCAGGGCGCTGCGCTGCTCCGCGCTCTGCTTGCTCAGGACAGGATCGGGGTCGTTGTACGAGACGTGAATCTGTCGCTCTTGTGGACAAATCTCACGTCAGCGTTGCCGCCAGGTAGCAAACTGTCCGGTGTGATGGCCGCTCCGGACGCCGCGTCCGCCGAGGCGCGGCTGCGTACAGTGCTGGAGACCGGAGTCCCTCAGGTGGCCGAAGAGCAGCATGTGCGATCCCTGTCGGATCCGTCACGCGAGTGGTCGGTGTCTGTGTCGGCTGTTCGGACCACAGACCGCAGCGGACGTCCATCCGGGGTCACGGCACTTCTGACGGACGCGACGGCCCAGTGGCTGGCATCCCGCAGGCTCGGGTTGCGCCATCGGGCCGCCGTGGCCGTCGGGCACTCACTGGACCCCGAACGCATCGCCCAGGAAGTCGCCGACGTTTTGGTGCCTGACTTCGCGGACATGGTCTCCGTCGATCTCGCCGAAGCCGTCCTGACGGGCGACGAGCCGCCCTTTGTGCGTGGAGGAGGCAATCTTCAGCTACGACGCGCCGCAGTAAGGGCGACCGGCCGCTGGCCTTCCGGTGTGCTGCAACCGGGTATGGCCGTACCTCCGTTCCCTGATCTGCCTGGAGTCCGACAGCTCCAGGAGGGGCAAACGGTCTTCGTCGACAGAACGAGACTCGAGAAGGGATTTGCCCCAGACCTGGCGAGCCTCATCATTCCGGACAGCGCGCGTCACTTCGCTGCCGCGCCGCTGTTCGCGCGGGGGCTGGTGCTCGGTGCCATCGTCGCTTGGCGAACCCGTCGCGAGGAACCCTTCAGGCAGCAGGACGCCGATCTGCTGACCGAGATCGCGGCACAGGCCGCGCTCGGCGTTGACAACGCGCGCCGGTACACCCGCGAGCATCGTGCCGCCGTAGCACTGCAAAGGCGGTTGCTGCCGCCTGCGAGTGCGCGCACAGCGGCGGTGCAGACAGCGAGCAAGTACCTGCCTGCCGCCGGTGGCGCCGAGATCGGCGGCGACTGGTTCGACGCCATCCCGCTGCCCTCGCTGAGATTTGCGATGGTCGTCGGTGACGTGGTCGGGCACGGCATTCACGCCACGGCGACCATGGGGCGGCTGCGCGCCGCGGTCCAGACGCTAGCCGACCTCGAGTTGCCCCCGGACGAAATACTCACCCGCCTCGACGACCTGGTGCTCCGGATCGCCGCCGAGGCCGCCCCGGCCCACCGAGACACCATCGGTGCTACGTGCCTGGTCGCACTCTATGACCCGGTCACCGAGGAGTGCGTGATCGCCAGCGCTGGGCATCCACCACCTCTTGTAACTCAGCCGGACGGCACCACCCGGCCTGCGCCGGTCGATCCGGGCCCGCCACTCGGTGTCGGCGGGCTGCCGTTCGAGACCACGACCGTCCGCCTCGCAGCGGACAGTTGGCTCGCCTTCTACACCGACGGTCTGCTCGACCCGTCAGCCGCGGATGTTGACGCCGCCGTACGTCGGCTCGGCGACCGCATCGCTGATCAGCACCGCTCGGGATGCTCTGTCGGAGAGGCCGTCCGTGTCCTGACTGCCGGTCACGCCGACCTGCATGCAGCCGACGACGCTACGCTGTTGCTCGCACACGTCCGACCACTGCGTGCAGATGTCGTGGCTGAGTGGACGTTCCCCGCGAACCCGGCCGCGGTCGCCGACGCACGATCCGCGGCCCTCGCCAAGCTCGCGGAGTGGGGGCTCACGGATATGGACTTCGCCGTCGAACTGATTGTCAGCGAACTGGTCACCAATGCCGTCCGATACGCGGGTGGACCGATCGGTCTACGGCTCATCCGCCACGCCGTGCTCGTGTGCGAGGTCGTCGATCCGAGTAATACTCAGCCCCGGCTGCGTCGCGCGTCGACCGGAGACGAGGGCGGACGGGGGCTGTTCCTGGTTGCCCAGCTGAGCAGTCGTTGGGGGAGCCGGTACGGACTGTCGGGGAAAACCATCTGGGCCGAACTGGAGATGCCCGGTTGAGACGTGCTTGAGGGTCCCGGATGTTTTCGCCACAGCTCCACGAAGAGTCACCGGGGTGACCTCCTGCCCGAGATACGGCACTGACTCCGGTGGCGTTTTCGCGGTATCCGCTTCGACCTGCACCAGGCCGATGAGAACGCCCCCCAGCACCACCTCGACGGACCGTGACCTCATCCACACCGGCCGGCCCTACGGGGACTTGCATCCGTCTGGGTCAGTCGTGATGGCGGCGATCCCGGGCTCCAGTGAGGGTGGAGTGGTGCGCGACGCTCCCGTCGGCACGTGTCCCCAGTCCCGAGGAGCAGTGTCATGTCCGATCGCAATACCGTCATCCGCAGCCTGCACGATGTGGGTCTGGCGGCCTGGTTCGGTGGCTCCCTCATGGGGGCCGTCGGTCTCAACGGGGCAGCGAAGGATCAAGGTGAGACGGCCCGGGGCAGGGCGCGGATCGCCTCGTCGGGGTGGGCGAAGTGGACGCCCGTCAATGCCGCCGCCATCGGCGTGCACCTGTTCGGCGGCGGCGGACTGCTTGCCGCGAACGCTCACCGGGTCGCCGCCCAGAAGGGCGTCGGGGCCGCCACCACGGCCAAGACGCTCGTCACCGTTGCGGCTCTGGCCGCGACCGCCTACGCCCGGGTCCTGGGCAAGAAGGTCGAGCTGGCCTCCTCTTCCGACCCGCAGGACGCCGAGCAGGCCGAACGGCATCCGATCGACCTCGACAGCGCCCAGCGGCAGCTGGCTGTGGCGCAGTGGGCGGTTCCGGCCCTGACCGGATGCCTGGTGGTGCTCAACGCCCTGCACGGTGAGCAGCAGCGTCCTGAGGAGCAGCTGCCCGGCATGTGGGAGCGGGCACGCTCCGCTGCCGTTCCCTTCATCCCGCAGCATTCCTGAACGATCTGCTCGCGCCGGGTACGGGGCGCCGATCAACGCTTCGCACGCGACACCCCGTGCCTTCCGCCCCGCCCGTCCGTCGGCAAGGCGAGTGCGCGTACGCGGCCGACTCGCGGCTCGACCGCGGCAGTCAGCGCACGGCAACCCTGCGCCGGGGCTCGGTGCTGAGCTCCCGGCGCACGTCCAGCGGCGCAGCCGGACACTGAGCGGACCCGATCCCGGGTCGTAGCCGTATGGTCTGCCGTCGGTCGCCCGCCATCCGCAGCGGATCTCCCGACCCCGGCGGTGCGGCCGGCACGGCCACAAAGATCTGCACCCTCGTGGGATCAGGCCGCGACGAGGTTCTGCTCGCGATCCGGCGTCCTGACCTCGGGCTTGCTGTTCGGCAGCGAGAGCCGGAAGACCTTGTGCCAGGCGGAGAACACTTGCTTGGGCAGCGGCCCGGTGACGTACTCCAGCTCGTACTTCTCGAACAGCGCGCGCACCTTCACCGCGACCTCGGCGTACCGGTTGCTCGGCAGATCCGGGAACAGGTGGTGCTCGATCTGGTGCGACAGGTTGCCGGTCATGAAGTGCATGGCCTTGCTGCCGCTGATGTTCGCCGAGCCCATCATCTGGCGCAGGTACCACTGGCCGCGCGTCTCGCCCTTGATCGACCGGCGCTCGAAGACCTGCACGCCCTCGGGGAAGTGCCCGCACATGATCACCGAGTGGGACCAGATGTTGCGGACCAGGTTCGCGGTGAAGGTGGCGGCGAGCGTGGGGAGGAACGACGGTCCCGACAGCAGCGGGTGGATCACGTAGTCCTTGAGCACCTGCTTGCGGATCTTGCGGCCCACGGCCCTGGCCCGTGCGCGGAACTCCGGGTTCTTGCGGCGGCGCTTGTGCAGATTCTTGCCGAGCTCCAGGTCGTACGCTGCGATGCCGTACTCGAAGAAGCAGGCGTTGAGGAAGTTCCAAAGGGGCTGGCCCAGGTGGAACGGGTGCCACTTCTGGTCCTCGTCGACGCGCATGATGCCGTAGCCGAGGTCGTTGTCCTTGCCGATCACGTTGGTGTACGTGTGGTGCAGCTCGTTGTGCGAGTGCTTCCACTGATCGGCCGGCGAGACGTGATCCCACTCCCAGGTGGTGGAGTGAATCTTCGGATCCCGCATCCAGTCCCACTGGCCGTGCAGGATGTTGTGGCCGATCTCCATGTTGTCCATGATCTTCGCCACGGACAGCCCGGCGGTGCCGATCAGCCACGCGGGCGGGAACATCGAGAACAGCAGCACGCCCCTGCTGGCCAGCTCGAGCGTGCGCTGCGCGGCGATCACCTTACGGATGTAGGCGGCGTCCTTCTCACCACGGCTGGCGATCACCTCGTCGCGGATCGCGTCCAGCTCGCGGCCGAGCTCCTCGATCTGCTCTGCGGTCAGGTGGGCGGTGGGGTCGATGGCGGTCAAACTGTTCCTACCGTTCGATGTCGCAGGGGCCCGCCGCGGCGGACACGCAGGTCTGGATGAGGACGCCCGGCTCGGCCTCGGTGATCTCGCCGGTGCGCAGGTCGCGGACGGCGCCCGCCTTGAGCGGCGAGACGCAGCCGAAGCAGATGCCCATGCGGCACCCGGAGGGCATGAGCACACCGGCCTGCTCTCCGACGTCCAGCAACGGCGTGACGCCGTCCGCGTCGACGCTCTTGCCGGTGGCGCTGAACGTGACCTCGCCGCCGTCACCGGCGACGACGATGCTGGGGCGGAAGCGTTCGGTGTGCAGGCGCTCCGGGACGCCGTGCTCGCTCCAGTGCTTCTCGGCGGCGTCGAGCAGGCCCGCAGGCCCGCAGGCCCAGGTCTCGCGCTCGGCCCAGTCGGGCACGATTTCGGCGAGGCGGGCGATGTCGAGCATGCCGTCTGTGTCGGTGTGCACCTCGGTCAGCCGCAGCCTCTTCGCCGCGACCAGGTCGTGGAGCTCGTCGCGGAAGATCACGTCGTGCGGCTGTGGCGCGCAGTGGACCATGACGACGTCGTCGAGCTCGCCGTCGCGCAGCATGCCCATCACGGGCGTGATGCCGCTGCCGGCCGTCAGGTAGAGCACCTTGGCGGGTTTGGCCTGCGGCAGGACGAAGTCGCCGGTCGGCTGGTCGAGCTGGACCAGGGTGCCGGGCTTCGCCCGGTGGACCAGGTGGTGGCTGACCTTGCCGTCCGGGATCGCCTTGACGGTGATCGTGACGCGGCCGTCCCGGCGGTTTGTCGGCGAGGTGAGGGAGTAGGCACGCCACAGGCGCACCCCGTCGACGTCGACCCCGATCCGCACGTACTGACCTGCTGTGTGGCCGCGCCAGCCCCGTCCCGGTCTGATCACGATGGTCGCGGCGTCACTCGTCTCGGGGTGCACGGCCTCGATGCGCCCACGCAGGTCAGCGCCCGTGCGCAGCGGGCTGACCAGGTCGAGGTAGTCCGAGGGCAGCAGGGGCGTCGTGACCATCTCGAGCAGTTTCCACGCCCTGCTGCGGAGGGCTGTACTCGTCATGACTCCAGCTTGCTGCGCCTCAGGGCGTAGAGTCCTGACCGCAGGATGTGAATCTGGTCGGTCGAATTGTTCGCAGGGAACAAGAACATGAGTTACGCAATCCAGCGGGCCAGCGAACTGGACCTGGATGAGACGACGGTCACCGCACTGCGGGCCGCGCTGAAGAGCACCGCCGACGAGGTCGTCCAGGCGATCATCGACGAGGTCCCGCCCTACGCCAACGCCCTTTCGGGCCACATGGGCGTCACCATCCGCCGAGCCGTCCGCACCGCCCTGGGGCATTACCTGGACCTCGCGAGCGGGAACGCCACAGGCGGCGACGCCGGTGACGCGGCCTACGAGCTGGGCCGCGGCGAGGTCCGCGACGGTCGTTCGATGGACGCCTTGCTCAGCGCCTACCGCGTCGGTGCCCGCGTGGCCTGGCGATGCCTGGCAGCGGGTGCCGTGCCCGCGGGTCTGCCGGCCGCGGAGGTCGCCAAGTTCGCCGAGCTGACCTTCGCCTACATCGACGAGCTCTCCGCCGCGAGTGCCGCGGGCCACGCCGACGAACTGGCCGCTCGGGGCAGAGACCAGGAGCGCCACCTGGAACACCTGGCCCGCGACCTCCTCGCCGGTGCGAGCCCGGACGTGCTGCTGGCCTCTGTCCAACGGGCCGGGTGGCAGCCTCCGGTGTCGCTGACCGCGGTCCTGCTGCCCGCGGGCCATGCCCGACCCGCCTACCGCGCGCTCGACGCGAGCACCCTCGTCCTCGATGATCTGCCGGACGCCACCGGTGTGCTGCTCGTTCCCGACGCCGACCGATCACATCTCTTGCGGCGGCTGACCGGCCGCAACGCCGTGGTCGGCCCGGCGCGGCCGTGGACGCGCGCGTCCGCCTCGTACGCCCGAGCCGTACGCGCGCGTTCCCTGTCCTCTGAGATTCGCGATACCGAGGAACACCTGCCCGAGCTGGTGCTGAGTGCCGACCTGGACGCGTTCGCGGACCTGCGTGCCCGAGCCCTCGCACCGTTGCGGACCTTGCCTGTCGCGACCGCACGGCGGCTGGAGGAGACTCTGCGGGCGTGGCTGCTGCACCAGGGCAGGCGGGACGAGACGGCGGCGGCCCTGTTCGTCCATCCTCAGACAGTCCGGTACCGGATGTCGCAGTTGCGGGAGCTGTTTCCGGATCTCGCATCGCCACGCCAGGTCCTCGAACTGACGCTGGCGGTCGGTCTTCAGGACAGCTGAGTCACGGCATCGGTCTTGATGTCGTCAGCTGGCTCGTGCTGCTCGGGCAGGAGTGGTGCCGTGACGATCGGCGTCACGGCGATGGTGAGGTGTCCGTGCAGTTCCAGGACGGTAAATTGACCGGCTTGCGCGTCCGAGGACACGCTCAACGCGTGTTCTTGGTGCGGCGCTCGCTCGCGGTGGCCTGGACCCACCAGGAGTCGGATCCGGTCTGGATCGGCGCGCAGAAATGCCGGGAGCACGTCCGGCGCTGTGACCTCGCCGTACGGCTGCGGGCCGAGACTGAGGGCACCGCGTAGCCGTCGAGCAGCGCTGTTGCCCTCACTCCTCGCCCTGTTCGCCCTCATCCAACCCGAGCGCACCCGGACGGCGAACGGGCGTAAGGCACCGGCGGCTTACAACTCCGCGCGCTGTTTGTGAGTCCAACTCCAGGTATCACAGGCATACGGTGCTTGGAGGGTGAGGGATGCAGGTAGGGAAGCGGGTTGCAGTCACTGGTGCGCTGGCTGCGACGGTGCTGGCGTTGGCACCTGCGGCGGTGGCGGGTGAGCGGGACACTTCGGTGAGTGTGACCCGCGAGAGGGGGCATGCGGCGACGTGCCAGACCGAGCGGGACGGCATGCAGGTGTCGTTGGAGCTCTACGAGAACTCCGCCTTCGGTACTCACATCGGCCTGTCGCTGGAAGTGGACGGGCAGCAGTACGGGGGTGGCGGGCCCGTCGAGCCGGGTCTGTTCGACCGGGGTGTCATCGTCGGAGAGGTGGCATACGGCCGGCTGGAAGGGGCCGGGGCAGCTGCGGGGGAGCAGCAGATTGCCCGTATTGAGGGCTCGTACGAGGTGTCCGGCCCGCGCGTGCGGGGGTAAGGATGTGTACCAGGAGCCGTGGGGCCAGGTGGTGGCAAAGGGCTGGCGGACTCCGTTGACCGCCGAGGTGGCCGTGAATGTGCTGGGGCGGCAGGTGCAGCTCACCTGTGATGAGGCGTTCGCTTTCGACCTGAGGGTCAAGCGCGTCGGCCAGCCGGGAGCCGACGTGCCGGCAGGCTAGGAGAACACGGGAGCGGGGGTTTGGGGCTCCCAGCGGCCCTGCGCACCCCCGCCCCCGGGCCCGCGCCCACCCGACCTGGAACTGGGGGAGGCCGGGCCTGAGGTGCCGTCCAGGCGCCCTTAACTGGCGTGGGGTGACGGCTTGTTGCCTTCTATAAAGTGCGAAATGCCTTATTCGGCAGCATAATTGGACGGAGGGGGACAGTCTGAGGAGTCGCCATGCCCATGCTTCTGATCAAAGGCCTGTACGAAGTCAAGGGCTCCCAGCCGGACGGGGACACGGTGGCCTTCACCCCCGACGCACCGGCCGAATGGGACCTCGTGGGCGGCGGGCGCGGCCGCGCCGTCGAGCACAGTGCCACGGGCCGCGCGAAGCTGCGGCTCGACGCGATCGACGCACTGGAGACGCACTACGGTGCGAACCGGGTCCACCAGCCCCTGCGGTTCGCCCACGCCGCGCGCGACGAGTTGCTGAGCTGGATAGGGTTCACCGAGGTCCAGCGTGAGGGCGAGAACGTGATCGCCACCACCCCGGACGCGGTCCCCGGCTTCGTCCTCACCCGAGGCACCGACGTCCACGGCCGGTGCATCGCCCTGGCGGGCCGTGGCGCACCACCGGGGGACAGCGGACGGGAGATCGACGTCGACCCCGCCGTCCTGAGGACGACGCTCAATCACCACCTGCTCACGGTGGGCCTGACTTACCCGACGTTCTACCGCAGCCTGTTCACCAGCCTGCGCGCCGAGATGGCCATCACCGCCGAACAGGCCCGGACAGCGGGCCGGGGCCTGTGGCCGACTGACGTCACCCTGAGCGGGGTGAAGGTGAGCGGCCTGTCCTCGCTGACGGACGACGCCGTGCTCCTGCCCAAACTGTTCCGCCGCCTGGTGGACTACCTGAACCTCGGAACGCTGCCGCTCACCTGCTTCCCCGCATTTCTGGCAGGCGTGGGGGACCGGTTCTCCATCCTGTCCACGGGTGAGCGCTGCGTGGGACTGCACAGGGTCGTGGAGACCACCAACGGCGAGACCGTGCGGATGACCCACCCGCCCGAGGACCTGCTGTTCGAGGACTCCTGAGAACAGCTGAGACCGGCATGAGCCCCGCCCGCAGCGGGCGGGGCTCATGCCGGTCCCGGTCTCAGGTCAGTCCTGCTTCAGCACGTCGAACCGCAGCCCGCTCGATCCGCCCCCGGTTCCGCTCACCTTGCGGCGGGTGGTCCACGCGTGCGCGGAACCGTCCTGCCACCGCGTGAACTGCCGACTGCGCTCGACACGGATGCCGGAGCGCGGCACCTCCTCCTCGTAGAGGCCGGTCGTCTCGGCGAGGAGTCGGCCCAGTGGAGCCTCGAGCGAGGCGTCGTCGCGGACCAGATGGGCCAGACGGAAGCGGATGGACTCCTCGTCGGCGAGGGTTTGCGGGACCAAGGGGTACCAGTGGGCGGGTACGTCGGTGGCCAGCAGGTAGCGCGGGGCGGCCTCGGCAGGCGGCTCCGCGGCGCCCTGGGCCGGCGCGGGGGGCGGTGTGGCGGCGATCCAGCGCGAGTAGCGGTCGACCCGCTCCTCGGCGCGGTCGGCGACCGTTTCCTCGACGGCCCAGGCGAGGTTGGCCTGTTCGTCGCGCAGCAGGAGCACCGATTCGACAGCGGGGCTCTCCAGACCGTCCGGCAGGGACGCCGGCCGGTAGATCCAGGGCGAGGGCGGCATCGCCATGCCCTCGGCCGGAGGGACACCGCCGTTGGAGCGGTCGCCCAGGCCGAAGAGGTTCCAGCTGACGAGGTCGCGGGCGGTGGCGTGACCGAGGGTCGTCTCGCCGCCGAAGACGTCGTGGACGGAGCAGTCCACGACCCGGCTCAGGGAGCCGACGACGAGCGGTAGCGGCACACAGAACCAGTCGTTGCCGTAGACCGTGGCGAACGCGATGAGCATCAGCCGGCCCAGGTCGGCGGGGGAGGCGTCGACGGAGCCGAAGTCGATGCGGGCGTCCTCCATCTCCCAGAACCGGGACACGGGCATGCCGCCGTACACCGCCGGGGTGGGGACGATCGTGCGCTGCTCGCGCGTCACCGCGGCTGCGTCGACCGGCAGTTGGGCGTCCGGGGCGGCGTCCACGGCCCACCAGTCGAGGTGACCGCCGTGGTATTCCCCGGCGTTGAGTACGAGGCCGGGCAGGCTGGAGGCGCGCACCTCGAAGGCGTACTCCAGGCGGGCGGGGTTCCATGCCTCGGGCGGCTTCGCGGGCTGGGGCGGCGCGGCGTCCGGGACGTGCGCGTGCCACCAGGACAGCCAGGTGACGGCCGCGCTCGCCAGGGCGTCGCGCGCGGCGTCGGTGTCGGGCGCGTCGAACTCCTTGGCGGCCGTCTGGTCGCGTTCGGCGATCCGGGCCAGCCAGGGCGCGAGGGCGACCGGGTCGGGGAGCCGGTCACGCACGGCGGCGGACAGACCGGTGGGGGCCAGCGGGCCATCGGTGGCGAAGGGGCAGACCCGGGCGAAGGCAGGCAGCAGGGCGACGAGTCCGGCGACGGTCAGCGCACGCCGCCAGCGCATCGCGCCGGCCATCGCCAGCCGGGCGTCGAGGCCGTTGCCGGGTTCCCGTTCGACGAGGGCCTCCAGGACCATCGTGTCCGGCTCGTACGGCTGCCACTCGGCATCGGCACGGGTGCGCCAGCCGTCCAGCCGGTGGGCCTCCTGGGCGAGCGAGACCTTGACGGGGGAGGCGGCGTCGTCGCCCCGGAACTCTCCGAACGCGTACTGCCGGGCGAGGAACCAGGCGGCGTCGGCGGTCCGGGCGGCGAGTGCCTCGTCCATGCCGGTGTCACGCGGCACGGGTTCGTACCGGAACATGGTCATAGCGGTCCCCATCCGTGTGCCGGCATCGTCCACTGCATGGGCAGCAGACCGCGCAGCTCGTAGAAGTCGGTGAGGTCCATGCCGCGCAGCCGGGCGAGCGCGAAGGTCTCCTCGACCACGGCGTGGACGTCCTCCATCCGCCAGCCGCGTGTGCGGTCGGGCGGCAGCGCCAGGAGCAGAGCCTGCGGGGCGCGGGCGTCGGGCTGGTTGTAGTGGAAGGCGAGGCCGCCCAGTTCCTCCGGCGGGTGCTCGCCCACGCCGGGCTCGGGCACGGACTCCGTCCAGGAGTCCACGATCAGTCCGGCGGTCTTTTCGGCGTCAGGTGCACCGTCGGCGCGCAGCACCGCGCAGTGGTGCGGGAAGGGATGACTGCGCGACGCTACGGGTGCCCGGCCGCGGGCGATCCAGGGCTGCCCGGCGGGGAGTTGGGCCACGACGGTGGTGCAGGGGGCCGTGCCGGCCAGCGTCTCGGCGGCCGTCAGCGCGTCACCGAAGGCCTGTGTCTGGGGCCGGACGCGTTCCATCTCCAGCAGCCAGTCCGCGACCGTGTCCTCGTCGGCCTCCTGCGGGGCGGGCCCGGTCAGCGCGCCCGCCGCGGCGCTGCCGCCCAGGTGGAGTACGGGCAGGACGGGCAGGGTCCAGCCGAGCACCGAGGTGAGCGTCGCGCGTAGCCGGGTCACCCACTGCAGCACCGCCGACGGATCCTGTGGTGGCGGCCCCGGCAGGGCGGGAAGCGGCTCGGCCTCGAAGCGGTTCAGCACCGCGAGGGCCTGACCGCGGAGCGACTCCACCCGATCGGCGTCCTCTCGGGCCGACGGCCACGCGCCGGACATCCCCAGGTCGGTGAGAGTCTCCAGGACCCGGACGACCTCGTCGACCGTGCCCGGCAACGCCTCCACCTGCTCGCGCAGTTCGGCGAGAGCGAGGGTCACCGCCCCGTGCCAGGCCGTGACTCGGGCGGCCAGCTCCGGCAGGTCGGCGGCCGACCAGTCGTCGCCCGCGCCGGGGTCGAGGTCGGTGACGAGCAGTGGCCGGGAGCCGGCCAGGACTCCGGCCAGCGACCGGCACAGCAACTGCAGTTCGCCGAACCGGGCGGCCCCGGTGTCGGTGACCCGGGCTCCCGCCGGGACACGGCGCAGCAGCCGGTGTGCCAGCACGCTCTCGGCCCCGGTCACGGCGTCGGGCTGCCGGTCGGCGCCGTCCCGGAACAACCCCGCGCCCAGGACGACGTCCAGCGCGCAGACCCCGAGATCGGCGAGGGAGACCTGGGCGGGGGCGGCCGGGTCACCGAAGGCGAACGTCCAGCCTGCGGCGTCACCGAGCCGTGTCTGGCACCAGCGCTCCAGGGCGGGTTCCAGTGCGGCGAGCGGCCGGCCCGCCGTCCAGCCGCCCGTACCGGTGGAGGGTGCCAGCAGGCCGAGCCGGTGGGTGAGCGCGACGGCCGAGCGGGGTGTGCGCAGGACCTCGAACTCCTCGGGCAGTGTGTCACCGCGGGCGATGCCGTCGGCGGCCACACCGGCCCGCAGCGGATGACCCGCGACGAGTTGGTGCACGCTTTCGGCGAGCAGTAGGTCGCCGACCGCGTCCACGGTGGCCTCCAGGTCGTTCACGAGCGGACCGGCCCGGTCCAGCAGCGGCCGGCTCTCGTCGGTGAGCACCTCGGTGAGCGAGTCAAGGTCCTGGAGCTGACGGCCGTGGGCCGTGTGGTCGGCGATGAGCGCGCGACCGTCGACGACGTCGCGGGCGGCCGTCGCGGTACGGGCCTCCTGCGCACCCGGCGCGTCCGGCTCGGCGAGGCGCGGGGTGGGATACGCGGCGCGGAAGGGGGCGATCAGTCCGTCCAGGTGGGCGTCGTGCAGGGCGCGTTCCAACTGGTAGCCGAGCAGGGCGCCCAGGGTCTGGCCGGAGCGGACGCCGTCCACCACGGCGAGGGCCTGGCGCACCCGGCGCGCCCGGAGGTCGACGCGGAAGGCCTCGGCGTCGGTGTGGCTGAGCCACCCCGAGCGCAGGACGGCGGCGGTGGTGGCGTGGTGCATGGAGGGGGCCACGAGATAGCCGTCGTGGGTCTCCTTGATCCTTTCCTCGGCGGGCTCGGCCGGAGTCTCGTCGTCGGTCGGGGCCTGGGGGTTCTCTTCCGCGTTTCCCACGATCTCCGGGTCCTCGTCGTCCTCCGGGTCGGTCGGCACGGACTCCTCGCCGAAGCCCAGAGGACGCAGATCGGTGACCCAGCCGTACGCCCCGAGGTGGGTGCCGTCGGGGCGGTCGCGGCGCAGCCGGTTCAGCCGGGCGGAGGCGACGGAGGTCATCCAGGCGTCCAGGCGGTGGCTCTGCGTGTCCAGCACCTCGCACAGCAGGAGCTCCAGCCGGGGCAGGTCGCCGTCAGCCATCTCCTCGGCCGCGGCGAACTGGTCGATGGCGGTGGCCGCCCAGTCGAAGAACTCGGGGACCGTGCCGGGCGGAACCTTCACCTGACCACCCGTCAGGTCGATGACGGGGTCCACGGCGCCGCCGGACTGGAGCCGCTGGTCGAGCCGGAAGTAGTACAGGTGAAGGGCCATGATGGCGAGGTGGTACCAGGGCCCGAGCTTGCCGCTGCGGGTTCCCTCGAAGGCGGGGCCCAGGTCGAACAGCCGCTGGGTGACCTCGGGCGGCACCTCCTGCTGGAGGGATTGCAGGTGGGCGAACTCCTGCAGGGCGCCGAGGAGCGTGCGCAGCGGGTGGGCCCGGAGCAGGTCCCTCACCTCCGGCGCGGGCGCGGCCGTGAGGGTGAACTCCAGCGGCTGCGGCAGGAACGCCGGGTCGGGCGGCTGCTGCCAGGCGAAGCCGCTCTTGTACGGGATCGTGCCGGTCGGCGTGTCCGGCGCGGGCTGGAACGGCGGGCTGACCGGCTCCTGTTGGACGAAGCGCAGCCGCCGGGAGGCGGGCAGGCGGTGCAGCAGGTCGTTGATCACCTCGTCGGCGTCACCGCTGCCGAGGGTGGGCGAACGCCAGCCCTGGGACTCGGCGAAGGTGCGGAAACTCTGGAGGTGTTCCAGGATCCGCAGGTCGACCTCGGTGCCGTGCCACAGGTCGAGTGAGGTGACCGGCAGGATGCCGTAGGGCTGCCGTCCGATCCGGATCGTGGGCAGCGTCCCGCGGCCGCGCACGTGCTCGACGAAGTGCTGGACGAGGAAGGTCAGGTCGACCTGGGTGTCGGAGTCGTAGTTCATCCAGTTCGTGGACGCGGCGGCCATGGCACCGAATGCTGCGTGCAGTCGGCGCAGCAGGTCGTGGTCGTCCACGTCGAGCCCGTCGGCGGTCTCGGCCAGCACGCGCCCGGCGGCGGGTCCAAGGGCCCGGGCGGCGCGGGCGGCGGCCTGAGGGCTGCCGGGCGCCAGGTCACCGAGGGCCGCGAGGGCGGCGCGCTGCTCGTCGGCCTTCTCCGGGCTGGGCGGCGGCATCCGGGTGCGCCATGCCGACCTGGTGGACTCGGTGTTGTTGGTCGGCGTGCCGGTGGGCAGCACCGCCAGGCCGTCGGTGCAGCGATGGGCGTCCAGCAGGGTGCCGATGAGTTCAGCGGTGTGCTCCGAGGCCCCGCCGCGCACCCCGGCGACGGTGACCAGGCTGAAGTCGGAGCGCGTCTCGCCCTCGATGAGCACCTTGACGCCCATGCCGACCCGCACGGCCTCCTCGAAGTCGCTGAGCCAGCCGGGTGGGACCGGGCTGTCCGGGCCGAGGCCGACGTCGAGCACCTCCGGGATGGGCGCGCCCTCCTGGCGCCAGACCAGCCCGATCTGTCCGTCCCCGACAGTCTCGTAGCCGGAGAACACCAGCCGGTCGGGCAGAGCGTACGTGTGAGCCGGCCGCGTCCAGCAGCCGTCGCGGCTCTGCGGTTCCACCGCCCAGGGAGCCGGTGAGGGCGCGCTCGCGCCGGGCGGGGTCTCGGTCCGTGGCGGATCCTGCAGGCCGGGCCGCAGCGCCTTCACCGCCCATGCGGCGCGGCCCGGACCGATCGCGGCGACGAGTTGCGCCCAGGCTGCCTTGCGGCGGTCCTGGTTGGGGCCGGCCGCCCAGACCTCGCACCAGTACGCCTCCGCCGCGACACGTTCGGCCGGGGTCAGAGCCGGCTCGTGGGAGTCGACGTGGATGTCGTCCGGGTAGGCGCGGATCCACAGTTCCAACGCGGCCTCCCCGGTGTTGCGGTACACCGTCTCCAGGCGCAGCGGCAGGAGCAGCAGCGGGTCGGAGTGGCTGTCGGCCGACCACAGCTCCGGCTCCTCGCAGGCCAGCTCGTGGTAGGTGTCGCGGGCGGCTTGATAACGGGTCTGGTTGGTGGCCGCCTCCTGGCCCTGGGCGAGATGTTCGGCCTCCAGGCCACTCTCCCCGGACTCGATGCGCTTGTTGTACATGGCGAGTCCGGCGCGGGACCAGTCGAGCGCGATCCGGGCGTCTGCGACGGCCCGGCGGGCCTTGGCCAGTTCCAGGTTGACGGTCACCTTGGATCTCCGATCAGTTTGCGGGCCGACATGACGACCCGGAAAGGCCGCTGCAGACTCACCATGGCCACGGTGGCGGCGTTCCACCGGTCCGGCCGGGGTTCCTGCTCCGGCACGGCGGGCATCGCCGACAGGTCGGCGAAACCGCCCTCCGGGACCTGCCAGCTCAGGTCCGACCAGTGCCGGTACGGCGGCGCCGGATCCACCGGGTTGTCGAAGCCGAACCGCATCCGGTAGCTGTTCTCGGCGAGTACGAACCACCAGTCGTGGATGTCCCCGGGCAGCACGAACGCGTACGCACAGGTCCGTTCGTCCAGGGTGAGCACCATCCTCGGGTGCTCCCAGGTGCTCTGCCCGAGGTCGGCCGCGCCCACGGACTGGGCGGGGACGGCGGCCACGACCATCTGGGGGTACCGGCGCACGAGCCGGCCCCGGATGAGCAGCACGTCCAGCTCGCCCGCGCCCAGGGTGAGCTGGGCGCTCAGCGCGCCGTCCGGGTCCCAGGCGTGCACGGGCGGTACGTCCGGCTCGCCGTCGGGGCGCGGCCAGAAGTGTGTGAAGGGGCTGCCGCGCAGGTCGGTGGGGTATTCGCGCCAGCGCATCTCGCCGTTCATCTCGTCGTTGACGCCTACCATGAACGAGGCGATGAACGGCGCGTTGGCCTGGAGCAGCACGGCCCGGTCGTCGGGGATCGTCCCGGAGCCCGGGAGGAACCAGTCGCCCGCGGTGTCCTGGAGTGCCAGGGCCATGGGCGCGGGGAAGTCCGGGGCGGTCATGACCGGCTCGCCGGGCGTGGCGGGCACGGCGAGCGCCTCCTCGGACAGGATGGTGACGGTGCTGTCGAGCCGGGCCGCCAGCAGGGGCCCGGGGTCGAAGGCCTGGGCGAGGCGCTCGCGCATCCCGTGCGCGTCGACGGGCACACCGAACTCCATGATGTGCGCCCCCGGATCGTCGCCCATGGACGCGTCCGGCGACAGGGCGGTGTCTGGCTCCGCCAGCGTCATCACGGCGTCCGGCGACTGCTCGGCGAACGCGGGGGACAGGCCACCGGTCAGGTCGGACAGCTCCACGGCGGACAGCGCCTGGAACATCCGCAGGGCGTCGGCCGGTCCCGTCGTCCCCTCGGCGGGCGCGATGCCCTCCGCCGGGCGTGCCACGAGCGCGGTGAGCGCACCTGCCTGGGTGTCGAAGCCGTTGGCCCACGCCGACGGCGCCATGGCCGACAGCAGCCTGAGCGTCCGGGCGCCCCGCGCGGTCGCGGTCGCCCGCAGGGCCGTGCCCACCTTGGCGTTGAGCTCGACGCTGTCCTCCCCCGCCAACTGCCCGGCCTCCACCGGCCGGGTCAACATTGCCGTCGGCAGCGGCGGCAGCAGCTCGCCGCTGAGCGTGCGGCGGACGTACGACTCCCCGTCGAGGCCCGCGCGGCGGGCGACCGGCCCACGGCGCCGCAGCAGCCGCCGCAGGGCCGGGGCGACCAGCTCGTTAGGGGCCGGGCTGACCACGACCTCGGTCCGCAGCGGCAGTTCGCTCCCGGTGCGGACGCGGTCGCCCACCGCAGCGGCGAGCCCGAGCGTCTCGTCGGGGCTGAGGGTCTGCACACTGCGCCGGTAGACGGAGTCGGCGACCGCGGTGCAGAAGGCGGTACGGCTGCGCAGCCGGTTGGCCTCCCGGACGTCACCGACCTGGTCCCAGGCCCGGGCCATCAGCCACTCCTGGTTCTCGCGCACCCAGCCCGCGCCGAGGGATGCCGCGATCCGGGTCTCCGGATTCAGGTTGAGCTCGGCCAGCCACCCGGACTCACCGTCCTCGACGTCGTCGCGTACGACGGGGCGGCCGCCGTACAGCGGCGGTGCGACGGCGTCCTCGGTGCCCCGGCTGATGTGCCGGGCGACGCGGGAGGCGAAGTCGGCGAGGGCGGTGACGGCCTGTTCGGCGGGGGAGTCGACGAGCTGGAGCACGCCCTGCACGGTGATGGTCTGCCGGGCGCCGGGCGGATCGGCGGAGGCCAGCGGCGGGCCGTGCAGCCACGGTTGGGTGATGTCGACCGTCCGGCCGGACAGCGGGCCGCGTTCCTCGGCGGACAACGGGACGATCGCGGTTGCCAGTTGCTCGAAGTCGCCCGGGGCGCCGGTGTGGAACTGCCAGCTGTAGTAGACCGGCAGCCGGACGCCGCCCTGGTCCCGGCGCCAGGCGTCGCCGTGCTGGTCGACCTCGGTGAGGCCGCCGGACAGTCCCGCGGCGACCCCGCCCTGGAAGGCCGGCACGACACAGGCCGTGTAGTCGGTGTCCGATCTCAGGTGCAGTGGGCACAGCAGCCGTGAGATCAGCGGACCCGACTGGCCCGCGGGGCGCTGGACGTGGGCCCACTGCCACGACTGGTCCAGCGGCGGCAGGGCCGTGGCGTCGACGTCCACGAAGGGCAGTGGCCCGCCGCCCTGCAGGGGGTGCCCGGCGGTCTCGACGGCGACCAGCACCAGCCAGGGCCGCAGCATGCCCTCGCTGGGCCGGGCGGGTGTGAACAGCCAGGGCAGTTGGGGCGCGTCGAACTCCACGCAGACCAGGTAGTTCGGCTCGGCGTCCTGGATGCCGGGCGGCGGATCGACCCGTAGGACGTGCCTGGTGTCGATGCCGATGACGGCCTCGGGGCCGAGCATCCGCAACGCGTCGCCGGGCGGCCTGACCGGGATCTCACCGCCCGGCCCGAGCAGGGTCAGCCCCGGATCCAGCAGCGCGGGCCCGTTCGGTACCGTGCTGCGGATCGCTCCGCCGACGGGGCTTTGCAGGTACGGGGCGAACTGGAGGTCCTCGGACATCGGGGTCACACCTCCCAGGCCTCGACCGGCCGCACCCCGGCCATACCGGCGTACAGCAGGCGCAGCTCCCCGTTCGTCGCCGACGGCGAGGCCGGCAGGGAGGCGGCGGTCATCGCCCAGGTCGACGCGGCCACGACGGGCGGCTCGTGGGACACGAGCAGTTTCACCCCGGCCGGCCACCAGATCGGGTCCCGCAGGGAGACGGTGGCCGTGATCTCGGCGCGTACGAGCGCCTCCAACCGCAGGAACCTCAGCAGGTCGAGCAGCCGCGTCGGGTTCGGGTCGGGCACGACCTTCGTCTCCCAGTCGAGCGAGGCCGTGACGAACGCGTCCTCGTCCGGCTCACAGGTGTCGGCGACGAAGCGGACACCCGACCGGTACCTGTCGTACGCGGGCGCGCCCAACTGCTCGTCGTCGGTGAGCCTGCGGAACTGGCCGGGGGCGAAGTTGTCCGTGGTCGCTCCCGCGTCGGCCTCCTCGCCGCCCAGCGAGGCCGAGGCGATGTCCCACTGTTCGGCCGGTTCGACGAGCGAGGGTCCCAGGCGCTCGATGTCCACACCGAAGGGCAGGACGCGCTGCTGGGCGACGACGCCGCCATGCGGGTGGACGCGGCGCCCCTCGCCGATCTGCCGGTTGGCGGCGGGGGACAGCAGCACCGGAATCCGGTCGCCGCCCGCAGGGGGCAGCGCGCTCCATGCCTCCGGGCGGGCGAAGGCCTCTTCCAGTCTGCGCCGCAGGTCCGCGCGTGGGGCCGGAAGGGCGGGAGGCGGGTTGCCCCAGCGTTCGTCGAAATCGAAGGAGGCGCTGAACAGGAACAGGTCGATGCTGCCGCGCCCGACCGCGTGCCAGGGGGCGGGTCCTTCCAGGGTGAGGTCGAAGGCGACGCCCACCAGGGACTCGCCGAACACCTCGACCGACAGCGAGCCCCGCATCCGCGCGCTGAACGACAGGCTCGGCTCACGGTGGACCAGGACGTCGAGCCCGAACTGGCCGCGCAGCCCGCAGCCGGCGATCTCCGCGACCAGGGAGAGCTGGGCGCCGAACTGGAGGGTGTTGGTGGTGATCGCGAAGTACGCCTGGCAGCGCAGCTGGATCCATGGCACCGGGGAGAGGTTCATCGACAGCCGGTGCAGCGCCGGCACACCCCGCGGGACCGCGAAGGCCGGGTGGAAACCGCCCGCGCTGAGCACGAATGTCGGATCGGGCCCTCCCCGGCTCAGCACCAGCACGTCCCCGTCGAGCGGCACCCCGGCCATGTGCGAACCGCTCAGGCTCGCCATCAGGAACGTGCTGGGCTCGGCGCTGTCGTACTGTCCGGCGAAGGTGGCCTTGAGCTGGATCAGCGGCACCTCCGGGTCCGGCACCGCGACCCGCAGGATTCCGAGGAGGGACAGCCGTACCGGGTCGGGGACCTCGGCCACGACGGCCGCCGACAGGGAGACCATGCGGCCGCCCCACGAGATCTGGAACATCGGCCCGACGACGGTGCGCCCCGGCACCGTCGGGAACAGGGCCGGCAGCCGGGGGACGACCCGTTTCGCCGCCGCCACCGGGTCGGGTGGAAACAGCAGTTCACCGGCGGTGCCGTCGGCGATGGCGGCGATCAGGGCGTCCCGGTTCACCGCCTTGTTGACGCCCACGACACCGCCGACGCCGCTCAGCGCGAAGCCGAGGCCCAGCTGGACGCCCGGCTCGGGGAAGGTGGCGCCGAGCAGCGCGACGAACGCCGGACCGCCCGGCGCCGCCAGATCCAGCTGCCCGAAGGCGGTCACCGTCGTGGCGGGCACGGTCGCGCTCAGCACGCCCGAGAAGGAGCGGAACTGCCGGCGCTCCAGCCTGCCCCGCAGCCGCACCGGGGGCAGCGGGGAGTCGATCTCCACCGTCGCCGGGAGCCGGTCGTCGGCCAGCCGTTCCAGATCGAGTCCGAAGATGCCGCCCATCACTCACCTCACGGTCAGAACCGTCCGGCCCGGGGGCCGTCCATGGGGGAACAGGTCGAAGACGTGCTGACCTGCCTTGACCTGGCGCGATCCACTGCCCATGGGCTCCGCCGCTGCCCGGCCATGCGATGGTGCGGTCGCGCACAAGGAGGTCCCGGAGGCGTTGTTCGGAGGGACGACGTGTACCCGACGGCCTCGTGGCCACCGCCCCTCGGACAGGCGCCCTTCTCCGGATCTCCGTCGTGGAACATCGCGTGGCACTTGCCGCAGTACCCCCGGTCCCGCACCGACATGGGACTGCTCCCTTCAGTCCACGTGGTACGAGACGTAGTAACAGGACTTCTCCTCCTCGGAGAAGGCGATCTTCGACAGGTCGCCCTGTCCCTGCTCACTCTCGTCGATGGTGACGGAGCCCAGCCTGTCGTCGTTGGCGAACGGGCTGCTGTCCTTCTCCCACAGGAAGACCGTCGTGGCGCCCTCCACGGGCAAGGCGAGTCCGACGGGGATCCGCGCTCCCGCGGCGGCCTCGAACGGGTCGCCCGGCGGCCACACCCTGTTGTCCAGACCGGGCGAGTCGGTGGTCGTGGCATACAGGTCGTCCGGTGCCTCGTTCGCGGCGTCGCTGATGAGCCGGCCGATGTCGACGTTCCCGGTGAGCCGGTCGATGAGCTGGGCACCCGGCAACTCGTAGACCGGGGCAAGCAAAGTGTTGATCACCGACCCGAGGTCGAAGTCGGTCGACGTCGCCGGCCGCACGCAGATGAACTCCTCGATGGTCGCCGTCGCTGTCATGGCGTCCTCCTGTCGGTCCTTGGCCCGACTGCCGGGCATTCCCCGCGCTCGCCTCTCCTGCGCCGCGTCCGACGCTACGGACGCGGCGTCAGCGCACCGTCACCCCGACGTCAATGACGGTCCCTCCGGGCCCGGTTGCAGGGGGTGAGCAGGAGTCTGAAAATGAGAAGGCGGTACGCGTCGTCGACCCGTGCGACGTTTCGGGGGCCCGGTCGAGGCGGCGAACGCGACCGTGCGCCCTCGATGCAACGAAAGGTCCGCGCGAGGCGCGCCCACGCGAAACCGTGCGCGCGAGGCGATCAAAGTGGCGTCCTCTCTTCGGCTGAGACTTCTCGGCGAATTCCGTCTGGAACTGGGCACCGAGCATGTCGACCTCTCTGGCAACGCCCAGCGGCTCCTGGCCTTCATGGGACTGCGGGGGCAGGCGTGCCGCACGGTCCTCGCCGGCACGCTGTGGCCCGACGTCACCGAGGGTCATGCCAGAGGCAGCCTGCGCACCACCCTGTGGAAGCTGCCTCACGCCGAACCGCCGCTGGTCAGCTGTTGCGGCGACGTCCTTCGGGTCACCGCCGACCTGCGGGTGGACGTCCACGCCCTCACCCGGACAGCGCTCGGTGTCGTGCAGGGCAACGCCCCTGCACCGTACGCCCTGTCGTCGCTGGGACTGCTGACCGTCGAGGATCTGCTGCCCGGCTGGGACGAGGACTGGGTACTGCTGGAGCGTGAGCATCTGCGGCAACTGCGGCTGCACGCGCTCGACGAGCTGGCCGAGGCCCTGACAAGACAGGGCAGACCGGCCCTCGCGATCGAGGCGGGCTGGGCCAGCGTCCGGGCGGAACCGCTGCGGGAGAGCGCCCACCGGGCGGTCGTGTCAGCCCATCTCGCGGAGGGCAACGTCGGCGAGGCGGTGCGCCATTACGAGGAGTTCCGCCGCCTGTTGGAGGAGGAACTCGGCGTCGCACCCTCGCCCCGGTTCGCCCGGATGCTGCCCGAGCGAGCCGGAGCCGGAAGAAGGAAGGCAGCACCATGCACCAGAGCGTCCGCGACTACTGGATCACCTTCAACGACCCGCTGGAAGGACGCGTCAACTTCATGTACCTGGACGTGAAAGGGTATGTGAGCACCGGCATAGGCAACAAGATCGACGAGACGGCACGGGACAATTCCGCGCCCACCCCGCAGGAGCGGGCCGCTTCACTGGCCGCCGCGGGCAGACTCCGTTGGCTCGTCAACGACGTGGACGCGGAGGCGGCGAGCGAGGAGGTCGCCCAGGAATGGGACACCGTGAAGTCCCACCTCGAACTGGCCCCCGTCGGCCACAACAGCTTCCGGCCGCCCCTGACCCGCCTGCACGTGGACGACGACGAGATCGACCGCCATGTGTTCGAGAAGCTCGACGAGATGGCGGGAGTGCTCATCGGCCGCGACGGCTTCGGTGACTTCGACTCCTGGCCGGCCAACGCCCAACTCGCCGCACTGAGCATGTGCTGGGCGATGGGTCCGAAGTTCAGGTTCCCCAAGTTCCAGGGGCACGTGGGAGTGCGGAACTGGGCGGGCGCGGCGGACGAATGCCACTTCACCCCGGACGTCGGCACGATCAGGATCCGGAACAAACTGGACCGGGCGCACTTTCTGCTCGCCCTCGACGCGGAGTCCCAGGGTCTGCCGCTGGAGCAGATCGTGCTGGACCTGTCGGACGTGTTCGGCGTCCAAGGGGCCCTGCTCGCCCTGCACTTCACACCACTGACCCAGGACGGCGCGGACGGCCCGCTCACCCAGGGCAAGGTCAAGGAGTTCCAGGCAGCCAACGGCCTTGGCGAGAACGGGGCGTTCGACGACCCCGACACCCTGTCCGCGCTCGCCTCCCAGCTCTCCGCACAGGGCTTCGTCGTGGCTGGGGCCTGACCCCAGCGCCCCGAGTGCCACAGCGAAGAGACGGGGGAAAGGACAGGTCCAACGTCAAACAGATGGAGAGGTACGGCATCATGACCGCGTTCACCCTCGACATGTCCGGCCCGTTCCAGCCGGGTACCGGCGCCACCGACCTCGGCGGACCGAACGTCGGCGGTCACCAGCCGCCGCACTGGTACGAGCAGTACGGCATGGACTTCGGCGCCGCCGAAGGCACCCTGGTCCGCGCGGCTTTCGACGCACACGTGACCCGGTACAACCCGCACGACCCGGCCGCCGACACCCCCAGGGTGTACGGCGCCCAGCTCTTCATGCGAGCCCCCAACGACATGGTGGGCGTCTATTACACCCACATCGCCGATGTGCCGGCCGGAATCACCGCCGGCTCCTCGGTCGCCAGAGGCGATCCGCTGGGCACCGTCTGCCGCAGCGGCCCGACCGCAACCCACCTCCACTGGGCCCTAGTCGAGATCATCGGCGGCGCACCGGCCGGCCAGTACCAGGGGGTCGACCTCCATGAGTTCTTCCTGGGCATCACCGGTACGGACACCGTGGCGTCGGTGACCTTCTCTCAGGACGGTTCACCGCCGATGCCCGGCGGTGGCGCCGGTCGCCCCAGGGAGTTCCATCTGGCAGGCGTCCGCGGTATCCAGGAAGCCCTGACCGCGCTCGGCTACGACCCGGGCCCCATCGACGGCATCGACGGCCCGCGCACCCAGGCCGCGGTGAGCGCGTTCCAGCGGGATCAAGGGCTGGCCGCGGACGGGCAGCGCGGGGAGGACACGCATGCCGCGATGGTGGCGGCTCTGCAGGCCAAGGGATTCCTGGTGGACGGAGATTGAGCTATCGGGGAGTGCGGTCGCCTCAACGGCCTACGCGGCCGACCGCCGGCGCGGACGCGGCCGGCGGCATCGTCGGCAGGCCGGCCGTGAGGTCCGACAGGGGGACCGGCTCCAGCCGGACCCCCTCCTGGTCAGTGAGATACCGCCTGAGCCCAGGGGGCCGGTATCCGGCGTCGTGCTCGTAGCGCTCCTTGGCCGGGACGGCCAGGAACTCGTTCCCGTCAGGCTCGTTCCTGTCGTTCACCGCGCTGCCCAGCGGTCGGTGGTAGGCCTTGGCCAGCCGGTACATGTGCGTACGCGACTCGTGCAGCTGACCCGAGCCGTCCGGCTCGATCCGGAAGCCCACCCCCTTCTGCGGACTCGTCTCTTCCGGCCCAGCCGCCCTGAACGGCTCGTCGTCGAACTCCAACCCGTAGCGCCGGGCCTGGTCGACCATCCACAGCAGGGCGATGTCGGAGAGCCCCGCCTCCGTGTACCCACCACCGACATCACAGTGCACCCCGGCGAACCAGACCTGCTTCAACTCCTGCCCGTGCCGGGCGGCGTCGGGCTGCTGGTGCCACAGCGCCGGCCGGAACGCCGAGCGCGTCTCGTCGATGGCCAGCGCGTGGAAGGCCCCCTTGACCCAGCTGCTCAGCTCGGTGTCGTGGAACGCCCAGCGGTGGTTGAACGCGTTCACCGGCCACTGGAGCGGAGCGGCGCTCGGCATAGGTATGCCCAGCGCACCCACCGTGTCCCAGACCCCGATGAAGTCGATCCCGGTCTCGCGGGCGTACGAACGGCGGAACAAGGTGGATGCCGCGCCGCTCGGATGCTCGTTCCGGTCGCGGTAGAGGGACCATGCCGCCTGTGCTCGGTCGGCGTGTTCCCGCCGTAGGATGCCGCAGTTGCGCACCAGCCCCGCCAGGCTGCGGGCGGTGAACGCCCCACGGCTGAAGCCGAAGAGGAACAATTCGTCGTCGGGCTCGTACGTCTCGACGAGGAACCGGTAGGCCTCCGCGACATTCCGCGAAAGCCCCACACCGAAGGCGCCGCCCCGCAGCCGTTCCCACCGGTCGGTACCGACGCCGCTGTGATAGTAGACCCGCTGATCTTTCCCGACGGCGGACCCCTGGCGCACGGACAGAGCGACTTTGGCAACGTTCGTCTTGCTCGGCTGGTCGGCGTAGTTCCATGTGCCGTCACAGCAGACGACCAGACGCTTGGCCATGACCATCCCTCCTCGCGAGAGCGTGGAGCGGCGTGTAGCACCACCTCCATGCTTCCACCACCCATCGGGCCGCGCCATCCGTGAGCGGTGCGCCCCGCTCACGGCATGTCCGCACGACCCGTAGGCGCAGCCAGACCGAGGACTGGCGTAAGTTGAATCTTCCGCCTGCCAATGACAGGGAAGTTGAATTACCGACATCCGGATCAGGAATTACTCATGATTCAGTCCCGAATCGGAACGGATATCCTGATCCCAGGCGTGGCAGGTACGTTGCAGCCGTACGAACGTCAGTCGATCCTGACGCAGTAGACGAACGGGACGCTGACCGTCCGGCGACCCGACGTCAGATCGACCGCGTAGACATTGGAGTTCGGGTTTCCGGGTGCGCACCGTGCGCTGTAGCCGGGGACGAAACCAAAGCTCCCGCCAGGGTGCCCGGGGTGCCTGGTGGCCGTGACCGTCCAGGACTTGCTGACCGCGCCGGAGAACACGATGCGGACCCGGCCGTTCACATTGAAGTGGTTGCCGCTGACCTTCAGCTTGCCGTTCACCGAAGTGACCCACACCCGCACCGCCAGTCGCCGGTCGTCGGCCTGACGGTTGTCGTACCGTGCCCGAGCGCGGGTCTGCGGGGTCACACAGGTGAGGTCGTCGGATCCCCACGCCTCACGCCAGACGTAGCCCTGCTCGCAGTAGCCGTTCGCGAGGGTCCGGCCGGGAGCCAGAGCGTTGTCGTTGGCGGTGTCGGTACGCGTCTGCGGTGTCACGCACACGAGATCGCCGGCCCGCGCGAGCCGCCAGACATATCCCTGTCGGCAGGTGTTGGGCCCGTAGTCCTGAGCGCCTGCGTCAGACGGCGCGATCAGCGCGCCGCCGATTCCGGCGGCAATCACCATCGCCGAAGCCATGAATCGCCTGAACATAGTCGCGCCTCCCCGTTTACGAGGTCGCAATGGTTAAATCGTCCACTTCCGTCGAGTAATCATCAAACTCGAACGACGTGACCGTGGATGAACGCGCGCGGGAACGCCCCCGGCGTGAAGTCGTGCGGGATTTCGCCGGACAGGTCCCGGCACCGAGCGCGCTGCGGCAGGGAGTCCAGGTCGTCGAAGGAGGCGACCTCGGCGTCCGCCCGCACGCTCATTCGCTGGGCTTGAAGCCACTGCGACAGGGGTTCCCAGTTCTCACCGCGTGTTGAGGTAGAGCTGGGGAGACCAGGCGGTGCACTTCGACCGGGAGAGGGTCCCTCGGTTGCACGCCTGGATCATGAAGTTGTAGTCGCCGTGGCGGGCAGGCCACTTCCACAGCGCCTTCCCCGCGGGCAGCTCGCTCTGCTGCCAAGGACCACCTGGGGCGGCCCAGCGGACGTTGTAGTGCGTGGCGCGGTACCCGCCGTACAGGACATAGACGTACCCGTTGCACCGGTTGTACCGCGCGCCGATGTAAGGCGAGTTGCTCCACTTGTACCTGTTCGGAGACCCGCCGATGTTGGTACCACCATCAGGCGGATAGGCATCCACGTAGCACCCTTGCGCAGCGGCATCAGTAACCACCGTCGGTGCCATCATGCCTCCGGCGGCGACGGCGCAGGAGGCGAGCGCCACCGCCGTCCGGCGCATCGTCAATGCAGCCATTCTTCCCACCGTCCTTCCAGCAAGCGGAGTTTGCCGACCGCCGTGCCCGCCCGCGATGGAGCGATCCCATATCGGTGTCGAGTTCAGATCCCGCCGGCGCGCGCCTCGAAGGGGCCTGCTGGTGACTTGGTTCCATCGACTGCTTCGCGGCTTCACGCCCAACGAGCCGGACCACCCAACGACGGCCCTCATAGCTAGATTCTCACTGCGCCATGTGTGTTGCATCTCGGGGCGGCCGCCATGTATTGGCGGCCGACGAACTCGTGCACGTGGCCGCGGCTCGGCGCCCACGCAGTTCGTTGAACCAGGTACGAAGGAGGCGGGGAGCGCGAGTTGACAGTGGCGGAGTACCGGATCACTGGGCTTTGGTCCGGCTCCGGCGGATCGGCCCGAACCGGCATCCGGGCCGGGAATGCGGTGAACAGCCGCCAGAGAAACGGCCAGTTCATCCAGGAGTTGAGCGAAAGGGCCAGGCCGGTCTGGGGCGCTCGCCATCGGTTGCCCGTGCGACGATCCCCGGACAGCCCGCGCGAGGAGAGCGATGGGCACCTGGGACGTCGGCCCCCGAGCGGTGTTGAGGTGGTGACACCACGCCCGCGGAGTTGGGGATCCCTTGCGGGCCCGGCCATCCAAATCGCCGGCACCCGCGACCCCGCCCCCGAGGTCAGAGGGGCAGCCGTGGCGTCCTCGGCTCATCGCGTGACGAGACGGAGACCGACCTGCATGTGGCCCGCACCGACGACACGGATCGCGGGGTCCGGTACGGGGGGCCTGGTCTCTGGCGTGACGTCCTGCCGTCATGGTCACGCCAGAGAGCAGAGAGAGTTGCGGCGCAGGGCGCCGCGTGTCCTTGCGATGCCGGGTAGGCATCGGCGCTGATACTGGGCGCATGCTCGGCCACTTGCGCAGCTGGGTCCTTCCGGACCGCCAGCGCCGCCCCTTGGAGGATCTTCGCGAAGACCTGGACCTGTCGGCGGGTGACAGCCGGTCCAAGCAGTCCGCCTTCTGGACGATGCTCTTTCTCTCCTCGGTGATCGCCGCTGGTGGGATCCTGACGGACTCCACCGCCACGGTCATCGGCGCCATGATCATCGCGCCGCTTTCCACTCCGATCATGGGGATCGCTCTGGGGGCGGTGCAAGGCCGGCGTAGTACGGCGGCTGCTTTCGTGGCGCTGGGAGGTCTGCTGGTGGTACTTGTGGGTGCGGCCGCCTCGCTGGTGGTGCCTCCAAGCTATGACCTGCTGTCCGACTCTCAGATCTCCGGCCGGACGTCTCCGGGGTTGTTGGACCTGATCGCCGCTCTTGCCACGGGTTTCGCGGGAGCGGTGGCGCTGGCCCGCAAGGATGTCGCCGCGGTCCTGCCAGGGGTGGCCATCGCGATCTCCCTCGTGCCCCCGCTCGTGGTCACCGGAGTCTGTGCCGGCCAGGGGGCGTGGTGGCTCGCGCTCGGGGCGCTGGTGCTCTTCGTTTCCAACCTCTTCGCTCTGGTCTTCGCGGGCATGACGGTCTTCTCCGCCCTCGAACTGGTCCAGGAGCCCGGAGGCAACAAGAGGCGGGCTTCGCGGCGTTCCTACGTCATGCTCGCGCTGCTGTTCACCGCGGTCCTCCTCCCGCTGGGTGCCAATACCGCGATGACCGTGCTGCTGAACACCTGGGCCTCCAGGACGCGGACCGCCGCGCAGAACTGGCTGGCCGGTACCCCTGGTGCGATGGTCACCAGCGTCGAGGCGCAGTCCCGAACCTTGTACGTGCACGTCCGCAGTCCCGCCGATCTGCCGCCGATCGAGGAGTTGCTCGGCGACCTCGAAGGCCGGATCCCCGACGGCATCCCCATCGTCGTCGACGCCACACGAGGTCAGCAGATCCGCGCCGGAAAAGTCGGGGGATGACGCGACGAGTGTCTTCTGCTTCCTCCGCTTCCTCCGCTTCCTCCGCTTCGCCCGGACGCCGGTGTGGCTGGGAGTGGAGCTGGTCGTCAGCGTTGCCCTGCCTTGCCCCCACCGGTCTGTGCTGCCGAGGGTGGCGGCGTGCGGGTCCGGCGCAGGTCGACACCGTCCCTGCCCCGACCACGGACGGCTCGGGAAAGTGCGGCCGCCCCATCCCCAGGTCGGCCGGGGTGAGCGTGCACGACTGGCCCGTCGTCTCGGTCTCGGCCAGCAGGCGATCGGCCAGCGCCCGGTCGTCACCGACGGCGCGCGCGATCCGCTCGGCGGCGACGAACGCGAACGCGGCGACCGCCGCGCCGCCCCCCTGCGCATCGATGCCAGCCGCGGCGACTGGAGCGACATCGAAGCCCTGTGGCTGGCCGGCGACCTGCGCGACGACGACTTCGAGGACCTCTTCATCGACGAGATCACCGTCGCCGACATCGGCGCCGGCGCCGACGGCTGGGAGTTCAGCGGTAGCTCCTATTCCGTCGAACTGCGCTAAAGGCTGTCCCGTGAGCGATCTCCGGGGGACGGCGGTGCGCTACCCCATGACCGCGCGAGCCGCGTCCAGAAACGCCAGCCGGTTGTCCTCCAGGTAGTCCCGCACACTTTCACCGTCGGGCAAGCCTTCCCATACCGTCCGGTTGAGGTCGAGGAAGTACGCGCGGGCCGCGTCGTGCACCGGCAGGGGGAACTGGATACGGATGAGCCGCTCCGTAACCCACAGCCTGTTCATGACGTCCTGGGTCGTGAGGAACCAGGCGTCGGTGTCCTCCCACTCCGAGGGCCGACTAAAGGCGGAACGTTCGGCCTCGGCCCCCACCTCGACGAACCGCTCCAGCAGCGCCAGCCGTTCCCCGCGCCGGGCCTCCGACAAGGCGAGCTGCTGCCGTTGCTGTTCAGCGCGTTCCGCCGAGAGTTGAGTTCTGTGCTGGACGAGGTAGGACAACGAGCCACCGAGGACAACGCCGCCCAGCGATATGAGTGACACCCAGACCTGACCTGACATGCCGGTCATCGTGCCATGCCGTCGATCTTTATGACGAGCTCGCTGTGGCTGGTGTGATCACGGCGTCCGAGCCGTCCTAATCCGGGGGTAACGACAGCCCTGAGAGACGTACGTCCTGGCTGTTCGACCAGCCAGAGCGGTCACGATGGCGGTCACGTGAGTGTCGGGCTGGCGCCTTGAGTCGTCCTGGGACTTGATCCCTATATCCAGAGCGGTGATGCCCGACGCTCTCGTGACTGCCACCATCGTCAACACTGCCCGCTTGATCACTCGTTGGTGTTTGTGGTGCGAGCCCGCTGCATGGTGACCCCTCGTGATGCCCGAGCCACTTCAGCTCCAACGCAGACCGGGGCCCATGCGGTGAGCTGGTACCACGAACAGCTGCTGAGGTGGCGGACCGACCTCGTGTCGAGTCCTTGGATTAGGTCGCTGCGTGGTTCCGCGTGAGCTCGTGACCAGTACGAACACCCGAGCACAGGGAGGGGAAAGATCTTGATCTACTGCGGCATCGACTGGGCGGAGAAGACACACGACGTCGCCCTGGTCGACGACAGCGGCCAGTTGGTGGCCAAGCGGCATATCACCGATGACGCCGCTGGCTACAAGCTCCTGTTGGATCTGCTCGCTGAGTACGGCGATACGGAAGAGTTCCCGATCCCGGTCGCGATCGAGACATCCCGGGGCCTGCTGGTCTCGGTGCTGCGGACCGGCAAACGACCGGTGTTCGCGATCAACCCGATGGCCGCGGCCCGCTACCGAGACCGGCATTCCGTCTCGCGCAAGAAGACCGACCCGGGCGACGCCCTGGTCCTGGCCAACGTGCTGCGGACCGACATGCACGCTCACCGGCCGCTTCCGCAGGACAGTGATCTGGCCCGCGCCGTCGCCGTCCTCGCCCGCGCTCAGCAGGACGCGACCTGGAACCGCCAGCAGATCGCCAACCAGCTCCGCTCCCTGCTGCGCGAGTACTACCAGGCCGCTCTCACGGCCGTCCAATCCTGGAAGAACGGGCTCTGCCGACCCGAGGCCCACCAGCTCCTCAAGCTGGCCCCGACGCCGGCCAAGGCCGCTCGCCTCACGCGCACACAGTTACAGACCGCGCTCAATCGGGCCGGTCGTCAGCGAGGCATCGCCGCCGACACCGAGCGGTTCCACGAAGTCTTCCGAGCCAAATGGGCCCGCCAGCCGCAGCTGGTCGAGGACGCACTTGGTAAGCAGATGCTTGCTCTCCTGATTCAGCTGGAGGCCGCCTGCACGGCCGCTGACAGCCTCGCTGAGGCGGTCGAAGAAGCATTCCCGCAGCACCCGGACGCTGAGATCATCCTCAGCTTCCCCGGCCTCGGCACCCGCCTCGGCGCCCGGGTACTTGCCGAGATTGGGGACGACCGACAGCGGTTCGCCGACGCCCGCGGCTTGAAGGCCTACGCCGGCGCATCACCTATCACCCGGGCGTCTGGCAAGAAGTCCAGCGTCACCCGACGCTGGGTGAAGAACGACCGCCTCAACCATGCCGGATACCTCTGGGCGTTCTCCGCGATCACAGCCTCGCCGGGTGCCAAGGCCCACTACCGGCGACGACGCGACAACCACGCAGATCGGCACGCCTCCGCCCAGCGCAATCTTTTCAACCGCATGATCGGCCAGCTCTACCACTGCCTCCAGCAGGACGAGCGCTTTGACGAGGCACTTGCTTTCCCAGCTCCGCCCGATGAAGCGGGCACCGTGGCCGCCTAAGAAGAGGCCGGATCTCACCGGCAGCGATCAGCATGCCTAGCGGGTCAGACGGCCCGACACGGCACGGAACCTCTCCCGCCCTGCAACGACGCTCGCGTCCCACAGACCTGAGGGGTCACCGCACATCGAGAGAGACTGGAGCCGTTGTTCCTCGGCCAGGAAGCGCGCCCCTGGAACGTTTTGGTCGAGCATGCCCATGGCGGTGAGCGCCGCATGGCCGCAGGACACCGCGGTGTCAGCGTTTCCCGAGCTGTGGGCCAACATGGCATACCTCAAGCAGAGCGCAGCGAAGAAGGCGTAGGTGTCGGCGTCATCGGTGATCCCCTCCTCGTTCGGCTGAAGCTCCGGGAACCGCTCCAGCAGGCGCACGCGCTCGGCAACGTCGGCGAGTGGCCGGTCGGCATGCCAAAGTTCGCGAACGGACTCCGCGCAGAGGTCCAGGTCAGCTTCCCGCCCTGGTACACCCGCCCGCAGGCCCACGAACAGCGGCGCCATGCGTTCGGCACAGGCAGCGACATACAGGCGGACCACTTCGTCGTGCCCGCCGCCGTTCGGGGTGTCCCAGTCGGCGGCGGACCGGATCATCGACCACCTCGAGCCGATGCTTGCTCTCCAGCCCTGCAAGCGGTTCGCCAATGGCGCCGTGCTCATCGTGGACGGCACCCTCGCCCCCACCCGCGACCACACCGTCGCCGAGCAGTCGAAGAACTATCGCTACTCCACCAACTACCAGGTCTTCATCGACGCCGACAGCCGACTCGTCGTCATCGACGGCTGGCCGCTGCCGGGCAACCGCAACGATTGCAAGGCATCGGAACTGCCCAGAGCCAAGGCCGCTGTCGGTAGGACCACGGTGGTCGCGGACGGGGTAACCAGTCTGGTCAATCCGCGCCGCCGAGAGAAGGGCCAGGCTGAACTCCCGGCCTGGAAGGAGGGACACAACGTCTCCCACCGCAAGGTCGGTGCCCGCGTCGAGCACGTCTTCGCCCGGTGAAGGGCTGGAAGATCCTCCGCGACTGCCGTCTCAAAGGCGACGGCCTCCACCACGCCATGCTGGGCATTGATGCGTTCAGCGAGATCCGGCCAGGCGAACTGCACCAGGCCCTCCCAGAAGCACCCACTCGGCTCGTGGCCGGCCGCAACTACTGCGGCATTGGCGGCCAGGCCACCGGCAGCGAGCGCCAGCGATCGCCGGTGGCTCTACCGCTCGCATCCCTTGAGGAACGGCTCGGGGAATCAAGGAGATCAAACCGAACCATGGAACTGCGCACGGACCGGCGGGAGCCGGGAAGCGCAGTTCACGGCCCTCCGTCCCCATGACGGTGGGCCACCCGCCACCACCCATCCTCGCGGCGGTAGACCTGCGTCACCCGGAGCGTGTAGCTCTTGGGCTCGCCGTGGACGGACACGGACGTGCGCTCGAAACCGGCCGTCCAGGCCAGCTCGCCCACCACGTCGCATGCCCGCAGCTCGAACGCATACGACGTGCAGTCAGCGAAGCTCTCCGCGAGGTGGGTGAAGAGCTCATCGACTTCGCATAGCCCGAAGGCATTACGCCAGGCGCCGAGCACGCTCACAGGCTCCTTGTGGGACCACAGCGCCCTACGCGGGTCCGCGTCGCCGTTGTGGATTGCCAGTTCCGCCGCATACAGGTCGGATCCGACCCAGGTCAGGAAGTCGTCGCGCTCACTCATGGAATCCATCGAAGCGCCGCTCCGGCTTGGCCGCCTCCCAGTCCGGCAGGTGGGTGAGCCGTGATCGGACCGATTAGAGGGTTGGCGGCGGCTTAGCCGAGCTTCGGGAGCCGACGTGGCCGGCAGCGGTTCTCGTGAAGAAAGCCACATGGTGGTGGGGCTCACTGGAGGTGGCGCAGGCGCTCACTGCGGCAATGGACACCACCGTTGCCGTACACACGGGCGGAGTCGCCTTGACCGCGCGCAGGGCACCCGCACCAGCACCCGCACCACGGCAGGTTACAGCGTTGCGCAACGCTCCTGCGTCTTATCGGTGCGGCGCACCATTGCCCATGTCCTGGCACCCTGCGGGTCCTGTGCGCAGTAGGGGACTTCGCAATGGAGCGTTTGCCCCCACCAGGTCCCGGGCGACGGCCTTGCTAGCCCGACCACAGCAGGTCACTGCGTTGGGCAGACCGTGGTTGTCTCGCGACACGCGAGACGTCGGGGGAGCGGCGCCCAGGCTCGGAGCCTGGTGCGAGCGACGTATTGTGCAGTCGCGCGTGTGCGCGACCCGAGCACCGATCACGGTTGCCTGGTGGGTGTCGCCGCGTCACCCCAAGGCCTGAGCCGGGGGTGCAGTGCGTGTAGGCGCGGAGTCCCGTAGCGATCAGACGGCATGCTTCTTCGGCATCCACGCGGCGCCGGCGCTTCATGGCGGCGTAGCCGTCACTGGTGAGGAGTTCTACGGTCGGCCGGCCGTCACCGCTGTCGAGTTCCACGCTCCAATGCGGCGCTGCGGCCGCGCCTGCTCGCCGTGCGCGCGTTCAGCTTCCAGCCCCCGCGGCACCTCGATCTTGCGGTGGATGCGTTCGATCCCCAGTGCGTGCCAGACCCGTAGCGCTTCTAGGCGGGGGAGGTCGGGTGGCAGGCCGTCGGTCACAGTCTCGGTGCGTTGGACGGGGGTGTTGCGTTGGCGCAATAATTCGAACAGATGCTCTAATGACGTGTATGACGCACCACTCCTTCCCGCCGGACCTGGTGGCCTTGCACATGTCCTGGATGCGCACCTATCGGGCACTCGCCCATGCGCAGCCGGGCAGGAGTGCGGGGCTGCGCCGGGAGCTGGTCCTGTTGCAAGCGCGGCTGCTGGATCACCCGTACTGGTCTGGCCGGCCCAGCAGCCCGACCACGGGCTGGGCTGTCCTGCGCGAGCAGGTCCGCGAAGACACTGCACTCACGGCGGGGAAGCGAGCAGGATGAGGCGCAAGCCGGAGTACCTGAGTCCCGGGCAGGAGGCGATCCTGTCGTGTATCCGGCGCTCGACCGTGGAATGGGGCGAGGCGCCGACGGTGCGGGAGATCGTCCACGATGTCGGCCCCTCCAGCACGTCGTCGGTTGTCTGTCAGCTGCGGCAGCCGGAGAAGCGCGGAGAGATCAGCCGCGAGGGGCGACGGCCAGGATCCGCTTGCCTGGGCCACTGAGGGCCTCCTCCACTCGGTCTGGGACGGCTGCCAGACTTCCTGGGCCGTGCTGGTGTCCTTCTATGTATCCCCGTGACGGCATCAGCACGGCTTCTACCGCGTAGGTGCCATGAACCGCTCCCAGTCTGCGCCTTTGAAGTCGACTCGCTGACGGAGTCGTCGGCACGCTGTGATGGTGACCAGTGCGCCGATCGTTGTGCACCGGCCTTCCGTTTCGGGTGGCCGGAGGGTCACGGTGCACTGCAGCGGCCGGACAGCGATTCCTGGTACCGCCTACAGCGACCACGACCTGGTCGTGTTGAGCTTCGCCAGCCGCCGCCTGGCGCGGTCCCGCCCGCCGAGCTGCTGAAAGGTCCCGGAAGCCTGTGGTCACGGCGCCTGTGGATCACGGAGGTGTCTAGGCTCCAAGCTCCACGAAGATGCCGTGACCGCGGGCTAGCTGTATCTAGGACTCGACGTACATGACGATGGAGTCGGGATGCACGCCGTCGTGCTTCATCGCGGCTGCGGCCTCCGGGCCCTGTAGTGAGGCCATCAGGGCGTCAAGGTTCGGTACGTCCATCGTAAGCGCGACCTGGGTCGGGTCCTGCGGGTTGGTGAACGTTCGGATGCTCGTGACTCCGAGCGTCCCGAAGAATTCTTCGCGCTTCGACGAGGCGAGCCAGTGCTGGGTGTCGTTGACGCTGTGGTGGATAACAACGGTCGGCAAGGTTCCTCCTTCGTGGACAGACTCCACTTAGGGCGATGCGTCAACCGGCTTGACGCAGCCGCAGCAGACAATGATTGTCGGCCAGGGCGAGTGCATCTCGGGGGCAGGCTCGCCTAGCACGCCAAACACCGCAAAGTCCGGTCCCCCGTTTGCCTCGGATGATCGGTGATCATGTGATGCCGTGGAGGGCGAGGACGCGGTGGCGTTCGGTGCGGGCTCGGCGTCCGCACCTCCCAGGCTGAGCAAGTCCTCGACGATTTCCTCGAACAAGCCGCCATCCGCTGATGCAAGAGAACAGCAGTGTCGTGCCGGGCTAGCTACAGCGGCCGGCCCGACACTGCGCTGTCAGTGCAACGTCGTTGGGGTCTCACTGGCCGTCCGGTGGCTGGTCTCGGAAGTCGGCGGTACAGCCGACGGAGGTGTGCTTGAGCGGTGCTCGTAAGATGTTTGAATGCCGAAGCCGTTACGGATGAGCCGTCGTACGTGGGTCGCCGCGTGGGCTGTGCTGTGCGTGGTTGGTATCGCTGCCACCACCGCCCTGAACGCTTCCGGGAAGTCTGGGGAGCAGCCCGAGAGGCCTGTCGGCACTGAGTGCGCCGAGTACATCTCAGAGATCGAGACGCAGCTGGACAGGGCCAAGGCGGAAGGCGACGACGATGGTGTGATCGCCCTGTCGCGAACGCGGGTCGGCGCGGACGACTGCCATGACGAAATTCTTGACCACTTCGGCGGCGACCGGTGAGACGCCGTACAGGGCTCGCTGCGGTAGCGGGGCCGATCTGTGCCGGAGTGGCGTTCTTGGTGAGCAAGGCCCGCGCGAGGTAGCACCTTCACGGAACACGGAGAAAGCGTGGCTCTTCGCCTGGTCGGCCCGTGCCAGCCAGGCGAAGTGTTGTTCCGTAGCCAGAGGGCGGCTTCAGGAAATCGCACGGCGGGTGTGGACTTGGGATTCAACCAGGAATGCGGTGGCACCTTGAATTCCATGCCGACCGGGGCAGGCAAGGCGTACTTCGACCTCCCCCACGCGATCGGCAGCGTCATCGCCCTCACCGACGAGGACGGCAACAAGGTCGACTCCTATGCCTACAGCCCCAAGGCGTGCGCATCCTGGCCCAGTCCACCGAACCGGTCGCCCAGCCCTACCCCTTCGGCCGGCGGCTACCAGGACCCCACGGTGCCGTACGACTACAGCGGCCGCTACTACGACGCCCACATGGGCCGCTTCACCCACTCCGACCCCTCCGGCCAGGAACAAGACCCCTACCTGTACGCCTAGCGTGACCCCGTCATCCGCATCGATCCCAGGGTTTGCTCACCGGCTCCTTCAGCGGAGAGGCCTGCTTCGGCATCTGGGTCGGTATCGGCGGCAAGACCGACGGCGAGTCCGCCAAGCCGATCGTCTCCTTCGCGTTTGGTTGAGTGCGATCCGCGTACGGAGCTGGTGCCGGTGTCCAGGCCACGCGGGTGGCGCAGTTGTCGTTCACACGGGATGATCACCGGGTTCTGCCAGCGTGCTGGCTTCTACGCTTTGTTCCGGGGGGATGTCGTGGACCGCTTAAACCGTCATCGTGGTAAGGCTCTGGCTGCCGTCGTGCTCTTCACGGGCATGACCATGGCCTGTTCTGGGCCGGCCGCGACCTCGAAGACTCCCCAGCCGCAGAAGGCGACGAGCTCCAGCGCCGTACCCACAGCGCGCACGACGCCCAGCTCCGATCAGGAGCGGTTGGATAGAATGGCCCGCGACTTGCTCGGCAGGACGGATCAGTTGGGTTCTGACGACGCAGACTTCGTCTCGTCCGGCTCTCTCGCCATACCCGGCATGAACCTGGACGAGACCGTGGGGTCCGGCGTCGCGCTGCGGGTGGAGGTGGCATGCGTGGGGGAGGGGACGGTCACCTTCACGGCCGTCTCCGGCACCGTCAAGAAGGCTGAGCGTGTCGACTGCACGCGGTCGATGACAGGCAGGGTCGACATAATCACGGCCGGGCCGAGTCTCGCGATCCAGGCTGACTCCCCGGAGGCGGAGAAAGTGGGTACCGCCTACGTCGTACGTCGTGTCACCTGACCGTCGCGGACACGACGCCTTTCTGTCTCCCCGACAGGCCGAGCGATTCGCGACGTGTGGCATGGGGATTGATCTGGAGCTGCACTCGGCAGGGCCGGCACACGACAGCTGTCGCAAGTCCCCCGCAACGCTCCTGCGGAGTTCCCACGGGCATGGCGACGTACTGGCCGATGCACCCGATTCGCCTCAACTCCGCGGAGTGTCCGGAAGGCTCACCGCCGTCGATCCGTATCGGGACACGTCGATGAACGAGTAAGGGGCTGTGACCGCCCTCCAAGAGATCCGCGGCTGGAGGGGGAGTCACGCTTATGTCTGGGAGCCATCGGCCGCCTTCTCCATGGGCTTCAGCCTTGCCCCCGAGTACGCCCAGGGCCAGTACCCCGGTGTCCTTGGGCTCGGCTTCAGCACGGGTCAGGCTCTCGCCCCCGCGATCCTTACCGCGGTGGTGCTCGGACTCGACACGACAGGCTGGCTGCTGCTGGCGTCGTTCTTGACATGGTGCTTGCTGCCCGGCCGAGCGCGGTCGACCGGGCTGGGACCGCTTTTGGGCCCCGACGTGCGGCCCGGACGTGGGACGAGTCGATCACCGCCCTCGACCAGTGAAGCTGGTTCTTCGATCGCAGCTTCTTCAGCAGGAGTGCGTGCAGTTGGTCCCAGACGCCGGCCTCGTTCCAGGCGGCCGGGCGTCGCCAGCAGGTCGTGCCGGAGCCGAAGCCCAGTTCCTGCGGCAGGTACTCCCACTGGATGCCGGTATGCAGCACGAACAAGATCCCGCACAACGCCTGCCGGTCCGGCACCCTCGGCCGGCCCTCGACCTGCTTCGGCCCTGGCTCGGGCAGCAACGGCTCGAACAGCGACCACAGTTCATCCGAGACGATCCACGGCCGCTACTGTCCCTTCCCCGCGACCACACCAACGATCCAGCAGGCCGACAGTCACATGATCAACAACTTTTGTTAGAGCCAGTAAGCCACGGCTTAAGGGCCACACCACACGACACCCCGGAGCATTCATGGCATTCGGCGTGTCCGGGGAAGCCCGACGCCGGCCCACTGGAGGTACACCGCCTTCGACAAAAGGGGAGTACGCATGACCACTTCACCGACTTCGCCCCGGTGGCGCACACATCGTGCGCGGCTCAGGTGTCTTTGAGCGGTGACACCGCTCGGCCGACCCGGGCCTGCTCCTACATACGTGTTCCGCACCCAGAACCGACGACACAAGGGGAATCGATTTCATGACCGTCACAGCAGCACGCCGCACCATGTCACCGCGTCGGTCCGCCGCCCGCACGGTGGCCGTGGCGGCCCTGTCCGCCGCCGCGCCCGCTCGGACGACGGGCGGGGCCGTGGAGCTCGCGCCGGCCGGTGCGCTCGCCACCCAGTGCTACTACAGGGTCAACGCCAGCGGCGGTCTGCTGATCCGTAGCGGTCCCGGTACCAGCTACTCGGTGGTCGGGTCCTACGCCAACGGCTCCACGATCCTCGCATCGGCGTCCACCACCAACGGCTTCCGCAATGTGGGCACCAACCGCTGGGTCTCCTCGGCGTACACCGTCCGCATCACCAGCTATCCCTGCGAGTAACGGGGACCCGCGCCGAGGACACCGTTCCCCAGCCCTTCAACAGGCCGCTGCCGCCCCGGCCGTCGACGTTGCTATGACCGCCGACAAGCTGCTCGCCAGCGATCCGAGCGACTCGGAGCACGCCATGGCCGAACTCCTCAACTACGTGGCCGCCACCTGGGACAAGCAGGACCTGCCGCTGCGCGAGTACGCCCAGGTTGTCGCCCGCACCCTGCGTACCCAGTAGAAGAGGATCCGCCCATGTCCAACGGCATCCTGCGCGACGCGCTGACTGCCCGCGCGAAGTGAACGGGCGCCTGACACAGCGCGAGGGGCCACGCCGACTTCGGCATGGCGCCTCATACACTGTCAGGCGGCTGCTCTGCCCGTCGCTACTTCAGCCCGAGACTGGCCAACGCGGCTAGCTTGTCGGCACCCCGGACGGAACGCCGGGATGGACTGGGCCGGTTGCTCGGCCGCAGGTACGCGTCGCCCACCCAAGCTGAAGGGCGGGCAGCGCCTGGAGCTTGGGGGCGGGCTGGTGCGGGCGTCGTCTCGACGTGAGCTACAACGGAGGGTTCATCCTCGTGATGTCGGCCATGCTGGTGGGGATACCGGCGGCCCTGTTCCTCGTCGTCGGGTGTTTGAACGGCAAGACCGCGGGGGCTGTCCACTCCGGACCGGTGCGACGGTCGTCGTCCTCTGCGCGCTGGCCGCCGGTTTGTGGGGTCTGGCCTCCCTGGTGCCGGCCAGTCCTTGCGACCACAGCGCGGCGCGGGAATGCGCACTGCACACGCCTTGAAGCCGATTCCGGGCGGTCATCGTTCCTCTTGTGGCGACCAGCAGCCCAAGGACAGCGGGTCCAACGTGCCCGCCGGCGTCGTAGAACCGCGCCTGTCCCGTGCGGACCCTCCACATGCGGATGGACCGCCTCACACAACCCGCCTTGATCGGCACGTAGTTCGCCGGGGGAGCGCCCGGAAGATCCCAGGGGCGGGCACTGCACCCAGTGCGTTTAGGGCCTGGTCCGGTGCCGCTGACCCCGGGCCGCGAAGGAGTCCGGCCCCCGTGCGCTCCTGGGTCCCCGCCGGTCACACCGCCGCTCACCAGTCGTCTGATGCGCTTCCCACCCACGCGATCGGCCGGCCATCGCTGTTGCGGCCCCAGTGCGGTTCCTCCATCGAGGTCTCGTGCCCGTCGGACAGGACGCAGATCCGCCCCTATTTGCCGTGCTTGCCTGGACAGAGGCGAGCGAGCCGGGCCGCATCGCCGTCGCGCACGGCCTGGTGGTATCAGTTCCGGAAGCCTCTCCCGCCGGGCTGAGGCAACTACACCGGCGCCCGGTAGCCCCAGCCTCGTTCTCCGGCCGGTCTTTTGACCAACTAGACCCATCCCAGTCGCTTTCGGGTATGAACTGTTAAGAGGGGCAGGAATCGGCGGGAGCCGGGGAGAGCGGGGAGGCGCTGTGGGGAGCGAGATCTCGGACAGATTCCGGTACAGCATCACGCACACCTATGTCACGCGGCACGTCGGTGACAGCACACAGACGGCGACGCTGGCCAACGCGGAGGCGGGCAGTCTGGCCCGGTTCGCTGACCGGCCGAGCGAGATGAGCGTATTTTGCGAGCACTGCGATGCGCGACTGCGCGTCGTGCTGCGTTCCACGGGCGACGTACGGCAGCGGCGGCGTACACACCGCCTGCTGTGGCCGATATGGGCAGTGCTGGCCGTGTTGAGTAGCTGGGGCTTCGTGCATGTGCTGCGGACCGGTGACGGCCGGGGGGCGGCCGACCTCCGCTTGTACTTCACCGCGGCCGCGACCGTCCTTCTCGGGTACGGCGCCCTGCGCAGTCTGGTTCTCACCCGGGGCTTCGACACCCCTGAGGTGACCAGGACGGATGGGCGGGAGCCGTACGGGGTTCGCCACAGCTGGACCACACCCCGGCAGGCAGACGTCGAGGACCACAGGCCACGCTGACGGGGCGTCCGGGATGGTTGTGCCTGTGCCGGTGTTCTCGGGCGCGGCGGTCGTTTTTGGGGGCGTGTCAGTTCGAGCGAGGGTGCCGGTTCCGGGCCGGTGCGGGGAGTCTCGTGCGGGTGGGGGAGTGCGCGGGGTGCCCGGGTGTGGCTGTGTGGGAGGTCGGTGTGTGGTCCGCTCGGTGAGGGGCGGGTGCTGCCTGAGGGCCACGGCCACATACAGTGCCGCGCCGCCAGGCGACCGGGCTGCCCGCTGTGTGCTGCGGCTGGGCTGAGGGCTGAGGGCTGAGGGTTGCGGGCTGGCGGGGGGGCTGGTGGGCTCGTGCTGGGGTGTGCCTCCGGGCAACCTCCTGCCTTGCGGTTGTGGGGTTGGGGTCTGTTGGGTGGTGTGCCGCCGCTGGTGGGTGGCTCGTGCTGTGGGCTGGGTTGAGTGTTGGTCGGTTTGTGCCGGGGCCGTGCTCCACGCATCTGGGCTGTGGCGTCTTGGTGGGGGTGGGGGGGGGTGTGTCCCGGCGGGTTGGTTGCGGTCTTGGGCGTGGCCGGGTGCGGGGGTGGGTCTCCGAGCAACCCCTCTTTGCTGGTGTGGTGTTGGGGGTTTGTTCGCTGCTC
>NZ_JBIAJQ010000007.1:0-179162 GCF_042872045.1 Streptomyces sp. NPDC005496
CAACGGCGCCCACAGGGACGGTCACCCCTCGGGAGAGTCGGCCCCGGCGACGGGGACCACGCACGTTCCCTTGCGCCACCACTCCGGCAGCATGGCGATCGCCTCGTCCCCGAGCGGGTTCACCCCGGGCCCCGCGGCCAGCGAGTGCGCCACGAGCACGTGCAGGCACTTCACCCGGTCCGGCATGCCGCCCGCGCTGGGGAAGCCCTCCAGGACCTCCATGGCGTCCCGGCGGGCGATGTAGTCCTCGTGCGCCGCACGATAGGCCGCCGCCAGCTCGGGATCGGTGGTCAGACGGTCCGTCATCTCCTTCATGACGCCGTTCGCCTCCAGCGTCCCGATCGCGGAGGCGGCCCGCGGGCACGTCAGGTAGTACGTGGTCGGGAACGGCGTGCCGTCGGGCAGGCGGGGCGCCGTCTCCACCACGTCGGGCTGCCCGCAGGGACAGCGGTGCGCGATCGCGCGCAGCCCGCGCGGCGGGCGGCCGAGCTGCTGCTTGAAGGCCTCGACATCCGCGTCGGTGGGCTCGGTGCGCGGGGTGGGCGGCGGGGGCGTTTCCATGCCGTGTGTCTTGTCTTTCTGGTCAGTTACCGGGCGGCGCGGTCGGACTTGTCCACGCCGTCCCAGACGTTGGCGTACCAGGGACGGGCAGCCGCCCCCTGGTCGGTGCGGGACTTCTTCACCGCGTCCGGGTCGATCACGATGTAGCCGGTCTCGCCCGGCATCACGTAGTGCAGCCGCTGCCGGATCTGCTGCTCGGCGTACGCGTCGTCCTTCCAGCGGGCCTTGAGGTCACGCAGCTCCTCGACCCGCTGCCGGGCCTCGTCCTGCTGCCGCTCCAGCTCGGCGACCTCGGCGCGCTGGGACACGTACTGCCTTATCGGGTACGCGAGCGCCACGACGAGGGAGCACAGGACCAGCGCCAGCAGAGCCGCACGGCCCGTCAGACGGGAGCGGTGGGCCTGCCGCCTGGTCTGGGAGCGGTAGACCCTGGCCGCCGTCTGCTCACCGAGCAGCCGCAGCCTGGTCGTGGTGGAGAACCGGTCCCGGTCCTTCACGGCCATGAATCCCGCCTCCCCGGCACAAGCCCGTCACGTGCGTACGTCCCCGCACACGGTACGGGACCGAGTACGGGGACGTACGTACGACGCTTCCTACGGGTCAGCCCTTGAAGCGCGGGAACGCCGAGCGGCCGGCGTAGACCGCGGCGTCGTCGAGGATCTCCTCGATGCGCAGGAGCTGGTTGTACTTGGCGACGCGGTCCGAGCGGGCCGGGGCGCCGGTCTTGATCTGGCCGCAGTTCACGGCGACGGCGAGGTCGGCGATGGTGACGTCCTCGGTCTCGCCGGAGCGGTGGGACATCATGCACTTGAAGCCGTTGCGCTGGGCCAGCTCGACGGCGTCCAGGGTCTCGGTCAGCGAGCCGATCTGGTTGACCTTGACGAGCAGGGCGTTGGCGGAGCCCTCCTCGATGCCGCGGGCCAGGCGCTCCGGGTTGGTGACGAAGAGGTCGTCGCCGACGATCTGGACCTTGTCGCCCAGCTTGTCGGTGATGACCTTCCAGCCGGCCCAGTCGTCCTCGTACAGCGGGTCCTCGATGGAGACCAGCGGGTACGCGGAGACGAGCTCCTCGTAGTACTCGGTCATCTCGGCGGCCGAGCGGGACTTGCCCTCGAACTCGTACCTGCCGTCCTTGTAGAACTCGGACGCGGCGACGTCGAGCGCGAGAGCGATCTGCTCACCGGGGATGTAACCGGCCTGCTTGATGGCCTCGACGATGAGGTCGAGGGCGGCGCGGTTGGACTCCAGGTTCGGGGCGAAGCCGCCCTCGTCGCCGAGGCCGGTGGACAGACCCTTGGTCTTCAGCACCTTCTTGAGGGTGTGGTAGACCTCGGCGCCCCAGCGCAGCGCCTCGGAGAAGGACTCCGCGCCGATCGGCGCGATCATGAACTCCTGGATGTCGACGTTCGAGTCGGCGTGCGAGCCGCCGTTCAGGATGTTCATCATCGGGACGGGCAGCAGGTGCGCGTTCGGGCCGCCGAGGTAGCGGAACAGCGGCAGGTCGCTGGCCTCGGAGGCGGCGTGCGCGACGGCGAGGGAGACGCCGAGGATGGCGTTGGCGCCGAGCGAGCCCTTGTTGTCGGTGGCGTCCAGGTCGAACATCGCCTGGTCGATCAGGCGCTGCTCGGTGGCGTCGTAGCCGACGAGCTCCGGGCCGATCTGCTCGATGACCGCGAGGACGGCCTTCTCGACGCCCTTGCCCTGGTAGCGGTTGGGGTCACCGTCGCGCAGCTCGATGGCCTCGAAGGCTCCGGTGGAGGCGCCGGACGGAACGGCGGCACGACCCGTGCTGCCGTCGTCGAGGCCGACCTCGACCTCGACGGTGGGGTTCCCTCGCGAGTCGAGGATTTCCCGGGCTACGACGACGTCGATGGACGGCACGAGCATCTCCTTCTGGGATGTGACGCGGTTACGCGGAGCCCCTTGGCCCGCTGACTGCACGGAGCCGCGGTCGGCTCCGCGACATGAGCCTAACCGGCTCCGGGCGATCGGCCAGCCGGTCGACCACCCCATGGACAGAACCGAGAGTAAATTGTTTCCGAACGGAACAAAAACCTGTCCCGTACAGGCATCCGCGACGGAGCGGCGCGTCCGGCGCGGGCATGAAAGAGCCCCGCTCCGGTGCGTACGGGGGAACACGCACCGGAGCGGGGAGCCCGTGGGGACGGGGGCGGCCCTCACGGGGTCTCCATGGCGGAGCCCCCGCATGAGGGAGGGCCGTGACCGGGCCGTGCGCCCGGCGTCAGCCGGTGTCAGCTGAGGTGGAGCTGCTGACCGGGGAAGATGAAGTCGGCGTCGTCGACGATGTCCTTGTTCAGCTTGAACAGCTTCTGCCAGCCGCCCTTGACGTGCTTCTCCGCGGCGATGGAGCTCAGGGTGTCGCCCTTGACTACCTTGTACTCGCCGTCACCCTTCTCGACCTTCTTGCCGGTCGGGGTCTCGACGGTCTTCTTGGCGGTCTCCCGCTCCGAGGAACGCGAGGCGCGCTGGTCCTGGGACTGGGGCGCCTGCTGCTGCGGCTGGGCCGTGCTCTGCGAGCCGGTGTCGGCCGCGGCGCCGCCGCCGGTGGAGGCGCCGGACAGGCCGACGCCGCAGGTCGGCCAGGCACCCTTGCCCTGCGCCGCCAGCACCTTCTCGGCGACGGCGATCTGCTGGGACTTGGAGGCCTGGTCGGCGGTGGAGGCGTAGGCCGAGCCGCCGTAGGCGGACCAGGTGGAGGCGGAGAACTGCAGGCCGCCGTAGTAACCGTTGCCGGTGTTGATCGACCAGTTGCCGCCGGACTCGCACTGGGCGACGGCGTCCCACTCGGAGGTGGTGGCGGCGGAGGCGCTGCCGGCCGCCATCAGCGGGGCGGCGATGGCGACACCGGTGACACCGGCGAGCGCGGCGACACGGGTGGCCTTGGACGGGCGACGGTGCTTGGCCTTGTTGTTACGCAGCATGAAGTGATCCCCTCACCGACGCCTGCGAGGTGAGCTGTCGGGTTCGGGCGGGTGAGTGCCCGGTCGTGCGCACATGGCGCACGGCTTCACCCCAAGCCGTTCCCGGGTGTCTCACAACTCCCGGGCCCGGCACTTACCTTGGGTCCCCCGCTCCTGCCTACGGCGCTTGACGCGACGACTGTTCCCGGGCGGCCGCTGGCAGGATTCGGCGTTGCGACCGTCGGGGCCCGCTGTGGCGAGCGATCACGACCGTAGACACGCGACGGCCGGAATTTCAAAGACGATCAGGGCTTCTGAGACCCATCTCTCACTCTCACCAAACCGGACATTGCGGTGTGAACCATGACGTGAACTACCGCTGTTTTGTACCCGATTCGCCGCCTGACGACCGCTTAGTCTCCCGCGACCTCAAGGCTCTGACCGGGGAGGATGAGGTCCGGGTCGGAGCCGACCGTCTTCTCGTTCTCCGTGTACAGCTCGTTCCATCCGCCGTTGACCGCAAGGGAGTCGGCGATGCTCGTGAGACTGTCGCCAAGACGGACGGTGTACGAGCCCTCGGAGGTGTCGTCGGAGGCGCCCGAGTCGCGCGCGGCGTGGCGCCCCGCGGAGTCCTTCTGACGCCCGGCGTCCACTCCGGTGTCCGAGGTGTGCTCGGCGCTGGCGCCGCGGTGCTTGCCGGTGCCGGTGCCCTCGCTCACGGGGGTGCTCGGAGTGGTGGAGGAGCCGCCGGTACGACCCGACTTGTCCGAGTCGTCAGCCCTTGCCTTGCCCTTGTCCGCGGTACCGGAGTCCCGCGACTCGCTCTCCTCCGGCGTCGGGGACGCGTCGGACTTCGCCGCCTTGCCGGACCCCGACGGGGAAGGCTTGGCGCTCGTGCCGCCGGTCGACAGACCGCCCGAACCGGACGAGTTACCCTTCGCGGACGAATCGGACGGGGAGGCGTCGGGGGACGAGGACGCGTCGTCGGCGACCCCCGTGTCGACCTCGACGGAACCCGAGTTCTTGCTGAGGCCGGAGAGCGGGCCGCAGGTGGGCCAGGCCGCCAGGCCCTGTCCGTCGAGCAGTTTCTCGGCGACGGCTATCTGCTGCGAGCGGCTCGCCTCGTCGGGGCTCGGCGCGTAGTCGAGGCCGCCGTACTTGTCCCAGTTCTCCTGGGTCATCTGGAGGCCGCCGTAGAACCCGTTGCCGTTGTCGGCACTCCAGGAGCCGCCGCTCTCGCACTCCGCGACCCGGTCCCACGTGGTGCCGTCGGCTGCGCTCGCGCCGGTGGCGCCGAGCAACGGGATGGCGATTGCCGATCCGGTGACGCCGGCCGCGACGATGATTGCCGGAGCCTGGCGGGGGCGACGGTGACGACCGTTCCCGGAGAGCATGCGGTGGGCCTTTCGGAGACAGCAGTGACAGACGCGACGGAAGATCCATCGCGTTGATGCGTGAACGTATCGGCACTCGAACGCTTGTCACAAGTCGATGCAGCGCAGATCACGTGAAGATCACAGTTTTGACGGTGTGTCATGTTTGACCGGGCACCACGCTCGCGCCGCCGAAGTGCGAACTCCCGCCGCATGTCCCGGTTGTGGCACTTCGCCCCTGTCGGTGCCGGCCGCGAAACGGATCGCGTGCCCTCCGGCCGGGCCGCCGCCACCGCTACCGGGGCGGCGTGAACTCCACCGGCAGCGTGCGCAGTCCGCGCATGATGAGCCCGCCGCGCCAGCGCAGATCCGCCGGGTCCGCGGCCAGCCGCAGGTCCGGCAGGCGGGTCAGCAGCGTGGCCAGGGCGGTCTGCCCCTCCAGCCGGGCGAGCGGCGCACCGAGGCAGTAGTGGATGCCGTGCCCGTATCCGAGGTGCTGGTTGTCACGGCGGGAGAGGTCCAGCGCGTCCGGCTGCTCGAACCGCTCCGGGTCGCGGTCGGCGGCCGCGAGGACGACGAGGACGGGGTCGCCCGCGGCGATGTCCTGGCCGCCGATCCGGACGGCCTCTGTCGCGAAGCGCCAGGTGGCGAGCTCTACGGGCCCGTCGAAGCGGAGGAGTTCCTCGACGCCGGTCTCCAGCAGCGCGCTCTCCCCGGCGGCGAGCGAGTCCTGGAGCCGCCGCCGCTGCTCGGGGTGGGTGAGCAGCGCGTAGGTCCCGTTGCCGATCAGGTTCACGGTCGTCTCGAAGCCGGCGAACAGCAGGATGAAGGCCATCGCCGCCGCCTCGTTCTCCGTGAGGTGCTCGCCGTGGTCGGAGGCCCGGATCAGCCCGGAGATCAGGTCCTCGCCGGGTCCCGGCACGTCGGGGAGCGCCTCGCGCTTGCGGTGGATCAGCTCGGCGAGGTAGCCGCGCATCTTCTTGACCGACCGGGCGACACCGCCGCGGGGCCCGCCGCCGTGCCGGATCATCATCCCGGCCCAGTCCCGGAAGTCGTCCTGGTCCTCGCGCGGGACGCCGAGCAGGTCGCAGATGGCGTAGATGGGGAGCGGGAAGGCGAAGTCGTGGATGAGGTCGGCCTCGCCCCGCTCGGCGAACCGGTCGATGAGCTGGTCGGTGAGTTCCTGGACGCGGGGCGCGAACTCGGCCACCCGCCGGGGCGTGAACGCCTTGCTGACCAGACGGCGCAGACGGGTGTGGTCCGGCGGGTCGATGTTCAGCAGATGCGTCATCAGCTCGGCCTTGCGCTCGCCCGGGATGCCGGTCTTGCCCTTGGCGTGCGCGGGTTCGTCGTGGTGCGCCGGGTTCTTGCTGAGCCGTCCGTCCGCGAGGGCCTGCCGGGCGTCCCCGTACCGGGTGACCAGCCAGGCCTCCACCCCGCTGGGCAGCCGCGTCCGGTGCACGGGAGCGTGCTCACGCAGCCAGGCGTACGCCGGATACGGATCGGTGGCGAACTCCCAGCTGAAGAGCTCGGGGACGGGAGCACCGGCGCCGGGGGCGGCGGGGACATCGGCGCCGGGGGCGGCGTCGGTGGTGGGGGTGTTCGCGGCGGGGGTGCTGCTCGGGTGGGCGGGCTGTACGGGGTCTTCGGTCACGCGTCGACGGTATCCGGCACCTCGCGGAGGGGGACGGGGAGCGTTCGGGGGCGGGGCGCCGTGCGGTGCGGAGGGCTGGGGGGGCGTTGGGAGCGCCGGGCCATGCGGGGCCCGGGACCGGAGGGCGTTGGGAGCGCCGAGCCGTGCGGGCGGAGGGCTGGGGCGTCTGGAGCGCTGTGCCGTGTGGCGCGGAGGGCTGGGGGCGTTGGGAGCGCCGAGCCGCGTGGGGCGGAGGCCCGGCGGACGTTCGGGAATGCCGCGCCGACCGGGGTGGTACCACCGTCCCGGCCGGGCGGGCGTGCGATCCGGCCATCCGGCGGGCCGGGTCGAACACCCGCCGCGCGGTCGTCCGTACGGCCGGACGGACAGATCCCGCGGGTTCCCGTCCCCTTGCGGGCCGCCGCCGGACACCCTCGGACAAGCGTGTTCAGCGACGCGCTCGCCGCGGCCCGGGCACTTCACCCCGGACTGTCCACAAATGGCCCGCGACTTGACTTCGCGGTTCGAGACGTCCCTACATTCCGCCCGTGGACCCCGAAATACTCAGATCCAGCTTCGCGGTCGTCGAACGACGGGCCGAGTTCGCGGTCAAGTACTTCTACTCGCACCTGTTCCGGCACCACCCGGACATCCGCGAGCTCTTCCCGCTGGACTTCCCGGACGACATGCAGCGGCAGCGGGACCGGCTCTTCGGTGCCCTCACCCAGGTCGTGGGCCGGCTGGAGGACCCGACGCTTGCGGGGTACCTCGGGGAACTGGGACGGGACCACCGCAAGTACCTGGCGGAGCCTGCGCACTACACGGCCGTCGGGACGAGCCTGATCGCCGCCTTCGCCGCCGTGGCGGGATCGGCGTGGAACGCGGAGGTCGAGAAGGCGTGGGGCGAGGCGTACGCGACGATCGCGGACGCGATGCTCCAGGGCGCCTGGGAGGCCGAGAACGGCGACGAACCTCCCTGGTGGGACGCCGAGATCGTCACGCGAAGGCGGTACGGGGAGGACGTCGTCGTCCTGACGCTGCGCCCCGCCCGTCCCCTCACCCACCTCCCCGGCCAGTACGTCAGCGTCAACGTCCCCTACTTACCGGGCATATGGCGTCCTTACTCGGTGGGCAACGCGCCCCGGCCCGACCACACGCTCGACCTCCACGTCAGCCGGGTGGAGGGAGGGGTCCTGTCCACCGCCCTGGTACGGCAGACCCGCGAGGGCGACGTGCTCCGGCTGGGCGCGCCGGGCGGCGGGCTGACGCTGCGGCCCCCGGAGGACCGGCCCGTCACCTTCGTCGCCGCCGGGACCGGCTGGGCGCCCGTCAAGGCCCTCCTGGAGCAACTGGTCCAGCTCGAACGGCTCGCGGGTCTGGACGACGCGCCCTACGACTCCCGCCTCTTCGTCGTCGCGCGCGACCTCGCCCACGTCTACGATCGCGCCTCCATCGAGGAGTTGCGGGCGCGTCTCCCCCGGCTGGCCGTCACCTTCATCACGCCCGCACCGGGCCGGCCCAAGACGCAGGCCACCGAGCGGCTCCTGACGGCGTTCGGAAACCGCGCCAACTGGGCCCAGCACGACGTGTATCTCGCCGGACCGCCCCAGCTCGTCGAGGAGATCGGCGACGCCCTCCCCGCCCTCGGTACCGCGCCCGAGCGGATCTTCCACGACCTGCTTCCGACCGTGCGGGAGTTCGACCCCCGGCCGTCGGGTCCCGCCGAGTGGTTCCTGGACCGGACCCGGCCGAGCTGGCACAACCCGTCGAGCCGCGAACCCGGCGACTGACCGGACCCGCACCGGCCCAGACACCGACACCGACACCCCCGCGAAACCCGGGGCGAACCGTCAGCCTTCGTCCGTGCCCCGTCTCGATTCCTCCGTCGCCCTGATCGCGTCCCGGTAGGCGCGGGCCGCCGCGCGCAGTGCCGTCTCCGGGTCGACGCCGGCCTCCTCGGCGCGTGCCGCCGCGGCCAGCAGTTCGTAGCCCACGCCCTCGCCCCGGGGCAGCGGGACCTCGAGGCCGGCCGTGCGGACGCGGGAGGCGAGCTTCGCGGCCAGCGCGAGTCCGGGCTGGCCGAGGGGGATGCCCTCCGTGACCGAGGTCCGGCGCTTCTCCTCCGCCTTGGTGCGCAGCCAGTGCTCCTTGACCTCCTCGGGGGTCGAGGCGGACGCGTCCCCGAAGACATGGGGGTGGCGGTGGATGAGCTTGGTGACGATGCCGCCCGCCACGTCGTCGATCGAGAAGGGCTCGGAGCCGTCGTCGGGGCTGCCCTCCTCGGCGATCCGCGCGTGGAAGACGACCTGGAGCAGGACATCGCCGAGCTCTTCCCGCAGCTCGTCCCGGTCGCCCTCCTCGATGGCCTCGACCAGCTCGTACGCCTCCTCGATGCCGTACTTCGCGAGGCCCTCGTGGGTCTGGCGGGACGACCAGGGGCACTCGGCGCGGATGCGGTCCATGACCTGGACGAGGTCCAGGAGCCGGGCGCCCGGCAGGTCGTACGAGGCGGGGAGCAGCTCCAGGTCCGGCATCTGTATGCGTCCGGAGCCGGCGAGACGCGCGAGTCCGTCGGTCAGGCGCGGTTCGCCCTCACCGGTGGCGACGACGACCACCGTGCGCCCGCCCGCGCAGAGGTCGAGCAGCTCCTCGGCGGTCGGGGAGGCCTCGTCGACCGGGACGCCCGCCTCGCGCAGGTACGGCAGCTGGGGATGCGCGCCGTCCGCGCACAGGACGCGGTCGGCCGTGTGCAGGGCCTGCCAGGCGGGCCAGGACAGCAGTCCGGGGGCGACGCGGTGGCTGGTGGTGAGCAGGACGACGCGGCCGGGGGCGGGGGCGCCGGCGTCGGGCACGGAGGTGTCGCGGCCGGGCGCGGCGCCGGTCTCGGAGCCGCTCGCGTTCGGGTCGCCGTCGAGGCTGGTTGCGTTCACCCTTCGAACGTAACCCACCCCGCCGACGCCCCCGGCGGTTGTCCACAGGCGGTGGCCTTCGGCCGGTGGGCTGAACCGTTTGTCCACAGCCCACTGGTCGCGGTCAGGCGGGCTTCTGAGCCGCCGCGGTGATCTCCCGCAGCCACGGGGTCTTCGCGTCGACGCGGCTGCTCTTCTCGACGTCCCAGGTGCCGTAGCGCGGGTTCAGGTCGACGTGGAGCTTCTTGGAGGCGTCGGACATGGCCTTCCAGAACGTGGCCTTGCCCGCCTCGGTGTTCATGTCGGCGCCGAGCGCGGCGGCGAGCTTCTGCGCCTCGATCTCGGTGCGGAGGCTGTCGTCGAGACGCTGGGGAGCCACGCCGTACTGCTGGAGCCAGGCCGTCTCCAGCGCCTTGGCGCCGCCCGCCTGCCGTTCCAGACCGGCGCGCATCTGCTGGGTGTCCTTGCGGGTGACGCTCACGCCCGCGTCCTCGGCGGCGCGCGCCAGGACCCGGTCCAGGACCAGGCTGTGCAGGGTGTCGCGGGTCAGGCTGCCGGTCTTGGCGATGGCCTGCTCGTACTGGGCGTCGTCCTTGGTGGCGTCCCGCTGTGCCACGCGTACCTCGTTCACCCGGCTCTCCAGCTGGCCGACCGTGATCCGCTGGCCGCCCACGACGGCGGCGGCGCCGGGGTGGGCGTCGCTGCCGCAGGCGGTGAGCAGAGGGGCCGCGGCGATGATCGCGGCGGAGAGGACGAGCGCGGTGCGACGGCGGTGCAAGGAAGCCTCCCGAGGAGATTGTGCGACGGTGCACAAGGTCTTGCGGTGATCGATGTTAGGCAGTGGCTCAGCTCTCGGCCACCCATTCGACCAACGATTCGCGAGGACTTCGGGCACCCTCGCGCCCGCGTGTCCGCCGCCGGGACCACCGGGCCGGCCCGCGGACCCCCGGCCCGGGGCGCCGCCGGGTGCGCTGCCGGCGGGCGCGGCGGGGCGTCAGCCCGTGATCGCCACCGGTGCGTCCCAGGCGTCGCGGTCCACGGTGATCGTGTAACCGCCGCGCGACTCCTTGCTGTTGACCATGTACTGGTGGGCGCGGCTGTGGTTCGTCCAGCGGTCGGCGGCGAACGGCCAGTCGGCGGTCGTGGTGTTCTGCTTGTCCCACAGCGCGTACCAGAGGTTGCCCGGCAGGTCCGTGCGGTCGCTCGCGTCGGCGATCGCCTTGGCGCTGGAGCTCCGGAAGCCGTAGAACCCGGTGCGGTACGTCTTGGCGTGCAGGGTCTTGTCGAAGGCGCGGACGTACGTCAGCACGGCGTCGTCGCACGCCGTGTTCGTGACGTCGTAGGCCTCCATGTCCAGGTAGATCGGGCTGCCCGCCTTCATGCCGAGGGCGGACGCCTTGGTGACCGCGTCGGCGGCGTCGGTGGCGCCGAGCGAGGCCGCGGTGGCGGCGGTGATCTTCTCGGGGCTGGAGCCCGTCTGGCACGGCGGCTGCGCCCCGACGTACAGGGGGATGAGCTTCCAGCCGGTGGTGCTGACGGACTTCACCCAGGAGGCGGTCAGGTTGGGCTGCGCGCATCCGCGGTTCTTGCCGCCGACGTAGACGGCGGCCGCGCCGTAGAAGCCCGTGTGCCAGGCCTTCATCGCGTTCAGCGACGGCGCGGCGCAGGTGTCGAACGCGCGGCCCGTGTACGTCCGCTGGGCGGGCCAGACGGTGGTCGCCGTGGAGGTCTGCGCGGCGATCCCGGCGCCGGCGACCACGGCCGCTCCCGCCGCCCCCCAGGCCACGTATCTGCGCCTCTTCGACTGCCGATGGCTGGACATGTGGACCCACCCCATGGTTCGTGTGCTCGGTGTGCGCGGCACGCAAGCGTGCGGCACGGAGGCGGGCACGCGCGCGTGGCGCACGAAAACGGATCGAAACGTAGCCCACGTCGCATCCGTGTTCGGGAAACTGCGGACCTTGATCGACACAACATTCGGCCAAGGCCGCGCAAAACCCGCGCGTGCCGGCGTCCGGCGGCCCGGTCAGCCCCGGACCTGCCCCAGCCACTGCAGGGTGCGGCGGACCTCCGCCGCGACCGGATGCCCGGGGCCCTTCAGCCGCTCGACGTCGTGCAGCAGCCGGGCGAGGGTGTCGTGGGCGGCGGGCCGGTCGCCGAGGGCGAGCAGCAGGTGGCCGATGCGGCGGCGGACCTCCAGGGACAGCTCGGGGTCGCCGGCCACGTACTGGTTCTCGTAATACGGCAGCAGGGCGCGGTACTCCGCGAGCGCGGCGGCGGGTTCGCCGAGCTGCTCCAGGCACTGGGCGGCCTCGTAGCGGAAGCGCAGGGACTGCGTGTCGGCCTGTCCGGCCTCGGCGGCCCGCTCGTCGGCGAGGCGCCGCAGCTCGGGCAGGGCGCGCCGGTACTGGCCGTCGTCCATGAGGGTGGCGGCGTACTGCTTGCGCAGGGTGCGCACGACGGGCGAGTGCTCGCCGTGCTGGGCGGCGGCGGCCGGGAGGATCGCACCGAGGATGTCGACGGCCTGGGTGATGCGGCCCTCGCCGAGCAATCGCTTGACCTCGTCGACGGCGCCCGCCACGTCGGGCTTCTCGACCCCGGTCGAGGCGACGGCCGCCGCGGACGGCTGCGGCGCCGGGATGCGGGCGCGGTCCGGCCAGGGCGCGTGCGGGCGCAGGAAGGGGCGCGTGGGGTCGAGCGGCGCGCCCGAGGGCATGCCGCGCGCGGGCAGCAGCGGCAGCAGCTGCTCGTACGTCTCCTGCGCGGAACCGGGGCGGTGCTGCGGGTCCTTGGCGAGCAGCCGGAGCACCAGGTGCTCCAGGGCCTCCGGGACCTCGGGCCGCATCCGGCGCACGGGGAGCGGCGGCTCGTAGAGGTGGCGGTGCAGCACGCCGAGCGCGGTGGAGCCCGAGAACGGCACGTCCCCGCTGAGGAGTTCGTGCAGCAGCACACCGAGCGCGTACAGGTCGGTGTACGGTCCGACCGCCCCGCCCATCGCCTGCTCGGGCGCCATGTAGGCGGGGCTGCCGATGGGCGAACCGGTGTGCGTGAGGCGGGTGGTGTCGGTGTCCATGACGGACGCGACGCCGAGGTCGAGGACGGTGACCGTGCCGTCCTGCTTGACCATCACGTTCCGCGGTTTCAGGTCGCGGTGGACGATCGGCACGGCGTGCACGGCGGAGAGCACGGCGCACAGCTGCGCCGCGACGGCGACCGCCCACTGCCAAGGGTAGGGGTCGTGCTCGGCGAGATGGTCGGAGAGGTCGGCTCCGTCGACGTACTGCATGACGAGGAAGAGTTCCTCGCCCTCGCTGCCCGCGTCGTGGACGGTGACCAGGCCCGGGTGGTCGACCTGCGCGGTGACACGGCACTCGCGCACGAAGCGGCGGCGCAGTTCGTCGGCCTCCTGGCCCGCGACCTTGTCGGGGCGCAGCAGCTTCACGGCGACACGCCGGTCCAGGCGGCGGTCGTACGCCGTCCAGACCTGGCCCATGCCGCCCTGCCCGATGAGCGTGGACAGCTCGTAGCGGTCGGCGACCACGCGCCCGGTCGTCACGCTCACCGGCCGTCCTCGTGGCCGCCGTCGTGCTTGCGCAGGTAGTCGCTGAGCTCGTCGAGCTCGGCGCGCACCTGGTCGATCCGGGCGGGAGCCGGCCGCGTGGGCGGGACGGGCGTGGCGGGGGCGGGGGTCTCCGGTACGGGGGTGTGCGCGAAGGGCGTGTGCGGCACGGGGGTCGCGGGGTGCGCGACCGGGTACGGCGCGGGCTGGGGATAGCCGTAGTGCGCGGCGTGCTGCTGCTGCGGATAGCCGGCCGCGGGCAGGCGGTGGTAGTGGCGGATGTCCGCGAACAGGAAGTAAGCGGTGCAGGCGACGGCGTTGAGCAGCAGGATGATCATGCCGACGTTGCCGTTCGGGCTGCTGAAGTCGTCGGTGTGGTCGGTGCTGAGGAACGCGAAGCTGATGCCGAGGACCACGAGCGAACCCACGAAGATCCACCAGTCCGCGGCCCGGCGGGTGACGATGGCGACCCGCAACGGCGAGACCCACGCGAGGAATCCGATGGTCAGCAGCGGCACCGCCGCGAAGATCACGCGCAGCACGACCAGCGCCCCGGTCGAGGGTCGCTTCGGCGGAGGCGGCGCGTAGCCGTGGCCGTGCATGGCTGCTCCCGGAGGCCTGGTGGGATGGAAGGGTGAGCTGGAAGTCCGAGCGTATAGGCCGACAAGCGTCACCGGTCCCGGGTTGTACCGAACCGTTGTCGTGCTGATCACGTCGTCCCCGGCGCGGCGGCTCAGCCGGGCGCGACCGTACCGTCCGTCAGGCCGTCGTACATGCCCCGTACGAGCTGCTCGCCGAGGCGGCCGGCGAGTCTGAGGGCGTCCTCGAACTCGGCGAGCGCGCGGAACCGCTCGCCGTAGCGGCGCTGTTGGTCGAGCGGGAGCCGGGGCAGCTGGAGGCGGCGCACGTCGAGCCGGGTCGCGGTGGACGCGTAGCTGCTGGCCTGCCGGTTGTTGGCGGTGCCGCGCAGGAAGCCGGCCAGAAACCACGGGTCGAGCGCGGTCAGGTCGGGGCGCAGCAGGGTGAGGTTGCGGCCGAGGGCGGCTCCCGCGGTCCGCTCGTCGACGACGCGCGCGACGGACCCGCCGCCGAGCACGGGCACGACGACATCGCCCGCCGCGACCAGGACGGCTTCCTCCTCGCCCTCGGGCAGGGTGCCGGAGGGCGCGGTGCCGGCGAGGACGTCGTGGTCGGTGAGCACGGGCACGCGCGCGGGGGCGCTGCTGCCGCCGGTGCGCAGCAACAGGGCTCCGCCGCGCGCCAGTTCACCGACGGTGGTGAGCGGCCAGCGGGCCGGGCCGCCCTCCCCGGCGGCCTGCGGGGTGAGGTCGGCGGTCAGCCGCAGGGTCTCGCCGAGGCGTTCGCGCACGGTCGCGAGCTGCTCGGCGCCGCCGGCCTCGGCGGGCGGCGGCAGATGGCGGGCGGGGGCGAGGTCCACGTCGTCGTCGAGGAGGTCGATGACGGGGACGGAACGGCTCAGGCCGGGGCGCTCGGGGGCGGTCCCGGTGCGCTCGTAGGGCCGCCAGGCGTCCAGGACGGCGGTGCGCACGGCCTGCCAGTCGAGGCCGGCCCGGCCGCCGCCGGTCTCCCGGATCCGCTCGGCCGGGGAGCCCCCGGTCTCGGCGGGCGCGGCGGTGTCGGCGAGCAGCAGCTCGGGCTGCGCGGGCGCCTTCCCGGGCCGGCGCAGCACCCACAGGTGCAGCGGGATGTTGTACGGCGGCGCCGCACCGGCGGGCAGGGCGATCACGGCGCGCAGGGCGCCGCGGCGCAGCAGGTCCGCGCGGATCCGGCGGCCGGAGCGGCGGGAGGCGGCGGCGGGCGGCATGAGCAGGACGGCGGTGCCGCCCTCCCGGAGCCGGGCCAGCGCGTGCTGCACCCAGGCCAGTTCGGACTCGGTGCGGGCCGGGAAGCCGTACTCCCAGCGGGCGTCGTAGGCCAGTTCGTCGTGGCCCCAGTTGCGTTCGTTGAACGGCGGGTGGCACAGCACCACGTCGGCGCGCAGCTTCTCGTGGGCGTCCGCGCGCAGGGTGTCGCCGGCGGCGCAACGGACGGCGGCCCGCGTGTGCAGGGCCAGGCGCAGCGCGGTCAGCGCGGCCAGTTCGGGCGCGCTGTCCTGCCCGTACAGCTCCTGGTCCGGTACGGCTTCCACCGCGCGCAGCAGGGCGCCGGTGCCGCAGGCCGGGTCCAGCACGGTCCGCGCGGGACCGGCGAGTTCGGCCATCAGCGCGGCGAGGCCGCCGGGGGTGAGGGTGTACTGCCGCGGGTTGGCGTCCAGGTGCCGGCCGAGCAGGAACTCGTACGTCTGCCGCGCGCCGAGTTCCGCGGCGAGTTCGGCGGCGCCGCGCAACAGGGGCGCGGACGGCAGGAGTTCGGCGGCGGAGGGCGTGGACACGGCGCGCCCGCGCGGGGTGCCGAAGCGCGGGGTCAGCACCTGTTCGAGGGCGGCGGGCAGAAGTCCGGCGAGACGCTCGTCGGAGGTCGCGCTCAGCTCCAGCCACACGGTGGGCCGGTCGTGGATGAGCAGGAGACCGCAGCCCGCGTGCACGAGGGCGGTCACCGGTCCCTCGGGGTGGCCCGCGAGGTGCTGCCACACGCGCTCGCGCAGCGGGACCTCGGCGAGTTTGCCCTGGTCGCGCAGCCATTCCTCGACCTCGGGCAGCGCGAAGGAGGGGCTGGTCTCGGTGCCGCCGACAGGCTTGGGGAAGTCGGCGTGGCGGCGGCGCCAGTTGCTGACGGCCGCGCGGCCGACCCCGGCGAGCCGCGCGATCCCGGCGGCGGTCACCTCTGTCCCGTTCTCCTGCACCCGCCCGGCTCCCCTCGTCCTGTGGTGTGGCGTCGAGCATACCGACGTACGCAAGATCTACCGATTCACGGCCGTGTACACAAGAGGTCCTGTGAACCGTGTTGACTCGGTTCACATGGTCTGCTGTGATTGACCCATCGAACGGCGCCGCCGTCGCAGCGCTCAGCGCCTCGCGTCGCGTCGGCCCCGCACGCCCACACCCGCCTCTCACCTCGAGGAATTCCCATGCGTCGTACCGCACTTGCCGCTCTCTGCCTCGCCGCCGCCACCACCCTGAGCCTGACCGGCTGCCAGTCCGGCGAGGACAAGGCGGACAACAAGCCGAAGGGTCCCTTCGCCGGGCTGACCGGCGGCGAGATCGCCGACCGGGCCGTGAAGGCCACCAGGGGCGCCGAGTCGCTGCGCATGAAGGGCGACGTCCCCGACGAGGAGAGCGGCGGCACCATCCGGCTCGACATGGCCATGGACACCAAGGGCGAGTGCGCCGGCACCATCGGCCTCGGGGACAAGGGCCAGGCCGAGCTCATCAAGACCGGCGACACGCTCTACATGAAGTACGACGAGGCCTTCCTGCGCGAGCAGGGCAAGGGCGACTCCAAGGAGGAGACCGACGGCGTCGTGGAGATGCTCGCGGGCCGCTGGACCAAGATGTCCGCCACCAGCGCCGACGCCAAGGAGATGGCGAGCTTCTGCGACCTCGACACGGTGCTCGCCGAGGCCGGGGACGTGAACTCCGACGCCACCCGCGGCAAGACCTCGTCGGTCGACGGCACCCCGGCGATCGTCCTGCACGAGAAGGACGGCAAGGACCGCTACACCCTCTACGTGGCGACCGAGGGCAAGCCGTACATCCTGCGGGTCATCAGCAAGTCCGCCAAGGACCCGGGCACCCTGACCTTCAGCGACTACGACAAGCCGGTCCCGGCCGACGCCCCCAAGGGCAAGGTCATGGACCTGGACAAGCTCAGCTAGGGTCCAGCCCGCCGGGAGCCGCCCACCGGGAGCTCTTCAGGAAACGCCGCCGGAAGCCGCCCCGGGGGGGGGCACACCGGTCCGCTGGACTGGTCACACCGGCCCGCCGGACCGGGGCCGCGCACGACCGCCCGGACTACGGCGGCCCACACCGGACAGCGCCGGACCGAGGGCCGCGCACGATGGCGTCGGACAGCGCCGGCCCGCCGGACCGGGGGCCGCGCACGATCGCGTCGGACAGCGCCGCCCCGCACCGGACGGCGCCGGGGACCGCGCCGGGGACGCTCAAGGACCGCACGGGACGGTGCCGGCCTGCACCGGACAGCGCCGGCCCGCACCAAAGAGCGCCGGGGTCCGCACCGCAGGGATGCGCCTCGGGGACCGCACCGGGGGGATGCGCCGAGGATCGCCCGGGGTCCGTCGGGGACGGTCAGCCCGCGTGGAAGCGTTCCGGGGCCCTGGTCGGGTTCCCGCCCTCCGGGAGTTTCTGGCCGGGGCAGCCCGAGAGCACCCGCTTCATCGCGGACTTCTCGGCGCCGGTGACCCAGAGGTCGTACTTCCTCTTCACGGCCACCTGGGCGGCGACATAGGTGCAGCGGTAGCGCTTGTTGGGCGGGAGCCACGTCGCCGTGTCGCCGTCACCCTTGCTGCGGTTCGTGCTTGCGTCCACGGCGAGGAGGTTCAACGGGTCGTTGGCCAGCGCGATGCGCTTGCTGGCCTCCCACTTCTGGGCGCCCTTCTGCCAGGCGTCGGACAGGGCGACGATGTGGTCTATGTCCACCTGGCTGCGACCGCGCGCGAACGCCACGTCCTTGCCGGTGTAGGGGTCCGGGTCCAGCCTCCCCGACGCGACCTTGCACGCGCCGTCGCTGAACTTCACGTCCTCCAGGTCCCGTTTGAGGATGTCGTCCCGGGTGTCGCAGCGGTTGGAGTCCGTGTCGGCCCACGCGGTGCCGAACCGGTCCCGGTCGAAACCGGTCTTCGGCGCACGCCCCTTGACGGTCAGCGAGTCCACGGCGGTGAGCGCGGCACCGCCGGCCGCCGTGTCCTCGGGTCCCGCGACGCCCGTCGTCTGCTCCGCGCAGCCGCTGACGGCCAACAGCACCAGAACAGCGGCGGCCACCCCACCCCTCGGACGCACCACGACACCCCTCCCCTTGCCCTGTTGAGCCGCCCGCACGGGCGGCCCTCGCTGATCTCCACCGTAGCGGCCGGGAGGCGCGGACCATACCGGGCCTCAACGGGCAATCGTCGTACGCCGGGCGTATCGTCGGAGTGAGTCACCTCTGGAAGGAGCTCTGGATGGGCATCTTCGACAGGTTCAAGAGCCACGCGCGGGACAAGGGTCCGAACATGTCCGACGCCGCCGAGCGCGAGATCAACAAGCGGACGGGCGACAAGTACACGGAACAGGTCGACAAGGCGCAGCAACAGGCCGAGGACCGCATGGGAATGCGCCGCGACGACCCCGACCGGCCGTAGGCCGTGGCCCGGAGGGCCGTGGCCCGAGAGTCCGCCCGCAGCCCGAGAGCTGTAGACCGAGAGTAGCGGGCGGAGAGTTGTGGACCGAGAGTCCGTCCGTCGCCCGTAACTCCGCCCGCGCAGACAGCGACTCGGCCGTGTCTCGACCCCCGACTCCCTCGGCTCTGACGCTTCGGCCTCGGAGGGGGAGGTCAGCCGTCCGGGAGGTTCGTCTCCCCGGGCGGCTTCGTCTTGCGCGGGGCGTGTGGCGCCGGGGCGCGGGGTACTCCGTGGCGCGGGTGGCGCGCCACGTGTCGACAACTCCCCCCATTTGGACGCCGTATTGGACCTCACTCAGCCCAACAGACCTCACCCATCCCCACCTTCGACTCCGACGGCGCCATCGCCACCCCGGCTCGACGCCCCGTCAGACCTTGCCTATCCCCAACGTCGTCTCCGACGGCAGGAGTCCCGAGCCGAGGACCGCTACCCAGAACTCGCCGAGGAGTTCGGCAAGGCGGGCGGTGGCATCGGGGCCGAGGAACCGCCACGGCGCGGCGGCCAGTTCGTCCGTGTGCCGCTCGACCCGGCGGCGCAGCTCCCGGCCCGCCTCCGTGGCGGTGCCGTCCTCGGCCAGGAGGCCGCGGGACACGAGCCGCCGGTGCGCCGCGGCCCACTCCTCGTCGCTCCAGCCGCGGCTCTCGAACCGCTCCCGGGAGGCCGCGCCTATCGCCGCGAACGACACGAGCGACTCGACCGGGTCCAGTCCGGCGACGAGCAGCGCCGCCAGGTGCCCGTCCCCGCGATGCTCGCGCAGGATCGTCGCCGCGTGCCACAGCTGGAGGTGCGGCGCCTCGGGCCAGGCCAAACCGGCGTTGGCGGCGGCCAGCGGTCGGCCCGCGGTGTTCGCGGCCTCGGCGGCACGGCGGGCCAGGGCGGCGGCCTCGGCCAGCTCGGGACTGGCCGCACGGTCGCCGAATATCGCCTCGTAGGCCCGGCCGACGGCCCGCACCCGCGCCGCCAGCACGTCCCCCGGACTCACCCGGTCCCACACGGCGTCCATGTACCGGGCGACCATGCGGGGGCTGAAGCTGTAGAAGGCGGACGCGACCTGCCCGGCGCCGACCGCTCCCAACGGGGCGGCGCGGAAGGGGAAGTAGCTCGGCCAGCGCTCGTCCGTGCCGAGGCCGAGCGCGGCGGCCTCCTCGAAGGCCTCCGGCGCGTAATAGAGGACGGCGTGCAGCGGCTCCAGCAGATGCCACAGCTGCCGGACCCGGCTCGGCTCCACCCCGCTCTCCGGCAGCGACTCCCCCGCCACTGGACCGCCCACCGCTTGTGCCTCGCTGACGCTCTTCGACATGGCCCCACTCCCCGTCGCGAATCCCCGTCGGCCCACTCGGCCACAACTTGACACTGACAAGATTGCCCGAGCCCCACCGAACTTGTCAATGCCTAGATCCCGCGTACGCTGCTGCCATGACCAGTCGTGAGTCCGAGGACCGCCCCCGCTACCACCACGGCGATCTGAGGCGCGCGATCCTGAGCGCCGCCCTCGACGTCATCGCGGCCGACGGCCCGTCCGCGCTGAGCCTGCGGGACCTCGCGCGCAGGGCCGGCGTCTCGCACGCCGCGCCCGCCCACCACTTCAGGGACCGCACGGGCCTGCTCACGGCGCTCGCGGCCGAGGGCTTCGCCCTGCTGGCGGACGCGCTCGCGGAGGCCGCCGACCTGCGGGACGCCGGGGTCCGCTACGTACGCTTCGCCCGCGAGCATCCGGCGCACTTCCAGGTGATGTTCACGCCCGGTCTGCTGCGCGAGGGCGATCTGGAGCTGACGACGGCGCGGGCGCTGGCCGGGGAGCGGCTGCGTGCCGCCGTCGCCGCCGTACCGTCCGAGGGCAGGGGCACCGACGCCCGCCTCGCCGGAGTCGCCGCCTGGTCCCTGGCGCACGGCTTCGCCACGCTGCTCCTCGGGCACAACCTGGACGGTCCGGTCGGCGACCAGGACCCCGAGGAGGTCTTCCGCGCCCTGACGGGCCTGCTGTTCCGACCCGGCTGACGAGCCTGCCGTTCCGATTCGGCTGACGCGAGAACGCCCCGCCCCCCTCGGAAGGGGACGGGGCGTCGGGACTCCCCCTTGGAGCCGGGCTCCCCTCGGACGGGGACGGGTGTCGGCCCTCCCCCTTGGGGGACGGGGCACCGGAACTCGCCGAACGCTCCGGTACAGGAGAGTCGTAGGCCCGCCTACGACCCCAGCACCGTCGTGAGGAACTCGCCGGTCCAGCCGAGCAGGTCGCGGCCGACGAGCGGTTTGCCGCCCACCTTCGCCGTCTTGGGGCGGGGGACGAGGAGCTGGTGCGCGGTCGGCTTGATGACCGTGCCCGGGTACAGGCGCTTGAGGCGCAGCTCCTGCGACTCGCGCAACTCCGCCGGGGCGAAGCGGATGTTGGTGCCCTGCAACACGATCTCGCCGACCCCGCAGGCGCGCGCGAGCATCCGCAGGCCCGCGACCAGCAGCAGGTTCTCCACCGGCTCCGGCAACTTGCCGTAGCGGTCGACCAGTTCCTCGCGGACCGCCTTGATGTCCTCCTCCGTGTTGGCGGAGGCGATCGCGCGGTACGCCTGCAGCCGGAGCCGCTCGCCGGGCGCGTAGTCGTGCGGGACGTGCGCGTCGACCGGCAGCTCGATCTTGACCTCCAGCGGCGGTTCCTCCTCCACGCCCCCTTCGAGGGAGGCGCGGTAGTCCGCCACCGCCTCGCCCACCATGCGGACGTACAGGTCGAAGCCGACGCCCGCGATGTGGCCGGACTGCTCGCCGCCGAGCAGGTTTCCGGCGCCGCGGATCTCCAGGTCCTTCATCGCCACGTACATGCCGGCGCCCATCTCGGTGTGCTGGGCGATCGTGGCGAGACGCTCGTGCGCGGTCTCGGTGAGCGGCTTCTCCGGCGGGTACAGGAAGTACGCGTAACCGCGCTCGCGGCCACGGCCCACCCGGCCGCGCAGCTGGTGCAGCTGCGAGAGGCCGAAGTTGTCGCCGCGCTCCACGATCAGCGTGTTCGCGTTCGAGATGTCGATGCCGGACTCGACGATCGTCGTCGACACCAGCACGTCGAACTTCTTCTCCCAGAAGTCGACGACGACCTGCTCCAGGGCCTGCTCGCCCATCTGTCCGTGCGCCGTCGCGATCCGCGCCTCGGGGACGATCTCCCGCAGCCGCGCGGCGGCCCGGTCGATCGACTCGACCCGGTTGTGGATGTAGAAGACCTGTCCCTCGCGCAGCAGTTCGCGGCGGACGGCCGCACCGATCTGCTTCTCCTCGTACGGCCCGACGAAGGTCAGCACCGGGTGGCGCTCCTCCGGCGGGGTGGTGATCGTCGACATCTCGCGGATGCCCGTGACGGCCATTTCGAGCGTACGGGGAATGGGGGTGGCCGACATCGTCAGGACGTCGACGTTGGCGCGGAGCTTCTTCAGCTGCTCCTTGTGCTCCACGCCGAAGCGCTGCTCCTCGTCCACGATGACCAGGCCCAGGTCCTTGAACTTGGTCTCGGAGGAGAACAGCCGGTGGGTGCCGATCACGATGTCCACCGAACCGTCGCGCAGACCCTCCAGGACGGCCTTCGCCTCGCTGTCCGTCTGGAAGCGGGACAGGGCGCGCACGTTCACCGGGAACTGCGCGTACCGCTCCGAGAACGTCCCGAAGTGCTGCTGGACGAGGAGTGTCGTCGGGACGAGCACGGCGACCTGCTTGCCGTCCTGCACCGCCTTGAACGCGGCCCGCACGGCGATCTCCGTCTTGCCGTACCCCACGTCGCCGCAGATCAGGCGGTCCATCGGGACCGTCTTCTCCATGTCCTCCTTGACCTCGGCGATGGTGGTCAGCTGGTCCGGGGTCTCCGCGTACGGGAAGGCGTCCTCCAGCTCGCGCTGCCAGGGGGTGTCCGGGCCGAACGCGTGCCCGGGGGCGGCCATGCGGGCCGAGTACAGCTTGATCAGGTCGGCCGCGATCTCCTTGACCGCCTTCTTGGCGCGCGCCTTGGTCTTCGTCCAGTCGGCGCCGCCCAGCCGGTGCAGCGTGGGCGCCTCCCCGCCGACGTACTTGGTGATCTGCTCCAGCTGGTCGGTGGGGATGTAGAGCCGGTCGCCGGGCTGGCCGCGCTTGGCGGGCGCGTACTCCACGACCAGGTACTCGCGGGTCGCGCCCTGGACGGTGCGCTGCACCATCTCGATGTACCGGCCCACGCCGTGCTGCTCGTGGACGATGTAGTCGCCCGCCTCCAGGGTGAGCGGGTCGATCGTCTTGCGGCGGCGGGCCGGCATGCGCGCGCCGTCCTTGGTCGCTGTCCGCTGCCCGGACAGGTCCGTCTCCGTCAGGACGGCGAGCTTGAGCCGCGGGTCCACGAAGCCCTGGTCGATCGAGCCGCAGGAGACGTGGACGAGGGAGGGGCTGATGTCGGTGAGGTCGCTGTCGAGGCGGGCCGCGATGCCCTCGCCGCCGAGGACCTCGACGGTGCGGGCGGCCGGGCCGTGGCCCTCGGTGAGGAAGACCGTGCGCCAGCCGTCCGAGATCCAGCCCTTGGTGTCGGCGAGGGCGCGCGCGGTGTCGCCGCGGTAGCTCTCGGGGGCGTGCATGCCGAGCTTGAGGGTGGCCGCGTCGAGCTCCTCGTCGGCGGCGAAGGGGCTCACCGACCACCACATCATGCCCAGCTCGCGGGCGCGCTCGCGGACGTCCGCGATGGACCACAGCGAGGCGGCGTCGACGTCGATGGGTGCCTCGCCGCCGCCTGCGGTCGCCGCCCAGGACGCCTGGAGGAACTCCTGCGACGTCGCCACCAGGTCCGAGGCCCGCGTCCGCACCCGCTCCGGGTCGCACACGACGGCCATCGAGCCCTGCGGCAGCACGTCGAGCAGCAGCTCCATGTCGTCCACCAGGACCGGCGCCAGGGACTCCATGCCCTCGACGGCGATGCCCTCGGCGATCTTGCCGAGCAGTTCGTCCAGCTCGGGGTGCTCCTGGGCGAGGGCGGCGGCGCGCTGACGTACGTCGTCGGTGAGCAGCAGCTCGCGGCAGGGCGGGGCCCACAGGCCGTGGTCGGCGACCTCCAGGGACCGCTGGTCGGCGACCTTGAAGTAGCGGATCTCCTCGATGTCGTCGCCCCAGAACTCCACGCGCAGCGGGTGTTCCTCGGTGGGCGGGAAGACGTCCAGGATGCCGCCGCGGACCGCGAACTCGCCGCGCTTCTCGACGAGCTCGACCCGGGAGTACGCGGCCGCGGCGAGCGCCTCGACGACGCGGCCGAGGTCGGCGCTCTCGCCGGTGCGCAGGGCGACGGGCTCCAGGTCGCCGAGGCCCTTGACCTGCGGCTGGAGCACCGAGCGGATGGGGGCGACGACGACGGAGACCGGGCCGGTCTCGGGGTCGTCCTGCCTCGGGTGCGAGAGACGGCGCAGGACGGCCAGGCGGCGGCCGACGGTGTCGCTGCGGGGGGACAGCCGCTCGTGCGGCAGCGTCTCCCAGGAGGGGTACTCCACGACGCCGTCGGGCGGCAGCAGGGAGCGCAGCGCGGCGGCCAGGTCCTCCGCCTCGCGGCCGGTCGCCGTCACCGCGAGCACGGGGCGGCCTGTCTCGCGGGCCAGGGCGGCCACCGCGAAGGGGCGGGCCGCGGAGGGTCCGACCAGGTCGACGTGCATGCGGTTTCCGTCGGCGGCGGCCTTCACCGCTTCCGCGAGGGCGGCGTCCTTGACGACGGCGTCGAGCAGACCGTGCAGGCTCATGAAGGGCAATCCCGTCCGGGGGTGGGCAACGCGAAGCGCCCGGCGCGAGGTCTGGCCGGGGGCCTCCAGCGTACGTCGGTGCGGCCGGCGGTGCCGTGCCTGTGGATGACGGCCCCGGCCCTGGCGTCCCGGGCCGGGGCCCCTCTTGGGGGTGTCCGTCCCGCCGGGGGTCCCCGTCCCGTGGTGGGTCTCCGGCCCGCGAGAGTCCCCGTGCCGCCGGGGGCTCCGTCCCGTGGTGGGTTGTCCGTCCCACGGTGGGGGCTGATGTCCCTGGGGGCTGCGCCCCCAGACCCCCCGTCGCGCTGCGCGCTCGTCCTCAAACGCCGGACGGGCTGAAATTCTCCCCCGTGCTCGACGGCGGACCGGCTGGAATGGCCTCGTGCTCGATGCCGGACCGGCTGGAATGTCCCCTCTGGCACCCGCTCGCCCGTCCTCAGACGCCGGACCGGCTGAAATTCTCCCCCTCGACAACGAAAGCGGCCCGGCCCGGTCCCGGGGAGCCGTGGCTCTCCGGGACCGGGCCGGGCCTGTCCCCCGTGACCCCCGTCCGCGGGGGCTACTCGGTGGCGATGGCGTTGAGGACGTTCATGCGGCCCGCGCGGAACGCCGGGATAAGGGCGGCGAAGAGGCCCACGAAGGCGGATCCGACGAAGACGCCGATGATCGTCGGCCAGGGGATGTCGAGGACGTTGAGGCCCTCCAGGGCGAGGAGCTTCTGTGCCGTGGCGCCCCAGCCCATGCCGAGGCCGAGGCCGAGGAGGGCGCCGAAGAGGGCGATGACGACGGACTCCAGGCGGATCATGCGGCGCAGCTGGCGGCGGGAGAGGCCGATGGCGCGCATCAGGCCGATCTCCCTGGTCCGCTCGACCACCGACAGGGCGAGGGTGTTCACCACGCCGAGGACCGCCACGATGATCGCCAGGGCGAGCAGGCCGTAGACCATGTTGAGGAGCTGGCCGATCTGGTCCTTCAGTTCCTGCTTGTAGTCGGTCTGGTCGCGGACCTGGTACTGCGGGTAGTCGTGCAGCGCCTTCTTCAGCGCCGCGTACGCCTGCGTCTCCTGGCCCTTCTCGGCCTCGGCGAACATGATCGAGTTGGGCGGGACCTGGTCGGCCGGGAGGTACTTCTCCATCGTGTCGATGCTGATGTAGCGCACGCCCTTGTCGAGGACGCCTTCGTCGTCCGTGATGGCCGCGACCTGGAGCTTCGCGGTCCGGCCGCCCTTGAAGGCGACGGTGAAGGTGTCGCCGACGTGCACGCCGTGCTTCTTCGCGTAGTCGGAGCCGACGGACATGGCGTCCTTGCCGTAGGCGGCGGATAGTTCGCCGGCCGTCACGGGGCGGCGCAGGTCCTGGGCGTACGTCGGGTCGGCCGCCGTCACCTGCGAGGTGTCGGTGGTGCCGTCGGGAGCGGTGAGGGTGGCGTTCACCTCCTTGTAGCGGGTGACGTGGGCCAGGCCGGGGCTGTTCCGCATGGCCTTCTCGGCCTGCGGGACGATCCGCTGGTTGCCCTGGACGATGAAGTCCGCGCCGACCGACTTGTCCAGCTCGCTGGTGGCGGAGGCGACCATCGAGGAGCCGACGACCGAGAGGCAGGCGACCAGGGCGAGGCCGATCATCAGGGCCGCGCCGGTGGCGCCGGTGCGGCGCGGGTTGCGCAGGGCGTTGCGTTCGGCGAGCCGGCCCACCGAGCCGAAGGGCCGCAGCAGCACGGCGCTGAGCACCCGTACGACGCCGCCGGTGAGCAGCGGGCCGATGATGACGAAGCCGATCAGGGACAGCACCACGCCGGCGCCCAGCATGAGCGAGCCGTCCTTCGCCTTGTCGGCGCCCGCCGCGGCGAACAGGGCGAAGACGCCCGCGCCCGTCAGGAGGAGCCCGATCAGGCCGCGCACCAGGCCGGCCCTGCCGTCGGCCGGCGTGCCGGCGTCGCGCAGCGCGGCCATCGGGGAGATCTTGCCGGCGCGGCGGGCCGGCAGGTAGGCGGCGAGGACGGTGACGACCACGCCCAGGACGACTCCGGCGATGGGGGTGGCCGCCTTGACGGTCAGGTCGTCGGTGGAGAGGTTCATGCCGGCCGCCGACATGAGCTTCATCAGGCCGATCGCGATGCCGACGCCCGCTCCGACGCCGAGGACCGAGCCGACCACGCCGAGCAGCAGCGCCTCGACCAGTACGGAGCGGTTGACCTGCTTGCGGGAGGAGCCGATGGCCCGCATCAGGCCGATCTCGCGGGTGCGCTGGGCGACCAGCATGGAGAAGGTGTTGATGATCAGGAAGATGCCCACCAGGAACGCGATCCCGGCGAAGCCGAGCATGGCGTACTTGATGACGTTCATGAACTCGCCGACGTCCTTGCGGTTCTCGTCGGCGTTCTCCTTGGCGGTCTGCAGCTTGTAGGTGCCGTCCAGGGTCTTGGCGACGTTCGCCTTGAGCCGCGTGTCGCTGACGCCGGGGGCGGCGGTGACCAGGACGTGGGTGAACCGGCCGGTGGCGCCGAGGAGTTCGCGCTGGGCGGTGGCGGTGTCGAAGTAGACGACCGTGGCGCCGGGGTTGGTCACCTTGAAGGCGGCGATGCCGCTGATCCTGGCCCGGAAGTCACCGGCGACGGAGATCGTGCGCAGTTCGTCGCCGAGCTTCAGGTGGTGCTTGTCGGCGGTGTCGGCGTCGACCATCACCTCGGTGGGGCCGCGGGGCGCGTGTCCGGAGGCGATCTCCATGGACCTGAGGTCGTTCTTCGTCCAGTTGCCGGCGATCGTCGGGGCGCCGCTGTCGGAGCCCATGTTCTCGTTGTCCTTGTCGACGACGGTCACGTTCATCGAACTGACCGCGCCCTCGGCCGACTTGGCTCCGTCGGCGCCGGCCGCCTGCCGTACGGCGGACGCGGGCAGCGACTCGGGCTTGCCGTTCTGCGGGGTGTCGTCGCTCTTGGCCTCCTTCGGTGAGACCGTGACGTCGGACGCGGTGGTCGCGAAGAGCTTGTCGAACGTCGTGTTCATGGTGTCGGTGAACACGAGCGTGCCGCAGACGAACGCCACGGACAGCAGGACGGCGACGGCCGACAGGGCCATGCGTCCCTTGTGCGCGAGGAAGTTGCGCATCGAGGTCTTGACGACGGTCATGACGTCCGTCCCCGGGCGTCGAAGTCCTTCATGCGGTCCAGCACGGCTTCGGCGGTGGGCCGGTGCATCTCGTCGACGATGCGGCCGTCGGCCAGGTACAGCACGCGGTCCGCGTACGAGGCCGCCACCGGGTCGTGCGTGACCATCACGATGGTCTGGCCGAGCTCGTCGACGGAGCGGCGCAGGAAGCCGAGGACCTCGGCGCCCGCACGGGAGTCGAGGTTTCCGGTGGGCTCGTCACCGAAGATGATCTCGGGCCGGGCGGCGAGGGCACGGGCCACCGCGACGCGCTGCTGCTGGCCGCCGGAGAGCTGGGTGGGCCGGTGCTTGAGGCGGTCGCCGAGGCCGACGGTCTCGACGACCTGGCTCAGCCACGCCTGGTCGGGCTTGCGGCCCGCGATGTCCATCGGCAGCGTGATGTTCTCTATGGCGTTCAGCGTCGGCAGCAGGTTGAACGCCTGGAAGATGAAGCCGATCCGGTCCCGGCGCAGCTGGGTGAGCTTCTTGTCCTTGAGGCCGGTGATCTCGGTCTCGTCCAGGAAGATCTGCCCGGAGGTGACGGTGTCGAGTCCGGCGAGGCAGTGCATCAGCGTCGACTTGCCGGACCCCGAGGGGCCCATGATCGCGGTGAAACGGCCCCGCGCGATGTCGACGTCGATGTGGTCGAGAGCGACGACGCGGGTCTCCCCGGAGCCGTACGCCTTGACGACCTGCCGCGCCCGGGCGGCAACGGCCGTACGCCCTCCAGTGCCCCCGTGCCTGGGAATGGTCACAGCCGTTGTCACGGTAAGTCTCCTATGTCGGTCGGCGGTTGAGCATGGCGGTGCCGCGCGTCGTCGGCGGTACTGCCGGGCGGGTCCCGGTGCTGCCCGGGTTCCGGTCGCTCGGTACGTCGTTCAGTCTGGTGGCCGCAGGGGGTCCGGCGCGCTGGTGCCCAGCGCACTCTTCACCTGGGGAAAACCCCACCCCCGCAGGTGCGGTCCGCAGGACCCGGGCGGGCAGCGGACCGCTCCGCAGCGGCGTAAAGCCAGGTTAAGGACCGCCGGGTGCCCCTCTCGTCCTCCGGCGGTACGAACCCTCCCCGAGCCGTAGTACGGAGGTCCCCCTAGGGGCTCTCCACCCTCCGGTGGAGTCCTTCTCGGGGTCGTCTCCACCTCCGGGCCCTACCGGCGTCCACCCTCCCGCCGCGGGGCGGCCGGATGAGAAGGTGTCGGGGGCCGATAGATGCAGGGGGAAGGAATCCAGTGGGCCAGGGGGAGACGGACACACCGGCCGCGCGGGCCGGCGCACCGGCGGACGGACCGGCGGAGGCCCGCCGGCGGCGGGCGGTGGTCGCCGCTCTCATGCTCGCCATGGCGCTCGCGGCGCTCGACTCCACCATCGTCTCGACCGCCGTGCCGCAGATCGTCGGCGACCTCGGCGGCTTCTCCGTCTTCTCGTGGCTGTTCTCGGGCTACCTGCTGGCGGTCACCGTCACCCTGCCGGTGTACGGCAAGCTCTCCGACACCTTCGGCCGCAAGCCGGTGCTGGTCGCGGGCGCCGTCCTGTTCCTCGCCGGCTCCCTGCTCTGCGCCGCCGCGTGGAACATGGCCGCGCTCATCGCGTTCCGCGTCGTGCAGGGGCTCGGCGGCGGCGCGCTCCAGGGCACCGTCCAGACGCTCGCCGCCGACCTGTACCCGCTGAACGAGCGCCCGAAGATCCAGGCCAGGCTGTCCACGGTGTGGGCGACGTCGGCGGTCGCGGGCCCCGCGCTGGGCGGGCTCCTCGCGGCGTACGCGGACTGGCGCTGGATCTTCCTGATCAACCTGCCGATCGGCGCGCTCGCCCTGTGGCTGATCGTCCGTCACCTCCACGAGCCCGAGCGCGTCGCCCGCCGGGAGCGGCCGCGGATCGACTGGGCGGGCGCGCTCGCCGTCTTCGCCTGCGGCGGCGTCCTGCTGACGGCGCTGGTGCAGGGCGGGGTCGCGTGGGCGTGGCTGTCGGGGCCGTCCCTCGCCCTGTTCGGCACGGGACTGGCCCTCGTCGCGGTCGTCGTCCTGGTGGAGCGGCGGGCGGCCGAGCCGATCATCCCGGGCTGGGTGTGGCGGCGCCGGACCATCGCCGCGGTCAACCTGGCGCTCGGCGCGCTCGGGCTGCTCATGGTCGCGCCGACCGTGTTCCTGCCGACGTACGCGCAGGCGGTGCTCGGTCTGGCGCCGGTCGCCGCCGGATTCGTGCTGTCGGTGTGGACGTTGAGCTGGCCGGTGTCGGCGGCGCTCAGCCAGCACGTGTACCGGCGGATCGGCTTCCGCGACACGGCGATGCTCGGGATCGGCGTCGCCGCGCTCCTGCTGCTCGCGTTCCCCTTCCTCCCCTACCCGGGCGAACCGTGGCAGCCGGCTCTGCTGATGCTGCTCCTCGGCGGCGCGCTCGGCCTCTTCCAGCTCCCGCTGATCATCGGGGTCCAGTCCACCGTCGGCTGGGAGGAGCGCGGCACGGCCACCGCCTCCGTGCTGTTCTGCCGCCAGAGCGGGCAGACGGTCGGCGCGGCCCTGTTCGGCGCGGTCGCCAACGGGGTGCTCGCGGCCCGCCTCGGCGGGGCGGGCGACCTCGACTCGGTGACCCGCGCACTGGACTCCGGCCGCGCCGACGGCCACCTGAGCAGGGCGGTCGCCGCCGCCGTGCACGCCGTCTACCTGGGCGCGGCCGGTGCGGCGGCCCTCGCCTTCGTGGTCCTGCTCGTGCTGGCGCCGCGCCGGTTCCCCGTACTGGAGAACCAGGGGAGCTGACCGCGGGACGGTCCGCGGGCGGACGCCGGACGGTGGGGTTAACGCGGGTAACACCGCAGGTCACCGAAGTAAGCGCGTACCGACCACTCAGTTTGCGGAAAGTGCCGCGCGCGCCGGATACCTGCGAGTAGCGTGCCTCGCTCACCCCCCGCTCCCTGCGGTCCGCGAGGACCCGAGCCACGCAAGGAGAAACGGGATGCCAGACGCGTTCTCGTCCCCCGAGTACCAACCGAACCAGCAGTTCCCGTACAACTCCTCACCCTCGTACGCCACCTACCCCTGGGAGCCGCCGCCCGCCCCGCCCGCGCGGGCACGCCGGCCGCGCCACCACGCGCTGGGGCAGCACAGCGACATCCGCCTGCTGCGGAGCGCCTACCGCTGGCAGCGCCGCGTGGCCACCCTCACCGCGCTCGGCTACTTCGTGCTGTTCCTCCTGCTCTCCGCGTTCGTCCCCTCCCTGATGACACGGAGCGTCTCCGGCGGCCTGTCCGTCGGTCTGCTGCTGGGAGTGCTGCAAGTCCCGGTCACCTGCCTGGCGATCGGGGTGTACGAGTACACGGCCCGGCGGCGCGTCGACCCGATCGCCGACCGGATCCGCAGACAGTCCGCGCTGGACGTCAGACGGGAGGAGTCGCGGTGACCGGGTTCAGCAGTTCCGCGCAGGCCATGTCCCTGGTGGCCTTCACCGCCGTCGCCACCATCACGCTGCTGCTGTGCGTGATGACGGGCCCCGACCGCGACGACATCGACGAGTTCTACACCGGCTACGGGTCGCTCTCCCCCATGCGCAACGGCCTCGCCATCGCCGGGGACTACATCTCCGCGGCGACCGTCCTCGGCACCGGCGGCGTCATCGCGCTCGCCGGGTACGACGGTGTCGTCCTCGCCCTGAGCACCGCCCTGTCCCTGATGCTGCTGATGTTCCTGCTGGCCGAACCGCTGCGCAACGCGGGCCGGTTCACCATGGGCGACGCCTTCGCGCGGCGCATGCCCGGACGCGCGGTCCGCATCACCGCGTGCGTCGCGACCATCGCCGCGCTGCTCCCGCTGATGCTGGTCCAACTGGCGGGCACCGGAGACCTGCTGGCGTTCCTCCTCGGGTTCTCCAGCGACTCCCTGAAGACCGGCTGCGTGATCGGGCTCGGGGTGCTGATGATCAGCTACGCGGCGATCGGCGGCATGAAGGGCACCGCCCTCATCCAGATCATGAAGATCGTGATGCTGCTGGGCTCCGGAATCGTGGTCGCCGTCCTCATCATGGGCCGCTTCGACTGGAGTCCGGGCGCCCTGCTGGACGCCGCCGCCCAGGGCAGCGGCGCGGGACCGGCCTTCCTGCGGTCGGGACTGCAGTTCGCGGGCGGACCCAGCCCCCGCCTGGACATGATCAGCGCGGAGCTGACCGTCGTCCTCGGCGGTGCCTGCCTGCCCCACATCACCATGCGCATGTACACCGCCAACAGCGCCCGCCAGGTGCGCCGTTCACTGTCCTGGGCGGTGCCGTCGGTGGCCCTGTTCGTGCTCGTCATCTCGGTCGTCGGGTTCGGCGCGACGGCGCTGATCGGACGCGAGGTGATCGCGGGCGCCGACCCGCAGGGCAACACGGCCTATCTGCTGGGCGCCCGGGCCGCGTTCGGGGCGAGCGTCTCGACTGCGGAGACCCTGCTGTTCACGACGGTCACCACCGCGCTGTTCCTGACGGTGCTCGCCTCCGTCGCCGGGATGATCCTGGCCTGCGCCAACTCCCTCGCGCACGACGTGTTCGCGGCGCGCGTGCAGGAGATGAGCCCGCGCCGCGAGATGACCGTCGCCCGGCTCTCCGCGCTCGCGGTCGGCGCACCGGCGATCCTGCTCGCCACCCTCGTCCAGCACCACAGCCTGCAGCCGCTGGTCACCCTGTCGTTCTGCCTGGGTGCGTCCGCCATAGCGCCCGCGCTGGTCTACAGCCTCTTCTGGCGCCGCTACACCCGCGCGGGCCTGATGTGCACCCTCATCGGCGGCACGCTCACCGTCCTCGTGCTGATGACCGGCACCAACCTGGTCTCCGGCTCGCCCGCCTCCGCCTTCCCCGAGGCCGACTTCAACTGGTTCCCGTTCACCACGACCGGCATCCTCTCCATCCCGCTGGGCTTCGCCTACGGCTGGCTGGGGACGGTGGTCTCCGGACGCCGCAAGGCGGAACAGCAGCGCCGGCAGTACGAGGCGGTGGAGGGCTGGATCCTGGCGGGAGCCGTCCGCCGCACCGACTGAAGCGGGCGGACCGCGGCACCACGGGCGCCGGCCGGGGGATCACTCGACCGGCGCCCGCCCCGTCAGCGCCATCAGCTTGCCGCGTACGTGGTCCATGTGGGCGCGCACCTCGTCCCAGCGCTCGCCGTGCTCCCGCAGCACCCGCTCGGTCTCCCGCGCGACGCCGTCCGCCCGCAGCCGGGCGTCCGCGAGCACCTCCGACGCCCGCTTCCCGGCCGCCTCCTCGGTGAGCCGCACCGACGCCTCGGCCTGCGCCAATTCCCGCCCGGCCGCCGCCAGTGCGGCCTCGGCCCGGGCCGTCAGCTCCTCGTGGTGCGCGTCGAGTTCCGCCGCCCGCTCCGCGGCCGCCCGCTCGGCCTCCTCCCAGCGCGCCGCCTGCTCCTTCTCCTGGTCGGCGAGCAGCGCCTCGGTGCGCCGCCGCACCTCACGCAGCACCGCCAGCACCTCACCGCGGCCCTCCTTGACCGCCCGCCGCGCCGCGATCCGCACGCCGTCCGCCTCGGCACGGGCCGCCGTCAGCCGCTCGCCCACCCGCTCGTCGGTCTCGGCACGCAAAGCCTCCGCGTACGCCTCGGCGTCCTCGCGCAGCCGCCGGCCCGCCTCCCGCGCCTCCTCCAGGGCCAGCCGCGCCCGCCGGCGGGCGTCCTCGCGCACCGCGTCGGCCTCCTCCACGGCCAGCGCGAACAGCCGCCGGGCGCTCTCGCCGAGACTCTCGTACGTCTGCGGGGCGAGGCCCGCGACCACCTCGCGCAGGTCCTCGGCGTCCTCTTCCATGTCATTGGCCAGCACGGTCAGCCGGGCGGCCCGCTCCCAGGCGGCGTCGCGGTCCCGCGAGAGCGCCTCGGTGAACGCGTCGACCTGCTCGGGACGGTAACCACGCCGTACGGCCACGAAGCCGTGCGGCGACACCGGAGCGCTGCTCATCCTGTAACCCCTCTCCGCCGTACACACACGAAATACGGAATGATTTCGCGCATATCTTGATGGATCGCACGGAAGTGTTCATAACGCGACACTCCACCCAGTCCATCCGGTCACGGCGCACAACAAAAGGGGCGAACCCGGTCATACGACCGAATCCGCCCCTCGGGTACGGAACCCCGCGCTCAGCGGCTCACAGCAGCCCGTCCCACATCTGCTCCAGCAGCACCGACCACCAGCTCTCCGGCGACCCCAGCGCCGCCGGGTCCAGAGCGGCCAGCTGCGCCTGGAAGTCCACCGTCCAGCGGCCCGCCTGCTCCTGGTTGAGACCGAACCGCAGCCGCCACATCCGGCCCAGCAGCGCCAGACAGCGCGCGAACTCCGGCAGCCCCGTGTTCACGAACTGCGGCGGCACCGACCCGCCACCGGGACCCGCCTCCACCGGCACGGCCACGATGTTCGCCGTCCCGTACTGGACACAGACCGCCCGGCCGAAGTCACTGCCCATCACCAGATACGAACCCGCGTCCGGAGACGGCTGCACACCCCGCTCCTGCGCCAGCTCGGCGAGCGTCGGCACCGGACGGCCCGGCTGCGCCTGCGCCCAGAAGAACGGCCCCATGTCGACCGGCAGCCCGGCCACCACCAGGGTGTGCGCCACGATCGGCGGCACGCCCTGCCGGGAGACCGCCGCCTGGTCGAAGCGGAAGACACCCGGCCCGAACGCCGCCGCCAGCTCGTGCGCGATGCCCTCCGGCGGGAGCGGCGGCGCCGGATGCACCGGCGGGATCGGCGCCCGCACCGGCGCCGGCCGCGCCGGACCGTCCGCCACCTGATGCAACTCGCCCTGGTGCGCGAGCAGTTGATGCATCCCCTGCTGTCGGCTCGCGTGGTCCGTGCCGTACGGGGCGATGCTGGTGATCCGCGCCTGCGGCCAGGTCTCCCGGATCATCCGCGCGCAGTACGCGCCCGGCAGCTCGCAGGACTCCAGCTCCGTGTGCAGCTCCAGCACCTGCTGCGGCGGCACGTTCATCGCGCGCAGCTCGTGCAGGATCTGCCACTCCGGGTGCGGGGTGCCCGGCGCGGACCGCCGGATCAGCTGCTGCTCGGACCCGTCCTGGGCCCGGTAGCGCAGCACCGCCTGGTAGCCGGGGCCCACCGTCGGCAGTCCGCCCTGCGGATACCCGTACGCCGGGGGCTGCTGACCGGGCACCGGCTGACCCGGCACGGGCTGACCCGGCATCGGCTGCGGAGCGCCCGGAGGCATGCCGGGGGCCTGCGGCGGCGGAGGCGCACCCGGGCCGCCGACCGCCGGACCCGCCAGCACGGTCTGCGCGTGATGGACCGCGCCCGGAGCACCGGGCGCCGCCGGAGCACCCGGAACGCCGGGCGGCTGCGGGGCACCGGGCTGGTGCGGGCCGCCGACCGCGGGGCCGGCCAGCATCGTCGCCGCGTGATGGGCGTCGCCCGCAGGCGTACCGCCCGGCTGGTTCGGCGCCCCCGGAGGCTGCGGGGCGCCGGGACCGGACGGTGCGCCCGGAGGCTGCGGAGCGCCCGGGCCGCCGACCGCGGGGCCCGCCAGCATCGTCGCCGCGTGATCGGGACCGCCCGCGGGCGTACCGCCCGGCTGGTTCGGCGCACCCGGAGCACCCGGGGCGCCCGGCCCGTCCGGGCCCAGCTGCGAGACGAGCTGCGTCGGCACGTAACCGCCCGCCGGAGCGCCCGGAGCACCGGGAGCCGGCGGAGGCGTCGGCCGCGCACCCGGCACACCCGGCGCACCCGGCGGCGGAGGCGTGGCCGCGCCACCGCCCCGGCCCGCCCGCGCCGGAGGCTGCGCCTTACTGGTCGCCGCGTCCGCGATGTCACCCGCGTTCGGCGGCAGCGGACGCCCGGCGGGCGCCGGACCCGCCGGCGGCTGCGGCGCGTGCGGCATCCCGGGAACCCCCGGGACGGGCGCCCCGTGCGGCGGCGTACCGGGAACAGCCGTCCCCGGAGCCGGCGTACCCGGACCACCGGAGGCCGCCCCTTGAGGCGGCGTGCCCGGAACACCCGGGCCCTGCGGGGCGCCCGGAACCGGGCCGGGCCCCTGCGGATAGCCGTACGACGGCGCACCCGGCGGCGGCGTGTCCTGCGGACCCGCCGCGGGCCGCGCACCCCGACCCTGCGGCCCAGAACCCGCGGGATCGTCCAGCGCCGGCGCCACCGTCGTCCGCGGAAGCATGCTGCCGCCCGACATAAGAGCCGTCTTGGCGTCCGGCGTCACACCCGGCGGCGGCGTCGCCGCGTCGTCGAAATCACTCAGCGGCGGCGCGAACACCGTCACCGGCAACGGCACCGAACGGTCCTCGCCCGCATCGCCGTTGGTGTCCGTCCCCGCCCACGGCGTCGCCCCCGCGGGCGCACCCGGCACCCGGTCCCGCGGCGGCGCGTCCTCGGCGTCGTCGGCCTCCGCCGCCGCCGGCCACGGCGTCGCACCCCCCGGAACACCCGGAACACCCGCACCCGCGGACCCCGCGTCACTGGCAGGCCCGTTCCCCGACGGACCCCCCGACGACGCGTCCGCGACCACCGGACGCGACCCCGCCCCGTCCGACGCACCCGCTCGACGGTCCGGAATCCCCATCCTGTCCGCCGCCTCCTGGAGCCACTCCGGAGGGCTCAACAAGAACGACGTCTGATTCAGATCGACCCGCTGCGCCGGCGCCGCGACCGGCTGCTCCGCCGCGTCCGCGACCCCGTACTCCTCCTCGTACCGGCGGATGACCTCACCCACCGGCAGACCCGGCCACAACGTCGCCTCACCGCTGTCCCGCGCGATGACCAGCCGCTGCGCACCACCGTCCGAACGCGGACCGTCCACACGGTCCTCCGCCCACACCACGAACCCGAGATCGAACTCCCGCACCCGCACCTCCCGGTGCTGGTACGCGGCCACGTCCCCGTTGATCCACTCCTCAGCGCGCTCCTGCGCCTGCGCGAAGGTCACCATCGGACGCTCACTCCCCCACCGAAGACACGGGCACGGCGTACGCGAAGCCACCGTCCACCATCAGGTTCGCCACCGTCTCCAGCTCCGGCGGATTGCCCGCGAGCCGCGACAGGAACTCGTCGAAGTCGTCACCGCACGGCAGCAGCAGCCGCTCCACCCGCTCGGCCGGCGGCCACGCGTCCTGATCCCGCGCGTCGTCGTACGCGCAGAACCAGACCGACCCGATCCGGTCGCCCTTCACCTTCACCGCCAGCAGACCGCCCTGCACGAAACCGACGCACAGATAGTCCTTGGTCAGATGGTCACGCAGACACTTGTTGATGTACACCAGGTCATTGACCGCCGCCTCGTCCCGCACCGTGAACAACGGCTGGTCCACCAGCAGCCCCAACTCCGCGTCCAGCGCGGCACCCACCGGCGCACACCCGCCCGCCGCCTTCAGGAACGACCGATAGGCACCCGGCAGCCGGTACCCCAGATCCTCCTCGACGCCCAGCACCTGCTGCTCCGTCACCGCCACCGACGCCTTCGGCAACCCGAAATGCGCCGGCCGCGTCTCCTGAAGCGGACGCGTCCCCCGCTTCTCCTGGTCCACCGCCGCCGTCGCCAGCCCACCGTGATGCCGCAACAACGCCTTCACCTCGACCGGAACCAGCTCAAGCCGCCGCGTCCCCGGCACGTGATGCCACGTCCAGCCGTGCGGCGTCGCCACCGACGGAATCGTGTCCCACAGGTCGTGCCCCGTCGCGGCCAGCGCGGCGTTCGCCGACACGTAGTCCGTCAACCGCAACTCGTCCACCCCGAAACCCTCCGGAGGCTCCGCGATCTCCGCGGCGGCACGCGCGTACGGCGAGAAATCCGGATAGCCGTGCTCGTCCACCCGTACCCCCTTGGGGTGACGCGCGGCCCGGACCGGATCCGGGAAATGCACGACCTGCCCGGCGTACGCCGCGTTCGGCGGCGCGGCTTGGCCCCCGGCCTGGCGGCCGGGAGGTGCCCCCAGCCCGAGCCGACCTGTCGTCATGACGATTGCCCCCTGCGGCGTTCTACGTACGGCTGTATGGATCCCGGATGTCGACAGCCTATGCGGTACGACGACACCGGTCACCGGGCCTCCGGATCCGTGACCAGCCGTCACAACGCAGTGACCGTGCGCCGAAGCCCGGGCGTGTCGCACCGCCCCAGCTTCCCCACCAGCCACGGCGTTTGGCAGTCTGTGTCCGCACCGGGCGGCGGTCACAACAGCGGCCGCCACCGCGGGACGGGAGGGGACGGCAACCATGAACGCGACGCAGACGGGCACGTCCGGCGACCCACGAGTCGGCTGGAGCAGCACCGACACACCCCACACCCCCACACTCCTCCACCGCCGCGACGGCATACTCCCCACCGTCGCCGCCGCCCTCTCCGTACGCGGCGCCACCCTCACCGGCACCGCCGCCCGCGGCGACCAGCCACCCGCCCTGCACCACCTCGTCCAGGACTTCCTCGACACCCTCACCAGCGGCCAGCGCGACCGCTTCACCGGACGCTGCGCCGAGGCCATCCTCATCTCCCGGCACATCGCGACCGCCGACGCCGCCCGCAGCAAACGCGCCGCACGCCGGCCCATGACCAACGGCGAGGCCCGAAAAGCCCTCAAGCACGCCAAACTCACCGCCCGCCGCATCCGCGAGGACGGCGACCCCCTGCACGGCAGCTTCGCCGCCCCGTGCCGCTCCTGCACCGCGCTCAGCGACCACTTCGGCGTCCGCATCATCGACCCGACCGCGCAGGACGACTGACCCCCACCCCCCGCACCACGGCGACCACGCCGGTCCACGACACTCGACGAACGAAGGGCAGATGCACGCCGACCGCACCTCCACCACACGCTTCTCCGTACCCGTCGACGCCGCGCTGCGGGACGCGGGCTGGCAGCCGGGACGCTGGGACATAAAGCAGGCCGAATACTGGGCCGACACCCTGCGCGGACACGCCTCACCCGCCGGACACCGGCACACCGTCTTCCCCGCCGCCGTCGAAGCCTGGGCCGAATTCGGCGCCCTGCACATCACCCCGCAGGGACCCGGACGACGCGTCGCCCCCGCCGCCCTCCACCTCGACCCCCTGCACGGCCTCCACATGGCCCGCACCCTCGGCGACCTCGGCCGCGCCCTCGACACCGAGGTCTGCCCCCTCGGCGAGGAGACCGACACCGGCGCCGCCCTCGCCATCGACAGCGAAGGCCGCGTCTACACCCTCGACCACACCGGCGACTGGTACCTGGGTCACGACATCGACCAGGCCCTCACCACACTCCTCACCGGCCTCGAACCGGTACGCCTCACCGCCGCCTGAACCGGCCCCGGGCGCCCGACCCCGGGCGCCCCCAGGACACCTTCAGGCCGCCGGCAACACCGCCGACACCCGGTAACCCCCCGCGTCCGTCGGCCCCGACACGAACACACCCCCCAGCGCCGTCACCCGCTCCTTCATCCCCACCAGACCGTTCCCGCCACTCGGCAACCGCGCCGCCGCCGCCGAACCCGGCTCCGGCGGCGGCTCGTTCTCCACCTGCATCGCGATCTCCGACGAACGATGCGCCAGACGCACATACGTCTTCGCCCCCGCCGCGTGCTTGTGCACGTTCGTCAACGCCTCCTGCACCACCCGGTACGCCGTCTGCTCCACCTCCGGCGCATACGACCGCACCTCCCCCTCCACCGACAGATCCACGACCATCCCCGCCGCCGCCGACTGACCCACCAACTCGTCCAGCTCCGCCAGACACGGCCCGTCCGCCGCCTCGTCCACCGCCCGCGACGCCGCCTCCGCCGCCGCAACCCCCACCGCCACCAACGGCACCACCGGACGCTGCCCCACCCGGGAATCCGACTCCCCCGACCGCAGCACCCCCAACATCTCCCGCAACTCCGTCAACGCCTGCCGGCCCATGTCCCCCACCAGCGCGGCATTGCGCACCGCCTTCTCCGGATCCTTGCGCGCCACCGCCTGCAACGCCGCCGCGTGCACCACCATCAACGACACCCGGTGCGCCACCACGTCATGCATCTCACGCGCGATCCGCGTCCGCTCCTCGCCCCGCGCCCACTCCGCACGCTCCTCCGCGCGCTCCGCCAGCAACTGCAGCTCCCGCTCCAGCGAATCCGCCCGCTCCCGCAGACTCTCCATCAGCCGGCGCCGCGCCCCCACATACAGGCCCAGCAACAGCGGAGGCGCCGTCAGCCCCAGCGACGTCGTGATCGACAGGAACGGCACGAACCAGTCCCCCGTCGTCAGATCACCCCGCACCACGTCCTGGCTCGCCCGCACGAACGTCACGATCAACGTCCCCACCAACGACATCCCCGCCAGCGCCCCGATGATCCGCCTCGGCAGCTCCGACGCCGCGAGCGTGTACAGCCCCACGACCCCCATCAGGAAACCCATCTGCGCCGGCGTGATCGCGATCGCGACCAGCACCACCGCGATCGGCCACCTCCGCCGCAGCACCAGCGCCGAACCGGCCACAAGACCGAACACGACACCCACCGCGACCGGCAGCCCCGCGTCCCGCGCGAAGGGCACACCCTCCGCCGCGCACTCGATCGCCGACGCCAGCGCCAGACCCACGTCCAGCACCGCACTGCGCCACTTCGCCCACCACCACGGCCCTCTCCCGGCCGCGGTGTGGTCTTCCCCCGTCGTGGTCATGCCTCCAGCCTACGGGCGCACCCCGCCCGTTTTCCGGTGAGTTTCCGCGACCGACCCCCACCACACGCCGCAATCGAACAGAAGCGAAACCTGCCGGTATCCCTCGAACTGCTGAATCGCACATTGTTCGCCCCCGGACCCTCACATTCCGCCCGAAGCCTGTGCCCATGGCATACGCACACGGCAAATACACCGACTTCGAAGCACTACGGGAACGAGCGGTGACGCTGCGCCGGGAGGGGCTCAGCCTGCGCCAGATCAAGGAGGCGCTCGGCGTCCGCGACAAGAAGGTCCTCCAGCGCCTCGTCGAGGGCGAGCCGCCCCCGGAGTGGACGAAGCGGCCGAACGCGAAGGACGACCTGCGGGACAGGGCCCGCGAGCTGCGCCGCCGCGGCTGGACGTACGACGAGATCCGGGCGGAGCTGGGCTGCTCCAAGAGCTCCGTCTCGCTGTGGGTGCGCGACCTCCCCCGCCCCGGGGCCCGCTGCACCCCGGAGGAGCAGCGGGCGCGGATGAACGCGGGGCTGGCACGCCTGCGCGCCTCCCAGGACCTGGAACGCGAGACGACCAAGCGGGGGGCGGCCGCCGCGGTCGGGCGGCTCTCCGACCGCGAGCTGTTCCTCGTGGGGGTGGGCCTCTACTGGGCCGAGGGCGCCAAGGACAAGCCCTACAGCCGCCGCGAGCAGGTTCTCTTCGTCAACAGCGACCCCGGGATGATCTCCGTCTTCCTCGCCTGGCTGGACCTTCTCCGGGTCGACCGCGCCCGCCTGCGCTTCCGCGTGATGATCCACGAGTCCGCCGACGTGGCCGCCGCCGAGCGCTTCTGGGCGGACCACGTCGGCCCCGGCGCCCACACCTTCAACAGGACCACCCTCAAGAGGCACAACCCGAGGACGGTGCGCAGGAACGTCGGTGACACCTACCGCGGATGCCTGGTCGTCTACGTCAGCCAGGGCGCCGAGTTGTACCGTCGCATCGAAGGTGCCTGGTACGGCATAGTGTTGGGTGCCAACTCGGCGACCTGACCAAATGTCCGGTTTAGTCGCGCTTGTTCCCCCGTGGTGTAATTGGCAGCACTGTGGCTTTTGGTGCCATCTGTCCGGGTTCGAGTCCTGGCGGGGGAGCTGTACTCGGTTCGGGTCCTGACAGCTCCGTCAGGGCCCGCTCCCATGTCGTCCCCGAAACGCCCCGGTATCCTGCGGATGTCCACCCCGCCATCCGTAGCCGAAGGGCATCCCCGTGAGCGCCAACCGCCCGGCAGCCGTCGTCGTCCTTGCAGCGGGTGAGGGCACCCGTATGAAGTCGGCCACACCGAAGGTCCTGCACGAACTCTGTGGCCGTTCGCTGGTGGGCCATGTGCTCGCCGCAGCGCGTGAGTTGGACCCCGAGAACCTGGTCGTCGTGGTGGGTCACGCCCGCGAGCAGGTCACCGCGCACCTCTCCGAGACCGATCCGGGCGTGCGGACGGCGGTGCAGGCCGAGCAGAACGGGACCGGGCACGCGGTCCGGATGGCGCTGGAGGAGCTGGGCGGCCCGGTCGACGGGACCGTCGTGGTGGTCTGCGGGGACACGCCGCTGCTGACGGGCGCGACCCTGGAGCGGCTGGCGGCGACGCACGCCGAGGACGGCAACGCGGTGACGGTGCTGACGGCCGAGGTCCCGGACGCGACGGGCTACGGCCGCATCGTGCGGGACGGCGCGAGCGGCGCGGTGACGGCGATCGTGGAGCACAAGGACGCGACGGAGTCGCAGCGCGCGGTCCGGGAGATCAATTCCGGGGTGTTCGCGTTCGACGGGCAGTTGCTGGCGGACGCGCTGGGGAAGGTGCGTACGGACAACAGCCAGGGCGAGGAGTACCTGACGGATGTGCTCGGGATCCTGCGGGAGGCGGGTCACCGGGTGGGGGCGTCGGTGGCTGCGGACCACCGGGAGATCGCCGGCATCAACAACCGGGTGCAGCTGGCGCAGGCGCGTCGGACGCTGAACGACCGTCTGCTGGAGCGGGCGATGCTGGCGGGTGTGACGGTGGTGGATCCGGCGTCGACGTGGGTGGACGTGTCGGTGACGTTCGAGCGGGACGCGGTGGTGCTGCCGGGGACGCTGCTGCTGGGGGCGACGCATCTGGGTGAGGGTGCCGAGGTGGGTCCGAACACGCGGCTGAAGGACACGGTGGTGGGCGCCGGGGCCCGGGTGGACAACACGGTGGCGGACGGCGCGGAGGTGGGTCCGCAGGCGAGTGTGGGTCCGTTCGCGTATCTGCGTCCGGGTACGCGTCTGGGGCTGAAGTCCAAGGTGGGTACGTACGTGGAGACGAAGAACGCGACGATCGGTGAGGGGACGAAGGTTCCGCATCTGTCGTATGTGGGTGATGCGACGATCGGTGAGTACTCCAACATCGGTGCGGCCAGCGTGTTCGTGAACTACGACGGGCAGGCGAAGCATCACACGACGGTGGGCTCGCACTGCCGGACGGGTTCGGACAACATGTTTGTGGCTCCTGTCACGATCGGGGACGGCGCGTACACCGCGGCGGGCTCGGTGATCACGAAGGATGTGCCGCCCGGTTCGCTGGCCGTGGCCCGTGGCCAGCAGCGGAATATCGAGGGTTGGGTGGCTCGTAAGCGTCCGGGGAGCGCGGCCGCGAAGGCGGCGGAGGTGGCTTCCCGGGAGCCGGACGGCGAGGGCTGACCGGAAACCGGCACGTCGGACACGGCGTACCGTGATAAGTGCTCTACCCGCACCCCCCAGCTGAGATCACTTCTCAACGCCCAGCTGAGACACCTCTGAGGAGACAGTGCTGTGACCGGGATCAAGACGACCGGCGAGAAGAAGATGATGTTCTTCTCCGGCCGCGCCCACCCCGAGCTTGCCGAGGAGGTCGCCCACAAGCTGGGTGTCGGGGTCGTCCCGACGAAGGCCTTCGACTTCGCGAACGGTGAGATCTACATCCGTTATCAGGAGTCGGCTCGTGGTGCCGACTGCTTCCTGATGCAGAGCCACACGGCTCCGATCAACAAGTGGATCATGGAGCAGTTGATCATGATCGACGCTCTGAAGCGGGCCTCCGCGCGGAGCATCACGGTGATCGTGCCGTTCTACGGTTACGCGCGGCAGGACAAGAAGCACCGTGGGCGTGAACCGATCTCGGCGCGCCTGATCGCGGATCTGATGAAGACGGCGGGTGCGCACCGGATTCTGACGGTGGACCTGCACACGGACCAGATCCAGGGCTTCTTCGACGGTCCGGTGGACCATCTGTTCGCGCTGCCGATCCTGGCGGACTACGTGGGTGCGAAGGTCGACCGCAGCAAGCTGACGGTCGTCTCCCCGGACGCGGGCCGGGTGCGGGTCGCGGACCGCTGGTGCGACCGGCTGGACGCGCCGCTGGCGATCGTGCACAAGCGCCGTGACAAGGACGTCGCCAATCAGGTCACCGTGCACGAGGTGGTGGGTGACGTGAAGGGCCGGGTGTGTGTCCTGGTCGACGACATGATCGACACGGGCGGCACGATCTGTGCGGCGGCGGACGCGTTGTTCGCGCACGGTGCGGAGGACGTCATCGTGACGGCGACGCACGGTGTGCTGTCGGGTCCGGCGGCGGACCGGCTGAAGAACTCGAAGGTGAGCGAGTTCGTGTTCACGGACACGCTGCCGACGCCGGGTGAGCTGGAGCTGGACAAGATCACGGTGCTGTCGATCGCGCCGACGATCGCGAACGCGGTGCGTGAGGTGTTCGAGGACGGTTCGGTGACGAGCCTGTTCGAGGAGCAGTGAGCCGTCCGCGGGCTTGCTGAAGATCGATTTCTGGTACGGCCTTCCCGCCGAGTAAGCTGTCACAGTTGCTCGGCGAGGGAGGCCGTACCGCTTTGTGCGTACGGCTGTCCGTTATCGACGCGCTCTTCGTAGCAGGCCGTTCGTGGCCGGGTGACCACTTTCCCCACGTTCTACGAGGAGTGACATGTCCGAGGTCAAGATCGCCGCTGAGTCGCGCACGGAGTTCGGCAAGGGTGCCGCGCGCCGTATCCGTCGTGACAGCAAGGTTCCCGGTGTCGTCTACGGCCACGGTGCCGAGCCGGTCCACGTGACGCTGCCGGGTCACGAGCTGCTGCTCGCCCTGCGTACCCCGAACGTCCTGCTCTCGCTGGAGCTCGACGGCAAGTCGCAGCTGGCGATCCCGAAGGCCGTGCAGCGTGACGCGATCAAGGGCTTCCTGGAGCACGTCGACCTGCTGCTCGTCCGCAGTGGCGAGAAGGTCACGGTCGAGGTCTACGTGCACACCGAGGGCGAGCTGGCCCCGGGCGCGTACCTGCTCGAGCACGTGCTGAGCACGCTGACGGTCGAGGCCGAGGCGACGCACATCCCCGAGTCGGTCACCGTGTCCATCGAGGGCCTGGAGGCCGGTGCCGCCATCCTCGCGAAGGACATCCCGCTGCCGTCGGGCACGAAGCTCGCCATCGACGAGGACGCGGTCGTCCTCCAGGTGCTGGCCGCGCAGGCGGAGGAGGCTTCCGCCGAGTCCGAGGGTGGCGACGAGGCCGCCGAGGCCTGATCCCCTCGATCTGCTCGAATGTCAGCCGCCGCTCCGTTCCGGGGCGGCGGCTGGTGTGTATCTAGGACACATGGGAGACACGGACGTGACGACCGACGCCAATGCGCCCTGGCTGATCGTGGGGCTCGGCAATCCGGGGCCCGAGTACGCGATGAACCGGCACAACGTGGGCTTCATGGTGGCCGATCTGCTGGCGGAGCGGGTGGGCGGGAAGTTCAAGCGGGCGGGCAAGGCGCAGGCGCAGGTGATCGAGGGGCGGATCGGTCCGCCGGGGCCGGCGAACCGCCGGGTGATCCTGGCGAAGCCGATGTCGTACATGAACCTGTCCGGTGGTCCGGTGAACGCGCTGCGGGACTTCTACAAGGTGCCGGTGGGTCATGTGGTGGCGGTGCATGACGAGTTGGACATCGATTTCGGTGTGCTGCGGTTGAAGCTGGGGGGCGGCGACAACGGGCACAACGGGCTGAAGTCGATGACGAAGGTGATGGGTCCTGACTATCACCGGGTGCGGTTCGGGATCGGGCGTCCGCCGGGGCGGATGCAGGTGGCGGATTTCGTGCTGAAGGACTTCTCGTCGGCGGAGCGCAAGGAGCTGGGGTACTTCGTGGACCGTGCGGCGGACGCGGCGGAGGCTCTGGTGATCGAGGGGCTGGAGCGGGCGCAGAGCACGTACAACTCGTGAGCGGGTGGGCGGGCCGGTCGATGTAGGGGGACAAGGGGCGACTTGTCGCCCGGGGCGGTTGACCGGGTGCAGTGCCATGGCCAAGGATCGCCGCCATGCGTTCCAAGGCCTCTTCCAGTCGATGCGCGTACGCGGCGCTGCGGTTCGGGCGGCTCGCGGTGATGGGCGCGGTCGCGGCGCTGATCCTGGTCGCGGGGGTGTGGGGTTCCTGGGGTACGGCGCAGCACGTGATGCTGACCAAGGGGCGTGAGCAGGGGACGATGCGGGTGACGTCCTGTGCGGACGACGCCTGTTGGGGGCCGTACCGGCCGGAGTCGGTGGGCTCGCGGGCGCGGTCGCGGGTGGTGATCGAGCAGCCGGTGGCGGTGGAGAAGGGGCGGACGTACTCGGTCGCGGTGAAGCCGGGCAGCGGTCAAGTGGTGCGTACGGGTCCCGCGGGGCTGTTGTACGCGTGGGTGCCGTTGGCGGGTGCGCTGTTGCTGGCGTCGGTGGTGGTGGCGGGGGGTCTGCGGCTGACCCGGGCGGCGTGGCTGATGGCGGGCGCGGGGGTCACGTTCCTGACGGCGACGTTCCTGGTGCTCTGAAGTCTTCTGCCGGGGGCGGATGTTCTCCGTGTTCCCCGATCGTTATCCGTGCCTTCGTGGGCGATCGGGGGCGCATGGGGCACGGGGGACGTTGCGTCTCTTGACGGGCGGCCGTGGCGGCTGGATGCTGAGCCGCCCCCTCCACATCTTCTGTCGCTCCTCCCGAAGATGGACTGCCCATGCGTACCCTCATCCGTGCCGGCGCTGTCGTCGCCGGTTTCTCCGCCGCGCTGCTGAGCGCGCCCGCCGCCCACGCCACGCCGCACACCGCTCCCGGTGACAACGGCACCGTCAAGATCCATGACGCCGTCACCGGTGAGGAGCTCCGCAGGAACGAGCCGCACGTGTGCGCGTTCTACCTGGACGCCTTCGGTTTCGACGGGGTGCAGGAGGTGGACTGGCACATCGAGGCCTGGGCGCCGACCGCCGATGTCAAGGGCGAGACGGTGAAGTCCGGTGAGCTGACCCTGGACGCCGAGGGTCACGGCCGCAGTGACGACGTGAAGCTGCCCGACGGGCACTACAAGCTGTTCTGGACCTTCGAGGGGGAGAAGGGCGCCGCGAAGCACAAGGTGTTCTGGTCGGACTGCGAGGACGAGGCGGGTGGCGGCGGCACTCCGTCCGCGTCCACGTCGCCGTCCGCCTCCGCTTCGGCGTCGCCGTCGGGGTCGACGAGCGCGTCTCCGTCGGCGCCCGCGTCGCAGACGTCGTCGGCTCCGGCGGAGGGTGCTTCGCCGTCCTCGTCGCCGTCCGCGCAGGGTGGCGGTGACCTCGCGGAGACGGGCAGCGGTGCGCCGGTGGGCGCGCTGTCGGCGGCGGCCGCGGCGCTGGTCGCGGCGGGCGGCTACCTGGTGTTCCGTCGTCGGGCGAACCGCGGCTGAGCCTGCGGCGCCGTGACATGGGGGTGGCCCCCGTCCTCGTGGGTGCGAGGGCGGGGGCCACGTCCGTGCGGGGGTGCGGTCAGCCGGTGTTGCGCAGGCCTGCCGCGACGCCGTTGACGGTGAGGAGCAGTGCCCGGGAGAGCAGCGGGTCGGGTTCGGCGCCCGCTGCCGCCTCGTCGCGCTGGCGCTTGAGGAGGGCGACCTGGAGGTAGGAGATCGGGTCGAGGTAGGCGTCGCGGATGGCGAAGGTCTGCTGGAGCACCGGGTGGGTGTCGAGCAGCTGTTCGCCGCCGGTGATGCGCAGCACCTCGCGGACGGTGAGTTCGTGTTCGGCCTTGATGGTGTCGAAGACGTGCTTGAGCTCGTCGGGGACGAGGGTGTCGACGTAGTGGCCGGCGATCCGCAGGTCCGTCTTGGCCAGCGTCATCTCGACGTTGGAGAGGAAGTTGCGGAAGAAGTGCCACTGTTCGTGCATCTCGTCGAGGACGCTGTCGAGGCCGGTCTCGCGCAGGGCCTTGAGGCCGGAGCCGACGCCGAACCAGCCGGGGACGATCTGCCGGGACTGGGTCCAGCCGAACACCCACGGGATGGCGCGCAGGCCGTCGAGGGAGACGCCCGAGCCGGGGCGCCGCGAGGGCCGCGAGCCGAGGTGCAGGTCGGCGAGCTGGTCCACGGGGGTCGAGGCGAGGAAGTACGTCGGCAGGTCGGGGTCCTCGACGAGCTCGCGGTAGGCGGCGTGGGCGGCGTCGGAGACGACGTCCATGGCGGCGTCCCAGCGGGCGAGGGCCTCGTCGGACTGGCGGGGGGCGGTGTGCAGGGCGGACGCCTGGAGGGTGGCGGCGACGGTCAGTTCGAGGTTCTCGCGGGCCAGTGACGGCACGAGGTACTTGTCGGAGATGACCTCGCCCTGTTCGGTGACCTTGATCTCGCCTTCGAGGGTGCCCCAGGGCTGGGCGAGGATCGCGTCGTGCGAGGGGCCGCCGCCGCGGCCGACGGTGCCGCCGCGGCCGTGGAAGAGGCGCAGGCGTACGCCGTAGCGGTGGGCGACGTCGCGCAGGCGGCGCTGGGCGCGGTGGATCTCCCACTGGGAGGTGGTGATGCCGCCGAACTTGGAGGAGTCGGAGTAGCCGAGCATGACCTCCTGGACGTCTCCGCGCAGCGCCACGAGGCGGCGGTAGGAGGGGTCGGAGAGCATGTCCTCGAGGATGGTGTCCGCGGCCTTGAGCTCGTCGGTTGTCTCCAGGAGCGGGACGATGCCGATCTTGGCCCAGCCGGCGTGCAGGTCGAGGAGTCCGGCCTCGCGGGCGAGGACGGCGGCGGCGAAGACGTCGTCGGCGCCCTGGCACATGGAGATGATGTAGGACTCGATGACCTCGGGTCCGAAGACCTCCAGGGCCCGCTTGACGGTCTGGAAGACGCCGAGGGTCTTCTCGCCGGCGGCGTCGACGGGGGCGGGGCTGGGGGCGAGGGGGCGGCGGGAGCGCAGTTCCTTGGCGAGGAGCTTGCCGCGGTAGTCGCGGGGCATGTCGGCGTAGCGCCAGGACTCCTCGCCGAGCCGGTCGAAGAGCTGGCCGAGGGCGTGGTGGTGGGCGTCGGCGTGTTCGCGGACGTCCATGGTGGCGAGCTGGAGGCCGAAGGCGGCGAGGGTGCGGATGGTGCGGTTCATCCGGCCGTCGGCGAAGAGGGCGCCGCGGTGTTCGCGCAGGGAGGTCTGGATGAGGGTGAGGTCGGCGAGCAGTTCGCCGGTGCCGAGGTAGTCGCGGCCTTCCTCGTGGGGGGTGCCCTTGGCGAGCCGGGTCTTGGTGTTCTCCAGCTTCTGGCGGATGCAGGTGGCCTTGAGCCGGTAGGGCTCCTCGGCGTTGAGCCGCTTGTAGCGGGGGCTGATCTCGGGCAGCCGCTCCAGGTCGGTGCGCAGGGAGGTGAGCAGTTCCTCGGTGGCGCCCGTGTATCTGATGGAGTTGGACAGGAAGCCGCGGAGCTCGTCGATGGTCTCCAGGGCGTCGTTGATGCCGTGTTCGTGCTGGAGGATCAGGACGTCCCAGGTGACCTGGGGGGTGACGTTGGGGTTGCCGTCGCGGTCGCCGCCGATCCAGGTGCCGAAGGTGAGGGGGCGGGTGTCGTCGGGCAGGACGACGCCGACGCGCTCCAGTTCGGCGGTGAGGTCCTCGAGGACGTCGCCGACGGCGCCGGCGTGCAGTTCGTCGAGGTAGTAGATGGCGTTGCGGGCCTCGTCGGCGGGCTCGGGGCGGACGACGCGCAGTTCGTCGGTCTGCCACACGAGGTCGATGTTCTCGGCGAGCCGGGTGTCGTGGCGGCGCCGGTCGGACTCGATGACGGGGGTCTCCAGCAGGGCCGCGATGCGGCGCAGCTTGTTCAGTACGGAGCGGCGGGCGGCCTCGGTGGGGTGCGCGGTGAAGACCGGTCGGACGTTGAGGTTCCGAACGGTGTCGCGCAGGTGTTCGGGGTCGGCGTCCTTGAGGCGGTCCGCGGTGCGGGCGAGGAGGCCGCCCTCGGCGGCGCGCCGGGCGCGCAGCTCGCGGCCGCGGTGCACCTGCTCGGTGACGTTCGCCAGGTGGAAGTACGTGGAGAAGGCGCGGACCAGCTTGGCGGCGGTCTCCAGTTCCGTGCCGCGGAGCAGCTCGGCGGCGGCCTCGCCGTCCTCGCGGGTCAGGCGGCGGACCTTCTCGACCAGTTCCAGCAGCTCGGGGCCCTCCTGCCGGACGAGGGTCTCGCCCAGCAGGTCGCCCAGTCGGCGGATGTCGGCGCGCAGCTCGGTGCTGGTCGTCATGGTCTGATCGTCGGCACTGCTCACAGGTGCGGCTCCTTGCAGTGTTGAAGCTCGTCTGAAGCTCGTCTGGAGGGGAACCCGGGTGACGACCGCGCGGCGGGGTGCCGCTTAGGGACGTGGCATCCGGGAAGAAATCAGAACGGACCGCGCTGTCCGACCGACTCCAAGGATAGGTGTCCATGCGGACGCGCAGACTCTCGGGCTCGTGCCGTCTGCCTTCGCGCTGCCATACTTACGATGCCGTAGGTTACGGAACCGTAGGGACGCCCGTCGCCTCCAGGGATGTCTTCCGGATCCCTACCCGCGGCATCTCTCTCAACCCCAAACCCTCGACCCCACAAGGGGACGCCCATGACCGCAAGCTCCGATGTGATCGAAGACGCTCCGCAGGCGGACGACGACGGCACGCTCCCTCCGGCCACGCTGGGGGGTGAACAGAAGCGTTCGGTGGAACAGCTGGCGCTGCTGCTGTTCATCGTCTTCCCCTTCATCGCCCTGCTGGCGGCCGTGCCGCTGGCCTGGGGCTGGGGGGTGAGCTGGCTGGACCTCGGCCTGCTGGTGTTCTTCTACTACCTGGGGTGCCACGGCATCACGATCGGTTTCCACCGGTACTTCACGCACGGTTCCTTCAAGGCCAAGCGGCCGCTGCGGATCGCGCTGGCGATCGCCGGCTCGATGGCGGTCGAGGGGCCCGTGGTGCGCTGGGTGGCCGACCACCGCAAGCACCACAAGTTCTCGGACGCGGAGGGCGACCCGCATTCGCCGTGGCGTTTCGGTGAGACCCTGCCCGCGCTGATGAAGGGCCTGTGGTGGGCGCACATCGGCTGGATGTTCGACGAGGAGCGCACCTCCCAGGAGAAGTACGCCCCGGACCTGATCAAGGACCCGGCCATCCGGGCGATCTCGCGCCAGTTCATCGCGTGGACGGCGCTGTCGCTGGCGCTGCCGGCGCTGATCGGCGGTCTGGCGACGATGTCCTGGTGGGGCGCGTTCACGGGCTTCTTCTGGGGTTCACTCGTGCGGGTGGCGCTGCTGCACCACGTGACGTGGTCGATCAACTCGATCTGCCACGCGGTGGGCAAGCGGCCCTTCAAGTCGCGTGACCGTTCGGGCAACGTGTGGTGGCTGGCCGTGCTGTCGTGCGGCGAGTCCTGGCACAACCTGCACCACGCCGACCCGACGTCGGCGCGGCACGGGGTGGAGCGCGGCCAGCTGGACTCCTCGGCCCGGATCATCCGCTGGTTCGAGCAGCTGGGCTGGGCCTACGACGTGCGCTGGCCGTCACGCTCGCGTATCGATTCCCGCCGGAACACGGACGGGACGGGCGCCCGCCGCAAGCCGGAGACCGCCGACGCGGCATGATGGACGGCGTGGCGACCGACTCCAGCACATCCGGCAACGACAAGCAGCGGCGTCCTCGCCGGACCCGTATGACCGGTGCTGAAAGACGCCAGCAGCTTCTCGAGATCGGTCGCACGCTGTTCGCCGCCAAGGGTTTCGAGGCCACGTCGGTGGAGGAGATCGCGGCCAAGGCCGGGGTCTCCAAGCCGGTGGTGTACGAGCACTTCGGCGGCAAGGAGGGCCTGTACGCGGTGGTGGTGGACCGGGAGATGCGCCGGCTGCTGGACATGGTGACCAGTTCGCTGACGGCCGGGCATCCCCGTGAGCTGTGCGAGCAGGCCGCGTTCGCGCTCCTGGACTACATCGAGGAGTACACGGACGGTTTCCGGATCCTGGTCCGCGACTCCCCCATCCCGCAGTCGACGGGTTCCTTCGCGTCCCTCATCTCGGACATCGCCACGCAGGTGGAGGACATCCTGGGCCGCGAGTTCAAGAGCCGCGGCTTCGATCCGAAGCTGGCGCCGCTGTACGCGCAGGCCCTCGTCGGCATGGTCGCGCTGACCGGTCAGTGGTGGCTGGACGTGCGGCGGCCGAAGAAGGCCGAGGTCGCCGCCCACCTGGTGAACCTGGCCTGGCACGGGCTGGACGGCCTGGAGGCCAAGCCGCGCCTCATCGGCCACCGCAAGGCGTAGGCCGCGTCCGCGAAGCCCCTCCGGACACGGCCTGGGCCAGCGGTGCGGGTTCCAGGAACTCCAGCCGGTTGCCGGCCGGGTCCTCGGAGTAGAAGCGGTGGTGGCCCGGGAGCCCGTCGTCCCAGGTGACGGGCGCGCCGTGCGCCGCGAGGCGGTCCGCGTACGCCTGGATGCCGCGCACCCCGAGCCCCGGGTGCGCCTTCCTCGCCGCCCGGAAGTCCTCCTCGATCCCCAGGTGCAGCCGCACCGCGCCCGCCGCGAACCAGCAGCCCCCTCGGTCGGCGAGCGCGGGCGGCTTGGGGACCTCGGTCATGCCGAGGACGCCCACGTAGTACGCGCGCAGGGCGTCCTCGGAGCCGGCCGGGGCGGCGAGCTGGACGTGGTCGACGTGAGTCAGCACCGGATCAGCCCGCCTTCCGGGCGACGGCGAAGACACGGCGGAACGGGAACACCGTGCCGTGCTCGCCCGCCGGGTACGCCGTGCGCAGGGCCGCCCGGTACTCCTCCACGAACGCGTCCGCGTCCGGCCCGAGCTCGGTGAGCACGGGCCGCAGACCGGTCCCCTTCACCCAGTCCAGCACCGGGTCCTCGCCCCGGAGGAGGTGCAGGTACGTCGTCTCCCAGACGTCGGCGTCGCAGCCGAGGGCGGTGAGGCGGTCGAGGTAGCCGGCCGGGGTGAGGATCGCGCCGTCGTGGCGCAGTGTCCCGCCCAGGCGTTCGCGCCAGCGCGGGGAGGTGGCGATCTCGCGCATCAGCCGGTGGCTGGGCGAGTCGAAGTTGCCGGGGACCTGGAAGGCGAGGGTGCCGCCGGGGGCGAGCGCGTCCACCCAGGCCGGGAAGGACGCCGGGTGCCCGGGGACCCACTGCAGCGTGGCGTTGCTGATGATCAGGTCGTACGGCTCGGCGGGCGTCCAGGTCCGGGCGTCGGCGGCGGCGAAGTCGAGGTGGCCGCCGCCCGGGGTGGGGCCCTCGTGGTCGGCGCGGGCGCGCTCCAGCATCTGCGGCGAGTTGTCGTAGCCGGTGATGTGGGCGGTGGGCCAGCGGGCGGCGAGCAGGGTGGTGACGTTGCCGGGGCCGCAGCCGAGGTCGGCGATGCGGGCGGGCCGGCCGGGGAGGTCCGGGACGCGGGCGAGGAGGTCGGCGAAGGGGCGGGCGCGGTGGTCCGCGTGGCGCAGGTACTGGCTGGGGTCCCAGAGGGGGGCGGCGGCGGGCATGACGGGGGCCTCCTTGAGGTGTCGTCCGGCCGGTCGGATCCCGTGCGGGTCCGGTGCGGTGGCGTCCTGGACGGGCGGTCGGGACGATGGGTCCGGGGCGGTCGCGTGGGCGGCGGTGTCGGGCAGCGGGGCGTGTCCCGGGCGTCCGGCCTTGCGTGAAGGCGCGGCTCCGGGCGGTCTCCACCCTCACACCGGAAGTATCTTGACGTCAAGAGACTTCACGTCGACACAACCACTACACTGATCGTCATGGAGGACGAGGTCGATCGGCTGGTCGCAGCGTGGCGCCGGGAGCGCCCTGACCTCGACGTGGAACCGCTCGAGGTGCTCAGCCGGGTGAGCAGACTGGCCCGCCACCTGGACCGCGCGCGCCGCCTGGCGTTCTCCGAGCACAGCCTGGAGCCCTGGGAGTTCGACGTCCTGACGTCGCTGCGCCGCGCGGGCGCCCCCTATCAGCTCTCCCCCGGCCAGCTGCTGACGCAGACCCTGGTGACCTCGGGCACGATGACGAACCGTATCGACCGGCTCGCCAAGAAGGGCCTGGTGGAGCGGCTGCCCGACCCCAGCGACCGCCGGGGCGTGCTGGTGCGGCTCACCGAGGAGGGCCAGGACCGCGCCGACCAGGCGCTCGCCGGACTCCTCGCCCAGGAGCGGGCGATCCTGGCGGAGCTCAGCCGGGCCCAGCGCGGTGAACTGGCCGCGCTGCTACGCCAGTTGACCGCCCCGTTCGACAACATCCCCGGCTAGGTCGACCGGGCCCACCCCGGCCCGCCGGGCGAGCGCGACCGCCGCGAGCGTGGAGTGCACCCCGAGCTTGCCCAGGACGTTCTGCATGTGCGTGCGCACGGTGTGCGGCGACAGGAACAGCCGCTCGGCGACGGCCTTGCGCCCCAGTCCGGCGACCATGCACCGCAGCACCTCGCGCTCTCTCGGCGTGAGGGACTCCACCAGGCGCTCGCTCTCGGTGCGGTGCTTTCGGGCGGCCGTCAGCTCCCGCAGCACGCCCGTGAGCAGGGCGGGCGGCAGATGCGTCTCGTCGCGCAGGACACCCCGTATGACGGTCAGCAGCCGGGACAGCGAACAGTCCTTGGCGACCCAGCCCGAGGCGCCGGCCTGCAGGGCGAGGGCCGCGCGGCGCGGGTCGTCCTTCTCGGCGAGCACCACCGTACGGACGTGGGGCTGGCCGGAGCGGACCCCGGCGACGAGCGAGATGCCGTCGACCAGCCCGTCCTCGTTGCTCTCCTGCACGGGAACAGCCGGGCGCATGCCCGGGACGTTGCCGCCCAGGTCCGCGTCGACGAGCAGGACGTCGAATCTGCGCCCTTCCGCGGCCCCCCGCTCCAGGCAGCGCAGCGCGGCGGGGCCACTGCCCGCCGCGGACACGTCGACGTCGGGCTCGGCGGCCAGGGCCGCGGCGAGAGACTCGGCGAAGATGCGGTGGTCGTCGACGACCAGGACTCGGATGCGAACCACTGAAACCCCCACTGTCGGAGGACGACCTGCGCAGGTACGACGCCCGGGAACGACCCCGGACCCCCGGGGCCCGGGGTGGGGCGCCGCAGCCGCACGGCCGCCGCCGTGCTGGAACTGCTACCCCCACTCCGGGCGTCGTACCCGGCTGTCTCGCCCCCTGATAGCACCGGCCCCCACCGGTGCTGTTCATCAGGGTAGGGCTGGGAGCGGGGAGGGGAAGGCAATTTGCAGAACTGGTTGGCCAGCGCGTTTATGGTGAGCCGTATGTTTCGTCTTGAGACAGAAGTGGACAGGGAACGGCGGGATCTGCTGCGCCGGCGGCTGCGGGAGGCCAACACGCAGGCCTCGCCGGTGCTGCGCTCCCTGCGGGGGACCCCCGGTGAGCGGGAGGTTCCGCTCCACGTCTGGGCTCTGGACGACGCCGGAGCGCTCGCGGGCGGACTCGTCGGGCACGCCTGGGCGACCTGGCTGCACGTCACGTATCTGTGGGTCGACGGCCGGCACCGGGGGGCGGGGCTCGGGAGCCGGCTGCTCGCGCGGGCCGAGCGGGCCGCGCGCGACGACCACGGCTGCCGCAGCGCCCGGCTGGAGACCTGGGACTTCCAGGCCCCCGACTTCTACCGCAAGCAGGGCTACGAGGTGGTGTGCGTGATCCCCGGCTATCCACCGGGGATCACGGAGTACACGCTCACCAAGCGGCTGACCCGCTGAGGGTCCCGCCGCCTCCGCGCCCCCCCTTGCCGAGGGGCTCAGCTCACCCGGTGGGCGCCCGCCGCCGGGACCGCCGGGAACACCCGGGGGGCGGTGTGACCGGCCGCGGCGAACGCCTCCGTCACCGCCTTGGTGACGGTGTCGACGTCGGCGGACTCCACCAGGACGACCGCCGAGCCGCCGAAGCCGCCGCCCGTCATCCGCGCCCCGAGCGCCCCCGCCGCGTTGGCGGAGGACACCACGAGATCCAGCTCCGGGCAGGAGATGCGCAGGTCGTCCCGGAGGGAGACGTGCCCCTCGGTGAGGACGGGCCCGATGGCGCGCACGTCACCCGCGTCCAGCAGCCCGATGACCCGCTCGACCCGGTGGTCGTCGGAGACGACGTGCCGGACGTAGCGGCGCACCCGCTCGTCGGACAGCCGCTCCAGCGCCGCGTCCAGGTCCTCGTACGCGACGTCGCGCAGGTGGGAGACGCCGAGCTGCCGCGCGCCCTCCTCGCATCCCTCGCGCCGCTCCGCGTAGGCGCCGTCGCCGAGGGCGTGCTTGACGCGGCTGTCGACGACGAGCAGTTCGAGTCCCTGGGCCGCGAGGTCGAAGGGGACCTGACGGATCGACAGATCACGGCAGTCGAGGTGCAGGGCGTGTCCCTCGGTGCAGCACGCCGACGCCGTCTGGTCCATGATCCCGCAGGGCACGCCGACGAAGTCGTTCTCCGCGCGCTGCGCCAGCCGGGCCAGTTCGGGCCGGGTGAGGCCGAGTTCGTACAGGTCGTTCAGGGCCAGGGCCGTCACGACCTCCAGGGCCGCGGAGGAGGACAGGCCCGCGCCGGTCGGCACGGTGGAGGCGAGATGCAGGTCGGCGCCGGTCACCGCGTGGCCGGCGGCGCGCAGCGCCCACACCACGCCGGCCGGGTACGCGGCCCAGCCGGTGTCGGTGAGCGGCTCCAGCGTGTCGACGTGCAGTTCGACGACGGGTCCCCGGACGTCGGCCGAGTGCAGCCGCAGGACGCCGTCCTCGCGACGGGAGACCGCCGCCACCGCGGTGTGCGGCAGGGCGAGCGGCATCACGAACCCCTCGTTGAAGTCCGTGTACTCGCCGATCAGGTTGACCCGGCCGGGGGCCGCCCATACGCCCTCCGGCGCGGCCCCGTACAGCTCCTGGAATCCTTCGCGAACCCCCACCTGCTACTCCTCAGTCCCTGTTCTGTGCGAACGCCCACGCGTCCGCGACGATCCCCGCGAGATCCGCGCGGGACGGGTTCCAGCCGAGCCGCTCGCGCGCGGTGGCGGCCGAGGCGACCAGGACGGCCGGGTCGCCGGCGCGGCGCGGGGCCACCACCTCGGGGATCGGGTGGCCGGTGACCTGCCGGACGGTCTCGATGACCTCGCGGACGGAGAAGCCGTTGCCGTTGCCGAGGTTGCAGATGAGGTGCTCGCCGGGGCGGGCCGCGGCCAGCGCGAGCAGGTGCGCCTCGGCGAGGTCGGCGACGTGGATGTAGTCGCGGACGCAGGTGCCGTCCGGGGTCGGGTAGTCGTCGCCGTAGACCGAGATGGCGTCGCGGCGGCCCTGGGCGACCTGGAGCACCAGCGGGATGAGGTGCGACTCGGGGTCGTGCCTCTCGCCGCAGTCGCCGTAGGCGCCCGCCACGTTGAAGTAGCGCAGGGAGACCGCGCCGAGTCCGTGGGCCGCCGCCTCGCCGCTGATCATGTGGTCGACGGCGAGCTTGGAGGCGCCGTAGGGGTTGGTCGGGGCGGTCGGCGCGCTCTCGACGATCGGGGTGACCTCGGGCTCGCCGTAGGTGGCGGCGGTGGAGGAGAAGACGAGCTTGCGCACGCCCGCGGAGCGCATCGCGGCGAGCAGCGCCATGGTGCCGCCGACGTTGTTGTCCCAGTACTTCTCGGGCTTGACGACGGACTCGCCGACCTGGGAGAAGGCGGCGAAGTGCAGGACGGCGTCGTAGGAGGAGTCCAGCCATTTGGTGGCGTCGCGGATGTCGCCCTCGATGAAGGCGGCGCCGGCGGGGACGCCCTCGCGGAAGCCGGTGGAGAGGTTGTCGAGGACGGTGACCTCGTGGCCCGCCTCCAGCAGATGCCGGGCGACCACGCTGCCGACATAGCCCGCGCCGCCGGTGACCAGGTACTTCCCACTCATGAACTCGCTACCTCTCGCAGTCGCTGAGCCGCGGTCTCCGGCGGCACGTCGTTGATGAACACGCTCATGCCGGACTCGGAACCCGCGAGAAACTTCAGCTTGCCGGAAGTGCGGCGAATGGTGAAAAGCTCGAGGTGGAGGGCGAAGTCGTCGCGGCTGACGCCCTCGAACTCCTCCAGTGTGCCGAACGGCGCCTGGTGCCAGGCGGCGATGTACGGCGTCGGAGGCTCGCCCTCGCCCTCCTGCTTCCCGTCCCGCGCGTCGAAGATCCGGTCGAAGCGCCTCAAGAGTTCCAGATAGACCTGGGGGAACTCTGTGCGTGCGCCGTCCTCCAGGCCGAGCAGGTCGGGCACCCGCCGCTTGGGGTAGAGGTGCACCTCGTAGGGCCAGTGCGCGGCGTACGGCACGAAGGCGATCCAGTGCTCGGTCTCCAGGACGATCCGGGTGCCGTCGGCGCGTTCCCGGGCGACGACCTCGTCGAAGAGGTTGGCGCCGTCGGTGGCCTGCTTGTGGGCGGCCAGCGAGCGCAGCATCAGCGCGGTGCGCGGGGTGGTGAAGGGGTAGGCGTAGATCTGGCCGTGGGGGTGGCCGAGGGTCACGCCGATCTCGGCGCCGCGGTTCTCGAAGCAGAAGACCTGTTCCACGGAGGGGAGATGGGACAGCTCGGCGGTGCGGTCGGTCCACGCCTCCAGGACCAGGCCGGCCTGCTCCTCGGTGAGGTCGGCGAAGGACGCGTCGTGGTCGGAGGTGAAGCAGACGACCTCGCAGCGGCCGGAGTCGCCGGCCAGCGACGGGAAGCGGTTCTCGAAGACCACGACGTCGTAGGAGGAGTCGGGGATCTCGCTGAGCCGGTCGCCCTGGGAGGGGCACAGGGGGCATTCGTCGGCCGGGGGGTGGTAGGTGCGGCCCTGGCGGTGCGAGGCGATCGCGACGGCGTCGCCGAGCAGCGGGTCGCGGCGGATCTCCGAGGTGGTGACGGTGGGGTCGAGCGGGCGCCGGTCGACGGCGTCGCGCACCGAGTCGTCCCGCGAGTCGTAGTAGACGAGCTCCCGGCCGTCCGCCAGCCGGGTCGAGGTCTTCTTCACTGCCGGACTCCCCTGTCCCACCCATCAAACAGAACCGAACACAACAAACCACAAGTCCCCACGGACGTCAACATCACAATCAAACAAAGAACATCAACCGAAGTGTTCAAATTCTGAACGCGGAGGCGTAGGTTCCGGTCGGATACGTTCACGCAACGAAGCGAGTTCCCCTATGCAGTCCCCCACATATCTGCCCGGAAGCACCTATCTCGCAGAAGGGCTCCGGCTCCCCACGAACGGGCTCGACTACGCGATCCTGGCGATCTACTTCGTCGTGGTGCTGGGCATCGGCTTCGCCGCGCGCCGCTCGGTGAAGACGAGCCTCGACTTCTTCCTGTCCGGGCGTTCGCTGCCGGCCTGGGTCACGGGCCTCGCGTTCGTCGCGGCCAACCTGGGCGCCACCGAGATCCTCGGCATGGCGGCGACCGGCGCACAGTACGGCGTGGCCGTCGTCCACTGGTACTGGATCGGTGCCATCCCGGCCATGGTCTTCCTGGGCCTGGTGATGATGCCGTTCTACTACGGCTCCAAGGTCCGCTCCGTACCGGAGTTCCTGCTCCAGCGTTTCGACAGGTCCGCACATCTGCTCAGCTCGGTCCTGTTCGCCTTCGCCGCGGTGCTCATCGCGGGCGTCAACCTGTACGCGCTGGCGATCGTCGTCGAGGCGCTGCTGGGCTGGCCGCAGTGGGTCGCGATCGTCGTCGCCGGCTTCTTCGTCCTCGCGTACATCACCTTCGGCGGCCTGTCCTCGGCGATCTACAACGAGGTCCTGCAGTTCTTCGTGATCCTCGCCGCGCTCATCCCGCTGTCCGTCCTCGGCCTGAAGAAGGTCGGCGGCTGGGACGGCCTGAGCGACTCGCTCACCAAGAGCCACGGTGACAACTTCCTCTCCGCCTGGGGCGGTACGGGCATCGGCGACGCCAACCCGCTCGGCGCGAACTGGCTGACGATCGTCCTCGGCCTCGGCTTCGTGCTGTCCTTCGGCTACTGGACGACCAACTTCGCCGAGGTCCAGCGCGCGCTGTCCGCCAAGAATCTCTCCGCCGCCCAGCGCACCCCGCTGATCGCCGCGTTCCCGAAGATCTTCATCGTCTTCCTGGTGATGATCCCGGGCCTGGTCGCCGCCGTCCTCGTCCCGAAGATCGGCACCGGCGGCTCGGACCTCCAGTACAACGACGCGATCCCGTACCTGATGCAGGAGCTGCTGCCCAACGGCGTGCTCGGCGTCGCGGTGACCGGTCTGCTCGCCGCGTTCATGGCGGGCATGGCGGCGAACGTCTCGTCCTTCAACACCGTGTTCACCACCGACATCTGGCAGCGTTACGTGGTCAAGGACCGCGAGGACGGCTACTACGTGAAGTTCGGCCGGCTGATCACCGCGATCGGTGTGCTGGCCTCGATCGGCACGGCGTTCATCGCCTCCAGCTTCTCCAACATCATGAGCTACCTCCAGACGCTCTTCTCCTTCTTCAACGTGCCGATGTTCGTGGTCTTCATCATCGGCATGTTCTGGAAGCGCGCCTCGGTGAAGTCCGGTGTCTGGGGCCTGGTCGCGGGCACCACGGCCGCGATGGTCAACTACTTCTGGATCTACAAGCAGGGCATCATCTCCATCCCCAGCGACCAGGGCGCCAACTTCGTGTCGGCCATCGTCGGCTTCGTCGCGGGCGCGGTCGTCATGGTCGTCGTCACCCTGTTCACCGCCCCGAAGCCGGAGGCCGAACTGGCCGGACTGGTCTACGGGACGACCTCCCCGGGTCTCGCCGAGCCGCCCGCCAAGGGCGACGACGCCTGGTACCGCAGGCCGGCCCTGCTCGGCTGGGGCGCGATCGCACTCGCCGCGCTGTGCTACGTCCCGTACTCCTTCTGACCCGATCGGAGGCACTGACCATGTCCGACCTGCAACGCGAAGTCTCCGAGCTGGAGAGCAAGTCCGCGACCGCCGCCCGTCTCTTCGACATCCGGCGCATCATCGGCGGCCTGTTCGTCGTCTACGGCGTGATCGTCACGATCGCCGGCATCAACCCGTCCGACGCCGACCTGGAGAAGGCCCAGGACGTCAACATCAACCTGTGGACGGGCCTCGCGATGCTCGCCCTCGGGCTGTTCTTCCTGGTGTGGCTGAAGCTGCGCCCCATCGCCCCGCCCACCCCGGACGAGACCGGGGCGCAGGACGAGAGCGCCTGACGCCACGCACGGGGTCGCGCCCGATCCGCCCTCGCGGGGCCGGAGTTCACTCCGGCCCCGCACCCGTCTCCGTCGGGGGGTGCGGCACCGGGCCGGCCCGGTCGAGCAGCCCGGTGCGCGCGGCGAGCGCCGCCGCCTCCAGCCGCGAGCCCACCCCCAGCTTCATCAGCACCCGCTGGACATGGGTGCGCGCGGTGCTCGGCGCGATCCCCATGCCGGCCGCGATCAGCCGCGTGTCCTCGCCGTCGGCCACCCGCACCAGCACCTCCACCTCGCGCGGGGTGAGCATCTGCAGCAGCCGCTGGCCCTCGTCGTCGGGCTGCGCCGCCGGGTTGAGCAGCTCACCGAAGGCGCCCTGGAGCAACTGCGGGGCCACGGCGGCCTCTCCGGCCCGGGCCTTCATGATGGCGCGCTCGACGCCCTCTATCCGCTCGTCGTGCCGGACGTACCCGGAGGCACCGGCCGCGAACGCGGCGGCGATCCCGCGCGGGTTGGGCACCGGCCCGAGGACCAGCACCGCCACCTGCGGACGCTCGCGCTTGATCTTCACCACCGGGTCGAAGATCCCCGGCTCCGCCGGCGCCGCCGTGCCGATCAGGCACACCTCGGGCGCCCGCGCGATCACCAGCTCCGCGGCTCCCGCGGCCGGTGCGGCGGCGGCGAGCACCCGGTGCCCGCGCAGTTTCAGCGCCGAGGCCAGCGCCTCGGCGAGCAGCCGGTGGTCGTCGACCACCATGAGCCGAACTCCCATCGAGCAACCCCCCAGTCCCCCTGAGCATCCCCACTGGTTCCCCGTGGTAGGAGCCCCCCGGCTCTCCATCCCCCGGAAGCTACACGCTTGTTCGACGTTGCGCTTCCCCTACCGGAGAGAAGTGACCCGGAATACCGAAATCCCTCCCCTTCGCGAATGATGCGCGGTAATGCGCACGGCCCCGCCCCTGAGCAGGGGCGGGGCCGTCGGCCGGGCCGCGGTGCCGCGTGCGGCACCGGATACCGGCCGGTACTACTCGGCGCCGAACCCGAGGGCCGTGTACTCCTTCTCGTCCTTCGAGTACGGCTTGCTGACCAGGTCCTTGCCCATGAACAGCCGGCCGCCGGAGTAGAGCAGCTCGCAGGAGTCCGGAACCATACCGCTGATCGCGTCCAGGACGGTCTCGGAGGCCGGCGTCTCCAGAAGCTTCGTCTGCTTCAGCGACTTGCCGTCCACGGAGACGACCTGGGCGCCCTTGTTGTACGGCCCGTCCTTGTACGCGATGACGTTGGCGCCGTCCATCCGGATCGGGAAGATCGTGTAGCCGTCGCCCGCGTCGATCCGGTCACCGGTGGTCTTACCGGTGGCCAGCGAGAACGAGATGATCTCGTTGGTCCGGCTGTACTCGCCGGTGCCCTCGTGCTCCTTGGTCGGCACGTACAGCTTGTCGTTGCCGACCGCGATGCTCTTGCAGTCGTTCACCTTGCCGACGTCGCAGTCGTGCTCGTACTTGCCGTCCGCCAGCGTGATCTTGGTGCGCAGCTTGCCGTTCTCGTCGAGCGAGAAGGCGTCCGTGACACCGGAGGCGGTGATGTCGCCGGAGTCCACGCCGAAGACCACCGGCTTGGTGGAGATCACCTTCGCGTTGTCGATGCCGGCCGGGAGCTTGTAGCTCCACTTGACGCTGCCGCTCTTCGGGTCGAGCAGCTGCACCTGGTACTTCTCGTTGCCGTAGTCACCGCACTTGCGGACCGCGACGAGCTGCTCGCCGCCCGCGTAGCCGACGTCCTCGCAGGTGCCGACCTTCGGCTGCCACAGGACCTTGCCGCTCTTGGCGTCGAAAGCGGCACCGCCGGAGAATCCACCGCCCACGGCGACGGTGTCGCCGCTGATGGTGATCTCACGGAAGGCGACCTTGGTGCCGCTGATGGCGACCGTGCCGGTCCACAGCTTCTTGCCGCTGTCCACGTCGAAGGCGACGACCTGCGTGCACGGTCGGCGGTCGTTCTTGTTCTTGCGCGGGGCCTCCTCGGTCACCACGGCGGCGACACCGGCCTCGGACATCTCGCGGGAGCCCGCGCAGGTCTGCCCGGGCAGGTCGAGGGTCCACTTCTCGGAGCCGCTGTCGGGCTCGTAACCGACGATCTTGTTGACGCCGGACTTGGCGTACACCGCGTCCGTCAGCCAGGAGCCGGCGACGCTGTCGATCTGGCTGTCCTCCTTGACCTCCGGCGCGGGCACCTGGAAGAGGACCTTCGCGGCCGGGTCGGACGGCGCCTTCTCCTTGGCGCCGCCGCCACCGGTGGTGCCGGAGCCGCCCTTGTCGTCCTTGCCGCCGGAGCCGCCGCCGGTTCCCGCGGAGGTGTCCTTGCTGTTGTCGTCCTTGCCGGAGGAGGACGAGTACCAGACGCCGCCGCCGATGATGAGGCCGATGACGACGACCGCCGCGACGATGATCAGCAACTGCGGGCTGACCTTGCGGCCGCCGCCGCCCTGCGGCACCTGCGGCTGCATCGGGTAGGTCTGCGGCTGCGGATAGCCGTACGGCGAGGGGGGCTGCTGCCCCGGGTAGCCGTAGCCGGGCTGGGCCGGCGGGGTCTGCGGATAGCCGTAACCCGGACCCTGCGGGGGCGGCGGAGGCGTGCCCTGCGGCGGGGCTGGCGGGGGCGTCTGCGGCGGCTGGGGGGTCTGCGGGTAGCCGTAGCCCGGACCCTGCGGCTGCTGGGGCGCGCCGAAGCCGCCGGGCGGCGGGCTCTGCGGGGCACCGAAGCCGCCGGGCGGCGGGTCCTGCGGTGCGCCGAAACCTCCCCCGGGCGGGGGCTGGTTGGGCGGTGGCGGTGGCGGCGGCTGACTCATGACGTCTCTACCTCGGGGTGTTCGGGATGCGAAGGGCGCGCGGGGCGCACGGGGGCGGCGGGGAGGATCGTTCTGCGCGGGCCGGCGTTCACTTGCCGTAGGCCAGCATCAGCTTCTCCTTCGACTCGTCGTTGCCCGTCAGCCGGGTCGTGGAGAGGTAGAAGCGCCCGTCCACGTAGTCGAGTGCCTTCGAGTAGAAGCCGTTCTCGACGTCCGCGGCGCCCTGCGGGTTCTGGAGCAGCACGGTCGTCTTGTGGGAGCTGCCGCCGGTCGGGACGGACACGATGCGCCCTCCCGCGTCGTACGACGGCTCGACGTACGCGACGAGGTCACCGCCGTCGAGCTTCAGCGGCAGCATCGTCTGGTCCGTGGGCGACTTGACGCGCCACTTCTCCTTGCCGCTCTCCAGGCTGATCGCGACGATCTCGTTCGGGCCGCTCTTCGCCTCGGTGGGCAGGTAGAGGGTGTTGGCGTCGGCCGCGACACCGGTGCAGCCCTGGAGGTCACGGTTGAGGATGGCCCAGCCGCACTCCGGCGCGAACGACTCGTCGACGTCGACCTGCGAGCGGATCGTCCCGTTGTTCTTCAGCGTGGAGATGTTCCACTGCTTCTTGTCCTTGTTGGTCAGGTAGAGGACGACGGGCTCGACGGAGTACGTCCGGGCGACCTGCCATCCCTTGGTGACCTTCTGCGTCCACCTGACCTTGCCCGTGGCCGGGTCCAGCTCCTGCACCTCGTCGTGCTGATTGGAGGTACTGGCGCCGCAGGAGGAGACCGAGATCAGCTTGCTGCCGCCGGCGAACGCGGTCGGGAAGCAGGCCGTGCCGTACTTCTCCTTGTCCCACAGCTTCTTGCCGGAGGACACGTCGTAGGCGGTGCCGGACTGCGAGCGGCCGACCATCAACGTGTCGCCGGACAGGGTCAGTTCGACCGACAGGGCGCTGTCGAAGAGACCGCCGTCGGCGACCTTCCCGGTCCAGCCCTTCTTGCCGGTGGTGAGGTCGACCTGCTGGAGCTGGTTGCACTTGGCGCTGTCGCTCGCGCCGCTCTTGTACGCGACGACGATCTTGTCGTCCGACGTCTTCTGCGGGGTGGCCGCGCAGATCTTCTGCGGGAACGTGATCTCCCAGGCGGGCTTGCCGTCGCCGACGCCGTACGCGAAGAGCTGCTTGTAGGCCGCCTTCACCGCCGACTTGTCGGTGATCCACATGCCGCGGGCGTCCGCGCCGGAACCGGGGGCGTCGGGCGCCTCCTTGTACCAGAGGACCTTCGAATCGCCGTCCTGGCGGCCCTCGTTGAGGTTGTCCGGGTCCTCGCCGCCGTCGCCGCTGCCGTCGCCCTCGTTGACCGGGGCGGACTGGGTGGGCTTGTCGTCCTGGCTCTTCTTCGCGACGGGCTTCTTGTCGTCGCCGTCGTCGCCGGAGACGGCCAGCACGGTGCCGCCCACGACGAGGAGCGCGGCGACCGCGGCACCGATGATCACCGCGGGCCTGCCCTTGAAGGGGTTCCGCGAGCCGCCGCCGGGCGGCGGGGGCACCGGGCCGCCGGGGAACTGCGCCTGCGGGTAGCCGTGACCGGGCTGCGGCGGCTGCCCGTAGGGACCCGGCTGCTGGGGCTGTCCGTAGGGACCGGTCTGCGGCGGCTGGCCGTAGGGGCCGGGCTGCTGCGGCGGGGTGTACGGGCCCGGCTGGGCGTACGGGCCGGGCTGCTGCGGGTAGCCGTAGCCGGGCTGCGGTGCCTGCGGAGGTCCGCCGGCCGGCGGGGCGGGCGGGGCCTGGGGCGGCTGCGCCGGCGGCGGGGGTGTCGCTCCCTGCCGCGGGTCCTGCGGCGCCCCGAAGGCGATCTGGGTCGGCTGGTCGTGCGGTGCTCCCGAGCCGCCCTTGGGCGGCTCGTTGGGCGGCTGAGTCATCAGCGCTCCCCCTCTTCACTGATTTTTAGCCACCCGCGGTCGCGCACTGGAGTGGTTCTCAGACTGTCTTCAGACGGCCCTTTCTATCACTGCGCAGCCCTCGAACAAGGGGCCGGTCCATCCCCTGTTCCCAAGGGAGGACCGGCCCGTGATGCCCTCGTTACGCGCCTTCACGCGCTCTTCACCCCGCCCGGCGGAGTGCTACGCGTCCTCGGCGAGCTCCAGCCAGCGCAGTTCGAGTTCCTCGCGCTCACCGGCCAACTCCCGCAGCTCCGCGTCCAGTCCGGCGACCTTCGAGAAGTCCGTGGCGTTCTCGGCGATCCGGGCGTGCAGCTTGGTCTCCTTGTCGGAGATCTTGTCCAACTGCCGCTCGATCTTCTGCAGTTCCTTCTTCGCGGCGCGGGCGTCCGCGGACGAGGCGGACCTGGCCGGGGCCGGGGCGGCGGCGAGGACGGCGGCCGCGGCGGCCTCCTCCATGGCGTGGCGCCGCTCCAGGTACTCGTCGATGCCACGCGGCAGCATCCGCAGCGTGGCGTCGCCCAGCAGCGCGTACACCTTGTCGGTGGTCCGCTCGATGAAGAACCGGTCGTGGGAGATCACGACCATCGACCCGGGCCAGCCGTCGAGGACGTCCTCCAGCTGCGTGAGCGTCTCGATGTCCAGGTCGTTGGTGGGCTCGTCGAGAAACAGGACGTTGGGCTCGTCCATCAGCAGCCGCAGCAGCTGGAGCCGGCGCCGCTCACCGCCGGACAGGTCGCCGACGGGCGTCCACTGCTTCTCCTTGCTGAAGCCGAACGTCTCGCAGAGCTGCCCCGCCGTCATCTCCCGGCCCTTGCCGAGGTCGACCCGGTCGCGCACCGCCTGCACGGCCTGCAGCACCCGCCAGGTGGGGTCGAGTTCTGCGACCTCCTGCGACAGGTAGGCGAGCTTGACGGTCTTGCCCGTGGCGATCCGGCCGGCCGCGGGCTGCTTCTCGCCGTCGCTGCGGGCGGCCTCGGCCATGGCCCGCAGGAGGGAGGTCTTGCCCGCGCCGTTCACCCCGACCAGGCCGATCCGGTCGCCCGGACCGAGCTGCCAGGTCAGGTGCTTGAGCAGCAGCTTGGGCCCCGCCTGGACGGTCACGTCCTTCAGGTCGAAGACGGTCTTGCCGAGCCGCGAGGAGGCGAACTTCATCAGCTCGCTGGTGTCCCGCGGCGGCGGCACGTCCGCGATCAGCTCGTTCGCGGCCTCGACCCGGAAGCGCGGCTTGGACGTACGGGCGGGGGCGCCCCGGCGCAGCCACGCCAGCTCCTTGCGCACCAGGTTCTGGCGCTTGGTCTCCTCGGTGGCGGCAATGCGCTCGCGCTCGGCCCGCGCGAAGACGTAGTCGGAGTAGCCGCCCTCGTACTCGTAGACGGCGCCCTTCTGCACGTCCCACATGCGGGTGGCGACCTGGTCGAGGAACCACCGGTCGTGGGTGACGCACACCAGCGCCGAGCGACGCTCGCGCAGGTGCTTCGCCAGCCAGGCGATGCCCTCCACGTCGAGGTGGTTGGTGGGCTCGTCCAGGATGATCAGGTCCTGCTCCTCGATGAGCAGCTTGGCCAGCGCGATGCGCCGCCGCTCGCCGCCGGAGAGCGGGCCGATCACGGTGTCGAGGCCCTGCGGGAAGCCGGGCAGGTCCAGGCCGCCGAAGAGGCCGGTGAGCACGTCGCGGATCTTGGCGTTGCCCGCCCACTCGTGGTCGGCCATGTCCCGGATGACCTCGTGCCGGACGGTCGCCGCGGGGTCGAGGGAGTCGTGCTGGGTGAGCACCCCGAGGTGCAGGCCGCCGGAGTGCGTGACCCGGCCGGTGTCCGCCTCCTCCAGCTTGGCGAGCAGCCGGATCAAGGTGGTCTTGCCGTCGCCGTTGCGGCCGACCACGCCGATCCTGTCCCCTTCGGACACGCCGAGGGAGACTCCGTCGAGCAGGGCACGGGTTCCGTACACCTTGCTGACGGACTCGACATTGACCAGATTGACGGCCATTTCTCTCCTGACAAGGGGGACGATCGACCCTCAAGGGTAGTCCGGGCCCGTCGTCGCCCGGGCCGCGGTCTCAGAGCAGGGTGGCGCCGGGTGCGGGGCCCTCGGTGACGCGCGCGGTCCGGCAGGTGCCCGAGGCGAGCAGCGCGTCCGCGATCTCCCGGGCGGATGCGGCGTCCCGGGCGAGGAAGGCGGTCGTCGGCCCCGACCCGGAGACCAGCGCGGCGAGGGAGCCCGCGGTGCGTCCGGCGTCCAGGGTGTCCGCGAGCGCCGGGAACAGGGAGAGCGCGGCCGGCTGGAGGTCGTTGGAGACGGCTGCCGCGAGGGCCGCCGGGTCGCCCTTGGCCAGGGCGTCGAGGAGGTCCTGGGAGGCGGCGGGCCCGGGAACCGTGACGTGCGCGGTGAGCCGGTCGAACTCCCGGTACACGGCGGGCGTGGAGAGCCCGCCCTCGGCGACGGCGAAGACCCAGTGGAAGGTCCCGCCGACCTCCAGTGTCCGCAGCCGCTCGCCCCGGCCGGTGCCGAGGGCCGCCCCGCCCACCAGGCTGAACGGCACGTCGCTGCCCAACTCGGCGCAGATGTCGAGCAGTTCCTCGCGCGGGGCGCCGGTGCCCCACAGCGCGTCGCAGGCCAGGAGCGCGCCGGCGGCGTCCGCGCTGCCGCCCGCCATGCCGCCCGCGACGGGGATGTCCTTGGCGATGTGGAGGTGGACGCCGGCCGTGCGCCCGTACCGTCCGGCGAGCGCGAGGGCCGCGCGGGCCGCCAGGTTGGTGGCGTCCAGGGGCACCTGCGCGGCGTCCGGGCCGGAGCAGGTGACGCGCAGCTCGTCGGCGGGGGTGGCCGTCACCTCGTCGTACAGCCCGACCGCCAGGAAGACGTTGGCCAGGTCGTGGAAGCCGTCGGGGCGGGCGGGGCCCACCGCGAGCTGGACGTTGACCTTGGCCGGGACGCGTACCGTCACCGTCACGATGCCCTGGGCTCCTTCTTCTCGGTGTGCTCGCCGTGCCCGGCGTCCGCCGGCTGTGTGCCGTCCGCGGCGGCGCGGTGCTCCGCGATGCGGACGAACTCCTCGACCGTCAGCGCCTCCCCGCGGGCCTGCGGGGAGACACCCGCGGCGACGAGCGCGGCCTCGGCGGCCGGGGCGGACCCCGCCCACCCGGCGAGCGCCGCCCGCAGGGTCTTGCGGCGCTGCGCGAACGCGGCGTCGACGACGGCGAACACCTCGCGCCGGGAGGCCGTGGTCTTCAGGGGCTCGGTCCGCCGCACCAGCGACACCAGCCCGCTGTCGACGTTCGGCGCCGGCCAGAAGACGTTGCGCCCGATGGCCCCGGCGCGCTTGACCTCGGCGTACCAGTTGGCCTTCACGGACGGTACGCCGTACACCTTCGAGCCGGGCGGCGCCGCGAGCCGGTCGGCGACCTCCGCCTGCACCATCACGAGCGTGCGCTCGATGGTCGGGAAGGCCTCCAGCATGTGCAGCAGCACGGGCACGGCGACGTTGTACGGCAGGTTCGCGACGAGGGCGGTGGGCGCGGGGCCCGGCAGCTCGGTCACGTGCATGGCGTCGGAGTGCACGAGCGAGAACCGCTCGGCCCGCTCCGGCATGCGCGCCTCGACGGTCGCGGGCAGCGCGCTCGCGAGCACGTCGTCGATCTCGACGGCGACGACCCGGTCGGCGGCCTCCAGCAGACCCAGGGTCAGCGACCCGAGCCCGGGCCCGACCTCGACGACCACGTCGTCGGGGCGCACACCGGCGGTCCGCACGATCCGCCGCACGGTGTTCGCGTCGATCACAAAGTTCTGGCCGCGCTGCTTGGTGGGCCGCACGCCGAGGACGGCCGCGAGTTCGCGGATGTCGGCGGGGCCCAGGAGGGCGTCGGGGGTGGGGCTGCTCACGCACCAAGGGTACGGGTGACCGACCCCCACCCCGCCCACCCCGTCCGAGCCTGGGCCGGAGGAAAATCTGAGCCCGTCCGGCGATCGAGGACAAGCGCGGCGACGCACACCGAGGCTTCGCCGGACAGCCGGGAAAATCTGAGCCCGTCCGGCGATTGACGACAAGCGCAGCGACTCACACCGAGGCTTCGCCGGACAGCCGGGAAAATCTGAGCCCGTCCGGCGATTGAGGACAAGCGCAGCGACTCACACCGAGGGTTCGCCCGACAGCCAGGGCCCGGAGAAAAATTCGAGCCCGTCCGGCGATTGAGGACAGGCGCGTCAGCGCGCACCGAGGGTACGAGCCGGCCCCGGCCGCGAAGGCGGTCAAGGGCGGGAACGGCAACCGGACAGCCGAGGCCCGGAAGATGATGGAGCCCGTCCGGCGATTGAGGACACCGCACCCCGGGCTTCGGGGCACAGCCCCGGAGACCGACCGGCCTCAGCCGTGCAGGCGCGCGCCGCAGTGGGGCCACGGACTGGCCCCACGCCGCACGTACAGCTTCTTCGCCCGGAACGTCTGCTCCGCCGCGGGAGCGTCCTGAGGCCGCCCGGCCCCGCCGAGGCTCTGCCACGTGCGGGTGTCGAACTGGTAGAGCCCGCCGTACGTCCCGGACGCGTCGACCGCCCCAGGCCGGCCCCCCGACTCGCACGCCGCGAGCCCGGACCAGTCGAGGTGGTCGGCCCCGGCGACCGACATCGGCGGCGCCTTCGTCCCCACCTTCACCACCTGCGTCAGCGGCTCCCGCACCACCTCGGTCCGCAGCCGCCGCGGCTTCTGCCGGACGCCGTTCACCGTGCGCAGGGCGTACGTGACCCGGCGGGTCCCCGTCCGCCCGGGCCGCTCGACCACCTCCGTGCCCCGGAACAGGGACGGGTCCTGCGTCCGCTCCACCGCGAAGGGGATCGGCTCCTCGCGGACCTCCTTGGTCCCGGTGATCCGCATGACGGTGACGGTCTGCCCGTCCCGCGGGAAGCTGCCCGGCGCCACGGAGGTGGTGTCCTGGCCGTGCAGGGTGATGCCGGCCTCCGCTACGGCCTCCCGGACGCTCGCGGCGTTCGTGCGGATCGTCCGGGCCCGCCCGTCCGCCATGATCGTGACGGTCCGCTCGGTGCGGACGTCCAGGGCCAGTCCGTCCCGGCCGATCCGCCGGGAGAGCGAGGCCGACAGGTACGCGCCCTCCGCGCGGACCCCGAGTTGGCGGAGCGCGCCGTCCACGGTGCGCGCGGTCGTCCACACCGTGTGCCGCTGCCCGTCGAGGGTGAGGTGCACGGGCCGCCCGTAGCGGACGGTGACCTCGTCGCCGCTGGCCAGCTCGGTGCCGGGGGCGGGCGCCACGATGTCGTGGGCGCCGACGTCGACCCCCTGGTCCGCGAGCAGTTCGCTCACGTCGTCCGCGAAGGTGTGCAGCGTGCGCGGCTTGCCGTCGACGCTGAGCTCGATCGCCTTGTCCTCGGCGACGAAGGCGCTGGTGCCGCCCGCCAGGAACGCCACGACCAGGGCCTGCGGAAGCAGCCGGCGCAGCGGGTCGGGCCTGGCGGCGGTGCGTCTGCGGCGGCCGGCGCGGCGCGCCTGGGCCCGTCCGCCGGGCGGCGGTACGACGGGGGCGGGGACGGTCGGGTACTCCGCGAACCCGCCCTCCGGGTACGCCTGCCGGGGCAGCGTCGGCTCCTCGTAGGCGGGCCGGTAGGTGTCCGCCCGGCTCCCGGCCGGGCCGCCGACGGCGTCGAGCAGGGTCCGGCCGCCGGGCCCGGCGTGCACGTCGTAGGGCAGCGTCGGGGCACCGTACGGGTCATGGACGTCGTACGGCACCGGCGGGTCATAGGTGACCGGGCCGGGACCGGCCGGGCCGTACGTCTCGTACTGCGAGTTGCTCACGACGACGCTCCAGGGGGATCGGGCGACCAGAACCTAGCGGAGTGGCCGTCACTCTCCAAAGCAACGCGGCTACGCAGTGTCGCGACACTCCCCCAAGGCGGGACCCCGGGAAAGCCCCTGGAAGCGTTATGGGTCAGTAATCGAACGCGCGGGCCGTGTTCGCGGCCAGTGCCGTCGCCAGCGCGTCCTCGTCGATGCCCCGGACGGCGGCCATCGCACGGACGGTCACCGGAACGAGATACGGGGCGTTGGGCCGTCCGCGGTACGGCGCCGGGGTCAGGAACGGCGCGTCGGTCTCCACCAGGAGCAGCTCTAGCGGGGCCACGGCGAGCGCGTCGCGCAGCGGCTGGGCGTTCTTGAAGGTCATGTTGCCGGCGAAGGACATGAAGTACCCGGCCCGGCCGCAGACCTCGGCCATCTCCGCGTCGCCGGAGTAGCAGTGGAACACGGTCCGCTCGGGGGCGCCCTCCTCGTCGAGGACGCGCAGCACGTCGGCGTGGGCGTCGCGGTCGTGGATGACCAGGGCCTTGCCGTGCCGCTTGGCGATCTCGATGTGCGCGCGGAAGGACCGCTCCTGGGCGTCCTTGCCCTCGGGTCCGGTGCGGAAGTAGTCGAGTCCGGTCTCGCCGACGCCCTTGACGTGGGGCAGGGCGGCCAGCCGGTCGATCTCGGCGAGCGCCTCGTCCAGCGCGGCGTCGCCGCCGGGGGCCCTCGCCCCCTGCCGGGACCACCCGTCGGGGTCCCCGTGCACGATGCGGGGCGCCTCGTTGGGGTGCAGGGCCACGGTCGCGTGCACCGCGTCGTACTTCTGCGCGGTCTCGGCCGCCCAGCGGGAGCCCTTCAGGTCGCAGCCGACCTGGACGACCGTCGTCACCCCGACCGACGCGGCCTTGGCGAGGCCTTCCTCGACCGTGCCGGACTGCATGTCGAGGTGGGTGTGCGAGTCGGCGACCGCGACGCGCAGCGGCTCCGGCAGGGGTGGGGCTTCGGCGTTGGAAGGCATGCCCCGATCCTACGAAGGGGGCATGCCCGCCCTCTCGTCACGGTCGGCGGATCAGCTCGCCCTGCGGTGCTGGAACGGGTGCAGCAGGTCCGAGAGGTGCCAGTGGTGGTCCTTGTGCTCCGGGCCGTGCTCCGGGCCCCGCTCGGGTCCGGCGGGCTCCTGCCCGGCCTGCTGGGGCAGCGCGGGCGGCTGCGCGCGCCGCATGGAGGCCAGTACGGAGGACACCTGTCCGGCGCGCATGATGCGCACCACGTGGGCGTCGCAGTTCACGCAGGTGGGCCGGCTCAGCGGCGAGGGCACCACCAGGCCGTCGGCGACGTACGTCACGAACGCGGCGCCGTCGGCGTCGCGGTGGTGCTCGATCTCGTAGGACTGCTCCCAGCCGTGCCCGCAGCGCATGCAGGCGAAGGCGTACGACTCGTGGACGACGTCGGCCCCCGGGGTGCGGTGGCCGCCGGTCCGCCCGGCGATCTCACTCATTCCAGCTCCTCTTGTCCGCTGGACAAGCGCCTCCGTCACGGGAAGGGAGCGCGGCTCCCCTGCGTCCCACCGGAGGCGAGGGACGGGTGCGTCCCTTCGACCAGTGGACGCTTCTCCCGGCGCGAAAGCATCAGACCTGTCGAGTGTTGGAGGCGTCTTGGCCGTTCCTTGCCGGAACGCCCCCGGAACCCGTCCGAGCTTTGCCTTTCACGATAGTCCTTTGCCCTCCTATGGGGCGCTCTGCGCCGCGTTCTTTGCCGCCACCACGGCATCGAAGACCTCGCGTTTGGGAATCCCGGCATCGGCGGCCACGGCGGCGATCGCCTCCTTGCGGCGCTCCCCCGCCTCCTCGCGCACCCGCACCCTGCGCACCAGCTCGGCGGCGTCCAGGTCACCGGCGCCCTTCTCCGGCGCCCCCTCCACGACCACGGTGATCTCGCCGCGCACGCCCTCGGCGGCCCAGGCGGCCAGCTCCGCCAGCGGGCCGCGCCTGACCTCCTCGTACGTCTTCGTCAGCTCCCGGCAGACGGCGGCGCGGCGGCCCTCGCCGAACACCTCGGCCATCGCGGCGAGGGTGTCGTCGAGGCGGTGCGGCGCCTCGAAGTAGACGAGGGTGCGGCGCTCCTCGGCGACGTCCTTGAGCCGCGACAGGCGTTCGCCCGCCTTGCGCGGCAGGAAGCCCTCGAAGCAGAACCGGTCGACGGGCAGCCCGGACAGCGCGAGCGCGGTGAGCACCGCGGAGGGGCCCGGCACGGCGGTGACCTTGATGTCCTTCTCGACGGCGGCGGCGACCAGCCGGTAGCCGGGGTCGGACACGGACGGCATCCCCGCGTCGGTCACCAGCAGCACCCGGGCACCGCCGACCAGCGCCTCGACCAGCTCCGGGGTGCGGGCCGCCTCGTTCCCCTCGAAGTACGAGACGACGCGCCCGGTCGGCAGCGCGTCCAGCGCCTGTGCGAGCCTGCGCAGCCGCCGGGTGTCCTCGGCGGCCACGACGTCCGCGGTCGCCAGCTCGTGCGCGAGCCGCGGCGGGGCGTCGCTCACGTCGCCGATGGGGGTGCCTGCCAGTACAAGGGTTCCTGTCACGTTTCCATCCTCGCAGGGCCCAGGGACGGGACTCCCACAGAGACGTTCCCTACGATGGCGCGGTGACCAGTACCGCGTCCTCCACGGACACCCGGCAGGGCCGGGCCACCGAAGAGCAGCGGCCGTCGTGGCAGCACCGGCTGCGGCGCTTCGGCTACTCGGCCGGGCCCCGAAGCGATGTCCGCGACCGCCTCGTGCCGCCCTACGCGGAACCCGGCGCCCGGTTCTGGGCCGCGATCGGGGTGCGCCGGGAGACCGGCGACCGCCTCGCGCGCTGGTCGGGGTGGGGCGGTCCGCTGCTCGTGACCCTGCTGGCCGGGGTGCTGCGGTTCTGCAACCTCGGCAGCCCCAAGGCGGTGATATTCGACGAGACGTACTACGCGAAGGACGCCTGGGCGCTGGTCCACCGCGGGTACGAGGTCAACTGGGCCAAGGACGCCAACGACCTGATCCTCCAGGGCAACGGCCACGTGTCGATCCCCACCGACGCCGCGTACGTCGTGCACCCGCCGGTCGGCAAGTACGTCATCGGGCTCGGCGAGATGCTGTTCGGCTTCGACCCGTTCGGCTGGCGCTTCATGACGGCGCTGCTCGGCACGCTGTCCGTGCTGATGCTGTGCCGGATCGGCCGGCGGCTCTTCCGCTCGACGTTCCTCGGGTGCCTGGCGGGCGCGCTGATGGCGGTGGACGGGCTGCACTTCGTGATGAGCCGCACCTCGCTGCTCGACGGCGTGCTGATGTTCTTCGTGCTGGGCGCCTTCGGCTGCCTGGTCGTCGACCGCGACAAGGCCCGCATGCGGCTCGCGGCGGCGCTGCCGCTCGACGCGGACGGCGGGGCGCGGCCCGACGCGCACGTCGCCGAGACCACCCGGCTGGGCCTGCGGCCCTGGCGCTGGGGTGCGGGTGTGATGCTGGGCCTGGCCATCGGCACGAAGTGGAACGGCCTGTACGTCCTGGCCGCGTTCTGCGTGATGGCGGTCCTGTGGGACGTCGCCTCGCGCCGGGTGGCGGGCGCCCGCCACCCGTACTCGGCGGCCCTGCTGCGCGACACCGGTCTCACCTTCCTGGCCACGGTGCCGGTCGCCGTCGCCGTCTACCTGGCGTCCTGGACCGGCTGGATCCTCTCCCCGGCCGACGGCAGCGGCGGCTACTTCCGCAACTGGGCCGCGACCGACGGCAAGGGCGGCAACTGGACCGTGCTGCCCGACTGGCTGCGCAGCCTGTGGCACTACGAGCACGAGGTCTACGACTTCCACGTCGGCCTGTCGTCCCCGCACACCTACCAGTCGAACCCGTGGAGCTGGCTCGTCACCGGCCGCCCCGTCTCGTACTTCTACGAGTCCCCGGCGCCCGGCAAGGACGGCTGCCCGGCCGACGCCGGCGGGAAGTGCGCCCGCGAGGTGCTGGCGCTCGGCACCCCGCTGCTGTGGTGGGCGGCGTGCTTCGCGCTGCTGTACGTGCTGTGGCGCTGGGCGTTCCGCCGCGACTGGCGGGCGGGCGCGATCGCCTGCGCCGTCGCCGCCGGGTACCTGCCCTGGTTCCTGTACCAGGAGCGGACGATCTTCTTCTTCTACGCCGTCGTCTTCGTCCCGTTCCTCTGCCTGGCCGTCGCCATGCTCGTCGGCGCGATCCTCGGCCCCCCGGGCTCAGGCGAACGCCGCCGCGTGGCGGGCGCCGCCGCCGCGGGCGTCCTGGTCCTCCTGATCGCCTGGAACTTCATCTACTTCTGGCCGATCTACACGGGCACGGCGATCCCGATCGACGACTGGCGATCACGTATGTGGCTGGATACCTGGGTCTAACAATCGGGGAAACACCCTCCCCTCCCGTCACTCCCCCGGCTTAGAGTGCAACCGCTTACGGGGAGGGAGCGCGCCATGCGCAAGGGGGTCAAGGCCGCCGTCGTCGGCGGGGTGTTCGCGGTGATGGTGGGCGGTGCCGGGTACGGCGCCTACAACGTGGTGACCGCCATCAGCGGGGACGGCACGGCGGGCGGTCCCGCGCCCGTGCGGACCGGGACGCCCGACGGCGACGAGGTCGAGGAGACCACGGAGAAGTTCTTCGCCGCCTGGGAGAAGGGCGACGCGGCCGAGGCGGCGGCGTACACGAACGACTCCGGTTCCGCCGAGCCGCTGCTCGCCGCCTACCGCGACGACGCCCATCTGACCGGCGTGCGGATCAAGGCGGGCACGCCGTCCGGGACGACCGTGCCGTACTCGGTCCGGGCGACGGTGCGGTACCGGGGGAAGAGCAAGCCGCTGTCGTACGACTCCGAGCTGACCGTCGTGCGCGGGGTCACCACCGGCAAGGCGCTGGTCGGCTGGAAGCCCTCCGTCGTCCACCCCGACCTCGTCGAGGGGGACACGCTGGTGACCGGCGAGGCGGCGAGCGCGCCGATCCAGGCCGTGGACCGGAACAACGTTGTCCTGACCGAGGGCAAGTACCCCTCGCTCGGCCCGATCCTGGACGCCCTGCGCGGCCGGTACGGCGACAAGGCGGGCGGCGCACCGGGCATCGAGCTCGCCATCCGGCACGCGGACGAGAACGCGGGCGACAAGACGCTGGTGACCCTCGCCAAGGGCCGGCCGGGCAGGTTGCGCACCACCATCAGCGCGAGCGCGCAGGCGGCCGCCGAGCGGGCCGTCGAGGGGTACGCCGAGTCGTCCGTGGTGGCGGTCAAGCCCAGCACGGGTGAGGTGCTGGCGGTCGCCAACCACCGCAAGGACGCGTTCAACGCGGCCTTCGAGGGCCGGCTCGCCCCCGGCTCCACCATGAAGATCATCACCGCGGCGATGCTCATCGACAACGGCGTGACCTCGATGAACGGCCCGGCGCCCTGCACGGACACCGCCGTGTGGCAGAGCCAGACCTTCCACAACCTCAAGGGCATGGCGCCCAACGGGAAGGCCACGCTCGCGAACAGCTTCATGCGTTCGTGCAACACCGCCTTCGTGAAGCTCGTCGACGAGAAGCCGCTCACCGACGCGTCGCTGACCACGGAGGCGCGGGAGCGGTTCGGACTCGGCCGGGACGACTGGAAGACGGGGATCATCTCCTTCGACGGCCGGATCCCCGAGTCCGGCGGCCCGGACCGCGCGGCCAACGCGATCGGCCAGGGTCAGGTCCAGATGAGCCCGCTGAACATGGCGTCCGTCACCGCGACCGTCGTCACGGGCTCGTTCCACCAGCCCTACCTCGTCTCGCCGAAGCTCGACGGCCGCGAACTCGCCACGGCACGCGGCCTGTCGAGCGGGACCGGGGCGCAGCTGAAGCAGATGATGCGGCTGACCGCGACGCAGGGCACCGGTGCGCGGGCGATGGCGGGGCTCGGCGGCGACATCGGCGCCAAGACCGGCTCCGCCGAGGTCGACGGCCAGGCGCGGTCCAACAGCTGGTTCACCGGGTTCCGGGGCGACATGGCGGTCGCCGCGATGACCGAGGAGGGCGGCCACGGAGGGGACGCGGCCGGGCCCATCGTCGCGGATGTGCTAAGAACGAGCGGCTGAAGTCACACCGGCCGCACCGGGACCCCGGGACGGTGCCCCTCGTTGAGCACGCGAGGGCAGCGGGGCATCAGGGGAACCAGCAAAGGATCTGTAGCTGTGGGCAAGAGAGGGCGCGCCGCCGAGCGCAGCAGGACGAGACCGGCCGTGGTCGGCGGGCTGATCGCCGTCGTCGTCGCGGGCGGGGGGTTCGGCGCCTACAGCCTGTACGGACCGGCGGGCGACGACGGGTCCACGAGCGCCGACCAGAAGCCGGTGAAGACCGGCCCGCTGTCGGCGGCCGAGGTCCGCACGGCCGCGACGACGTTCCTCACCTCCTGGCAGCGGGGCCGCGTGGCGAAGGCGGCCGCCGTCACCGACGACGCGGCCGCCGCAGAGGCCGCCCTCACCGGCTACCGCGAGGACGCGCACATCACCGGCGTGACGCTGACCCCGGGCCGGCGGGCGGGCACCGCGGTCCCGTTCTCGGTGAAGGCGACGGTGACGTACAAGGGCAAGAGCAAGCCCCTTGCGTACGACACGAAGCTGACCGTCGTGCGGCGGGCCGAGGACGGTGTCCCACTCGTCGACTGGCGGCCCTCCGTCGTGCACCCCGACCTGCGGGAGGGCGACCGGCTCGTCACCGGCGAGTCCGGCACGCCCCCGGTCAAGGCGCTCGACGCGGCCGGCGGCGTGCTGACCGAGGCCGCGTACCCGTCGCTGGGCACGGTGCTGGACGGGCTGCGCGAGAAGTACGGCAAGAAGGCGGGCGGCAAGGCCGGCATCGAACTCCGGGTGGTCCGCAAGGCCGCCGCGAAGGGCGCCGACAAGACGCCCGACAAGACGCTGGTGGCACTGAGCGAGGGCACTCCGGGGACGGTGCGCACGACGCTCAGCCCGGCCCTTCAGGACGCGGCCGAGCGGCAGGTGGCGAAGAAGTCCCGGGCGTCGGTGGTGGTGATGCGCCCCTCGACGGGCGAGATCCTGGCCGTCGCGAACTCGGGCCACGGTTTCAACACGGCGTTCCAGGGCTCGCTCGCGCCCGGCTCCACGATGAAGATCATCACGTCGTCGCTGCTGATCGACAAGGGCCTCGCGTCGGCCGAGAAGCGGCACCCCTGCCCCAAGTACGTGACGTACGGCGGCTGGAAGTTCCAGAACGACGACAAGTTCCAGATCAAGGACGGCACGTTCAAGGCGAGCTTCGCCGCGTCCTGCAACACCGCCTTCATCTCCCAGGCGAAGAAGCTGGACAACGGCGACCTGACCGCGCAGGCCCAGCAGGTCTTCGGCCTCGGCATGGACAACTGGTCGATCGGCGTGCCCTCCTTCGACGGCGCGGTGCCGGTGCAGAGCGCCGCGTCGATGGCGGCCTCCCTGATCGGCCAGGGCGGCGTGCGCATGAACCCGCTGAACATGGCGTCGGTGGTCTCCACCGCCAAGACGGGCACCTTCCACCAGCCGTACCTGGTGTCCCCCTCGGTGGACCACCGCGGCCTCGCCAAGTCGTCCCGCCCGCTGTCCCCCGCGACGCGCGCGCAGCTGCGGGAACTGCTGCGGTACACGGCCGCCGCCGGCACCGCCGCCAAGGCCATGTCGGGGCTCGGTCCGGACTTCGGTGCCAAGACCGGGTCCGCGGAGGTCGACGGCCAGGAGGAGCCGAACGGCTGGTTCACGGCGTGGAAGGGCGACCTGGCGGCCGCGGGAGTGGTGCAGGCGGGCGGGCACGGCGGCGACTCCGCGGGCCCGATCGTGGCCGCGCTGCTGCGTACGGGAAGCTGACGTCCACGACCACGCCGCCGCGTGCGAGAGTTGACGTCCACGACCACGCCGCCGCGTACCGGAAGCTGACACCCACGACCGCCCCTCCGCGTACGGGAAGCTGACGTCCACGACCACGCCGCCGCCTGCGGGAAGCTGACGCCCACTTCGCGGAAACGGTTCGCGTGCCCCGTACACCCACCACTACGGTGCCGTGCATGACCGCCGCCGAAGAGCACGCCGCCCATCCCCGATTCGCCGAGGCCCTGCGTGAGGCGGGCCTCGGGGACCTGCTGCCGCGGGTCCGCCGCTTCCCGGAGGCGACGCGCACCGCCGCCGAGGCCGCCGCCGCGATCGGCTGCGAGCTGAGCCAGATCTGCAAGTCCCTGATCTTCGCGGCGGACGGGGTGCCGGTCCTGGTGCTGATGGACGGCGCGTCCCGGGTGGACCTGGAGCTCGTCCGGCGCGCGCTGGGCGCCGGGAAGGTCACCCGCGCGCGGGCGGACCTGGTCCGCGAGACGACGGGGTACGCGATCGGCGGCGTCCCGCCCTTCGGCCACCGCACCAGGACCCGGGTGCTGGCGGACCGCTCCCTGCTCGGCCACGCCACGGTGTGGGCCGCGGCGGGCACCCCCTACGCCGTCTTCCCGATGACGCCCGAGGAGCTCGTCGCCCACGCGGGCGCCACCCTGGCCGACGTCCGCGAACAGGACGTGCCCGCACCGGAGTCGGGCGGCGGGGCCGCCGGGGCGGACGTGCGCGAGCCGACTCCGTGACGCCGCTGGTCACCGCGGCCGTGCTGCTCGCGGCCGTGACCCACGCCGGGTGGAACGCGCTCGCCCACCGCATCACCGACAAGCTCGTCGGCTTCACGCTGATCGCGGGCGGCGGGACGCTCCTCGGGCTGGCCGCGATCCCGTTCGTGCCGTTCCCGGCGGGCGGGGCGTGGCCCTACCTGATCGCGTCGGCCCTCATCCACGTCGTGTACTACGCGCTGCTCATGCGCTCGTTCCGGCTCGGCGACTTCGGGCAGGCGTACCCGATCGCACGCGGGACGGCGCCGCTCGTGGTGACCGTGCTGGCGGCCCTCTTCGCGCACGAGGTCCCCGACCGGTGGGCGGCGGCGGGGATCGCGCTGTCCTGCGCGGGCCTGACGGGGGTCGCGCTGTGGGGTCTGCGCGGACGGCGGCCCCACTGGGCGGCGATCGGCGCCGCGCTGGCCACCGGCCTGTCGATCGCCGCGTACACCGTCGTCGACGGGCTCGGCGTCCGCGCCTCCGGCTCCTCCCTCGGGTACACCGCCTGGCTCATGGCCGCGGAGGGCTGGGTGATCCCGGCGTACGCGCTCCACAAGTGGCGGGGTTCCGCCGTCGCGCGCCTGCGCCCCTTCGCCGCCGTCGGGCTGCTCGGGGCGGTCCTGTCCGTCTCGGCGTACGGCCTGGTCCTGTGGGCCCAGACCCGCGCCGAACTGGCGCCGATCGCGGCACTGCGGGAGTCCTCGATCATCGTCGGCGCGGCCATCGGCGCGGTCTTCTTCAAGGAGCGCTTCGGAGCGCCCCGGGTCGCCGCGGCGGGGCTGCTGGTGGCAGGCATCGGGCTGATGCTGCACGCCGGTTGAGACGGCGGCGCGGGGACGGTCCGGTCCCGGCCGGGCGCCCGCGCGCCCTGCGCCCCCCGCTCAGCCGGCGAGCGCCGCCCGCACCCCGCGTACCAGCGCCTGCGCCCGCGGGTCCGCCGTGACCGTCTTGCGGAAGCCGTTGGTGACGTAGCCGAAGGCGATGCCGGACTCGGGGTCGGCGAAGCCGAGGGGGCCACCGCGGCCGGGGTGGCCGAAGGAGCCGGGGCCGAGCAGCGGGGACGCCGTGCCGTGCAGCATCCAGCCGAGGCCGAAGCGGGTGCCGACCACCAGGACGCGGTCCGCTCCCGAGGACTCCTCCGCGCGGGCCAGTTCGACGGTCGCCGGGGTGAACAGGCGGGCGCGGCCGTCCACGTCACCGATGAGGGAGGCGTAGAAGCGGGCCAGCGCCTCGGCCGTCGCGATCCCGTTGGAGGCGGGCAGCGCCGCCGCCCGGTACGCCGGGTCGTTGTCGTCGGGGTGCGGGGTGATCGCGGCGAAGGCGCGGCTGGTCAGCGAGGCCGGATCGGCGTAGGCCTCGGCGACGGACCGCTTCGGGCGCATCCGCAGGCTGCTCTCCGTCTCCGGCGGCGCGACCCGGCCCGAGCGCCCCACCCGGTCCCGGCGCGCGTCCGGCAGCCCGACCCACAGGTCGGCGCCGAGCGGTCCGGCGATCTCGTCCGCGATCCAGTCGCCGACGCCCCGGCCGGTGATCCGGCGGACCAGTTCACCGACGAGCCAGCCGTAGGTGTGCGCGTGGTAGCCGTGGTCCGTGCCGGGTTGCCACACGGGCGCCTGCCCGGCGACGGCCTCCGCGGTACGGGCGGGGTCCGCGGCCTCGGCGGGCGTCAGCGGGCGGTCCACCACCGGTACGCCGGCGCGGTGCGACAGCACGTGGCGGACCAGCACCGCCTCCTTGCCCCGGGCCTTGAACTCGGGCCAGTACACGCCGACCGGGGCGTCGAGGTCCACCTGCCCGCGCTGGTGCAGCAGCAGGGGTACGGCGGCGGCGACGCCCTTGGTCGCGGAGTGCACGACGTGCGCGGTCCCCTGCTCCCAGGGCTCGGTGCCGTCCACGTCCCGCGTGCCGCCCCACAGGTCGACGACCTTGCGTCCGTGGCGGTAGACGGCCACCGCGGCGCCCCGCTCGCCGAGCGCGTCGAAGTTGCGTACGAACGCCTCCCGGACCGGCTCGAAGCCCTCGGCCACTGTGCCGTTCACGTCCACGCCCGCCACTCCGTCCACCCGGCCGCCGGTACTCGTACCCGCGTCTGACCTCATACGCGCCGAAGCCGGCGCCAGCGGGTGCAACAGCGGCGCGTCCCGCCCGATTCCTGCGCCCGCGTCATCCGAGCAGGATCGTGACGTCGATGTTGCCGCGGGTGGCGTTGGAGTACGGGCAGACCTGGTGGGCCTCGTCCACGAGGCGGGCGGCGAGTTCCTGGTCGACGACGGGCAGGGAGACGTTCAGGGCGACCGCCAGACCGTAACCGTGCCGGGCGTTGGGGCCGATGCCGACCTTCGCGGCGACCGCGGAACCGGACAGGTCGTATCCCGCGCGGCGGCCCACGAGCACGAGCGCGTTGTGGAAGCAGGCGCTGTACCCGGCCGCGAACAGCTGCTCCGGGTTCGTGCCGTCGCCGTCGCCGCCGAGCGCGGGCGGCATCGCGACCCGCAGCTCCAGCCGGCCGTCCTGGCTGGTCACGTAGCCGTCCCGGCCCCCGTGCGCGGTGGCCTCGGCCACGTACATGATCTTCGTGGGACGCGTGTCGACAGCGGTGCCGTCACTCATGGCCGGCCCTCCCCTGGAAAGGTGTGCGCAACTACATTGCCCACAACGTACCTAGTGGTACGGACTCCTCGTTACCCGGGGGTAGCGACCGCCGGTAACCCACGCGCGCACCGGAGTTCGCGGCCCGCCCCGGGACGGCGGCCCCCGGTGTCAGCGACCCGCGGCGCTCTCCGCACGGCGGGCGAGCTCCCACAGCTCCTTGCGCAGCCGGGCCACCTCGTCCCCGCTCACGCCGGTCGCCGCCGACAGGGCCCGCGGCACGTGCTCCGCGCGCTCCCGCAGCGCCTCGCCCCGCCCGGTCGGCGCCACGAGCACGGACCGCTCGTCGCGGGCCGACCGCTCCCGGCGCAGCAGCCCGGCCGACTCCAGGCGCTTGAGGAGCGGCGACACCGTGCCGTAGTCGAGCCGCAGGGCGCCCGCCAGGTCCTTCACCGTGGTCTCGCCGCGCTCCCAGAGCACCAGCATGACCAGGTACTGCGGGTAGGTGAGCCCGAGATCCTCAAGGAGAGGGCGGTACGCGGCGGTCAGCGCGCGCTGGGCGGCGTACAGCGCGAAGCACAGCTGGTCGTCGAGCAGCAGCGAGCCCGCCGGGACCTCCGGCGCCGCGGGACCGCCCGGGCCCGTCTCTTCGTTCGTCACGCGCCCATTGTCACGGAGCGCGGGTCGAAGCCGAACGGAAGCTCCAGCCGGTGGCCGCGCATCAGGGCGTCGTCAGAGAGCAGCTCGCCGGTCTTCCCGTCGGCCGCGATGACGCCCTCGCTGAGGATCAGGGCGCGGGGGCACAGTTCGAGGGCGTACGGCAGGTCGTGGGTGACCATCAGCACGGTCACGTCCAACGAGCGCAGGATGTCGGCGAGTTCGCGCCGCGAGGCGGGGTCCAGGTTGGAGGAGGGCTCGTCCAGGACGAGGATCTCCGGCTCCATCGCGAGCACCGTGGCGACGGCCACCCGGCGGCGCTGGCCGAAGGAGAGGTGGTGCGGCGGACGGTCGGCGAAGGACTCCATGCCGACCCGCTCCAGCGCCGTACGCACCCGCGCCTCCAGCTCCTCCCCGCGCAGGCCCGCCGCGGCGGGCCCGAAGGCCACGTCCTCGCGCACGGTCGGCATGAAGAGCTGGTCGTCGGGGTCCTGGAAGACGATGCCGACCTTGCGGCGGATCTGAGCCATGTGCTTCTTGCCGACGGGGAGTCCGGCGACCGTCACGGTCCCGGCGCCCCCGGTCAGGATGCCGTTGAGGTGCAGCACGAGGGTGGTCTTGCCGGCGCCGTTCGGCCCGAGCAGCGCGACGCGTTCGCCGCGCCCGATGGTGAAGTCGACGCCGAACAGGGCCTGGTGGCCGTCGGGGTAGGCGAAGGCCAGCCCGGCCACGTCCAGGGAGGGCGGCGTCACGGCGGTGGGGGTCACGGGGTCCATCCAGACGGGGTCACAGGGTCCATCCCAGCAGACAGACGACGAGGGCGGCGAGGGGGAGGGTGAGGGCGTACGTCCACTGCGCCCGGGACGCGGTCACCTCGTCGATCACCGGCATCGAACCGGCGTATCCGCGGCTCACCATGGCGAGGTGCACGCGCTCCCCGCGTTCGTAGGAGCGGATGAAGAGCGCGCCGGCCGACTTGGCGAGGACGCCCCACTGCCGGACGCCGCGGGCCTCGAACCCGCGCGATTCGCGGGCGATGCGCATGCGCCGCATCTCGTCCGTGATGACGTCGCCGTAGCGGATCATGAAGGACGCGATCTGCACGAGCAGCGGCGGCAGCTTCAGGCGCTGGAGTCCGAGGAGCAGTTCACGCAGCTCGGTCGTGGAGGCGAGGAGTACGGAGGCGGCGACGCCGAGGGTGCCCTTGGCGAGGACGTTCCAGGCGCCCCAGAGGCCGTTGACGCTCAGGGACAGGCCGAGCACGTCCACGCGCTCGCCCTCCGCGACGAACGGCATGAGCACCGCGAAGGCGACGAACGGGACCTCGATCAGCAGCCGCTTCAGGAGGAAGGGCGCGGGGACGCGGGCCTGGTGGGCGACGCCCGCGAGGAGCAGCGCGTAGAGCGAGAACGCCCACATCGCCTCGCGCGGGGTCGAGACCACGACGACCACGAAGCCGAAGGCCGCGGCGAGCTTGGTGTGCGGCGGCAGGGCGTGCACGGCCGAGTGCCCGTGCCGGTAGAGCTTGTGGGCGTGGCCCGCGCCCATCTCAGACGCCCTCGGGGAGGGACACGGGCGTGGCGTCGGCCGTACGCCGCCTGCGGACCGCCCAGAAGACGCCGCTGCCCGCGACCACGGTGGCGCCGACGCCGATCACGCCCGCGAGGCCGCCGGAGATCCGGGCGTCGGAGACGTCCTTGACGCCGTAGTCGGCCAGCGGGGAGCCGGAGGCGGCGTGCTCCTCCGCCTTCTTGTCGATGCCCTGGTCGTGGGCGACCTTCTCCAGTCCGTCGGGGCTGGCGGAGGCGTAGAAGCTGACGAACCCGGCGAGTACGAGGGAGGCGGCCAGGCCAGCGGCCCACACCCCGCGCCGGGAGGTCCGGGCGGCCACCGGGACGGCGACGGTGCCGGGGGCGTCGACCAGCTCCCCGTTCACGCGCAGCTTCAGCCGCTGCCGCAGGCCCCGCGCTCCGTACACGAGGTCCGGCCGTACGGCGATCACGGCGCCGACGGTGAGCGCGGTGATCGCGGCCTCGCCGAGGCCGATGAGGACGTGGACGCCGATCATGGCGGTGGCGACCTTGGTGATCGAGACGTCCGTGGTGCCGCCGACGGCGTAGATGAGGGTGAAGGCGACGGCGGCGCCCGGGACGGAGAGCAGCGCGGCGACGAAGGCGGCGGCGGTGAGGGAGCGGCGTCCGCGCGGGAGCACCTTCACCAGTCCCCGGAAGACGGCGTAGGACAGCACCGTCGTGACGATCGCCATGTCGGTGATGTTCACGCCGAGCGCGGTCAGGCCGCCGTCCGCGAAGAGGATGCCCTGCATCAGCAGCACGACGGACACGCACAGGACCCCGGTGAAGGGGCCGACGAGTATCGCCGCCAGGGCGCCGCCGAGCAGATGGCCGCTGGTCCCGGCGGCGACCGGGAAGTTCAGCATCTGCACGGCGAAGATGAAGGCGGCGACGAGTCCGGCGAGCGGCGCGGTCTTCTCGTCCAGTTCGCGGCGGGCCCCCTTGAGGCTCACGGCGATGGCACCGGCGGCGACCACGCCGGTGACCGCGGAGACCGGGGCGTTGATGAATCCGTCAGGCACATGCACCGTACGAGGATAGCGCCTTGTTGCGAATAGCTTGCAAGAGCGGTGCCTCATGAATAGTCCCGGTGACCGGGCGCCGACCGGGGCCACTTTTCGGGAAATATGGGACATTGGAGAAGAAGCGGACGCACAGCCTCCGCTCAGGTCACGCAGCGTGAGGAGCCGTCCGATGTCCGTCGTCGAACAGTACGCGCGAGTCCACATAGTCACGGGGTCCCAGGAGGGCGAGAACGCCGTCCCGGTCGTCCTGCGCTACGACCCCGAGGCCGACCCCCGCGTCGTCCGGATCGGCCTGCCCGGCCCCCACGAGTGGAAGTTCACCCGCGACCTGCTGGAACGGGGCCTGCGCGCCCCCGTCCGCAGCGGCGACGTGGAGATCTGGCCCTGCGGCCGAGTCCAGGCGATCATGGAATTCCACTCCCCCAAGGGAACGGCGGTCGTCCAGTTCGACGCGAAGACCCTGATCCGCTTCCTCCGCCGGACGTACCTGGCGGCGGAGGTCACGCCGGTGGCGCACTGACGCGGGGCGCGGACACCCGCCGGAGCTGCTGCCGGGCTCTGCCCTCGTCCGCCGCCGCGAAGGCGTAGTGCAGTGCGGGCCGGGACGCGGGGCCCAGACGGAGCGGGCGCGGGTCCGCCACTCCTTCCGCGGCGGCTCGGCCGGCGGCCTGCACGGCGTCGGGCCCCAGGGTGAACGCCACAGGCGTCGCGGGCGCTTCACGGCGGGGCCGGATGGTGAGGTCGGCGGGGGCCGCGCGCCTGTGGACGTGCATCGAGGTGAGGCCGTGCCTGGTCGCGAGGATCTCGGCGAGGCCGGTGACCGCGTCCACCGGCAGAGCCCGGCCTGACGAGTAGCCGACGGCGAGACCGACGTGTTCCTCGATCCCCGCGGGCGTATGTGCGACGCGAAGAGTTGCGATCGCCGGCCGGGCGGGGTCGCCCACTGCGACGAGCCAGGTGGCAGCCGACCTACGGGCCCTGGCGCGGGCCAGTTCGGTCAACTGCCGTGTCGACCACGGCAGGTTGACGGGCTCGGCCGTGGACCAGCCGAGCGGCGCGACTCCGGTGAGCGCCACGCAAGCGGCCTCCAGCGCGCCGCCCAGCAGAAGGTGCTCGTCCGCGGGGTGGGTGGTGCGGATGGACAGCACGAGCTGCTTCTCGCCGTCGTCCCCGGCGGTATGCGGTCCGTCGAAGGCCGACGCGGTCGAGCCGGACTCCTCCGCCACCGCGACCGGCGTGAACCGCCCCTCGTGCCAGTGCAGTACGGCGCCGGTGAGCCCGTCGTAGTAGCCGTCTCCGGGGTCCCGGACGACCCAGCGGGAGGGAAGCCGGGTCAGCAGGCCGCGGGTGGGCATGGTGAGCCGGGCGCCGGGCGGGGTGACGATCTGCAGCTCGCGCCCCGTAGCGGTGGCGGTGCGCAGAGCGTCGATGAGCCAGGTCGTGGCGGCGATGACGGGACGGTCCTGGAGGACGACGGCCGCACGGTCGGTGACGATGTCGGGACCGTCCGGGGATGCCTGGTCCTCCGGAATGCCGGCCGGTGGCACGGTCACGACTCCCGTGTGCGCGACGTCCCGCGGCCACGTGGCACCGCCCAGCACCGCGGTCAGCCGCCCCGCGACGGACCCGGCCAACCGTCCGGCCTCCTCGACGGACGTGACCGCCCGCGCCTCCGTCCACCAGAACGGGGCGTCGCAGGCCATGTCCGGTCCCAGCAACCGGGCAGCCTCGCCCGGCACCTGTACGAGGCAGGGGGCCTCGACGGCCACGAGCGCCCGCCCGTCCGCCGCACACAGCCGGACAGCGGCCCCGCCCGCCACCCTCTCCACCTGCAACTCCGGCCCACCGGCGTGCAACCCGGCCAGCAGGGTCAGCGGATCCGGCATGAGCGGCGTGAGGGCTATGACGTCGTGGGTCACGGGATCACCGGTCCTGGAGGTGGGAGGGGCTCGTGGCTCCTACGTCCTGTTGCCGGTCACTCACGGCCGGAGAGGTCCTGAAGCTCCTCCAGCGAGGAGAAGACGCGACGGGACGCCGCGACGACAGCGCCGGCACGGGAGTCACCAGTCCACTTCGACAACTCCCTCAAGGCCCGCGACGGCGGCAACCCTCGCTGCTTCGCCTCACCCAGGCGTGTGAGCCAGGAGGCCGCGACGTCGAGCGCCACGTCACCGGCCGGGGTGTACGGCTCGTAGCCCGCGGCCGCGTCGCCATCAGCCGCCCACAGGTAGCCGACGACCCGACCGCCGAGAGCAACCTCGACAGACTCGACGGGCGAGTCGGTCTCGGCCGCGAACAGTGCCGTGCCTGGAGGCAGCTCCGCCTGAATCCGCGCGGTACGACGCGGAACCTCGAACATGTACCAGGAATCCAGAAGATCCGGGTCCTCGTCCGGCAGGTCCTCGAAACCGGCTTCAGTCGGAATGCCATAGGCAGTGGGGTCGGCCGGAATGACCTCCGCTTCGGTCAGCCGGCTGAGAGCGACGAGCGCGGACCTCAGACGCGGCGCGTTCTCCTGCCGGACCTCGGGCTGCTTGTGGCCGCGCAGGTCATGGGAGAGCCAGGCGTCCGAGAAGGTGTGGAGTGTCAGCGTGCCCGCGCCGCTCGCCCACGCGTCGACGGAGAGCATGAACAACTTCTCGACTCGGCGGGGGCCGCCGCCGACAAAGCTCGTCCCGGGTGTGGACACGTCGACCGTGACCACTCGGATGCTGCTCCGGTCGATCGCGGTGAGGCCGTCGAACAGCCCCTCGCCGGCACGGACAGCCTCGAACTGCGCCCGCCGTCCCTTCACACGGGCCGGAACGGCTTCCCCGTCCTTGGCACCGACCGTGAGTTCAGCACGCGCTTCACCTTCGGCGAGTCCGAGCGCTCTCAGGGTGGACCAGCCGTCGAGAACCTGCCGGGTGGCCCGAGCCAGGAGGTCGTCCCCAGACGCCTGCGTCTTGGTCTCCCACGACCAGCTGCCGACGGGAATCGTCGTAATCACAGAACACCTCGCGGATCGACCTTGGAGCCCGGCGGAATGACGATCGTCCCGTCGTCGAGCCGCAGCACGAACAGGATGCCACGCCCCTTTTCGCTCTTGAACGGATGTTCGCCACGGTGCACTTGCAGGAGTTCTTCCGGGATCCCGCGGGCTTCCCACTCGGCGATTGTCCCCTGACCGTCGATGAGCATGACCTTGCTGTCGGCCGCCGACTTGGTCAGCTGGCCCAGGTTGTCAGGCTTGGTGATCGAGTCGAACGGGTTCTTGGGGTTGTTCAACCGCTTCATCTGATAGCCGTAGCGCCTGCCCGCGTCGTCGGTCACCCTCACATCGATATCCGCCTTGATCGCCGGATTCTTGACCTCGAACTCGATCTGGCGCAGACCGCTTCGGTAGAACTGGTCCCCGAGCCGCAACTGGTCCACCGCACGCGGGAACTGGTCGGCGCGGCCGGAGCCCAGCATGGAGACGGTGTCCTTGTACCCGGGCGCCTGTGACAGGTGGCCGGAGCTGATGATGTCGGCGACTTCCCGCCCGGAAGGCGACGCACCAAGCCTCTCCACGATCTTCTCGACGACCTTGGGCTTCATGGTGTTCTTGGGGATGCCGCGAATTCCTTCGCGCAGCCGGTGCTCGGCCTCGCCGCCCAGCTCCAGAGGCTCTGGGGAAGCGGAATCGGGCACATCACCATCGGTAGGACCGCCATGGGTATTCCCGGGAACTCCCGCGTGATCGGCCGCCGGTGCGGGCTCCGGCTCGGCAGGCAAGCCGTGGCCGGTATCGGAACCACCGCTGCCGTGCCCGCCCCCCGAGTGCGTCCCCGACCCGGCTTGCTGGGGCCCGTGCCCGCCACCCGAGTCCACGTGCCCGGCGTGGGCACTGTCGTGAGGACTCATTCGGTCCGCGGCGTCGTGCGAGGCCTGGGAAGGAAGGTCGTCGCCCGTGCGGGCCGTGGCCTCCGGGGCGCGGGCTCCCGCGCCGACCAGGTCCCGGGGGCGCGCGGTCTCGACCTTCGGAGCCCGGGCCGCGGCCGACGGCTCGTGCGGGGCCGGGCTCGTGTCGGCGACGCCCCCGCGGCCGGGGATGAACTCACCGTCCGAGACGCGCAACTGCGACCCGTCGGAGAGACGTATGACGCTGTGCGCGGCCTCCGAGGCACCGGCCACGTCCGTGGCCGCTCGGATGCCGGAAGTCAGCTCGGAGACCTTAGGGAGAATCCGCGCCGCCGCTCCCACCGTCCTCGTCGCCGCGCCGATCGGGTCGAGGACCTCTCCGATCTTGGCCAGGCCGCCCGCGACCCGCGCGCCCGCACCCGCCTTACCCGCCGCGCCACCCGCTCTGGACGCCGCACCCAGGGGGCCCGCTCCGAGCGTGAGGCCGTTGAAGACGACGGTGCCGGCGGCCTTCGCCGGGTTCGTCCCCCAGTCGTCCCACCCGACCAAGGACTTGGCGAACTCCTTCGCGTACGGCCTGTTCTCGTCCAGCAACCGGTCGAACCCCGGACTGAGGTCGTCCCGTTCGTTCAACGGATCCAGCGCGTAGCCGCCGATGCCGATGAACACCCTTCCCAGGCCGTCCCTCGTCGCGTCCCCCTCCTCACCCGGGCTGAAGAGATTCACCAGACCCTCCACCGCGCCCGCGGCGTTGTCGTAGACGCTGACGCCGAACTCCCTTAGGTGGTAGTCCATTCCGAAGGGCAGCGAGGTGTGGTGTGCCGGGCTGCCCCAGGGAAGCTCGTCGGCCTGCCCCAGCTGGTCTGCACTGAAGCCATAGGCGTTCTTCTGCTTCGGACTCCCGTCGTCGATGTGCCACCGCGTCCCCTGAACCGTCGCGGTGATCCTGTCGGCGCAGGCCACCTCGGCCGCCTGGAAGGCCGCGACAGCCGCGTTCACTCCGTTCCAGATCGCCTGGTGCTCGTCGACTTTGTCCTGATCACTCGTCCAGTCCCGGAAGGCGCCCTGATCACCCTGAACGGATTCCACGAACACCGCTGCTTGTCCGCGCAGCGACTCCAGTCGCTTGACGATCTCGGCGACTTCGACCACGTAGTCGGACAGCGCGCCCGCAACCGTCTCCAGGTCGTCCGCGAAAGAACTCGCCGTTTCCTCCACGGCCTGAGTGGTCGCGAACAGCTGTCCCGCTTCGGGGGCGCTATAGGAAGCGTCGAGATGCTGGAAGCGCGCGTTCACATCAGCACCGTGCTCGCGTATCGCCTGCGCCGCCTGGCGCATCAAACCGATCTCGCGCTGGAGTTCGACCAGATCTCCGGTGAAGGTCGGTATCTTCTCCGGACTGATCACTCGCCGCCGCCCGCCTTCTTATGAGCGGCCGCCAGCAATGACGTCACATCCGGCGCCAACATCGCCTGGCGCTGGGCGTTCCAAGCCTGCTCCAGGTTCCCCGCGACATAGGCGTTGGTCGCCTCCACCGCCCCGTTTGCCGAGTTGCTCGCACGTAACGGCAAAAAGGCCACGTCCGTCTCGGTCCCCTGGACGAACTGGCCCAGCGCCACGGCGACGAGGCCTGCCGCCTGGCCGGCGGCACCCGCCTCACCGCCGAACGTCAGGGTCCCGGCCGACTCCATGGCACCCTGCACGGACTGGCCGTACAGCGTGATTCCCGCGTTCATTCCGTCGGCGGAGTCCCGCACCTTGGAGATCACCGACTGCACTCCTGCGGGCGCGATGTCCCAGCCTGTCACGCCAACCCCCGTGATTCACGCGTGTGTTCAGGAGATCCATGTGTATCAGGGGGTCATTGCAGTCGCAATGCATATCCGGCCAACGCGGGGGGCACGTCCTCCTACTCGGCGGACACGTACCCCACGAACTCCACCCACGCGACCGGGGCCACCGTGACGCGAGGGCCCCGGGTGTTCTTGGAATCTCGGATGTGGATCGTCGACGGGGTGGTGGCTATCTCGACACACTCGCTGCTGTTACTGCTGTCGCTGTAGCTGCTTCTGATCCACGTCAGCCCGGCGACGGTCTCGACAGAGGTCCCAAGTGTCATGTCTCTCCCAGCACTTGCTCGATGAAGGCCGTCGACTCCCGGGGCGTGAGAGCCTGAGCCCGGATCATGCCATGGCGTAACTCCAGGATCCGAAGCTGCCTCGGTTCGCACACCGCACGGCCGCTGAACGCCCCCTCGGAGCGCCCCACTGCCGAGCCGTCCTCGAACTTCAGGACCTGGGTCTCGCCCTGCATACCCGCGTGCTCCTCGCGGTCCGTAGGCATCACCTGAACGGTGACGTTCCTCAACTGCGCAACTTCCAGCAGGCGTTCGAGCTGGCGGCGCATCACCATTCTCCCCCCGAGGGGCCGCCGTAGCGTCACCTCTTCCTGGACGAAGACGAGAGCGGGAGCGGGGTCGCGGTCGTAGACGGACTGCCGTGCCATGCGTGCCGCCACCGCCCGCTCGACCTCGTCACGTGAATACGCGGGCTGGCGCATCTCGAAGAGGGCGCGAGCGTACTGCTCCGTCTGCAAGAGACCATGCAGGTTGTGGTCGCCGTAGGCGACAATCTCCACCGCCCGCTCCTCCAGCAGCTTCAGCTCCCGTACCTTTCTCGGGTACCGGGCCTTCTCCATGTCCTCGCGGAACGCGCGGATGCGGCCCCCCGCGTTCAGGACCTCGTCCGCCCTGTCCAGGAACTCGGGGCGGGGGATGCGCGCCCCGCGCTCCACCTTGCGGACCAGGTCCTCGCCGTAGCCGACGGCATCCCCGAAGTCGGCGGCCCGCAGGCCCGCGGCCTCGCGCCAGAGCCGGATCTGGCGCCCCGTCGCCTCCACCACCGGAGCGATCTCGTCCTCCGGGCTGACATCCCACCCCGGCTCGTCCACACCCTCGTCACCGCTCACGCCCACCCCCTTCCAACCCCCAGCCCTACCCGCACGGCACTCCGGACAGCCCGGACAGAGCGGGACAGCGAGCGGACAGTCCCCGTACGTACCGTGGTGATGGCCGCTCCGAGCGAGCGGGGTCGGCCACGCTGAGTGACGTGAATCAAGAGACCCATGGGCCGCGGCCGCAACTCGCCCATCCCCCGCGCAACTTCAGCGTCCTGCTGTCCCCCACCCCACGCGGCGCCCGCCTGGCGCGGCTGCTCGCGGTGGAGCAACTGCGCTGCTGGGAGCTGCCGTCGGCCAGGACGGCCCACATCGTGGCGGAGCTGGCCGCCAACGCCGTGACGCACGGCCGGGTGCCGGGGCGGGACTTCCGGCTGACGCTCTACGTGGTCGGCGACACGCTCCGCGTCGAGGTGACGGACACGCGCGGTGACCGGCTGCCCGCCCTCCCGCGGGAGGTGTCCCCGGAGTCCGCGTCGGGCCGGGGACTGCTGCTCGTGGACGCCCTCGCCGACCGCTGGGGCGTGTCCTCGGGGCCGCCCCCGCGCAAGACGGTCTGGGCGGAGGTGCGGATCACCGGCCCCGGGAGCGCCGGGGAGGGTCCACCTGACCCCGGCGTACCTGACCCCGGCGTACGGGATGGCGGCGTACCCCGGGACGGCGGCGGCCGCCGGTGAGGGCACCCCGTGCGGGGGGCCTCACCGGCGGCCGGCGAGAGGGCGGGAGTCCGGGTCAGACCCGTACGAGCTCCCGGTCCCCGTCGTCGTCCTTCGGGCCGTCGGAGTCGTGGGCCCGCAGCCCCTCGCCCTCGACGTCGACGTTCGGGATCGCCCGGTCCAGCCACTTCGGCAGCCACCAGGCCCGCTTGCCCAGCAGGGCGAGCACCGCGGGGACGATCGCCATGCGGACCACGAAGGCGTCGAAGAAGACGGCGATGGCCAGACCGAAGCCGATCATCTTGATCATGGACTCGCTGGAGCCGATGAAGCCGGAGAAGACGGCGATCATGATGACGGCGGCGGCGGTGACCACGCGGGCGCCGTGCCGGAAGCCGGTCACGATGGCCTGGCCGGGCCGCTCCCCGTGGACGTACGCCTCGCGCATCCGGGTCACGAGGAACACCTCGTAGTCCATCGCGAGGCCGAAGACCACGCCGACCATGAAGATCGGCATCATCGACATGATCGGGCCGGTCTCCTCGACGCCGATCAGTCCGGCCAGCCAGCCCCACTGGAAGACCGCGACGACGGCGCCGAGCGCGGCCATCACCGAGAGCAGGAAGCCGAGGGCCGCCTTCAGCGGGACCAGGATCGAGCGGAACACCACGATCAGCAGGAGGAAGGCGAGGCCGACCACGAGCGCCAGGTACGGGACCAGGGCGTCGTTGAGCTTCTGCGAGAAGTCGATGTTCATGGCCGTGGAGCCGGTGACCAGGACCGTCGCGCCGGAGTCGGCCTTGATGTCGCCGCCCGCGTCGCGGATCTCGTGGACCAGGTCCTCGGTGCGCACCGAGGACGGCTTGGAGTCCGGGACGACACTGATCATGGCCGTGTCGCCGGCCTTGTTGAAGGTCGCCGGGGAGACCGAGACGACGTCGTCGAGCTTCTTGACGGTGCCGGACACCGCCGCGACGGCGTCCTTCGGGTCGTCGGCGGCCTTGGCGTCGACGACGACCATCAGCGGGCCGTTGAAGCCGGGCCCGAAGCCCTCGGACAGCAGGTCGTAGGCGCGGCGCTGGGTGGTGGACGTCGGCTGCGAGCCGTCGTCCGGCAGGCCCAGTTCCAGCGAGGCCGCGGGGACGGCGGCGGCACCGAGGCCGATGACGCCGAGGAGCAGGACGGCCAGGGGACGGCGTACGACGAAGCGGGCCCAGCGGGTGCCCATGTTGGGCCGTTCCCCGGAGGCGGCCTCCCGTGCCTTCTTCCGGCCGCCGCCCAGCAGCCGGCTCTTCTGGCCGGCGGGCTGCACCTTGCGGCCCGCGTAGCCGAGCAGCGCGGGGATCATGGTGAGGGCGATGAGGACGGCGATGGCGACCGTGCCGGCCGCGGCGACGCCCATCTTGGTCAGCATCGGGATGTTGACGACGGCGAGGCCCACGAGGGCGATGACGACGGTGAGGCCGGCGAAGACGACCGCGGAGCCCGCCGTGCCGACGGCCCGTCCGGCCGCCTCCTCGCGCTCGCGCCCCTCGGCCAGCTCGGCCCGGTAGCGGGAGACGATGAACAGGGCGTAGTCGATGCCGACGGCGAGGCCGATCATCATCGCGAGCGTGGAGGTGGTGGAGCCGAGGTCGAGCGCCTTCGCGAGGGCGGTGATCGTGGAGACGCCGATGCCGACGCCGATCAGCGCGGTCAGCAGCGGCAGCCCGGCCGCGATCAGCGAACCGAAGGTGATCACGAGGACGACGGCGGCGATCGCGATGCCGATGATCTCGGTGGACCCGGTCTCGGGCACGGCCTGGAGGGCGTCACCGCCGATCTCGACGGTGAGCCCGGAGGCCCGCGCGTCCTGCGCGGCCTCCTTCAGGGCGTCCTTGGAGACCTCTTTCAGCTCCATGCCGGAGACCTCGTACGACACCTGCGCGTACGCGACGGTGCCGTCCTTGCTGATGGTCTTGGCCTTGAAGGGGTCGGTGACCGAGGTGACCTCGGAGCCGTCGCCGAGCTCCTCGACGGTCTTCTTCACGGCGGCCTTGTTGGGCGCGTCCGCCATCTTCCCGCCGTCGGGCGCCTTGAAGACGACGCGTGCGGTCGCCCCGTCGGCACTCATACCGGGGAAACGATCCTCCAGCAGGTCGAAGGCCTTCTGCGCCTCGGTGCCCGGGATCGAGAAGGAACTGGAGCCCGCGGTGGGCGCCGAGGCGGCGCCGACGCCGGCGAGCGTGAGCAGGGCCACCCAGATCAGGGCGACGAAGTGGCGTCGCCGGAAGGCGAGTCGGCCGAGTTTGTAGAGGAACGTGGCCACGAAGGCGTACTCCCGGTCAGGTCGTGGACGGCAGGGGGCTGGTGCGCTCACCCGATGGGGCACGGGGAACGGCAGGGGTGATCAGCCCGACGACGTGAGCGGTCGCGTCAGGTGGGACAGGGACACAACGGGGATTGGGGGGGAGGGTCAGGCGCCGAGAGCGGGGAGGACCACGGCGTCGATGTACGAGGTGAGGAAGGCCTGCGTGGGCGGCAGTTCGTCGATCATGGTGCGGGCCGCGAAGGCGCCGATCATCATGTGCATCACGTACTCCGCGGCGGGGTTGTCCGCACGGATCTCGCCGCGTTCCACGGCGCGCCGCAGCACGCTGCGCATCTCTTCCCTCTCGGGCTCGACGAGGTACTCACGGAAGGCCTTGAGGAGATCGGGGTTTCCGTGCGCCGCCATCGCCAGACCCCGCATCAGCGCGGAGTCCTGCTCCATCTGGCAGTCGTCGTGCCGGGAGGCGAGTGCGTGGAAGTCGCCCCGCAGGGACCCCGTGTCCAGGTCGGCGAGTCTGAGCGGCTTGTGGTGCCGCATCGCCCGCACGACCAGCTCGGCCTTGCCGCCCCACTGACGGTAGAGGGTGGCCTTGCTGGACCGGGTCCTGGCGGCGACGGCGTCCATCGTCAGGGCGTCGTAACCGACCTCGCGGAGCAGATCGAGCACGGCCCCGTACAGCTCGGCCTCGCGCTCGGGCGTGATGCGACTGCGACGCACCGTTGCGGCCTCAGTCATCCCACTCACCTCTCCACCTCGAACGACACCGTTCCGTACGCTCCACCGCGTCCGTACGCCACCGAAGATACCCCTCCCGGCAGCGAAACGAAACCGTTTCGTACGTGTCCTCGGTCACGACCGTACCCGGAGGCACCCGACTTGCCGCTACCCCGTCGTCGGCAAAGCATGGGGAGGTGAGCGACGAGCACGAGAAGGCGACCACCGACGAGACCGCCCCCGGCTATCTGCGTCTCCCGCACCTGAGCGGTGACCTGCTGTGCTTCGCCGCCGAGGACGACCTGTGGGTCGCCCCCCTCGACGGGGCGGGACGCGCCTGGCGCCTCACCGTCGACCGCACCAAGGTCGGACACCCCCGCTTCTCCCCCGACGGCCGCCACATCGCGTACACGAGCTGGCGCAGTCTCGTGCCGGAGATCCACCTCGCGCCCGTCGACGGCGGCCCCGGCCGGCGGCTCACCTACTGGGGCAGCGCGGACACCCAGGTCTGCGGCTGGGCACCGCCCGACAAGGACGGGATCTGCCACGTCCTCGCCGTCGCCTCGCACGGCCAGCCCTTCTCCTACTTCACCTGGGCCTACAGCGTCCCCACCGACGGCGACCCCGGCCGCCGGCTGCCCTGGGGCCCGGTCTCCGACATCCAGGTCGCCGACATCGACGGTGAGCGCAGGACCCTCCTGCTCACCGGCACCCCGCCGCACGAGCCCGCCGCGTGGAAGCGCTACCGGGGCGGGGCGACGGGACGGCTGTGGCTGCACGGACGGCAGCTCCTCGCCGGTCTCCAGGGGCACCTGCACTCGCCGATGTTCGTCGGCGGACGCGTCGCCTTCCTCTCCGACCACGAGGGCATCGGCAACCTCTACTCCTGCGCGTACGACGGTTCCGACCTGCGCCGGCACACCGACCACGACGCCTTCTACGCCCGGCACGCGTCGAGCGACGGCACCCGGGTCGTCTACCAGTGCGCCGGCGACCTGTGGATCGTCGACGACCTCGCCGCCGACTCGGTGCCGCGCAGGATCGACGTCCGCCTCGGCGGTCCGCGCGCCGGGCGGCGCCGCTACCAGGTGCCCGCGGCCCAGCACGTCGACGGCATCTCCGTGGACGAGACGGGCCGCGCCAGCGCCGTCGTCGTCCGCGGCTCCCTGTACTGGCTCACCCACCGCGACGGCCCCGCGCGCACCATCACCGACACCCCGGGCGTACGCGTCCGGCTCCCGGAGATGCTCGGCTCGGGCGGCCAGGTCGCCTACGTCACCGACGCGGACGGCGAGGACGCCGTCGAGATCGCCCATCTGCCGCGCGCCACCGGCGACCGCGCCCCGCGCCGGCCCGCCGCGGGCGACCTGGGCCGCGTCCTGGAGCTGGTGTCGGACCCGCGGGGCGAGCGCCTCGCCGTCGCCTCGCACGACGGACGGGTCCTGCTGATCGACGTGACGGAGGAGCCCGAGGAGGAGGCGGCGCCGGAGGGAGACGGCGAGGCCGCGCCGGAGGGGACCGGGGAGCCGGCCGACGCGGGCCGGGTGGTGGAGCTGGTCCGGTCCGCCAACGGGCCGGTGCGGGACCTGGCGTTCTCGCCGGACGGGAGCTGGCTGACGTGGTCGCACCCGGGGATCGGGCGGTCGCTGCGGCAGATCAAGATGGCCCGGATCAAGGACGGCCTGGTCGTCGACGTCACCAACGGCCGCTTCGAGGACGAGAACCCGGTGTTCACCCGGGACGGCCGCTATCTGGCGTTCCTCTCCTGGCGCGGCTTCGACCCGGTCTACGACGTGCACACCGGCGACCTGTCCTTCCCGCTGGGCTGCCGCCCCTACCTCGTGCCCCTCTCGTCGGCGACCCCCTCCCCCTTCGCGCTGAACCCGGACGGGCGGCCGGTCGCGGGCGGCCTCGACCCGGTCGAGGACGGACCGGACGGCGGCGGCACGACGACCGTCGAGACCGAGGGCCTGGAGAGCCGGGTGACGCCCTTCCCGGTGACCGCCTCCAAGTACTCGGCGCTGTACCCGGTGGCGGGCGGCGGGCTGGTCTGGCTGCGCTGGCCGATCTCCGGAGCGCTCGGCGAGACCTTCGCCAACCCCGACGACACGACCGGCCGCCCCACCCTGGAGTACTTCAGCATCGCCAAGGCGAAGAAGTCCGAACTCGTCGACCACCTGGACTTCTTCGCGGTCAGCGGCGACGGCAGCCGGCTCGTGGTCGCCGACGAGGGAGACCTGCGGGCCGTGCCCTCCACCGAGTCCGGCGACGGCGACTCGACCGTCTGGATCGACCTGCGCCGCATCCTGCACGAGGTCGACCCGCCCGCCGAGTGGCGCCAGGCGTACGCGGAGGCCGGCCGCCTCATCCGCGCCTACTTCTGGGACCCCGACATGTGCGGGATCGACTGGGACGCGGTCCTCGCGCAGTACCGTCCGCTGGTCGAACGGGTCGCCTCCCCCGACGAGTTCGCCGACCTGCTGCGCGAGGTGCTGGGCGAGCTCGCCACCTCGCACGCCTACGTCTCGGCCGCCCGCCGCAACGAGGGCCCGCCCCACTACCAGCGCCGGCAGGGCCTGCTCGGCGCCAACTTCGTCCGCCGCGACGGCCGGTGGACCCTGAAGCGGATCCTGCCCGGCGACTCCTCCGACTCCAAGGCCCGCTCACCGCTGGCCGGTTCGGGCATCCGCGAGGGCGCGGTCCTCACCCACGTGGACGGCCGCCCGGTGGACCCGGTCGCGGGCCCCTACCCGCTGCTCGCGGGTGCGGGCGGTACGACGGTGGAGCTGACGTTCACCCCGGCGGAGGGCGGGGGCCGCTCCCGCCGGGTGGCCGTGGTGCCGCTGGTCGACGAACGGCCGCTGCGCTACCAGGACTGGGTGGCCAAGCGCCGCGAGGTGGTGCGCGAGCTGAGCGGCGGCCGCTGCGGCTACCTGCACATCCCCGACATGGGCGGCTCGGGCTGGGCCCAGTTCAACCGCGACCTGCGCATGGAGGTGTCGCGCCCCGCGCTCATCGTCGACGTGCGCGGCAACGCGGGCGGCCACATCAGCGAACTGGTGGTGGAGACGCTGACCCGCCGGATCCTGGGCTGGGACCTGACCCGCGACGCCCAGCCGGTCTCGTACGCCTCCAACGCGCCGCGCGGTCCGGTGGTCGCCCTCGCGGACGAGGCCACCTCCTCCGACGGCGACATGATCACGGCGGCGTTCAAGCTGCTGAAGCTGGGGCCGGTGGTCGGCCAGCGCACCTGGGGCGGAGTCGTCGGCATGACCGGCCGGCACCAGCTCGGCGACGGCACGGTCATCACGGTCCCGATGAACGCGGCCTGGTTCGACGCCTACGGCTGGTCGGTCGAGAACCACGGCGTCTCCCCCGACCTGGAGATCCTGCGGACCCCGCTGGACTGGGCCGAGGGCCGCCACGCCCAGCTCGACGACGCCGTCCAGCTGGCCCTGGAGCTGCTGTCCACCCACCCCGCCGCCGCCCCGCCCGACCTCTCGGACGTCCCCGACCGCGCCCGGCCACCGCTGCCACCGCGCACGACGGGCTGAGCCGCCGCCCCCGCGCACGACGGGCCGAGCGGCGCACGGTGGCCGCGGCGCGTGGCACGCCGAAAGGGTGCCCCCCTCGCGGAGGGCACCCTGTTCCGGCCAAGGCCGGGCGCAACGGTCAGGCGTCGTAGTCCTGGTCGAGGCGGTCACGCGCGTCCTGCTGAGCGTGCTCCGCACCCTGCCGGGCACGGTCGCGCTCCTGCGACGAGCGCTCGCCCGCCTCGTCGCGCCGCTCGCCGAACTTCTTCTTCGCCTGCTGCTGCAGCTGCTCGGACTTGTCCTGGAACTGGTCCTTCATGCCCATGGAAATTCACTCCCGTAGTGGGTGAGGGGATCGGGGCTCGACCAGAGTTGCACGGGCGGACACACCGCGCATTTCGACCGATCACGCACCGTGAACAGGGGCCTGGCGAGGGGCCCGTGGGCTCACGGGGACGGGGTCCGGCGCTCCGTCTCGTCCGCCGCGCCGCCTGCGCCCACGAGCCCCTTGGAGACCCCGGTCAGCCGCGGCTCGAAGCGCCGCATCTCCCGCTGCCCCACGGCCCCGATGAGCGCCGGGAGGTACCCGCGGACGCCCTGCATGCCCCGCAGCCACCACTGCGCGTACACATGGCTCGACCGCCGCTCGATCCCGGCGACGATCCGGTCGACCGCAGGACCCAGCGGATACGTCTTGTTCGCGGGCCACGGCAGCCGCTGGCGCAGCTCGCGCATCACGTCGTCCTGGTCGGCGCCCCGCACCATGTCCGTGTCGGTCCACGAGAGGTAACCCACGCCGACGCGGACGCCCTTGTGCCCGACCTCGGCGCGCAGGCTGTGCGCGTACGCCTCCACGCCCGACTTGGACGCGCAGTACGCGGACATCATGGGGGCCGGGGTGATCGCGGCCAGGGAGGCGATCTGGAGCAGATAGCCGCGGCTCTCCATCAGCACCGGCAGGAAGGCGCGGGCGGTCACGGCCGAGCCGATCAGGTTGACCTCGATGACGCGCCGCCAGGCGACCGGGTCGGAGTCCACGAAGGGACCGCCGCTCGCGACACCGGCGTTGGCGACGACGATGTCCACCTTGCCGAAGCGCTGCTTGACCTCCTGGGCGACCCGCACCATCGCCTCGTGGTCGGTGACGTCCGCGTACCAGTGGTCGCTCTCGCTGTGCAGTCGCTCGGAGACCTGCTTGAGCTCGTCCGCCTCCAGGCCGACCAGGGCGACCTTGGCGCCGCGCGCGGAGAGCTTGCGGGCGAGGAGTTCGCCGACGCCCCGCGCGGCTCCCGTGACCACCGCGACCTGTCCTTCCAGGCTCACCCTGCTCATGCGCCCGCCTCCTTCAACTCGTCGTGTCCGAGCGGCTGTTCCTGCCGCAGGGGCTGTACGTAGGTGGTGACGAGCCCGCGGATCCGGGCGGTCACCAGCTCGGGCGCCTCGATGGGCGTCATATGGCCGAGGCCCGGCAGTTCGGTGGCGCCGACGCACTCGGGCAGCGCCGCGACCAGCGCGCGGGCGTGCACGGCGGGCGTCAGCCGGTCCGCCGTACCGACCAGCACCTCCGTCGGCACCCGCAACTCCCTTACGCCGTGGTCGAGATCGAGCAGGTCGAGCACCTGCGACCAGGAGTACCGCACCCGGCGCGGACACGCGTGCACGATCCGCGCGCACGCCTCCACCATTGCCGGGGACGAACCGGGGCCCATGGTCCCGTACTTGAGGATGCGCCTCGCGATCGGCGACACCGGCCCGAGGGGCGCCCGGGAGCCGAGCACCGACTTGGTGAGCCGGGTGCGCAGCCGTCCGGCGCGCAGCGGGATCACCAGGGACTCGGCGACCAGGCGTGAACTGCCGGTGCTGCACAGCAGGACCGCCGCCGCGTGCTCCCGGAAGGCGGCCCGCCCGGAGGACGCCATCAGCGTCATGCCGCCCATGGAGTGACCGGCGAACACGGCCTTCTCGCCGGGGGCGAGCGTCGCCCGGATCACCGCCTCCAGGTCGTCGGCGAGTCCGTCGGTGGTGCACGCGGGGCTCGCCGGACTGCGTCCGTGCCCGCGCTGGTCGTAGGCGACGACCTTGTGGTCGACCGCGAGGTCGCGTATCTGCGCCGCCCAGAAGGCGGTCGAGCAGGTCCAGCCGTGCGCGAGGACGACGGTGGGAGCGCCCTCGGGTCCGTGCACCTCGACGTGCAGCCGGGCGCCGTCGGCGGAGTCCACCGTCAGCACCCGCGCGGGCACGGGAGGCGCGTAGGGGCCACTGGTCACGTGGGTGATCGGGCTCATGCCTGGGCCTCCGCCTTCTCCTGCGCCGGGGAAGCGGCGACGGGCGCCCGCAGCACCTCGTACTCGGCGAGGTCCACGCGCCGGGTGGCGCCGCGGAACTCGGTCGTGGTGCCGGGCCAGATGGTGGTGTTGCGGCCGTTGGCGTCGAGGTACCAGCTGTTGCAGCCGCCGGTGTTCCAGACCGTGCGCCGCATCCGCTCCTGGACCCGGTCGTTCCAGGCGTCGACCGCGGCGGGGCGGGCGTCGAGCGCCACCCGGCCGCCGAGCACGTCCAACTGCCGTACGAAGTCGGCCAGGTAGTTCAGCTGGGACTCGATCATCAGGATCATGCTGGAGTTCCCGAGGCCGGTGTTGGGGCCGATGATCGTCATCCAGTTGGGGAAGCCGGCGGCGGTGGCGCCGCGCAGCGACCGCATGCCGTCCTTCCAGGTCTCGGCGAGGGTGCGGCCGTCCGCGCCGACGACCCGCTCGGCGATCGGCATGTCCGTGACGTGGAACCCGGTGCCGAAGACGATCGCGTCGGCCTCGGTGGTGGTGCCGTCGGCGGCCACCAGAGTGGAGCCGTCGATCCGGGCGAGGCCGGAGGCGACGACGTCGACATTGGGCCGGGCGAGCGCCGGGTAGTAGGTGTTGGAGAGCAGGATGCGCTTGCAGCCGATGCGGTAGTCCGGGGTCAGCTTGGCGCGCAGCTCCGGGTCCTTGATGGCGCGGGCGATGTTCCGCTTGGCCAGCTTCTCCACCAGGCCCAGTTCCTCGGGCCGCTTGGTGAACGCCTGGACCTGCAGCTCCCGGATGCCCCACAGCAGTCCGCGCCGGGCCTTGGTGGTGAACGGCAGCCGCCGGTGCAGCCAGCGCTCGGCTCCGCTGATGGCGCGGTCCATGCGCGGCATCACCCACGGCGGGGTGCGCTGGAAGAGGGTCAGCCGCTCCACCTCGGGCTGGATCGAGGGCACGATCTGGATGGCCGAGGCGCCCGTGCCGATCATGGCGACGCGCTTGCCGCGCAGATCGTAGTCGTGGTCCCAGCGGGCCGAGTGGAAGACCTTGCCGGGGAAGGTGTCGATGCCGGGCACGTCCGGGATCTTCGGGTCGGAGAGCGGCCCGGTGGCGGAGACCACGAGGTCGGCGGTGAGGGTGCCGCTCGCGGTCTCGATCTCCCAGTGCAGCTTCTCGTCGTCCCAGCGCATCACCTTCACCTCGGAGTCGAAGCGCAGGTGCGGGCGCAGTCCGAAGAGGTCGGTGACGTGTTCCAGGTAGGCGCGGATGTGCTCCTGGCCGGAGAAGGTGCGCGGCCACTCGGGGTTGGGGGCGAAGGAGAACGAGTAGAGGTGGGAGGGCACGTCGCAGGCGCAGCCGGGGTAGCTGTTGTCCCGCCAGGTGCCGCCGACGCCGCTCGCCCGCTCCAGGACGACGAAGTCGGTCACACCCTCGCGGCGCAGCCGCACGGCGGCTCCGAGACCTCCGAACCCGGAGCCGACCACCGCCACCCGTACATGCTCGTGCTCGGTCATCCCGACGCCTCCCTGCTCCGCACGACTCTGCCAGTGAACACTGGCGCAATGGGGAGACTAGAGGAGCTGCGTACTCATGGGTAGGGGTCTGCGGCGGGAAAGTTACCCCGGGTACGACGTAGGGTGCCGACGTGGCGGACGGATCAGGAGAACGGAGCCCAGGGGTGCGGACGCAGGCGCAGGCGGGCGCGTCCGAGCCGGGCAGGCGCGAGTACCGCATGGAGGAACTGGCCGCGGCGGCCGGCATCACCGTGCGCACCCTGCGCTTCTACCGCGAGCGCAAGCTGATCCCGCCGCCCCGCCGGGAGGGCCGGATCGCCTGGTACGACGAAAGCCACCTGGCCAGGCTGCGCACGATCTCGGCGCTGCTGGAGCGCGGCCACACCCTGAACGGCATCGCGGAACTGGCCGAGGCCTTCGACCACGGCCGGGACGTCGGCGAACTGCTGGGCCTCGGCGAACCCAGCGAGGAGACCCCGGTCCGCCTCTCCCCCGAGGAACTGGCCGACGTCTTCGCGGGCCAGGCCACCCCGGAGAACCTGGCCGCCGCGCTCGACCTCGGCTACCTGGGCACCGACGGCACGGAGATCGTGCACATCAGCCGGCGGCTGCTGGACGTGTCGGCGGCCCTGGTCCGCGAGGGAATCCCGCTCGCGGACGTGCTGGCCGCCGCCGGGCGCGTACGCGAGCACACCGAGGCACTCGCCGCACTCTTCACCGACCTGGTCCTCACCGAGGACCGCACGCCTGAGGACCTCGACCGCCTGCGCCCGCTGGCCAAGAGCGTGGTCGAGGCGGAGCTGTCGATGGCCCTGGACCGCCGGCTGCGCCAGTCGGGCACCACGTCCTGACCGCCGGCCGGGGCGCCCGCCGGACCGGTGGCGCCTACAGGTCGTAGACCACGGTCACGGGGGCGTGGTCCGACCACCGCTCCTCATGGGTCGCCGCCCGCTCCACCAGCCCCTTGACGGCCTTGTCGGCCAGCCCGGGCGTGGCGACCTGGAGGTCGATCCGCCATCCCGTGTCGTTGTCGAAGGCCCGCCCCCGGTAGGACCACCACGTGTACGGCCCCTCGACACCGGGGTGCAGCGCGCGCATCACGTCGACGTACCCGGCGCCCTCCCCGAAGACCCGCCCGAGCCACTCCCGCTCCTCCGGCAGGAAGCCGGAGCTCTTGCGGTTGCCGCGCCAGTTCTTCAGATCGGCCTCCTGGTGGGCGATGTTCCAGTCGCCGCAGACGACGACCTCGCGCCCGTCGGCCGCGGCCCGCTCGCGCAGGCCCTTCAGATAACCGAGGAACTCCTCCATGAACCGGATCTTCTCGTCCTGCCGCTCGGTCCCGACCTCGCCGGAGGGCAGGTAGAGGCTGGCCACGGTGACACCGGGCAGATCGGCCTCGACGTAGCGGCCGCTCGCGTCGAACTCGGCGGACCCGAACCCGATGCGGACGCGGTCGGGCTCGCGCCGGGTGTAGAGGGACACCCCGGCGCGCCCCTTGGCGGCGGCGGGCGCGTGCAGCACGTGCCACCCCTCGGGCTCCCGTACGGCGTCCGGGAGCTGCGCCGGTTCGGCCCGCACCTCCTGGAGGCACAGGACGTCGGCGGAGGTCCCGGCGAGCCACTCCACGAAGCCCTTCCTGGCAGCGGCCCGGAGCCCGTTCACATTGGCGGTGGTAACAGTCAGCACCCGCGAACGATACTTAATCCGGAGCTCCGTCCCGACGCATAGATGTACGATGCATCGCATGGATATCCGCCCGGTCCCCTACGACCACCCCGACGCCGTCAAGCTCGACGACCAGGTGCAGCTCGAATACGCCGTCCGCTACGGAGACGGGGGCGACGCCACCCCGCTCGACCCGTCGATGTTCCGGCCGCCGCTCGGGCTGTACCTCGTCGCGTACGACGAGCGCGAGCGTCCGGTGGCCACCGGCGGCTGGCGGACCCAGGACGAGAACGACGAGGGCTACTCGGACGGGGACGCCGAACTCAAGCGGATGTACGTGGTGCCGGAGGCGCGCGGCCTCGGTCTCGCCCGGCGCATCCTGTCGGCCCTGGAGGACGACGCCCGCGCGGCCGGCCGCACCCGCATGGTCCTGGAGACCGGCACGAAGCAGCCGGAGGCCATCGCCCTGTACGCCTCCAGCGGCTACGAGCCCTGCGCCAAGTTCGGCCTCTACCGCCACGAGCCGCTGAGCCGCTGCTTCGCGAAGCCGCTGTGACCCGTTGAAGACGCTGAACACGCAAGAACCCCGCCGGACGAATCCGACGGGGTTCTGAATTGCAGTGGACCTGAGGGGATTTGAACCCCTGGCCCCCTCGATGCGAACGAGGTGCGCTACCGGACTGCGCCACAGGCCCTTGCAACGAGTGAAACTCTAGCATCCCCGTCCGGGTGCTTGGAAATCCGTTCCCGGGCTGGTCACCAGGGCCACGGACGGCCGTCCCCCGTCACTCGTTGGCCGCGCGCGGCCGGTCCCCGTCCTCGTACTGGTCGAAGAGCGGGGTGCGCCCGCGCTCACGGGCCCGCCGGGCGGACGCGGCCCGGCGGGCGTCGCAGCGGCCGTCGTCGTCGGCGGCCTCCGGCCGCTCCTCGGCGGCGGGCTCGGCCTCCGGCGCACTCGGCTCCGCGGCGCTGGACCGCGCCGAGCTCCACGCGTCGGGCGCACCGAGGTCGACGCTGGGCGTGGCCCGCGGGGCGACCGGAGCGGTCACGTAGGTGGGCAGCGGGACCGGCACCGGGTCCCAGCTGTCGCCGTGTCCGGGCCGGCGCTGGCGCTCGCGCTGCTGGTCGACCCACTCCGCGTGGTCGGTCTGCTCGACCAGGGCGCGGCGGTCGGCGGCGAGCGCGGACAGGCCGGGGTCGGCCTCCGGTTCGGGCGACTCGTCGGGCTCGTCCGCGCCCGGGTCCAGGGGCGGCCGCCGCCGGGGCTGGCGCTCACGCAGCCGCTGCGCCGCGACCTCGGCCCGCTGCCGGTCCATCACGTACGTGAAGCGGCGCCGCTCCTGGGCGCGCAGATAGGCGATGTACCCGCTCAGGAGCACGGCGGGAACGCCGGGCGCCCACAGGAAGGCCAGCCCGCCGACCGCCGCGACGATCGCGCCGAGGGTGAAGGCGAGGAAGAGCATGACGGTCGTACGCCGACGGCGCGCGAGCACCTTCAGGCGCCGGGCGCGCGCTGCGGCCTCCGCCGAGGAGGCCCGGCGCGCGGCCGGCACGGAGTGCGCGACCGTCTCCGCGGGTTCGGGCGCGTCGGAGGCGGAGGTCTCGGGCCGGGCCGGGTGTCCGGACCGGGCCGACTGCCGCGGCAGGGGTCTGTCGACGTCGCGGGACGCGGGCCGGCCGGCCGCGCGCGCCGCGGATCTGTCGGCGGACGGCGTCTCGTGCCGCTCGGGGCTTTCGACCGGTACCTGGGCCTGTACCTGGGGGCGCTGCTGCGCCTGCGCCTGCGTCCGGGGCCGCGGCGGCGCGACCGGCACCTGCGGCTCGGTCGGGGGCACGGCGAAGGCCCGGACGTCCACCGAGTCGGTGGCACCCTCCGGTTCGGCGCTGGGCTCCCCCTCGTCGGCGGAGCGCGCCTGCAGGTCCTTGGCGTACCGGCGCTCCATCGCCGCCCGTCCGGACAGCAGCCGGATGGCGGTGCTGAAGCGTTCCGTCGGACGGGCCTCGTTCAGCTCGTCCTGCCTACGGAGCCACATCGGCACCAAGTAGGCGGCCCAGGCCCCGACAATGACTGCGTAGATGAGGCCGCTGCTGCTCACGCCTCACACGGTAGAGGGGTTTGCGTGAGGCCATCTGCCAATTGCGCCGGTGTGTCGCACGATCTGGCTGATATTTCGAGCTTTTTTTGTGACCGATGCGATCAGCAGCCCGCCGACACCGCCAAATTAACGCCCCCAGGTGATCGCGCGCCGATCAATTTCGAACACCTATTTCATTTATCGCCGCGATCGGGCTGTGAACCGGCCAACTCCGCATTCACAGCGTCACACGCCGTCGCGCGGGGCGTACGTCACTGGTCCCCGGGGGTGCTCTGCCGAGGTCCGTGCGCACGTCGGCGCTGCCAGCGGGCGAGCAGGCCCTCCGGCGCCTCCTCGGCGGTGAGCGCGAAGACGAGATGGTCGCGCCACGCCCCGTCGATGTGGAGATAACGCGGCCGGAGTCCTTCCTCGCGGAATCCGAGTTTCTCCACGACTCTGCGGCTCGGCCCGTTCTCCGGGCGAATGCAGACTTCCAGGCGGTGCAGTCCGACCGTGCGGAAGCAGTGGTCGGTGGCGAGAGCCACGGCCGTCGGCATCACGCCCCGCCCGGCCACCGCCTCGTCCACCCAGTAGCCCACGTGCCCCGAGCACATCGAGCCCCAGGTGATCCCCGCGACCGTCAACTGCCCGACGAGACGCCCCTGGTACTCGATGACGAAGGGCAGCATCCGGCCCGCGTTGGCCTCGGCGCGCAGATGCCGCACCATCTGCCGGTACGTCGGCCGGTGCGCCATCGGACCGCTCGGCGTGGGCGGCGGGATCGTCGCCTCCCAGGGCCGCAGCCAGTCGCGGTTGCGCCGGTTGACCTCGCGCCAGGCCCGCTGGTCGCGCAGCTTTATCGGCCGCAGGACGACATCGCCCTCCCGCAGCTCGACGGGCCAGGATGGGCTGTTCAGCTCGCACCCCCACTGCCGCTCGGTCTCGGGTGGTCGCCGCCGCGGATCTGGTCGACGGCGTGGATCAGCAGGGGCTCCAGCACGGCCAGGCCGTCCCGGACCCCGCCGGTGGAACCCGGCAGGTTGACGATCAGCGTCCGTCCCGCGACGCCCGCGAGCCCCCGGGACAGCGCCGCAGTCGGCACCTTGTCCCGGCCGAACGCCCGGACGGCCTCCGCGATGCCCGGCACCTCGCGGTCGATGACCCGGCGGGTCGCCTCGGGCGTGCGGTCGGTCGGCGAGATGCCCGTGCCGCCGGTGGTGACGACGACGTCGTACCCGGCCTCGGCGGCGGCGCGCAGGGCGGCCTCGACGGGATCCCCGTCCGGCACCACCCGCGGGCCGTCCACCTGGAAGCCGTACGAGGTCAGCGCCTCGGCGATGAGGGGGCCGCCCCGGTCCTCGTAGACCCCCGCGGCGGCGCGGTTGGAGGCGGTGACGACGAGCGCGCGGTAGGGCTGAGCGGTCATGCCCGGCTCCAGTCGCCCGACGCGCCGCCCGTCTTCGTCTCGACCCGTACGTCCGTGATGACCGCTCCCTTGTCGACCGCCTTGACCATGTCGATCACGGTGAGCGCCGCCACGCTGACCGCGGTGAGGGCCTCCATCTCGACCCCCGTGCGGTCCGTGGTCTTCACGGTGGCGATGATCTCCACGGCGTCGTCCGCGACCGACAGGTCCAGCTTGACACCCGACACCGACAAAGGGTGGCAGAGCGGGATCAGGTCGGGGGTGCGCTTGGCGCCCATGATGCCGGCGATGCGCGCGGTCGCGAGGGCGTCGCCCTTGGGGACCCCCTCGCCGCGCAGCAGCTCGACCACCCGGGGCGAGACCAGGACGCGGCCGCTGGCGCGGGCGGTGCGCGCGGTCACGTCCTTCCCGGATACGTCGACCATGCGGGCGGCGCCCGCCTCGTCGATGTGCGTCAGTCGGTCCTGCGTACTCATCTGCTGTGGCGCTCCCGGTAAGGGCCCCTCGCGGTGCGGCGCGTGGCCTGTCGTGCGCGACACGGTACCGCCAACTCGGGGTGGGGAGCGGAACGGGACCCTCCCGGGCCCGGCCCGCCAGGCGGGGACGACCCGCCCGGCCCCGCGGCTCAGCCCAGCAGGACGACCTCGACGTCGGCCCCCGGCTCGACCGAGGTCGCGTCCTCGGGGACGACGATCAGCGCGTCCGCCTGCGCCAGTGCGGCCACCAGGTGGGACCCGGCGCCGCCGACGGGCTTCACCTTCCCGTCCGCGTACGTCCCGCGCAGGAACTGGCGGCGGCCCGCCGGGGAGGTCAGCGCCTTGTCCGTGTCGAGGGCGGCCCGGGTGGTCGGCCGGTGCAGGTCGTCCAGGCCCATCAGGGCGCGGATCGCCGGGCGGGCGAACAGCTCGAAGGAGACGTACGACGACACCGGGTTGCCGGGCAGCGCGAGCAGGGGCGTGTGGTCGGGGCCGATGGAACCGAAGCCCTGCGGCTTGCCGGGCTGCATGGCGAGCTTGCGGAAGTCGATGCCGGCGCCCTCCTCGTCCTCGTCCCCGACGGAGGACAGCGCCTCCTTGACGACGTCGTAGGCGCCGACGCTGACACCGCCCGTGGTCACCACGAGGTCCGCCCGGATGAGCTGGTCCTCGATGGTGGAGCGGAGCGTCTCGGCGTCGTCGGCGACCGCGCCCACCCGGTAGGCGATCGCTCCGGCGTCCCGGGCCGCGGCGCACAGGGCGAAGCTGTTGGAGTCGTAGATCTGGCCGCTGCCGAGCTGCTCGTCGGGCTGGACCAGTTCGCTGCCGGTGGACATGACGACGACGCGGGGGCGCGGGCGCACGCGCACCGTGCCGCGGCCGATCGCGGCCAGCAGGGCGATCTGCGGCGGGCCCAGGATCGTGCCGGCCTCCAGGGCGCGGTCGCCGGCCTTCACGTCGCTGCCCTTGGCCCGCACGTGCGCGCGTGCCTGCGCCGGGCGGTGGACGCGGACCTGGCCGCCGGCGCCCTCGGGCGCCGAGCTGTGGGCGCGCATCCCCTGGACGGCGCCCTCGCCCAGTCCGCCGTCGGTCCACTCCACCGGGACGACCGCTTCCGCGCCGGGCGGCAGCGGGGCGCCCGTCATGATGCGGGCGGCCTCGCCGGGTCCCACGTAGGGCAGTTCGGCGAGGCCCGCGGCCACGTCTCCGACGACCGTGAGGGCGGCCGGGAACTCCTCGCTCGCGCCCGCGACATCGGCGACCCGGACCGCGTACCCGTCCATCGAGCTGTTGTCGAAGGGCGGCAGCGAGACCGGCACCGTGACGTCCTCGACCAGGACGCAGCCCTGGGCGTCGAGGAGTTGCAGCTCGATGGGTTCCAGGGGGCGGACGGTCGCGAGGATGTCCTCCAGGTGCTCGGACACCGACCAGAGGCGGTCCTGGCCGGTGGCGCGGGTCGCGGCGCTGCTCACGTTGCTACATCTCCTCGGCTACGTAACTGCGAAGCCAGGCCCGGAAGTCCGGTCCCAGGTCTTCACGTTCGCACGCGAGTCTGACAATGGCACGCAGATAGTCGCCGCGGTCGCCGGTGTCATAGCGGCGGCCCTTGAAGACCACGCCGTGCACCGGTCCGCCGACCTTCTCGTCCGTGGCCAGCTGCTGGAGGGCGTCGGTGAGCTGGATCTCGCCGCCGCGGCCCGGCTCGGTCGTGCGCAGTATGCCGAAGATGCCCGGGTCGAGGACGTAGCGGCCGATGACGGCGTAGTTGCTGGGGGCGTCCGCGGCGTCGGGCTTCTCGACCAGGCCCGTCACCTTGACGAGGTCGCCCTCGCCGGTGGGCTCGACGGCGGCGCAGCCGTAGAGGTGGATCTGCTCGGGCGCGACCTCCATCAGCGCGATGACGCTGCCGCCGTGCTGTTCCTGGACCTCGACCATGCGCGCGAGGAGCGGATCGCGCGGGTCGATCAGGTCGTCGCCGAGCAGGACGGCGAAGGGTTCGTTGCCCACGTGCGGGGCGGCGCACAGGACGGCGTGGCCGAGTCCCTTGGGGTCGCCCTGGCGCACGTAGTGCATCGTCGCGAGGTCGCTGGACTCCTGGACCTTGGCGAGGCGCCCCGCGTCGCCCTTCTTCTGGAGGGCCGACTCCAGCTCGTAGTTGCGGTCGAAGTGGTCCTCCAGGGGACGCTTGTTGCGGCCCGTGATCATGAGGACGTCGTGCAGCCCCGCCGACACGGCCTCTTCGACCACGTACTGGATCGCGGGCTTGTCGACGACCGGCAGCATCTCTTTGGGAGTGGCCTTGGTGGCCGGCAGGAACCGGGTGCCGAGGCCCGCTGCGGGGATGACAGCCTTGGTGATCCTGGAGTGCGACTCAGTCATGCCCGCAACCATATCCGGTGGCTATGTGCGGATTCTGTGGCTCCGGTTAATTCGTTCTCATATGAGCACATTACGAAGGGTACGGGAGCAACCTGTGAGCCGTCCGGGACACGAAGCCGAGCCTGCCAAACGAATGTTGCGGCGAGAGCTCCTCTCGGTGAGGAGCCGGTTGACGGCGGATGACGTGCGGGAAACCGGGCGCGCCCTCGCGGCACGCGCCCTGGAGCTGCCCGAACTGGCGCACGCGGGCACGGTGGCGGCGTACGTGTCCATGGGGAGTGAGCCGGGCACCCTCGCGCTCCTCGACGCGCTCCGCGCGCGCCGGGTGCGGGTGCTCCTGCCGGTCCTGCTGCCCGACAACGACCTCGACTGGGGCGAGTACGCGGGAGAGTCGTCGCTCCGGCGCGTGCAACACGGCGGGCGGATGGCCCTGTTGGAACCGGCGGGCGAGCGGCTCGGGCCGCCGGCCGTCACGGAGGCGGACGCGGTCCTGCTGCCCGGCCTGGCGGTCGACGGACGCGGGATGCGCCTGGGCCGCGGCGGCGGCTCCTACGACCGCGTGCTGGCCCGGCTGGAGCGCGCGGGGGCGGATCCGGCGCTGGTGGTGCTGCTGTACGACACCGAGGTCGTCGAGCGGGTCCCCGAGGAGCCCCACGACCGGCCGGTGCACGCGGCGGTCACCCCGTCGGCCGTACGGCGCTTCCGCTGACCTGCTCCCCGGGGGATCACCCGGGGACACGGGAACGGCCCTCCACGCACGCGTGGAGGGCCGTTCCCGTGTGTCCGCCGGAGGGCGTCAGGGCTTCAGCAGCAGCGTGTCGCTCGTGCTCTTGCCTACCGACTTGTCCGAGAAGGACCAGGACAGCAGCTCGCCCTTGGCCCACTTGTCCGTCTGGTCGGTGTAGTGGGCGCTGTAGGCGTGCCCCGAGGCGCCGGACAGGTTGATCCACTTGGACTTGTCGAGGTCCCCGAGGTTGACCACCATGCGCATCGACGGGACCCAGACGACTCCGTAGCCGCCCGCCGCGTTCCAGCCGGTCGCGTTGACCGTCGCCTCGCCGCCGCTGAGCTTCCACGGGCCGCGGTTGAGCAGGTACTGCACGACGCGCGGGCCCTCGGTGCCGAGGGTCTGGTTCTTCAGGAACAGGCGGTGCAGCCGTCCCCAGCTCCAGGTGTCGATGTCCTTGCCGAGCTTGGCGGTCAGCTCCCAGCGGGCGTCCTTCATGGCGCGGGCGAACAGCGCGTCACGGGTGCCGGTCGCCTTGTCCAGACGCGTCTTGGGCGAGGCCCACCAGAAGTTGTCCTCGTCGTCGACGATCGAGCGGACCACCTCGAACCAGCGGTCGCCGCCGTCCGGCTGCGCCTGGTCCGCGTCGCGCTGGCCGCACTCGCGCACCGTCTCGTCCTCGTCCGCCGGCCCGGTCGTGTCGACCCGGTCGACGTACAGGCACTGGCCCTTGACTCGCAGCTCCTTGGGCAGCTTGTTGCCGAAGGCGAGCTTGAGGATGTTGCGCCAGGTGGCGTTGAAGTACGCGGCCGCCGCCGAATCGGCGTCCTGGGTGTAGTCCCAGCCCTCCAGGAGCTTCTGGGCCTGGCGCACGTCCTTGTCGGCGATGTCGATCTTGAGCAGCTTGGGCACCAGCAGCTTGGCGATCTCACTGCTGTTGTCGAGCTGCATCTGCCGCATGTCGTCGGTCGAGATCTTGCCGCCGCCCTTGATCTTCGACTCGATCAGGTCGGTGATGCGCTGGCTGCGCGAGCCGTAGCCCCAGTCCGTGGTGAGCGTGTAGGGGTACTTGTCCTCGTTCACGACGGCTTGGTTCGCCGTCACGATGTATCCGCGCTCGGGGTTGTACTCGAACGGCAGCTCGGACTGGTCGATGTAGCCCGTCCACCGGTACTTGGCCTCCCAGCCCGGCGAGGGCAGCGAACCGTCGCCCGAGCCCCTCGTGGGGATTCTGCCGGGCAGCTGGTAGCCGATGTTGCCCTCGGTGTCGGCGTAGACCAGGTTCTGCGAGGGCACGTCGAAGGACCGAGACGCCTTGCGGAAGTCGTTCCAGTCGGCGGCCCTGTCCATCTCGAAGACGGCGTCCATGGAGTTGCCCGGCTCCAGCGCGGTCCAGCGCAGCGCGATGCCGTAGCCGTCGCCCCGGTCGGGCGCCGCGCTGTCGACGGTGGCCCTCTTGCCGACCTTGACGAGCTCGTCGTCCCGGTCGGACAGCAGCGGGCCGTTGTTGGTCTCCCGGACCACGATCGTCTTGGCCCGGCCGCCCGCGACCTGGATCTTCTCCCTGCGCGTCTCGAAGGGCAGCACCTTGTCGCCGTACTGGTAGCCGTCCCCGGTGAGCTTCTCCAGGTAGAGGTCGGTGACGTCCACCCCCGAGTTCGTCATGCCCCAGGCGATGTCCTGGTTGTGGCCGATCACGACGCCGGGCATCCCCGCGAAGGTGTAGCCGGCGACGTCGTAGCGGCACTTGTCGCCGACGCTGCGGCAGTGCAGGCCCATCTGGTACCAGACCGAGGGCAACGACGCCGACAGGTGCGGGTCGTTGGCGAGCAGCGGCTTGCCGGTGATGGTGTGGTCCCCGGCGACGACCCACGAGTTGGAGCCGATGCCGTTGCCGTTCACGCCGACGGCCGCGGGGACGTCCTCCAGCTCGTCGTAGAGCCCCGACAACTGGCTCTGCAGGCCCTCGGGGGCCGCGGTGTTCCCGGCCAGCCCGGTGCCGGCGGCGGAGCCCGCCGTGCCGGTACCGGTACCCGTGCCCGCGGCCGTGCTCCCCTGGACGTAGGTCTTGGTGACCTCGTCGTACTGCCCCTCCTGCACGATCGCCTTGTTCCGGCTGTACGGGTAGTCGGGGTACAGGTCGGCGATCTGCTTCGGCCCGAGGCGGCTGGTCATCAGAGAGCGGTCGATCTCGTCCTGCATGTTGCCGCGCAGGTCCCAGGCCATCGCCTTGAGCCAGGCCACCGAGTCGACCGGGGTCCACTCCTGCGGCTTGTAGTCGTTGGCGAAGCCGAGGGCCGCGTACTCCAGCGACAGGTCCGCGCCGTCCTTGCCCTTCAGGTACGCGTTGACCCCCTTGGCGTAGGCCTGGAGGTACTTCTTCGTGGAGGGCGACAGCTTGGTGTCGTACTCCTTCTTCGCCACCCGGTCCCAGCCGAGGGTGCGCAGGAACTCGTCGTTCTCGACCTGTCCCTTGCCGAACATCTCGGACAGGCGCCCCGAGGTCATGTGCCGGCGCACGTCCATCTCGTAGAACCGGTCCTGCGCCTGGACGTAGCCCTGCGCCATGAACAGGTCCTCGTCCGAGGAGGCGTAGACCTGCGGGATGCCGTAGCCGTCCCGCTTCACGTCCACGGGGCCTGACAGCCCGTCGAGTTCGATCGAACCCTTGGTCTGCGGGAAGGAGGCCCGGACGGTGCTGATGCTCCAGTACGCGCCGTAGGCGACGCCTCCGACGATGGCCAGAACCAGAACGATCACGAGCAGACGGGCTCTGCGCCCCTTCTTCCTGCCGGACTTGCCGGGCTTTTGGCCGGAAGAGGCGGTGGTGTTGGGGGGCATCGCTGTCCTTGCTGTCCTAACGCGAGCGGCAGGGCGGGCTGTGCTTTTGACTGAGCGCAGGAGCAACCATAGGCGCAGGGCCCACCGCGCCTTGACGCGGAGTCGGGAACCCGAGAGCACGGGCGTTCGATCTTGCCCCAGGAGTGTCAAGAAAAAGTCAAGACTTAGGTAAGGTAATGAAGTACTTGGGTCCGTAGTACGTGTGCCCGCGCCGACCCGCGCGGGCCAGAGAAGGGAACGGCCGCTGACTGTCCACCACCTCAACCAGCTCCTGCTCGTCTGCTCGCTCGTTCTGCTCATCGCGGTGGCAGCGGTCCGCATCTCGTCGCGCAGCGGGCTCCCCAGCCTGCTCGTCTACCTCGGCATCGGCGTCGCCATGGGCCAGGACGGCATCGGCGACATCCACTTCAACAACGCCGAGATGACCCAGGTCATCGGGTACGCGGCCCTCGTCGTGATCCTGGCCGAGGGCGGCCTCGGCACGAAGTGGAAGGAGATCAAACCGGTCCTCCCGGCCGCCTCCGCCCTGGCTCTCGGCGGCGTCGCGGTGAGCGTGGGAGTGACGGCCTCGGCCGCCCACTACCTGATCGGGCTGGAGTGGCGGCAGGCGCTCATCATCGGGGCGGTGGTGTCCTCGACGGACGCGGCGGCGGTCTTCTCGGTCCTGCGGAAAATACCCCTCCCCGCGCGCGTGACGGGCGTCCTGGAGGCCGAGTCCGGGTTCAACGACGCTCCGGTGGTCATCCTGGTCGTCGCGTTCTCCACGGCCGGCCCGGTGGAGCACTGGTACGCGCTCCTCGGCGAGATAGCGCTCGAACTGGCCATCGGCGCCGCCGTCGGCCTCGCGGTCGGCTGGCTCGGCGCCTGGGGGCTGCGGCACGTGGCCCTGCCCGCCTCCGGCCTCTACCCGATCGCCGTCATGGCGATCGCGGTCACGGCGTACGCGGCCGGCGCGCTCGCGCACGGCAGCGGGTTCCTCGCCGTCTACCTCGCGTCGATGCTGCTCGGCAACGCCAAGCTGCCGCACTGGCCCGCCACGCGCGGCTTCGCCGAGGGGCTCGGCTGGCTCGCCCAGATCGGCATGTTCGTGCTGCTCGGACTGCTGGTCACCCCGCACGAGATGGGCGACGACATCTGGCCCGCGCTCGTCATAGGGCTGGTGCTCACGGCGGTGGCCCGCCCGCTGAGCGTCTTCGCCAGCCTCCTGCCGTTCCGCATGCCGTGGCAGGAGCAGACGCTGATCGCCTGGGCCGGCCTGCGGGGCGCCGTGCCCATCATCCTGGCGACCATCCCGATGGTGAGCGGCATCCCGGAGAGCCGCCGGATCTTCAACATCGTCTTCGTACTGGTCGTCGTCTACACCCTCATCCAGGGACCCACCCTGCCCTGGCTGGCCCGGAAGCTGAACCTGGGAGCGCCCACCGAGGCCGCCGACCTCGGGATCGAGTCGGCGCCCCTGGAGCGCCTGCGCGGGCACCTGCTGTCCGTGGCCATCCCGCCGCGGTCCCGGATGCACGGCGTGGAGATCAACGAGCTCAGGCTGCCCCCGGGCGCCGCCGTCACCCTGGTGGTGCGCGAGGGCACCTCCTTCGTGCCGCTGCCCACGACGACGCTGCGGTACGGCGACGAGCTGCTCGTGGTGGCCACCGACCCGGTCCGCGACGCGGCCGAGAAGCGGCTGCGCGCGGTCGCGCAGGGCGGCAAGCTGGCCGGCTGGCTCGGCACCCGGGCCGAGGGGACGGAACACCGGGCCGGTCACTAGGCACCCGCGCGCGTGACGGCCGCACCGGTACTTACCGGGACATACGCCTCATCGCGCATTCACAGGCCGCAGTCTCCATGGTGCTCGCTTTCACAGGCGCCACAGGCCCGCACCCCTGTACGATGAAGGCACAGCTTTGATCGAACCAACTCTGCCTGACGCAGAGCTGGCGCGACCGTATGGCGGCCGTGACGTCCCCCTCCGGGGCTCCGGTATCTACCGCAGTTCCGCGCAAGAGGACAGCTCTCGGCGCCGTCGCCCACCAGGGGGGCCGCGCTACCAGGCGGCAGAAAGGCACGGGCCGTGGCATCCACGGTCACCTCCCGCCCGGGATACGGACAGCTGCTGCGCACCCGCGGCGCCTGGACGTTCCTGCTCCCCGGCTTCGCCGCGCGACAGCCGTTCGCCATGCTCACGATCTCCATCGTGCTCCTCGTCCAGCACACCACCGGCTCCTACGGGGCGGCGGGCGCCGTGGCGGCGGCCACCGGCGTCTCCATGGCGCTCTTCGCCCCCTACAGCGGGCGGCTCGCCGACCGCCACGGCCAGCGCGCGGTGCTGCTGCCCGGCGTCCTCGTGCACACCCTGGCGGGCCTGTCCCTCACGCTGCTGGCGCTGACCGGCGCCCCGCTGTGGGCGCTCTTCCTGGCGGCCGTCCCGACCGGCGCCTCGGTGCCCCAGGTCGGCCCCATGGTGCGGGCCCGCTGGGGCGTGAAGCTCCAGGACTCCCCCCTGATGACGACCGCTGCGGCCTTCGAGTCCGTCACGGACGAGCTGACCTTCGTACTGGGCCCGCTGCTCGCCACCGCCCTGTGCACCGCCGTGGACCCGGCGGCGGGCCTGCTGACCGAGGCCGCGCTGACCCTGGTCGGCGGACTGCTGTTCGCGGCACAGAAGAGCACCCAGCCCGCCGTGGCCGCGGTCGAGCCGGGGCACACGCGCGTGAAGCCCGCCTCAGCGCTCGGCATCCCCGGTGTACGCGTCCTGATCGTCGCCTTCCTCGGCATCGGATCGGTCTTCGGCGGTATGCAGGTCGCCCTCGCCGCGTTCAGCGAGTCGATCGGCGAGCCCGGCCTGAACGGCGTCCTGTACGGCGTCTTCGCCGCGGGCAACATGCTCTCCGGCGTCGTCTGCGGCGCCGTCGCCTGGAAGGTGGCCCCCCAGCGCCGCCTGGTCGTCGGCTACGCGGCGCTCGCGTTCACCGCGTCGGGCCTGTGGGCCGCCGAGTCCGTGGTCGTCCTCGCCGGGCTCGGCCTGTTGGTCGGCATGTGCATCGCGCCCGCCCTGATCACCGGCTACACGCTGGTCGAGGGACTGGTGCCGGCCGGCGCCCGCACCGAGGCGTTCACCTGGCTGACCGGCGCGGTGGCCCTCGGCCAGGCGGCGGCCGTCACGTTCGCCGGGCAGCTGGAGGACCGCCTCTGGGACGGCGCCGGTTTCCTGGTGCCGATGGCCGGAACCGTACTGGCCCTGGTGACCCTGGTGGCCCTGCGTTCACGCCTGTCCCGGAGCCCCCGGAGCCGCACCGTCGCACGTGGCGTCGGTCACCGCACGCCTGTGGCGGTGGACTGATCCCGAGGAATACGTCACTATGGACCGTCGTTAGCACTCACTGAGTGAGAGTGCCAGGAGGAAGACAAGTGCCGACCTACCAGTACCAGTGCACCGAGTGCGGCGAGGGCCTCGAGGCGGTGCAGAAGTTCACGGACGACGCCCTGACCGTGTGCCCCAACTGCGATGGCCGCCTGAAGAAGGTGTTCTCCGCGGTCGGCATTGTCTTCAAGGGCTCCGGGTTCTACCGCAATGACAGCCGCGGTTCCTCGTCGAGCAGCAGCCCGGCCTCGTCCTCGAAGTCGTCGAGCTCGTCGTCGGACGCGAAGTCGACGTCCTCGTCGGACTCGAAGCCGTCGTCCGGCTCGTCGTCGAGCAGCTCTTCGTCGAGCGGCTCCTCGTCGGCCGGCAGCACCGCCGCGTAAGCCTTTCTTACGAGACCCTGTCGTCCTGGACGGCGGGGTCTTCGGCGTGTCCGGCCCCGGTTAGGGTGCCGTCATGGCGAACACGGAGAACGCACAGGACCCGGCGGGCGCGGGGCGCCCCGCACAGGCACAGCCGCCGGTCACGGCCGAGATCGGCGTCATCGGCGGCTCGGGCTTCTACTCGTTCCTCGACGACGTGACCGAGATACGGGTCGACACCCCGTACGGGCCGCCCAGCGACTCCCTCTTCCTCGGCGAGATCGCCGGCCGCCGGGTCGCCTTCCTGCCCCGTCACGGCCGCGGCCACCATCTGCCGCCGCACCGCATCAACTACCGGGCCAACCTGTGGGCCCTGCGCTCCGTGGGCGTGCGCCAGGTGCTCGGCCCCTGCGCGGTCGGCGGGCTGCGCCCCGAGTACGGCCCGGGGACCCTGCTCGTGCCGGACCAGATGGTCGACCGCACGAAGGCCCGGACGCAGACGTACTTCGACGGGCTGCCGCTGCCCGGCGGCGAGGTGCCGAACGTCGTGCACGTGTCGCTGGCCGACCCGTACTGCCCCGTCGGACGCCGCGCCGCGCTGGCCGCCGCCCGCGGGCGCGACTGGGAACCGGTCGACGGGGGCACCCTCGTGGTCGTCGAGGGGCCGCGGTTCTCCACCCGGGCCGAGTCCCTGTGGCACCAGGCGCAGGGCTGGTCGGTGGTCGGCATGACCGGGCACCCCGAGGCCGCGCTGGCCCGCGAACTGGAGCTCTGCTACACCTCGATGACCCTGGTCACCGATCTGGACGCGGGCGCCGAGACCGGCGAGGGCGTCTCGCACGAGGACGTGCTGAAGGTGTTCGCGGCGAACGTGGACCGGCTGCGGGGCGTGCTCTTCGACGCGGTCGCGGGACTCCCGTCGAACGAGACACGGGACTGCCTGTGCACGACGGCCCTGGGCGGGATGGACCCGGGGTTCGAGCTTCCCTGAGGGGGATGGGGCCTGGGCTTCAGCTTGCCTGAGGGGGGATGGGGCCGGGATTCCAGCTGGTCTGCGCCCGGTGGCGGCGCCTGACGGTGCGAGCTGGGCGGCGGAACTGCTCGTTCGGGTGAGGGAGTTGTCCACAATCCGCCGGCCGTCCACGGGCTCCGGCGGGCCGGGCGGCGAGGCCTCATCGTGGGATCGCAAGCCGATCTCTCGTCGCAGGTGGTGGCAGTCATGGCACAGCTCTCCCCGCTCGTCTCCCCCGTCACGGGCCCCGTGGGCACGGACGCCCCTCCTCCGTGCGAGGTGCCGCACTTCGCCCCCGTGCGGGTGCGGGGCGCCCGCTGCCGGCTCCAGCGCCTGCTGCGGTACCGGAGGCGGGCGATGGCCACGGGCCTCGCGGTCACGGCGGCCGCGCTCGTGGCGGCCGGACCCCGGGACGCCGAGCGGGCCCGGGACCGTCCGACGGCGGCTCCCCCACGGGCTCCGGCCTCCGCTCCCGCACGCGAGCGCCCCGCGCCCGAGAGCGTCACGGCGCCCGTGCGCATCGCCGACGGAGCCACGGTCGGGCTGCTGCGCCCGGGCGACCGCGTGGACGTCGTCGCGGCGGACGGCTCCGGCCGGGCCCGCGTGGTGGCGGCCGGCGCGCGTGTCACCGAGGTGCCGGACATCGGCGCCACCGAGGCGGGGGCACTGGTCGTGCTGTCGGTCCCGCGGGCCACGGCGACCCGGCTGGCCGGCGCCGGCACCACGGCCCGCCTGGCGGTGACGCTGTGCTGACCGGGGCCGGCGTCCTGGCCGACGTCGCCGTCCCGTCCGGCGGGGAGACGAGCACGGTCGCGGAGCCAGTGAGCGGGAGGGAGGAGTTGCCCGGGAGCGGGTCACCGTCCGGGAAGCCGTTGCCACCCAGAAGGCAGTCGCCGCCCGGGAAGCAGTCGTCGCCCGGGAGGCAGTCGCCGGCCGGCGAAATGGTGTCAAGTCGCACGATCGAGCGGCCCAATTGGACAGTCCCGGGACACCCTGACGTAGGTTGCGGAACTGTTTGTTCCACAACTTGTGCAGAGGGGCCTCTCGGTGAGCGAGAAGAAGAAGCCGGGCGTTCTGGAGGGCTTCAAGGCCTTTCTGATGCGTGGGAACGTCATCGACCTGGCCGTCGCCGTGGTCATCGGCGCCGCCTTCACCAACGTCGTCAACTCCGTGGTGAAGGGCATCATCAACCCGCTGGTGGGAGCCTTCGGCACCAAGGACCTCGACAAGTACCACTCCTGCCTGAAGTCGCCCTGCGCGATGGCGAAGGACGGCACGGTCACGGGCATCCCCATCATGTGGGGCACGGTGCTCAGCGCGACGCTCAGCTTCGTGATCACCGGAGCCGTCGTCTACTTCCTGATGGTCCTCCCGATGTCCAAGTACCTGGCCCGCCAGGAAGCCCGCCGGAAGGCGAGGGAGGACACGCACGAGATCATCGAGGTGACGGAGCTGGAGGTGCTCAAGGACATCCGCGACGCCTTGGTGGCCCAGCGCGGCTCCGGCCACGACCGGGACTGACACCGGACGCGGAATCGGCACCGGCAGCGGCACCGGGACCGGCGAAGGCAGCGGCACGGGCACCGGCACCGGCACCGGACGCGAGCACAGACGCAGTCCGGCGGGCGGCGGCTCAGATGTGGTGCGGCGGCTTCTCGTCGAGGAAGCGCCGCAGGTCCGCCGCGCTGTCACCGTCACCGCCGGGCCGCTCGCCCCACCCGCGGTCGGTGTCGTCCGAGGACTGCTCGCTCAGCGGGTCGTCGAAGACCAGCGCGGCCTTGGGGTCGCGCGGCTCGGGTGCGGGGGCGGTACTCATGCCTCCAGGGTACGTGCCGGGGCCGAGGGGGCATGCGGGCCGCAGCTCGCCGGAGCCGACGGAGCGTGGTCACGGCCTGCCGCGACCGGAGGAGCGTGCCCGGCGCCGCCCTGGGCCCGGAAGCAGGCAGTCACACGGTGGCGGACGGCCTTCATGTGAACGTCTTCACAAGACTTTCCGCCGTATCTCTGCTGTGCTTGGCCCCATGACCACCAGTTCCGCCGGTTCCCCCGGTTCCGCCTCCGCCCCCGACGACCGGGCGGCGCGACCGGCCGACCGAAGCCCGCTGCGCAGGATGACCGCCCGGGGCCGTGACGAGGCGCACCGGGTCGCGACGCCCCTGGAGCTCTTCTTCGACCTCTGTTTCGTCGTGGCCGTCGCGCAGGCCGGCGCGCAGTTGGTGCACGCGGTCGCCGAGGGGCACGCGGGCGAGGGCATCCTGAACTACGCGATGATCTTCTTCGCGATCTGGTGGGCCTGGATGAACTTCTCCTGGTTCGCCTCGGCCTACGACAACGACGACGTCCTCTACCGGGTCGTCACGCTGATCCAGATCGCCGGCGCCCTGGTGCTCGCGGCGGGGGTGTCGCAGGCGTTCACCGACCACGACTTCCTGCTCGTCTGGCTGGGCTACGCGATCATCCGGTGCGCGATGATCACCCAGTGGCTGCGGGCGGCGCGGGGCTGCGAGGGCCGTGAGAGAACCACCGCGCTGCGGTACGCCGGCGGTGTGCTGCTCTGCCAGATCGGCTGGCTCGGGCTGCTGTCGCTGCCGGAGCCCGCCCGGCCCTGGCTGTTCCTGGTGATGGCGATCGCCGAGATGGCCGTCCCCCTGTACGCGGAGAAGGACACCGCCACGCCCTGGCACCCGCGTCACATCTCCGAGCGGTACGGCCTGTTCACCATCATCGTGCTGGGCGAGACGATCGCCGCGGCCACGGTCGCCGTGAAGTCCGCCGTCGACGAGCACGAGGCGCTGGGCGAGCTGCTGCCCATCGCGGTGGGCGGGCTGCTGGTGGTGTTCGCCGCCTGGTGGATCTACTTCGCGGTGCCGATCCACGGCCATCTGCGGACGAGCGTGCAGGCGTTCGTGTGGGGGTACGGCCACTACCTGATCCTCGCCTCCGCGGCCGCGATCGGCGCGGGGGTCGAGGTGGCCGTCGAGCAGGCGGTCGGCCAGGCGCACATCTCGACGCTGGCCGGGTCCGCCGCCGTGACGCTGCCGACGGCGCTGTTCTTCCTGACCGTGTGGGCGCTGCACGCCCGGTACTTCAAGGTGGGCGTGGCCCAGCAGCTCGTCCTGCCGACGTCCGCGCTCCTCATCATCCTGAGCACCTTCCTCGGCGACTGGGCGGTGCTCGCGGCGGGGATCGTGGGCGCGGCGACGGTGGCGGCCGGGGTGGCGCTGACGGCACGGACGGCGAGACGGGAAGAGGCGGGACGCAAGGAGGAGGCGGCCGCGCCGCGGTAGCGGGGACCCGGTGCCGGAGGAGCGGCGAAGGAACACTGGGGGTATGACACTTGACGCTCTGACGGATGTGGCGGGACTGCTGGTGGGCCATGCGACGCTCACCGGCGAGGGCCGGCTCACCGGTACCACCGTGGTGCTGGCTCCCCCGGGCGGCGCGGTCGCGGCCGTGGACGTGCGCGGCGGTGGTCCCGGTACCAAGGAGACCGACGCGCTGGACCCCCGGAACCTGGTCCAGAAGGTCGAGGCGATCGTGCTGACCGGCGGCAGCGCCTACGGGCTGGACTCCGCGTCGGGGGTGATGGCCTGGCTGGAGGAACGAGGTCGCGGGGTGCGGGTCGGTCCCGACGTTGCGCACGTGGTGCCGGTCGTGCCGGCCGCCTGCGTCTTCGACCTCGGCCGCGGGGGCGACTTCCGGGCCCGGCCCGACGCGGCCACCGGACGGGCCGCGGTCGAGGCCGCCGAGGCGAGCGGCCCGGGTGCCCCGGTGCGGCAGGGCTGCGTCGGCGCCGGTACGGGGGCGGCCGTCGGTCCGCTCAAGGGCGGGGTGGGGACGGCGAGCGTGCTGCTCGACTCGGGGATCACCGTGGCCGCGCTGGTGGTGGCGAACGCGGCCGGTTCCGCGGTGGAGCCGGGGTCGGGGGCGCTGTACGGGGAGTTGCTGACGGGCACCGCGTCGTACCCGCCCGCCGAGGTGCACGAGGCGGCGGGGCGGCGGCTCGCCGAGGCCGCCGCGCGGAACGCCCCTCCCCCGCTGAACACGACGCTGGCCGTCGTCGCCACCGACGCCGACCTCACCCGGGCGCAGGCGCAGAAGCTGGCGGGTACGGCGCACGACGGCATCGCGCGGGCGGTCAGGCCGGTCCATCTGCTCAACGACGGGGACACGGTCTTCGCGCTCGCCACGGGTGACCGGCCGCTCGCCGCGGACCAGCCCCTCGCGCTCAACGAGGTGCTCGCGGCCGGCGCGGACGTGGTGACGCGGGCGATCGTCCGGGCGGTGCGGGCGGCCGGGCCGGTGGAGGGGCCGGGCGGGACGTGGCCGTCGTACGAGGAGCTGTACGGGGCCCGGTAGCGGGCGGGTGCCGGGGACGTAAGGGCGTTGGGTGGGGCGGGGATTGTCGCGGTTCTGTCACGCGATGGCGTCCGTCGGCTACGGAAGGAACCCTTCCAGGCGCGTGGCGCTCTTTCTCCACGCAACGGAGCGGATCACCCACACCACACGAACCTGGAGCAGCCCGTGACAACGCCGGACATATCAATGCGGCGCGCAGTGGGGGCCTGTGCCGCCCTGATGGTCGGCGCCCTCACCCTCACCGCCTGCGGCGGCGACGCCAGCGCGGACAACAAGGACGGGAAGAACGGAGGTTCGTCCAGGACGTCGGCGGCGAGGATCGTCATCTCCGCCGAGGACGGCTCGAAGAACGCGTCCATCAACGCGACCGGCGTCAAGGTCAGCGGGGGCAGGCTGACCGACGTGAAGATGACGGTCTCGGGGACCGGGGCCGCCGTGCCCGGTGCGCTCTCCGGCGACGGGAAGGCGTGGAAGCCCAAGGAGCAGTTGGAGCGCGGGACGAAGTACCGGATCTCGGCGAAGGCCGAGGACGGCGACGGGCGCAAGGTCGCCGCCGACTCCGCCTTCAGCACGGTCTCCACGGCCAACAGCTTCATCGGCACGTACACACCCGACGGCGGCGCCACGGTCGGGGCGGGCATGCCGGTCTCCTTCACCTTCGACAAGGCGATCAGCGCGAAGAAGAAGGTGCAGTCGCACATCACCGTGCGCTCCAGCAGTGGGCAGAAGGTCGTGGGTCACTGGTTCGGGGCGCAGCGGCTGGACTTCAGGCCCGAGCAGTACTGGAAGGCCGGCTCCAAGGTCACCGTGAGGATCGGCCTGGACGGCGTGGAGGGCGCGAACGGCCTCTACGGCGTGCAGGACAAGACCGTCACCTTCACCGTGGGCCGCTCGCAGGTGTCCACGGTGGACGTGGCGACGCAGACGATGACGGTGGTACGGGACGGGAAGACCGTCAAGACCATCCCGATCTCGTCGGGCAGCGCCGAGAACACCACGTACAACGGCCAGATGGTCATCTCCGAGAAGTTCCGGCAGACCCGGATGAACGGCGCGACGGTCGGCCACGGCGGCGAGTACGACATCGCGGACGTGCCGAACGCGATGCGGCTGACGACGTCGGGGACCTTCATCCACGGCAACTACTGGTACAACCGCGGGAATCCGCCGTTCGGCCGGGAGGGCACCAGCCACGGGTGCGTGGGTCTCGCCGACGAGCGGGGCGCGCAGAGCGCCACGGCCGCCAAGTGGTTCTTCGACAACTCGCTCGTCGGGGACGTCGTGACGGTCAAGAACTCCCCCGACAAGCCGGTCGCACCGGACAACGGGCTCAACGGCTGGAACATGCCGTGGAGCGAGTGGACCGCCGAAAGTGCCGTCTGACAAGGGCTTTTCGAGGGTCGCAGGGGCCGCGCGGGAACACTCCGCGCGGCCCGCGCGTTTTCCCTCCGCACGTTTTCTCGGTTCGCGGACATGATGTCCGACCGAGGGGCTACGGTATGCACCCACAAGGTGACATGCAGCAACGCCGGGAGAAGCCTTGAGCGTTCCGTACGAGACAGCAGCGTACGAGCCACCCGAGTCGCCCGAGTCTCCTGAGGAGCATCTCGCGCGACTTCTCGGCCGTGCCCTGAACTCCTTCGAGCTGCCGGACGAGACCATACGGCTGCTCGACTGCGCGCTGGCGCACGACAGTTCGCTGCACTCCGCGCACCACAGCGCGGGGCTGCACCGTGAGACGTACCGGCACACCTGGCTGCTCGCCGACGGCTCGGCGGTCACGCTGTGGGAGCTCGTCCACAACACCGCGCGGGGCGCCGAGGCGCAGCACGAGGTGTACGTGGACGAGGAGGAACTGCGGGCGGCGACGGGCCGCTTACCCCTGCCCTCGGACACACCGGACTTCGAGCTGCCCGTGACGGTGCAGCTGCCCCCCATCCCCGAGCCCCGGCACACGTACGTCCCGGACGACTCGGCGGACCACGCCCGCCGGCTGCTGCGCCGCGCGGAGAACGCGGACCGGCCCGACGCCGGCCTGACCGCCCTGCTGCTGCGCGAGGCGTGCGCCCACCAGATCACCCAGGCCTTCGGCCGTCCCGGCCGCGCGGGCCAGACGTCCCGCCTCAGCTTCTCGCTCTACGAGCACGCCTTCCTGCTGCGCGACGGACGCGAGATCTCCCTGTGGGAGGTCGAGCACACCGCGACCCCGGACCGCCGGCACATGTGCGAGGTGTACGCGACGGAGAGCGCGGCCCGCGAGGCGATGGAGCGCCGGGCCGCACGCCTCGGCTGATCCGGCACCCTCTCGCACCACGCCGACCGGGACACCTCCGCGCCCGCACTCCCACCCACGCCCGCAAGGGCACACCGGCGATCCCCGGACTCGCCGCGGCCGTGGCCCTCCCGTCAGGGCCGCTTCAGGAGCGGTTGTCGCTGAACTGCCGTACCAGGCCCGCGAACGCCGCGCGTTCCTGCGGGGTCAGCTCCACGCACTCCGCGCCCGGGCCGGTCCGCCGCTGGCCGGGCACGGCCCGCAATGTGCCGACGGGGCGCCGCGCGGCCGTGGACCGGCTCCGGCGCAGCAGCCGTACCAGGCCGACGACCCAGACGGCGGTCGCCAGGGCGAGGACGCTCGCGCCCGCCAGCTGAAGGTTCGACACATGCTCAGGCATGCGTTCCAGTAGACACCACGGTCCGGGCCTTTGGCCCCGGACCGTGACGCATCTCGCAGATGCGGTGAACGACTCAACGCCGCCCTAAAGGGGCATGTGCGCGGCCCCTGATCGGCTGCTCAGGCCGCGACCGGCTCCTTGGTGCCGCCGCCGGCCGGTGCCGGAACGTCGGGCACCGTCCCCGTGCCCTCCGGTGCCGGCCTGCGCATGCCCTTGAGGACGATCACCACGGCGGCGGTGACGCAGACGCCCGCTGCGATGGCCAGGAGGTACAGGAACGGGCTGCCGATCAGCGGGACCACGAAGATGCCGCCGTGCGGGGCGCGCAGGGTGGCGCCGAAGGTCATCGACAGGGCGCCGGTGACCGCGCCGCCCGCCATCGACGCCGGGATGACCCGCAGCGGGTCACCCGCGGCGAAGGGGATCGCGCCCTCCGAGATGAAGGAGGCGCCGAGCACCCAGGCGGCCTTGCCGTTCTCGCGCTCGGTCGGCGTGAACAGCCTGCCGCGCACGGTCGTCGCCAGGGCCATCGCGAGCGGCGGGACCATGCCGGCCGCCATCACCGCGGCCATGATCTTCATCGCGGAGTCGCTGGGGCTCGCGACCGCGATGCCGGCGGTGGCGAAGGTGTAGGCGACCTTGTTGACCGGGCCGCCCAGGTCGAAGCACATCATCAGGCCGAGGAGGGCGCCGAGCAGGACGGCGTTGGTGCCGGTGAGGCCGTTCAGCCAGTCGGTCATGCCCTTCTGCGCGGAGGCGATGGGCTTGCCGATCACCACGAACATCAGGAACCCGACGATCGCCGCGGAGATGAGCGGGATCACCACCACCGGCATGATGCCGCGCAGCGCCGCCGGGATCGGCACCCGCTGGATGCCGAGCACCACGCCACCGGCGATGAGACCGGCGGCCAGGCCACCGAGGAAGCCCGCGTTGATCGTCAGGGAGATCGCGCCGCCGACGAAGCCCGGGACGAGCCCTGGCCGGTCCGCCATGCCGTACGCGATGTAGCCGGCCAGGACCGGGACGAGGAAGCCGAAGGCCACGCCGCCGATCTGGAAGAACAGCGCGCCCCAGCTGTCCGCCTGCATCCACATGAAGTGGTCCATGACGGAGGGCGCCTTGTTGACCTGGTAGCCGCCGATCGCGAAGCCGAGGGCGATCAGCAGGCCGCCCGCGGCGACGAACGGCACCATGTAACTCACGCCGCTCATCAGCCACTTGCGCAGCTTGGTGCCGTAGCCCTCACCGGACTCACCGGTGCGCTCCACCGGACTGCCGGGCGCGGAGCCGGCGGTGACCTCGCCGCGTTCGGCCTTGCCGCGGACCTCGGAGATCAGCTCGGCGGCCCGGCTGATGCCTGCCTTCACGCCGACGTCGACGGTCGGCTTCCCGGCGAAGCGGTCCTTGTCGCGTACGGGCACGTCGTGGGCGAAGATCACGCCGTCCGCCGCCGCGACGACCGCCGGGTCGAGCCGGGTGAAGCCGGCCGAGCCCTGGGTCTCGACGACGATCTCGACGTCGCCGGCCGCGCGGCCCGCGTTCTCCAGCGACTCGGCCGCCATGTAGGTGTGCGCGATGCCGGTGGGGCAGGAGGTGACGGCCACGATCCGGAACGGCCGCGCGCCCCCGGCCGCGGCGGTGTCCGCGCCGCCCGTGTCGCCGGGTGCCGGGGTCGTGTCCGCGCCGCCCGTTTCGCCTGGTGCCGGGGGCGTGTCCACGCCACCGGTCTCCCCCGGTGCCGGAGTCCCGTCCTGGCCGGTCCGGTCCGGGGCGGGGGCAGAGGGGACCGCGGCGGCGTCGGCGGAGGCCGCCGCGTTCGACGCCGCCGCGGAGTCGTCGGGTGCGCTCGCGCCGGAGCCGGCCGGGGCCGCGGCGGGCGCCGGGGGCCGGTCGCCACGGACGAGCGCGGCGGCGGTCGCCGCGTCGTCCGCGGCCCGCAGCGCGGAGGTGAACTCGGCGTTCATCAGCTGCCGGGCGAGCGAGGACAGGATCGTGAGGTGGGCGTCGTCCGCGCCGGCCGGGGCGGCGATCAGGAAGATCAGGTCGGCGGGACCGTCCGGCGCGCCGAAGTCGATGCCGGTGCCGCTGCGCCCGAAGGCCAGCGTCGGCTCGGTGACATGGGCGCTGCGGCAGTGCGGGATGCCGATGCCGCCGTCGAGGCCGGTCGGCATCTGCGCCTCGCGGGCCGCCACGTCGGCGAGGAAACCGTCGAGGTCGGTGACCCGGCCCAGGGCTGCCATCCGCTCGGCGAGGGCGCGTGCCGCCGCTTCTTTGGTGTCGGCGGACAGGTCGAGGTCGACCAGGTCCGCGGTGATCATCTCGCTCATCGCGGGCTCCTTCGCACGCGTATGGCCCGCGGGGACCGCCGGGCGGGGGTGGGGGCGGGGGTGCCGCTCGCACGGAGCGCGGGCCGCGCCGGGGTGGCCGCGGCGGGGAAGGGGAGGCCCCGCCACGTCGGTGCCTGTCCTGAGGGGGTGGCCGCGGGCGTCATGACACCGGCTCCGTGAGGGCGCGGTCCACGGGGACCTCCGTCGTGACGGTCACGGCGGCGGGGTCGAGGTCGGCGGGGGCCGGCATCACGCTGCCGGGCAGCCGGACGGCGGCGGCGCCGTGGGCGACGGCGGAGGCGAGGGCCTCGGGACCGGCGCCGCCGGCGATCAGGAAGCCGGCCAGCGAGGAGTCGCCGGCGCCCACGTTGCTGCGTACGGCGTCGACGCGGGCGCTGCCGAACCAGGCGCCCGACACGTCCACCAGCAGTTGTCCGTCGGCGCCGAGGCTGGCCAGTACGGTGCGGGCGCCCAGTCCGCGCAGCTCCTCGGCGGCCTTGACCGCGTCGCCGACGGTGGCGAGGGGGCGTCCGACGGCCTCCGCGAGTTCCGCGGCGTTCGGCTTCACGACGTCGGGGCGTTCACGCAGGGCCGCGAGCAGCGCCGGTCCCGAGGTGTCCAGGGCGATCCGGGCGCCGGCCGCGTGCGCGCGGGCGACGAGGTCGGCGTACCAGGACGGGGAGAGTCCGCGTGGCAGGCTGCCGCAGCAGGCGATCCAGTCCGTCTCGCCGGGGCGGTACTGCCGCCGTACGGTCTCCAGCAGCGACTCGGCCTCGGCGGGCGTGAGTTCGGGTCCCGGTGCGTTGATCTTCGTCAGGGTGCCGTCCGGTTCGGCGACCGAGATGTTGGAGCGGGTCGCGCCGGCCACGGGGACGGGGGCGGCCTCGATGCCCTGGGCGTCGAGGAGTCCGGCGACGAGGGCGCCGGGCGCTCCGCCCAGCGGCAGGACGGCGACGGTGCGCCGCCCGGCCGCGGCGACCGCCCGCGACACGTTGACCCCCTTGCCGCCCGGGTCCACCCGCTCGCCGGTGGCCCGGACGACCTCGCCGCGACCGAGCGAGGGGACCTCGTACGTGCGGTCGAGGGAGGGGTTGGGGGTGACGGTGAGGATCATGCGGACTCTTTCTAGACGCACTGCACTTCGGTGCCGCCGCGCTCGATGGCGACGACGTCCTCCGGGCCCAGCCCGCTGTCGGTGATCAGCAGGTCCACGTCGGCGAGGTCGCCGAAACGGGCGAAGTGCTCCTGACCGTGCTTGGAGGAGTCGGCGAGCAGCACCACGCGGCGGGCGGCGCGGACGGCGGCGCGCTTCACGGCCGCCTCGGCGAGGTCCGGAGTGGTGAGCCCGTGCTCGACGGAGAAGCCGTTGGCCGCGATGAAGACGACGTCCGCGCGGATCTCGCCGTAGGCCCGCAGCGCCCAGGCGTCGACGGCGGCCCGCGTACGGTGCCGGACGCGGCCTCCGACGAGGTGGAGCTGGATGCCGGGGTGGTCCGCGAGCCGCGCCGCGATCGGCAGGCTGTGGGTGACGGCGGTGAGCGTCGACTCCAGCGGCAGGCTGCCCGCGAGCCGGGCCACCGTGCTGCCCGCGTCGAGGATCATCGTGCCCTCGGCGGGCAGTTCGGCCAGGGCGGTGCGGGCGATGCGGTCCTTCTCGTCGGCCGCCGTGGACTCGCGTTCGGCGAGGTCGGGCTCGAAGTCGAGCCGGCCCGCCGGGATCGCCCCGCCGTGCACCCGGCGCAGGAGTCCCGCGCGGTCGAGGGCCTTCAGGTCCCGGCGGATGGTCTCCGCGGTGACCTGGAACTCGTCGGCCAGCGACAGGACGTCGACCCGGCCGCCGTCACGCGCGAGCCGGAGGATCTCCTGCTGCCGTTCCGGTGCGTACATGTCCGTTCGCCTCCGCCTGATGCCCGAACTTGTTGTTCTCTTGGGAGGCTACGACTCGATTACCCGAAAGTAAACAGGTTCGGGCTCGATTCGGGCATGAACGGACTTGGTCGGTGGGCGACGGGCGCGAGGCTCCAAGGAACCGGACCCGGCACATTCGGGCGCCGCGCGGGGCCACTCGAAGGGGGCGGCACGCTCGTAACGGCGCGGGGCCACGCGAAGGGGCCCGGCACCTGAGGTGCCGGGCCCCGCCTTCCGTTCAGCCCTTGATCAGCCGCCGCTCACGGGACGAGCACGGGCGCCTTCTCCGTGCCCGGTGTGCCGGCCGTGCCGGCGGTCCCGATCTCGTCGGCCGCCCCCTCCACATGCTGCGCGGGCCGCTTCGGCAGCGCGAACATCAGCAGGAAGATGACGCCCATCACCACGGCCACCCAGCCCAGCGCGTGCTGGAAGCCGTTCACGTAGGCCGGCCCGTTTCCGGCGACAGCCAGCCGGTCGCTCATGGTGCCGAAGAAGACCACGGACACCAGACCCAGACCGAGCGCGTTGCCCATCTGCTGCACGGTGTTGATCAGACCCGACGCCGAACCGGAGTGCTCACGCGGGACCTCCGACAGCACCGCGTCGGTCAGCGGCGCCACGATGAACCCCATCCCGGCGCCCATCACCACCAGCGGAAGCGCCATCTGCCAGGAGGCGATGGAGGCGCCGTAGCGGTCGGACTCCCAGATGTAGAGCAGCACGCCGAGCGCCATGATCAGCGCGCCCGCCTGGAGCACCTTGCGCCCGAAGCGCGGCACCAGGAGCTGCACCGACATCCCGGCCGCGGCCGACACCGCGATGGAGAACGGCACCCCGGTCAGACCCGCCCGCAGCGCGCTCCAGCCCAGCCCGACCTGCATGTAGAGCGTCCACACCAGGAAGAAGATGCCGAGGCCGACCCCGAAGACCGTCTGCACGGCGATGCCCGCCGCGAAGCTCTTCACCCGGAACAGCGACAGCTCGACCAGCGGCGAACCGTCCCGCTGCCCCTTGCGCCTCTCGTACGCCACCAGCGCCGCGAAGACGACGACCGAACCCGCCATCGAGGCGTACCCCCACAGCGGCCAGCCCAGCTCACGGCCGCGGGTCAGCGGGTAGAGGAGCATCAGCAGACCAAGCGTCACCAGCGCGACGCCCACCAGGTCGAGCTTGAGCGCCCGCGGCGCCTTGGACTCCGTGATGAACTTGCGGCCCAGGATCAGTCCGGCCACGCCCACCGGCAGGTTGATGAGGAAGATCGGCCGCCACTCCAGCCCGAACAGGTTCCACTCGGTGAGCAGGGCGCCGAGCAGCGGACCGGACACCGCGCCGAGGCCCACGATCGCGCCGAACAGTCCGAACACCTTGCCTCGCTCGTGCGCCGGGAAGGTCGCGTGCACGATCGACAGCACCTGCGGCACCATCAGCGCGGCCATCGCCCCTTGCAGGATCCGCGAGGCGACCAGCATCTCCGGGTTGGCGGCGAAGCCGCACAGCGCCGACGCCAGCGTGAAACCGCCGATGCCGATCAGGAAGAGGCGCTTGCGGCCGTGGATGTCGCCGAGCCGCCCGCCGGTGATCAGTCCCGCGGCGAACGCCAGCGCGTAGCCCGCGGTGATCCACTGGATCTGACTGAACGTCGCGCCCGCGTCCCGCTGTATGGAGGGGATCGCGATGTTCACGATCGTGACGTCGACCAGGTCCATGAAGGCGGCGGTCATCACGATGGCGAGCGCGAACCAGCGCCGCCGGTCGGCCGCGGGAGCCGTACTGCTGGGAGGGGTCTTGGTGGAGGTCATAGGGACAAGCTAGGGGCCCATTAGGTCAGATCGTGTCCTAGATCTGCGGCAGTCTGGAGACCCACCGGCCAGGACCGAGGAGACACCATGACGACCGACACCCCGGCGCGCCTGCTCCAGCTCCTCTCACTCCTGCAGACCCCGCGTGAATGGCCCGGCGGCGAGCTGTCCGACCGGCTCGGGGTGTCCCGCCGTACCGTCCGCCGGGACATCGACCGGCTGCGCGAGCTCGGCTATCCGGTGCAGGCGACCAAGGGCGCGGAGGGCGGGTACCGGCTGGTCGCGGGCAAGGCGATGCCGCCGCTCGTGCTCGACGACGAGGAGGCCGTGGCCATCGCGGTGGGCCTGCGGGCCGGGGCCGGGCACGCCGTCGAGGGCCTGGACGAGGCCTCCGTACGCGCGCTCGCCAAGCTGGAGCAGGTGCTGCCGTCGCGGCTGCGGCACCGCGTGTCCACGCTCCAAGCGGCCACCACGCCGCTGACCAGCGGGGACGGCGCCAGTATCGCGCCGGAGACGCTGACCGTGATGGCCTCGACGGTGGCCGGCCGCGAGCGGCTGAGGTTCGCCTACCGTTCCGGGGACGGGACGCCCTCACGGCGCCTGACCGAGCCGTACCGGCTGGTGTCGACCGGCCGCCGCTGGTACCTCGTCGCCTACGACCTCGACCGCGAGGACTGGCGCACCTTCCGCGTCGACCGGGTCGCCGAACCGTTCGCCACGGGGACGCGGTTCACTCCGCGGGAACTGCCGACGGGCAGTGCGGCGGAGTATCTGCGGCAGTCCATGTTCCGGCGGCAGGAGACGTACGCCTTCGACGTCACCTTCGCGGCGCCGGTCGAGTTCGTCGCGGCCCGTCTCCCGGCCTGGCTGGGCGCGCCCGAGCCGCTCGACGACCGCAGCTGCCGACTGCGTGCCTCGGCGGGCGACTCGGTGGAGTGGCTGGCGGTGCGGCTCGCGATGGTCGACTGCGAGTTCACCGTGCGGGAACCGGCGGAACTGATCGGCTACCTGCGGGATCTGGGCGCCCGCCTGACCCGGGCGGCGGGAGGCCCTCAGGACGAGGGCCTCACCTCCCCCTGACGAGGTGCCGGTCCTCAGACCCGTACGGCACTCCAGGGGAAGTCGTCCAGGGTCGCGAGGTTGCGCAGGGCGAGCGCGGGCGGTCCCGTCGGTCCGTCCGGGGGCTCCTCCCCGGCGGCCCACGCCTCGACGGCCACCCGCACGGCGGCACTGGCGACGGCGGCGGCGAGCCGCAGGTCGGCGGGCATTCCGTGGGCGGCCCCCGGAGGCGGAGGGCCACCGGTGACGGCGGGTTCTCCGGCACCAGGCGTCGCGGGGGACGCGGTGACGTCGGGCACTGCGGCGCCGGACGTCGCGGGAGACGCGGTCACGCCGGATTCTTCGGCGCCGAGCCTCGCGGGAGACGCGGTCACGCCGGATTCTTCGGCGCCGAGCCTCGCGGGAGACGCGGTCACGCCGGAGTCTTCGGCGCCGGGCGCCACGGGGGCGCCGGTGAGGGCGGCTTCCTCGGCGCTCGGAGCGGCGGCCGACCCACTGGCGGCGGACTCCCCGGCGTCGGCGGGCGCCGATGTCCCAGGCGGCGCGAGGCGTGCCGCCAGTACGTCCGCGAGGGTGCGTTCCGCGGTCTGGCAGGCCTCGCCCCAGACCCTGCGCAGGGCGGGGCTGCCGTCGGCCAGCCGCAGCAGCGTGCGCACCCACTCCAGCGACTCGGCCCTGACCCCGACGCCGGGAGTCAGGGTGCCGGCGACCGCGTGGCGCAGCGCCTCGGGGACGTCCAGCTCGGCAGGGGCGTCCCGGACTGCCTCCGCCCACTTCTGCGCGCCCGCGGCGAAGAGCGGGCCGAGGGCCTCCTCCTTGGTCGCGAAGTACCGGTAGAACGTGCGCGGCGCGACCCCCGCCGCGCGCGCGATGTCCTCGGCCCGGGTGGCCCGCAGACCGTGTGTCACGAAGAGCCCGGCCGCCGCCCGCGCGATGTCCATCCGGGTAGCCGCTTTCCGCCGCTCGGTGAGCGAGGGCCCCGCCCCGGCGGTGACCTGCGCGGCGCGCTGCCCGGGGTCCCGAGGGGTGCGCCCGGCGGCGGCGCGGGAGCCCCCGTCGGCGGGGACGGGGAGGGCGCCGAGGCGAGAGGTACCGGACACGGCAGGCAGGTTATGCCTCTGTGGCACAATCTGCCATTCCGGGTCACCCCGGGGTTCAGGTTCGGGGTGACCCGGACACGCGCCCGTCCGGGCGGGCCAGGCGCAGGTCGTGGGCACATGCCGGCCGGCGCCGCCCGCAGGGCGCGCACAAAAGAGCCGAGCCCCGGCGCCAGGGGGGGAGGCGCCGGGGCTCGGCCCGGGTGAGTCCCGGCGCCGGGGGGGAGTGCGTCGGGACTCGGCTTGTGGGTGGCGGACGAGCCGCACCGCGGCTCGGGCCCGGGGGACCAGGGCCGCACGACCCGGGCCCGATGTCCGGGCCCTGAGGTCTTGTGCCCCGAGTCCGCCCTTTTGAAGCGGCCTTACCTGGCCATGTACGCCGGACGGACGCGCTTCGTCACGCGGCCGCGTCGAAACCGGTGTCGCGAGCCAGCTTCTTCAGCTCCATCAGAGCGTGCTTCTCGATCTGCCGGATCCGCTCCCGGGTCAGTCCGTGCTCCTTGCCGACCTCTGTCAGCGTGCGCTCCCGGCCGTCCTCGATGCCGTAGCGCATCTTGATGATGGAGGCTGTGCGCTGGTCGAGACGACCTATCAGGTCGTCCAGCTCCTCGCTGCGCAGCAGGGTGAGGACCGACTGCTCCGGCGAGACCGCCGAGGTGTCCTCCAGCAGGTCGCCGAACTGGGTCTCGCCCGCGTCGTCCACCGCCATGTTCAGCGAGACCGGGTCGCGTGCCCAGTCCAGCACGTCGATGACGCGCTCCGGGTTCGAGCCGAGCTCGGCGGCGATCTCTGTGGGCTCCGGGTCGCGGCCGTGCTCGCGGTTGAACTCGCGCTGCACGCGGCGGATGCGGCCCAGCTCCTCGACCAGGTGGACGGGGAGGCGGATCGTGCGCGACTGGTCCGCGATGGAGCGCGTGATCGCCTGGCGGATCCACCAGGTGGCGTACGTCGAGAACTTGAAGCCCTTGCGGTAGTCGAACTTCTCGACGGCGCGGACCAGGCCCGCGTTGCCCTCCTGGATCAGGTCGAGCAGGGGGAGGCCACTGCGCGGATAGCGGCGGGCCACGGCGACGACCAGCCGGAGATTCGAGCGGATGAAGATGTCCTTGGCCCGCTCGGCGGCGGCGACGAGCGCCTCCAGCTCCTCACGGGTCGCGTCCGCCTTGGCGTCGTCGACCTCTCCCTCGAGGATCTGGTGCGCGAACACGCCCGCTTCGATGGTCTGGGACAGCTCGACTTCCTTGGCGGCGTCGAGCAGCGGTGTGCGCGCGATCTCGTCGAGATACATGCCGACCAGGTCGCGATCGGCGATCTCGCCGCCTCCGGCGCGAACACTGCTTGCCGCGTCGGTCTCGCCGGCGGCGGACTTACGACGGGCGACGGCACGGGTTGCCATGCGTGCTCCCTTGCGGTGGTGGGCTGGCGGTCGTCCTGGACACTCGATTCACCCTCCCGGGTGCCCTGCATCCGAAGGAAACAACGACTGGAATCCGGACAGAATTCCCAAGCCGACCCCTTCTTTTTGTGATCATGCAGTACCCTGTGCCGCCACATGGGGAGGGCGGATGGGTCCGGAGTTCACAGAGGTGCAGGTCAGAACAGGAGTCGAGGCCGACCTCGGCGCTCTCACCGACCTCTACAACCACTACGTGCGCGAGACCCCGATCACGTTCGACACCGTCCCCTTCACCCCGGAGGAGCGCCGCCCGTGGCTGCTCTCCCACCCGGAAGACGGCCCGCACCGCCTGATGGTTGCCACGGCGGGCGGCTCACAGCGGATTCTGGGGTACGCCACATCCGGTCCCTTCCGCGCCAAGCCCGCGTACGCCACGTCGGTGGAGGTGACGGTCTACGTCGCCCCCGGCGCCGGTGGCCGCGGGATCGGCACTCTGCTGTACAACGCCCTCTTCGAGTCCCTCGCCGGCGAGGATCTACACCGGGCGTACGCCGGGATCGCGCAGCCGAACGAGGCGTCCGCGCGGCTGCACGAACGCTTCGGGTTCCGGCACGTGGGCACGTACCGCGAGGTCGGCCGCAAGTTCGGCCGCTACTGGGACGTGGCCTGGTACGAGAAGGAGCTGTGATTCCGTGCCGTCGCGGGGGCCGGCCGGGTCCGCCGGAAAGCGGTGACCGGACGCCCGTCGCAGTCACGGGCCGGGTCCACCGGGGAGCGGTGACGGCTCGGTCGCCGGGTGGGTCAGCCGATCTGGAGTGAGCGCTTGGCGAGTCCCAGCCAGAAGCCGTCGATCACCGTGCGCTGCGAGGAGAGCTCCTCGTGCGCCGCGCCGAGGGTGACGAACAGGGGCGCGAAGTGCTCGGTGCGCGGGTGGGCCAGCCGGCCCGCCGGGGCCTTGTTCTCGAAGTCGAGCAGGGCGTCCAGGTCCTGGGCGTCCAGGGCGCGCCGGCCCCAGTCGTCGAACTCGGCCATGACCGAGGACACCCGGCCCTCCTGGCTGAGCGCCCGCAGGTTGTGCGTGAAGAAGCCGGAGCCCACGATCAGCACGCCCTCGTCGCGCAGCGGCGCAAGCCTGCGGCCGATCTCCATGAGCCGGACCGGGTCGAGCGTCGGCATGGAGATCTGCAGCACCGGGATGTCGGCGTCCGGGAACATCTCCACCAGCGGCACGTAGGCCCCGTGGTCGAGGCCGCGGTCCGGGATGTCCTGGACCGGCGTACCGGGGGCGCGCAGCAGCTTGCGTACGGACTCGGCGAGCGCGGGCGCGCCGGGGGCGTCGTACCGGACGCGGTAGTAGTGCTCCGGGAAGCCCCAGAAGTCGTACACCAGCGGGACGGTCTCCACCGCGCCGAGGGCGAGCGGGGCCTCCTCCCAGTGGGCGGAGACCATCAGGATCGCCTTGGGGCGCGGCAGGTCGGCGGACCAGGCGGCGAGCTGGCCGGGCCAGACGGGGTCGTCGGCGAGCGGCGGGGCGCCGTGGCTCAGGTAGAGAGCGGGCATGCGCTCACGCGTGGGGCGCTCATCGGTGGTGGCGGACATGGCGGCGGCTCCCTGACTGATACTTGAACTCTAAAGCTCTCCCTCGAGACTACTCCGCACTTGTTTAAGCTTCAAGCAGGAGCCTCGTACAGTGGAAGCATGAACACGGCACCCGCGGAAGAGCCGCGCTGGCTCAGTGACGAGGAACAGCGCATCTGGCGCGCGTACATGCACGCCACGACCCTGCTGGAGGACCACCTCGACCGCCAGCTCCAGCGTGACGCGGGCATGCCGCACATCTACTACGGCCTGCTCGTGCAGCTCGCCGAGGCGCCGCGCAGGCGGCTGCGGATGACCGAGCTGGCGATGAACGCGAAGATCACCCGCTCCCGGCTCTCGCACGCGGTCGCGCGGCTGGAGAAGAGCGGCTGGGTACGGCGCGAGGACTGCCCCTCCGACAAGCGGGGGCAGTTCGCGGTGCTGACGGACGAAGGGCGCGAGGTGCTCGCGCGGACCGCGCCCGGCCATGTCGGCGCCGTCCGCCAGGCCCTCTTCGACCGGCTGACCCCGGAACAGCAGAAGTCCCTCGGCGACATCATGCGGATCGTCGCCGAGGGACTTCAGCCGCAGGAGGCGGGCGCGGACCTGCCCTGGCTGCGGTAGGGGCTGCCTGCCGCTGCTCACCGGGCCGGCCGTGACCGGCGGGACGCGCCGGTCGGGGCTCGCGGCGTCCGTACGCGGGTCCGCCGGGTCGGCTCAGGGGTGTCCGCGGGGGCTCGGCGAGCTTCGGCGGGTGGCCGCGGACGCGGGTCCGCCCCGGTTCCGCTGAGCTCGGAACCGGGGCGGACCCCAGGACGCGTACGGGCGAGGCGTCCCCACCCCGCGCCCGTACGCGAGGCACTCACGGCGACCGGGTGCGAGCGGCATCCGGTCGTACGAGGTGTCAGTGGGCGATGACCGGGACCTTGAACTCGTCCTCGACGCCCTCGCCCGCACCCTCGCCCGACACGGACGTGGTGTCCGGACGGCCGGTGTTGATGAAGGTCGCGGCCACCGTCGCGGCGACCACGAGGATGCCGACGGCGAACCAGATCGCGTTGGTGTAGCCGTGCACCTGGCCCTGGAGCTGCACCAGCTGCTGCTGGGACTTCGAGCCGGCGCCCGCGATGTGGTCCTTGATGTAGGACGTCGTCGCCGACGCGGCGATCGTGTTCAGCAGGGCCGTACCGATCGCGCCGCCCACCTGCTGCGAGGTGTTGACCATCGCGGAGGCGACACCGGCGTCACGCGGCTCGACGCCGTGCGTGGACAGCGACATGGCGGGCATGAACGCCGTACCCATGCCGAGGCCGAGCAGGATCATCCCCGGCAGGATCGTGCTGGAGTAGTTGGAGCCGATCTCCAGCTGGGTCAGGATCAGCATGCCGAGCGCGGCGACCAGGAAGCCCGGCGCCATCAGGAAGCGCGGCGGGACCCGGGTCATCAGCCGGGTGCCGATCTGCGTCGAGCCCACCATCATGCCGCCGATCATCGGCAGGAAGGCGAAGCCGGTCTTGACCGGCGAGTAGCCCTTCACGATCTGCAGGTAGTAGGTCAGGAAGAGGAACAGGCCGAACATCGCGATGATCGCGAGGCCGAGCGAGAGGTAGACGCCTCCGCGGTTGCGCTCGGTGATGACGCGCAGCGGCAGCAGCGGTGCCTTGACCCGGGACTCGGTGATGACAAAGGCCGCCAGCAGCACGGCCGAGGCCACGAACAGGCCGACGGTCACGGAGTCGCCCCAGCCGTCGGACTCGGCGCGGGTGAAGGCGTAGACGAGCGTGACCAGACCGAGGATGGACAGGATGACGCCGGGGATGTCGAGCGGCGAGCGGTTGCGGCCGCCGGCCGGCTCACGGATGACGTAGTACGCGCCCGCGGCGGCGATGATCGCGAACGGGATGTTCACGAAGAACGTCCAGCGCCAGTCGAGGTACTCGGTGAGGACACCGCCGAGGATGAAGCCCACGGCGCCGCCGCCACCGGCGATCGCGCCGTAGATGCCGAACGCCTTGGCGCGCTCCTTGGGCTCCGTGAACATCACGGCGAGCAGGGAGAGCGCGGCGGGCGCGAGCAGCGCGCCGAACGCGCCCTGGAGGGCACGGGCGCCGAGCATCATCGCCTCGTTGGTGGCCGCGCCGCCGAGGGCGGACGCGCCTGCGAAACCGATCAGGCCGGCGACGAAGGTGCGCTTGCGGCCCCACAGGTCGGCGATGCGCCCGCCGAACAGCAGCAGACCGCCGAAGGCCAGCGCGTAGGCCGTGATGACCCACTGCCGGTTGCCGTCCGAGATCCCGAGGTCCTGCTGGGCGGAGGGCAGCGCGATGTTCACGATGGTGGCGTCGAGGACGACCATCAGCTGGGCCAGCGCGATGAAGCTGAGCGCCTTCCAGCGGTTGGAATGGGCGTCGGCCAGATCCGCCTTGGCGGTGGCCCGGACTGTTTCAGACATGGGGGTACCCACTTCGGTACTTCGTAGCGAAAAAAGGGATCGTCGAGCTGAGTAAGGGTCGGGGCGTCGCCGGTGACGGCCCCGGGGCGTTGTCAGGAGAGTCGGCTCATCGACGGTGACGGCCGAAAGCATGGTGTGAGGAGTGACCGGCGCCGGGCGCCGGACTCATCGGTCAGGCGCGTCGCAGATCCTCCACGGTCGCGGCCACCCCGGGCAGTACGGAACGGGCCGGCGCCCGCATACCGTCCAGGAAAAGCTGCAGATGACGGTGCACGAACCGGTCGATCCCCTGGCACGCGGTGCCGGGCAACGGCCGGGTGAGCTGGGTCAGGGCGATCATCAGGTCGCCGAACTCGACGTCGGGACGCAGGGTTCCGGCCTTGCGGCCGCGCTCCATGAGCAGCTCCACCAGTTCCGTGAAGCGGTCCCGGGCGGCGACCAGGTCCGGGTGGTCCTGGTCGAAGCCCCTGGAGAGCATGGGGCACAGGGCGCCGATGCGCTCGTCGGCGGCGGCGTGCACGAAGCGGCTCAGTGCCTCGAACGCGTCACCGTCCCCCGCGAGCGCGGTCTCGATCTGTTCCGAGGTGCGGTCCATGACCGAGCAGACGACCTCACGCACCAGTGCGTCGCGGTCGGGAAAGTTGCGGTACACCGTGGCGTTGCCGACGCCGGCCCTGCGGGCGATCTCGTCGAACGGCACTTCCGGGCCGAACTCGACGAACATCTCCCGGGCGGCGCCGACGATCCGCTCCCGGTTGCGCAGGGCATCGGCACGCGGCCGGGTCGCTCGGCGCTGCGTGGGGGTGGCGGTCTCCACGGCGTACTCCTCCAGTAGGTCCAGTGCTCCGGATGGGCTCCGGAGGTGCTGCTCGCCCGGATGACTCCGGGTGGTGCGTCCGGCGGGTGCCGGGTGGTCCGTGTGGTGCTTTCCGGCGGGTGCCGGGGTCGTGCCCCTCCCGGACGACTCCGGGTGGTGCTCGCCCGGCGGGTGCCGGGGTGGTGCTCGCCGCGGTGACTCCGGGCCGGGGTTGCCGGCTCCGGAAGGGACTCCGGGTCTCGCGCGTCCGTCGCGGCGGGTTCCGTCGCGGTCCGGGTACCCGGCGCGGCGGTGATCCGACGCCCCTCCGGGTGCCCGGGGCGATCCGGGGACGCGTTCCCCGTTTCGCTTGGACACACAGCTAAACGGGGAAACGATCCCCGGTTATTTCCCAGGTCCAGTATGACCTGCGTCACATGTCCTGCGGGACGGAAACCCACGTTCGGTCCCCTCCGGCGAGCGCCCCCGCACCCCGCGAACGAGGGTGATCGCAAGGGTGCAGCCGGAGCCGGCGGCTGCCGGGGAGCGAAGGGGCCCATGCATGCAGCCGACCAGCCGTCGGATACGCCCGCGCCGTGTGGCCGCCTTCGCCTCGGTGACCGCCCTGACGCTGGCGGTCAGCACCTCCGCCGGCACCGGGCACCTCACGGCGGGCTCGACCGCGTCGGGCTCCATCGCGCTGGCCCGCTCCACGGCGCTCGGCCCCTGCATGATCACCGGCGCCGCCGGCGTCCAGATGTCGGAGGGCATCCCCACCCCGGCAGGCTACGCCCGCTCCACCGGCACCGTCCGCGCCCTCAACCTCATGGTCGACTTCTCCGACGCCCCCGGCCAGGGCAGCGCGCTCGACCGGCTGGCGGAGTTCTTCCCCAAGACCCGGGAGTGGTTCCGCACCAGCTCCTACGGCCGCCTCGACTACCGCCCCGAGGCCCCCGTCCGTGACTGGCTGCGGATGCCGAGATCCTTCAAGGACTACGGCATAGAACGCGGCGCCCCCTTCGACCCCGGCTACCGCGACCTCGTCCAGGACATCGTGGCCGTCGCAGACCCCAGGGTGGACTTTCGCGCGTACGACATCCTGAACGTCCTGGTCACCCCGAACGCGGGCCCCTCCGCTCTGGACACCGTCCTGTCGGTGACCTTCGCGGGCAACACCGAGGCACCCGTCGCCGACGGCGTCCCCGTCGCCAACGCGTCCTTCGTCTACAGCCGCCAGGACGACGGCTCCGGCTCCTACGGCGACACCGGCTACCGCGTCCTGCCGCACGAGAACGGCCACACCTTCGGCCTGCCCGACCTCTACACACAGGACGGCGGCGGCGCGGTCGGCCACTGGGACATCATGAGCGAGGACTGGGGCGCCGACAACGACCTGCTCGGCTGGCACAAGTGGAAGCTGGGCTGGCTCGACGAGTCCCAGGTCCGCTGCGCCGCGACGCCCGGCACCAGCGAGTACACCCTCACCCCGCTCGCCAGGCCCGGCGGCACCAAGCTGGTCGTCGTCCCCCTGAGCGCGAAGACCGGGTACGCGCTGGAGCTGCGTACCCGCGCGGGCAACGACGAGACCGTGTGCCGCCCCGGCATCCTCATCTACAAGGTCGACGCCGACGTGGACACCGGCAACGGCCCCGTCAACGTCTTCGACTCCCAGCGCGACAGCGGCGGCTGCACCCGCAGCCCCAACGTCCACGCCGAACTCTCCGACGCCCCCTTCACCCCCGGCGAGTCCTTCCAGGACCCGAAGACGGGCGTCCGGATCACGGTCGCGGGAGCGGACCTGACGGGAAACCACCGGGTGTACGTGACGCGGCGGTGAGGGGGACGGGAGCGGTGACAGCAGGCGTGGGGGCGGCGGCCGTAGGGACGGCAGCCGTGGAGGCGGTGGCCGTAGGGACGGCAGCCGTGGAGGCGGTGGCCGTAGGGACGGCAGCCGTGGAGGCGGTGGCCGTAGGGACGGCAGCCGTGGAGGGGGCAGCCGTGAGGAGGGGAGCCGTAGGGAGGGCAGCCGTGGAGGCGGCAGCCGTGGGGGCGGCGACTGAAACCCGTGGCCGGGCGTCTTCGACCTGCTGGGGCGACCGGGCAAGCATTACGGTGTCTCATCCGAGATCCGCAACGGAGAGCTTCCATGCCATCGAACGTCTCGCCGGCACTCGACACCCCCGTACCCGCCGAGGCCGTCGCCCCCCTGATGCGCGGCATCGCCGTACTGCGGCGGCTGACCGATGCCGACGGGGCGTCCAGTCTCAGCGGTCTGGAACGGGCCACGGGGCTCGCCCGGTCCACCGTCGACCGGATCACGGCCACCCTCGCGCGCATGGGATACGTACGCCTCGACGGCCGTGACGCCGTCCTCGCGCCACGCCTCATGGAGCTCGGCAACGCCTACCTCGCCGCGCTGCGCCTCCCCCGCCTGCTCGGCGCCCACGCGGACGCGCTCGCCGACGAACTCGACGAGTCGGTGTCGCTGGCCGTCGGCGACCTCGACGGCATCCGGTTCATCCACCAGGCCACCCGCCGCCGCGCGATGTCCCTCAGCTTCCGCATCGGCGACCTGCTCCCGGTGGAGCGCACCGCGCCGGGCCCGCTCTTCGCCACCGAGTGGGGCCCCGCGGAATGGGCCCACTGGCACGCCCGCCGGGCCGCCGACCCGGAGGACCGCGGCTTCCCGGCGGTACCGGCCAGGAGCCGCCCGATCGTCGACGCCGACGACGACGACCGCGACGGCACGGACCACCGGGCGGCACAAGCGCCCACCGACACCCCGGTGAACGGCACCGCGCCCCGGCGCGACCCCGCCCTCGGGGACGACTTCGAACGGCGTACGGCGGCGGCCCGGGAGTCCGGCTGGTCCCTGGACGACCAGCTCATCGAGCAGGGCCTGGTCGCCCTCTCCGTGCCGGTGTGCGATCCGGGCTCCGGCCGTATCGCCTGCGTCGTCAGCGTGGTCAGCCACACCAGTCGGCACACCGCCGCGGACCTGCGGGACACGCTGCTCCCCCGGCTGCGGACCGCCGTGGAGGCGATGGAACGGGAGCTGCGGATCGCCGCCGAGGCGGGGGAACGGGGCCTGCGGACCGCCGTCGAGCCCGAGGAACGGGGGCCGCGGACCGGCGTGGAGGCCGGGGAACAGGAGCTGCGGACCGCCGCCGAGGCCGGGGAACAGGGGGCGCGGACCGGCGTGGAGGCCGGGGAACAGGAGCTGCGGCACACCCCGTCCGCCGGGCCGGCCGCACGCACCGGACTCGCCACGTGGACGGGGGCCTCGAAGCAGGAGCTGGGCCGCGACTTCATCGAGTCGCTGGCCCGCGGGCTGACGGTGTTCACGGCGTTCGGGGACGGCCGCGCGGAGCTGACGCTCTCGGAGGTCGCGCAGGCTACGGGGCTCGCCCGGGCCACGGCCCGCCGCGCCCTCATCACCCTGGAACACCTCGGCTACGTCACCGCCCGCGACCGCTTCTTCGGGCTGACCCCGCGCGTCCTCGGCCTCGGCTATCCCCCGCTGTCCCGGCTGTCCCTCCCCCAGATCGCGACGCCTCACCTCACCGCCCTGTCCCAGCACCTCCAGGACTCGGCGTCGCTGGCGATCCTGGCGGGCGACGACATCCAGTACACGGCACGGGTCGCCACCCGCCGCGTGATGAGCGTCAACGTCACCGTCGGCACCAGGCTGCCCGCGTACGCGACCTCGCTGGGCCGGGCGATGCTGGCGGACCTCCCGGACCCGGTGCTCCCGGAGGCGGCCCGCCTGACCCCGCGCACGATCACCGAGCCCGCGCAGCTACGGGCGGCCCTGGACCGCGTACGCGCCGAGGGGTACGCCCTGGTCGACGAGGAACTGGAGGAGGGCCTGCGCTCCATCGCCGTACCGGTACGCGACGGCGGGGGCCGGGTCGTGGCCGCCGTGAACGTCGCGATGCACAGCAGCCGCCGCACGGCGGAGCAGTGCGTGACGGAGGTACTCCCCGAACTCCACACGGCGGCAACCCGAATCGAGACGGACCTGCGGGTGGCGGGGAGGTTCCGGCGGGTGTCTCGGGTTTAAGGGGGTGTGGGTGTGGGTGTGGGGGTGCGCGTCCGTGGCCGGGGGCGGACGCCCGGGTGGGGACGCGCCTCGGGCGGGCGGGGCGCCGGGCGGGGGCGCGCCGGGCGGGCGGGGGCGCGCCAGGCGCGTGGCTGACGGTCCGGCGGTAGGCACCGGCGGACGGGGCCCCATTCCGTTGATGCTGTGGATTCCGTTGATGCCGTGGATTCCGCCGACTCTGTGGATTCCGTCGCGCCGATGTCCTGTCGGGTGGTTATAAGGGTCCGTTGCCGGGGGTGCCGCGGTAGGGGCGTCCTGTGGGGTCGTTCGGTGGGGCGGGGGTGCCATGGGCACCGGGGCTGCCGGGGGCGCCGGAGTTGCCGGCCGGGGACCGCCCGGAGGCGTCCAGCCCCGCGAGGACGGCCGAGGCGGCGAGCCGGGGCAGCAGCAGCGTCCAGAACCGGGTGAGGGTGTTCCGGGAGAGCCACCGCTCGTCGCGGGCGCCGAGGGTCTCGAAGCCGACGACGGCGGCGACGATGGTGGACGCGGCATCCCGCGCGGACACGTCCTTGGCCAGCACGCTCTCGCGGTCGGCGCGGCCGAGTATGTCGATGACGTACTCGTGCCAATGGCGATGCAGATGATCGCCACCGGTGACGGAATCCGCCCCTCCGGTCAGTGCGAACCCGGCCCGGAGCACGACGTCGTGGCTCAGCCCGTGGAGCAGGGCGTGGGAGGCGTCAACCAGAACCTGAAGGGACCCGCCGCCAGGGGAATCGGCTCCACCCCCTCGCGGCGGGCCGGCCGACCCGGCCGTATGCGGTGCTCCCCCGCCTCCGGAGCCCTCACCTACTCCCGTGATGCGTTCGAGGCGTTGGGCGGCGGCCCGGCCGACGGCGTCGGCGAGGGCCGCCTTGCTGGCGAAATGGAAGTGCAGCGCGCCGTTGCTGACTCCGGCCCGGGCACTGATGGCGGCCAGGGTGACCACCTCGAAACCCTCCTGGTCGAAGAGCTGGGCGGCGGACTCGATCAACGCGTTGCGGGTACGGACCGCGCGCTCCTGCTTGGCCATCGGGGCTCCCATTCTCACCGGAGACTCGATGAGGGTAACAAACCGTCCATGCGGTTTAGGCTGCGGGGCCTCAATCTCCACTCGAAGGTCGATGGGCCTCCACTGGACCCCCGCAGAAAACGCCCCGCTCAGCGCCGCGAAGGACAGGCGGCGACACGGAAGGAACAGACTTGGACATGGCTCAGGGTGTGGAGGAGGGCGCGGGGCGCGGGAGAGCGGCGGTGCAGCGGAGGCTGGTGGGGCGATTGGGCTTGCGTCGTGGATCCCGTAGTGGCCCCGGCGGTGGTGCGGCACGACGACTACCGGCGGCACGCGCGCACCAAGGCACCCCGCCGGCTCGGTCGATGCACCGCATGGCCCCGCCCAAGTCAGGGGGTCTGTAACGACCTTGGCGTCAGCGGCGCACACGCCTCGGACTGCCCCCTCGACCGGAGCCGCCATCCGCTAGGCTAGTCGCCGGGTCTCCACGGAGATCCGCACGCCTTCGTAGCTCAGGGGATAGAGCACCGCTCTCCTAAAGCGGGTGTCGCAGGTTCGAATCCTGCCGGGGGCACCAGTCCAGAAGGGGGCCACCTCCGGAAATTTCTGAGGTGGCCCCCTTCTGACATCCAGATCCTTGCCTCTAACTGGTTGGCAGGGACGCGACCGGGCGGACCGCAGTGAAGTCCTGAGACTCGTCGCGTGTAGCGGAGAGCAACAGCAGCCACTCGTCGCAGCCCTGCCACGGAGATAGGTCACCGCCACCTCCTCGCACCACCCGCGGTCCGTCACCGGTACGGGGGCGTGCGTCCGCCGGCGCGTCCGTGAAATGCGGGATCCACACATCGGCACAGACCTCGTTCGCCGACCCCATCGCCGCCAAACCGAAGGCGTTCTCAGCCGCGGCTGTGCGCTCCTCGTCGGCAAAGTCGTCCAGCACATGGTCCTCGTCCGGCTTTCCGTCCCCTCGGAAGGTCAGAGTGGTCGTCCCTGCCCGGGCCGCGTACTCCCACTCCGCCTCGCTGGGCAGCCGGAAGGGCAACGCCCCGAGCAGGTCGTCCACGTCGTCCTCGAAGCGGGCCGTGCTTGCATCCGAGTCGGCGAAGCTGTCCTCGTACTCGGGCAGCCAGTGCCGCGCTTGCGCCACCGTCAGCGGATGGCGGGCGATCAAGAACGGCTCAACCCTCACTTCTCGTACCGGCCGGGCATGGACAGCACCGGCGAAGAACGCTTCGAGGTCGTCATCGGCGCCGTCGGACCGCTCAAGGGCACGAACCGCGCCCAGTTCCGCGTCGGACAGACCCATCAGGAAGGCCCCACCGGGGACAGCCCGGAAGACCACTCCGGAAGGGGTGTGCCGCCACGCCGGTCGACCGGCCACTATCTCGTGAGCCCACATGGTGCCGGACGCTAGCAGCCGGGTATCCCGTGCAGGACGCCGCAGCTCCGCACCACTACCGCACCAGATCGCGGGGAACAGCGGGGAACCACGGTGAAAGCCGACAGCACCTGCGAGAGTGCAGGTCAGCCATCAACGCAGGTCAGCGCCCCAATTCAGCCTCGAATGATTGCAGCTTCCCAAGCTGAGAGCGTGGACCCGGCTCCACTTCCGCGACCACCCAGCCAGCGTCATGGCAAGGGCTACCGGTAGCAGATGTGCAAGCGTCCACGTGTCGCTGGCAGACTGTGGACCCATGAAGCAGCCTGCCCGTCTGCCTATGACCCCGCGTCCCATGCCCCCGCTCCGCGGCGACGAGTCGATCGTCGGCGTCCCGGACGCCACCGTGGTCGACTTCTGGCGGTTTGCCATGCCGGACCTCCGCATGAACAACACACGTGGCCTGTTCGCCGAATTTCTGGTCCACCAGGCGGTCGGCTCCCACGAGCCCCGGGTGGAGTGGGCAAGCCACGATGTCGAGACTGACGACGGACTGCGCATCGAGGTCAAGGCCGGTGCCTACCTGCAAGCCTGGGAGCAGCGCACGCCCTCTCAAATCCGCTTCAGTGGGCTCCGCGCTTGCAAATGGTCATCCAAGGGCGGTTACTCGGAGGCGAAGTCGTACAACGCCGATGTCTACGTGTTCGCCGTCCAGACCGCCCGTGAACACGCTGTCTACAACCCGCTCGACACGGCCCAGTGGGAGTTCTACGTACTCCCCCGCCCAGCAGTCGCTGCCCTAGACGCGGACAGCGTCAGCCTAGGCACCGTTCGCGCGGCGGCCGGTCCACCAGTGTCCTTTGCCGCCCTCAGCGACTGCATCCGATCGGCCGATCCCCGCCCCGGAACCAACGTCGGTTGATGAGCGAAGTCCGTGCCACGACCGTGCCAGATACAGGGGTCAGCCACGGTCAGCACCAGTGTCCGGCGGTCTAGTACTCGCCTGCCGCCTCGACCGGCGAAGCCGCAGCTCCGCCAGCCTCTCTCCTGAAGCGGGTGTCGCAGGTTCGAATCCTGCCGAGGGCGCAGCGCGTTACCGCTCTGACCCGGGACTTCTCCCCTAGGGAGGGCTCTCCTGCTCGGCCTCGGACTCCTCGTCCGGGGCCGTTTGCGTGAGCGGACGGAGAGTTGATCCCCGAAGTCTCTCCAGCGGATTAGCATCATCCGACCCGGTCTCCTCTGGGCCATCGGGCTCTGGCTCCTCTTCAGGCACCCAAGGAGCGCACGAGGGAGCACGGGGGAATCGCGCTTCTGTCGAAAGTGGTTACGCCCCTCCGGAGCCCAGCGCGGTTTCCGCGTCGTGGCCGCCCCAGCTGTCGCGGGTGCGCCACAGGACCTGAACCCCGAAGACACCGAACACGGTGTCGGCCGACCAGTCCTCAGCGGGCGGTTCGGAGAGCACTAGGTAGAGGCGGTCGGCAGGAGCAGGCAGGGTGTGGTTGATCTCCAGGAGGCGGGTGGCTCCCGAGCGGAGGTCGGCGTAGGTGGAGCGTCCGGCACCGAGAACCTCGTAGAGGAAATGGCCGTCTTCCGCGGTGCGGCTGACGTCGATGACCGGGGAGTCGGACGGCTGCAGGTCCGCCCAGAGCAGCGCCGCCTTGAGAGCATGGCGCACCGCCTCGTGCTTCTTGCACGTGCGGTCGGCGGCCGCCGTGGTTTCAAGCGAGTGTAGAAGCCCCTTGGCGGGCGTGGCAGTTGCTGGCGTGGCGGACATGCCTTCAGAGGTCACGGGCTCTGCTTCCTTCTGCTTGGACGGCTGCTCGACGAAGGCGGGCACACTTTCGGTTTCCGGTTTGCCCGGGGCTGCCCGGCGGTGCTGGAGCGCCTCTCGGGCCGCGTTCAAGGCCTGGGCCCAGCCGGCGCGTGCCAGGTCCGTCTGGAGACGGTTCACGTCGAGGTCGCCGTCCTTGAGCATGCGGTTGGTGTGCGCCGCGAGGTCGCGCAGGAGGCTGAGCCGGTGCTTGTCAGGGGACCCGAGCACCCGACGCACGTCCACCCAGTCCGACTGATCGCGGCGGAGGACGCGGTTGGCCATGCCCTTGAGTTCGGACAGACGATCACGGGCGTCCTCCGGAACGCTTCCGTCACCGTTGGTCAGTTCGTCGAGAACGCTGAGCGCCGCCCGGTAGCGCTCCGCCATTCTCGGCGAGATGGGCTGGCGACCGCGCTGGTCCGAGGTGATAAGGCAGTGGTTCGTCTCGTGAGCGAACACCCAGCAGTCCAGTACCGCGCCGGGACGCGGGGGCACCGAGCCGTGGCGGACGGTCAGGACCAGAGGGACGTCGATCTCGGGAGACAGGGCCTTGACTCTGTACCGGCCACCGGGTGCCTGGCCGGTCACGCAGACTCGGACGTCCGTACCGATGTCGGGGACGTCCGCGTCTGCCATGCCTGGTTCGCCTTCGGCATGTGCTGATTCGGTACTGCCGCCGTCGGTGTTCGTGAGGGCCTCCGGGAGCGGGGACGTGTGCAGGACGGTCAGGCTCTGGGTGCTGCGGGTGAGCGCGACGTACAGCTGGCGCAGGCCGGCCGGGCCGCGGTCGGCGATGGTGGCGGGTTCGACGACGAGGACGTGGTCGTACTCCATGCCCTTGGCCTGGGCCGCGGCCAGCACGGACACCGCCTCACGCCCCTGCCCGGTGATGCCGTCGGCCAGGTCCAGGTGGTGGCTGATCTCGTCGAGCCAGCCGGAGTCGTCGGGGACGATGACCGCCACGGTGCGCAGGGTCTGTCCGTCGCTGGTGCCGATGAGGCGGGTGGCTTCCGCCACGGTGTCGTCGAGGAGCTTCCACGGCTCCGTCGCGACCGTCCGTACGGCGTCCTCTCCCGCCGCACGCACGGCCTGCGGGTACGGCAGCGTAGGGGCGACGGTACGGGCCAGCGGGGCGACGAACTCCATGATTTCGGCGGGCACGCGGTAACTGGTGTTCAGCTCGGTCACGCGCCAGTCACCGTGGTCGGACAGGAGGGTGCCGAGGCGGTCCCAGTCGGTGTGGGTGTGGGGGCCGGTGGCCTGGGCGAGGTCACCGAGGATGGTCATGGAGCCCTGCGCGGCGGACCGCCGGCGCAGGGAGCGGGCCTGCATGGGTGTCAGGTCCTGCGCCTCGTCGACCACGATGTGCCCGTACCGCTGCGGGGTCTCCCCGGTGATGAGATATCGCAGTTCTTCGAGGCAGACCCGGTCGTCGAGCGTCCAGGGATCGGCGTCGGCCGTGTCCGCCCGAGGGCGAAGCAGAGCGGCCTGCTCTGAGGCGTCGAGAATGTCCTCGGCGCAGGTACGCAGGAGGTCTTCCGAGGCGTAGAGGGTGCGGAGGGCTTTCTGGCGCCGGGCGAAGGCCAGACCCGTTCGATGAGGCGCTCGACCTGACGGTTGCGTTCCAGGTCGCGGCGGATCGTGTCGTCGCGGCTGCGGCGAGGGGCGACGGCGACGAGTTCCCGCAGCAGGCGGTCGACGAGCAGCCCGCGGAAGCGGTCGCGGCGCTCACGGTAGGAGCCGTCGCCTCGGCGCACGTCGTCGAGGAGCGAAAGCATTTCGGAGCGCGGGACACGCAGGGTCGTGCTGCCGACGGTGACGGTGAGCTCAGGCTTGGCCCCCTCGTAAGAGGCAGTGGCGGTGAACTCGTCGACGGCCTCGGGACGGCACTCGATCTCGACGCGCCGTCGCAGGACGGCCGCCATACGCTCGTCGGACTTCACCACCCGCGCCTGGGGAGTGTCGGTGCCGAGGTCCTCGCCGTCCCACAGACGGGTCACCTGCACGGCGTTGACGTTCCGGGTGCCGAGCGTGGGCAGCACCTGGCTCACATAGTCCAGGAACCGCTGATGGGGGCCGACGACGAGGACGTCCTGGGCTTTGAAGTGCTCGTTGTTGACGAGCCAGGTCACGCGGTGCAGACCGACCGCCGACTTGCCGGTACCCGGGCCGCCCTGCACCACGAGGATGTCCGAAGGCGAGCCGGTGACCAGGGCCATCTGGTCGCGGCGGATGGTCTCGACGATGTCCCGCATGCTGCCGCTGCGCGAGCGCTGAAGCTCACGCAGGAGGAAGTCGTCGGGCTGCAGCGGCTTCTGGCGCTGGACGCGGGCGATGTCGGCGGGTGTGGGGACGGGCGGGCTCGGTGCTCCCTCCTTCTGCGTGACGGTGGCCGGCTCCGTGGGCTGGGCCTCCCACTGGGCATCGTCTGCCGCCGGCCGTGGCTGCGGGACGGGGGCGGCGGCAGTGACCTCGTCGAAGTAGTACTCGACGACACGCTGTACACAGCGCAGTCGCCGCCGCAGGAGCACCTCGCCCGGGGCATCGGGCAGCGCCTCGAACCACTTCTTGGCCAGCCGACTGGTCCACAGTACGACGACGGTGTCGCGGGTACGGACGTCGGAAACGGCACGTCGGCCGACGTACCAGGTCCTGGGCCCCTTGCCGGGCTCGTCCTCGTCCGGTGCGTCGACGCGGCTGATGACCAGCGACTCGTTGCCGAGTCCGTCGTATGCCGCGGCCCGCTCCTCGGCCACGATCCGGTTGGCGACGCTGTCCTTGCCGCTGGCGGAGGCCATGGCGACCGAGCCCCCGGTCATTTCGGCCAGCCGCGCGGCATAGCAGTCGTAGGCGCGATCCACCGCCTTCTGCTCAAGGGCGATGATCTCTTCGCGCGTGGTGGTGCCCATGTACATATCCCCTCCCCTTGCAACCCCCCGGAGGGCGCTGCGACGGGCATACGCCCGGCCCCGTCGAAATAACTATCAGAGACCTGCCGGTAACAAACAGTCAGATGGTCAACGTCCCGATCAGCTCGCCGACCTCAGCCCGCCAGGCGCGAACCTGGTCGTGCGTGGGGCCGATCTCGTACTGGTGGTAGTGGCATCCCAGGCAGAGGTGCGACCAGACGGTGTTGGTGCGGCGAGCGGTCTCCGCCGCGGTGTAGCAGTGGAGGCACAGCATCTTGGCCCGCATCGTGGTGTCGGCGAGCCCTGGCACCGCGGCGTCGAGCACGCGGTCGATGGAGAGCTCCAGGGCGGTCCGCAGAGCGAGGGAGGCTCCGCGGTGTCGGCCGACGGCGGTGGCGCCCGCACGGGCGGCAAGCAGCTGATCGGCCGTCAGCAGGAGCTCCTCGACCGAGGTGGTGGGAGTGCTCAACACGCGGTCACCCCCGGCTTGCGCACCTTCTGCGCCATGATCTCGACGTCGTCCACGAAGCGGTGGGGGTCGGTGATCTGTGTGCCCGTGGCGTGGGAGCCGTTCTGGCACTCCTTGAGGAGGTCCACCGCACGCGGTCCGCAAAGGGTCCGCAGTTCCCGGTAGACGTCGCCGGTCCGGGCGGCGTCGCCGAACAGGGCCAGTGCCGCGACCTTCATGAGCTTGTCGGCGCTGCCGACGGCGGCCTGCAGCTCGTTCTCGGGCGCGCCGGAGCGGTGATGCCGGATCCAGGCGGCTTCGAGGAAGGCGTTCTCCAGGGCGATACGGCACAGGCTGGGCAGCACGTGGGTCCGTGCCGCCGACGGCAGTTCGCTGGTACTGGCAAGGGCCCGCGCGTCGTCGAGTGCCTGCCGTACCGGGTCCGTCACCGGCTTGACCTTCACCTTTGACGACTTGGCCCGCTCGACCTCGAACACCGTCACAGGCAGATCCTGGCTGGTGAACGCCCGCTGGAGCCGGGTGTCGTGGGTGAACACGACGACCTGCCGGTGCTCGCCGAGCTCGTGCAGGACCTGGGCGAGTCCGTTGACCTTGGCGGGGTCCATGGACTGCACGGGGTCGTCGATGACGATGAAGCCGAACGGGCTGTCGGCGGTGGCGGCCCGCGGCAGGAACAGAGACAGCGCGAGGGAGTGCTGCTCGCCCTGGCTCATGACGCTGAGAGCCGAGGCCTCATGGCCGTCGACGGTGACGTCCATGACGAGCTTGCGGACGTTGGCCTTCTCGCTGCCCTTCAGGCTCACGGCCTTGAGATCGATGTTGCTCTCCTGGCGCAGCCGCTCCCAGATGCGCTGCGACTGGTCGGCGAAGCCTTCCATCCGCTGTTCCCGCAACTCGGCGGCCAGCGCCTTGATCCAGGTGCTCGCCTTCCTGATGTCCCGCAGCCGGGGCTTGTCCGCCTCCACGGCACGGGCCCTCTGCGCCCAGCCCGCCAGGCGAGTGACGAGCCCGCGCCAGCGTTCGTCCCGCTTCTCCAGTTCCCGGACGGCGTTCTCCTTGACCGCGGCGCAGGCATCGGCCAGGGTCGCGGCGGCCTCGTGGGCGCGCTGGGCGAGCTCGCCGGGATCACTGATCGTCCGGCAGGTGGTCCAGGCGCGCCACGGGTCGGCCAGTGCGGCGGGGATCTGCCGGGGCGTGTGAACGAGGTCCTGCACGGCCCGTGCGGCCGACCGGAGTTCGCTGCGCGCGCCCGCAGCTGCCTCCGCCTCCTGCCGCAGTGCGGCGATCTGGGCGATGGCGTGCGCGGCCCATGCCGCGTCCAGCATCCCGTCGGTCCCGCACACAGGGCAGGCGGCAACATCAGGGTGACGGTCGTGGTGCGCCACAGCCCGTTCGAGGAGTTCCGCACGCTGCAGGGCGTCCTCGGTGCCGGTGCCGCGCAGGTCCTCGGCATCGGCGAGGGCATTGCGCAAGCGGTCCAGGGCCTCGTGGACCTGCGCCATCTCGGGTCCCTGCACGTCGGCCTCGGCGCGCAGCCGCGCGAGCAGGCCGTCGTCCCCGTCGGCGGGCAGACCGGCGACGAGGGCTTCGACGGTCGCGAAGTCGGGCGTTCCCGCCGTGTCGACGGCGACGAGTGCCTGCACCGCGCGCTCGTCGTCCTCCAACTCGTACAACGCCTCCTTGAGGCCCGGCAGCTCCGCCTTCGCCGCCTTGGCCGCGTCTTCGAGCGCCTTGGCCTCCTGGCGGAGCCAGCCGTCGGCGGCGTTGAGCTGCCCCAGGCCGAGGATGGTGGCGATGGCGTCGTACATCTCGAAGGGCTTGCCACTGATCATGCGGTCGAGGTCGACGTACGACAGGAAGGGCCGGAAGTCCCGCAGAGCCTGCTTCCAGTCCGCTTGGCCGACGGGGGCGCGGCCGCGCCCGGGTCGCCTGAGCTCAGCCCGGGAGGCGTCGAAGTCGTCGCCGTCCCAGGTGCGGGTGAGGGTGCTGCGGCCGGTGTCGCCCTCGATGGCGAGCTTGACCTCGATCTCCGGCCTGCCGTCGGTGTCGTGGAGGTTGCGCCAATTGCTACTGCGCATCGCGTGCTGCCCCTGCCAGCGCATGTTCACGCCGGTGAAGGCTGTCTCGATGCCCTCGGCGAAGCTGGACTTGCCGGAGCCGTTGCGACCCACGACCAGATTCACACCGGGTCTGGGGCTGAGCTTGAGCCAGGCGCGCGGTCCGATGCCACGGAAACGGGCGACGGCGACGGACTCGAGGTAGATCCGGCCGGCAGGGGAGTTCCCCCGAGGCTCGCCGTCGCCCAGGGCCTCCTTCAAGAGCACCTTCACGGGCTCGGTGAGCGCCTCCTCCACCAGGCGGGCCTCCACCAGACCGGCCACAGGCACGGGCTGGTCGGCCGGGGCCGGACGGGCGAGGTCGGTGGGGTGGTGTGCGTTCTGCCGGGGCTGTTCCGTCACGGTCATGCGGGTTTCTCCCGTGTGTGCGGTGGATGGCGACTGCGGTGGGGAGTGGACACGGCCCCGAGGTATGGCGTTGCGACGAAAAGGGACCGGGAGAGATCGGATGCGTGGCGCGGTACGGCACCAGCACGCTTCACGGTGCGGTTGCCGAATCACGGCGCATGGCTCCATTTGGAAGCGTGATTAGATAAGCACAACACTGAAAGCACCGTCAAACAGCTTGACGAACTTGACGGCTGTTGTAACGTGTTAACTGTCCTTACCGACCGGCCCGAGAGGTGCGGAACCCCACGCCATGCCCCAGCAGCCACCAGCGCCACGGGCGCCTTCCGCGCATGTGACAGCCGCCGAGATCTCCCGCATCGCAGGGGTCACGCGGGCCACGGTCAGCAACTGGCGCCGCCGCCACGACGACTTCCCGGCCCCCAGCGCAGGCACGGAGGCCAGCCCGCTCTACGACCTGTCGGCCGTCCAGGCATGGCTGCGTGGACGGGGTCACACCTCCGCCGCCTCCCCGACCGAGGAGCTGCGTACGGCGCTACGGCTGCTGGGGCCCGGCTCCGGGGTTGCCGCGCGACTGTTCCCGCTGGTGGCTGCCGCGTCCCGCCGCCCGCAGGAGGAGCTGGCCGAACTCGCCGCCCTGCCCGACGACCATCTGATCGCCCAAGTGGAGAAGGCCGCGGGCGAGCTCCCGGCCACCGTGCCCGAGGCCGAGCCGGTCCGCTACGGCAGGGATGACGCGGACGCGGTCCGCGCGCTGCTGGGCTGCGTCCGTGAGGCGGGGGCCCAGGCCGCCCTCGACGTCCTCGCCGAACGCGAACTGGACGAGGGCGCAGCCAGCGGCGTCTACCAGACCCCGGAGGGTCTTGCCCGGCTCATGGCACGGCTCCTGCCCGCCGACGTGTGCCGCGTCCTCGACCCGGCCTGCGGCAGCGGTACGCTCCTCGCCGCCGCCGCACGGCAGGGCGCGCGGGAGTTGTTCGGGCAGGACTCGCTCCCCGTCCAGGGCCAACGCACCGCGGTCCGGCTTCTGATCGCCGCGCCCGAGGCGGAGACGGCGATCCGCGTCGGCGACAGCCTGCGCGCCGACGCTTTCCCAGACGTCACCGTGGACGCCGTCCTGTGCAACCCGCCGTTCGCCGACCGCGACTGGGGTCACGACGAACTGGCCTACGACCCAAGGTGGGCGTACGGGGTCCCGCCGCGCTTCGAATCCGAACTGGCATGGGTGCAGCACGCCCTCGCGCACCTGGAGCCGGGCGGCCACGCCGTCATGCTGTTGCCGCCTGCGCTCGCGTTCCGCTCCTCCGGCCGCCGCGTCCGCGCCGAACTCATCCGCGGCGGGGCCCTGCGCGCTGTCGTCTCGCTTCCGGCGCGTGCCGCGTATCCGCTCCACATCGGCCTGCAGATCTGGGTGTTCCAACGCCCCGAGCCGGGTGGCACGGACCGTACGACGGTGCTGTTCGTCGACGGGGAGGGCGAGCAGCGGGACGGCGTCAGGGGCACGTCGTCCGCCACCGGTACGGACACCGTGGGCGCCGGCTCCCGCGGCGGCTCGCGCTCCCGCCGGTCCGGCTCTTCCGCTTCCGCTGCCTCCGCCCCCACCTCTTCGGCCTCCGCCACCACCTTCGACTGGGAGGGGCTGTCGGAGCGGGTCCTCGGCCAGTGGGTCGCGTTCACCACCGCCCCCGACGCCTATAACGACGAGCCCGGCGTCGCCCGCGCGGTGCCGCTCGTCGACCTCCTCGACGACGTCGTCGACGTCACCCCGGCCCGACATGTCCGGGCGACCGCGGCCGACATCGACCCCGCGGCCCTGGCCCGGCGCGTCCACGACCTGCACGAGCAACTGGCCGAGCAGGTCGCCGCCCTGGCATCCGCCTCCGCGTCCGGTGGCTGGCAGCCGTCCGGGGCCTCGGCCCGCGAGTGGCGTACGGCGACCGTCTCCGACCTGGCACGCGGCGGGGCCCTGACCGTGCTGCGGGCGGCGACGCCCGGCACGCGCGGCTCCAAGGGTTCCGCCGCCCCCTCCGTGGACCGGCCGGTCCTCACCGGCCTGGACATCTCCACCGGAAACCCCCCGTCCGGCGGGGCCGTGGACCTCCACGCCGACGCCGCGCAGCCCGTAGCCGCCGGGGACGTCCTCGTACGCGCCGTGTCGGGCAGCAGCAACGAGTCCGCGATGACCCGGGTCGCGGACGACCGGGACGCCGGAGCCCTGCTCGGACAGCACATCCATCTCCTGCGCCCCGACCCGGCCCGCCTCGACCCGTGGTTCCTGGCCGGGTTCCTCGGCGCCGAGGACAACCTCGCCTCCGCGTCCACCGGCTCCACCCTCGTGCACGTCACACCGGGCCGCCTGCGCGTTCCCCTGCTGCCCCTGGAGGAACAGCGGCGGTACGGGGAGGCGTTCCGCCGCGTGTACGAGCTGCGCGCGGCCGTCCGCCGAACCGCAGACCTCGCCGCCGACACCGCGGCCACCCTGACGACCGGCCTCACCGCCGGCGTACTCCTGCCACCGGACCCCCCGGGCAGCCCGGATACGTCGGGCACCCCGCACAGCCGTTCTGTCTGAAACGCCCCTCGCGTCCCACCGCGTACGACCACACTGGATCCCTGCCGTCCCACGCCCGGACGGCGCTCTTCGGAAGGAAGCCGGGACCTCTTGAACAGCAGTAAGCACACGGAGCTGGCGAACCACGCCTGGTCCGTCGCCGATCTCCTGCGCGGCGACTACAAGCAGTCCGACTACGGCAAGGTCATCCTGCCGTTCACCGTGCTGCGCCGCCTGGAATGCGTCCTGGAACCGACGCGCGAGAAGGTCGTCGAGACCGTCGCCAGGTTCGCGGGCCAGGACATCGACACCGGCCACTTCCTTCGCAGGGCCTCGGGCCATTCCTTCTACAACAAGAGCGACCTCACGCTGCGGAAGATCGCGGCCGACCCGCAGAACGCGGCGAAGAACCTGCAGATCTACGTCGGTGCCTTCTCCGAGAACGCCCGCGAGGTCCTCGACAAGTACGAGTTCAACCAGCAGGTCAGGAAGCTCGACGGCGCGAACCTGCTCTACCAGGTCATCGGCAAGTTCACCGACCTCGACCTTCACCCCGATGTCGTGCCCAACCACAACATGGGCTACGTCTTCGAGGAGTTGATCCGCCGCTTCGCCGAGCAGTCGAACGAGACCGCGGGTGAGCACTTCACCCCGCGCGAGGTCATCAAGCTGATGGTCAACCTGCTGGTCGCACCGGACGCGGACGCCCTCACCGTGCCGGGTGTCGTCCGCACGGTCATGGACCCGGCCTGCGGCACGGGCGGCATGCTCAGCGCCGCCGACGACCGCATCAAGGCCCTCAACCCGGACGCCACGGTCGAGGTGTACGGGCAGGAGCTCAACCCCGAGTCCTGGGCGATCTGCCGGTCCGACCTCATGATCAAGGGCCAGGACCCGGAGAACATCCGCTTCGGCAACTCCTTCTCCGACGATGGCCACGCCCGCCGCAAGTTCGACTACATCCTCGCCAACCCGCCGTTCGGCGTGGAGTGGAAGAAGGTCAAGGAGGAGGTCGAGTACGAGCACAAGTCGCTCGGCGACGCCGGCCGCTTCGGCGCGGGCCTGCCGCGCATCAACGACGGCTCGCTGCTCTTCCTCCAGCACATGATCTCGAAGATGAAGCCGGTGGACGTGAACGGCGGGGGCGGCTCCCGCATCGCCATCGTCTTCAACGGTTCCCCGCTGTTCACGGGCGCGGCCGAGTCCGGCGAGTCCAACATCCGCCGCTGGATCCTGGAGAACGACTGGCTGGAGGCCATCGTCGCCCTCCCGGACCAGCTCTTCTACAATACGGGCATCTCCACGTACTTCTGGATCCTGACGAACCGCAAGGACAAGGACCACAAGGGCAAGGTCGTCCTGCTGGACGCGCGCGACCAGTGGGTAAAGATGCGCAAGTCGCTGGGCGACAAGCGCAAGGAGCTGGGCGACGGGACGAACGGCCGCCCCGACCACATCGGGGACATCACCCGGTTGTACGCGGAGGCCCTTCAGGTCGCGGGCGACGCGGAGCACCCGCTGCACGGCAAGGTCAAGGTCTTCGCCAACGAGGACTTCGGCTACCAGCGCATCACCGTGGAGCGGCCGTTGAAGCTTCGCTTCGAGGTGACGGAGGAGACGCTGGCGGCGCTGGCGGAGGCCAAGCCGGTGGCCAAGCTGGAGCGGAGCGAGGAGTTCGTGGCGGCGGTGCGTACGCTGCTGGGCTCGTCCTGGGCGACGAAGTCCGAGGCGTTCATCGCGCTCAAGGACGCGGCAGTCGCGGCCGGCCTGACGTGGCCGTCGGGAGCGCCGTTCGCGAAGGCGGTACGGGACACGGTCGGGGTACGGGATCCGGAGAGCGAGGTCCAGAAAGTCAAGGGCGCGGCGGAGCCGGATGCGGACCTGCGGGACTACGAGAACGTGCCGCTGGGGGAGGACGTCGAGGACTACCTCAAGCGCGAGGTGCTGCCGCACGTGCCGGACGCATGGATCGACCACACGAAGACGAAGATCGGCTACGAGCTCCCGTTCACGCGGCACTTCTATGTGTACAAGCCGCCGAGGCCGCTGGCGGAGATCGATGCGGAGTTGAAGTCGCTGGAGGCGGAGATTCAGGCGCTGCTTGGGGAGGTTACGGAATGACGACTTCCTACCCTACCGTCAAGCTTGGACGCGTAGCCCGGATCATCAGCGGGGTGGGATTCCCCCACCCCTTCCAAGGGCGGGAATCTGGCGAGTATCCGTTCCTGAAGGTTTCCGATCTTGCCACGCAGAGAAGCGGCTACAGCGTCATCGGGGCGCAAAACTGGGTCAGCCGTGGAGATCTCAGCACACTTGGTGCCCGCCTGGCCCCAACCGACTCAGTGGTCTTCCCTAAAGTCGGCGCAGCGCTTCTCAAGAACCCGCGGCGACTACTACGGCAACCGTCAGCAATGGACAACAACTTGATGGCTGTAGTACCTCAAGTGGGCGATCCGCGCTTCTGGGTTTATGCACTGTCAATAATCGATCTCGGCGAGTTGGCTGGTTCCGGCCCGCTTCCGTTCGTCAATGAGACGCAGATTCGAGACCTGCGGGTCAGCTTTCCCAACGAGCTGGAGCAGCGCCGCATCGCCGACTTCCTTGACGCCGAGACCGCCCGCATCGACAGTATGGTTTCCACTATTCGCCGCTTGCGCTCCGTCTTGAGTGAACGCAAGGAGGTGCATAGGTCCCTTGCCTTGCGAGGCGTTCACAGCCACGGTCCCCGGACACTGCACCCGATGCTGGGGGATCTACCTGATTCATGGCCGGTACTTCCATTGAAGAGACTTGTTCCTCGGATCGGTGTCGGTGTCGTTGTAGATCCATCCTCCTACTTCTCAGAGCGAGGGCTTCCTTTCCTTCGCGGTTCGAACATTACGGACGGAGGCATCAATCTGCAGGATGTCAGATGCATCTCGGAAGCCGACAGTCGGAAACTTTGGCGTTCTCGACTTTCCAGTGGTGACGTTGTGGTAATTCGCGCCGGATACCCTGGACGAGCAGCCGTCGTGCCGAAAGATCTCGAAGGCGCAAATTGCGCGTCGATTTTGATTCTCAAGAAGGGTGACCGACTGACCCCTAAATATCTGGAAGTCTACTTCAACAGCCCTCTCGGCAAATCGTACGTGGACTCCGTTCGCTATGGCGCGGCCCAAGAGCAAATTAACGTCTCTCATGTCGTGGACTTCATGTGCCCCACCCCATCTCCAAATGAACAGCACCAAATCATTTCTGAAATCGAGAAGAATGAGAGGCCGATTGCGGCCCTGCAACAAAAACTCTCCGCACAGGCAGGGCTTTTGGCCGTGCGCCGCCAAGCCCTAATCACCGCCGCCGTAACCGGCCAGTTCGACGTAACCACAGCCAGCGGCCGCAACGTAACGGACGGAGTCACCGCGTAGCCATGAGCCCCATCCACACGGAGTCCGCCTTCGGTGAGGCCATCGTCGCCACCATGGTCGAGCGTGGTTGGCGCGAAGCTCGCCCGCGGGACTACCAGGCCGACCTCGGCCTCGACACCGACGAGTTGTTCACCTTCATCGGGGCGACCCAGCCCGACGAGTGGAGCGAGCTGCTCACCGTCTACGGCGGCGACCCGAACGAGGCGCAGCGCGGGTTCGCTGGCCGCCTCGATCAGGCCATCGCCACCAACGGGCTCCTCGATGTCCTCCGCAACGGCGTCAAGGACCGGGGCGTCCTCCTCCGTGTCGCCTACTTCAAGCCGAACCTCGTCGCCCACGACTCCGCGTTGGACGGCTACCGCGCCAACCGCCTCACCGTCGTCCGCGAGCTGGAGTACGCGACGAAGCAGGCCGACTGGGGCAACCGGCTCGACCTCGCCCTCTTCCTCAACGGAATCCCCGTCGCCACGGCCGAGTTGAAGAACCCGCTCACCAAGCAGGGGGTGGAGCAGGCCAAGGAGCAGTACCGCACCGACCGCGACCCCACCGAGCTGATCTTCACGCGCCGCGTCGTCGCGAACTTCGCCGTCGACCCGGACCTGGTCTTCGTCGCCACCCAGCTCAAGGGGAAGAACACCCGCTTCCTCCCGTTCAACACCGGCTCCAACGGCCCCGGTCAGCCGGGCGGCGCAGGCAACCCGGACCCCACCGCCTACGGCACGTACGCGACCTCCTACCTCTGGGAGCATGTCTGGCAGCCGGACAACTGGCTGGACCTGCTCCAGCGGTTCGTACACCTGCACAAGAGCAAGACGCCTGGCGGCGGCACCACCAAGACCATGATCTTCCCCAGGTTCCACCAGTGGGACGTGGTCAAGAAGCTCACCGCGCACGCCGCCACCCACGGCGCGGGCCACGACTACCTGGTCATGGCCTCAGCCGGCTCGGGCAAGTCGAACACCATCGGCTGGCTCGCGCACCGCCTGAGCGACCTGCACACCCCCACCGACCCGCGCGAACTCGACCCCGAGGCCATCGCCAAGGGCCTCAAGCCGGGCGTGCCGGTCTTCGACAAGGTCATCGTCATCACCGACCGCCGCAACCTGGACGCGCAACTCCGCGAAACAGTCGGCAATTTCGAGCAGACCGCAGGCCTGGTCGTGAAGATCGACGAGAAGCACGGGGCCAAGGGCGAGCAGCTCGCCAAGGCTCTCTCCCGCGACACCGGGAAGATCGTCACGGTCACCCTGCACTCGTTCCCTGCGCTGCTCGACTACCTCCAGCGCAACCCCACCGAGATTCAGGGCAGCCGCTTCGCGATCGTCGTGGACGAGGCGCACTCCTCGCAGTCCGGCGACGCCGCCACCGCCGTACGGTCCGCCCTGCGCGACCTCGGCCTGGACTCCGACTCGGACGACGCGGGCGCGATCACGGTCAAGACCAAGGGCGCCACCCTCGACGAGCAGCTCAAGAAGCGGGCCGAGCAGCGTTCCCGCGCCGCGAACCTCTCCTACTTCGCGTTCACCGCCACGCCGAAGGCCAAGACCCTCGAACTCTTCGGCACGCTCCAGGACATCGACGGCAAGGCGACCTACCGGCCCTTCCACACGTACTCCATGCGGCAGGCGATCGAGGAGGGCTTCATCCTCGACCCGCTGCGCAACTACGTCACGTACAACACGTACTGGAAGCTGGTGAACCAGAACCCGGACGAGCGGGAGGTCGACCCGTCGAAGGCGAACGGCCTGCTCGCCCGGTACGCGCTGACCCATGACTCGACGGTCGCCCAGCACGCCCAGGTGATCGTGGAGCACTTCGTGGCGCACAGCCGGGGCCGTCTCGGCGGGCGGGCCAAGTCGATGGTGGTGACCGCCTCGCGGCAGTCCGCCGTACAGATGGCGCGCGCCATCAAGAGCTACATCAAGGACCGGGACTACGACACCAAGTACCCCGACCTGGGTGTCCTCGTCGCCTTCTCCGGATCGCTCACCATCGACGGCGAGGAGACCACCGAGCCGAAGGAGAACGGCGGGCTGTCGGAGAGCGCGCTGCCGAAGGCGTTCGCGTACACGCGCGCCGACGACAAGGCCGCCCGAGCCGGCGGCCCGGGCCAGCGCGAGTACAAGATCCTGGTCGTGGCGGAGAAGTACCAGACCGGCTTTGACCAGCCGCTCCTCACGACGATGTACGTCAACAAGACGCTGACCGGCATCTCCGCCGTCCAGACGCTGTCCCGGCTCAACCGGACCGCCGAGCGCAAGACCCAGGCCGACCTGGCGGTCCTCGACTTCGTCAACGACGCCGAGGACATACAGGAGTCCTTCCGCCCGTACTTCGAGGAGGCGAACACACTCCCCTCCGACCCCAACCTGCTCTACACCGCGCAGAGCCGGGTCATGCAGGCGGCGATCCTGTCCGGGCAGGAGATGGACGAGTTCGCCACCGCGTACTTCGCCGCCAAGGAGAAGGCGGCGGGCTCGCAGTCCAAGTGGGAGAAGCTGCACGCCGAGCTGTACCGACTGCTCTCCCCCGCCGTCGCCCGCTTCACCACGCTGCAGGACAGCGACGACGAGGACGACCAGGAGACGGCGGAGGGCTTCCGCGCCGACCTCAACGACTACGTCAGGAAGTACGGCTTCCTCGCGCAGATCGTCCCCTACCGGGACGCCGAGCTGGAACGGCTGCACCTCTACGGCCGCTACCTCCTCAACCGGCTGCCGCGCCGCGCGGACGGCGGGGTGGACATAGGCGAGGTCGACCTCAGCCATCTGCGGGTGGAGAAGACCGGCGAGTACGACGTCTCCCTCACCCCCGAGGGGCCGGCGACGATGCAGGGCTTCGGCGACGGCTCGGGCGGCGCGAAGGAGGCGGAGAAGTCTCTTCTCTCCGAGTTGATCGAGAAGTTCAACGAACGGTTCGGCACCGAGTTCACCGAGCAGGACGTCATCCGCCCGTTCGAGGAGGCCAAGGCCGACCCGAAGGTGCGGGCGGCGGCAGTCGTCAACGACGAGGAGAACTTCGGCCTCGTCTTCGACAACGTCTTCGCGGACAAGATGGCCGACCACATCGACACCATCGCAGGCATGGGCCGCCAGTACTTCGGCCCCGACAAGGGCTTCAAGTCCAGCCTGGACCGCAGCGCCCGCAAGGCGGCCTGGCGGATGATCCGCCGCGAGGAGGGCCTGGACGACGACATCTGACGTGTACGCCTCGGCTGGGTGACCGGCCGGGGCGTCCTTCGAGAACGTCACGAGTACAGCCGGAAGTACGGGTTGCCCTCGCCATGAGGTGCAACAAATGGGGAGGGGCGAATGAGCAACGCAGTGGACGAGACCGACGGATCTCGGCTTCAGAAGGCCGTCGAGACGATCGTCATGACACCGGCAGCGGCCGCCAAGGTCGTGGACGGTTACCGCGTGACCTTCGAGGACAAGAACGAGCGGAAGGCCGAGAGCCTGGAGGACAAGCGCCGGATCGCGGCCAAGATCATAGGCCGGTACTCCAAGATGTCGGCAGCCACCGGGGCCGTCACCGCCGCCCCGAGCGTGATTCCGGGCATCGGGACCGCGGTCGCGATCCTGGGCGGTGGAGCCACCGACATCGCCGTGGCACTCAAGCTCCAGGTCGACATGTGCATGTGCCTGGTCGAGGTGTTCGAGACCGAGCTGAGCACCGAGGACAAGAAGCACCTCGCCTTCACCATCGCCCTGGCGGGTTCGGCGGAACAGATGGCGTCGAAGGGCGGCAAGGCGGCGGTACAGAAGATCGCCCAGAAGCTGGTCTACCAGTACCTCACAGGTCCCGCCCTGGTCACGATCAAGCAGTTGTTCAAGCGGGCGTCCATCACCTTCACCCAGAAGGCGATGGCCAAGGCGATTCCGGCAGGCGTGGGCGTCGCCTTCAGCAGCTCGACCAACTACGTGCTGACGAGGGTGGTGGGCAGGGTCGCCGTCGCCGTCCTGGCCAAGGATGTGAAGTAGCAGCGCCGCATCAGGTCCGTGACCGCCGGCTCAGATGGAGAACCTCGCCTAGGAGCACGGGTACGTCGCGTCTGCGCAGTCTCGGCCTGGACCCGGCCACCGGCAAGGAGGCCCTGGCGGTCACGCACCCCGGCGGCCGTCTTGAGGAGTTGGCCGACGCGCATGCGCTGAAGGCCGCTGCTGTCCTGGTGACGGTCGTCGGCGCGGTGCTGGAGGTGGGGAAGGCGTCGGACGCCGAGCTCGCCGCCTTCGTAACGCCGTTGCATGCGGCGCTCGAAGAATGCGTCGGCATCATGGCGGCGGACAGGGAGTGACGGCGTAGAGGCAATTCGGCCGCAGGGCCGGTGGTGCCGTAGGTGCCCGGGGTTCCTCCTGGGCACCCACCATCCACCGACCGCAGCACGGGGCTTTGCCTGCGGCGGGAAGCCGGCCGCCGCACCCTCATGCCCGTCGTCCACCGCAGGGCCCATGTCCATGTCGCACCACAAACCCTGGACGGCATCCTGACGCACCGGTCACACTTGACCCCTGACCGTGACTGTTCATCACGCACACCGGGGGCAAGGTGCCGCAGGAGGCGATCTCCGACCGTTACGAACTCCTGGAGGAGCTCAGCCACGGCGGCATGGGCGACGTATGGCGCGGCTACGACGCCGTGCTCGACCGGCCGGTCGCCGTGAAGCTCATCCGGCAGGCGTCGGTCACCTCCCCGGAGCTGGCCGAGGAGTTCGCCAAGCGCTTCCGTCGCGAGGCCCGCATCACCGCGCGCATCCAGCACCCCGGCGTGCCGCAGGTGTACGACGCGGTGCTCGACGCTTCGTACGAGCGGCTGTTCCTGGTGATGGAACTCGTCGACGGCGTGCCGCTGTCCGCCTACCTCGACCCCGGTCGGCCGCTGCCGGTCAGCTGGGCGGCCGCCGTCGCCGCGCAGGTCGCGACCGTACTGTCGTACGCGCACGACGTGCCGGTGATCCACCGGGACCTCAAGCCGGGCAACATCCTTGTCGCACGCGACGGCACTGTGAAGGTCCTCGACTTCGGTATCGCGGCGATGCTGCGGACCGACGTCACCAAGCTGACCGCCACCGGCAGCCCCATCGGCACCCACCAGTACATGTCGCCCGAGCAGGTCCGCGGTGGACGCATCACGCCGCAGACCGACCTGTACGCGCTCGGCTGTGTGCTGCACGAACTCCTCAGCGGGCGCCTCGTGTTCGAGGCGGAGAGCGAGTACCTGCTGATGTACCAGCACGTCAACGCCGCACCCACCCCGCTGCGGCAGCTACGGCCCGACGTCCCCGAGGCGCTGGAGGAGCTGGTCCTGCACCTGCTGCGCAAGGCGCCCGAGGCGCGGCCCGCCGACACGCAGGAGGTGTACGCACGGCTGCTGCCGTTCCTCCCGCCGCCGGGCCAGGAGCCCGGCACGGCGGATACGGGGCCAGCAGGCGCGCCCGACCCCACGGGTGTGTTCCGTCGCCCGTTCGCGCCCCGCGCCCGCGCCCAGGCCCAGGCGCCCGGCGGTCCGGCGCCGACGGCCGTCCTCCCGGGGGCCCCGCTGGTCCCCGTCCCCGCCCGGCTCCGCGAGGACATCAAGGAGGCGTACGCGCATTCCGACGCCTTGCTGGAGGAGGAGCGGTTCGCGCAGGCCGCCGAGGTGCTCAGCGAGGTCATCGCACCTGCCGCCCTCGCCCTCGGCTCCGAGAGCAGGCAGGTCCTGGCGCTGCGCCGCCAGCGAGCGGCGATTCGCCTCCTCGGCGGCGACTACCGGGCCGCCCTGCCCGAGTTCGACGCTCTCGCCGACGCCTACGCCCGTATCGCCGGGCCCACCGGCGAGCAGGCCCGCGCCTGCCGCGCCCAGGCGGCCCGGTGCCGTGCCGAACTCGGCCAGGTCACCGACGCGCTGGCCGCGCTCCAAGGGGTGCTGAACGTCGTGCGGGCCGTCGACAGCGACGTCAGCGAGGAAGCCGTGGAGCTGCGGCACAACATCGGGATGCTGCTGCTCGCCCAGGGCCGGGCCGCCGAAGCCCGGCAGGTCCTGGAGCCGCTCCACCAGGACATGTGCATGGTGTTCGGCCCCGACGACGAGATGACCACCGAGATCGCCGAGGCACTCGCCGTGATCCGCCTCGGCCTCGACGGTCCGCCTTCCTGAACCACCTTCTCCAGAAGCGGCACCGGTCAGAACCATGCCGCTCGCGCCGGGTTCGAAGCCGCACCGCACTGGTAATCACGGCTCTTGGCGTGCCCCATCCGCTGCGAGGAGCGGTGCGCACCACTTCACCGAAAGGACCAGCCGTGTCGGACGTCGCACGAGACGACAACCAGGATGACGACCTCGCGGAGGACGAATGGGACTGGGAGGAAGAAGATGAGGAGGAAGACGAGGACGCGCAACGCGTCCGGGACGCGGCAAAGCTGGCTGACACTGATCCTGACCGCGGAATCCCCGCGCTTCTGGCCTTGATCGCCGACACCGACCTCGGCACCGTGGACAACCTCGAATACCGCGCAGAGGCACTTGACCATCTGCTGAGCAGAGGCGGAAGCGCAGCGAACGCGGCATGGTGGGTGATCAACACCTCGAACCCCTGGCGTGAGATGCAGCGGGTTTACCTGGTGTCGAACCAGTACACAACTCCCCCGCAGCGGGAGCTGACCGACGACGAACGACGGCAGGAACACGTCGCTGCTCTCCGGCACCTCGTTGCGTCCTCGGACCTGCAGGACGACCTTCGCTGGGCGGCCATCAATGAGCTGGTCAACGAGGAGGGGCGAGAGGGATACGAGTCCGTCAAGAGCCTCGCTCCTGACATCAACATCGCAAACCTCGCCACCGGAACCGGCGACGCGGACGAGGAGCACACCTACAGCATCGCCCGCTGGGTCGCAGCCGACCAGGATCAGCCGGCCGAGGTGCGCGTAGAAGCGGCAACGTGGCTACTCGATGAGGACGCATGGTCGGCTGACGACGCTGTGGCGGACGCGCTACGAGATGTACCCGTCGGCACGCACGGACGCAGGAGGCTGATCGCCAGACTGCTGGAGATGGAGAACGCACACCTGGAAGTGACCGACCCTTCCACATTTGAGCGGCAGCAGGAAAAGGAGCGCGCCGACAACGTGCCTGGTGTCGTCCGCCTTTCCGTGCAGGAAGCGGAACGCAATCACCATGCCGGACCGCTGGATGGTCTGCTTCATTCCTGGGTCGACGCAGCGCTTCGCGACCAATGGGAGCGTGGTTGGCCGTACACCCATCATGTAGCGGACGACGCTGTCGAACAACTGGTGGACATCGCGTTCCGCCACCAGGAGCTTCGCAAGCGCCTGGCCGCAGACCTCTCCGCGGCAGGGCCCGACGCAGTCTGGCATCCGCTGCTGATACGTGGAGTTGGTCCCCGATCGAAGCAGGAAAGTCTTTTCCGCTCCACGGCTGAGGATGGATACTTCGCCTTCAAGGCAACGTTTGAGTATCAGTTTGCACTGTGCAGGACCGCTGAAGACACCCCTGACCCCACTGGCTGGGAGTTGGCGGTCTTCCAGGGCAGTGCGGCGTCAGCCACGTACTTCTCCGGGCGCATGCTCATCCAAGGCAAGCAGACGTTCATACACTTCCCCGACGACCTGAGCGCGCACCCCCACTGGTCCGCCGAGCTCATCGCTGGCTTGTCCGCCATCTCCCAGGCTGGGCTGCCCGGATGAGCGGGCAGCCGCACGGCACGTGAGCCCCGCAGGCCGCTGTTCACGACTCCCTACAGATCCCATTCATCGGCCAGAAGCCCCAAGAGCCGCTGCTGCCGCTTCCGCAGCAGTTCCGGCTTCCACTGCTGATGGTGCAGCACCTGGCTGGTCAAAGCGAACGTCGAGACGCCGTGCCTTCCAGTGAAGTACTTGGACTTCTTCTCGGGGAAGTCGTAGTTCTGGGCATAGGCATTCTTCGTCCGGTTGAGAAGAACGAGGTTGCCCAAACGGTGCGTCCACTGGCTGCGCTGCTCGTCGGTGAAGTGCCGAAGCCACTGCGACCCCTGCTTCGGGTTCTGCGGCAGCACGTGCTCGACGGTGATCAGGGTGTGGTCATACGAGACCCCCGGCTTCCCGGCCAGCATCTCGTCCAGGCGCAGCAGGACGTACTTGCGGGTCTTGGTGACGAGATATATGTCGCCGTCCAGGCGCGCCAGAGTCTCAGCCTTCTCCGAGTCCGTAAGGGCGAAGGACGTCGCCTCCATGCCCTTGCCGGCGTTCAGTTCGCGCAGGAGGTCCGCGTAACGCGTGACGCGAGGAGTGGTGTAGACGCGGCGGATGAACATGCTCGACGCCAGCCGCTCCAGTGCGCCGAAGAATCTGTCGAGCCAGGCCGGGTCGTCACCATGGTTACGCAGCGCCCACAAGGCTGCGGGTCGCCAGTCGTTGTTGTCGATCTGCTGGAGGCGTTTGAACCAGGCGTTGACCTGCCCCGCTCCAGAGACCGCTGCGTAACTGGCGTCACGGATCTGCACGTAGGCGTCCGCGTACGGCACGACGACGTCATTGACGAACGACTCGGCTTTGCCGGGTAGATAGTGGCTGAGCACCTGCTCGGGAAACTCCTTGAGCAGTTCCCGCTCCGCCCGCTTCATGGCGAACACCATGCGCAGGTGAAGGAAGAGGTCAGCGAAGTCGTCTCGTCCCAAAGCCTCCTCGGCGTCTTCCCACTTGCGGGCGCACTCCTCCGACGTCTTCTCGTCCAGAGCACCGATGATGTGCGACTTGAAGATGTCCGTGGGCGAGAGGTCCATCCCCCGGGAATTCATCACGCTGAAGATGCGGTGCGCGCTGTCCAGATCGGGGGTGCTGACGACGACCAGGAAGGTGCGCTCGCCCAGCATCAGCACGAGATCCAGCCGTCGATCCTCCGACCAGTCGGCGAGAATGGCGTGCAGCGCCCTGGCATTGCGCAGAACGGCCTTCTGCGCGTCCGTCGGCAGCGTCTCCTCCTTCAGGATCCGCAGTGCCTCGGTGGCTCCCTTCGTCTGCACGTACTTCTGGAAGAAGCCGGCGTCGCGGAAGCGCAGGGTGAGCCTGGGCTTGGGATCAAGCCGGCGGACCTTGTTGCCGGGCTCCGTGACCAGTCTGTCGAGATCGCTGCGGAGGTCCGGGTCCTCCGTCAGATCGCGAAGGAGAGCGAGCAGGATGGTCAAGGTGGTGAGGCGCTGCTGACCGTCGATAACCTCAGCCGGCGCGTTGCCTTTGGCCTTGACGAGGACGATGGAGCCGAGAAAGTACGGCTCGTCCTTCCCCCTGTCCAGAGACTCCTCCAAGTCGGTGAGCAGCTGGACGGCCTGCTCGACGTCCCAGGCATAGGGCCGCTGGTAGTCCGGAATCCGGAAGTCGTAGTCACTGCTGAAGACCTTGTGCAGGGAGACTTCCTGCGCCTCTAGTTGCTGCATGCCCCAAGGATGTACGGGCCATTGACACCGTGTCCCAAGAATCCCACAAGCCAAATGATGCGTGTGGGTCCTGCCCTGGGCACAGTGCCGTCAAGGACAAGACGTCACGCTCAGGTCAGCGCTCGCCTACTCCTTCCCCGGGCCGCCGGGCCGCCGGGCCGACCAGCGAAAAGGCGCGCTCAGATCGCACATCGCCGCGCCAAACTGGGCCGGGTGACGGCGCCAGCCCCGTGAACCTTGGTCACAGCACTAGGCTGCCGGGGGTGTTGCATGGCGTGAGGACGGGGAGCAGCGCATGGATGACCTATCGGACACACTGAAGCAGTGCGTTGATCGGCTGGTCCGCTATCGCAGCCTCGGACGCCGAGTGGGTGAGCAGAACACGAAGGCCGGCCTCATCGAACCAGTGATCGCCGCCCTGGGCTGGGATGTGCTGGACCCCGAGGAGGTGCACCGCGAGTACCGACGACGAACGACCGACAACCCCGTCGACTACGCACTGATCCTCATGCGCATGCCCCGGCTCTTTATCGAAGCGAAGGCGATCGGCGAGAATCTCGATGACCCGCGCTGGGCGAACCAGACAATCAGCTATGCAGCAGTCGCAGGTGTGGAATGGGTCGCGCTGACCAACGGGGCGGAATGGCGCGTGTACAACGCTCATGCTCCGGTTCCGGTCGAACACAAGCTCTTCCGCACCGTGCGGATCGATGACGACGTCAACGCTGCCTGCGAACTGTTGGCCTTGCTCAGCAAGGCCAACATGCGCGACAACCGCATCCAGGATTTGTGGCGCAGCTTCTTCGTTGACCGCGAGGTCAACCTCGCCCTCAATGACTTGTTCGCCTCCGGTGAGCCGCCCAGAGAGCTCATCGCTCTCCTCGCCAAGCGCGTGCCGAAGTTGCCCCACGCAGACCTCCGGGCGAGCCTGCAACGGGTACGCGCCACCTTTGACTTCCCCCGGGCCGGGGTCGCTCCAAGCATCTCCGCGCCTCCGGGGGCACCGGTCCCCGCACCTCGACCAGCCGAACCCTCGTCTGCCGAATCCTCCATCCCCACATCCCGAGCGTCCGGGCGATCACCTCGAACGAGATCGCGGAAGATAACAGTCAGCGAGGATGAGAGGAGTGTGGGCTTCGAGGAAATGATGGCCGCCGGCAGGGTGACCCCTGGGGCGACCTTGCACGGTGACTATATGGGGCAACGACACACCGCGACCGTGCTGACCACTGGCCAGATCCGCTACCAGGAACAGGTATACCCCTCGCTGTCGGCTGCCGGGCGAGGGGTCAAGCTCCGCGTCAAAGGCCGCAATACCCCTGAGTCCACCTTGTCCACCGACGGGTGGGACTTCTGGCGTACGAGAGACCCGGTCTGCGGTGACGAAGTATCTCTGAAGACACTACGGCGTCGTGTTGTCCAGGCTCAGCGTGACCAACGAAAGCCCTACCCCTGAGATCTACCCTTCGCGCTTTGATCCGCTAACTCAGTCGTGGACGGCTGAGCTCGCAATTTCAAGGCACCACGTGGACAGACCGAGTCACGGCGAACGGCATGCACCTGCAGCCGCGCGGACGGGCATGAAACACGACGCGTTCGGTCTGTGTAGGAGCTGCGGGCGGCCGCAGAGTCGGTGGCGGGCCGGGAACGGGTGCGTATCACGGTCGAAGTTGCAAACCGAGTCTGAGGCACAGCAGTGGAACGCATGTCGGTCTTCGCCGAACCTCGTGGAGGCGACCACGCGTTGCAACGTCAGCGTCTGGCCATCGATCCACCGATCGCGCCGCCCATCTCGCCGACAGGCGGGAGGCGACAGGGGCAGGTCTACTGAGTCCCCTGCCTGTACCCAACCCCTTCCTTCTCCAGCTCGACCAGCCGGGCAAGGACACGTCTGGGAAGTTCCGCAGCTGTCAGCCGGAACGGACTCCAGCGATCCTTCGAATCGGGCTTCATCGATGCAGCGAAGCGAAAACGTCCTCGACTGTTGGGCTCGGCCACCATCTCAGCGAACGTGCCACTCGGAATCAGCCAGGCCGTCATCACCGCCCCCAGCTCAACGTCCACGGCGAGGAACAACATGTCCAGGTCGGCCCGCGGCTGGAAGGTCTGCGACCGGACAAAAGCCATCAACCTGCCCTGTTGGACTTGCATTCCGGTCGACATGCGGGCTTTCACCTGCACCGCCAGAGTCACGGAGCTTCCCCGCCGGTGAAAGACTAGATCCACCCCCTCGTCGTCCACCAGCGATGTGGATACGTTCAACTCACCGCCTGTGGCCAGGATGCATGAAGCCGCTACCAGGTACTCGGCCGCCTTCCCCATCCGTGCGGCAGCCGGGCTCTTATCCAGGTATCCCTCGTCATCGCTCATGGTGGAAACCTACCGACGCCTCTGTTAAACCGGATTCCCTCCAGGCATACTCGGCCACGAGTTGGCCTTTACTAGCGCCACGTTAAGTCGTCGAGCAGCTCGCCTCTGGATCACACCCGAGCTGCCCAACTTGAGGACTCTCTGCGGTGGTGCCTAGCTCCGGTCAGGGGTCGCGCCGTGCTTTCGTGTCGGGCAGTACCTCGCGCTTTCGTCGGCGAAAGCGCAGAGCATCTCGATGAACTCACGGTATTCGTCGGGGGTGCCGCGTTCGTTGCTGGGTGGTCCATCGATCCACTGCTGCCAGAGTCCGTCCGGGGCAAGGAACCTGGCCGCGTGGTCGGTCTGGAGTCTGGCGTCGAGCAGCAAGAGCGCGCCGAGAGCGTCCGTCTGGTCGTAGGAGAGGTCAGGGCGAAGCAGGTAGCGGTCGAGGTAGGCGCTCAGGATGTCGGCGTCGGCCGAGGTACCGAAGGAGGCCAGGGCGACGCAGTACGCCTGGCCCGCCCAGGGCCCTTGACTGGCGACCAGGAGTTCGCCGAGACGTTCCCGAAACTCGGTTCTGCCGGCGACGGCGATGAGCCAGGCCGCCGTCGTGCACTCGCGCCATCCTCGGTCGAGCAGCACACCCAGCTCACGATGGCTGATGTCACCAGCAGCCCTGCCCAGCTTCCGCATGAACTTGTCCCGCTCGCGCCCACTCATAGCGAGAAGAGCGCCACCGAGCTTGAGATACCGAAGGCCGGGCGTGACATACCGGCGGATCAGCTTGAGTTGCTCACGCTCCTCACCGGTGCGACGCATACCGGCATCGTCGTACTGACGAAGCTCCCGGACCAGTGATCCGGCCGACGCGGTCGAGTCGACAGCAGCCCGGTCAGGTATCGAAGCCCTGGCTCAGCGGCACCGACACCCCGACAAGAGACGACACCGGATGTCAGAGACCCCGGTCTTGGTTCCAACGATTCACGTGCATCGCGTAAAAGACGTTGCCGATGCCGGCGGTGAGCATGAGGAGCCAGAAGTGGACCCACAGCGACTGACGCCGGCGTCTGAAGCCCGTACCGCCGACGACTGCTGCGGAAGACGCCACGGCGGAGTTGTTGTTGTGGATGATGATCGTCGGAGGCTGCCCGTAGGGCTGGGGCTGGGCAGGTTGCTGGTCCGGCGCTGTCGCCATTGGCGTCGTCTCCTCGATGTGCTGGGCGTGCAAACGTGAGACGCACCGTAAGGGTGCCGAAGTGATCACCGACGGGGAACCAGCAGCCCATCACCCTGTTGGGGGATGTGGGCCACGGTCCGTCTCGGTTTCCCTCTCATCCAGCACGGTTCACGACCGGTCGGCCCAGGAGGCTGAAGTGGGCTGCACGCCCAGGTCGATTACGTGAAGCAGAGCCGTTCCGGCGTGTGGGCGTCATGTCATCATCGGGTGATGTTGACCGAGGAGGATGCGCGTCGGCTGGTGCTTGCCGAGGTCGAAGTCGTAACAGGGAGCGTGGAGTTCGAGCTTGGGATTCTGCGGGTGGAAGACCTGCCGTTCGGGTGGATCTTCTACTGGGGCGCGGTCCGGGACGGTGAGAACGGAAGGCGCCCCCGACTGGGAGGCAACGGTCCCTTCCTGGTGGACAGGGAGAACGAGCGGCTGGTCCGAACCGCCACCTGCGCCCCATGAGTCGTCAGATCGCCGACTACGAACGCCGGCTGCGACGCGAAGCCCACGCCCGGAACACGGCAGCGAAGCGAGCCGCGCGGCAGCGTGAGGCCGAAAACGCCGAGAGCGACTGAGCCTCAGTTGTCCTGTCCCGGTGGAGTGTCCACTGCGCTGCGCAGCGTCATTACGGCGTCGTCCGAACGTAGTTGAGGAGCGCGGTGGCCCTCTCCCGCGTCCTTCGGATCGGCCGTTCCCCCGCCCGGTTGTCCCCGGGCCTCTGCGGGATTGTGCGCGATCTGTAACGGGGGGATCCCTTCGGCTTCTTCTGTCGTCCTGGGTGGTGGCGCCTGGTCATTCAGGGGCGGCTAGGGACTGCGGGAATCGGGGGCGGACATGGCACGGCATGGCAACGCGCGGGGCTGGTACGGCAAGGTCGTCGGGGCGGCGCTCGGGGTGACCCTGCTCGCCGCCGGTGCCTCGGTGTGGACCGCGCAGGCCGGTGCGGTCGGCGGTTCCCCTCGCAAGCCCGCCGTGTCGGACACCGCGGGCAACCACGGCAAGCCGGTCGCGGTGAGCATCGTGCACGCCTCCGACAAGGGGGCCCGCGGCGTCAACATCACCATCGACGACGGCCCCGACCCCGAGTGGACCCCCCAAATGCTGGACGTGCTGCGGGAGTACGGGGTCAAGGCCACGTTCTGCATGGTGGGGACGCAGGCGCAGGCCCACCCGGACCTGGTGAAGAAGGTGGTCGCGGCGGGGCACCGGCTGTGCGACCACTCCGTCTCCCACGACACCTCCATGGACAAGAGGTCCCAGACCTACCAGTCCCAGCAGATCCTCGACGCCGAGCGCATGATCACCAAGGCGTCCGGCGGTGTGCGGCCGATGTACTACCGGGCGCCCGGCGGCGCGTTCACGCCGTACAGCCGCAAGCTGGCCGCCTCCCGGGGGATGCGCCCACTGGGCTGGAACGTGGACACCAAGGACTTCGAGCGGCCCGGTACCGACGCCATCGTGGCCACCGTCGAGCGGGAGTTGCCCAATGGGCCGACGCTCCTCTTCCACGACGCGGGCGGCGACCGTTCCCAGACCGTCGAGGCCCTGCGCCGGATCCTCCCCCGGCTCAAGGAGCAGGGGTACTCCTTCGGCTTCCCCGTCCGCTGAGCCCCCGGTTCGCCGGTCCGCCGACCGTCCGGACTCCCTCCGTACGGCGTCCGCGCGGTGCGGCCTGCTCCGCGCCGGTCCCGGTTCCGTGCCGGTTATCCTGCGTCGTCCTGGCCGGGTCAGAGAGGTCCCCATCATGAGCAGCAGCACGTCGCCCTTTCCCGCGCGGATCGAGTTGGCCGGGGAGGGGCTCGTCCTGCGTGACTGGACGGAGGGCGACATCGCCGCGATGCCGGGGCTGTTCGACCATCCCGACATCGCCTACTGGACGCCCATCGTCTCGCCCTTCGACGAGGTGGCCGCCCGGACGCGGCTGGCGAAGGACCGGCAGCTGCGTGCGGAGGGTACGGCGATCCTGCTCGCCATCACCCTCGACGGTGGCGCGCCGCTCGGCGAGGTGATGCTGCGGCGGGCCCCCGAGGGTACGGAGATCGGCTACGCCGTCGGACCCGCCCACCGCGGGCAGGGGCTGGCCGTGCGGGCGGTGCGGGTGATGGCCGCGTACGCCTTCGAGCAGCTCGGCTCGGAGCGGGTGATCCTGGAGCTGGAGGCCGAGAACGACGCCAGTGTCGCCGTGGCCACCAAGGCGGGGTTCCGCCTGCTCGACGTTCCGCTCATCACGGGCGAGGAGAAGGGGCGGCCCTTCGCCCTCCAGACGTGGGGCCTCGACCGGCAGTCGTTTGCGGACGGCGGTCCGGGCTCCCGCCGAGGGTGACGGCCGGTTCCGTTGTCGTAGGCGGGCAGTACCGTCCTGGCATGGCGGTCACCATCGATCTCACCCTCGACTGCGCCGACGCGCAGCTCCTGCGGCGTTTCTGGAAGACGGCTCTCGGGTACGTCGACGAGCCGCCGCCCGCGCCCTTCGCGACCCGTGAGGAGTGGCACGCGGGTTTCGGGCTGCTCGCCGACGACTCGGTGGACGACGGGGCCTGGCTCTGCGACCCCGACGGCGTCGGGCCCCGGCTCTGCATCCTCAAGGTCCCCGAGCCGAAGACGGCCAAGAACCGGCTCCACATCGACGTCCGGGTGCCGGGGCACGGCGGTCCCGAGGAGCGGTGGGCGCGGATCAGGGGCGAGTCCGAGCGTCTGGTGGGCGCGGGCGCCTCCGTCCTGGAGGAGTTCGACGGGCATCACGTCGTGATGGCCGACCCCGAGGGCAACGAGTTCTGCGTCGGCGCCACCCCGGCGTGACGCCCCGCCCGCCGGGGTGAGCGTGCCAAGCCGCACGCCGGGGGGGCCTGCCGCCCCGTACGCCGGGTGAGCGTGCCACGCCCTACGCGCCCTCACGGGGCGTTTCCCGCAAGGTCGCGTGCGTCCGGCTGAGGGAGCAGTCTCAGGCACCTGTCGAAGGCGCGCGGGTAGAGCCACGGGCTGTGGTCGTCCGCCGTGAGGGCGTCGAGGGCGGCCAAGGTGTCCTTGGCTGTCTTGCACCCGGGGTGAGCCGCGGCGAAGGCTGCCACGCGGGGGCGTTGGGCGGGCAGCCAGGTGGCGATCGTCCGGGGGTCGCCGTCGTACCACCAGGAGAACCTGAACTCGTCCCAGAGCAGATCGGTCGCCCAGTCGAAGGCGAGGCGGACCAGGCCGGCGTCCGTGCCGGGGCCCGAGAGGCCGGAGATGTGTGCCAGCCAGGGGTCCAGGTCGCCGGTCGCGTGCGCGATGCCTTCGAGGAGACCGGTGATGTCCCCGGCCGCGCCGCCGTCGGTCAGCGCGATGCCCAGCAGGGCCCCGAAGGCCCGCAGTGTCACGGCGCGCTCGGGCTCCGGCCAGTGCGCGAACCCGGCGCCGTCCGCACCGAGATGGCCGATCTCCGCGGCCGGGTCGACGGCCTCGCCGTCCGGTCCCCAGTGACGCAGCGCGCGGGGCATGAGGCGCCGCCACAGTACGGAGTACTGGTCCGGGTCCCAATGGCTGGGGACCTCGCGCATGAAGCAACCGAGGAGGTCGTCCGGTACGGCGTCGGGGTCACCGCCGAGGAGGTGCAGCTCCGACTCGGGGTAACAGTGGGTGCAGCCGTCAACCGGGGCTTCCAGCGGGGGCGTTGCGGCGAAGATCCGGTCCGCCTCGGTGAGCGCCTGGCGCCATGCCGCGAGTGGATCGGGGGTGTGGGGAACGGTCATCGGGCGACCTGCCGTGGGACTCCGTCCGGGCGCGCCCGGCGAAGAGCGGGACTCTAGCAGCCACCGGGCCGACCGGTGCCGTACGCCCTGGGGGGCTCCGGTGACCGGAGCTGCCGAGCCGGTGACCCGGCGTCCTCCGAACGGCGTGAATCGGCCATCGCCGACAACGCGGAGCCCCGGTCGTCCGTGGCCGGACGCCGGGGCTCCGCGCGGGGGAGATCAGGCCGCCAGCGACACGCCGGCGCCGGGCTGGACGCCCGGGTACGCGGCGGTGATCAGGTTGAGCTGGCGCTGCATGTACCAGGTGTTCAGGCCGAAGACGAAGGCCAGCCACATGCTCGCGGCGGGGCTGCACGTCACCGGCAGGCCGGCCGCGCGCTGGGCCTTGGCTATGGCCTTGCCGGTGTTGTGGAAGGAGACCAGCGGGGCGATGAGGGTCCAGCCCAGGAAGATCATGACCAGCACGCTGCCCGCGGGGTTGAGGGCCTGGCGGTTGTCGAACTCCTTCAGCTCCTTGTGGATCTTGTAGTACCAGACCAGCTGGTAGATGCCGAGGGTGATCAGCGGCAGGCCGAGCCACGCGGCGACGGGGCCCCGGCGCTTCATGGCCAGGCCGGTCAGGTGCGCGACGGGCGCGGGGGCGGCGGGGGCGACAGTGCCACCGGCCGGGTTCGCGGCACTCAGGCCGGCGTCGGTGGTGGGCTGGATGTCACTCATGTGGCGGGCTCCATTGGCTGGTGCTGGGATCAGCTGGAGCAGCATGCCAGGGGCGTGAAGATGGCGTGAAGTAGTTGTGGCTTCAAGTGACGGTTCGTCACCCGATCGTGATCAAGCTCGACGCATGCCCGGCCGGGCGCCGGACGGGTCGCGCGGCGGCCGGAGGGCACCGGAGAACTCGCACCACACGATCTTGCCGGGATTCCGGTGCGCCACACCCCACTTGTCCGCCAGCGCCGCGACCAGGAGCAGCCCCCGCCCCGACTCCCCCGCCGGTGCCGTCACCCTCGGCTCGCCGCCGCCGCTGTCGTGGACCTCGACGCGCAGCAGGTCGCCGCACGGAACTAGCCTCAGCCGCAGGCCCCGGCCGGGCGGTACGCCGTGCACCAGGGCGTTCGTGGTCAGCTCGCCCGCGCAGAGCAGGATGTCGTCGTACGCGCCCGGCGGCACTCCCCAGTCCGACAGCGCGGCCCTCGTGAACTCCCGTGCGGCCGGCACCGATCGGCGTTCACGCCGGTAGAAGCGCTCGCGAGGGCTGTGAGCGGTTTCGTTGTTCACGTGACGAGAGTGACGCTCCGTGGTCATGATGGAGCAGTGAGTGGACCCGTACAGATTTCTTGTACGGGTTCCCCGCGGTGGACGTACGTGCCGTGAGGGGGAGTTGGACCGTATGAACTCCAGGAAGCGTTCGCGCAAGAACGCGTCAGCGATGAAGATGGTCGGCGCGCAATTGGGTGTCCTGCGGCGGGCCGCCGGTTTCACCCAGCGTTCGCTCGCCGAGCGGGCCCTCGTGGACGAGGAGACCATCGCCTCCATCGAGCAGGGCAGGCGCCCGCTCAAGGAGGACTTCGCCGGTCTGCTCGACCAAGTCCTCGACACGAAGGGCGTCTTGTCGGCCGCCCTGGAGCACATGCCCGAGGTGGACCTGTTCCCCCGCTGGGCCGAGGAGTACATGGATCTGGAGCGAGAGGCCATCGCGCTTTCCTGGTACGATAA